>NZ_AOGX02000047.1 GCF_000332475.2 Leptospira yanagawae serovar Saopaulo str. Sao Paulo = ATCC 700523
TTGTGCTGATCATTTTTGTCTCCACCTAACTTTAATTTTGATTCAGAATCCAAAAGGAAACTTGCCTTTGAAACAATTTCATCGTCTTCTTTGAGACCGTCGATGACTTCGACCCACTCGGAAGAAGAAAAACCAGTTTTAATTTTTTTTGGAACAAATTGATTTTGGCCAGTTTTGTGGTACACCAAATCCGACTTACCAGTTGGCAAAATGGAATCTTTTGGAATCCGTAAAACATTAATTTTTTGGATTTCATAAGATCCTTGGACAAACATTTGAGGTTTGAATCCATTGGTTGGATCCTTTACTTCACACCAAACAGAAATAGTACGAGTTTCTTCATTTATAAGATTCCCTATTGCTACAATTTTAGCTTTTTTGAGTTCATTTGATACGTTTTCTGTAACGATATCGATACTCTTTCCAACTTTTAAAAATGGACTGTCATTTTCATAAACCTGGAATACAAGTAAGGATGATTTTCCAGTTTTTCCGGTTAAAAACAAATCAACATTTTTTGAAAGTGCATACCGAACTTGCGAGTCACTTAATCCCAATTTGGCGAACTTCAAACGAATTCCTTGTTTTAATTCTTTCCCCCATTCTCCATCATTTGAGATCGATTTGTATTCATTCACTGTTGAAAAAATTTCAGGATCATAAGCTACCTGCCCACTCAGATTGATGGATTTATGAATCTCTCCCTTTGCAACAAACACTGTTTCTAAATGCAAAATCGATTGTTTGTTATCTGATAATTTCAAACTAGGTTCACCCTTTGGAGACTCATCAGCATTCAAATTGGAATGATCTGCGTGATTTGTACCAACAGGCTCTTCTTCTTTTTTGACAAGTTGCATCCCACAAATCGGGCATTCCCCTGGATGATCCGTTTCAATCTGTGGGTGCATCGGGCATGTATACACTTCTTTATGGTTATGTGTTGTTTCTCCACATGATACCAAAAAGATCGCTAATAATAAACTGATGAGTAAAAGTGTTTTAGTTCTCATAATTCCCTCCTTCAGGAAGTAAGTGATTGGTTAGTTGCAATAACTTCAAAACAGAGGCCCATCTTCTAAACTGAATTTGGTGTAATTGAGATTGCATCTCTAATGATTCGATGATGAATTCATAACTTTCACCAAGTAACGATTCGCCTTTAGAATAAGAAGAAAGTGAAGTTTTGATATTTCTCTGTAAGGTTGGTAAAAGGTTAACTTGGTAGTTTTGGAGACGTTCTATATTCCCTCGCCAAGCTTCAACAGTTGCATAGTATTCGGACTGAATTCTCTTTCGTTCTTTTTCTTTTTCTTTTTGTAACCTTGTGATTTTTACTGCATTGGATTGGTTGAGTTCATCCACTTTTGACAAAGACCAAACGGGCAGACGAACCGTCACACCTGCACTCCAAAGATCACCTGCAAATTCAGGATTGTCCATGATCGCTACATTCAAAGGGCCACTATCCAATAAAAATGGTTTGCGACGTCTTTCCATATAACTCACAAACACTTCAAAATCAGGAAAATGAAGTAGTTCATCTTTTTTCGATTCCTGAATTGCTTTGGACTGGTTTACTTCTGCATATTGAATTGCTGGTATTTTTGAAATTGAATCTTGTGTTAACTCCTGTTCTATATACTTTTCTTGTTTAGAAAGGTATTCAATGATTTCTGTTTCAGAAATATGTGGCTCACTTAAGTGATCATCATAAAATTTTAATGACTCTTTTAGTTCTCTTAAACCAATATTCCTTTCTGTGATTCTATCTTTGATTTTTAGAATTGCATTTTTTGTTTTTAATGCATTTGTGATTTTCGATTGGGTTGCAGCATATTGTGCTGATTCTAATTTGATTTTGGTCTCAAGTTGTTTTTGAACCGTTTCTAAATCAGCCAACTCCCTTTCAATTGCTGCAACAGAAAGGATAAGTTCAAAATAAGATTTCAAAAACTCATTTTGGATCCAAACTCCTGTCCAAAAATCCAATTCTGAATCCGATTTTAATATACTTTTTTCTAAATCTAATTTCCCAGGAAAGGGTATTTCTTGAGATACCGAATACTCCTTTCCTGTCATACTGGGAGTGTCTGGCCTTGCCCTATCGGTATTAAAACCGGAACGATAGGGGTAGGATCTGTATGCAAATCCAATTTTTGGATCAGGGTAAACATCTGCATGTTTGGATCGAAATTCTTTTTCTTTTGCTTCTAAGAATTTCAATGAAACTACTGGATGTGTTTTTAAAATTTTATTTATTTTTTTATGGATACCATCTGTACTTTCACCAGAAATCTGAACTGAAAATGCATAAAATATAAATAATGTAGTATATATGAATATACGTATGTAATGTAACCTCATAATTGTGACCTGCCCCCATTTTCAGTACCAATGGATAAGTTAGTTTTCTCTAAACATTTCAACCATAAGATCGCTTAAACTCTGAAGGAGTCAAGTAATTCAATGAAGAGTGAAGACGCTCGTCGTTGTATTCCTTTTGGAAAATTCGCAAAGCATCGGTTAACTCTCTTTGATTTTTAAAGTAGTGTAGATTCAAACACTCATCTCTAAGTTTACCATTGAAACTTTCTATAAATGCATTTTGTGTTGGTTTTCCTTTTTCAATAAAGTGAATTTCTATCCCCTTATCTTCTGCCCATTTCTGGAAGTCTTTGGATGTAAATTCTGTTCCATTATCCAAAACAAATGCTCTTGGAAGTCTTTCGAGGGTGTTTAAATATCTGATCAACTTTTCTGACGAAAAAGTAAACTCTGCCTGAAGTATGGTATTCTCTCTTGTTAAATGATCAATACCTGTTAAAATTCTTTGCTTTCTTCCATCAATCGTCCGTTCGAAAACAAAGTCCATTGACCAAACTTCGTTTGAATTCTTAGGCAATGGTAGTTGCTGTGATGATGCATTTCTTTTCTTTCGCTTCGGTTTTGTCCTTATTTTAAGCCCTTCTAAGCAATATAGTCGATATACTTTCTTATGATTGATTGTCCTACCCGACCTTCTTAACCTTCGGTAAATTCGTCGATAGCCTTCCCGTTTCCATCGAAAAGCAAGTCTTCGAATTTCGTTCATTGTCTCTTCATCAATAGCTTTCGGCTGATAATAATAACTTGATTTAGGAAGAAGAACAACATCTAGGCTTCTGTTTAGAGAAAGTCCCTCTTCAACTAGCAGATCAACTGCTCTCTCCTTCGTTGATCTGCTCAAAACTTTTTTCCCAAAACATTCTTAATTGCTTGGATTTCGAGAGCCATGTCAGCTACCAATCTTTTGAGATTTGAATTTTCCTGCTCGAGTGCCTTCATCTTCTTGATTTCGCTAAGCTCCATTCCTCCATACTTGTTACGCCAGCGATAAAATGTTTGTTCAGTGATTCCGTATTTTCGTGAAAGTTCCTTGATTGGAATACCTGTTTCTGCTTCCTTTAATATCCGAAAAATCTCGCTTTCTTCTATCTTCTTTCTTGCCATAATGCTCTCTCCTTAATATCGGAGAAAACTAACTTAAATATCGGTGCAGTTTTTGGGGAGCAGGTCAATTGAACCTCCAATTTTTAATTGTATAAAAATTGGTTTGGTTTAGATGAGAAGTCTGATGGTTTTTTGTTGGAGTTGGATTTTATTTGGGATGGATTCGGATAAACTTATGCTCTTCTGCCATTCAAAGTTCAGAACTGGTAAATCCAAGTGTGAGAGAACGTAGAGTTTCTGAAGTGAGACTCGGACCAATTTGGAAAATTCAATTTGAAAGGTAAACGATTCTGAGTTTGAAATCTAATCACACTGGCAAGAATCTCCATTCGATTTTCCATTGGAAGTTGCCTCTTCCTGCGAATCAGAATGGCAAGGCATCACAAACTCTTTTGAGGCTCCAAGATCGGGTTCTCCATTGGTGAATCCAATTTTGGGACAAGGGAAAAACCCGGCAGCACACACCAGAACAAAAGCAAAAGTTGTCAAAAGAACTGCGCTAACAATTCGTTTTTCCTTCCCATGTTTTGATTTCTTAGTGTTCACAATACCAATTAGACAAAACCCAGAAACCAAAGGAAGGAAAAAAATATACGGAAATCCTATTTCGCTTTCATCGAATTTGGTTGGCCCGTGGAAGCAAGGAGTGCCCTCCACAATGTACTCCGTTCTGGCCTTAGGACTTTTCGTTCGGCAATGGCAAGAGAGATCGGCATCACGGTAAATACATTGTTCCAAATCCCAACGACACAACCCGTTCGACCGGCAAACGCGGCATGTACGGCATTCTGAGCGAGAAATCCGCAGAAAACTGAATCTTCTGCATTGGCAGGAACAGAACGAATGATGTAACTCGGATCAATGTATTTTAGATTCAGAGCCGCTCCTTCTTTTTGAAAGTATTCGGTGATTTTATCTTTCATAAAAACTCCGATGTCCGCCAACTTCTTGTTACCCGATCGATCCTTTTCACCTTTGTCTTCAAAATACTTTTGTCCAGCCCCTTCTGCCACAATGACAACGGCATGCCCTCTTCGTTTCACACGATCAAGTAAAACTGGCAGGAAGGCACCATCGCCTTCTAAATCAAAATCAAGCTCTGGGATGAGGACAAAATTTACATTTTTAGAAGCCAATGCAGAATTCACGGCAATGAATCCTGAGTGGCGTCCCATTAGTTTCACAAGACCAATCCCATTTGATGCACCTTTTGCTTCTTCGTGGGCACAATTGACAGCTTCTACCGCCTTACTAAATGCAGTGGAAAACCCAAAAGTTTTTTGGACATAATTGATATCATTGTCGATGGTTTTAGGAATGCCAACAATCGCGATGTCTTCCTTTCGTTTTTTGATTTCGGCTTGGATGGCCTCGGCCCCGCGTAAGGTCCCGTCTCCTCCAATACAAAACAACATCTTCACTCCATATAAAAACAAAGTATCCACCATATCTTCAATCTTCTGATTGCCCCTCGAAGACCCAAGGATGGATCCGCCAAAATTCATGATGTGGGCCACCTTATCAGGTGTGAGTTCAATGGGACGATGTCCCGATTTTTTTACCAAACCCTCATACCCAAAAGGAAAACCAAGAATCCTTGGGACTTTGTAACGGTAATGCAATTCCATGACAAGCGCTCGGATCACATCATTGATCCCAGGGCAGAGACCACCACAAGTGACAATGCCTGCTGTTACTTCTTCAGGTCGGTAGTAGATTTTTTCCTTTGGGCCAGCTTGTTCAAAGAATACTGGGCTGGAATCGATGGTTTTTTTGGCATCTTCTTGCCCTGAAAAGATGGTTTGGAAAAGGACAACGGAATTGTCTTCTGTCCAGTAGTCGTAACCCGCAGGGTTTGGGATGGTGCATGGTCCAAATTGTTCTACTTTGGTATCGTTTTGATTCATCGGTCTCACTTATAACAAAAAAAGAAAGAGAAGAAAGCAAATTTCATTGCCAAACAAAGGAAAATCAGACAGAAATGCTTTTAGATGCTAAAAAAGATCACTCTTATCTCCATTCTCGTATCCCTTACGAGCCTAACTCTTTTAGCACAAGGATTACCTTTTTTCTCGAGTTATTCCTTTACTGATCCAAGGGCATCCCTCTTCCAAGTAGGCGGATCGCATAATGGTAATTTGGCGATCCTTATCCCATTCCGATTCCCAAAGGAATTGGAACTTGGTGCCCACACTAGTTTTTCCAAATCCGACGATCCCATTGCAGGCATTCAGATTTTTTCACCAGTGATTCCTTTTTCCTCGGTCAATCCTTACCGCAACCCAGAAGGAAATTTTGATGTTAGACCAGAAAGGTCAAATGCAGCAATTCTTTCCTACCAACCGAATGTGACCTACGTGTACTATCGCAATGGATTTACATTTGACTTAGGGCTTAGCATGGGTATGTCACTGAACCAAGCATCTGGTGGGTACGTGGATGTAGCAGAATCAAAAGTGCGAATCAAATACCGACTCAATCGCAATTTATTTTCTTTTATCAAAAATTCACGTTGGGAATTATTTTTACAACTCTCCGAATTACACCGGTTTGATGCATCCGAATATTCCAATCGTTTTAATTCCTCCATTCGTGCCCAAGAACCTTCTCGTACAAACTTCGTCGGTAGACAAGTTTACGTCACACCAGGGATCAGTATTTCGAATAGCAACCTCACCTTTGAAGGGATGGTACGAGTTCCCATCAATGCAAGAGAAGCTGGACGCACACTCGACGAACTATGGGCTCCGGAGATCCAAGGAAACTTAGGACTCAAGTACTATATGCCAGTCACTCCTTCCCGCTCCAATTAAAACCAATTACTGGGCGCCTCGCATCTGTTAGGGGATTCAGATTAAATTGTAAAACGACCGCGCTATCCGCTCCAATCTTTCCGAACTGTTTGTAGATGAAAATTTAATCTCTAAGGAAAGGATTTCCGCTTCTATCGCTGGCGCGGGAGGGGGGGGTTGAAAAGGCAGCCAATCATTTACAAATGTTTAAGAAGGATTACTCTCTTTTACACATTGCTTATTTCGGCTAGAAATCATTCAATGAGTTCTGTTTGCATTGCGCATTCAGAATCATTCTTATGTGAAGTCAGCTTCCAACATAGCGAACGTTATGGTCAAGATTATTGTTTTGTCAAGGCTCAATACTCTCATTCACAATTTGGCCCATTGCATACTCCAGCTCTCATTTATATACATACCTTCGTAACGAGTTGCGGGTTTATATATTTATTTTCCATTCTCATATTTAGGCCAATAATTAATTTCTACACCGTAACCATCATATTCTCCGTCTTTATGTCCGCCAGTGTATCTGACATGATTATTGGAATCATAGCCAGTACCTTTACCATTTTCTATTCCCTTTTTGAATTGACCTTGATAAAGACCACCATTCCAAAAGATAATTTCCCCGTAGCCATTTTGGCAATTCCCTTTATAACAGAGTCCACCTTCACTAAATCGACCTACATTTGGAAGTACTTTATCAACACTACCAGTCCCACCACAACCAGTAGTATTTTCCGGTAAATTATTGCAAGATACTCCAGTTTTCAATTTCGCTTGGGCTTTCGTCATATTATAGACTTTTTCTTTTTTTGTTGGTTTAGCCACTGACGATGGCTCAACTATCTCTATATAAAATTTGCGAAGTTCATGATAATGTGTCTTTTCTTTTACAATTCAATAATTATTTTTCTTTTTGCAATCTTCTTCGGTATAACCATCCATTATATTTGAAATTTCTTTATTCCTTTCTTCAATGGGATACTGCAACAAATAAAGACAAGCATCCTCGTTAATGCCTGGGTACGTATTCACGCCCCAGCCAGGTGCCTTTGGATCATCTTGGTTATATTCTCCTGGCACCCATTCATCTTGTGAGTTTTTAACCTTGTGCAAAATCTTATAAAAAACCACAGTTTTATTCAGAGTAAATATACTCAGAGTGATATAACCCTGCAAAGAATACTTAACCATTCCGGGGGATTCACTTTTTTTCATTTCTTTTTCACCAAAATGAAAAACTCGATCAAATTCAAATGAGTTACCGTTAATCTTTCTTTTTCTAGGCTTTAAATATGTACTCGACATCGAAGCTCCATCTGGATACATAATTTTTAAATCATCTTCCGTTGTTTTCCCAATTACCGGTAAATTCTTCGGATCAAACTTGAAATTCGTAGGTTTACTGGAAAGAATATCGTTTCTCAATGGCTCAGGTACATTTGATTTCTGACATTCCATCGTAAAAAAACACAAAACTGGTATTAGGAGGTAATTGAGAATTTTCATTTTTGACTATTTTCCTTTTTTTATCGCCCCGTCATAAGTATAACTCCCATGACATCCGATCGGATTAATGAAATACAAGCAGAGTGTGCTAGTATTTCACCCGACAATTTCGCAAAGAAGCAGTGGTCACACATTCCCTAATTAGAAAAATGATTTTTACCACATACTCATTCCTGGGAGGGAAGACGTATACAACCACCAATACCAACATAAGCACCAAAGTAGCGAGAAGAAAGCTAAATTTGTTAGAATTAGCAAATGAATTAAGCAATGTAAGCAAAGCGTGTAAGGTCATGGGCTACTCCAGACAACAGATTTATGAGATCAGAAGGAACTACCAAACGTTTGGTTCAGAAGGTTTAATCGACAGAGTTTCTGGAACGACCAACCCCCATTCAAGCCGATTGTCTCTTGGGGAACTCTTCATACTTCGAAAATGCCAATCATTGTCGTCCAGACTTTAAACGGAAGTTCTTCTTTTATTCCAAGACCACAAAGCAACGGATATGTGGAAAGTCTCGATAGAGCTTTGCTTGACGAACGCTTCAGAGTCGCTTATAGAACAAATTTTTATGTATCAGTCCATGATATGGAAAAAGATTTCCAAGTTTATATCAAGTTCTATAACAACGAAAGATCCCACCAAGGCAGAAATATGAACAGGAGAACACCCTATCAATTTTTCCTCGATGGAATCCGAGAATTAAAACAGCGAGAAGATCAATATTCTAAATTAAGTTAGAGAATTATGTAAGTCGAATACTGTATCTGTACAACTTATCGAACTATCCTTCGATAAGTTTGTTTTGGAGTGTTTCAGGCTCAAAATTAGCAATCAAAATTTATCATGTCAATAAATGAGTCACTATTTAACATCTCTTCACGATATTGAGTCCATTGAAATTTGATTTTAGAATTATTGAGCCGATAGGCTCTTAAGATTTTTTTTAAAGGCTTTTCAGATTTCATATCTACCAAAAAATAAAAAATTTTCGCTTTATTTTTGCATACGTAAGTTTGATTTAAAATCTTTGATTTAATAATTCTATATTTTATGCCCTCAGAATTAAGAAATTCCAAAGATTCGTCGCTGTAAATTCCTAAATCTTTTTTTACCTTCCGTATATCAATTTCTTTATAAAAGTTACTTCTTTTCTCGGGTTTGTAGAAAAAAAGAAAACCTTTTTTGTAATACTTTTTTTGATCCAATACTTTTTTCATTTTATTAAATTCAAGTAAATGTTTTGATATTAGAATTCTTTCGTTTTCATCTACATAAGGCAAACTATATGTGGATTCATCTAGACGCTCATCTGGTTTGTAAAATTTGACTTCATATGATATGATATTGTTTTGACTATCGATAATAATTTCATCTATAATTGTTTTCTTTTTATCCGAAGTTGATTTGAATTTAAAACTATCTAATAATTCGCCAGCGTTATATTGAATTCTCTTTTCCTCAATTAACACTTTTTTCACTTTTTGATTCCTCAAGAATTTTGACCTTTCAAAAAGTAAAAAATTCAAAGCATCAAACCCAACTTTTTGTTTTAATTGATCATCAAGTGTAAGAAATGCCGCAGGAGTATTCATATCGTTAACAACCTCGATATAAGCAATTGCTTTCGCTCTAGAACTTTCTTTGCTAAAAATATTAGTTGTAAAAATTGTTAAAAATAACAAAGCGAAACATTTCATTTGATTAGTTCCCATTTTTCTTTTCTCCAAAAACAAACTCTTTCACCTGTCGTTGATACGAGCTATAATAATAGTTTTCTGGCAACTTTATGCTTTTATATTGATCTGATCCAGTAGTTAGTGGAGTGTTGGTCGTCACACTTGACTTTATCATCATATATTTGAAACCTATAGCTGAATTTGGAGCCATACTAACCTTCCGCCTTTGTATTCGCCAGTATTTTTATCATAATGCTTTTTCTCTTTGAGATGTTCAGGCCATACTTTAGCTGGCTGAGGTCCTATTATTTTTTGTTCTGGCTCTATAATTTTCGTTTCTTCATCAATCCGCTGAAAATAAAAATCGTGATTCGGATGCTTATATGGTTCTTGAGATTCTCCTTGTCTCATTTGAGGATCCAAAGTGTTACAACAATTTCCTAATATACAAATTATGTTGGATTCGTTTCGTCCATCCACTGATGATTTGCTTGTATCCTTGATCTTATACCCGCATGGGATTTTACGCTGGCGCTTAAACTTCAAGTAAAAATGTGATGTAAATATTCTGCTAAATTGATTCGGATAGGCATCAAATACGCATTCATACCGTTCTTCGAACAATATAAAATCACATCCTTTGCAAATTTCACATTCCATTCCATACTCGGCTGAAAATCTTTTGTAAAATAAGCCCGATTCATTGATTCCCAATAACTTTGTGATTTCTCAGCGATCACAGGACTAATTCCAATATAAACTTCTAATCCATTCAGTTTTTCTGAAAAAATATCAACCAATCTCATATCAAAAAATGGCTGAGTCAAAAATCCATCAGCCCCTGCATCTTTTTTCAATTCGATATAATCAAACTCATTTTTGATACCAACTCGATATTGATCAATCGCAGCAAATACTTTAAGTTGGGGTATTTCTTTTTTTAGTTTCTTGATCATTTGTATAGATGTAGTTGGGTAAACTCGTTTTGACATATCTGTAGGTGGGTCACCTTTGATGACAACAACCGACGGGATCTGATTCGATTTTAGAGTATGAATCAAATTTTCGCAATTGTTTATATCAAAATCAATGGCTCGTATATGAGGGATCACATTAGAGAAAATTGGCCGAACAGAAGACGCCACTTCCCAACTTCGATTATCGAATCTTAGTAAATCTGGTATATTAATTCCTGTTATTTGATGAAATTTACTTTTAACAAAATTCACATCTTGCAAAACCGAATTTATATCTCTTGGAACGATTTCTAATAGAATTTGATTCATGGGCTGACCTTATATAATATGCTGAAACGCAGGTAAAAAACAATTGGATGAGATTAGAAATTTGCGCTGATATTAACACATAACTTCCGGCAAATCATTGGTATTTAATCCAATCGCTATCAAACCATGATTTACCAAATTGCCCGAATTAGACCACTCCATAGGATCATTGTTACAAAGATTGCTCTAATCCTTCTCGTTAAATCGTTTCCAAGACAAGTCGACATCCATTTTGGATATATTTTCTTTTTTTCGCGAGATACGAAACTTTTGTTTGTCCCACACAATCATGGTTTCTTCTGTAGGGCAACTCACCTCTCCACAACTCACTTCCAAAATTTCCAATTCTGCTTCTTTTGGAATGTTTGTATATGTTTGTAACCACTCTGCAAGTTTTGGATGGAAGGAAAATCCATCGATGAGTTTCCCTGTTGCAACCGATTTCCAACCGTGGTTGTGTGATGATCCAGAAACTGCCATAGAGACCTCCATTTTCGTCCAATCAGAACAAATCATTGTCACTATGTAACAATGATTTGTTTGTTGTCTTACCCTTTAGACTTACGTGAGGGGTCGTAGTTGAGAATTGGAGATAACCAACGTTCTACTTCCGCTTTCTCCATATCCTTTAATTTTGAATAAGTGTCCACTTGGTCTTCATTGATTTTTCCAATCGCAAAATAACGAGCTTCAGGGTGTGAAAAATAATACCCACTCACACTACTAGCAGGCCACATTGCACAAGACTCAGTGAGTTTAATCCCAGCATTTTTTTCCACATCGAGTAGTTTCCAAATCTTTCGTTTTTCGGTATGATCGGGACAAGCTGGGTAACCTGGAGCTGGACGAATGCCACGATACTTTTCGCGGATTAAGTCTTCGGTGGTTAGGTTTTCTTCTTTACCAAAACCCCATTCTACTCGCATTTTATGGTGCATGTATTCTGCAAATGCTTCCGCAAAACGGTCCGCAAGTGCTTTTACCAAAATAGAATTGTAGTCATCATGTTTGACTTCATAAGTCTTTGCTAACTCTTCGATCCCATGTCCAGCGGTGACTGCAAAAAAACCAATATAGTCATTTTTATTTTTTTCTTTCGGTGAAATAAAGTCCGCCAAACTATAATTTGGTTGGTTAGACATCTTTGTTGTTTGTTGGCGTAACATCGGATAAAATCCCAAGGATTCCGATTTATTTTCATCTGAGAAAATTTCAACCGTTTCACCGTGGGAAACTGCGGGGAACATTCCAACAACAGCTCTTGGTTTGAGATTAGGATTTTCCAACATCTGGTTTAAAATCGTTTGCGCATCATTATATAACGAAGTTGCTTCTTTTCCAATGACTGGATCTTTTAGGATTTGAGGGAAACGACCTTTAAGTTCCCAAGCCAAAAAGAACGGTGACCAATCGATAAATGGAATCAAATCCTTTAAAGTCACATCATCAAAAACCTTTACTCCCGTAAAACTCGGTTTTGGTGGTGTATACGAATCCCAATCTGTTGTAAATTTGTTTTGGATGGCATCGGTTATCGGAAGGATATTCCTTTCGTTCTCTCTTGAATAAAACTCCTCACGAATCCTTGCTTGTTCTTCTGAGATTGTTTTTGCGTATTCCTTTGTGGTTTGTGGGTTTAAAACACTATTCATCACATTCACAACACGGGAAGCATCCATCACGTGTAAAACAGGTTGAGAATATTGTTCGGCAATTTTAACAGCAGTGTGTGCAGGAGAAGTGGTAGCACCACCAATGAGGAGTGGAACTTTAAAGTCCAAACGTTCCATTTCTTTAGCCACATACACCATTTCATCAAGGGAAGGTGTGATAAGGCCAGAAAGACCTATTGCGGCTACATTTTCTTTTTTGGCAGTTTCTAGGATTTTTTCACAAGGAACCATAACCCCAAGGTCTATCACCTCATAGTTGTTACATGCCAGTACAACACCCACAATATTTTTCCCAATGTCATGGACATCTCCCTTTACGGTAGCAATAAGGAATTTAGCTTGTTTGCTTTCGTCTTTTTGGTTCCGTTTCTCTTCTTCCATATAAGGCATTAGGTATGCTACAGCTTTTTTCATTACCCGCGCACTTTTCACAACTTGAGGTAAAAACATTTTACCAGCACCAAAAAGTTCCCCTACTACTTTCATTCCATTCATGAGAGGACCTTCGATGACATCGAGAGGTTTTGCCAAACTTTGACGTGCTTCTTCAGTATCTTGTGTTACAAATTCATCGATCCCTTTCACAAGGGCGTGAGTGAGCCTTTCTTCAACGGTTCCACTGCGCCATACATCATCCTTCTTTTGGACTTTGGCTTCTCCATGGAAACTTCCAGCGGCTTCAATCAAACGTTCAGTGGCATCTGGCCTTCGATTGAGTAAAACATCTTCCACTAACTCGAGTAAGTCTTTCGGGATTTGTTCGTAAACTTCAAGCATCCCTGCATTGACAATTGCCATATCCATTCCAGCTTGGATGGCATGGTACAAAAAGGCAGAGTGCATCGCTTCCCGCACTGGGTTATTTCCACGGAACGAAAACGAAATATTACTAAGGCCACCAGAGACTTTGGCACCTGGGCAGATTTTTTTGATCTCTCTTGTTGCTTCGATAAAATCAACAGCATAATTATTGTGTTCTTCAATGCCTGTTGCAACCGTTAGGATGTTTGGATCAAAAATAATGTCTGTTGGTTCAAAATCCAATTTGGAAACAAGTAAATCATAAGCACGTTTGCAAATCCTTACTTTGTCATCTTTGGTTGCCGCTTGACCTTGTTCGTCGAAAGCCATCACGATGGCTGCTGCGCCAAACCTTTGGATGGTTCGAGCATGGTTTAAAAATGCCTCTTCCCCTTCCTTAAGTGAGATTGAGTTTACAATTGGTTTTCCTTGGATACACTTAAGGCCCGCAAGGAGTACTGACCATTTTGAGGAATCAATCATAAACGGAACACGTGCGATGTCTGGTTCTCCGGCAATCAAATTCAAAAATTTGGTCATGGAGGCTTCTCCATCGAGAAGCGCCTCATCAAAGTTAATGTCGATGATATTGGCACCAGCCTGTACTTGTTGTAAAGCAACTTGTACGGCTTCTTCAAAGTTCCCATCCAAAATCAGTTTTTTAAACTTAGGAGAACCGGTTACGTTATTCCTTTCACCAACGTTGATAAAACCTTGGTCTTTGGTTAATTTTAATGGTTCAAGCCCTGCAAAGGCACTGAGTTTTGGTTGTTCTTTGAGTGAACGAGGTTTGATTGATGCGACGGCTTCTTTTGCGGCACGGATATGAGCTGGTGTCGTTCCACAGCACCCACCAACAATATTTAAAAATCCAGCTTCCGCAAAATTTTTCATCCATCCACCAAACTCTTCAGGCGTTTGGTCATACCCACCAAAGGCATTCGGAAGGCCTGCATTTGGATAACAGGATACATAACAATCAGCCACACGTGAAATTTCTTCGATATAAGGTCGCATCTCACCTGCACCTAACGCACAGTTGATGCCAACTGCAAGTGGTTTTGCATGTTTGATGGATATATAAAATGCTTCACCTGTTTGGCCTGATAAAGTTCTCCCAGAGGCATCTGTTATGGTTACAGATAATACGACTGGAATACGGATCTTACGTTCTTCGAAAACTTTTTCGATGGCATAAATACATGCTTTGAGGTTCAAAGTATCAATATTGGTTTCTGGAAGTAATAAATCCACACCACCGTCAAGTAATGCAGATACTTGTTCATAAAAACAATCAACTAACTCATCAAAGGTGACAGCCCGGAAAGCAGGATTGTTTACATCAGGAGAAAGAGAAGCAGTTTTGACTGTTGGACCAATTGATCCTGCAATAAACACATCTGTTTTCCCTGTTTTTTCTTTATATTTCGCAACAGCATTTTTAGCACACTGCACTGCAGCTAGATTCAAATCTCTAACTGCAGATTCCATTTTGTAATCCGCTTGGGAAACAATATTAGAACTGAATGTATTCGTTTCGATGATGTCAGCACCTGCTTCCAAATACTCTAGGTGAACAGATTCAATGATGTCAGGCCTTGTGATCGCAAGTACGTCGTTATTACCTTTGATTGACAAAGGCCAATCCTTAAATCGATCTCCACGGAAATCATCTTCTTCCAAAGAATGCCTTTGGATCATCGTGCCCATGGCACCGTCTAAAACTAAGATTTTTTCCGTGAGTAATTTTAAGAGAGTTTTGGAAGAAGGATTGGTATATTCAAATTTCATAATATTTCTGTGTATAATAAAGGTATAGATTAAAGTAAAGGTGGGCGTTTACTTTCGTAATCCACCCACAATTTTGATTATTTACTCGGGTCGGAACATTTTGCACCTTTTAGAGGTGGTTTTGTTGTTACGATAACCGGGAATTTATTTGCTTCTTTTGCGTTCATTTCGATGGATGGTTTGTGTTTTTCTGGGACATCGTAGTCCGGGAAAATTGCATCAATCGGACATTCATATTGACAAGCATTACAATCAATACAAGTATCTGGATCGATGTACAATGTGTCCGGAGCTTCGTGAAAAGCTTCCACAGGACAAACTGCAGCACAACTTGTGTATTTACAATCAACGCAAATTTCAGTTACAACATACGCCATGAGAAACTCCTAATGCCCCTTCCAGAAACCTGAAAAGGGCAATCATTTTTAGTAGCGGTAGTGGTCCGGTTTGTATGGACCTTCAAGTGGAACACTGATATAATCAGCTTGTTTTTGAGAGAGTTTTGTTAAACGAACTCCCAACTGCTCCAAATGAAGTGCAGCTACCTTTTCATCCAAGTGTTTTGGAAGGCGATACACACCCAACTCATATTTCGTAGTGTAAAGTTCAATTTGAGCCAAAACTTGGTTTGTGAAGGAACTAGACATTACAAATGATGGGTGACCAGTTGCACAACCTAAGTTTACAAGTCTTCCTTCCGCTAAAACAATAATGGATTTACCATCAGGGAAAGTATATTTGTCAACTTGAGGTTTGATTTCTTTTTTAGTAACACCTTTTTCAGAATTCAAACGTGACATCTGAATCTCTGTATCAAAGTGACCAATGTTACAAAGGATCGCACCATCTTTCATCGCTTTCATGTGTTCAAGTGTGATGATATCGTCATTTCCTGTTGCAGTCACAACGATGTCTGCGTTTTCAATCACATCTTCTACACGAAGGACTTGGTATCCTTCCATCACTGCTTGGAGTGCACAAATTGGATCAATTTCGGTTACGATCACACGTGCTCCAAAGTTACGAAGGGATGCCGCAGAACCTTTTCCTACATCTCCGTATCCGCAAACGAGAGCTACTTTACCAGCAAGCATTACGTCAGTTGCACGTTTGATTCCGTCTGCAAGGGACTCACGGCAACCATAAAGGTTATCAAATTTTGACTTTGTTACTGAGTCGTTTACATTGATTGCAGGGATTTTTAAAGTTCCTGCTTTTAATTTTTTATGAAGTGCAATGACACCTGTAGTTGTTTCTTCAGAAACACCTTTGATGTCTGCAAGGAGTTGTGGGTATTTTTCATGGATGAAGTGAGTTAGGTCATGACCATCATCTAAGATCATGTTTGGCCCTTTGCCACCATCAAAGAATAAAGTTTGTTCAATACACCACCAGTATTCTTCTTCCGTTTCTCCTTTCCATGCAAATACAGGGATTCCTGCTTTTGCAATTGCTGCTGCAGCATGGTCTTGCGTTGAAAAAATGTTGCAAGAGGACCAACGAATGTCAGCACCTAATGCAGCCAAGGTTTCAATAAGAACCGCTGTTTGGATTGTCATGTGAAGAGATCCACAAATTCTTGCACCTTTTAATGGTTTAGAAGTTCCGAATTCTTTACGAAGTGCCATTAGACCTGGCATTTCCTTTTCTGCCAAAATGATCTCTTCTCTTCCCCATTCTGCGAGAGAGATATCCTTCACTTTGTATGGCAATCGTTCCGATTTTGTTTCAGTTGCTGTGGACATTTTGTCCTCCTTATTCCTTTGTTGCTTTGATAGTTAAAATTTTAAAACTTGAGTCGGTTTGGATTTCTCCAATGGCTTCAACACGGAAGCCGGCATTGGATAACCATGATTCAAATAATTCTGGTTCAAATCCAAGCCATAAATCAGCAAAATTATCTCGCATATATTCTGCGTTATGTTTTCCTAAATCAACGATACAAAATACTCCACCTGGTTTTAACACACGTGCGATTTCTTCTAATACAGTTGGTGGGTGAGATATATGGTGCATTACCATTGATGCAACAACCGCATCACAAGAGTTTGCCTGTAGTGGCAAATGTTCCATTGGAGTTTGAATGAGGCTCACACTTGGATTGTTTCCAAAGAGTATAGAGGCATTTTCGATCATTCGAGATGAGTTATCAACACCCGTTACATGTTTTGCTTTGTTTAGTAAAAATGGGATTAGACCACCAGGCCCACAGCCTAAATCTAAAATGTTTTCGCAAACTGGTAGTTCTTGTAAGATCCAAGACCGATAGAGTTTGGGGTGTAAGGTTTCTTCCTGTAATTTTTCCCAACTCTCAGCCACTCCATCAAAGAAGGACTTGGATTTTTTTTCACGTGCCTCAAGGATTTGGTGCACCATTTTTTGGTCTTTTTCCCGATTCGGGAGATCTTCTTTATACGATAACAATAATTTGGTGAGCTCCATCGGGAATTTTAATCCGAGGTTTTCTTCGTCTGGCAAAAAACTATACACCAAACTTCCTTCACGTCTGGAACCAATAAGCCCTGCTTCCGTTAGGATTTTTAAGTGGCGGGAGATTCGAGACTGGCCCATCCCCAAAATTTCCACCACTTCGTTCACAGAAAATGCCCCAAAACTTAAGATATGGAGGATGCGAATCCTGGTTTCATCGGAAATCGCCTTTGTGGCGGCCAATAAAAACGAGGAGTTTCGGATTGTGAGTAAGGTTTCCGCTGCCATATCCAAGATATCTACATATCAAGAAATCTTGATATGTAGATAGGGGCAAGCGAATTTTCAGTTGGGAGTGGAAATTCCCACCATTTTTAGGAAAGACTACGAGATTTTAAAGAAATTGATCTTTCTTTTTAGGGTTTCCGCTAAATTTGCGATCCCATTGGCCGTTGCCGTCATCTCTTCAAGCCCAGCGGCAGTGCCTTGGGTCAGGTCATTGATGCTAAAAATAGCCTGTGCCACTTCACCAATTGCATTTTTTTGTTCTTCCATGGAGAGACGGATGGCTTGGCTAATTTGGTTCACCTTGTCTACCTCTTCCCCTACCTTCTGGTTGATGATGAGCTGTTCTTTCGTACTTTTTTCGATGGTGTCGGTCATCTCATCAAAAGAACTCACACCTTGGATGATCCTTTGGATGAGAGAGATGGTTGTTTCGATGGTTTCCCTGCCACTTTCAATCTCCTTTTCGTTAGCTTGGATGAGCTCCCCAATATCTCCGATGGAAATGGCAGTTTTTTCAGCAAGTTTCCCAATTTCATCGGCAACCACTGCAAACCCACGCCCGTACACTCCCGCCCGAGCTGCTTCAATGGCAGCGTTTAACGCGAGTAAGTTGATTTGTTCAGAGATATTATTGATGATCTCAATCACACTTCCAATTTCCTCTGAACTATTACTAATTTTTGAAATGGAGTTTCTCATGGAATCGAGTGAAGATTGGCCAAGTTTTGCTTCTTCTGAAATTTGATTCACATCTTGAGAAGCTTTCCCTACTTGTTTTCCTGTGGCTTCGATCAGTTTTGAAAGTTCTGCCATTTTTCCTTTTAGGAAATCAACTTTGCGAAATTGATCCTCGGCTTGTGCATCAACGTTTTGCACAGCAGCTGAGATCTCTTCAATCGATGCAGAAATTTCTTCAGCAGAAGCTGCTTGTGTTTGTGCATTCGAAGATAACATATTGAGTGATGCTGACATTTGTTCGGCGGAAGCTGCTAAATCTTCAGAAAATGCTTGGTTTGAACCAACTACTTCCACAATTTGTTTGAGAGTGTAGTTAAGACCTCTCGAAAGTCGTGCAAATTCATCTGAGGATTCTAATTTTACTTTTGTGCGTAAGTCACCAACTTCTACATTCTGTAAAACTTTCCCAATCGATTTCATGGGACTGAATCTTGCAGCAAACAAAAAGTAAATGGCAAGTGCAATGACAATGGATCCAATTAAACTAATGACTGTTAAACCGAGAAGAGATGCTAAACTTTCCACTTCGATTTCTTTTAGATCAATTGTGGAAAAGAATTGGATTCCATATTTAGAACTCACTTTCCTTCTCAGTAAAAATGTGGATCCTTCCCATTGGTTGCGAAAAGAATCGGTTTCGCCTGCATTCATCGCAAGTTGGTCAAACTCAGATCCTTTAAAATGTTTCATCAAATATTTTGGATTTGGGTGGTATACCATCGTTGATTCACGATCGAGTAAAAAGGAATAACCTGTGGAACCAATTTTTACATTTTTAAGAAAGGATTCCATTGCTTTTCCTACTAAAAATGGCATCCCAACAAGCCCAATCACCGTTCCATTTGCGTTTTTAACTGGGGCTGTGATCATAATCACAATCTGACCACTGATAGGAGATTTTACGGCAATCCCAACATGAGGTTTGCCTTCTTTAGAGGCTTTTATATTCTCCATTACTTCGGGATCTCTTTCTAATTGATACCCAGCACTAATATTTCCTGGAAGTCCAGAGGCAACAATGGGTGTCCCTTCATCAAAAGAAGCAATGAATGAATTCTCTAGTAATAATTGTGTGTCGTTATATGCCTTTTCCAAGGCTGGTACAGCAAGTTTGTAATTTTTTGTTTCTAATGCTTGTTTTACGGAATTTAACGAGGCCACATCTTTTAAATTATTTTCTACCGCTTCAAAGTAAACATTGATGCCTGCCTCGTTACTTTGGTTAAAATTATAAAGTTGGTTTGAAAATGCTTTTTCCAAAGCTTTGGCGTTCACATTAAAGGAATAAATCAAAAGAAAAATTGATAACACAATCACCATAAAGGAAAACACGATGGGAACTGTGTTTTTTAAATTCCGATAGTATGGGGTGATCCTTTCCTCTAATTCCGATTGAAAGATTTCATCATCCAAAACTATATGAGATGCCTTTTCTAAAAATACGGAAGAGATAATAACATTGAGTAACGCCGTAAGGATCACACTACAGATAATGTAAAATCCATCTGACTTACTGGTTTCTGGTAAATACAATACAGGGAGTAAAACAATGGGAATGGCAAGTGCCCATTGTGAGGCACCTACGATGGCACCAAGGACTGGCATTTTTGCAATGGAATCCCAAACCTTGGTGTAGGTTTCTGGATTTTTTTTCTGTTTGCGATTCAAGTTCGACCAATCCATCCTTGATCGCTTTCAGTTTTTTGGGAAAAATGAAACTAGGTAGGAGTAACGTGATAAGAGCTGCGATGATAGCCGCGCCGAGAAAGGTTTTGATCTGTGTCGGACTTAAGTCTACATAAAACAAAATGAGTGAGATCCCAATGGGTACGACCACACCCAAGGAAAATACTTGGGATGCCAAATAGAAGGCTCGCGTATATCGTTTGTACAATTTCATTAAAACTTAGACCTTGGCTGAGTGTAAATTCAGCCAATGGTACGGCAAGGTTTTATGGATTTCCCCGAAGATTTCTAAAAGGAGAGTTTGAGTCCTAGGTTTGCAGAGTATAAATCCTTTCCACCATACAATCCTTCTGCAATGACCTTTAACATAAATAAATCCAACTCCAAACCAACGATTCCATAGCCAATCCCACGTCTGGAACTGGATTCCCCGCTGGCACGAAATCCAAGAGTCGCATTTGGGTTTTGGGCAAGTAACTCTTTGTCTAAAGCGGCTTGGTATTCCCTTGGAATCTCTAATGGAAGTGAGTCATTGGCAGATATGAGGAAGGGTCCTCTCCTCGAAAGTGTTGCTGAGTTACTTCCAGAATTCCAACTGTATCCTCCACCAAGGATCAAGTTTGCCACCCAAAAAAGACCAACACCCGTTCGTAGATCCACATTGGTAGTTTGTACTTTGGTATTAAAAAGAAAATTGGTGTCACCTCCCCATTTCCCTTTAACCCCTTGGAATTCGATTTGTGCAGCCTTTCCTTCTAAATAACTGAGACTTAAATTTTGTTCCATTACATGATGGCCCACACCAATATTGAGTCCATTCCATGTGATTAGGTTCATAAGGAACCCTTCTTTTTCGACGAGTTGGTACCGTAACATTCCACCATACGAACGTACGGTGATCCTTCCCTCATAATTCCTGTTATTCGATGCCGATTGCAATTGGTCTTGAGTGACCGCCACATTCATTCCATGTAAAAAGATTCCAAATCGACGAAGGAAACTTCCATCATCAGTTCCAAACAACCATCCTGGATTGATATCCAAGTGGATGGAAGGGATGGCTGCGCCCCCTACATTGGGAAGTTTTGGGTATTTAATGAGTTCATCTTGGATTTGGATGTCGTCTTTTTTATACCCCGCTGCAGAGGCACTCACCCCGACTTGGATGCGACGAACTGTACCCGTTCCTATGTTACCTGTTCCCACATTTGCTAAAAATCCAGCTTCTAAGTTGGTTTTTAAAACTTCGTTGAGATAACCTGTTTCAAATTTTTTTAATGAGGCATTGCCTGTTTCCGTGAGGGCTCCAGGCAAAAAACTACAAGCAGATCCTTCACATGTAAATTGGGCATACAACTCATTTTGTGAGATTGAGACTGCCAATGCAATAGAAAGGAAAACAATTTTTAGTTTCATAAAGTCCTTTGATTCTCTACTTAGAAACAACAATTGGAAAGCGATTTTCTCTCTTAAACGGAAACTTCTTTCGGTTTTTTTCCCGTACTAATCCAAAAAACGCCAGTAAGTACGAATATAGTACCAATACTATGTAGGATTGTAATTGGCTCTTCTAAGATCCAATAAGCCAAAAATAAAGTCGACATTGGTCCAACAGACCCAACAATTGCGGCCGTTTTACTCCCAACTCGTTTGATGCCTTCAGAAACAAAAACAGCAGGTACAACTGTATTCACTGTACCCATAAGAAACGCCAATAGATAAAATGACATTGGTTGTATCAGTTCTTTATAACTTCCAAATATCAAAAAATGCAAAAAAACAACAAGTGATGAGATGATAAGTGCCCAAGCAGTAAACCTTTTCGCACCTAACTTTGGTATAATGGATCCACTGCCCATAAGATAAATAGCATAGGTTAAAGCGGAAAGTAAGATAAAAAATGCACCAAGGCTTACGTCTTTGGGAGAACCCAATTGGACATCCTGTCCATATGCCAAAAAAACGCCCGTATAGGTCAAAATCAGTGAAAAGATTTCCCTTCCATGGATTTTCTTTTTTAAAAAGAAAAAGGATAATAACACAACAAGGGTTGGATAGATGAATAAAATGATTCGTTCTAAGCCAGCACTGATGTACTTTAATCCTAAAAAATCAAATAGGCTTGCGAGGTAATAACCAACCACTCCCATAAGCAGTACATTCCAATAGTCTTTTTTGGTTAAGGAAACCTTTTCAGAATTTTTTTCGGCCGACCATGCCATCCATACTAAAAATGGAAACGCAAAAAACATACGAAAGAATAAGGAACCAATGGCTGAAATTTCGTAACGATAGGTTAATTTCACAACAACGGCTTTTGCGCTAAATAATAATGCTCCAATAAGAACAAAGGCCACACCTTTCCATTCTACATGTGTATTTTCTTTCACAAATCCATCCTGGAAATCTGCAAAAATCCCGATAGTTTTATTGTATGATTCGCTATTTGGTTTTACTCATTTTCCTTTGGGGCAGTCTGTCCCTAATTGCTGAACCAAACGAAGAAATATCGAAACCGTTGTTACGGGTTTTTCCAACATTTCGACCAGAAGAATGTGAAGACTGGGCAATATCACCTTTTGTTTGCAAACGATGTTTGTGGGAAGGGAAACGGTATGCGCAGGAAATTCGATTTTTTGAAGATGGACCGTATCGGTCTCACGGATGTTATACGGACAAAACAGGATTTGAGAATTTAGAAGGCAAATAGGATACCGGGAATCGAAATCCCCGGTAAATGGAAATGTGATTTACTTTTTGACACAAGTCATGATGCCAGCGAGTCCGCCGGGAGCATTTTTTAAACAGCTAGGGTCAAATTTTCCTTCCATACATTTGTCGATCATTTTTTGTTTGCCTTGTTGTAAACCTGCAAGAACGGGAGCTGCTGCTGGGTTCTTTTTTGCTTCTTCTTCAATTTGAGTGAAAGAACTTGCGAGAGCAGATTCACACTCTTCTTGGGTATAAACTTTGGATTTACAATTCGCCAAAATGAGCCCGAGAGCGAGTGCAAGGATAAGAGATTTTTTCATGAAAAACTCCGATAGATAGATTTCATGATAGTTTCTATTTGATAAAGGGATTTGAAAACAAAAAAATGATCCACCACATTGCCATTGGAACACCCCATCCAGCCCGATTAGCCAAGTTTTACCGAGAATTGCCAGGAGCCGTTCCCGTAAAAGAATTCCATTATGAATCGGGAGAACTTCGATCTGTTTGGATCCAATGTGATTCCATCCTCCTAATGTTAGAAGAAGGAAAGGCACAGGCACCAAAAAACCTCGTATTCTCCCTAACCCCAAGCAATCGTTCGTTGTGGAAAGAATGGCTTAAAACCGTAAAGATCACCAACCATACTGATTTTACAATTTATTTCAAGGATTCTGATGGGAATGGGCTTGGGATCAGTTCCTATCCCGAAAAACTTCCACCTGAAATAGAAATGAGTTGAGAAAACAAAACCTATCTTTAAGTTATCATTCACGAAAAGGGATATTTTTCACGAATGAACATCAAACAAAAGTTAGCTCTAAGATCATCACTGATTACGCTACTATCGCTTGGAGTTATCTTAACACTTATCTCTTATGTCATATACAAAAATGCAAAAGAAGACGCCTTAGAAAAAATTTCAATTTTGGCAGATAAAATATCCTTAAACGTGGGGACATATTTATCTGCTCCACTCAACGAAGCCTACCTACTCAAACAAATTTTACAAGAACCCAATCTTTTGGATCGAGAGAGAGTATTCAAAACACTTGTCATTATGTCCAAATCCAATGAATCGATTTTGGGGACCTATGTTGTTTTTGAACCAAACAGCTTTGACGGGAAAGACTCTAACTACCGTAATGCGAGATACCATGATAACACAGGAAGGTTGATTCCGTATGCCGTGAAGTCCAACGGTAAAATCATCATTGAACCTGTAGTAGGTTATGAATTACCAGAATCTGATTTTTACCAATTACCCAAAAAAAACAAAAAAGTAGAACTCATCCCTCCCTTTGATTATAAAGTAGACGGAGTGGATGTCACAATGATCTCACTAGTGTATCCTGTGATCCAAAACCAAAACTTCATCGGGATAGCTGGAGCAGACCTTTCCCTAACCACAATTCGATCCTATTTACAAAATTTAAAAATCCTAGATGGAAGTGTTAAGATTACACTTGTCGCAAGTAATGGTTATGTTTTGTTTAATGGATTAAGTCCAGAATCAAAATCCATTCAATGGGAAGATAAAGAAGACCCTTATGTGAGTCTTGCCATGTCCTCCAATGAAAAGCAAATTTATTCGGACTCAGAATATTTCCATGTGAGCCTTCCTATCCGTTTGGTAGAAAATACAGCACCATGGACACTTCGGATCTCCTACCCCCAAGAAAAAATTACAAACGAAATCCAATTCATCTTCTGGATTGCACTTACTTTAGGAGTTTTAGGAATTTTATTTTCCTCTCTTGCCAATATCATCATCTTTCGAAGGTTAGTTGATCGCAGACTCCAGAATCTCATCTCCTTTACCAAGGATGCGGCAAATGGGAATTTATCGAAAGAGTTCAATGATACCCAAAAAGATGAGATCGGAAATCTTGTCGAAGCCATCATTGCCATGATCACAAACATCCGTCATATTTTGGGTGTAGCACAATCTTCAGGCAACGAACTGAAAGAAAGCTCAAGGTTTATGGAAAATACCATCATTGAACTTTCAGACTTAGCACAAAGCCAAGCTGCCTCTTCTGAAGAAGCAAGTGCCACGGTAGAAGAATTAAATGCATCATCTGAAACCATCAATGCCAATGTGGAACAAGCTGTATCCAATTCCAAATCCATTCACTCTTCCCTGCTTGCCATCCAAACACTAGTGCAAAATATCACAAGTGAAGTGGAGAACTTTGGTCAAATCGCCAAAGGTGCCAATCTAAAAGCAGAAGAAGGTAGGACGATGGCAAGTCTTACCTCAAAAGCCATTGAAGAAATTCAGGAAAAATCTGTTTCCATCACAGAGTTCTCCGATGTGATCTCCAATATTTCCGAAAAAACAAGTTTACTTGCGTTAAACGCTGCGATCGAAGCAGCAAGAGCTGGTGAATCGGGAAGAGGATTCGCAGTAGTAGCAGAAGAGATTTCGAAACTTGCCGCACAGGCGGCTACTTCCGTTTCCCAAATCAATTCACTTTCCGAAGAAGCATTGGAATCCATTCAAAATGGAGGTGCCCAAGTTTCCAAACTCATCGCACTCCTACAAGAGATTATAAAAGAAGTCTCTGTGATTTTTGAAAAAGCAAATGACATTGTTCCTCTCATCCAAGACCAAAAAACAAGAACCGACAAAATTTATGTGGAAATAGAAGAAATCACTTCTCTTGTGGAGTCCATCCAACAATCTACAGAAGAACAAAAAAGAGCCACCTCAGAACTATCAAACATGACAATCAATATCTCAAATGGTTCTCAAATTTTATCAGAACAATCGGAAACGATGTCAGGCAATTCACTTCGCATGACAGGGATTAGTTCCAAGATTTCTGAGATTTTACAAAAATTTAACCTCTAGGAAAGGATTTTATGTCAATTAAGAAGAAAATTATCTACGTATCACTCGCAGTCATTTCTCTTATCATCGCAGGTATCCTTGTGATCCTTTCGATGGTGGTTAGATCTACACTCCTCCACAATTTAGGAGAAGATACGGAATACATCTCATCTCGGATCATAAGCGATATTTCCAATACCATCACTTCACCGATGAACAAAACATATTCGTTCCGAAAGTCTTTTGAAGTAGGGACTTTACGTTCCCGGAATGAATCCGTATTGTACTTAAAAAATTTACTGAAAGACGAAGACATCACTTTCGCAACGTATTGTGCTTTTGAACCTAATGCTTTTGATGGCAACGATGCAAGTTACCGCAATGCAGCAATCCATGATTCCACAGGAAGATTCATTCCATATGTCTTTCGAGATGGAGATAAATTCTCTACAGAACCACTCAAGGATATCGACGACCCTATCAAGGGAGAATTTTACCAAAAACCAAAATCATCTTTAAGAACCAGTATCACTTCCCCTTTTATCTATAAAGCTGGAAACTCTGAAATCTTTATCGTTTCGATCATGGAACCAATTTTGAGGAACGGTAAATTCATTGGGATTTCCGGAATTGATATTCGTTTAACAACAATTAAAACATACTTGGATTCTTTAAAGTTTGCAGATGGTGAAGGCAAAATCACCCTTATATCAGACAACCATTTGGTGTTATACGATGGATTCACTCACCTTTCCCAAGGTTTGGATTTTCGTTCGGCAGCAGACCCTTATTTTTATGAAAAAATCAAACAAAAAGACAAATCCTTATACGAGTTTGATGGTTACTTCCATGTGGCTGTCCCCATCACCATCATCGAAGGAAATGATCCTTGGTTAGCAAGGATATCCATACCCAAATCACAAATCCAATCTACTTTAAATTCTATCATTTTAGTTACGTTTGGACTTGGAATTTTGGGAATTTCTTTATCGATTTTATCCATTTACTTTAGTTTCCAAAGATTGGTAGACCGAAGGATCCAATCCATCAACCATTCTACTGAAAAAGTGGCTTCCGGTGATTTAAGGCAACTCATCAAAATCGATCAAATTGATGAGTTGGGTAGTATCATGGTCTCCCTTAACAAAATGATCGAACATTTAAGGAAACTCATTCGGATTGCTCAAAAATCTTCAGGAAAGATTGGTGAAACAACCGACAAAATGCAAAAAACAATCATTGAACTCACTGACTTAGCACAAAACCAAGCTGCATCATCAGAAGAAGCCAGTGCCACAGTAGAAGAGTTAAATGCATCGTCTGAAACAATACACAGCAATGTCCTAAGTGCCGTTGAAAATACAGAAACCATTCACCAATCGTTAGGTGATATCCAAGGATTGATGAAAAAAATATTGGAGAAAGTAAATACCTTTGGTGAAATTTCAGTCAGAGCTAACCAAAATGCAGAAGAAGGCCGAGCCATGGCAAAAGAAACATCCCTTGCCATTCGGGAAATCCAAGAAAAATCTAAAACCATCACTGCCTTTTCGAATGTAATCTCTGATATAGCAAAAAGAACCGGTTTACTCGCGTTAAATGCTGCAATTGAAGCGGCAAGGGCTGGAGAAACTGGTAAAGGATTTGCTGTGGTTGCTGAAGAAATCACAAAACTTGCAAGCCAATCCGCTGAGTCTGTATCCCAAATCAATACCCTTTCCCAAGAAGCTTTGGATTCCATTGAACGAGGGAACCAACAAGTAGAACGTTTGGTTGAAGTTTTGAAAAAAATCACCGATGAAGTTTCTCTCATCTTTATGTCATCCAATGAAATTGGGCCTCTGATTGAAGACCAAAGTTCGAGAACAGAAAGTATATACACAGAAGTGGTTGAAATCACAGAACAGGTAAAATCCATCAAACTGTCGACGGAAGAACAACAACGGGCCACAAATGAACTTGCCAATATGACAATCAATATCTCAAACGGATCCCAAGTATTGTCTGACCAATCATCTTCAATGGCCGAAAATGCAGAACGATTAGGACAAGTGATCAATACCCTAGATGAACTATTGAACACATTTAGAATTGAAAAGGATTTGGGAAACGAAGGTTAAACCTGAGGTGTAAAGAAGTACTTTCCAAGCGACTGCAAAACGCCCGAAGGAGACCACCCATTCGGAACTTGGAAAGACTGTGTCTGGTCGGTTTTGCAACAAAGCACAGGCGTTATTGCCCAGCCACCTCGCGGGTCAAAAATCTTTTGTTGTAACAACTACTATCCAAATGGACCACCTCCTTTGCTTATACCTTAGCTATGCCTTTTCTAGTACCTTTCAGATTTTCAGTCAAGAAAACATTTGCTTAAATCTAAAATAAAAGAAGATAGTGTACTATGGGAAAAGAGTTAGAAGGAAAAACTATACCGACCGAACAGGAGTCTAAGGAAACACTTCAATTGCATTATGAAGTTACTGTTTTTGACCTTTACAAACACTACTTCCAAGTTCGTTTGGTTCTAGAAACCAACCGAAACGAAATCAGTTTTTGCCTTCCCAGTTGGACACCAGGATCTTATATGATCCGTGATTATGTTACCCATTTACACAAATTTAATGCCTGTAATGCGAACACAAAAGAACCTATCTCTTGGGAGATGGAAGACTTACACCGGTGGAAAATAACAAACCCTCCTCCAAAATTTGAAATCACTTATATCATCTATGCATTCGAAGATTTCACGGTCAGGACCAATTATTTAGAAACAGAATTTGGATTCATCAATCCACCTGCTCTCTTTTTATACCCAGAAGGGAATTTGAATTTACCACATACCATTCAATTCCAAGTATCCGATTATTTCCCTAATGTGTACACGAGTTTACCAAGATATGAATCCAATCCTCATTTATTTTACGCCAAAAACTTTGACGAATTATATGACTCACCTTTCCATCTCAGTAAAAAAAATAGTGTGTTTTTCACTTCAGGAAACACCAAACATGAACTACTTGTAGAAGGTGATATTTCCTTTGATTTTATTTCCAAGTTAGCAAACGACCTACAAAAAATCACGGATACGCAAATCCAATGGATGATGGAAAGTCCTAACTTGTACTACCTATTTGTGTTAAATTTAAGTTTACCTGCTTACGGTGGACTAGAACACAAAGCCTCTAGTATCAATTATTTTAATCCAGAGCTCATCCACGATGAAGAAGAATACAAACGATTATTGGAACTTTTATCTCACGAATACTTTCATTTGTGGAATATTAAACGCATTCGCCCCATCGCACTTGGACCCTTTGATTACCAAAAACCAAACCTAACAAAAGAACTCTGGATTGCTGAAGGATTTACAAGTTTTTACGATGCATACTTTTTATATCATTCTGGTTTTTTAAGTTGGGACGAGTATTTAAACAAACTTCAATCTGATATTTTTTCATTAGAAGAAAACGAAGCCGATTTTTGGATGAGTTTGGAAGAGTCTTCCTTTACCGCTTGGACCAAATACTACAAAAGGAATGCCAATAGTCACAACATAACTGTTTCTTATTATACAAAAGGTGGAGTTCTCGCCCTCTGTATGAATTTGTTTTTATTAAAAGAATCCCAAGAGAAAAAAACGATTCGTCATGTTTTTCATAAATTGAATGAAGTATTTGTAAAAGAAAAGAAGAGAGGATTCACCAAACAAGAGTTTTTTGACATTGTGAGACAAGTGACAGGTGTTGACTTAAAAATTGAATTTAACACTTACCTGGTAAATCCAAAACCAATTCCAGTGGACGAATATTTGGATATCATTGGAATCCAAAGAATACAAACTGATTTAGTAGGTGAAACTGGATTTAAAACCAAAGAAAAAAACGGGAACCTTTGGGTTCAGAAAATCCAACACAAATCAAATGAAAACTCTTTAGATTTGATGTTAGACGATGAAATTTTAGCCATCAATGGGAAACGAGCCAATTTATCACTATTACAAAAATTAGAAAAAAGTTTGAGGCCTGGCGAAAAATTCCATCTTATCATTTCAAGGTCGGGGAAAATCAAAGAAACCATGGTTACGGCATCGGGAGTGTATAAAACTAAAAAATTGGTACTCACTGAAGATTGTCCGATTGAGAAAAAGGAACTTAGAGAGTATTTTTTAAGGAATATTGTATAATGCCAGCACTCTTCAACTACATCCTTACACCTACTTCTAAGGAAGAAGTATTACTTGACACTCCCCTTCCCCTATCTCACAAACATCCGAAACATTGGATCAACATCACTGCTGATAACGAAGAAAAACTTACGTTTTTATTTCAAAAACATGATATCCACCAATTGACGATTGAAGATATTTTAAATCCAAACAGTAGGATCAAATTAGAGAAGTTCCCAAATTATATATTTTTTATTTTCAGAGGGTTTCATTTTGAACGGAACCAACTCACACAAAAGAATTTTAATTTTATCCTAACTCCAAACCAAATCATTTCTCTTACATTGGATTATAGGGATAGCATTGGTACCATCATCGATGATTGGAAAACCAATAATAAAATTTTGGCAAAAGGTTATGAATTCATTGTTCACAAAATTTTAGATATCGAAACTGATCATACTTTGGCGATTACACAAAAAATTGAAGAACGTATAGATCACTTTGAAGATCAAATTTTTAATAATGCAAAGTCACTTGATATCAGCAATGTGTATAGTCTAAGGTCTAGCTTACTTTCAATCAAAAAAGGAATGTTACAAAACAAAGAAGTATTAGAAGATTTAGAAAAAATCAAAAATAGTTTTTTTAGTGATGAGGCCGATGCATTTTTCCGCGATGTAAGAGACCATTCCATACGTATCCTTGAACTTGTGGATAGCAATATTGAATCCATTTCTTCTGCACTCGAAGCCCATATCGCAATTTCTACAAGAAAAACCAATGAAATCATGAAAATTCTCACCATCATGACTGCCATTATGTTACCGATGTCACTCGTGGCTGGGATTTATGGTATGAATTTTCGGCATATGCCCACCTTAGAATGGGAATATGGTTTTGCCTCCGCAATCAGTGCCATGGGATTACTCGGCTTTTTGATGTTAGTTTACTTTCGTATCAAACGTTGGTATTAAGAATATTTTGAAAAAAAATAAAACAGGAAGATTACAATAAATTTCGGATTTGCACAAAGAGTTCGGGATCTTCTTTAGGAGGATCTACCTCACCCCGAATCCATTGGTTCAATAAATCCTTGAGATCTTTGTTGAATGATTCAAATTCTGGTGAGTTCGGAAATAAAATCACAGAATGAGGTTTGATGGACTTTCCTGTCGTGGATAAAAAGGCAAAGTCTGGAATCATTTTTTCTAATTTTTCTGCTGAAAAGGCTGGGTAATTCATTCCAAGCCAATCGACAGATGGCAAACAATTTTTTTTGAAATAAGCATCACTGAGAGCGGAGACAAGTGCCTTTTTTAACTGTTGTTTTTTCTCTTTTTCAAGTCGCTCTTCTCTTTCGCGAAGTTTCTTCTTAAAAAAGTTTTCTCTACGTTTTTGGTACAAAAACTGACGGTCCATCTGCAAAAAGGTTAAGATGGATTTTGCTTTCGCATAACCAGAGTTTACGATCGGTGTGATTCCTAAAAAATAAAACAATTTATAAAACCATGGAATGTAATTAAAATATACAGCTTGTAAGTTTTTACCATATGTTTTGACAAACTCTTCATCTTTAAAAATGGGTTTGAGTTCTTTTTCATTCAATTCTAAAATTGCTTTCAGGTATAATATATGTTCAGTTGTAAATCTATAATTTTGGTAAATCAGAGAATTGATCTCTTTGATATTGTTTTGGTTATTGTTTACAAAAACTGCAATTTTGGAATCAGCATCATGCCATTCTGCAGAGAGCACTTTTGGGTTTTTGCGAAGTAAATCCACGATGACCAAATTATGTTCATCGTCCTTTTCTAAATTGATCCGAAGTAATCTAGAATCAAAGTCAAATTGACTATCCAACATTTTCATGTAGACTTTTAACAATCGATCAACTTCTTTTCTTTTTTCGACTTCCGCAAATTTAACCGCTATCTCGGTCACTTTTTTTAAGTTATGAATGAAAGAATAAAACCCATGTTCTTTGAGAGTTTCTTTAAAACTATATAGAGTATCAACTTTGGCTCGGATGATTTCGATTTCATTAATTTCTACATCACCAGTCCCAGGAGAAAACAATCGATCTAAAGCAAGTCTGATTTCAGAATCAAAGGCTTTGGCAAATGGCTCCACCTTTGTCATCAAATACTCGTTGGCAATATTCAAAAAATGAGCAGCTTCAGATTCAGGTAGATAATAAAAACCAATATGAGGTAACACAATCACTTTCGCTTCAGCAGCAAGTTCATCGATGATAAGACCCCTAGATCGTTTTAACATCTCTGATGAAGGTTGCAGTGGGAATTGTTTTGGATCGAGCAAACGATCCAATTCATCACCAGGGCCATCTTCTTTATAATCTATATCTGCTAATTGGTTTAATACATTTCTCCATGTATCTTCTGTTAGGGTTCGTTTATTTTGGATGAATTGATAAATATGTTCTGTAGAACGCCCAATCAAAAGTTTGTAAGGTTCTTCGAGAGGCATTCCAGAAGGTAGGCCCACTAAAAATGTGACAAGTCGCAACTCACCAATGTCGGCATCATATTTGATTTCAAACAGTTGGGTGGCGAGGCCATAGTCAATGAGTTCCCACATCTGATCGAATGCCGTTTCTCTGTCCATTTTGAGTTTTTCAAAATTGGCATCAGTGGGGCGAAAGAGATGACCGGCTTCAATGTTTTCTCTGGAACTTTGAGCCTCAACAGTCTTCATGATGGAGAGTGCTTCTTTTTGTAAAATGATACCTGAAGACCTTCCCAAATTTTCTTTGGTGGTGAGTTGTAAAAAATGGTCGTGAGGCGGTGAAATTCTCATACTTTAAATGGCGGTGATCCCACCATCAACGGTCCAATTCGATCCAGTGATGTAACCAGATTCTTTTTGCAAAAGGAAATTGACTACTCGGGCAATTTCCGAAGGTTCCGCAATCCGTTTAACAGGAGTTTGGTTTATAATTTTTGATTTATGATCGGAAACTTGGTTTTCTTGGATTCCCATTGATGTATCAACATAACCTGGACTCACTGCATTAGCAGTGATCCCAAACTTTCCCCATTCATCTGCAATGGATTTGATAAATCCAACTAATCCATGTTTGGAGGCAGAATAAGCAACTGAATTCGCTGATCCAATAATAGATAAAGAGGAAGCAATGGCCACCATCCGGCCGAAGTTCAGTTTTTGAAAGATCGGTAAAACAACTTTTGAAACAATGTAAAGGCTTGTGAGGTTGATGCGAAAGATAGACTCCCACTCTTCGATGGATACCTCTGTGATTGGGTGGTAGGGCCCACCAAATCCCGCCGTATGGACAATGCCGTAGAGTTCTCCCATTTCACTCGATTCGTGGATGATTTTAGAAAGGCTCCTTTCGACAACAAAGGGTGTCTCAGAAAGATCCACTTCTCGGTAGGTCTCTTGTAAGATGGGTTCTTTTGGGCGAACCTTATCCAGATTCCAAACCGAATAACCCGAGAGGACAAGGGTTCTCACGATCTCCCGACCAATCCCACCACTGCCACCTGTCACGAGAACAATCGATTCCTTGATTTCCATCGTCCCTACAAAATTCCTTTTTTTGGGGTAATGGATAAGTCATCCACAAAGATTGATTTTGGCAACCGCGAAATACACCACAAGTACTCGGAAATGTCCGAAACTGAAACCATCTCATTCTTGTCAAATTCAGGCCTTTCGTCCCAAATCCCCGTAGCAACAGCTCCTAAACTGACATGCACCACCTTGGTTCCAAATGGTTTCCATTCTTCCCGAAGTGCTCTGGCAATACCGAGAACAGCATGTTTGGAAGCACAATAGGCAACCGATTCAGGGAATCCTTGTTTACCAGCCGTAGAACCTAAAAACACAAAGGTTGCATTTTGGAGGAAAGGGATATGGTGTGAATAATACTTCGATAACAAAATGAGAGAATGGACATTGAGTTCAAAATGGGACTCTAAATCTTTTTTTTTCAGAAGGTCAATGGGTCCAAACAGTCCATCACCCAAAGCAAAGTACACCACCAGTTCCGGACGATCGTAAAAGGGTGAACTGGGAGGGACCTTGTGTCCAAACAGTCCAGCAAGAGAAAGTTCGAAAGATCGTAAGTCTTTTTGGTCTGTGGCATCAAATTGGAATGATCCCGCCTCAGCTTTTGAAAAATCACCGATAGGGAGTTTCCCTTTCCTAGAAAATCCAAAAAGGGAAACAGACTCGTCTTCTAAGAATCGATTGTAAAGGCCTTCACCGATCCCAGAACCAATTCCAAAAATATGGACATGTTTTTTTTTGTCATACCCTACGTGCCATCACTTGCAAAAGGAAGTGTACCGCTTCTAAATGTTTATTTGCTTCGGCAATACTTTTCCCCCACACTGTTGGGCCGTGGCCTTCAATCAGAAGGAAAGGAACTTTCGGGATTCCTATTGTTGTGAAGTAACGTTTGATTTGATTGGCGATCATTGGCACATCCGTGTGGTTATAAAACACAGGCATTGTAAGACTTGGTTTTTCATCCCAAATTCCAAAGGCTTTGATGATCTCTATTGGTGGAATCGGGATCTCTCGATACCCTTCATCTTTCCCAACACCAAACTCAAGTAAGTTGGACTCCAATGTATGTACATGGAGGCAAGACCCAACATTTGGAATCTGAGAATACAATACTTGGTGGATACTTGTTTCGGCCGAGGGTTTTAACCCTTCTTTGGCACTGAGGAGTGACCCATCCTGAACTGATACACAAACAAAATCTGAATCTTTTAATTCACCTTTGTGTTTCCCAGAGGCAGTGATCCAAAATTGATTGTGGGTTTCATTGTCTCGGGTAGAAAGATTCCCAGCAGTGGCAAACATCCACTGCCGTGAATAATAAAGATGGGAAAGTTTAGTGACTTCCTGTAAGGACGAGATCAAATCCAAATCTATTTATTGACGCGCTCCACGTAACTCAAATCACGAAGGTCGATTTTCACCGTATCCCCTTGTTTGATAAAGATAGGAACTTGGACTTCTCCACCAGTTTCCACAGTGACTCGTTTGAGAGCAAGACCAGTGGTATCTCCTTTTAATCCATCTTCCGCGTATGTCACTTCCAAGATAGCGAAGTTTGGCGGTGTCACACCAATTGGTTTGTCATTGTAAAATGAAACTTCCACAGGTGTTTCTTCTTTCATAAAAGGAAGGATATCCTCTACATAATCTTTGGAAACAGGGATTTGTTCGTAATCGTTGATGTCCATAAAAATGATTTGGTCACCGTCTGCATAACAATACTGCATCTTTCGGCGTTCCAAATCCACACTTTCCAATTTCTCAGCGGCTTTGAAGGTTCTTTCAATGGAAGAATCGCGGACAATGTTTTTGAGTTTGGTTCGGATGAATGCAGAACCCTTTCCTGGGTTCACAAATTCTGTTTTGACGACGGAATAAAGCTCATTCTCGATCTTGAGGATCATCCCTTTTTTTACTTCTGTAATGCCTAAGTTCATAATTTCGTTACTCGTAAACAAAATCCGAGGGACTTGGCATAGTGTCAACCGAAGTATGGTCATAAGTCATGACTTGGTCCGATTGGAAATGGCAATTGCAAAACCGAATCACAAATCTTGTGGATTTGGAATCCGAAATCGCTCTGACAGAGGAAGAAAAAGATTCTTTTCCTAAGGCTTACGAACAGTTCCAATTTGCAGTCACACCGTACTATTTGGCAAGGGTAGACAAAGAAAACCCCGACTGTCCCATCCGCAAACAAATCTTACCTCGTGCGGGTGAACTTGTCCGTAAACCCAATGAAACGGATGACCCTCTCGCAGAAGAATCTCACATGCCTATAAAAGGTGTGACCCACCGTTACCCCGATCGTGCCATTTGGTACATTTCTCATGTTTGCGCTGTGTATTGTCGTTTTTGTACAAGGAAACGAAAGGTTTCCACTCCCGAGGAAACTCCCAACCGGACCGAATGGGAGAAAGCATTAGAGTATTTTAGAGGTGAACCCAAACTCCGCGAAGTGATTTTGTCAGGTGGGGATCCTCTCACACTCTCTGATGTTTCTTTGGATTATCTTTTAGGAGAATTAAAACAAATTCCCCATTTGAACCAAATCCGCATCCATACCCGCCACCCCGTAACCATGCCAATGCGCCTTACAGAAAGTTTGAATTCTGTTTTTTCGAAATACTTCCCACTCTACATGGTCACTCATTTCAACCATCCCAATGAAATCTCTGAAGAAACAAAATTCTATGTTTCTCGTATGATAAGAGAAGGGCATGTATCAGTATTCAACCAATCCGTTTTACTTTCAGGGATCAATGATGATGCAAACATATTATCAGACTTAAATTACAAACTCATCTCCATTGGTATCAAACCTTATTACCTCCACCAATGTGATGAAGTATTTGGGAGTTCTGATTTTGTTGTCCCCTTAGAAAAAGGGATTGAGATCTACCGCAAACTCAGAGGTTACCATTCAGGAATCACCATACCGAATTATGTAAAAGACCTAACTGGTGGTGGTGGCAAAGTATTACTCTCTCCCGATTACTTACAAAAAAAAACAGAGAAAGGGTATCTATTTCAAAATTATTTAGGAGATGAATATGAAGTGGGCCATTAATCCCTTTTTGATTTTGTTTTTGGTCACAATATGTTGTGGATTCCCATTTTGCAAATCCGCAAATTCCATTACCATTCCCACAAATGAAAAAAAACCAATTCCTAAACCGATAGAAGATAAACAAAACATTCCCCTAACAAAGGAACTACGGCTCACTTACCATGCTGTATGGGTGGCAAAAGAAAATTTTGAATTAAACGAATCCACTTCCCTATTTGGAACGGGGAATCAATACAAAATCTCATTGTCAGGTGACAAACCTTATCCGTGGTTGCGATTGTCATCCACGGATAGAGAAAACCAATCTCAGTTTCGTTATTTTTTCAAAGACGAAACCCAAAACCCGGATGTTTCCTATTTTGTTTGGGGACAAAAAAAATGCAGTGTGCAAGTATACCGGATGGATTCCGGTGAATTTTACCTTCGTTGGGAAGGGATACACAATGGGTTTTTACTCGTTTTTGAATCTTCTACAAAAAACACCGATCCTCCCAAAGAATTGGCCAAATCCTTTCATGATCTTGTCCTAAGTTCCCTGGAAGTGTACTAATCGATTTTTTGGAAAGAGGAGATTTTTGATAAAAAAAGATTAGGCAAATGGAAAGCCAGCGTTAGGCTTTGAGGAGAATTTTATGTGGTTAAAACTTGGCGAATCAGAAGTGATCAATTTGGATTATGTGGCATCGATCAAAAAAAATCCAAACCAACCTTCTATTGAAATCATTTACCAAGACTTAAACAATGTAAAATCCCTTCCCTTTCCGGGCAAAGAAGAACGTGATCGTGCTTTCAAAGCCATATTGGAAAACTTATCTCGAATGAAATTATACTTTGAATGAATTATGGAATTTGAAGCACTAAACCCAAATCTCTATGCACAAGTATTGGATGAACTCGAAATCATCCCTTCCACCAAACCGTACCAAATTTTGTTTTATGGTTCGCGGGAACGTGGGGATTACCATACCGATTCCGACTTAAATTTTTACCTTGTGGCACACTCCACAGACCAAATGAAATCCCAATTCATTGATTCCATTTCAAAAGCCTTACAGAAATTAGAAGATGTGGCTCCGGTGAATATGATTGCCGGGGATGCTGATTCTTTGCGCCACCGATTGAAAATTTCGGAGCCTGGTTCCGTGCAACTCATGGAAGCTTCCTCTGTTTTTTTTGGAGAAGGCATTTTTGAAGACCTCAAAGCAGATTGGGACAGGTGGAAAGAACGTGAGATTCCGAAATCTGATCTCATCCAGTATTTAGAAAAACGAATTCGTTTTTTCAAACAACAAGTCACTCGGAATGTGAAAGATGAAATCGCTCAATTAGAAAGAATCACAACCCTCACACTTCACATTTGGGCCTTACAAAATATCGAAGACCTCACTCATATCGAACTTTTAAAAATGGACACCCCCGACCAATTGGTCCCCCTCTTCACAAATTTATACCGAAAGGAATTGGAAGCACCAATTTGGGAGCTCTTAGAGTTACAAACAAAAGTGAGACGACTCAAAGTGGACATACGTTGGAAACGAGACGTATCTCGTGAAGACATCCATGAAACCAAATACAAACTCATATCGTTACGAAACGACGAAGAGTTTATGATGAACCTCTGGGCATAACTCAATCCCAAAATCAAATTGAGAAACTAAAAAATCCAGTTTGATCTTCTAAAACAAGATGAGCTCATTTCCCAAACTCAGATAAAAAGGATTCATACCCTCTTTCTTTCAGTTTGGATTTGGGGATAATCTCCATCGAAGCCGAATTCATACAATACCGTTTGCCAGTGGGTTTTGGTCCATCATCAAACACATGACCTAAATGAGAGTCCCCTATTTTTGACCTAACCTCTGTTCGGCTCATCCCATAGGAATGATCATCGATTTCCACTACATTCTCTTTCACCAAAGGTTTTGTAAAACTTGGCCAACCAGTTCCCGATTCAAACTTATCTTTGGAACTGAATAATGGTTCTTTCGAAACAATATCCACATAAATCCCCTCTTCATGGTTGTCCCAATACTCATTTTGAAACGGAGGTTCCGTATCGTCTTCTTGTGTTACACGGTATTGGAGATCAGTGAGTTTTTTTCGTAATTCTGGATTATCTGTTTTTTTTGTTTTTTCCGTTGCACTTGGGGAACAACAAAAAGAAGCGAAAATAGACAAAATCATGACAGAAAGGAAAGAAACCACCAAAATTTGTTTCATGAGCCTTAGACTTATTGGATTTGTTTTTTTACTTTCATTTATGTTAAAAATCCTTCGTCATAGAATCCATGCAGATTGCTCCTTTTCCTAAAAACGAGGCCGCAAGACTTTCCGCTCTAAAAGGCTTGGAGATCCTCGATACTCCCGAAGAGGAAATGTTCGACGAAATCACAAAACTTGCTTCCATGATCTGCAATGCTCCTATTTCTCTTGTGAGTCTCATTGATGAAACCAGGCAGTGGTTTAAATCCCACCATGGACTGAAAGCCAGAGAAACCCCACGTTCTCTCGCTTTTTGTTCGCATGCGATTTTGGGAGATGAGATGTTTGTGGTTCCCAATGCAAAAAATGACAACCGATTCAAAAACAACCCACTTGTGAACGGAGACCCTCATGTGATTTTTTATGCAGGGATCCCACTTGCATTAGATGACCAAATCAAACTTGGTACCCTTTGTGTGATTGATAACAAACCAAGAGAATTGAACGAAGAACAATTGCAGATGTTACGTTTACTTGGCAAACAAACCGTCCGTTTGCTCCAAATGCGGAAAGACCGAGACAAACTGGAAATTGAAAAAAAATCAGCAGAGAGAGCCACTGCAGCAAAAAGAGATTTTATAGCCGCAATCAGCCACGACATTCGCAATCCATTGAATTCTCTCCTTGGGATGTCGGAAATGATCAAAGACCAACCCATTCCTGAATTGGTTCATACCTATGTAGATCATATCCAAAATGCGGGTGAAGTGATTTTGAATTTGGTGAATGATACCATTGAACTTTCTAGGTTAGAAGAAAATGCATCTGTCCTCAATAATGAATGGTTCCACTTGAGCCAATGTTTGGCGGTGTATCATAACTTTTTCAGACAAGAAACCAAACGTAAAAAAATCGAATTCCATTTAAAAAATGAAATTTCAGAATCTGTTTTTTTGTTAACCGATAGACGAAAACTTGAAAAAATCATTTGGAACCTAACCACAAATGCAGTGAAGTTCACTCACCATGGTTCAGTATCTTGTCATGTGTATTTGGAAACAAAGGCTGATGAAAACGCAAATCTTATCATCCAAATCAAGGACACAGGCCCTGGAATTTCCCCTGAGATCAAAGATCGACTATTCGAAAAATACAATGAGTTTGTTCCTGAAGGATGTGAAATTTCTGGATCGGGATTAGGCCTTTCTATCGTCAAACTCTCGCTAGATGAGCTAAATGGAGAGATTCAGGTTACTTCCCAATTAGGGGAAGGTAGTCTTTTCCAAGTGAAAATCCCCGTTGTTTGGAAACGAGAAGAGTCCACTCTGGCAGACACAAACGAAGGTTCCAAAAAAGAAACAGGCGTTCCTCCTTTCACCAATCGCAAAAAAATACTCATTGCTGATGACAATGAACTGAACCGAAAAGTGTTAAAAAACTATTTACGTGCCCTTCCTTTTGATATCATTGAAACCAGTAACGGGATCGAAACAGAAAGGATTCTCGGATCGGAACCCTTTGACATTGCCTTTCTCGACATCGAAATGCCTGGAAAACATGGAACCGAAATTGCAAAATCCCTAGTTAAAGAGAACGGTAAACCCATTCTCTTTGCATGCACGGGGCTTTGTATGCCAGAAGAAAAAGAACAAATTTTGCAATCGGGTTTCGAGTATTTTATGCCAAAACCGTATTTAAAAGAAGAACTCTACTCCCATTTAACCGAAATCGCAAAAAAACACCCATAAAAGCACCGAAGGGTTTCTGTTATTTTTACCTTTCTTTTTTAGGCCGTTTTTTTATTGTATCCTATTTCCATGACTAAGAATGACACCGAAGTTGGAAATGACTTCCAATCCTTCGGATTACGTCCTGAAATACTACAAGGAATCACTGAAGCAGGCTTCGAATCACCAAGCCCTATCCAAAAACAAGCGATTCCGCTCGTATTGGAAGGAAAAGATTTAATCGCACAAGCGCAGACCGGTACCGGAAAAACTGCAGCTTACGGACTCCCCTGTTTGAACCGAATCAATGTGGAAGATGGCATGCAAGTGCTTGTCCTCACACCCACTCGGGAACTTGCATTGCAAGTATCAGATGAATTGTACAAACTGGGAAAACATTTAGGAATCAAAACCACCACAATTTACGGTGGAAGTTCCTATTCTAAACAAATCACTCAAGTGGCAAAAGGTGCCCAAGTTGCTGTTGCAACTCCTGGCAGACTCCTAGACCTATTAAAGGGTAAGGAACTTAAAAATTTCAAACCATCCATGGTGATTTTAGACGAAGCAGATGAAATGCTTGATATGGGATTTATGGATGATATCGAATCCATCTTTAACTTACTTCCCACGAAACGCCAAACATTATTATTTTCTGCAACAATGCCCGAACCAATTAAAAAATTGGCGAGTAAATACCAAACACACCCAGCTCATGTGAAGATTGCAGCAACGGAAAAATCTTCTAAGAACATCGAACAAGTGTACTACGTGATCGATGAAGCAGAACGTGAAATCGCTGTTGTACGAATTTTGGATTATGAAAACCCATACAAGGCTATCATCTTTACCAAAACCAAAAAAGAAGCTGATGATCTAAAAGCAACCCTTGGGTTCAAAGGATATCCGGTGGAGGCTCTTCACGGAGATCTAAACCAAAAACAAAGAGAACAAGTGTTAAAAAGCCTACATGATGGCCGAGTCAAAATCCTTGTGGCTACTGATGTTGCCGCACGTGGACTTGACGTAAAAGATTTGTCTCTTGTGATCAATTACCACCTTCCTTTTGATAGCGAAAGTTATACGCACCGAATTGGTCGTACTGGCCGTGCTGGTAAATCGGGAAAGGCTGTGACTCTTGTGACAACAAGAGAATCGAGAGCCCTACTTCGACTCAAAGGAACTTCTGGAACACAACTCACAATTGCGGCCCTCCCGACTAAAAAGGAAGTGTTGGCACGACGAGAAGAAGACTTTTTAAACAAAGTTGTGGAATCAGAAATCCATGCAGATGCGGAAGAAGTATTGGAAAAGCTCTTGAAGTTAGACGACAAACGTTCTGTTGCATTGAAACTCCTTTCCAATATGCTCGATAAAACAAAAATCAGTGGGCCTGAAAAAATTGGAAAAACCCCAGCAGAATGGAGTGAAATGCCCCCTGGTGGTGGATCTGGTGGCAGACGCCGTCGTGATGATGGTGGCGGATCAGGTGGTGGTCGCGGTGGTTACCGTGGCGGAAGAGGCGAACGCAGTGACCGTGGGGAACGAAAAGAACGTAGTGGCGAAAGTACTAGCCGACGTTCTAGCACCCCATCTTCTAAAAAAGAAGGTGGAGTGTATGTGAAAGCGGCTGGGAAAAAAACTCAGCGTTTTCGGAACAAGTAGTGGCTCACAAACCACTCTTCTCCGTTACGATAACCCCATAACTCAGCACAGGCGAGAAAGAAAACTTTCCAATACACAAACCATTTGGTTTTTTCTTTTTCGCCGTAAGTACTCGCAAGGATAGGCATAAGTTTATCCTTGTTTTCAATCATGTTTTCATACCAAGCTTCACTTGTCCTTGCATAATGGGTTCCATTGACTACCCAGTGGTTTTCAATGAGAAAGTCTTTTTGGAAATACAAAAACAAATCATCGGAAGGCATCTGGCCACCCGTGAAAAAATACTTCGCCATCCAATCCGTTTCATCAATCACTTCAAACGGGTATGCAAATTCTTTATGAGTGAAGATATGCACAAAGAATTTTCCATCAGCCACAAGGAACTTCGATAACTTTTCAAACAGTTTTTCGTAGTTTTTCATGTGTTCCAACATCTCTACAGACACGATGCGATCAAATTTGTCTTTCGTGGTAAAATCATTCATGTCCTTTGTGATGATGGTGAGGTTTTTTAATCCCCTTTCCTTCGCACGTTTGTCGATGAATTCTTTTTGAGTGCGCGAATTGGAAACTCCAGTCACTTTGCATTTTGGAAATTTTTCCGCAATGTAGAGAGAGATACTGCCCCAACCACAACCCAAGTCAAGAACGCGCATTCCATTTTTGATTTCTGCGCGTTCTACGGTGATCCGTAACATTTCTTCTTCCGATTCTGCAAACGTAGTATCAAGTGTTGGCCAATACCCTGATGAGTATTTCATCCTTGGTCCCATCACATAGGTGAAAAAATCACTGGGCACTTCGTAATGTTGTTCGTTTGCTGCATCGGTATGCACAGCAATCGGTGAATTCTTTAACGAGTTCACATAGTCCATTTTATGTTGGAGTTGGAGCGTCGCATTTTCTTTACGTTCTTGTTTGATGCGTAGGTCCAAAAGTTGGCGGATACGGAAACGAATGAGCCAATCAGGGAAAATATTTTTCTCTAAAAGTGAGTTGATACTAAAAGAAGAAGACTCTTCCTTTTTTTGAGAATCTGTGAAATTCATGTTTTGTCCTTTTTAATTTAATGTTTTGGAAACCAAGGGAAAAATGCATTTGTGGTACGCATGTATTCTCGGAATAAATCACCTTTTGACTGGAGTGAATACTTTTCAGCAAAAGGGACACCGGATACAAATCGTAACAACACAAACATAAAAACAGGGGTGAAAAGAGAACCAACGGCAACTGGTGCCGAAAGAATGGGAATCACTCCGATTCCAAGCCAAATCACCCATTCAAAAAAGTAATTGGGATGCCTTGTGTATTTCCAAAGGCCAATATTGCACACCTTTCCTTTGTTTGTCGGGATCGATAAAAAATTGTGTAAATCCCGATCAGCTATGGTTTCACCCACCACTCCGAGCACAAATAAGGTCCAACCAATCCAAACCATAAGGGTTCCATTCGGACCAAAGAGTCCTGCATTCGGGAACAAATTCCATTGGGAAGCGAAGTAAAACGGGAAAGATAACAATAATGCAAGTGCCCCTTGCAATAGGAAAACATTGGTGAACATTTTGGAGTGCACTTTGTCACCATAGTCTTTACGAAATCCAGCATAACGTTTGTCTTCTGGGTGATTGGTGCGAATGCGAGTCCAGTAAAGAAATCCAGACAATCGGATTGCCCAAACCCAAACCGGGATGAGGACTGCTAATTTAGCAAACCAATTGCCTGTTCCAAAAAAGGAAAGCACAGTGGCAATACCTGCAATCACAAGCCCCCAACCCACATCAATCACGGCATAGTTGTCTCGGGATTTTCCCCAAAACCACATAAGGGTCATAAAACAAAAAGTAAAAATAACAGCCGTTAGATACGGAATAAATACGTTGTCCAAGTGGGTTTTTCCTCTACCTTGGTTTAGACGGGGTTCAATGTGTTTTGAAGTCGTTGTAGAGTTTTTTATAGAGAATTTTTTCTAAAAACTTAGGAGAGAAAAATCGCATCCATTCCAAAAACTTTCCACTCAAATTAAAGGTCACAAGCCTTGCTTCTTTGTCTTTCGCAACTTCCATGAGAACTTGTGCCACTTCCTTAGCCGACTTACGTTTGCCTTTGGCAGGAGCCTCGGCGAGAACCTTTCCATCCGCGGTTAGACCCGAAGTGCGTAAGGCTGTATCGGTATAAGGGACACAGACAAGTGATACCCCAATGCCTTCCAATAAACTTTCGATACGAAGTGACTCAAGAGCGGCATGAAGGGCTGACTTGGAAGCAGAATACGCAGCTCTCCCGGGAACTCCATACAAAGCAGAAACAGTTGATGTGGTCACAATGTTCCCTTTGGCTTTTAAAACAAGAGGAAGCAAACCTCGGATGAATTGGATGGGACCAAAAAAATTGGTAGCAAAGGTTTTTTGGTACACTTCCATCGTTAACGAATCAAAGCGGCCATGTGCTGTAATCCCAGCATTATTGAACAATACATCCACTCGGTCCACTCGTTTCATCGTCCATTCGATGGCATCCTGTACAGAACTTGGATCCGAAAGGTCACAGGTGACCCGATGGAGCACACAGTCTTTGTGTTTTGTCTCAGGTTCTGCGATATCACCCGCCCTTCGCGCCAAAAGGACCAATTGGCATGGATACATAACAAGCTCTTCCAGTAATGCTTTCCCAATCCCACTCGATGCACCAGTGATCACTACGACACTATCGTTCCAAAATTCTTTTTTCATATTACCCTTTCCACTAGATTCCCACTCGACAAAGGAATCTGAAGGCAAAGGATCTGACGAGTGAATTTTCTTAGAAGGTGGATTGGAAATCAATGAAGAATAAAGTATGGGAAATCCAAGGGAGTTTTGGAATCCAAAACCTAAAAGAAACAGAACGTGATGAATCGGAATCACTTGCACCAAAGGAAGTTCTTGTTCGCCTAACAGCGACTTCACTCAACTATCGGGATTATTTAATGGTAATTGGAACCTACAACCCAAGGCAAAAACTCCCCCTTGTTCCATGTTCCGATGGTGCCGGAGTTGTGGAAGCAGTAGGATCGGAAGTCACCCTTTGGAAAAAAGGAGACCGAGTCCTTCCGATTTTTGCCCAAAAATGGTTGGATGGTGCACCCAATATGGACAAACTCCGTTCCACACTTGGTGGACCAAATGACGGTTGTTTGGCGCAATATGGAAAATTCTCGGAAGAAGGACTTGTTGCCACACCAAGCCACTTAACAGACAAAGAAGCGGCTACACTTGGTTGTGCTGGTCTCACAGCTTACAATGCAGTTGTGAACTTTGGTGGGATCGAACCTGGTAGTGATGTACTTTGCCTTGGCACGGGAGGTGTTTCTTTATTTGCCTTACAATTTGCTAAAATGATGGGAGCTCGTGTCATCATCACTTCTTCAAATGATGAAAAACTGGCGCGTGCCAAAACCTTAGGTGCCGACGAAACCATCAACTATACAACTAAATCCAATTGGGAACGAGATGTCAGAAAACATACAAAAATGGCGGGTGCCGATCTAATCATTGAAGTAGGAGGTGCTGGTACAATGCAAAAGTCCATGATGAGTGTAAAACCTTATGGAACCATTGCTCTCATTGGTGTGCTTGCAGGTGGTGAATCTAGCTTATCTCTTTACCCGATCCTCATGCAAGGTGTGAAAGTACAAGGAGTGATAGTGGGTAGCCGTGCCGATTTTGAAAAAATGAACCGCGCGATCGAACAAAATAAAATGAAACCAGTAGTGGACAAAGTGTTCGGTTGGGAAGAAGTGCCAGAAGCCTTAGAGTATCTGCAAACCGGGAAACATTTTGGAAAAGTAGTGGTGAGTTGGGAGTGAAATTGGAATCCAACTAAAAGATTCTAAACGGATCTTAGATGGATCAACTCATCTTTGAGGTTACCAAATGCAAATGGTAACCTTTCGATATTAAAAAATGATAGGCGAAATAAATTCCTTCTGGGATGAAAGTTTCGTTTTGAAATCCCAATTTTGGATAGGCAATGATACGGTCCAGATCACCAACGATTTCGTTGATGATCATAAATAGGTCTATTTTAGAATGTGGTGCATCGAGCAAACTGTAGTCAGGTGATCCAATTTGGAAGATAGGTCCAGGCCATTGTTTTTCCAATGCCAATTTGATACGTAGGGTCATCGATGGTTTTTGGAGTGCGGTGATGGTATCGAAATGTAAACCCATATTAGAAATTAATTTTTTTGTGAATTGGATATTTTCGCCCGTATGAGTCGAATGGGGTTCAATGATGACACTCTCTTTGGGTATCCCTAATTCAATTGCATGTTTCGCAAATGATTCTGCTTCTGAGTTTGGGAAAACATGTTTTGTGAAAAAATTGAGTCCACCAGAAAACAATACAAACTTTGTTTGATTTTTTTGGTACAATGAAACCGCATGTTCTGCCACTCGTAAATCGTGGCTACAAAGAACAAAAATTAAATCTGCTTTGCCAAGTCTGTCTTTTACACTTAGAAAATCCCAAATCTCTAAAGCATAACGGAAATCTTCATCAGGAATTTTCATTTTTTGGTTCCGGTATAAGCGATTCTGAAGGCAAATGCCCTACTCTTCATCACTACTTCCAACCTGGTAACCATTGGGAATTATCTTTCAAATTTTCCCAAGGAATCATTTTTGACTTCTTCGTGAGGATGGCTTCGATTGTCACTTGATCAAGCTTATCCGTTGACCCTTGATGCCAATGGACTTTGGTCACGATAAAATGTTTTTCTCTTTCCAAAACGTTTACCGAGGTCCATTTTGAGAGTAATAGTTTTTTCGGATTGATTTTATTTTGCAAAGGGGAAGGTTTCATTTTCCATTTATCAATTCAGTTGAATCCCTTGGTTGTATCTATTTTTTTTATCTTTAGCCAAACAACAATGGTCCTTGTCACCTTCGAGCAAAGTAAATGTCTTTGGATCGGCGCCTTCGATTACCTTTCCCTGATAATAAACATTTTTTAAATCCTTTGCGTAATCGGAATGCACATACCCCCATGGATTTTGTTCGTTATATTCCAAAGTTGAAAGCTGATTCGCCAAACAGGGAAATTGATCCATTTTTTCAAAATCGATAAAAAAACAATTTTGTTTATCTTTCGCATAATTTCCGAAAACTTGGAACGTACCTACGTCTTTACTGATTATCTTTCCTTGGTAGACAACCTCGGAAGGAGTGATCAGAATTGGATGCACTGTTTTTTCCAAAAATCTCACTTCTGCCATTTGATTGACGAAGGTTACCTCCGAACCCATATAATATAGATGGTGTTTATCGATCGCATAACCGTAGTCTAACTTGTTTTTTGGGAATGGGGAAAATGTTTTTGGATCAGCATCCTTTACAATGTCGACATTTAGTTTTTTCTCAAACTTAACGGTTAAATCCAAAGGTATTAAAATAATGAATACTTTAGGAGAATTGATGGTGATATCAGAAGTAATTTGATAGTAATACACAAAATTTTTATCTTTCAAATAATAATCATTTAATACAACAAAGGAATCTCTATCTACTCCTTTTAAGATCTGTTCATCGAAGTAGATATTCTGTGAATCACTTGCAAAATGTTCACTTAAAATTTGAAAATCCATTCTGGATGTAGTATCAATTTTTTTCTCTCCAAAGTATGCAAAGAAAAAATATTTTTTGTGGTATTTTGGTGATTGGGCACAGTTTCCTAAAAAAAGGAACATACAAATCAGAAGGTTAAACCTTACAATCAAATGTTTTACTGTTTTAACAGCTTGATTCGATTGTTTAAACATCAAATTGTTTTTTAACTTTGTCAATTCCATCTAAACCTACTACTTATATCTCACTTTCTATATAATACAATATTTATTTGGACAATCTTTTGAAACCCCCCACCGCGAAACGATCCAAAGTTTGTACCAGTAGGCCTTGTTTTGCATCGTCCGAACCAAATCAGAATTTTTGAATGATTGTGAATCGTTTAAAGTCCAAAAAAATGTTGCATATCTTAGATTAACGCGCGATATATGATGAATGTAGAATCGAGGTTTTAAAGATTTTGGTATTCTGATTTTAGAATTGCCATTGGAATTGTGGACCAGAATGTTCCTTTGAATTTTGTATTTTCTCTTAGTAATCCTTCTTTTTTGAAACCAGTTTTTTTATAACAGTCAATTGCAGTTACATTAAAATCGTAAACATTCAATGTAACTCGATTGAGATTTAATTTTAAAAATGTTATCTCTAATAAATTTGTGATTATTTGTCGACCGATACCTTTGCCCCTAAAGTTTTCGTTCCCAACCAAAATGCGAGAGATATGAGCTGATTCGTTTGATTGATCGATGGTTAACTGGCAGTGACCAATGAGATCTGAATTATCTGAATCGATCACTGAAAATATTTTGAATCTTTCGGGATGGGTGGAAGCATATTCTAAATCGTTTTTTAATTGATCCTTTAGAGAGTCCATTTTATATAATGGTCCTGCCCAAATGAGTAAAAATTCTTCATTTTTTGACCAAGAATAAATTTGTTCTATATCCAATTCGGAAAAGTTTCTTAATTTGATCTTCATATTAGATTCAATTTTTAACACTTGCCTGGCAGGTTGGACAACCACAAAAGTCCATCGACGAGCCGTAAGGAACTAGTTTATCGTTTGCCTAAACAAACAAGCAAAAAACCCCGATATCGCCCCGGCCAAGTTCGGTACATAACTTATGGTAAGTGCTGCAACGACGTCAATTCTTATACAAGATTTCTGAATTTACCAAACAGGGTATGATTTTCAACCAATCACTATGCTCAAAGTATACACATATTTTAGAAATTAAGAACATTCAGATGATCAAATACACGGAATGCATTTGGATTCTGAAACTACCTGATTTGATTTTTTAGGATCAAAGTACATAATGTCCAATAATTCATAGGTTTTAAACTTTTTTAAAATTTTTTCCTAAGATCTGTACGATTCTTGCATTCGTTTTTGGCATAGGAGAAGACCGCATTTGGTCTTTCAAAAATTGAAAATGCAAAGATCCATGATATTCTATCTGTTTTTGTTGGTATTGTCATTTGAAACTGTATTGATAGCGCAACCAACAGTACAAGAACCCCAAAGTCCAAACTTAACCTCGAATCCAAACCAACCTCCCCAAAACACCTCTCCCTCCGTACAAACTGCCACAGAACCGAAACAAACTCCACCACCTCCTACTTGGTCAGATGGATTCAGCGCTGGTGCCCTTGTCCGAGTTCGACCTGAAATGAAGTATAATTTTGATTTTAATCGGAATACCAATGACAATGTTGATTTCACTGGCCAAAAGATTCAGTTTTGGATCCAAAAAGAATTCACAAAAGATGTGATTGCCAAAGTGACCTTCCAAGACAGCCGCCTTTGGGGTGCTGAAAAAGGTTCATTGACTGGTTTGTCAACAGCCAACGATGGCACAAGGCAAAGCACAGATGTGAGAGAAGCCTATGTAGAAGTGAAAAACAATTTCAATTTTCCCTTCCACTTCCAAGTGGGCCGACAGATTTTGCGTTATGGTGATGAACGATTGGTTGGATCTCTTGATTGGACCAATGTGGGAAGGAGTTTTGATGGGTTACGACTGAAATGGGAAGATAAATATTTTTCTTCTCATATCTTTGTTACATCAGTGAGCGAACGCCACTCTGATATCACTGGGAACACAACCAATTTTGGTGTCAAAAATCAATACAATACATATCTCGACTGTCCTTATAATGGGACAAAAGTCTGTACAGCAAAAATTGATGCACAAAGACAAGAGTTAGGTGACTCTTATTTCACTGGATTCTACAATACACTCAAACCCTCTGATTACCTTCATATTGATTTGTATTATCTTGGTTTGCAAAAAGAATACCTTAGGGCAAACCAATCCCTTGTCCTCACAACAGGAGAAGTCGGAAATCCCAATACGAGAGCTGGCAGGTGGGACGTGCTCCATACCTATGGGATGCGGCTCACAAACAAAACCCAAGCGAATAAAAAAGCCTTACAGGCCATCGACTATTCCTTTGAATATGCAGTGCAAACGGGAACAACAGGCAGAAATGTCACTCCGAAATGGGATAGTTTCCAAACCAATGTGAATATGGTTGACCCCCTCACCAATACCACCTACCAACAAAATTTATACCGAGAAAAAGAACGATACAAAACCTATGCTTTTGGTGCTGACATTGGTTATACGATTGCAAAATTCCGAGTGGGAGCCGCGTATGATGTAGGAAGTGGCGATCCAAATCGTGCGGATGGATCGATTGCATCCTTCCAAAACTTATTCCACACTAACCATTTGTTTTATGGAATGGCCGACCAAATCAGTTGGGTGAATATGAAATCTAGATCGGTAAATCTAAGTTATGCGACTGAATCCTACGGATCATTTCGTATTGACTATTTTGCCATTGAGAAACACAAATTGCAGGATAGTTGGTATGACATTGCTGGAGTTGCGAAGTCAGGTGCGAGTACGGAATCCTTTTCCAATAACCAATATGACACAAGCCAAGTCCTTACCGAAAAAGGGGCTGGGGACAATCGACCTGTTTCCTACCTTGGCCGTTCTCTCTTCCGCGAAGTGGATGTGAAATACAATATCCCTTACAAAAACATATTATTGGAAGCAGGTTATAGTATGATCTTTGCAGGGGATGCCATCCAAAACAAAGTAAATGACCGAACCGTCAATGCGAATGTGTATACAAACCAATTTGGAAAAAACGCACAGTTTGCGTATCTGATGATGACTGCACAATTTTAGAAATAAATTGTCTTACGAATACTCGGTAGGATCCTCCCTTGTTTCGATGCAAATTGAGACAAGGGAATTTTTCGGTTGTTTCAAAAGCATCAAAACAATAATACAAGGAAACTTACTTTGGCCACCATCAAATATGATTTCAAAGAATCTTAAATTTTTTTGTGGAGCCTCGCATCTGTTAGTGGAGTGTCATTCCCATAAAGAACAACCACGCTTTACGGTCTAATGGTCGCTTGCGGATTGATCGCTCGCGCGAGCTGAATGGATTTTAATTGCTAAACTCATCCGTGGGTTCAGGTCCTTGGGATTTTTCGAGAACTGCCTGGTCAAAATTTGCATCGATCTCTTTTTGGTTCAAACATTCGGATTCGAGCTTCATTTTATCGTAAATACCAAATTTACCGATTTCGGTGGTTTGATAGGGATCTTTATTCTTATTTTCTAGCGCAAATTTGACCAGAGAGTAATCTTTATAAATCCAATAGTACAAATCATTAGCCATGCTTTTCGAAATGATGCCTGCTAGGAAAACATTTTTACCATTACGCTCGAGTGTAAGTATGCCTAAATCATCCGTAGTTACTTTAAATTCATAAAGTGTACTCGAATGAGGTCTTCTCGTCCTTAAGTAATCCTTAGATAGGAAGAACCTCACACCAGAAATTGAAGCCACCTCCAATTCCTTCTCCGAATAATCGATGCTAAATTCTATCCTTAAAAACTGAAGAAGCGATTTATATCCTTTCTTATCGTTCGAATAAGCTGCCAAACAAAGACCAGGTTCCGTGGATTGGCTTTCTAACTGTAATTGCCTGCGATCTTCAGTAGCAGATACGGTGTTGTCTTCCTTTTTGCATTCCAAAAAGGAAAAGAATTGAAGAAAAAAGAAGTAAAATACAACAATTATCCTTTTACTAATCCACATTAGTGATCCTCCGCATCCTTTCGATTAACTTATCTTTGATCGTTCCATCGCGCTATCTTTTTTCCCATTTCGCAATTTACTGAAATGTATCTGATCAATGGACTTTATCCGGTTTCACATGCTTGTATTCAATTCCCTTTTCTTTGAGAAAGGAAACGATCTTATTAAAGTCCCATTCATTAAACCGAGGAGTATTTCTTGATCTTTCATTAATTTGCAATCTTTCTTGAATCAATTTAGCTTCATATCCCGTAGGGTATAACTCCATACTCAAGTCGAAGCCATTTTTTAACAAAAACAATGTGATACCAAGATGATCTTGGGTCATTGAGTCCGATACTGCACGACCATGCCCAAAATTGACATCCGCACCTTTCTCCACGAGCATCTCTACACTCTTGAAATGACCTTTCTTCGCAGCAACGCTCAAGGCTGATTCTGGCGGATGATTTTCATCTAACAAACTCTCATCATAGATTGCCTTTGCATTGGGATCTCCACCATGATCGAGGAGTAATTTCAACGTGGCAGGACTTTGGCGAGCTGCATAAATCATAGGAGACTCAGGGTTTAAAACTGACTTAAAATTTGGATTAGCACCATGTTCTAGAAGGGGAAGTACCGCCCCTTCTCGGTCCCAAACAATTGCCAAACTTAATAATGGGATTCCAACATCATTGGGGATGTTCAAATCAACCTTTTTTTCGGAAAGCAAAGTTTGTAATTGGTTCTCATCATAAAGATAAATCGCCCTTGCAATTTCCCATTGCGGTGTATTTTGGAATTTTCGAGGATCAAAGTGCCTTATCTGTTTTTTATCAACCTCTTTGTCTAAGAGATTCGCTTCAGTTAGCTTTAAATAATAAGACTTTGTTTTTGTCCAAATACAACCAAATGTAAAGATTGGGAAGAGAACTATGAACAACAGTAATTTGGGTTTGTTAAGATTCGATTTTTGTTCCATTTCATTCCGCGTAAAGTCATTGGTCCAAGCAAAAATTCCATGACTTCCGTATGTCATTTCCCCTCAATCTGGTTCTTATTTGCAACTAGTTTATCATGTAGGAAAAATAGAGATAAGATTTTAATGTAAGCGAAACTTACCACCTAATCAATTTAGAAAACGGTTCATCACACCTTCGTTGAATGCAGGTTCCTATCCAACGGGGATTCCAATTTTTTCCCCGTATCAATGATCTTAAGTAACGTAATCACTTTTCTTTCTGCCACAATGAACTTCCGCTTGAGTTCCACGGCATCAACCGTTTTAGGATCAAACGGAAGCTCCGTTATGAAATTTTTATCAAATGAAAAGTATCCTGGTAAATAAAAGTGAATCTGGCTGTTTGTTTAGATAACCGGTGCGTTTCGGCTCTTTAGTTCCAACTCAAACATTCCAGTCATTCCTCATTGCTAACTTAACATAAATGATTCCATCATCTACCCAAACATTTCACAAAAATCATTTCTGATTCTGATCCAAGTGAAAATGTGAACTTTTTGCGAGAATTTTTTTTAGATTTTGGGAAATGAATTCACAAAACAAGTGATATATGGTAAATGGAGCCATTGGGTGGCGGGTGGAATACCCCACCCAGTCCAGATAGGGCGGGGATTTCTACGTACCAATCCACTTTCACCCTAGTCCCACATCAAGTGCCATCATGAGCACAAATCCAAACATCGCCCCAAGGGTTGACATCTCAGTTTCCTTTCCCGTATGGGATTCGGGGATGAGCTCTTCCACGACCACAAAGATCATTGCACCTGCCGCGAACGATAACGCAAAAGGCAAAATACTTTCTACATAAAACACAAGGGCCGCACCGAGAATTCCCCCAATTGGTTCCACAAACCCTGATAATTGCCCATACCAAAAACTTTTTTTGGCACTAAACCCTTCGCGTAACAAAGGGATCGAAACAGCAGCACCCTCTGGGATGTTTTGGATCCCAATCCCAAACGCAACAACCATTGCCGCCATCAACGCTTCATATGTGAATCCTTCACCTAAGGCACCAAAGGCGACACCGACCGCAAGTCCTTCGGGTAAATTGTGTAAAGTGATGGCAAGGATGAGTAACAAACTCCTTTGGAAAGAAGACTTCCCTCCTTCCAATCGGTTTTCTTCCAGTCCCACATGTAAGTGTGGCAAGAGTTTGTGGAGGGCAAACAAACAAAGTCCACCTGACAAAAACCCAATACTCACATGGAGCCAGGCAGGTTTGCCAGCGTTTTCCGAAAGTTCTATGGAAGGGAGTAAGAGTGACCAAAAACTGGCGGCGATCATGATGCCCGAAGCAAACCCAAGCATCGCATTAAACACAGGCCTTGGCACTGTGCGAAAGAAAAAAACAAATCCTGCACCAAAAGCAGTACAAAACCAAGTAAACCCAGTGGCAAGGAGTGCCAAAACCACTGGGTGGAGAGAGAGTAAATCAACAAACATTTATTTGGCGGGCATCATCCCAACAAATAAAGAACTCATTTCTTTCGAACGCCATAGCCCATCGGTATCCTTTTCGACACTCACAGGTCTGTAACTCGACGCACCCTTTGTTGCCACGAAAAGTTTGAGTTTCCCCGAGGTTTCATCTCCAGAATATGGATTGGTATATGTTTCAACAGTAAGTGGTAAACTCGGCGTATACCCGTTAGATGGTTCTGCCCCTTTCCAATACCCGTTTGGCAACATTTTGTATTTATCGAGTTGGCCAAGTAAGTAGGAATCACTCCCACCTAAATCCACTCCGTCCACTGCCGTTGGTTTATTGGACTTTTGTCTATTTTTAGAAAGGATGGATAGTACAATTGCTTTCCTTCCCAACTCAGGATTTTTTCCATACATAGACATCGCAAGAACGAGCATCGCAGCGGCACCTTCAGGTGAGTTTGCAGTAGCCAATTGGATGGTTTTGAATTCTTCAATCGATGAAGGTTCCGATGAAAAACTGACAGGTTTGCGTTCTGTCAAATTTTGTGCCACAAGTGAGACACTGAACGAGACAAGGAGAATGGATACGATTCGTTTCATGGGCGAAAATCTTACTGTGATTTGTTCCCGATGCAATCCTTTTTCTAAATTTTTTCTTTACCAAATGGAACTTCGGACTACCATTTTCGTATGAAAAAATTTTTGACTTTGGGTTTAATCCTTTTCCCACTTCTTGTCACCTCACAAACATTAAAGGATGCAAAAGAATTCCAGGCACTATCCAAAAAAATGTGTGCGAAATCATCGGAATGTATGAAAGAGAAATTAAAAGACCTCCCTCCTGAACAAAGGAAAATGTTCGAATCCCAATTTGTAAATGGAAATGTCTGTGAATCGCGATACAAACAATACATAGTGGAAGGCCAAAAACCTGCATCCAATGAAAAACCAACCAAAAAACTCACCAAACAAGACATCGAAGACATGAAACAATGTGCCAAGGAGATGGCTGCATTTTCTTGTGCTGACCTAGAAGAAGGGAAAGTACCTTCTTCTTGTGAAAAATTCCAATCCGAAGAGGAATAAAGCACCCAATTGCATTCCCAAATGGAGTGATGTTAGTTGTCATGGGAGTCTCCTCCCATTGGCAACGTTTCGATTACCATTCCGAAGGATCCCTTCCAATCTTTGGAACAGATTCGTACTCCAAAGAGCACAAGGCAAAAAAACCAACCCAATTTTTCCTAACTTTCCATCCAGTATGGGCTCACTTCGCTTAAACTTTTTTTCCCCGTGAGTTTCAAAGCCAATCGGTCCATCCCAATTGAGATCCCAGAACAGTCTGGGAATCCTTTCCCTAAGGCAGTGACAAAGTCTTCGTCAATGGGGAATACTTCTTTGCCCAATTTGGCACGTAACGTTTGTTCTGCTTCAAAACGATTTCGTTGTTCGTTTGCATCATTCAGTTCATAAAACGCATTGGCTAGTTCTAAACCGTCCCAATAGATTTCAAATCGTTTGGCAACTCCTGCCTCAATCCGTGCAAGGGCCGCACATTCCTGTGGGTAATCATACAAAAAGACAATTCCTTCACCTAATTTTGGTTCGATGCAATTTAGAAAAACCAAAAAGAACAAATCTTCATAAGGCCATCCATCCAGTTCCTTTTGTGGTGTGGCAGTTAATTTGAGTTTTATGATGGTTTGGATTAAATTTTCCCTTTCAAATCCATGCCCAAGGTGGATGAGGAATACTTCCTTCACACTGAAATGGCGAATCCAACCTGGTTTCGACAATTGGTTATGGAGTTTAGGTTCACCAACGGAAAAAATGAGTTCCCTTAAAAACTTTTCGATAAAATGACGCAATACCGCATCATCCATTCCTTCTGCATAGAGTTCTAACATCAGGAACTCTTTCGTATGAAACGAACTCCCTACTTCACCCGATCGGTAGGTATGTGCTAGTTCAAAGATACGAGATAAACCCGTCGCCATCATTTGTTTTAAACTATATTCAGGTGAAGTGATGAGATAACCCTTTTCTTTCCCCGAAGGAGAGCGCACCTCAAAAGGATCCAAATATGGTTCCATTCCCACAATGGGTTTCAGTGTGGGTGTATCGACTTCCATAAATTCATTTCGGTTTAAAATCTCTCTTACGCTTTGTAAAAGTTTGGAACGAAAAATGAGTGTATCTTTTGGTAAAACCTGCAAAACTAACCTCGATGGCAAAAAAAACAAAATACTTATCTGTAAGGGAAATCCAAAATGCTTATGAAATTGTCATCTCCTCCAAAATAGTCCATGCGGATCTGGAAGAAGAATTGGACTCAGTCATGCATATGTTATTTTTCCAAACAAGATCCCATATCCAAATGGATCTCTCCAATTTACCTTACCTTCCGATCACCCTACTCACCAAACTACTGAATATGGCACGAGACTTACGATTGAAAAAACGAGTCCTAGTGTTAAATGGACTCACCCTTGCAAGCCTCCACTACCTCAAACGATTTGGCCTCACAAAACTTGTGTTCCCAAGTGAAACCATCCTTAGGGAGTCTCATCGAGATCCCAGGGGATGATTTCCAATTGCACTCCCAATTCACCTAACAAAAGCATCGTCCGTTTATCCAAAGTGACCCCTTTTGTGAATTCGGAAGCAAATTCGACGGAGACGTAAATCGTCGAATCGAAGTTTTCCGTGAACTCTTTTAGTTCTTTGCGAACGGGACCCAGTACTTTTAGGATGTCCCAAATATGGTCTTGGGGAGAGAACTCGGGTCCTAACTTAGAATTGAGCTGCCAATGACTCGGAATTGTCATATTTTCGATGTCTTTCACATCCCCACCGTGGTAATAGTCAGGTGTAAGGCCTAGTTTTTCCGTCACTTCCAAAGGACGTAGCCTGACCCCACTGATGGCAAACATTGCCCACGATTTTAGTTCTCTTTGTGTTCCCAATTCCATTTTTTACTTTTTTTTTCTACTACAAGAACCAAATTGAGAAAGAACTCAAGGGAAAAACATGAAAAATATTTTGGTAATTGAGGACGATCCGGACATCGGAAACCTAATCCGGAAATCTCTCGATTCTGCTCACTACACCACCTCCGTTTTTGAAAATGGCGAAGATGGATTGAAATTTTATAAATCCAATCATCCTGATTTGGTGATTCTTGACCTTTCACTTCCTGACATTGATGGTATGGAAATTTGCCGTAGCATTCGTAAATCAGACGAAAGTACTCCCATTTTTATTCTTTCTGCTAGAACAGAAGAAATAGATCGCATCATGGGACTCGAGTTAGGTGCTGATGATTACATCACAAAACCGTTTTCTGTACGAGAACTTAAAACTCGTGTCGATGTGTTCTTCCGCCGTTGGGATAAAAAAATTGGAATCAAACCCAATGTGGGCCAAGCGGGTGAAATCATTCGTGGAGCCTTAAAGATAGATTCTATACGTCGCCGTGTTACGTTAAACGAAAATATCATCAACATTTCCCGTAAGGAATTTGACATTTTACAACTGCTCGCTGGTTCACCAGGAAAAGTTTTTTCTCGCGAAATGATTTTAGAATCAGTTTGGGGAGTAGAATGGGATGGTTTTGAAAGGATGATCGACAGTCACATCAAACGAATTCGTTCGAAACTGGAAAAAAATTCTGCACAACCAGAATGGATTGAAACCATTTGGGGAATTGGATACCGATTCACAGACAATTTTGAAAACATTGTCGTACCAGACTAACAAACGTTATGGAAGAAGTGAAAAAAGAAAAGTCCCTCATCGACGAAATCAAGTTGTATGAGAAAAAAGCCAAGGAAATTGAACAAAGAGCCAAGGAGAAGTATATGGAACAAGTAAGTGACATCAAACAAAAATTAGGAAAAGCCAGTGAAGAAGCCTCAATCCGTGCCAAAGAAGTGATTGATAATGTGGGAAATTATGTAAAAGAAAACCCACAAAAAGCAGCTGTGATTGGATTTGGTGTTGGACTTGGACTTGGTCTTGCCCTTGGTTGGTTTTTTAAGAAGAAATAATTGGACGAAAGACACACGAAACACCGCAAAAAAGGTGGTTTAAAAGCCACCTTCGAAGAATTCATCGCCAAACTCGTGTCTTATGCAGAAGTGATGGTCATTTATCTGCAGAAGAACATACAGTTTTATGTGCAAAAATTTGTTAAAAAATCGGTTTGGGTATTCACAGCTCTCACTCTAATTTTTTTGGGGTTATTGTACACTTCGTACGGAATTTTCCTAAGCATACAAAAATTTATCGCGGCAGGAGATCCCATCCTTTCCAGTTTTGGAACCGGAATTGGTTTTTTACTCTTTGCCGTCCTTTTTTTATCCTTTGTATTTCGTAAGTAACTAAACTATGGTGTTCAATCCCTTCCAAGACCACAACCGTTACCTCGACAAAGACCCAAAGGACATGACCTTGTCCGAATTACGGATGTTACTCAAAATCAAACGGATGGACTTGCAACTCGGTTGGAATGAATTAGAAGGCAAAATCAAATTTTGGCAACGGGTAACCCGTTCCCTTCGTGAATCGGGAATCTTAGACAAAGCCAAGGAAGGGATCCAAAGTTATTTGCAAAAGGAATCACCAAAAGAATAAGGAATCCCCTCTCCCTTGCCGATCCTATTAAAAACAAAACAGGGAACAAGATGGCATCGGAAGAAATTTTAGTATTTACCACAATTGGCGACCGCGACATGGCAGAAGAACATATCTCTGAAATGTTGGAACAAGGCATTATCGTATCAGGCACCATCTTTACAGAAGTGGAACTTGTTTACCTTTGGGAAGGGAAAATCACGGTTGATACCGAAAACAAAATCCTCCTCAAAGCAAAGGCCGACAAATACGAAGCCATCGAAGCCTATATCATGAAACACCACCCATACATGGCACCAGAGGTCATACGGATGGATGTGAGTTTTGGTAGCCCCGCCTACAAAGCGTTTGTTGCCGACAAAATCAAAAAGAATTCGTGAGTAAACAGGTTAGTAATGATTTTCATAATATTTCATTCTCCCTAATCACCAAATTGTTTTAAAACCTGTTAGCTTCATTCTGGAAATCAATCATTCCCCTTCCGTCATTTTAAAATCAGCGGCAAAAGTAACCTTGGATTTCCCTTTTAAAATTCCTAATTTCCTTTCTCCTTTTTTTTGAGGGTGCAACGGAACAATCTTTGCCACAGGCTTTTTGTTTTTCCCAAAAAGAATTTCAACCTCTTTTCCTTTTTGAACTAACTCCAATATGTTTGATAAATTACTTTTTAGTTCTCCAACAGGGTATGATTTCATAGTTTGGATTTATGATTTTCTTGACTACTTGTCAATAATTCTACATTAATTTTTAAGTTCATATATCATTGATCTACATAGGCTTTCGCAAACGGCATTCGGGCGCCTCGAAAGGATCAATCCATCGTAAAGCCAAAGGATAAATGCATATCCTGTTTTATGTTTTTTGATTCACAAGGTATTCCTGATACCAATGCCAAGAGCCATAAAATGCGATGAGAAGGAAAACCACATATTCAATGGTCACAAATGGGATTCCCTTTAAGTGGTAGAGGACAATACAAACTAGATCCACGAACACCCATAAAAACCAAGATTCTAATTTCCTTTGGGCAAGTAACAAATTGGCGAAAATGCTTGCTACAGTGGTAAAAGCATCCCAATACAAAAAGTCAGGTGGTTTTACAAATAAACTGGGGAACCAATTTGGTAGGTGTTTTGTGAATTGGCCAAGACCAAAAGTACCAATCACAAGGCATACAAACAAAATTAGATTTTTTTCTTTGCCAAGAGAAACAATTTTCGTGAAGGAACCGGTTCGTTTTCTCCAGATGACCCAACCATAAATGCTCGATCCAAAAAAATAGATCTGTAACAACATATCAGAATACAATTGGATTTGGAAAAATAAAAAGAAAAAACAAATGGAGTTAAAAATACCAATGGGCCAAGTAAGGATGTGATTTCTAGAGGCCAAATACACACAAATAAGTCCAGAAGTGGTACCTAAAAATTCAAGTAATGATAAAGGATACCCAAACAATTCAAAGATTGGATATTCTAAGGATAGGTATTGTTTCAAAAAAAAGAAATCCATCATCAATTTTTAGTCTCTATAGTGAATTCTCACCAATCATTACCAAACCAACGAAATGGTTTCGAATTTGGTTTCAAAATTGATAAAATTTGTGAATCGGGGTAACATCATTGACTTTTATATTTCAATCGATTCGAAAAAAATCTTCCTTAAACCCTTTATTTCCAAGCCATTTGCTTTGCAAAAGATTATAACCTACGATTTCGAAGTCTCTTGTTATCCACTTCCTATACTTTTTTTTGGTTCTAGAAAATGCATATGGATCAACAAAAGACATTTCCTGTTTCATAACCGCATAATCTTCATTTGTTGGAACAGTAAAGTATAAGTAATTACAATACTTTGCCATCTTTTCTAATACGGTAGGGATTTGGTTTTCAGGCAAATATTGGATAACCGAATTACAAATACCAAGTTCCACAGGTTCTTTTTCCAATTTTGGTAAAACCAGTGATTCCAGCGATTCATGATAAATGTGAAACTTATCGGATCGTTTGACCCAATCCTTTTTTTTCAATTCCTCATATGCTTCTTTGGATGCATCCACTGCAAATACTTTGACGGGAGAAAAGGCTTTCACCATTTCACGAAGTAAAATCCCCTTACCAAACCCAAAGTCTGCAATTTTATAAACTGGAATTTCCATCAGTTGGAAAAGAGACTTTAAGTATTCTGCATGTTGTTTGGCATTATAGGATCCATCAACATCAAGCCCATTCCCATAAATCTCTGACCAGTATTCCGATCCAAACTCTTTGCCATTTTTCCCAATCCCAACAGGTTTGGGTTTCAAAAATCGTTTCATTAGAATTGAACTCCTAAACTTTGGAGTTCCCGAATCATTTCTTTGATGTACTTTGGATCCTTAGTTAACTCGTCTACTTCCTTTTGGTAGGCTTTTGTGACCATTTGGTTGTCTAACTTCACTCGTTTTAAATACACATCCAAAGACTCTTTTGTGATTTTACTCGAAGGGAAATCTGCCATCAGCGGGTGAGAAAAAAATCTTTGTCGAATGGAATCTTCTAATTCCCTAATTTTGGATTTGATGATCCCAACAAACCGTTTGATCGAACTATCATGGAAAGAAACATTCGTTTGTTGGTTGGGGATAAGTTCATCCACTTGCAATTTAATTTCTAAAATTTCGGCAATGTTTAAGTTGTCTCTGGCTCCTGAAAGTTTTGTCATCAGTTTTGCTTTTTTCTCTCGTAAGATTGGATCTTGTTCTTTGTCAGGGTGGATGAGTTTCGCTAAATTTTTGAATAATGTATTGATATCAGTACCCAACAACCGCTCTGCTTCTAGTTGTTTTTTTTCTTTTTCCATTTGGGCTTTTGATTTTCGTTTGTCTTTGGATCCCGATTGGGACTTTCTAAAGTACTCAGCCCGGTATTCTTCATACTTTTCACGAAAATCTCTGTATTTTTCTTCGTGAGACTCTCTCTCTTCCTCCGAATCAAATTGTGTGCGATTGAAATCATCCAAATCTATATCCACACCAAATGTTTGTTTGATGCGAGATTCCATTTGATTTTTATACCGAATTCTTTCCATTTTCTCAAACTTGGTTTCTAACTGATCACGAAATGGATTATAAAATTCAGGATCTTCTGTCAAATTGTCGTTACAAATATCCAATAAATACCTTCGCAAAAACTCTCTTTGCATTTTACCAAAGGATAGTTTTTCTTCTAGTAATATGGAACACATGAGTTCAAATCGTTCCCGTTCTAATTGTTTTTGTTTGTTCAATTCGGGTAAAACTACATTAAGATACGTTTCATTCACCAATTGGAATAATGGCTCAATCTCTTTGGATCGATCCAACGTTTCTTTGTGTTTACGCAAAGCATCGTTGAATTCTTTTTGAGCTTTGGTTTGGTTGGAAGATTCTCCTGACCAAACCAATTCTTCTTCATAGGAAGTTTTTTCAACTGAGGTTTTCGTTTGATTAGAATTCGTTTTTTTTATCGTAGATTTTGGTTTTGAAGATGAATTTCTTTTTGGTTTAGAAGTTGGCATGAAAAGGAGTGACTTGCCAGAAAAACTCTGGCAAGTGTTTCATCGAATTTTTAGTTACGCTTTCATCAAGTTCAAGGCAGCACCTGCTTTGAACCATTCGATTTGTTGCGCATTGTAAGTATGGTTCACTTGGATCTCGTCTTTTTTCCCATCTTTGTGATTGAGAACGAGTGTGAGTGCCTTACCTTCTTGGAAACTTGTTAAACCATTGATGTCGATTGAATCGTCTTCTTGGATTTTATCGTAATCATCTTTGTTTGCAAAGGTCAATGCAAGCATCCCTTGTTTTTTCAAGTTTGTCTCGTGGATCCGAGCAAATGATTTTACAAGGACAGCTCTCACTCCCAAATGCCTTGGTTCCATGGCTGCATGTTCTCTTGAAGAACCTTCTCCATAGTTTTCATCACCTACCACAATGGACCCAATGCCTTGTGCTTTGTAAGCTCTTTGGGTTTGTGGAACAGGTTCATAATTCCCAGTGATTTGGTTTTTCACTTCATTGGTTTTGCCATTGAAAAAGTTGGTCGCACCAATGAGAAGGTTATTGGAGATATTGTCCAAATGGCCACGAAATTTTAACCAAGGACCTGCCATTGAAATATGGTCGGTTGTACATTTTCCTTTGGCTTTGATGAGAAGTTTTAACCCTTTGAGGTCTGTTCCTTCCCAAGGTTTGAATGGTGCTAAAAGTTGGAGCCTTGTCGAACTTGGATCCACAATCACTTGGACACCAGATCCGTCTGCTGCAGGAGCAACATACCCAGCATCTTCAACTGCAAATCCTTTCATGGGAAGTTCTTCTCCAGTAGGTGGGTCAAGTTTTACCTGTTCCCCTTTTTCGTTGGTGAGAGTGTCAGTGAGAGGATTGAATCCTAAATCACCTGCAATGGCAAGCGCTGTTGTGATCTCAGGAGATGCAACAAAGGCATACGTGTTTGGGTTACCATCTTGGCGCGCTTGGAAGTTACGATTGAAGGAGTGAACAATAGTGTTTTTTTCCTTTTTCTCTGCACCTACGCGTGACCACATCCCAATACAAGGACCACAAGCATTCGAAAATACTTTTGCTCCAATTTGGTTGAAGGTATCAATGAATCCATCTCTTTGGATTGTGTATCGAACGAGTTCCGATCCTGGTGTGATGGTAAATTCTGCTTTGGTTTTAAGCCCTTTGGAAGCAACTTGTTTGGCAAGTGATGCGGCACGAGAGATGTCTTCGTAAGAAGAGTTCGTACAAGATCCAATGAGACCCACTTCTACTTTGAGAGGCCAACCATTTTTTGCAGCTTCCTCTTTCATTTTTGAAATCGGAGTGGCAAGGTCTGGTGTGAACGGTCCATTTACGTATGGTTCCAGAGTGTCGAGATCAATTTCGATCACTTGGTCAAAGTATTTTGCTGGGTCCGCATAAACTTCTGGGTCTGCCGTTAAATGAGCTTTGTATTTGTTGGCAAGGTCTGCCACATCACTTCTGTTAGTGGATCTTAAGTAACGCTCCATAGAAGCATCATATCCAAATGTAGAAGTGGTAGCTCCGATTTCGGCACCCATGTTACAAATTGTACCTTTTCCAGTACAAGAAAGTGCCTCAGCCCCTGGTCCAAAGTATTCTACAATGGCTCCCGTTCCACCTTTCACAGTGAGAATCCCTGCTACCTTTAAAATCACATCTTTTGCTGATGTCCAACCATTGAGTTTACCTGTGAGTTTGACACCGATGGCTTTTGGCCATTTGAGTTCCCAAGGGAGACCCGCCATCACATCACAAGCATCAGCTCCACCGACGCCGATGGCAACCATCCCAAGTCCACCAGCATTCACTGTATGGGAGTCGGTTCCAATCATCATCCCACCCGGGAATGCATAGTTTTCTAAAACCACTTGGTGGATGATACCAGCACCTGGTTTCCAGAACCCAATTCCATATTTATTGGAAACGGAAGATAAAAAATCATAAACTTCTTTGTTTTCAGTGACCGCAATGCCAAGGTCTTTTCCTGATTCTTCTTTTGCTGTGATCAAGTGGTCACAGTGAACTGTGGAAGGTACTGCCACTTTTTTTCGGCCTGCTTGCATGAATTGCAAAAGTGCCATTTGTGCCGTTGCATCTTGCATCGCCACTCGGTCTGGTGCAAAGTCAACATAATCAGCACCACGTCCAAAACTTTTGGATGGATTTCCGTCCCAAAGGTGGTTGTATAAAATCTTTTCTGTGAGAGTGAGGGGTCGACCCACAATCTTCCTGGCTTGTGCGATGGCCGCTTCCATTTTGGAATAACGAGCCGCAATCATTTCTATATCAAATGCCATCTGAACCTCTTATACCTATCAGACCGTAGGAAAAAAGGGAATCAATCGAAAATTAAACTACAAAAGCTAAAATCATTAAATTTGGTTCTTTTGGCGAAGCAGAAAGGGATTATCCGTCAATGCGGACATAAACTTCATCGGCTTTTAAGATAAGACCTGTTTTGATTTCGATGAGTCGTGTATTGACAAAAACACCATCTTGGTAAGGTGTTACAATTCCTGTAATGATGACATCTAATTTCAAAACCTCACCTATTTTCCGCAAGGTGGCAGTGTCTGTTGGTGAATCCAAACTAAGTCCCGCTTCTTTTAATACCTTTTGATTGGCCAATCGATCGAGTACAAGGTAACGATCTTTTTTGACAAGTTCGGTCGTGAGTTTTTCGGCAAGGATTTCACCATAGGGACTTTTTTTACCCTCATTGTCTAGGAATGTGAGAACTACCAAACGCTCAGGATGGAAATACAATCCCCTTTCCGACAAGGAAACGGCTAATTGTTCTAATGGAGGTGTCGGTGGTTTTTTAGGTTTGGATTCCCTTTCCTCGCCCAAGTAACAAGCGCTAAAGATTCCTATCAATAATAAGGTAAAGACTCTAAAAAGCAAGTTCCATCCCAAGCGAAGTAACATATTCATAAAACGATTTTCCATTAAATGTATTCCCTACCATATATCCACCAGGGACTCCATACAGTACACCGTCTTTATAAAATTGGTTCTGGAAATTGAGAAAAAAAGTAGTTTTTTGATTCCCTGGATGTTTCCCACGAAAGGATGCCGAAAAAGTTTCGGGAGACCTACCGTTTTGGTCCCGTACCCGTAGCAAAGGGTCATTAAATACGTTAAATATTTGATTCCCTAAGTACAATGAATAATTCTTAGATGAACCTAAATAAACGATAAATCCAAGGGATGCTATGTCTTGTGTTGGCACAAATCCAATCTGGCCATTGGAAGCACTTGGCCTCTGGTTTACATAATTGTATTTCACATTGAGTTGGATTTTGTCACTGCCGAAAAAAAAAGAAAACTTCCCACCTTCGGCTCCATAAGATGATACTGGATTCTCTGATTTTACATTATAAACAGAAGTTTGTACCTTCAAAAACGAAGTCGCAGAAAAGGTTCCTTGGTATTCGTAGAGTTGTTTTGGATCATATAACGTACGTTTATTGGATTCCATCTGTCTAAAAATCATTGTCGTGGACGGGTGGTTAGCAGTGGAAAGTAATGTTTGGGATAAGGCTGGTTCCCCACTTTGTTTCGCATCCAAAAAGGAAAACGTGGCTGGCGAAGAATCAAAATCAAATCTTGTAGAAGGATATGAATTAAAAAATCGTTTTAAGTTTTTTTTTGGGTTTCTAATCGGTTGCCATTTAAGACAAGTGAAATCAACTTATCGTTGTTATCGGTTGCAAATTCGGAACTTCTAGTTTGGACTTGGTTTCCATTCCAATAATCGTTTCGGTTGGAAGTTTCTTTATCAGCAAACACCGGCTTTGCGGTATTTTCCAATTTTTTGACTTGGTTTTCCTTTACGGGTGCCAAAACAACAACCCCAAGAAGACCCAATCCAGAAAAAAGTGAAACCAAAAGAGACGTTTGTGGGGAATGCATAAAGAAACTGTAGAAACATATTTCCGAATCCAAAAGGGATGTAAACCTATTTTTAAAATAAGAACATTGAATCTCCATAGGAATAAAAACGAAACTTGTTCTGCAATGCATAACGGTAAGCATTCATCACAAGTCGACTATTTGCAAACGCACTGACTAACAAAAGCAAACTCGATTTCGGTAAGTGGAAGTTTGTGATGAGTCCTTGTACGGATTCTATTTTGTCACCTGGCGACAAAAATATGTCAGTTTGACCCACGCCTACCTTATATTTCTGTTGTTGAGAATCAAATACAGTTTCCAAGACCCGTAAGGAAGTGGTGCCAATCGCAATCACTCGTCGCCCTGCTTTTTTTGCATCGTTCAATCGACTTGCGGTGACTTCCGTAATTTCATACCTTTCCTTGTGAAGGGTTTTAGTTTGCCATTGTTCGGCGGTTAGAGGACGAAATGTCCCATACCCAACTTGGAGTTCTACTGGCAAAAACTCAGCACCGTGATTCTGTAATTCCTTACGTAAGGATTCCGTGAAATGTAGACCTGCAGTGGGAGCTGCAACAGAACCAGATTTTTTGGCAAAAATGGTTTGGTAACGCAGTTTGTCTTCTTCTGTCACATTTCGTTTGAGGTATGGGGGAATTGGGATTGTTCCAAAAATTTCAAAGTCGGAATCAGTCACTGTATTTTCTGAAACTAAAGTGGAGAGTTCTTCCTTTTTTCCTTCATAACGAAAAGAGAAAGATGGGAATCCAACGGGTGTCAATACTTCACCTAATTTAAGTTTGGCTCTATTTTTCAAAATACAAGTCCAGATACGTGATCCATCATCCTCTGCTTCTAAAAAAATCGACTCATGGATGCGACCCGATGTAACTTGCAAATAAACCCTACGATAAGAAACTTTTGTTTCATTATAAACAAATACATCCCCTGGTTTCACCCACTCTCGGATGTCACGGAAAAAGGGAGTTTCCCAAAATCTCTCAGCGGTTTTGTCTACTAATAACAACCGAGATTCATCTCGATTTTTTGCGGGGAAACGAGCAATTTGTTCTTCGGGCAAATGAAAATCAAATTCGTTTAAAAAATCCATGTTGGAATCACCTTAGGAAAACCTTGTCAATTAACCAGAAATATTGGGAATGGTAGGAGAACTATGTGGAAATTTTTTGAAACCATAGAAAGACAAGGGAAATGGATTCTCGGTGTTCTTTTTTTATTTTTATTGGTAAATTCCATCCAAAGGGCGGACCAAAAATCTGACTTTTTGGATTATTACCATGCTAGTGAACGATGGTCCACAGGTGAGAACTTATATCGTTTCGATGTAGCCGAAGAACTACAAACCAAAATCAAAACAACGGAAGATTTGTTTCGCCCAGAGAACTTATCCCTTCTCCTTGCCCTTCAAAATGAAACAGCAACTTACATTTATCCTCCCCTTTTCTCTTTTCTTTTGATCCCCATTACCTATTTATCAGAATCAAATGCGGCATTGGTTTTTGAAGTCATCAGTTGGATTTCGTTAGTATCGATTTTTATCCTGCTTTTCCAAAACAAAGAACTCAATTTAGAAAAATCGAAGTTCCCTTTATCAATTCTCTTGTTAATGTTATTATTCAATTTTCGCTACATTGAAAGCCATATACAGAACAACCAAGTTGGAATTTTCCTCATTTTGCTTGTTTTGGCTTCTCTATTAGTGAAACACGATTCACTCAGCGGTTTTTTACTTGCTCTTGCCGTTAGTATCAAAATCACACCACTAGTTTTTCTTTTTGTGTTCCTTTACGAAAAAAAATTCAAAAGAATCTTCTGGTTTTTTTTGGGACTTATGATCTGGAACGCAATCCCACTTGCTTATAACTTTGATTATACGGTAAAAATGTCCTATGAATGGATAACAGAAATTTTGGGTAATGCATTAAATAATCCATTATTACGTTCCTGGAAAAATAACCAGTCCTTACCTTCTACCTTGGCTAAATATTTTGTTTCTGGTGCTGACTTCATCAACCAACCGATTTACCATTTACCATTTTTTGAATTATCCATCTTTACGTTAAAGAGCATTCAAATGATTTGTATTTTTCTTTTTGGCCTCCCTCTCTTAATGCTTTGGAGGTACAAAAATCAAAAATGGACCATCGTGGCCTTATTGTTTTTAATTTCAGCTTTGTTCAGTGGGATCAGTTGGATTCATAGTTTTATCATCTGCCTTGTTCCAACTTATTACATTCTAAATAATGTTTTAGTTCGTAATCTAAATTCCAAATATGTACTCATTTTGATTTTAAGTTTACCACTTCTCAGCCACAGAACTTTTGTAGGGCAAAAACTAGAATCCTTATTGTCCATGTATTCGATTTTATTTTATACCACAAGTTTACTGTATTTTTATATTGTTAGGTTTGGCCTTTATGAAAACAAAAATCGGAATTGATGTAAGGCCACTTGCTTACGGCATCACGGGGAACTCTCGTTACCTAGCTGAAGTCTTAAAGGTCTTATTGCCAAAACATAAAGACAAGGAATTCTATTTTTTTAGTAACAAAGAAATCCACCCAGTATTTAATGAGTTATTGTCCACTAATGTGCGACTGGTAATTGAAACAAAACCAATACCTGGTCCAATTTACTTAAATTTTATTCTACCAAAACGACTAAAACAAAATGGTATCGAAGTATTTTGGGCCACAATCCAAATGTTACCTATTTTCAAACTTCCAATTCCAAGTTATGTAAACTACCATGACTTAAATTTTATCTCTGCTCCTGATACCATGGCAAAATGGAACTACTGGCAACACAAACTCCTATCGCCAATTACTTTAAAAAATGCAGATAAAATCTTCTGTTTGTCGAAAAATACCATGGAAGAAATTATCCAATTTCGACCAAAATTTAAAAACAAGTGTTTGGTGGTTTATCCTGGAGTATCAAAAACCAAAACGTATCCATCCAAAAACCAAATAAAGTTTCCAAAAGATTTTTTTCTCACAGTAGGAACACTGGAACCACGAAAAAATATCAATCGTTTGGTAGATGCGTTTCTGAATTTCAAAAAAGAAAAACCAAAAGATAAACACTCACTTATCATTATGGGGCGTAAAGGCTGGGGTGAAGAAGGCTCCATTTTATATGAGAAATTAAATGATCCAAAAATCAAATCTTTGGGAGTTCAGTTCATCGAAAACCCAAACGAAAATACACTCACATTGGCGTTTCAATCATGTAAGGTATTTTTTTTCCCTTCTTTGCATGAAGGTTTTGGATTACCATTACTCGAAGCAATGTTAGAAGGAAAACGTTGTGTAGCATCCGATATTCCTGTATTTAAAGAAATTCTTTCAGACAAATGTGATTTATATGTACCACCAAAAGACATTGAACTGTGGACGGAATCATTTCATAAAATGTCTGGGCCACAAAAAAGTCGAAACCCAAAGTTTCCAGCAAAACTATGGACTTGGGAAGAAACATCTAAAAAAATTGAAGGAGTACTTTTCCAATGAAACATTTAAAGAACCTAATCTCTAAATGGAAAGAATCAAAATCCAAAAGAGAAACTGCATATTTTGGAACATCTCTATACGATGAACTTTTTTCAAATCCAATACCATCCATCTTACTTGTGATAGGTGCTTTTTCTTTCTTCTATTTTAGCTTTCCTTACATCCATTACCTAGGACATTTTTTTTATTGGTTTGTAGGGGTTCTCGAGATCACAAAAGTTTTAAAGATCCCCTTCCTTGACGAGGTGAGATACTATCACTACCTTTCCGTTTTTGTTTACTTTTATATTTCTATATCTTTGTTAATTGATATCAGCAAACTCTTAAACCATTGGAATAAACGAACTGTTTTTGTAAAAGGTGAACTATGGCAAATTCGAAATTTCGGACTTGGGAAAGAATTGAGTAAATTCAATCTTAATGAGGATGGACTTGTTTTGACATATGAACATGGTGGACTGAACGATTATTTAGGTTGGAATCGACTGATTTGGAAAAAACAGGAAAAGGTTATATTTAGTACTCCTTTTTTCTTCCCCTTTCGAAAAAACAAAATGATCGTAAATCAAATCTTAAAACGTTAACTAGGTTTTTTTGAAGAAAATATTTGTTATACTTCTACTATTAGGTTTATTCCTATTCCACTTAAGGTATCTTTCTCGTGCCTTTGACTGGGATTCCTGTGTTTACGCCTTAAACATCCAAAAGGATCGAGTGGAATCTGCATTTTTTAACCCACACCATTTGGGATTTGAATCATCAGGACTATTGTATTGGAAAATGCTTCGATCCATTTATCCGACAACAGACATTATGTTTTTTCTCCGATTACGGATCCTTAGTTTTTCATTATTCTTTTTAGGGATATTTATTTGGATCTACTACCGATTGTATAATGACTTTGTTTTGGCTGTTGCCCTTGCATTAGTAATCCAAGTAAGCCAAGCCTTTTGGTTTTATAGCCTTCATAACGACACTCCACTCATCCACTCTTGTTTAATGGCTCTCTTATTTTTACTGACCATTTATTTTTTGAAGAGAGGATTATCACCAAAACACTTAAGCATTTTATGGATCATCCAATTGTTCACCATATATTTTCACCAATCCAATGTAATTCATTTTGGAATGGTGCCAATGGCCATTTTGCTTTCACCAAACAGAAGTTTTGGAATCAAAATGAGAATTATATTCATATACTTAACTTGTTTAGGACTTGCGACAATTTTCTCCTATTTGTTTGTGGGGTTTGTGATCCTCAAAAGAGGATTAGGTCCTGTTGACGAAAAACATTTTTCGTTTTGGATGTTTTTGTATGCCGCAATCAATCGATGGGGGACAAGCCTTGGAGAAGACAAAAACTATGTATTGTACTTTTATCGTGGGATCGGTGATGCTTTCCTTGTTTTCCAAAATGTGATTCCAAAATTTAGGGTGAACCTTTTTGATTTCCAAAACCCAAAGCACCTACCCTATAATTTAAATCTTTTGTTCTGGATTTTTAGTTTGTCTATAGGATTTTTGAATTACCGTACAATGTGGGCTAAATACAAACAAGAAATTCTCGTTTTACTATTTTGGTTATTGCCTTCTATTGCATTTTATACCTGGTGGGAAGGTTATTTTTTTGAATTTTGGGTTGGAACAACAATCGGGTTATGGATATTAAATTCCTATATACTCAGTTCTTTCCGATCGGAATCACTTCCTCGGTTCTCGAATGCAATTTTGCATTCTACTTATACCTTTTTGTTTTTATTTTATTTTCTTACCAATTTTACATTCTCAACTCTTCCAAGATCTATTGGACCAAAATTTGGTTATACAGAAGGAATCCAAGGACCCGTTGAGAAATTAGCAGAAGAATCAATTTACAGATAGGACAAACCATATGTTATTTAATTCCTTTGAATTTTTAGTATTCTTTTTTATCACCATCATCATTGGCAATGTTCTACAAAACAGATGGCAACGTTTGTTTTTTCTGTTAGCGAGTTATTATTTTTACATGGCATGGCAACCATCTTCAATCTCTTGTTCGGAGATGGCTGATTCAGGTTTCAAATTTTATACGGATCGATTGTACTGTGATTTCAAAATAAATCCCTATGTATTGATTTTGATCTTTTCCACATTCATAGATTATTTTGCAGCACGTGCCATAGAAAGAAAAGCAGATGGTGATTCATTACGAGGATGGTTACTTGTATTATCACTTGTTGTGAACATTGGTACCTTAGGTTTCTTTAAGTACACAGACTTTTTACTTGGGCTTATAAACGATATCCATTTGTTTGGTTCATTTCAATTTGCAAAACAAAACATCATTTTACCAGTTGGAATTTCTTTTTATACCTTCCAATCAATGAGTTACACAATCGATGTTTACAATCGTAAAATTGAAGCTCGAAAATCATTTCTCGATTTTGCCTTATATGTAGCTTTTTTTCCACAATTGGTTGCCGGACCAATTGTAAGAGCAGAAACATTTTTTCGAGATCTTGACTACCGATTGAGTGTTCACAAAGAACACATTGAAGCTGCCTTCGCTTTGATTTTAATTGGATTTACTCGAAAAATTGTTTTTGCAGATAACCTTGGCAAGGTAGTAGACTTTACATTTGCTAATTATCAAAATTTAAACTCTATCGAAATTTGGACAGGTGCTTTGGCATTCGGTTGGCAAATTTATTTTGATTTCGCTGGTTATACTGATATTGCGATTGGTGTAGCTCGATTATTTGGTTTCCAATTCAATGCTAACTTCAATTTCCCTATGTCATGCAAAAACATTGCCGACCATTGGTCGAGATGGCACATCTCGTTTTCGACCTGGATTCGAGACTACATTTATATTCCATTAGGTGGATCAAGAGTAAGCGTTTTACTTTATATCCGGAATATTATGATCACTTGGTTGTTTGCAGGTCTCTGGCATGGTGCTGCTTATCATTATGTTGGTTGGGGGGTATGGCAAGGAGTGATGTTACTCACCCATAAGTTTTATGGTGATACAGCTGTTTCGAAATTCCTGAATTCAAAGGGAGGTAAAACATATGATATATTCTCACGGATCTTTACGATGTTTTGTTTGGCATTTGGATTCATCATGTTCCGTGCGGAAACCATGGAAAAAGCAATTCCTATGATGAAAGCCCTTGTTTTTATCAATGAGGCAAATGTTCCCCTAACCCAATGGTCGAATTACCGGTACGGAATCTTACTTGTGATTTGTTTCTCTGCTAGTTATATTTTTTCAAAAAGACAAATCCCTACTCTACTCACAGGCAATTGGCTTAAATATTCCATCTTTGTCATTGTGAACATTTTGTTATTACTTTTATTTGGAGTCACAGAAAGTCAGAATTTTCTATACTTTCAATTTTAACCATGAATTTAGCCAAAGAAACTTTATTATTCTTTAAAGACAAAAAAATCATTACAGTGGTTTTCTTTTTATTCGTATTTGAAACCATCCTTCAACTCGGGGCATACAAGTCTTATCTCAAAAAGAATTCATATGCTTCCAATATCAATCGCGTCACGGAACATGTGACCAGTCATAAAAACGAATTAAATCCCAATATTTTAATTGTTGGAACATCCGTTGCATTTGAAGGCATCAGCGTTCGTATCTTAAACGAAAAATTAGCACCGCTCGGTTGGAAAACACAATCCATTGCAATTAGAGGTTCCGAACTTATCGTACAACATCGAATTCTAGAAGAATATTTAGATGAATTTCCTGATGTTAAAATCATCCTTCATGTGATGGAACCGGGAATGCCTTGGGTTGACAGAAAAAATGCGGTAGAACCAACACTTGCCATGTTATCCGAATTGGGAAATTTTAAAGCAATCCCAACTTTACATGAGTTTGAATATGATCTTGATATCTCAAATTATCTTTTCCTTCTATTCAAATCGATTGCCTACAGAAAAGATATGTCTGATCTAGTGATCAATTTTAATGAAAGAATTAAATCCATAGCAAGAAACAATAAAAATCCAAACTTAAACCCTTGGGACTATGAAAACGATCATCCAGAATCAATAGATGAATACAATCTTACGAGTATTGATGATTGTCTAAACCGTTTGGCACTACACTTACCGATCACAATTCCCAAAGGGTCAAACCAAGATCATAGACGAATGTTATTTGAAACATGTAATGTAGCTGCGGTGGTTCCAAAAGATACTGGTTCAACGGAAAGCACAAATAGATATTTTCGCCGCCTAACAAAAATGTATGATTTTATTGGCAAAAGAAAAATTCATATTTATAATATATTTGCTCCTTATTCAGATGTAATCAGAAAAACCAATGATGAAAACCGAATGAAAGTTTGGTATGATGGATTAACTAATTCCCTAAATACTCACCAAAAACTAGATGCAATTGACTTACAAGACTCACTTGGGCAAAAAAATGGTGAATACTGTTTTGATTTAATCCATTTAAATGAAAAAGGTATGATTCAATTTTCCAATGTGTTAGCAAAGGAATTGGAGAAAAAACTTGGGAAACAATAATCTTACACTCAATGACTTACAATCAGAGGTAGACCAATGGATCAAAACAATAGGTGTCCGTTACTTTTCCGAATTAACAAATTTAGCGATCCTGATGGAAGAAGTTGGTGAACTCTCGAGGCTGATGTCGAGGAAGTACGGTGATCAGTCCTTTAAAAAAGGCGAAACGGCAGATAATATTCCCAATGAAATAGGAGATATCCTTTTCGTATTAACGTGCCTTGCAAACCAAATGGGAATTTCTCTGGAAGATGCCATCGTTGCAACCATTCAAAAAAATACAAATCGAGACCTAACTCGGCACAAAAACAATCCAAAACTGTAATTCTTCTGATTTAAACGTTTAACTCTAAAATTGGGATACCTGCTTCCTTACGAATTGCATTCCAATATGCTTGTAAATGTGCAGGGTGTGAGTTCATATCCGAAATACAATATTCGAATTTTTCCTTAAAGATCGGATCGTTTTCTAAATACATTTGGTAATGTTGAAAATCAACTAACATTGATTTAAAAAACTTCTTTTGGCCTAAAAAGTCATAATCTTCCCTAAAAAACATATAAGCATGCGCCAAATCATGTAACAAATGTTCAAATGCATCACGCTTCCCTTCCACCAACTTTCCCGAAATAGCTTCCTCCCAACAAATTGTCGCAAAACGAATTCCTTGGCTTTGAGTTTGCAACATCTCAAGTGATGTCGGATTATAATCAATGAGTCGGATATCCCACTCATTTAGATGCCACTTCCACAGTGCATAACGCACGGTATCTGGCATTCCGTAAAATCGGACTACTTCTAAAAAATCATTCACATACTCTCGATTTGGAAGTTTTTTGCCCATCCTTAAAAAGGGATGTTTTTTCACTCTCCTTTCAAGGTATAACAAAATGATATGAAATGCTACATCACATTCAGAAATGGTTTTTTCATAATAACCACTTTGAATTCTCAGCAAATCTGCTTTTAAAATTTCAGCTTCTGATCGTAATTCTGATTCCGGGATACAAATTTTTTTAAAAGAACCATAAATTCTACCCTTATCGTGCGGCATGTTTATTCTGTTAGACCATAAAAGTCAGTACCATGGTGGAACATACCTCCCAATTCACCACCTAGGAAAAACAAAGTTCCATCAGAAAATTTCACTCCACTATGTTTCGAGATACTATTTCTAGCCATTCCCATATCATAAAAACTATTACTTTTACCATAATCTAATTTTTCGATAGTTCGACTTGGTTCACTTGTATTGTATCGGTAAGCACCACCGTAAAAAAGAATCCCACCATCTGGTAATTCCTGTGCAATACTCCACTCTCTTCGGTAAACTGAATTTGCAATTGTTATAATACGATTTTTAGTCACATCAAATAACATGGTAGCATTACTTAAGTTGGATAACTGAGCACCATATATCAACACGTTTCCGTCACTTAATTTTAAACATTTTAAAGCTCCCACCGCAATCGGTAAGTTAGGTCCTACAGAAAATGTTTCCGTTGATGGATTAAAAAATTCTGTTGTATCCATAGGAGCATATATTCCATTGGTTCCACCTACCACAAATACGCGGCCATCGTTTAGCAAAACAGAACAAAAAAATGACCTTGGGCTTTGCATTCGATTTGGCAATTCAGTAAATGTTTCCGTACTTGGATCATATATTTCGGCAGAATTGAGAGTGATAAAATGTGATCCAGGAAAAACTTGACTTATCCCACCAAGCACTAATACCTTACCATCTGATAACTTAACGATATTATGCTCTCCACGAATTTGATTCATGTTTCCTGTCGGTAAAAATGAAGTTGTTTCGGTATCAAAAATATAACTATCACTCAAAGATAAATAGGTATAAGGAGGGAATCCTCCTGTGATAAGAAGTTTTTTCCCATCCAACATCACTCCTCTCTCACCTTTACCAATGCTAGGCAAACTCGGATTGGTTAAAATAAAACTTGTTGCTCCCTTTCTTAATATTTCAGCAGATGAATTGTATCCATAAATTGCGATGACATCTCCATTTTGATTTTGGAATGCTTCAAATTCAGCCCGACCCTGATGAAGTTCTGGACCTTTCACTAAACCAATCAATCTAACTGTTGTAGAATTCGTTACAGAATTCTGGGCTTTATCTTTTGATTCTTGGAATGAAAAGATAAGAGTTCCTGGTCCATTGGAGATAAAATTGGTTTCGAAATAAACGCGAAAACTAGAGTCGTTAATGCGTTGGATGGAACGAATCACAATATAGGATGCTAATGTTCCACTCAGTGTCGGAGGAGAAAATTGAGAGAGTGGTTCTGAACTTGTGAAATCCCAATACCTCTCTGAAAAAAATGTATAATCCGTAATTGGTAAATAATTGGAAAGACTGACAATTGGTAATTGTGTATCTATGATGATTGGGATCGTATCTTTTTCTAACGTTTCACCAAACCCCGAAACAACACTCTGTAATTGTAAATCATACTTACCATCAGATAATAAAGTGTCAAATTGGACTAATAACTGGTCATTCCCCAATTGCGTAAATGTGATATTATTGAATGTTGTCTCATTGATTGATGTTAAAAATTCTGTATCAACTTTCGCCAGTTCCCGATTACACTTGAGTAAAATTTGATCAATGTTTCCAAATGCTTTTGTATTAGAGCGTTCTGAACATGAAAAACTATCATTAGAAAATGAAGAACTTAAAAGTATACTCGTCATCGTTTTTGGATCAAAAACATTTTTAAATTCTGCTTGGACCATACATCCAATAAACGATGAGAAAAAAAGAAGGATCAGTTTATTCAAAACTATACTCCTCCGTATTGGCAACGATGGCACCAATTCGCCCACCCAAAATCATTCCACCTCCAGTGGAAGTAAAAGGCAAATCACAACCTTCCCAACGGGCATTCAATGATCTACCAGTTAGATAAAAACGTTGGCTTGATTCTGACCAAGATTCCGTATCCAAAATGGAATCAAACGTATTCCCATTGATGGTTCGGTATTCCAATCCTCCTGCAATCATAATCTGATCTTTACCGTAAGGGAAAACAAAAGAAGATCCCCACTCTCTTCCAAACAGTAAATTTTTATGGTCACGAATTGTATCTGAGATCGGATTATAGATTTGTGCCCTTAAAATTGGTTGCCCATCGTTAAACCTAGAACTGATTCCACCTAAAATTAATACTTCACCTGTTGAAAGATTGTGTGCGAAGTGATTGAACCTTCGTGTGATTTTTGCATTGGAAGTCGTAATCGTTTTTGTGTTGGTATCATAAATTTCAATTGAATCTACTGAGCGTATGAAATGATCGTTAACCCCAACGCCAGTTACATCAGATCTCTCACCGCCTGAAATCACCACCTTACCCGCATTTGCTGCTAATACCTGAGCATGTTTTGACCTTGATTCGGAAAGGTGGCCTACGCTTTCTACAGTCATTGCCATCGGATCCGGAGTTACATGGATGAGCTCTACTTCTGATACCGTTTGAAAAGGTCCAAATGGATTGATACCACCTACTACAAGAACATTCCCATCAGGAAGGACTGTCATTTTATGGAATTGTCTTGGAGAATGGAGAGAGGGACCTTCTGTCCAAGTGTTTGTATTTGGATCGAATACTTCTATTGATGCTAAGCCAACATTGGTTCCTGGTCCAACCAATGCACCAAAACCCCCAGATACGAGCACTCGACCATCCAATAATTTTACAATTGCAAACTCTTGCCTTCGATAATCCATGTCGGGGCCAAACGTGAACTCCTTTGTAACAGAATTATAATATTCCATACTACTCAAAGTCCCATTTCCATTTACTAGAACCCCACTTTTTACCCTACCTCCTAACACAATTTTACGACCATCATCCAATTCTACGGCCCCACAGGACCTTCTGGATAAATTCATATTTGGCCCGCTTTTAAATGCGAAAACTTGCACAGGGACCATTACTGTCCCTTCTGTATTTGATGCTTTATCTTTGACTCCATCTAAACTAATCGTTAGGATACCGCCATTTGCATTTGGATTTCCAGCAAATAACAACCTTATATTCCTATCCGTTACAATCACATCAGAAACTACTAAACTATTCTTTGCATTCCCAGATAAGGAAATTTGAGATAAATTCCCTTCCCAAACGATTTCTTCATTGGCCTCAATGTCCAAAAATCCTGTTTGTAATTCTGAAATATCAATTCCATTCCCTGTTTTTAATTGCAAAAGAGGTGGATTTGCATCTATTTCAAATTCAAACGTTTCAGGATTCACTAAAAGTGATTCATTTAAATAATAATCCTTCAGATTCAAAGTGAATTTACCATTTGTAACTGTAGGATTCATTCTCACTTCATATAAAAACTTACTTCTTGCTATGACTTGTTTGATAGGATTGATGTTTGTATTTTTGATTGGAAGTTGTAACCCATTGGTCGTTGTTGTGAAATCATGGTTTGTAGAAATGAATAAAGTTCCTCCCGGTTGGACTTTATTGGAAGAAAATTCCATTCGAACAACTCGATCGGCGCCTAACATAAGTAGGCCTAAGTTCACAGGTGAATTAGGGTCAAAATGATTTGATCCAGTTGGTATCTCACAAGAGCATAGGAAAACCAAAAAGAGCAATTCTTTAATCTTTCCCATACAACTCTACCCTTGTATCGAGATTCGCAGAATCTCCAAAAATCGCGATTCCCTTAGTGGTTTGGATTGCAGAATGATCTGACCTCGGCAACATCATTGTATCAACGATAAAATTTTTCCGTTCAAAATGATCATACAATTCTAAAATTCCTGATTTGTAATACGTATCCACGCCACCTGTATAAAACACTTGTTCATTAGAAAATTGAGCAATGCCACTTCCGTTTTTAAAACGACTCGTAAAACCCAATGATGTTGTGGTTGCATTTTTCTCATTCCATGATTCAATTGCTTTTGTGCCTGTGGCTTCTCTGATAGTCCCACCAAACAGTACGTAATCGGAATTGGGCATCTTTACATATGTTACATTTGCCCTACCTGTTGGGAAAACACCCGTCAACATTTGCATTGAGAAAGTATTTGTGTCGATGCTAAACACTCTGCTTGAGAACAATGCGTATTGGTCTTGTCTATCTCTTCCTCCAAAATATAAAACCCTCGAATTAATTTCATCATACTCTGCCGTATGGAAATGAATCCCTATCGAAAAATCAGAAGAACCTCCTATGATTGTGGATGTAAATTGGCTCAATGAAATGTATTCATGATCGTTTGCAATGGCACTTGGATCATCTCCAACTTTGAATTGACCACCCGAAACCAATAAATCGCCAGTATTCAAACATACCATAACATGACCATGACGAGGTTTTTGCATAACGATCGGCAATTCATCGACAGTTTTCTGCAATGGGTCGATAAGAAAAATTCGATCGGATATATCAGAATTTATTGTTGGTTTTCCAACTTTTGATTTGCCACCAGACACTACTACCTTACCATTATTGAATCTACATACTGACAACCCCATTAAACTTTGATTTAATGGTGGCAATAACTCTGTTGATCCTGTTTCAGGATTCCAAATCTCTACTGTTGGAACTGTATTACCACTTGGATTCACACCTCCGACCAAAAGAATCTTTCCATCCGATAATTTGGCAGTAGTGATATAACCTTTTGCTTCCGAAATTGAGCCGAAGTATCTAGGATAAGGGAATCGAAATGTAAGTTGTTTGCCTAAAAATTCATACTCTTTTAAATCTTTGGGACGAGTGATGGTTATGGTAACAGGTTCACGCCATTCAGAACGAGATGATACTGAAAATAAAACTCTTAATTTTTTTTCAGAAAGTGGGTATACATCACGTAATATTAAATCATTTTGATACGGATTTGAGATTTGGAAATCTGACTTTGAAAAAAAGCTGGAAACTGGTTCACTTAAATTTAAATCCAAATATTCAGTTTTAACAAAGGTAGGATAATCACTTTCTAAATATCTTGTAGTGATTTTGACATAGACACCATTCAAGATTCCGAATATAACAGATGCAGTACCACCCAATAAAGACTTTGGATCATAAATATTGTCTTTTGGAGCATTCACTCTGCAATGTAGTAATACTAAAAGTAAAAGGATCTTAAAACCTAAGTGCATAACCAACCTTTCCAATTCGATTGATTCCCATATACCCTTGGTTTTCCATGTCCAAATCCAAAAACACACCTGTTTTTTCCTTAGGATTTGGTCCTAACAAATAAAAATCAAACACATTTGCTGACCAAAGGAATACCAAAACCGTTAATGCCTGAGACAAACTCGTACGAGACGATTCCATCCGTTGTCGATAAGGTTCTATTAATAGATAATTGAATACAATTGTCTCGGATACTCGGGCATTAGGAGGAATCCCAATCGCGGATTCATATGCTTCTTTGTCAGAACGATATTGATTGAACTGGTAACCAGCGTACAATAAACCCAAAGTAAAAATTGACATATAAACTTTTCCCTTTTCTTCCTGACCTCTGGCATACTGCCCCCAACCTGGATACAAAAACGAACGGAAAGCATATGTCGGGTTGTATGGATTAAACATTGGAGCATCTGCCAGTGATGTGTCAGGGTTCACCGCATAAGTTAAAATTGTATCTTCAGATTTTTCTGCGTATTCCTTTGTATATGGTTTTTGAATCTTTTGATTTTCTTTTGACCACTCCTTCATGGCTTGGATTACATAGTTGGATAATTCAGAATATGTTACTTCTCCATTATAATTAGAGTCCGCACGCCCTTCTAATCCATAAATCAAATATTTTGTAAAAATTCCATAACCTGATTTTGGATCTTCAAAACTTGAATATCCAACTTTCGTTGAATAGAATACAGATACGATTTCACTGTCTTTGAATTGCACAGTCTCTAAATACTTACGTCCTACATCACCTTTACTATCTTCAGGATTACGACAAGCATCGATAAAAAAAACTACTCGTTTCAGTTGGAAACGCCTCGTCATTTCTAACAATTGTTCTACTGCAATTCCAGTTTCGAATGGATTTTGTGGATTGGCATCTTCTGGAAGTAAATATACCTTATCATTATAGTCCACAACACCATGACCAGAAAAATAAAATACAACAAGATCATCCGGTTTTGTTTCTTCTAACAATGATTCAAATTGTGAGATGATGTTGTTTTTCGTTGGGGTAGATTTGGTAGAACCTTCTTGTAATAACGTTTGGATACGATTATAAGAACCGTAACTAAACAAAATTTTGGTCATTCCTAGTGCATCATTTTTTGCTGTTTTTAAATTTGCTAAACTTAAATCTTTGTATTCGCTCACTCCCACAACAAACCCAAAACGTTTACTTACTGTTTCAGCAAACAAAAATAGTGGTTGTATTAGAAGAAAGAATATTAGGATTTTAAATTTCATTGAAATGGTTTAATTGATCGCTAATTCCTGTGCTTGGTTTTCCAAACTTACAGTATTATCTCCAATTTTCCTAGCATTTAATACAACGTGACGATTGATTTCTTCCATCTGATTCACTACAGAAATCATTTGTTCCTTGTCTTGGTCTAATATTTTTGATTCTTGGTCGAGAACCTTTGAAATGGAATCAATCATTTCGATTGATTCTAAAACTTCGTTATTCAAATCTTTTTGTGTATTAATTTTCTTTGTGGCCGAGTCCATCACATCACTTAACACCGCATATTTATTTTGCAATGTATCGGTTTGGTTCAGGGCAACCGAAGCAAGTTCTGTCCCTTCTTGTATAAATCGATTTGAATTATTGATAATCTTCTTGATTTTTGTAGCATTTTCATTGGAGTTTTCTGCAAGTTTTGCAACTTCCTGCGCCACTACGGCAAATCCTCTTCCATGTTCACCAGCTCTTGCTGCCTCAATAGACGCGTTCAGTGCTAATAAATTTGTTCTGTCTGCAATCTCTGCCATTATATCATTCACTTCACTCACTTCTTTTTGTGAAAGATTGATGGAACGCAATCTTTCTTCTAAATTTTTTACCGTTTGAGAAAGAACTGTACTTCTTTCTTGGAAATCACTCATATTTGAGTTTAACTCTTCTACTGCTTTTCCTATCTCAACTATATTGAGTTTTAGTGAATCTGATTTATGATTTAAATGAGTAATTTGATTGTGTTGTTTCCCAATATTTTCCACAGAAGTTTGGATACTTCCTGAAAATGATGAAACAAATTCTGTTAGCTCACCAATGGATTTGTCTTGGGATTCAATTTGTCCATTAAAATCAATTGTTAACTCACGAATATTTTTTAAAGTTACAAATAGTTCCGATCCAATTCGTTTTAAATCTCGATTAAGACTATCAGCGTTGGACCTTTCTTCTTCCGCTTGTTTATGTTTTTCTTCTGATTCATTTTTAATTTCATTTAGCAAATTCAAAACTGCCGATGTAAGGTAACCAAAACAAATCAGAAATAATATTTTAAATACTTCATTTGAAATCCCTACCGTTCCTTTTTCACTTTGGATACCTTCCGCTTCTCGAAAGGACACACCTTGGCCATATGCAATCACCAATAACACCACCAAACAAAAAGCGGAATAAAAAGTGCTCATGAGCAAAGTTCGTTTCGAAAATAAAAATGCAGAGTACACTACATAAAAATAATATAATACATAAAGTGTGGGTGATTTGATCAAATCTGCAGCAACAGTACTCCCTCCCATTAACCCAGAAGCAGTTACGGCGAATAGAACTGTGATATCCAAAAGAATTAACAGTTTGGGAAAAAATACATTCAGACGACCTTTTTTGAATAGGTAAGCCTGCAAACCTCCGTACAAAAACATACAAGTGATCCCAACGAGATAACTCGTAGTTTGCAGGGTCGTGGACGTTTTGAACGATCCCAAAGTCGCAATGATATAAAAACCTGCGAGCAAAAACCTCACCCGGTTGACATACACAGGCCCAAGTTCTAACCAATTTTTTTTGTTTTTGATCAATTCTTCTGAAGGTTTCGGCATAGGTTGATCCTCTATATACCAAAGTGATTGGAAAGTGATTTTCTTTTTTCACAGAGTGTAAAAGAATCCTGGTTGACAAATTTTAGTTTAATATTAAACTATTTGATATGGAAGCAACAAACCCAAACAAAACCACAGTTCAAAAGAAATTCTACCCATCAAACGAACGCGGGCATGTCAATTTTGGTTGGTTGGATAGCCATCACTCCTTCAGTTTTGGCCATTGGTACCACCCCGAAAAAACCAATTTTGGTGCACTCCGTGTTTTGAATGACGATATTGTAGAACCAAGTATGGGATTTGGCACTCACCCCCACCAAAATATGGAGATCGTATCCATCCCTTTATTTGGGGAACTTGCGCATAAAGATAGTACAGGTACGAATGGTATCATCAAAACTGGAGATGTGCAGATTATGTCTGCAGGATCTGGAATCCAACATTCGGAATTCAATCATAGTTCAGAGAAAAAAGTGAATTTCTTGCAGATCTGGATTCTACCAAAAGTGGCGAATATCCAACCGAGGTATGACCAAAAATCTTTCCAGGAAGCAGGGAGAGTGAACAGGTTCCAAACTGTTGTTTCACCCATTGACGAAGAAGCTGTTTGGATCAACCAAGACGCCTACTTTTCTTTGGCAACGTTGGAACCAAATCATACTCTTTCATACAAAGTGCATGCGCCGAACCAAGGGATTTATGTCTTCCTCATTCATGGAAAACTAACAGCAGAAGGGACAACATTAGAACGCCGGGATGCAGTTGGACTTTGGGGGATTGATGAATATCATTTTGAAGCTTCTGTGAAATCAGAATTCCTTGTGATAGAAATTCCCATGAAGTGAAAGATTCCACTGGATCCAATCAAATGAAGGACCAACGGAAAGAGTGATGTGTGCATGTGGCAAACCACTTGGAACAATTGGTCCTTCTTCCCCTTAGAAACAATTCCATAGATTGGTATGGTATCGATCTATGGAATTTAATTCCACACACTTGGTAAAATTTTATTTCCGATCACGAGACCCAAGCCATAATCAATTTTTACATTGAGTGTAAATTTTCTCTACTTCAGATTCGCCTCAAGTGGTATTCGCTATCGATCGTATTTCTTTATCTATATGGCTCTCTCTATACTTCTATTGACTGTGTCTGAAATTTTACACTAGAGGCAAATGGTTCTGCCAAACAAAGCATCCAATCAGAAATGGCGAAATGGAAAACACCAGACCACCAACTCCTCCATTCCTTTAATGTCTTTTCTGGAATCCTTGCGACGAAAAATGAATCGTCTCAAAATTCACGTTAATGCACCCCAACAAATGAGAAAAATGAATTGCATTTGAATTTTCGGATCCTGATGCAAAGTTTCTAGGCAAAACTTCATTCCAATGGACGGTACATTTTTCCCATCATACGTATTTTTTTTCGTGTATTTTTATTCGCGAATTATTTTTTTGTATTTTTAGGGCTCCCGTATCGAATCTGGGACTCCCAAGGAGAATCCAATGAAAGGTTTTAGGTTTTTTATCAGTTTCTTTTTCTTCTCCATTACAACACAACTAATGGCGGAGAGCAATCACGCAGGTCTACCAGCAAAAGAAGCATTGCAACGATTGGTAGAAGGCAATCTAAGATTTGTGCAAGGGAAATCAATTCGCCCAAACCAAACAGTGGAACGAATCAAAGAAGTTTCCAAAAAACAAAATCCGTTTGCGACAATCGTAGGTTGTTCTGATTCAAGAGTTCCGAATGAAATTGTGTTCGACCAAGGCCTTGGAGACCTTTTTATCTTACGAACTGCGGGTCAAGTTTCCACCTATGCATCTTGGGGTTCTATTGAATTCTCAGTCGCTGTTCTTGGCGTGAATCTGATCGTTGTACTTGGACATTCCAGTTGTGGCGCTGTGGGTGCTGCGTGTAAAGCCGATGAAGTTCCGGGACACATCATTGCTCTCACAAATGCCATCAAACCCGCCGCAGAGAAAGCCAAACATTTGGAAGGTGATTTTTTAGATAATGCAGTCAAAACAAATGTAGCATTACAAGTTGTATCACTTCGCAAACTAGATCCAATCATTTCGAAATACTATAACAAAGGCCAATTACAAATTGTTGGTGCAGTTTACGATTTGGAAACTGGTAAAGTGAATTTTCTGACAGAAGAATTTATTACTTCTATTACTAAATAGGAAATACAAATGGATATATTACATGCATTAGTTGCCAACTTACAGACACCAATGTTCTTAGCCTTTTTGCTAGGAATCATTGCGACTCTTATCAAAAGTGATCTTAAATTTCCTGATGGAATGTATGCAGGGCTCACCATTTATTTACTCTTTGCAATTGGATTAAAAGGTGGTGTCAAATTGAGTAACACCACATTACTCGAATTCTACAAACCAGCACTTGCGGCTCTTACCCTTTGTGTCACAATCCCACTCATCGCATTTGGTTTGTTGACGAAGTTTGGAAAGTATGATAAAGCAAATGCGGCAGCCCTTGCTGCTCATTACGGATCAGTTTCGGCTGTGACATTTAGTGAAGCCCTTGCCTTTCTTGATTCATTGCAAATCAGTTATGAAGGATTTATGCCAAGTTTATTGGCCATTATGGAGGTCCCGGCCATTCTTGTGGCTTTACTCCTCATCAAAATGAACCCAAAAGACAAATCCGAAGATTCTTCTTGGGGAAAAATTTTACATGAACTCTTCACTGGGAAAGGCACTTTGCTGCTATTAGGTGGCTTACTGATTGGTATGATCTCAGGAAAAAAAGGCCACGAACAATTTGCTCCACTTTTTGAAACACCTTTCCGGGGCATGTTGATTTTATTCCTTTTGGAAGTAGGAATTGTTACAGGAAGAAGGTTAGCAGACCTAAAAAAAGCAGGTGTATTTTTGATTGGTTTCGGAATCCTATTTCCTATCTGTACGGCTATGTTTGGATTGTTTTTAGGATATGGAATCGGATTATCAATGGGTGGCGCCATGGTACTTGGAACTCTCAGTGCCAGTGCTTCGTACATTGCTGCCCCTGCTGCTGTTCGCATTGCCATCCCTGAGGCAAGTCCAGCCATATATCTGACAGCTTCCCTTGCCATCACCTTTCCCTTCAACCTTTCGGTTGGGTTACCTTTATACCTGGCTGTCTCAAAATACCTCTACGGAGCCTAATCATGAAATTAGAAAAAGCAAAACTCATCACCATCATTGCTGACGAAGCATTACAAGATCGATTGGTATCGGAATTGAAATCAGTTAATGTGAAAGGTTATACCATAAGCGAAGCAAAAGGGGAAGGTATCAATCATTCTCACCTAACATCATGGGAAGGTAAAAACATTCGATTGGAATCGTTAGTTTCGGAAGGGAAAGCCCTGAAGGTATTCCAAATCATCTCGGAAAAATACCTTGAAAAGTATCCAATGGTTATCTTTATGAACGATGTGGAAGTGATCCGAAAGGAAAGATTCAACTAACAAAACTTTAAAATGTATGGCCAATGTCTACATAAAACAATTGGTCTTCTTTTGAATAAGCGTAATCAATTAGGATTACGGTAGCTTGGTCCCAAACGAGTCGTAATCCTAACCCTCGAGAATGTTTGTAATCCAAAGCATTCACTTGGCGTAATTTGTCCCATACACGACCCACATCGTAAAATGGAACAATGCTGACTTGAAAAAATTGATCCCAAAAAGAAAAACTTCCCACTCGAAAACGGAATTCAATATTATAAAAACCAATTACAGGACCAAAAAATCGTTCCTGACGGTATCCACGAAGAGTATTCTGTCCACCTAACGCACCAAAGGGCCCATCAATTGAAAACAAATATCGGTATTCAAAAAAAGGTACATTCCCCTCTACTTTGGTGAGTGCCACACGTTGTGCGATCACAAACTCTTCAAAAAGTTTAGGGAATGGTTGGTAAAAATTTTTAATTTGAGCAAACTGTCTTACATAATTAAAATCAGATCCTATGGTTCGTTCTGCTTTATTGATATTGTATTCGATAAGCCATCCCCGATCAGGGTCCGGTTCGTAGTCTCTTGTATCATAAGCAATCCCTGCCCTTAGGTAATTTAGATTACCACCATTCACACCAACGATTTTGCCTGAATTTGAATCTTCCGTAATTTTAGATACATCTTCGATGGCTGGGACTTTGCCGCTGGTAAGAGGGTCTTTTGCGTCCGTTGACCTACCATCGTAGCGCCTAACAATGTTTTTAGAAAACTCAACGCCACCCCAAACGCGAAAAATTTGAAATACTGTTTTGTCGGCAGCAAATTGTCCATAAGTAGTTTCAAATTGGTAATCGTGATAGCGTTGTGTGGAAACAAACTCACGGCCTGGCCCTTGGTTTTTGGCATATGCATTTGCATTTTCAAAATCTGAAAAAGTTGCATTCCTTACGATTCTACTTCCATCGGCATTACGATCTCGGTAGTACAATGGTTGTAAACTTTCTGACCCCACTCCAAAGTATTGGTTATAAAGGCTTTCATCATGCCCAATATAAGCACGCAAACGATAGGCCGTATCTAAAAAGAATGGTGCGTCCCAAGCCAGGTAATTGATCTGCGTTCCACGATTACTTCTGTAAACTCCCACATTAAACATATGTTCATAAGGAGTATATTTAAAGGAGGAATCTGACTTGGTTCCGTTATAAAAAATATTGGCTAGGATCCCAAGACCAGCTCCATTGACTGCATCATTTCCAAAGAGTGGCAGCCCTGTTGCATACCAACCTTCTTTTTTGTTGGCCAGTTCTTTCTCGTCGAGTTTTTTGAATTCACCCAACCACTCTGGTACATCTGATTTTCTTTGTTCAGTAAATAAAGGAAAAACGACCATTGTTGATAGCAATACCAACCAAATCGTCGTTCCCCTAAATGGCATGCGTTATTTGACTTCGCGGACTTGAATGGTTTCGACTCTTTCTTCACCCGCAATGATGTCAGATAAAATGACTACTTTTTCACCCATTTGCAAATATCCATTATTCACTAACGTTTGGATGGCAAGTTTGATCGTTTTTTCAGGATCGGATGAAAAATCCACTCGGTAGGGAATGACACCTCGAGTTAACCAAAGCTTTCGCCTAACAGATGTCATGTTTGTAAAAGCATGGACAATGGGGTATCTCGGGTGAAACGATGCTAAATTATTTGCAGTAATCCCTCGCCTTGTGATGGCGATAATGGCATGGGCTTGCATGGAATCTGCAAGATTTGCCGCAGACCTTGCCATTTCTTCCTTTTGGTCTTTCGGTTTACGTTGTGCCGCAAGACCCAAATTAATCGACATTTCCATTCTACGTGCAATTTTATCTAACATTTCCACACATCGCACCGGATACTTCCCCATTGCGGTTTCACCAGATAACATAATCGCATCTGCTTCTTCATAAACCGCATTGGCCACATCCGTAACTTCCGCTCTGGTTGGAGATGGATTGTGGATCATGGACTCAAGTAAATGTGTGGCAACAATAACTCGTTTCCCCTCTTCTTGGCAACGTTTGATAATTCGTCTCTGTACGATAGGAAGTTCTTCGATTTCAATCTCAACTCCCAAATCGCCACGTGCCACCATAATACCATCAGACGATTTGATGATCTCGTCTAAGTTTTTTAAGCCCTCTTGGTCTTCAATTTTAGCAATGATTTGCGCATGGTGTTTTTTTTCATCGATGATGCCACGAAGTTGTACCACATCTTCTTGTGATCGTACAAATGACAAGGCCACAAAATCAATGTCCTCTTCTAATCCAAACAAAATGTCTTTCAAATCTTTTGGTGTGATCGAAGGGATATTCACTCGAATCCCTGGTAAGTTGATGTGTTTTCTTGAGCCTAATTTCCCACCATCTAACACAGTACAGATAAGTTCGTTCTCACGGATCTCTTGCACTGCAAGGTTGATCAGACCGTTGTCTACCGTAACTTTATCACCAACTTTTAAATCTTTAACAATGTCACGGTAATTCACAAAAACACTTTGTGCTTCTGCTTCCATCCCTGGAATGATGTGGAAGGTAAAAGTCTCACCCACTTTTAAATGTAAATCATTTTGGACATCCCCAGTTCTAATTTCTGGTCCTTGTGTATCTAACAAAATGGAGATCGGTTGTTTATGTAATTCGTCTTTGTTTAATGATTTGATGATGCGAATGATTTTCCTATGGAACTCGTGATCACCATGACTCATGTTGATCCTTGCGATATTCATCCCCGCCAAAGCTAAACTTCGGATCATTTCTTTTGATGCTGTCGCTGGACCTATGGTGCAAACGATCTTGGTTTTTCTGGCTCTTAATTGTTCAATTGCTGGCATAATGTTAAGGTTTTAATTTGGGTAAAATTCGGTTTAAAAAATCCAACTGCGATTCCGCAATGTCGAATTTTTCTTGGTTAGGGAATTTGTCGTTTCGTTGTTTTTCGCTCTCAGCAGAAACCTTATCTAAAAGTTTTTTGCCATGCCGTTTCAAATACCCAGTTGAAACAAGAATGGGCCAAGGGAACTTCTCTCTTTGGTTGCGGATTGGAAAACTATAGATTTCCTTTCCTCCAAATTTTTTAAGGAAAAAGATCAAATTTTCTTCTGTAAACTTACCGTTGAGTTTTGATAAAACATATTCGCGGTCAGGGAAGACACCAAACTCCCAAGCTTCATCTAAAATGCGAACAACAGTTTCAATGGATTCTTTCCATTTTTTTTCTTCCTCAGGACTGCCTTGTTTGACAGACTCTTGGTCCTCATCTTCGTCAGAAGAACTATTTGATGTAGCAGTCGATTGGGAATGGCTTTGTTTTGATTTGCGTTCCGCTTCTTTTTCCGCTTCTTCTCTTTCTTTTAACCTTGCTTTCACCAATTTTTCTTTTTCTTGGGATATTTTCTTTGCTTTTTGGCTCGCCAAATCCCTCGTGAGTTGCTGTTGCAAACGGGCTTTGATCGGAGGGATTTCAAATTTATGTACCGTCATACTTCCCATGATCATCCGCCACAACCGAGTAAAAAATGGCAAAAACTGAAATAAACTTTGTGCTTCAATTTCTTCTAAGAGTCGTTTTGGACTCTCATCATTTAAATGGAGAGTCACGTTCATTTGGTTGAGAACACGAATTTCTAAATCCGAATGTTTGATTTGGAACGTACGTTTTGCCGACTCAATTGCTTGTGGGATACAAGATTTGTGCAAAATGAATTCATTGTATACACGTTTGTCAGCATATTCCGTGTACAAAACTTCTGGTTGTGATAACAACATTGACCTAAATTCATCTGTCAATGGTTCACCACTCACTCGCAATAAATTCACCTCAACAATGCGACCAGCTTCTGCAAGAAAGGCCATAAGGTCTTCAATGTGTTGTTTGCGTTTTTGTTTTTCTTCCCTTTCTTTATCTTTTTCTATGATTTCATTTAAAACCAAACACTCTTCCATAAGTGTTTTTTGGTCACCATAGGATTCATTCATGTATCCTTTGATTTCTGTTAAAATATTTTTTGGTGAATTCCAAGAATCTTCTGTGATTTCACCCATAACACCTAAATTTTTTAAAGCAGGGTAAATCGTATTTTTAGCATAATCCACATAAGCTTCATATCGATCTGCTATCTCTGATGGCCTATTGTACAAAAATACACTTTTATTTGCAGGCCTTGAAGCCGAGTCATTCCGAAAGAAAAATAAAATTTTATCATCTACCAATTGTTTTAAGATTGGTTTCAGATGGATGACAATGGTTGCATCTTTTTGCACCTTTGTTTTGTCATACGGGCACTGGAACAAATTCCCAATTTCTGTGGAAGCATAGGTATCAAACAATCGATTGGCATCCACTGCTGCCTTGATGACCTTACGCATTTTTTCTTTCCCAACATACTTTCTTTTCTCGTTAAACCAACCTTTTATGGCGGTAGTCGAAAGTTCATTCAAACCAAGTGCATAACGAAAGGCAGTTCCCCCATCAGAAGTAGTTGGCCTTGCAAAAACAGTATTGTGTTTGATATAAGTTTTTGGATTTTCAGGATCCCCTGGTTCATTTGGGTGGAATTCCAAAACATTTAGTTTTTTAATGATGGCAGGGTTTTGTTTGTAACTCAGATCAATGACATAGTTTTCGGTGCGGTCCCGATCAATGGAACTATCACGTTCAATTTGTTCCACATTCGGCAGAACCCGATTTTGTAAGAACTTATCCGTCCATTCAAAAATGACAAGGAGAACCTTATAAATCCCTTTATAGGAAAAATCTCCGCGAGAATCCATTGCCTGCACCTTTTGGAGACAGGCAGTGTAGTCCATGACTTTTAATTCTGGGAGATTTGGATCTAACATGTAACTGGTGAGTCCTTACTTAAAATATCCTTTTTTATACAATAACTCAGCATTCAAAATCGCAGCACCTGCGGCACCTCGAATCGTGTTATGCGATAAAACAACCCATTTCCAGTCCAAAATAGAATCCTCTCGTAACCTTCCGACAACAGTTGTCATCCCCTTGCCTGTGTCCAAATCGAGACGTGGTTGGGGGCGATCGTTTTCTTCGCGGTAAAGGATAGCGGGATTAGGTGCAAACGGCAATCCCAATTTCTGAGGTTCCCCTTTAAAATCGGCCCAAACCTTTAAAATCTCTTCTTTTTTTGGCTTTTTATCAAATGCTACGGAAACGCAAACGGTATGCCCATCAAACACTGGAACTCGGTTGCAATGAGCGGAAATTTTAAAGTCAGCCGATTTGATGATCCCAGCTTCTACCGTCCCCAAACATTTTTGAGGTTCGATTTCTGCTTTGTCTTCTTCGCCACCAATGTAAGGGACAACGTTTCCAAGGATATCCATTGTAGGAACACCAGGGTAACCTGCACCAGAGATAGCTTGCATCGAAAATAACATTACTGATTTTAAACCAAACGCATCCATCAAAGGTTTTAAAGAAATGGTCACACCCATAATCGTACAATTTGAGTTTGTGATGATCTTTCCTTTTGTTGTTTGTGATGAGAGAACATCCAAATGGTGTGCATTCACTTCCGCAGAAAGGATTGGTACATTTGGATCCATTCTGTGATTTTTAGAATTGGATAAAACCATAACCCCTGCTTCGGCATAAGCAGTTTCTACTTCCCCTGCGATAGAGGCATCCAGTCCGCTAAACACAAGTTGCACGCCCTTCGTTACATTTGGATCAGGTAATGAAATGATAATGTCTTTTGCATAAGAAGGAATGTCAGAAGAAATCTTCCAACGTGACTTCATCACCTCACCATAGGTTTGGCCTGCACTTTTTTCAGAAGCTGCTAAATGGGTCACCGTAAAATAAGGGTGATTCTCCAAAAGTTGAATGAATCTTTGACCTACGGATCCTGTTGCTCCCAGGACTCCAACTTTGATTTTTTCCATAATTTTCCTTATCTAATGTAAGGATTGAAAAACATGTTATTTCGGAAAGAGATTTCCAATTCTTTCGGCATAAATCGAATTCATTTGCTCCATTCCCACATATGTGAAGTGATGGAAATCGGAAAATCCTTGCATGGGAAGTGCATTGTGGATGTCCCAAAAATGAACTGATCCTGATTCCAAGGATTGTAAGTACTGTAAGTGGTCTTTGTACCAGTCGGAACCTTCATACCAACGGAGTGAGATCGGATTTTCTGGGTTGTTGATGAGCAAAAACGAAATATTCCGATTCCGGAAATGATCCGCAATTTTTTGGATGTAATCAAAATGGAAAATCGGGCGGAACTTCTCATTTCGAATCCGTTCTTTGGCATTTTTTAATGCGACTAAATAACCAATCCCTGGTCGTTTTTCCAAACCCTCTAACAATCGATAGTAAAAATACCGAGTGTAGGTTTCATCATCCATCCCAGAGTACCGAAAGTCTTCTGTCCTTGGTTCGCGAATGTATTGGACACCGTTTTTCGGTTTTTCTAATCCAAACGTCTGTTCCAAACGCACTCCCATTGGATCCCAGTGGTAATCGAGATAGGCTCCACTCGCTTCATGGGCATACCAAACTCGTGCCAGTGTTGCAGTGATTTGTTTCTTCGCTCGGAAGAAGGCAGGATCCAATTGGATTTTGGTCCAACGAGGTTGGTTTAGTTCTACAATTTGTTTTGTTTCACCATTCGAAAACTCAATCTGACAGGTGGAACCCGAAAGTAAAAACTCTGTCACTTCCAACCAAAAACCTTTTTCCTCCATTTTTTTGGTTGGGAAAAAACTAAACTGTTTCCCAGTCCAACCAAGCCCATTCACACCTTCAGGGATAGAAACACCCATATAGGAATGATAACTTGTATTCCGGCCAAATCGGTGTTGGAATAAATTTTGGAGGTTTTGTTCGAAAATATCTTTATACCGATAAAAGTGGAAAGCAGAGGAAACAAGATATCGCGAAAACGTTTCCATATCCATTGCCGAACCTACTTCCCTAATCGTTTCCCAAGGGAAAACCCAGAGGGATTGGGGTGCCTCCGTGAACGTAAGTGCATCTTGCACCATAACTGATTCCTCAACCGTATCATTCCTTCCTTCAGGGAACAAAACATATGTTCGGTGGAGGCGATAATCAATAAAATTAACTGGATAGACAACCAAATCAGGTGCCAAAGGCTCTAGCCAACCGAGTAACAGATAAACGTAAAGAGGACTATTCCCTGCATAGGCTAAATAAAAAACATCTACATCCAGAGAATATTTTTCGAATAAAACCTTTTCCAAAGCCTTTGCATCAATGGAATAATAGGCAACGGAACTTCCCACAATGATGATTCTTTTTTTGGTTTTGGGAAGGGAACGGATCCTTTCATACTCGTATAAAAAATTAAAGAAGTGGTTGGTATTCCAAGGAGATTCGTTTGGTAAGAGGAATTGGATTTTCCTAAAAAACAAATAATCGATTCCCAGAAGAAAGACCAAAAAACATATAATGAAACCAATCCGTTTTTTCATAAAAATCCCTAAAAGACAAAGTAAACAAAAGGTTTACTTTCCGCTGAATACAAAACGATCAGAACCAAACTGACCGCAGCCAAAAATGCAAAAACCATCGATTTTCCTAAGGAATTCTGCATTTTTTGAAACAATCCTAACAACTGTTTGTTTTCTTTAAAATATCTGACTCCAAAAATATGCCCCAAGAAGAGCAGAGAAAAACAATACACAAACTTCATTTCTAAGCTGTAAGGTAACAAAAAACCGTCTTTTTTCGTAAAAACCCCCTGTAGGTAACACAGAGAATCATGCAAATTGGCACTGCGAAAGAAAATCCAGAGAAGAGTCACGATGAAAAATGTAAAAAGGGTTTGGAGTGGCTTCCAATTCCAGTAACCAAACTTCTGATCCTTTCCTCCCATCCATCTTTCCAAAACGAGAAACCCACCATGCCCCAATCCCCAAATCACAAAATTCCAAGAGGCCCCATGCCAAAGTCCACCAATTGCCATCACGAGAATTAAATTGCGATAGGTGAAAAGGGATCCCAATCGATTCCCTCCGAGTGAGATGTACACGTACTTTTTCAACCACTGGGAAAGGGAAATATGCCATCTCGTCCAAAACTCAGAAAATCCTGCCGCGAGGTACGGCATCCTGAAATTTTCGGGCAACCGAAATCCAAAAAGAAGTGCCGTGCCTTGGGCAATGTCTGTGTAACCTGAAAAATCACAATAGATTTGAAAGGAATACGAAAACATTCCAATCCATAAGGAACGAGTCGACATTTCAGCCGGCCTCAAAAATACCAAATCGGAAACCTCAGCCAAATGGTCCGCCAAAACCATTTTTTTGAACAATCCCAGTAGGATTAAAAACATCCCGAAGAGGAGAGGGATCCGTGAAATATCCAAAGGGCGCCGGATTTGAGGCAAAAAGGACTTCGCCGTTACAATGGGACCAGCAACAAGCTGAGGGAAAAAACTGAGAAAGAGTAAGTACGATGTAAATTTGGATTCTGGTTGCAATTCCTTCCGGTAAACATCCACAACGTAGGAAATGGACTGAAACGTGTAAAAAGAGATCCCGACTGGAAGGAGCCATCGGTCCCAAAAGGAATTGTGAAGTGGCAGTGGTTCTCCCGAAATTACTGCCCAATTTTCAGCAATAAAATGCCCGTACTTAAAGAAAATCAATACGCCTAGGCTGTTGGCGAGCGAAACCACAAGGAGAACCAATCGTAATTTTCTCGAATGGGAAAGGGATATCAATTTCGCCACCCAAAAGTCAACAGCCGCAATCCAAATGATTAATATTAAGTAGTATTTACTCCAGAAACTGTAGAATAATAGACTAATTACAAGCAGGTATATGCATATAAACAATCGCTTAGATGACTGAATATCATCTGTATTTTGCCCAAAACAAAACAATAATTTTTGAAGGGAATGGAAGAGGAGAAAGGAAAGGACTAAAAAGAGACCATAGATTGCAGAATTAAAAAGCATATTTTAGCATAATATTAGTCACTACACATTGTATTTGCATTTTACGCCACAATTCGGGCAAGTGCAAGTGACTTCCGCTTTCACCCTTCGGCCTTTTGAGTCTTCGACCTTCCCAACAGCTACAAATTCAAACAAAACCCCTTCTGGAACGAAGTGGCCAGACCCATATTTTGCCGTTCCCTCAATCACATTCGAGCATGCGTGGCACTTCACCCGCAATCGTATCGTTTCTGCCATATACCAGGGAAAGATGAGGAGAGGGACCCGCCTGGCAACCAATATTCCAAATTCTGCCAATTTTACAGGTGCATGCAATTCGCCTACACATGACATTTTGGCAGAATTATGATCATATTTTAGGGATTTTGAGGGCCCAAAATGCCCAAAACTTACCTGTCTCCCTCACAGGAGAAACCCCAAAAAAATGGATGTAATTCTCTCTAAATGCCGGATTTTCGGCGAAAAGGGATGGAAAAGGCCCCCTGATCCAAGCTTGTCCTCTAAGGAGCCAGCCAGATTGTTTTCCCCCCTTGAAGAGAGCCCTTCTTCTAGAATAATCCCCCAAACTCCCTCAAATGACCTTTTGGTAGCGGAATCCTAGATCTGATTGCTAGTTTGGATCGAAAGTTTAATTGCCGTGATCTTGGCAGTGATTTGCAAGAAAGAGAGCATTGTTGCAGGTTGCCTTCATACGTTTCCATTCCCACTTCTCTTCTTTGCAACTTAGGGACTTCTGGCGGCATTTGGGCATTTACAAAACCAATTTGATTTGCCGGAAACATGGCGCCAACAATCCGGCCAGTAGAAACTTTTATGCCCATGGGAAGGCAGGGACTGCCTATCTTCCGGCATCGAACCTGATTCCAACCAAAGGCCCATGACCTTACTTCGTCACTTCTAGTTCAAAGGGAGGATGTCTTATAAATGCCTAAATTTAGGCAGTTTTTTTAGCAATTTGACTTCCGAAAGGAAGGAAAGGGAATCGAGGCCGTCTTTGGCATGGAATCAATGTGATTAAGAGCATATTTGACTAAATTTGGGCAGTTTTGGGCGAAACACAAGTTTACTGGGAAAACAGGGTTTTTCTGCCATTTCACCCTGTGGTGTGCACAGGGAAGGATCTAGGTGTGGATCGATTGGCAGAAACAAGCTGAGGATACAAACCTAAGACTTGCCCCGGTTTACTTTTTGGATTTTGTTACGGTGGTTTTTGTTTTTTTTACAGAAGGGTTGGATTTACCACTGGCCTTCTTTGGTTTGGCCCCAACGGTAGCAACTTGCTGTTGCTTCGATTTTTTACCGGATCGAGTGTTTGTAGCTTCACTTCCAGACTCATCGACAGAGGAGAGGATGTCATTGGGAATCCGCCCGTTGCGTTTGACCATATAGATGAAATGTCGGACATACTGGGTGTAAGGTTCCGGGATGGTCTTAGGATCGAATTCTTTAGGCTCCTGGAGGAGTTGGTTGACATGTGCCAAAGGGAGGTCGTCCTTACTCGTTGCCATGAGGATTTCCAATCGTTTGCAGATTTCTGAGTCATTGACTTCAGTGGAAAGTTTTCGCATGGCGTTGAGAAATTTTTGGAAGGCAACTCGCTTCGGCTGAGACATATCCCCAGAAAACCAAAAAGTCCTGGGCTGGCAATCGATTTTACGCCAAAATGCTCTGGATTGGTTGGAGTTGGAACTGGTCCAACGTTGCAATTTAGATGGGGAACAGACGAAAGTTCCTGGGAATTTTCAAGACAAGAAAGCTCGTGAGAGTTTGCGCTAGTATTTAGAATTAGCGGATTGCTGTTAGTAGAAGACTCATATCCAATAGAAGGATCCACTCCTTCACCGATTCCTGCAGATTGTATGGCAAGTTCCGTTTCGGATCCAATGAAGACTTCAGAAATCTCGCCATTGCGAAGTTCAATGGCAGGCAGGAGTGGCTCTTCCAGAAGGACAATTGGTTTGTCCCACTCGTTTGCAAAAAGACCAGATTGTGGGAATACCAAAAAACCAAGAAGGCAAAACAAGGGCGCAACTTTAAGCAAGTTCCGTGCCAAATTTTTGATTTTTCCCATGAAAAACATATAGATATCCTTAGTTTTCACCGAAATCCGTGAAAAATAAAGCTTTTTTTTAGGAATTTTGGCTATTTTTTGTAGAGGGAGGCTCGCACTCGTAACTTCCATTCCCATAGGACAATTTCATGTTCTAGGTCTTTGGCAAGGTCCTGTTCCTTGGCGAGTAAGGCATAAATCATATGTGAGATGTCTTTTGAGAATCCCGCATCTAATTCTTTCTCAAACGCTTCCACTTGGAATTCTAAAATGAGAACTGCCAAACGAAAGGCCTCGTTCATGGCGATGAGCTGCGGTTTGACCGAGTCTAACTCCGGTTTCTTATATTCATTTTTGATCATCACATCTAAGAATGTGCGAATGAACATTACATCGTCCGAGGAAAGATGGAAATCGAGGAGGAGTTGTTTGACTTTATCAAGTTCCATGGCTCGCAAATGGATCCTCGCGAGGAAAACAGGATTTTCGCTATAGGTATTTAAGTTCTGGTTCTTAGCGACATCCGTGGCACGAACTTTGTCGTAGTCCACAACACCCTTGTCTTTGGATTCTTCAGTTTTAGGGGACTGGGATTCCGCAGAGGTATTGATCCTTTTTTTGATCACAAGGATATTCATACTTGGATACCGGATTTTGAACGACACCATGTCGGAACGAGGGATCTCTTCGTCGACAACCAAAAACTGTGCTTGTTCACCCTTCTCCCAAGCTGCCATTAATTCTTCTTTGTTTTTGTAGTGGTAGATCACGACAGGGAGAACGTCACTTTGGCTTCCCGTCCCTAGATAAATTGTTTTGATTTCATTGGAAAATCCATGTTGGTATGGGATGACCATTTTCCCGGCTTTGACATTCACAAAGGAAAGTTCTCCCAGGTGGAAATGGGAAACGTCAAAATCGTCTCCAAAAAACCCCACTCGAGGTACATTGACCACGATGGAATTGTTTTTGGCACCTTTGGGAACCTCTGGTCCTGTTTCGGTAAAGACAACGTAAGTCAGTTTGGAAAGTCGGACTTTTACGAGAAAACCGGCAGGGGTTTTCCGCTCTTCATATACAGTATCATCCATCTTTACATCAAACCAAGTTGTTTCATTTTGTATTGGAGGGAACCCCTCGAGATTCCCAAGGCCTTTGCCATTCGGATTTGGTTCCCGGAAAAGATCCGCATCGCCAAAAGAATCTTCTGCCTTTCTAAGGCTTCTATCCCTCGCCGCAAGTCTAAATCTTCCGCATCTGGAATCTCTAAATCCATACGGAGTTTTCCAACCTCAAGGTCAGAAACTTCCACCGTTTGGGTCCGGCAAGTGAGTATTCCCGAAAGTATCCGGTTGCGCAATTCGACGAAATTTTCTTTGTAAACTCTGGCCGAAAGTTCCTTTTCTGCTTGGGGACTTAAAATCAGCCCCAACCGATTTTGGGTCCGGCAAAGTTCTTGGAAAATCGATTGGATGATGCGTACAAAACTCCCCTTGGGGAGTAAACTCAAAGAGGGCAAAAATATCGAATTTCGCTCCAGGAGTTGTTTGAATTCAGGCAGGATTTCTTGTCCAAATTCCGTTGGACCCAAAAGGAAAAGAGAACCTTTGTAACCAGATTTTGACCACCAGTCTACGAGGATTTGCTGCTGTCCCAAAGAGAAGGATTGGACATCAGTAAAAACGAGACTCCCTATATTTGCTTCCTTCCCCCATTCATGTATGGCCTTTTCAAATTTACCAAAATGATCAGGGAGCGACTCCACAACAAGGATGGGAGCCTCTGGACTTTGGGTCTGGTGGATCCACTTTGCGAGCGTCTTTTTACCTGTCCCAGCTGCTCCAAAAATGGAGACAATGCGATTCTCTCGGAAATCAATAACAGCAGATTCCAAATTCGAAATCTCATCTCGAAAGAAGCGATGGGCTCCATCAACAGAGACTGGAACTTGGTTCCCTTGTGGGAGAATGAGGTTCCCCCTCTTCCATTCGTTCCCAATTTTTTCTGCAAATAAAACAAGAAGTGTTAACACGGAAAAACTTGGTTTGCCTTCTAACTCTACGAGCAAAAAACCAACACTCTCTCCTGCGTGGATCCGAATGCCAATGGCGTTTGTATTTTTCCCAAAAACTGGAAATTCAACACCCGGGAAAGAAATGGGCTCTTTGGATGTCATGAGGGTTTCCCAGTGAACCGAACCCCGGTTTAAAAACGAATAATAAAATCCATCCTCGCCATATCCGAAACTAGCCGATTCGTAAAAAGAATCTTCTCCTTCGGCTTTGAGAACCACAACTCCGCAATGCAATTCGAATTCGGTACATAGCTCAACCCACAAAGTTGGGAGGACGGAATCCATCCAATCTTTGCCTGTTTTGCCTGAGGCAAACAAGGACAGGGTGTGTGAATGCATGCTATGAAACTGTTTAAATTTAATCACTTTGTCAAGTACGTACCGTTTTAAATGTCGGACGTCCGACCAAAAGAAACGAGATAGTTTTTGCTAATTTTTGGTATGTCGGATGTCCGACAATGAGGATAGAAGTTGTCCAAAAATCCTTTTTTTGGCTATTTCCAAAAATTCAATTGATCCCAATTTTTCAAAAAGAAAGCATACCAATTGGGAAGGGAAACAAGAGATAGATGATCACCATTGCAGTTGCGAATCAAAAAGGCGGAGAGGGAAAAACAACTACTTCTTTGAATCTTGCCATGGGATTGGCTCGCCGAAATCTCAAAACTTTGCTCATCGATATGGACCCTCAGGCAAACTCCACAGGCATTTTTCTGAACCCCGAAACCGTTGAGAAAGACCTTGCCCACTTATTCCAAAACTCTGCTCATATCAAAGATATCATTGCACCGGCGTATAACGAGCATTTGTGGATTGCACCATCTAGCATGCGTTTGGCGGAAATGGAAACAGTTTCGGTAAACTCAGTGGAAGCTCCTTATATCCTGAGAGACTCGTTATCGGGACTAAAGGATTTCGAGTTTGTAATCATCGATTGCCCGCCGTCCCTATCCATTTTTACAGTGAATAGCCTTGTGGCCGCAAACTACGTGCTCATCCCCCTACAAGCAGAAAAGTTTTCAATGGACGGAATTATGGGATTACAACAAACCATTTCCTCTATCAAAAAAAGAATTAACCCTGACCTAGAAATTTTAGGTGCTCTCATCACCCAACTGAAACCCCAAACCCTTTTGACCAAAACCATCTTACCAGTTCTCACAAAATACTTCCGAATTTTTGAACATACAATTTCGGATGGAGTGGCAATTGGAGAAAGTCATTTGGCAAAAAAATCGGTGTATGACTACAACCGATCTTCCAGGCAATCTCAAGAGTATGAAGGTTTCATCGAGGAGGTTTTGAATGAGCTTAAAAAGTAAACGACTAGGATCTCTCGCTGACATCTACCAAGCTGAAAACTTAGATGGCACCATTCGTACGATTCGGATGGACAAAATCCAACCCTCCGAACACCAACCTCGCCAAGAGAGGAAAAAAGGGATCGAAGAGTTAGCGCAAACCTTAAAGGCAGATGGCCTCCTCCAACCCATCATTGTTTCGAAAAGTGAAAGGGAAGGAAGTTATAAAATCATTGCTGGCGAAAGGAGATACCATGCCGCCAAATCCCTTGGATGGTCCGAGATTGAATGCAAAATCCTAAACCGACCAGACAAAGAAATTTACAAACTTGCGGTGATCGAAAACTTACAAAGGGAAAACCTCTCCCCTTATGAAGAAGTCGATGCCCTCGTTTTTTTGAAACAAACACATCATTATACGGACCAAGAATTAGGAGATATGTTTGGAAAAAGCCGCAGTTACATGACTGAGGTTTTATCCATCACATCTATGTCAAAGGCCGACTTAGACAAATGTAAAAAAAACGAGATCTATAACAAGAACCTCCTTGTCCAAGCCGCGCAGGCCGCCAAAAAAGGAAGTTTGGATGAGTTTTTAACCCTCTACCATAAAGGTGCTTTAAAAACCGTAAAGGATGCGAAAGACTTCAACAAACAAGTAAAGTCGGGAGAACCTACAAAATCAAATCCCACTACCCTTTCGGGATACAAAATCAGAAGGACAGTAAGCGGGATTCAAATCCAGTCAGACGATGAAATCCTCTTGGGCGATATCTATAAATTTATACGAAAGGAATTGTCCAAAAAATATGGCGATTCGGCATAACCCAAACATGTACTTAGCAGTCAAGTACTTAGGAAAAAAATTTTAAGTACTGGCTGGGAAAATACTGTACGAACTTGACATCTACCAGAATCCGACAATAATGTGACATAATAAAACTATTTGAGTTTAAGCAGAAACCTTTTCTTGCGAGAAAAGGTGAGGGGCAAGTATTGTCCCAACCCGAAAAGAAAAAAATTCCCCTGGTACACCAGGGGGTCGGGGTTTCCCGAAGGAATGTTGTTGGATGAGACATAATTAACATTATGTCAGATAATGTCAACTCCTTCATTTTAATTGCTTAAAATTAGTTTCATTTTTGCAGAAAAATGGAGGAGTCCTGTGAGCGACTTGCGTCACCCTTATATCCGTCTGATGACCGACATCATAGATTCAGGTGTCTGGGCAGAGTTATCCCATGCTGCAAAGACCCTCTACCCGGTCTTACTCAAGTTCAGTGATTACAATTTCAAACCAGTTTGGCCCAACACAGAAACACTGATGAGGCTCACGGGATTCAAAACAAAAAAATCAATTGTTTCTGCCAAAAAAGAATTAACGAGTGCGGGACTCTTATACCAAGTACCAGGCAGCGGTCGCACCTCTACCCGGTACCACTTTTCCTTCCATTATGAGGGTTCCAAAATTACCCCTCTGGGAGATACCCAGATACACCCCAGGGAGCCAGAAAAAGATCCCTCTGGGGGATCGAAATTGGATGCAAAGGGGGGTTCTGTTGGGACCCCTAACCATATTAATATAACTATATCCAATACGAACAATCCGCAAACCCCGAAAGAAATGGGGGAAAGTTTGGGGCAAACAAAGGAAGAGAAAAAAGATTTTGAATCGCTCGTGGATTTGTTTGGGCCAGAGATCGCCTTGGAAGCCTATCGCAAAGCAGTGAGCCTACACATGGAATCAAATGCTTCTTATGTGAAAACACTTTGTCGTGAACTCGTCAGTTTGCAGAGGAAGGAAGTGCTTAATCTTGAGCAGAATCAATCCCCTTCCGCCACTACCCCGCACCCAGCCTCATGGTCTGGATTTTTGGCTTGGGCCTCCAAAGAATTAACGGAATCCTCTTACCGCCAATTGGAAAGGGTAAAAGTGGAGACAGATGGAAATGTCATCGTAGTCACTTCTTCTGTTTTCGGACATTTGAGGCAAATCATCCAAATGTATTTTACGGAACGTGTCAAACCAATGGTCCTAGTTGTGTTTACAGAAGTAGAAGAAGGCTCACGTGTGAGCGAAATTCGATAGACTGATTAGAAAAACGGTATTTTTTGGAAGGAATCATAACAGTAAAAAGCGCATGAAAGATCATTTAATCCGCACAAGTCACCCCTACTCTCTCCCCATTCAATCCGTATCAACTACGGGAACTTATGAAATCAAAAATAACGAATTTTTATCCTTTATGGAAGAAAAGGAGCAATCCTCCCTTTCCTCGATCATCTTTCAGTTTGATGATGTTGTTTTTTTTAATGGAATCGAGTTATTACCTGGTAAAGATGGATTGGATTTTTTTCCTGATTCCTTTCGATTTGAATTGTCCCATGATGGAAAGTATTGGGAACCAATCTTACAAGAATCTTCCTTTAGGAAATCATTCAAAACTTCTGCCAAATGGCTGTTTTCGTTAACTAGCGCTCGTTATGTGAAGTTTATATCTAAAATTTCGAGAAAAGCAAGTAACGGAAAAAATAGGATTAGTTTTGGTCCGCTTCGGATCCTTGTGAGTGGTGTGCAGTCCATCCAAGTCAGTTCAGAATTAGACAGGTTGTATGTAAAAGAAAACTTATTTGATACTAGAACTGACTATGGTTGGTCTTCTAAAAAAAAGGAAGAACCTGCAGATGAGTATGTCATTTTAGATATGGGGTCCGTCAACAGAATTGAAGAATTTCGAATGTTGACGAAAAATGATCCGATTACCAATTTTCCAGAGCGTTTCATTGTTTATTACAGTGAAGACGATCTGACATGGCACCAGTTGCATGAAGAGAACTATTTTTTATCTGAGCCAGGTACTTGGTACAAGTGGCGTTTCCCTCCTGTCAATTTACGATTTTTGAAAATCGTTTTCATCGATGAAAAACAATCGAACAAAAAAGAATACATCACTGAAGTCATCGAAATCGAACTGTATTCCAGTGCCGATAAAAAAGAGTCCGGTGGGCCAACAAGAGAACCCCTCCCCTATGCTTCTGTCTTAAGATCAGGGATCATTCGGCTTGCTGTTGATGGCGAAGTGAAAGAAGGAGTTGTTGTACAGTCAAACGATAGGCGCCTTCGAGATGCCACAACGGAATACCGTGGGATTGTTGAACTAGCCTCCGATGGGGAAGAAAAACCTGGAGTTGCCGTACAAGGTAATGATAAACGCCTAAAAATCGCCACTGAACTCACTCATGGACTTGTGAGACTCGCAAGGAGTGGAGAAGCAAGGCCTGGGCTTGTTGTACAATCGGATGATGAACGTTTGCGAAATGCCTCTACCGACCATCCCGGAATCGTAGAGCTTGCGTTAGATGGAGAGACAAGGCCTGGTGTCGCGGTGCAAGGGAATGACTCAAGATTACGGGTAGCGACGAAAAAATCAGTTGGACTTGTTCAATTGGCAGAAGCTGGTGAAACTGCTATCGATAAGGTAGTCACTGGTGATGACCCAAGACTAAAGGATGCGACCACCACGGCAAAGGGTATTGTGCAATTGGCAGCTAATGGTGGTGAGGAGGCAAATACAGTTGTCCAAGGCAATGACAAACGTCTCAAATTAGCGAGTACTGAGTCACATGGGATCGTACAACTTGCACACTCTGGCGAAACAAAGGCAGGTGTGGTTGTGCAAGGGAATGATAAACGTCTCGCCAAAGCTGCGTTTGACGAAGCAGGGATCGTCATTCTTGCAAATCACGGAGAAGCTGTTCCTGGTAAGGTAGTTTTATCAGACGATCCTAGGTTATCTGACAAAAGAGATCCAAAACCTCATACCCACCCCTACGCCGAAAAAGAACATGATTTCAATTCCCACACTGGATTATTAAAGATTACTGGCGAAGCAGAATCTGCTTCAAAAGGATATGTACCTCCCCAACCTAGTGATGCCATCATTTACGGAAAAAATACGAAAAATGGATCGGGTCTACTTGGTGTATCCTCTGGGATTGGCGTTGTTGGATTTGGGGATTCCATTGGTTTATATGGAATTTCCAAAGGGAAAGACAATATTCGTTCTGCAGGTATCTTGGGTGCCGGCACTTCGGCACCTGGTGGTCGTTTTGTTTCTCAGTCAGAGTTTGCCATCATTGCGGATGGGAAAGGGATACCTGGTTATGAATTAACAGGGTCTGGAAAAGCGATATATGCAAACGGAGAGTCTGTATTTGAGGGAAACCTTCGCATCACAAAAGATGGTGGTGAGGAATGCATTGCCAGGTATTTTCGATTGGATGGAAAAGATGTAATCACATCTGGGGATTTACTGGTTGCTACAGAAGAAACAGGTGTGCTTGGTAGATCCAAACACCCCTACTCTACCAATGTGATTGGTGTTGCTGTATCCAATGCAAATCTAGTGTTTGGGAAACAAGAGAAAGGTGTAGAATATGTCCTTGTTGCCATGTTAGGAATCACCAAAATCCATGTTGATGCAACACAAGTTCCCATTTATCCTGGAGACCTTTTGGTTTCAGGTCTTTCTTCTGGACATGCGATCAAAGCTGATCCTTCCAAATTAAAACCAGGAATGCTTGTCGCAAAAGCCATGGAAGCTTGCAAAAAAGACAAAGGTCATATCCTTTGTATGTTAACTTTCTCCTAAAAATAAGGGAGGGATTGTTGTGGGTTTTGGAGCGAAACCTGCATCAATTGCCCTTTTTAGTAAATAAGTGATTGCGTTGTGTCCTTCTTCTCCTAAACGTTTTGTGAATTCATTTACATATAAATTGATATGAGATCGGATCACCTCGTCATCCTTGTTTTGTGAATTCATTCGTATGTAGTCCATCATCTCTTTGGGTTCAAGGTAAGCTGCTTCTAAACTCCGTTGCAATTCTTTCTGGAATATTAACGCTTCTTCTTTTGGGATATCACGTCTTATGGCAATGGCACCAAGTGGGATTGGGTAACTTGTGGAAGATTCCCACCATTCTCCAAGATCTACCACTTTCTCAAGACCTCTTTCTTCATAAGTAAACCTTTCTTCGTGAATGATGACTCCCAAACTATCGTCTTCTAATAAAAGAGTTGGGATGATTTGGTCATATCTAAGGGCAGTTGGTTTGTGGGTTCCATTAGTATACAAAGACAAAAGTAAGTTTGCCGTAGTCATTAGCCCAGGGATATAAAGCCTTTTATAATTTGTCAAACTTGTGTTGGTGTTTTTTTTTCGGACAAGAATGGGACCACAGCCCCTTCCTAATGCAGAACCTGTTTCCAACAAAATGTATCGATCCATGATTTGGAAGTAAGCTGCAAACGATAGTTTTGTTACAGGAAATTTGCTTTCCTTCGCAAACTCGTTTAGATTTTCTACATCATACAGTTCTTCTTTCACTGGATAATCGGGGTTTCGAATTAAGTGATAAAACAAAAATGTATCGTTCGGACAAGGTGAATAGGCAAGTGAAATCATATTGCTAAAAAATATTCCTTCTTTGGTGTGATGAATAAAATACGAATGAGTAAAAAGAAAAATAAAAGTGCAGAAGAGGATAAAAATAGTTTGAGGCCAATGTTTTTTATCTCATCAATGAATAAGATTGAGAATGGTAATATTAAGGTAAACATTCTGCTGAGATTATCAAACGAACGCCAATACCCCTCTTCCGCAATGGCGATCACGAATAAACTTCCAAGGATTGGCAAAAGGATCTCCATCTTGTGCAGAAATGATTGGCGGAGTGAGATTAGGCATAAGTAACTGACTGAAAAAAATGATAATAGAAACAAAAGTTTTGGAAATTCTTTGATTTTGAAATGGAATGTTCCATTTTCGATAAAACTTTTGGCAAATCCAAATAAAGGGTAATCTGTCATATCACGAAAACCAAGAGGGTTTGTTCCTAGATGATTGGGTATTGCGATCCATCCGTAGATGATAAACCCAATGAATAGAATTCCTGGGATAGAATATAATAGTAGGAGTTTCCAATTTTTCCCTAATAAATATTTTAAGCCAATTGGTGCTAAAAATAAAATGCCAAGTTCCCTTGTGAAAACTGTGAAAAGGAAAAAAAGAAAAGACAAAAAGTGTTTTTCTTTCACATAAAAATAGTAAGCAATTAAAGCAAGACTCACAAAGAAAGAATCGGCAACTAACAAAAGATTGGCGTTTAGTGAGTAAGGAGAAAAAATATAAAACAAAACAAACCATTTTGATTTTTTTGGCAAAAGGTCGTACAAACAATAAACAGAAACCAAAAAAACCGAAAATAGTAAAATCAATGTGAGGATAGGATAATATTCAGATCCAAAAAGGACGGATAAAATTCCTGATGCAAAGGAAAGTCCGATACGATGGTATCGAAAGTAAAAGCTATCTACAATTAAATCCCATTTTTCATCAACAAACAGGTCTTTTGCGAGTAGATAAAAAAATTGCCCATCGTATCCACCAGATGGATAGATGACAAACTGGGAATCAACTAGGTTAGGATTGATTTCATAGAAGCCTTCCCAAATGCCAATGAGGGCTGAAAGTGAGTTTCCATAGGGTTCTGTTTTTACATAAATGAGCCCAACTACACCTAAAATGAACAAACACAAAACAATCCAAAGATCTCTAGGTTTCACTCTTCCATTTTGCAAAATTTAATGGATTTTGAAAGGAATTTCTCTGGAATTTTAAGAAGATTCTGACAGTTTGTATCCAAAGTTGGGGCAAATGAAAGAAGTTCTCGTTACGATTCAAACCGTGTATCAATATTTAGAAAAACTGGGACCCAAAAAATCCTTTCAAATATTGAAAAATTTAGGTTATGAAAAACTTCTTTCTCTAACCGGGAAAGTTCCGAAAGAAAGGCTCATTGTTCTCACACAAAAATTAAGTGAAGAAACCGTTGTGGAACTCGTGAATCAAATCCCTGAGAAAATATTAGTGGAGATGATCAGTGAAAATGATGATGACGATTTGGTGTATTTCATTCATTCATTATCTATCGCAGATTTAGCAACGGTTTCAAAAAGTATCCCTCCAAAAGATGTTGGTCTACTTGCTAAAACTTTGGGACGGGAAGTCAGTGTTGAGATCCTAAAATCCCTTGGAATACAGAAATCCATTGCCTTACTTAAGGAAATTCCTATGAGGGATTTTTTATGGTTAGTGGATCAAGTCCAAGTCGAACCAATCCTTCGGCTCGTGAATGAATTGTCAGTGGCAGATTGTAAAAAGTGGATCAAACAAAGAGGATTGGAAGAATTACCAATTTTACTGAAGTTTTTTGGTGTAACCAATGTTTTGGAAATTTTTAAGAAGTTGGGCATTAACCAAGCTCTTGCCATGATGCATTTACTTGGAACTAGGGAAATGATGGAATTGTCTGTGATTTTGTCTAAAATGCAATTAGCCGAAACGGATATTCCATCCCACCTAACATTAAAAACAAAGGTGGAACCAGGTTCTCAAAAAACAAAAGTCCCTGCCAAAAAAAAGCCATCACCAAAAAAGAAAAAACAAACTAAGAGGTCGCATTGATCTTTGGAAACAAGAGGGTGAATTTACTTCCTTCACCCATGGCGCTTTCTACAAATATTTCTCCAGACATTTTTTCAACTAAAGACTTTACAATGGATAAGCCAAGGCCAGTTCCACCTATCTTTCTGTTATCCGATGAAGGGATTCTAAAAAATCGATCAAAAATCTGATTTTTGTAATTGGGATCAATTCCAATTCCAGTGTCTTCCACGATGATTTCTACTTTCCCGTTGGATTCTTTGAGAGAGATTCCGATTTTCCCTTTGAAAGTATACTTTAAAGCGTTTACATAAAGGTTAGTAATGATTTGTGAGAATTCAAATTTGATTCCTCGGACAAAGAGGCCTTTCTTTAAAGAAAGATCCCATTCAATGGATTTTCCTTTTGCTAAATGAGAATTCATATGGATCACATCCTCTATCACTGGAACGGGATCAAAAATTTCGACTACTTCCACTTCTTTGTCTTTCTCTCGAGATGTCGTTAACTTAAGTAGGTTTTCGATTAAAAAGCTGAGTCGTTTGGCATTCTTATCAATTACTTCCAACATATTGATATGCTCTGCATTAAATGGCAACGAAGAGTCAGATTTAAAAAATTCCAAATACCCACGGATATTGGTCATTGGACTTCTTAACTCATGGCTCACATTTGAAATAAATTCATGTTGTAATCGTTCTTGTTCTTTTCGTTCAGAATTTGGTCGGAATTGTACTTGGTATCGTTTTTTTGGAGAGAGTAGAATGGATGTAAAGCTTATATCAACTTCTACTTTCGTACCATCTTTCGCTAATATTTCTACATCAGGCAAAGATAACATTGTATCTGAAGATAAATCTGATCCAAAACGCAATTGGCTAGAAACTTGTTTGCCTAAAATGATGTCTTCAATTGTCAGTTTTGTTATATCACCACGAGTATAACCAGTTAGTATTCGAAATTGATTATTTGCTTCTAAAATGCTGCCTGTATCTGCATCCACTAATGCAATGGCTTCTCTTGAGAATTCAAATAAGTAACGATATTTTTCTTCAGAATATTGTAAATCTACCGCTGATCGATCCAGTTTGATTTCTAAAATTGAAATAAGATTTTCAAGTTCTGTAATTTCTTCTCTTTGTAATTCAATTTTTGCATTAAACGAGTCTAACATGGAGTTTACGAGAACTTTGACTCGGTTATCTAGTTGTAATGTTTCGTCTGTGTTGAGTCTGGATCCATAATTTCCTTGTAACATATCCAAAACAAGTGAATTGACATCAACTATGAGATGCCTTACCGCATTGAGTTTTCGGTAATTGATCTGGGATGGGGCGTGGAGTTTTAAATTGTTTGGTTCTTGGAAACTGGATAACTTCCTTACATCAAAAACTTTTTTGGGTTCCAGAGCGGAAAGAATTTCTTCAAAGTTAAGGGCAGTTAACACAGATTCTGGTTGGATCACACGTCTTATCAATCTGAAGTAAACATCCTTTAAGAGAGGGAAAAGTGAGGATTCGTCTCCATGATAAGAAAAAATTCCTTTTTGGATCAGAGGGTGCGCCGTAAGAAGATTTTTTGTCTCCCCTACTCTCAAATGGGGATAAAAATGCGTAAGTTGTAAATCATCCCATAAATTTCCAGTTGGTTGGTTTGTTGCGTTTTGCAGGAAATCAATTGCTTTTTTGACAGCAAGTAAAACTCCCGAAACTTCTCTTCCTGTTTTTAGTATAGCATCGCCGCTAAACGCTAGTAAGGTGGATGGGTATAATGTGTTTGGTTTTAGAATTGGGAGGTCTAATGAGTTCCCAAAATCTTGAAAGTTTTTTAGAAAGGGACTCGAAAAAGAATCAGAAACAAGTCCTAAACAATTCGGTTTTAAAAATTCTTTTTCTTCTAAAAATCCGGGTGTGTCAATGTACCGGACTTTTACAGGGTTTTTAGGAGCATATTCTTCTAAAAACTTTTCAGCAAATAACCTTTCGACAGAATTGATATGTGGTACTGGTAGAATATAAGCTTTGTTTCTTGTGAGATCTTCTGGTTTAAACTGAAACCTTGAATAAAAACTTAAAGGTGAATGGTAAAGATAAATCCCTTTATAGATCCGTTTGAGTTTGGATTTTTTTAAAAAACTTTCTTGAAGATAGGCAATGGTTGGAATTTCTCCTGCTTCCACCCGCCCAGCATCTAGTAAGGGTAAAATGGCTTTATGGTGAGTGTTTAAATGAAGGCTAACCTTTACACCAAACTCTTCAAAATATCCTTTTTTGTAGGCTACAACAATGGGGAGGGAGCTAAGGCGACTTGTTATACAAATCTGGATCACATGGCAACAATTCCATTTACGGGAATCGTTGCCAAATCTTTCTAATTGGAAATTGTCTTAAGACGAAAAAATCTCCTGCAAAAATTCTGTAGTTCTTTTTGTATATTCTGAGACTTCTTTTTCGTCCATTACTTTGGCGGAAAGTAGAGATAGGTCATAAATAACTCTTGCAAGTTTTTTCCCTTTCTCTGGGTTAACTCCCTCAAACGCCTGTAAGGCGGATTTAACAAGCGGTGATTTTGAATTTACCATCAAAGTATGAGATTTGAGTAAAGACTTTGTATCTTCTCTATTGAACATAGAGTTCATTTCTGTCATTCTTCTCATAAATTCTGGCAATAAAATCACTCCTGGGACTTCTACTGATTTTAGCGATTCCACTTTTACCTGAACGCCTTCTGTTGGAAGTGCTGATTGGAACATTTTCATAATACGGCTTGATTCTGTTTCGTTAGCTTCGTTTACAAGTTCAGACTTGGAGTCTTTATCCAACACTTGATCTGCAAGTTCGGAATCAACTCTTTGGAATTTCCAGTCAGGATTTTTGGTTTCCAGATGTTGGATGAGGTGAGAATCAATTTTTGAATCAACTAGTAAGGCTTCCAATCCTTGTGATTTCAATAATTCCATGTAAACTGAACCCATTTCGGTTTCATTTGCATAAAAAATTTTGTTTTGGTTTTTTTCTTTGTTTTTATCCCAATATTCAGCAACGGTTGAATGACTATTTTCTGAATTTTTGAAAATGATATGATCTTTCATTGCATCATAAAATTTTTCATCTGTTAGAACTCCATATTTCACGAAGATGGATATATCATTCCAATTCTCTTCATATTTAGTTCTATTCTTCTTAAAATCATCAATCAAACGGTCTGCTACTTTTTTGATGATATGGTTTGAGATTTTTTTAACCAAAGGATCATTTTGAAGGTAAGACCGCGAAACGTTTAAAGGTAAATCTGGTATGTCAATCGTACCTTTGAGTATGGTTAAAAATTGAGGAATCAATTCGCTCGCATTATCACTCACAAAGACATGGTTACAAAATAATTTGATTCCATTTTTGGACGCTTCTAATTCATGAGTGAGTTTCGGGAAATACAAGATCCCTTGTAATCGAAAAGGATAATCTACGTTTAAATGGATATGAAAGAGTGACTCACCTGAGAATGGGAATAGGTAAGAGTAAAAATCTTTGTAATCATCAGCCGTTATTTTAGATGGTTCATCGGACCAAAGTGGTTTCTCTCGGTTGGCTTTTTCTCCTTGAACAAAGATAGCAACTGGTAGGAAATCACAGTATTTTTTTATCAGTTCCTTTAGTTTCCATTTGTCGAGGTATTCACCAGATTCATTATCAAGGTAAAGTGAAATTTTTGTACCACGATTTTCTTTTTCAATGGTGGTGATTGTGAAATCAGTGCCTGATTCACTTGACCACATAACGGCAGTTTCCCCTTTTTTGTAGGATTTTGTTTCAATGGTTACTTTTTTTGAAACCATAAACGAGGAATAAAAGCCAAGACCAAAGTGGCCAATGATTTCTGCTTTGTTTTCAGAGTTTTGGTATTGTTTGGCGAAGTCTGTTGCACCAGAAAAAGCAATTTGATTGATGTATTTTTTAACTTCCTCCCCTGTCATTCCGATCCCATTGTCTTCAATGGTGAGAATTCGTTTGTCTACATCGAAGTCCAAATTAATTTTATAGTCGGTCCCACCATCAAATTCCTCACTGAGAGAAATTTTTTTTAGTTTGGTTATGGCATCACTTGCATTGGAAACAAGCTCTCTTAAGAAAATATCTTTTTCTGAATAGAGCCATTTTTTAATGATCGGGAATATGTTTTCTGTTTCGACACTGATTTTGCCTGTTTCTTCTTTTGACATAGTTTACTCCTTGGGTTGAATTTTTTTAGCAATGGTTAAAACTTTGAAACGGTCTTTGGTAGATAAACTCTTGTACAAAGCCTGGAGATTTGGATTTGATTCCAATACTTGGGTGAACCACTCGGAATCAGAACTAGGTATTCCTTGTTTCGTTAGATATTCCGTTAAAAAGAATCCCCGTTTTTTCCCAAAACTTTCCACGACCGTAACAAAGGTTTGGATCTCCAAATGAAATGAATACTTCTTAAATCCCATATAGGAAAAAATCCCAAAAATCGCAAGTAAAACTAAAGTAAAAAATGGCCATTCTAAATTTACTTTTGGGCCTTGGGGAATTTTCTCTAAATTCAAATTCCGTTTTGGTAAAATTTGAAACTCAGGGAATGGTAATTCTTGAGTGGTGTATTTTTTTTCTGAAAGGGAAAAGAAACTGAATCTATATGGTTCTATGAATTCTTTTTTTTGGCTAAGCACTTGGTAACTATATAAAAATTTTACCCTAGAGTAAAATCCGTATTCGCCAGATTCCAATTGTTGGAACGATTTGGACTTTGTTTGGGATATACATTTAATTTTTGTATTAGTAAAATTCATGGGTTTGATTCCTTCAAATCCACCCTCCCCTTCTATGTTTACTTCGAAGTAAGCAGTTTCCCCTTCATATACTTGCTTAGGTGTTGAAAGAAATTTGATTTTAAAGTTTCCGATGGCACCTGTGAATTCTTTTGGGGATTTGTTTGGTAAATCAAGGACCAATACTTTCGAAGGATTTGTTTCAATTGTTTCTTGGATAGAATTGAATCGAAGGCTATCACCTGTGATGAATTTTGTTTTTCCGAGTGTAAAAGTTCCCGATTTTAAAGCAGTTAACCCATAAATTTCTTTAGCAAAGACCATTGTCTTTTTGGGGATATTGTTTCTCATGACTTCTGGTTCAATTTGAACGGAAACTTGTCTCAGTGTTTCTGAAAGGAAAAAAGGAAAGGAAATTGAATGGTTAGGATCCCTTTCTAAGAATGGTTGCCTATAATGTGAGTAGTACAATACAAAATATCCAACGATTGGTTCTCCTTTATAAAACACAGATTTATTCGTATGGAATGACACTTCTGGTATTTCATTTGAATCATTATCATCGAATTCAAAAGGGAATGGATTCAAAAAACCATTAGGATTGTGTTTTGTTTTTTTGCTTACTTTAAATTTTATGGGGGGAGATATGTATTTTTTTTGGTCATATTCAACAGAAATTTCAGGAAGTTGGAAACGTCCTTCCGTTTCTGTATCAACATAATAGTTGATGATCTGTGATTTTGTTACTTTTAAATTGATGATTTGAGTTTCAGTGCCACTTCCTACATATCGCACTCGAACTCCGTTTTGTTTAAGATTTGTTTGTAATACACGGAACGGTTTGTCTCCAAAGGCTTTGATTTCTAGTTTTGCATATTCACCTAACGAAAATTCGTCTGGGTGAAAATAAAATTCTACTTCATTAGGCAATAATTGGAAAAAGGGAAATGTAATGAAAACCAAGATTAGGGTTAGATTTTTACCAAAATTTTTCATTATCGAATGACCCTCCCCGTTTATTTTTTAGAATCGAATCATTAGAAAAAGGTTCCATGATTCGGTCTACGTCTGAAGGGTTTTGGGTCTCATTTTCCTTTTTTTGGTTTTCCTTTGGTTTTTGTGAAGGGTTAGGGTTTTGGGGTTGTCCTTGTCCTTGGTGATTGTTTTGTTTAGAATTTTGTTTTTGAGTTAAGTGTTCGATATTTTTTTTTGCAGCTTGGTTATTTGGATTTACTTTTAAACTATCTAAATAAGATCGAAGGGCTTCTTTCTTTTGGCCTAATTTAGAGTAAATGTTCCCCAAGGCAAAATGAGCTTTGGATTTCAGTTCGGAATTCGCTTTTGGATGATTGATTGTTTTTTCAAGTAGTTCTTTTGATTCTGAAAATTTACCCAATTGGTATGCTGATGTCGATTCGTTATAAATTAACCTTGGATCATCTTTGATGTATTCCTTTGCTTTTGAAAATTCCTTTTCACTTTCATTGTAATTTTGGTTTTCATACGCTTGTTTTCCTCTTTCGATCGCATTACCACCTGGATCCAATTCCCATGCATGGATTTGGTTTTGCGTTGTAAAAAACAAAAAAATGATTATGGCAGATTTAAAAAATGGATTTTTTTGCATCTGAACGGATAAGATTCGCTCTAAAAGAAGTAAAAAAAATGAAATCAATATAAAAGGATGAGCCCCATCTTCATTTTTAAACCGTTCTAATCGTTCGGTTTTCGTTTTTTTCATTGAATCGATTTTATCAAGCAGCTGATATGCTCCATCTTCATAAAAGGATACATTGGTATATTGACCATTGTATTTATCTGCAAGATTGTATAAAAGTTCTGCATTTAACTTTGAAGTGATAACATTGTCAGAATAAGGTGAGTCAACTAAGTTTGAATCATATGTAACAAAACCACCTTTACCAGTGCTTGGATCTCGGAATTCGATGGGTCCTCCCTCTTCTGTCCCGATTCCCCAAACCACAACTTCCCCTTCTAATTTGGGAAGTGTCTGTTTTTCATGGTCTTCTCCATCCGTGACAATGACGGTTAACATTGATTGTAGATTTTTACTTTTTTTTCTAACGGATTCTACTTTTTCTAAAGCTTTTCCTAAATTAGTTCCTTTTGCACCAACCATTTCTACACCGAGTGATTTGATATAATCGGAAACGGCTGTAACGTCGGAGGTGAGTGGACAATAGGAAAAGGATTGGCCTGCAAAAACAATCATACCTATGCGATTTCCTTTTAATTCAGGTAACAAACGTAAGCTTAAATCTTGAAATCGTTTTAATCGATTTGGTTTAACATCGATTGCATTCATAGACAGGCTTACATCGACAACAAAAAGGATATCACTTGATTCAAAGTTTTTAGTAGTTTCAGCATCTACAGATTTGACTTTGTAAAGAGACTCAATGGCAAAAAACAATGCCAATAAGAATATCATTGATCTAACGAATAAAAGTATCGAATTCGTTGATTGAATTCTATTTTTAAGAGAAGGAAGATCCGATTTTATTTTTTCTGCTGAGTGGTTGATGAATAGTTTTAAAACTGAGATCATTACCCCCAATACCAATGTGATGATGCCATAAATGATGATTGTATTTGTATCCATCAAATTTTCTCGGGTAAGGGATATAGTTTTAGAAGTAAGTAGATGAACAAAGATAGAAAGAAGAAAAAAACGAATTTTGGGAAATGTGTTTCATGGATTTCTAATGGTTTAGACGGCAATTCAACAACTTCAAGACTATTGATTTCATTTAGAACTTCTTGTAATACCTCTGGAGATTCTGCTCTAAAAAAACGTCCATTAGTATTCATCGAAATTTTGGCAAGGGAATCGTAATTGACTTCATATTGTCCTTCTTCTTTTCCAATGCCGATACAGTACACTTTCACTCCAATGGACTTGGCAGCATAAGCTGCTGTTTCCGGATCAAGTTTTCCCGTATTAGAAACACCGTCAGTCAAAAGTATGATCACCTTAGATTTTGCTTCTGAATTTTTTAAGCGGTATGTGGATAAAACAAGGGCATCTCCAATTGCCGTGCCCTGTTCTTCAATATCTTCGCTTGATGTTTCAGCAATCAGTTCTTCTAAAGCATATCGATCGTTAGAAAGAGGAGATTGTAAGTAGGCAGCTCCAGCAAATAATACAATTCCGATTCGATCGTAGATTCGCTTTTGAATGAAGATCCTTAATAAATCTTTGGAAACAGTTAATCTATTTTTTGGTAAAAAATCATAAGAATTGACCATAGAACCCGAAATGTCAAGAGCAATCATGATATCCACACCTTTAGTGGTGTCGGGAGTGAGTTTGTAATTTTCTCCTGGCCCTGCCGCTGCAATGATTAAAAATAAGAGAGCAAGATACACTAAAAATTCAGAAAGAAAATATGCGATTGTTCTTATTTTTGTAAGAAGTTTGTGTTTAGGTTTTTCAAATCGATCTGATTGTAATAAAAAAAGTGGGCCATATGGATTTTTTCTCCATTGGTAAAGATAAACTAAAACAGTTGGAATGATTAATAAAAGTAGATAAGGTCTTTGGAGTTGGTCCATCTTATACTAAAAAGTCCTTTTTGATTTTATTCCAAATCTCGTTTGCTTTTTCTTTTGAAAGGATTACATCACTTTGATTGTATTTTAATTCTCTAAAGTACATTCTAATTTCACGAATCAATGCATCGGGGATATGCGTTTTGTCATGAATTGTGGAAAGAAACGCTGAATCTGTTTGTCCGAGAAGGTTTTCATTTAATTTTTCTGAATACACTTCTTTTAGGTATTCACTTATTTTAAACGTTAGTTCTTTCTCAAAAATGGAATCAGATTGTAGGTATTGTTCTAAACTGCGAAGGCGTTTTGTTGATTCAGGTAACGTTGGATTTTTTTCCCAAATTGCATTTACAACTTTTGGCTTTGATTTCCAATACAAATATAGAGCATACAATACATATAAATTGATGCAAAAAAAGATGATGAGCCCAAAAAGCCGGAATAAATACGGTCCAGAAAACACGAGAGGTGGATCGAGATCTTCAATATCCGATTCCTGTCCAGTTAAATTGGATGAAACAACGATTTTAAGTTTTGATTTAAACTCTTTTCCATTTTCTTTCCAAACGGTAGGCAAATAAAACTCTCCCGCCATAAAAAAGATAACGGTGGCAGTTAGTTTGGTTTCATTTTTTTCTACAGATAAGATTTCTAAAACTGGTAAAGATTCGTCTTCATAAAGTTCTCCTGAATCTAAAATAACATCTGTCACTGTATTTTTGTCCCAACTAATTTCGTATTGGACTTTATCTCCAACAAATATTCGATCATTGGTGATTGATTCCTTGGGTGATGCAAATAATGCAAAACAGAATAGTGAGTATACAAGAATCAATTTATACATTTTTGTGCACTTTGAACAAAGGTAGTATTTGGTTGTGGAGTTTTGCATTGGGATCAATTTGAATTAGATTTTTCCCAAAAATTGACTTTGCCATAAATAAATCTTTATTGTAGGTTGATTTATTTTCTTTCATTGATTTAGATTCTTGTGAGATCGTTCGAAAGAATCGAAGAGAAAATGGCATATCTATATCATCAATTGCATCTTTGATCCAGATCCCGTATTGATCCCATAACTTAGGAAAGGTGAATTGTTTTGCCCATGAAGACAAATTCATAAAGTCACTCAGCCAATAGCTAACTGCATATTTTGGATGGATTTTGTAAGCATATTGGTAAGCTTCCAAAAAGTTGGTTTCAACACCTGCTTTTTGTTTTTTTAATTGGTCAAAAAAAGTCAAAACTTCTGTTTCTGTTTTAAACCATTTTCCTGAAGAGAAAATGTGGTCGGAGAAGCTAATAATGAATAAACGATTGCCTAGACGTATATGGAATAATGATAAAAATAAAGCAATTTGAAACGTTGAATTGGATTTTGTTTCATCCATTGAAAAGCTTTTGTCGATGAAGAGAATGATCGTTGCATCTTTTTCTTCAAAAAATTCTTTTGTATGTAACTCTCCTGTTCGTGAAGTAACATTCCAGTCGATATAACGAATGTCATCTCCGAACTGGTAGTTTCTTACTTCTTTAAAATCTAAACCCCTGCCTCGGTCAGCAGTGAATAAAAGCCCTTTCCTGTTTGAAGCAAATTTCTTTTTTGATTCCCATTGCAAAACTTGCAGCAGTCTTTTTAACTCTGGGTTTAGCATATTTAGGGGACTTCCGTTACTGATAATATCCTTTTGACTATGGAATCTGTACTTATGTCTTCGCTGATAGCATCAATGGTAAGGTGGATTCTATGTTTGACGATTTCTGCGAAAAACCTTTGGATGTCTTCAGGAATTACGAAAGTTCTCCCCTCCAACAAAGCGTTGATTCGACTAACTTTTAGTAAGGCTAAACTTGCCCTGGGGCTTACACCGTGAAGGATATAAGTTTTCAGCTCTGCACTGTTAGTTGAATTTGGGCGTGTATTTCTCGTTAGATTGACGATATAAGCATAAAGTTTTGGATCTACAAAAACATGGTTCGAGATTTCAGAAATCTTTTGGATTTCCTTTGGATTCATCGATTTTTTTGGAGATTTTTTTTGGTAATGAACGTTGCCATGTTGGTGTAGAATAGCGACTTCTTCATCAAAATTTGGATAACCAACATTCACTTTGAACAAAAATCGATCCAATTGCGCTTCTGGAAGTGGATAGGTCCCTTCCTGGTCAATCGGGTTTTGGGTTGCGATTACAAAGAAAGGTGGATCCAGATCAAAAGTTTGGTCAGCAATCGACACTTGCCTTTCTTCCATACATTGTAGTAATGCGGACTGAACTTTCGCAGGTGCTCTGTTGATTTCATCCGCTAACAATACATTGGTAAAAATGGGGCCTTTCCTTATCTCAAAGGATGAAGTTTTTGGATTAAAGATATTTGTTCCTATAAGATCGGCAGGTAATAAGTCAGGTGTGAATTGAACTCGGGAAAATTTTGCATCAATGATGGATGCTAAATTTTTTGCTAATAAGGTTTTTGCAAGCCCGGGCATCCCTTCCAAAAGAACATGTCCGTTGGCAACGAGGCCAACAAACAACGATTGGATGACGTTTTCCATCCCAGAGATTGATTCTGCTAATTCTGACCGAATCAATTTGATTTGGTCAGAGATTTCTTTGATTTGTTCTTGGTTTATTTGCATTGTGAAGCAGTCATTTTTGGCATTGGTTTATCAATCATGTAATATTCAGTTTTACCACCGATTGTCCAACATCCCATTTTTCTTCCTTGTGGTTCTACAGGGCCTTTTCCTAATTCTCTTCCATCTTCAGAATATTCTGTTGCATCTTCTGTGGATCTGATGACCATTCTCTTTTTACCGGAAGGATAAAAATAAGTAAAAGGTATACTTGGTTTGTAATTTAATTTTAAGTCTTGGAGTTCTTCGTCAATTTTTACAAGAGAGAAAAATAATTTTCCTTCACCTAAAATTTTTCCAGTTTGGTCATACACTTTAGCAGTTTCTAACATACTTTCATTTGCCATATTACCATGATAAGCAACTTGACCGTTTTTATAATAAAACTTCCATTCACCAGTGCGTGTATGTTTTCTAGGTCCTTGGCCAAATAGTTTTCCATCTGGATAATATTCTTTCCATATCCCTGATCTTTCATATTTGATATCTAAATTTTCTGAGTTTTCTTTTTTAGAGTAGTTTCCTTCTGCTAATAGATTACCCTTTCCACCGAACATCTTCCATGGTCCTGTGCGCACATCTGAAACGTAATTCCCTTGTGATTCAACGACACCATCTTTATAATAATTAATTTCTAAACCATTTTTTAATCCGTTAGAATATGAAACTTTTGTTTTGATTCCGTTTCCATCGGCTCCTACGAAGTGGTATAACCACTCCCCTTCTTCTTCATTGTCTTTGAAGTTCCCTTTCTCAATCCACTCACCCTTACTATTTTTTCGAAAGTAAGGCCCATTCTTTTTATCATCAACGTAAGTGGTTTCCGATGTCACATTCCCTTGTTTGTCGAAGGTTTTCGCAACACCTTCTTTTTTCCCGTCAGTCCAAGGGGTTTCAGCAATGAATTTTTGTGGATTTTCTGGGTCGGGTTTTTTCCAAATTCCCGTTTTTTTCCCGTCTATGTATTCGCCAACTTGATCGAGAGTTGACTTGAATTTTGGATTTTCAGGAGTGGAACCTGGTTGTTCAAATTGGATGTATTCTTCCCAAATGCCATGTTTTGGTAACGATTTAATTTTAGGTGGGGCAAACTTAGCTACTTGGTCTTCTGTACATTTTGTGCCACCACACTCGGCTTTCACTTCTCCGACAGCACGGATTCCGCCAGAATTTTTAAATCTTTCTGTGCGGATCCATTTTCCCTTTGCTAATTTTAATTCAAATTCCTGGTCGCCAGACCCATCTTTCACTGATGCACCAGAACATTGGATGAGTAGTGTAGTGATCAATGCTGCGTAAAATTTTCGATTCATGTTTCTATCCTGTCAAAGAGATGTGCTCTTTTCAATTTATTAACAGATAATAATTCGTTCGCAATCGCTATTTTTCCCCCAGTCAATTTTTCTGAGAAAAATCGAGGTGGCAAGATGTGGAAAGCTCCTTCTCCTTTGACGTAAAGAATTTCTCCGTTCAGAGAAGTGAGTTCACATTCCAAAAATACTTTGCGTTTTGCTTTTTTGATTGGCCATGCACGAATGAGCAGTTCTGTTTCGACTGGTGTGGCTTTGTGGAATTTAAAACTCATGGTATCTGTCATAACTATGTAACCAAGGTGAAAACATAAGCCTCCCATTGCCTCGTCTAACATGGTAGATAAGATGCCTCCATGTACAAAACCAGGCGCTCCGTTATATAATTTTTTAAAATTATAAGTAAAGTTCACTTCTCCTGTTTCATCATGAAAAGTGAAATCAGCAACAAGTCCAAGTGGGTTTTCTTTGCCGCAGCCAAAACAAGTGTCGTGGTGAATTTCAAAACCATGCCGAGATGGATTTTCGATTGGTGAAGTCATGAATTTTCCTTTGTATTCTGATCGTTTAAAAATTGTAAAATGACATGCGCCACCTTTTCTGGATGATCCATATGTAAGTGATGCCCGCCGCTGAGGGTAATTTCTGTTAGGTTTTTGACTGCTGCTTTTCTGTTTGGATACGCGTTTGCTATTGGAAAGTTTGATTTGTCGCCTAATATGAGTAATGTAGGACAAACTATCCTTTCGCAAAAAGATGCAACTTGTTCTTCCGTATAACGGAAAAAGGAATTAAAGTGTAATCTGAGATCTCTTCTTGGTTTGAGACCTCGAGGAGTTTTTTCGATTCCTCGTTCCATAAGTATTGATGCAGAGTTTTCTTGCATATCCCCTGCTCTAAGTCGTATGGCGACTGCGGATTCCATGTTGGGGAAATAAGTCTCTTTTTTTCCTCTTGGGTGTAATACCTGTTTTATGGCTTCTGCCATAATGTCTGGAGCCGATTGGGAAACATTTGTAATTGGGCCTAATGCCTCAATTAAAATCAATTTTCTAATTTTAAGTAAATTGGTTCCAGCAACTAACGTAGAAATAGCGGCACCCATTGAGTGTGCCATTAAAATAAAATCTTCGATTCCTAAAGTTTGAACAATGGAAACTATTTCCAGTGCATATTCTGCAAAATAATAAATAGAATTTTCTGGCTTATGACTTGACTTACCATGGCCTGGAAAATCAAAAGATAGAAACCGATAGTCAGGGAAAAATTTTGCCAGGGGAGCAAAGCTATTGGCATTATCCAACCATCCGTGAAAACATAAGACCGGAACACCATGTGGATTCCCCCACTCCAATCCCTCGATCGTGTGGAATTTTGTGCGAATCGAAATCGGCAACATATTCTAAAGGTTTTTCGAAACCTTTTCATTGTAAACATTTATCTTCACTATTTGCGCTTGATTCTTTTTCTGGTTTTGATTCTATTTTTGGTATGAAAGTATATAAATTGTTCATTGCAATTGTTTTGGTTTCTTTTGCTGTTAATGGGGAAACTAAAACAAAACTTCCATGTAATTCACTTATCGAATGCGAAAAAAAAGCAGACTTAACATCGATTCATAGAAAAAAAATCACTTTTCTGTCAACGGGTATTGAGGAATTTTCTAAAGATGTAAATCTGCAATTACTGATTCCAATGTATCTAAAAAAAATCCGTGCCATCATCCTTGAAGCAAATGGTGAAACTGGTTATACTGGAGAAATTGTATTAAAAGTAAGCCATAAACCTGAGTATAAAGTCACTCAACTAAAGAAAGCGGAAGAAGATCTTTTGTTTTTAGAAAAAAATATTTCCCTTTGTTCGGAAGATCAGAAAAAACAAATTGAAGAACTGAAAACTTTGCATCACAATTCGCAATGATATATAAAAATATTTTTTCTGCATTCATTGTGATATTCATTGGCTGTTCGGAAATTTCCAGAGAAGATCAGATTAGGGAAGAATGTGACACAACTCGAAGTAATAGTTATCTGTATATGATTCCTTTATTACAAAGGCATGCTACAAATGGAGTCAATGAAACGAATTCTTTATACTGGGTTGGAAACACTGAAATTACTTATCAAAAATGCATTTCAGAATCGAAAAAAAACCAATTTAACTTAAGGTCTAATTGATAAGTCTGGTACTTCTTCCTGGATGAGTCTTGATCCGGCTCTGAAAGTAAGGTAACTCCATACCCAGCTTAGTAAAGTGCTCACTTTATTTTTAAATCCAACTTGGTAAACTAAGTGAACAAATAACCATCCTAACCAACCAAATATTCCTTTGAGTTTAAAGATGCCAAATTCTGCAACGGCATCAGTCCTTCCGATTGTTGCCATATTTCCTTTATCGAAGTATTGGAAGGGTGGCATATCCCTATTTTTGTCATGGTTCTGAATGTATTTGGCAACATACCGACCTTGTTGCATGGCTACTGGTGAAACTCCTGGCAATGGTTTCGATAATCCTTTACTGAAATTTGCAGCATCCCCTATCACAAAAACTTCCGGGTAATCAATGGATCGGCAATGTTCGTCGACCAAAACTCTATTCGACTTATCTTTGTTAAGTGGTAATTTCTTTGCCAAATCGGAACCTTCTACTCCCGCAGCCCATATGATCGTTTTAGATTCGATGACTCTGTCTTTTAAAACAACACCTGTATCGGTGATATCCAAAACTGGTGAATTGGTTAAGACTTCTACTCCCCTATTTTCGAGTTTTGATTTTGTAAATTGACTGGAGGACTCGCTAAAAGCGTTTAATAACCTTGGACCAGCTTCAATCAAAGTAACTTTTGTCATTCCAGAATCGATGTTTCGAAAATCTTTGCGGATAATGTTATGAGACAATTCCGCAATTGAGCCAGCAAGTTCGACTCCAGTTGGACCTCCACCTATGATAACATAGTGCATCAAACTTTTTGATTTTTCATAATCACCGATTAGCTCTGCTTGTTCAAAAGATAATAATATTTGTCTTCGAATAGACAAAGCATCTTTTAAGTTTTTTAATCCTAATGTTTTGTTTTGCCATTGGGTATTCCCAAAGTAACCTGTTTTGGCTCCAGTAGCAAGGATTAAGTAATCATAAGATTCTGTATTATTTTGGAAAACGATTTCCTTTTTCTCAAAATTGATATCTGATACTTCTCCAAATAGTACTTTCACATTTTTATATTTCGTAGTGATCGACCGTGTTGGGATTGCAATGTCTGCCGGTGACAATACTGCTGTGGCAACTTGGTATAAAAGTGGTTGGAATAAATGGTGATTTTTTTTATCTACAACAACTATATCATAATCACGATGATTCGCTAAGGATTTAATAACTTGTAACCCACCAAAACCGGCACCGATGATAACTACTTTCTTTTTTAGTTTGGACACAATCATTCTCCTAAAAATTTAAGAAATCCAATGGAACAATCTTCCACTAAATTTTGAACTGACTCGAAATCTTTTTCTGTTCCATAATAGGGGTCTGGAACTATATCTGATCCAGAATCGGATCTAAATTTTGCAAATTTAAAGACTTTGTTTTTTACGGAATCCTCTTTTATTAGACTGATTACTTCTCTAAAGTTTTGATCATCCATTACGAGTAAGTAGTCATAATTATCCAAATCACTTTGTCTGAGTTTTCTGGACCTATGGGTAAGTTCTATACCTCTTTTGAGTGCTACTTTTCTTGTTCTGGGGTCAGGGAGTTCTCCATCATGGTATCCAGATGTACCACATGAATCGATTTCAAATTTATATTCTAAATTTCTTTCTATTACTAAATTCCTAAATGCACCTTCTGCTGCAGGCGATCTACAGATATTTCCCAAGCAAATAAACAATATTTTGATTTTATTTTCCATTTAATTTAAGTAATAAATATATTTTTTCCCTATGTCTTTTAACCATTTTTCAACAAGTTTGTAATTTGGAATTTGCGAATTCACGATCTCCCAAAATTTTTTAGAATGATTGTGTTGTAGAGTATGAGCCATTTCATGTACGACGATATATTCAATTACAAAATCTGGACAATGAACTAAACTCAGGTTAATTGAAATTTCGTTTTTTGAATTACAACTTCCCCAAAGTGAGCGCATCGGTTTATAGGATACTTTGTTTACTTTTGTGTTAAGAGTTCTTTCATATTCTTTTATGATTGGATTAACTTTATTTTGGAGTAAAGATTTAAGAATCAATTTCGCTTTTTTTTGTCTTATTAAAACTTGGTCAAGAGGTTGGATAAAAAAACCATTTTCTGGATCCCAATAACATCCTTTCTCTATGTTTAAAATTGGATACAATTTGCCGAAGATTGGGAATGATTCTCCTTCTGCAAAATTAAGTTTATTTGGAATGTCTTTTGGTATACTTTGGAGTTTTTTTTGTATCCATTCAGTTTTTTCGGTTAAAAAACTCTCTATCTGGTGTTTTGGATACCTGGCCGGATGTTTTAAAACGACTCGCCCATTTTGGTAAACAGTTATTGATAAATTCCTACCTTTTGTAATCTTCCTTTCGATGTTAATTTGTTTCATTAATCTCTGGTTTATTTTTTGTAGTATCTGGTTCCGTTTCAGCATTATTGTCCCAGTTTATTTTGTTTAGTACTCCTATTTCAATGGAATAATCTTTTATGTTGATGTGTGATTTAAACCCTGAAACTAAGTTTGAAGATAAGTCTGAGACAGTTAACCCACCCTGTGAGGTGAATCGACCTTCTGAGAAAAATCTTCGATGATTCAATCGAAAATAACTAAGCCAGTTTGGATAAAATTTATAACCAATCTCTAGTTTGGATGACCATCCAAATCCATAGTTGTCCGAGAAAAAATTGATATTTCTTTGAATATGGAAATCTCTGGTTTTGATTCTTCCAATTGATGGCATAAAATTTAGATCAAAATAAATATCTCCTTTGGAAAATCGATAACCACCTCCGTAAAATACTTCCCACAAATCATTTGAGAAACTTAAGCCTATTCCAATTGGAGTATAAATTACTGGAGTTGAATCTATGAATTGATTCACATCATAAAAAAGATATTTGAAGTATGAATATCGGACACCTGTAGATAGAAAAAATCCGGAGCCATCTTTCCAATAATCTGGACTTGCATCTTGGAAATAATATCTACCGTAAATTTCGAATCTATTTTCAACTATTGTGGATTTTCCTTTTCCATCGGCAAAATTGCGGCTACCGGAATAAACTGTCGCAGAGTCTCTATAACTCCATTCTCTAGTTGCAATGTTCGTTGTGTTTTCGATAGAAATCGTTCCTAAAAGGAAATCTTCGTCTCTTGCTTCTCCTGATTTTTGATTCCAACCTGTGGTTTTCAGTTTTCCATTGATTTCCCATTTGTCTTTTATATAGATTCCTTGGATTCCGAATAATGTAAAAGTTCTTGGGAATGAGATCCTTGATCCACCTCTGATACCAGATAAGTTAGGGAACTTGTTTCCTGTTTCAAATATATATTCACCTCCAGATTTTTCAATGGAAGGTCCCCAAATAACTTCAGGAAAAAGGGATTGGTTAAAGAATAGTAAAACGATGAAAAAAAAGGAAATTTTGGAAAATTTGGGCACCAACTTAAGTTCCAAATTACCTAAATGTTGTAAATTCGTTATTTGGTTAGATTGACTCTTTTCTTAGCTAGGAGAGAGTTCTTTGGTCCAGAAAACATTGGGGTGAAATGATTTCACCCCTAGGAGACATAATTAAATTGACATCTGATTTGCAAGTATGAGGGTAAAGAAAGTTTATGAGTAAAACAGATACGGTTTTTGATCTGGAAGAGGCTTCAAAATATGTAGGCCTTAGCCCCGTTGACTTTCAGAGAAAAGTTTCTGAACTTAAAATTCCAGGTTGGAAAACAGGGGAATTTAAAAGGTCAATTTTATCAAAATATTTTGAGGTAAATTCCGAAGAAGGTTATGATAGTAGTGTAATCGCAATTTCCAATCAAAAGGGTGGGGAAGGGAAAACTACTATTAGTCTGTATTTGGCTGAAGCTCTTGCGGAAAATCATAAAGTATTATTAATTGATTGGGATCCGCAGGCAAATGCGACTCAGCTTTTTTTAAATGATGATATTCCATCTATTATGGATTATCTGGGGTATCGAGGTAAAAAATCAAAAGATATCATGCCTATAATTAAAAACGTCTCAGAGAATTTTGATTTATTACCTTCCACATTAGAACTTGCAAATTTAACTACTCCATATGAAAGAGATGACTTTGAATTGTTAAAAGAAGCGATATTGCCTATTCGATCAAGTTATGAATATATCATTATCGATTGCCCTCCCTCCTTAGGATTAATCTTAGAAAATGCTTTGATATGCGCCGATTTTATTTTGGTACCTATACAAACTAGGGCCTTTAGTCTCCAAGGAATAAGGGACCTTCATGAAACGATCATAAAAATTCAAAGGAAGGCTAACCAAAGGTTAAAATTACTTGGTGCAGTTTTAAATCAGTTTGAAGGACAAAAAGCATTGGCTGGATTGGCCGAAGGAGTGAAAAAATATTTTCCAGTTTTTGAAACTGTGATTCAAAGAAGAGAATCTATTCCACAGGCACAAGCAAAGATGAGTTTTTTGGCAAAAATTGATCTTACCACTATGAAAAACTTTCGTGAACTAGCCGCAGAAGTTAAGGAAAAAATCAATGTCGAAAAAAACTGAATTTCAAGCTTTAGATTTAATCTCAGCTTACTCTGAGAAAAAAAAGAATCCTTCTCATCTAGATTTAAATCAGATATCACCAAATCCAACTCAACCTAGATTAATTGGTAGAGAAGATACTTCTGATTTATTACCTTCTATGGAAAGATTGGGACTGATTGAACCAATTTTAGTTAGAAAAGATAAGGGTAAATTTTTAATCGTTGCTGGTGAACGCAGGTATCGAGCAGCCCTTAAGTTAGGATGGAAAGAGATTCCAGCAATCATAACTGATGCTAATGAAGATGTCTGTTATGAGATGTCATTGGCAGAAAATGAAAAAAGAAAGAACTTAAATCCTTGGGAAGTTGGGAAAGCGATACAATTCCTTAGGAAGGAGAAAAAGAAAACTGCTGATGAAGTTTCGATATTACTGGGTTATAGTGAAAGATATGTAAAGCAGCTTAGTAGTATTGCCCGTTTAGACCAAAAGTCGGTAATGGAATTAATAATTAGTGGAAAACCACTGTCGGTAAAAAATTTAGAAGAACTTTTAAAAAGAAAAGAGAATAGGGGGGGTGAAACGATTTCACCTCGGAACAGTTCAATCCAAAATAAGATTAGTATCAACGTTGGAAAACTAAGTGGTAAATTAAGAGAGAGTTTCTTAAAGGATTTAGCATCTCTCAAGAAGAAATACGGTATCAGCGAGTAGAGGAAAAATGAAATCAAGTTTGAAATTAAAGACGATAGATGATATCGAAAAAGAATTAACTATTATTCTTGCATGCGAGAAAAAACAAAAATCAGATATTACATTATCACAAGTTTTTGATTTTTTGGCTGAATCAATTGAATTGTCGATTCAAGGAATCAGTTATAATAAGAAGAGGACAACCATCAATAAACTTTTGGGAAAATACAAATTTGCAAAATTGATTTCCACAGGAAATTACACTAAGGCAAACCAAATTCCTGGATTTCCTCCAAAGGATTTAGGAGATGCGGAAGCCGCAGAACTACGATTAAAAACTTCATTAACAGCATTCAAATTACATTCAGGCCCATTCGCAGATCATCAAGTATTTGGAGAATTGGACAAAAAACAATGGGAAAGGGTGCACAGTATTCTTGCGACATATCTTTTTGGCTACATACAACTGTTTGGCGATGAAAAATTAAGATTTTTAAAAGATCGAGAAAACAAAAAAGACAAAAATTTCGCAGAAAAAAAGCACCACCATCAGCAAGGACAAAAGAAAAAAGAAGATAGGGGCGATTCGAAACCTAGCGGACATAATAGCAGAAAATGGAAAAACAAAAAGAAATCTCACTATAGAGGAAATAAAAACCAGGGTGGTGGCCCTAAATGAAAATTTCGATTATCGCCGGTAGCCATAGAAAAAATTCACAATCACTTAAAGTTGCTAAATTTTTATCAAATAATTTAGAATCACAAGGTATAGAAATTCGACTCATTGATTTGGGAACTCATCCTTTACCTGTTTGGGACCCATCCATGTGGGAAAAGGATTCAGAATTAAAGAAGTTTTGGTTGGGCTATAGCAAAGGATTGGCTGAGTCTGATGCCTATATTTTCATTTCACCAGAATACGCAGGAATGGCAAGTCCTGCTTTAAAGAATTTCTTTTTGTATTTATCTGGTGGAGATATTTCTCACAAACCTGGTTTGATCATTACAGTTTCAAGTGGAATGGGAGGCAGTTACCCAAATGCAGAACTTCGAATGTCGAGTTACAAAAACACAAGGATTGTTTATATCCCTGACCATGTGATTGTGAGACATGTAGAATCTGTTTTAAATGGAGAAACATCCGTTTCAAAAGATGATGAATACATCCGCGGTCGTTTGAACTATGTATTAAAAGTACTCATTGAGTATGGTAAGGCGTTTGTTTCCATCAGGAATAGTGGCGTGATTGATATAAAATCATACCCCTTTGGACTATAAAGGATGCAAGTATTGGAATACCTACATTTAATATAAGTGTAATCAAATAACCAGTTATTGGTCCTCCGAATGTATATGCATCAAAACTATGCATAAAATGAATGATAAACGGGTGTAACAAAAATATGTATAAACTTTGTTTGCCTATGTAACTGATTGCATTTTTGAATTTCGCGCTGAAGCAAAATAAGTGATTCCAAACAAAAATCATCATAAAGATAGGGTAGAAGAGATGATGGTTTTTAAAATCGGTTTGAAATGAAAAACTAAAAATGAATACAATTGTGCAAATTAAAAGTAAAAAAATGTTTAGAATGTAATTTCTCTCTGGTTTGGTACTAGATGTAGAGGGTTTGGATGTACCGATTGACAAACCTAAGACAAAGAAAAATAGGTAATTCAAAATTGAAATTGCATGATAATCTTTTGGTAAATAAGGATCAAAAATTCCTAAGTTTGAGACTAAATTAATAAAAAATGAAATGATTAAAATTCGATATCTCCAAGATTCGTGTGAGAAAATTGAGTTCATGATATAAAAAAGTAAGTAAAATTGTATGAGAAGAGGAACAAAGTAAAAAGGAGTGAATACTTTTCCGAATAATAAAAAATAAAGGAATTCATAAACACTATGATCGTTGTATTTGATAAAGTAACCAAAAACAGAGAAAAAGAAATATGGCAAAATCAAATGTTTAAATTTCGATGTCCAGTATCCACTTTTCTTCTTTAAAAATACGGCAGATGTCAAAATGAAAAGAGGCACCGAAAACCTAGATAAGTTAGATAAAAATAGGGTACTTTTGATCACCAGGTAGTCATTTGGATGGAAAAATTGGAAATAGGAATGTATATGAATCATTACAATTCCGATCATTGCAAATCCTCTTAATATATCGAATCGAATCTCTCGTTTTTCCTTAGAATCACTTGGAGCTGGAAATTCGATAGGGATTTTAAAGAAATAAAGTGTAAATGATATAAGCCCAGCTAGTGAGATCCCCAGTAATTCCCATTCCATAATGCATTTGCCCTTTTTGAACATTTTCTTTTTATATTTCTCTAAGGAAAGGAAAATGAATTCAGATTTTAGTCAAAAAGACCAAAAATAGATATAGGAGTCACCATTTTATGAGCAAACTCAACATTCCACCGAACCAGAGGATCTTCAAAGAAGGGGAGTTGAATAATGCCATGTACATCATTTTGCAAGGGAATGTGGAAATATATTTCACAGTGAATAATAGTCAAACGAGACTCGCTTTGATGAAACCTGGTGACTTTTTTGGAGAGATGGCTTTGTTCAGTTCGAACCCTAGAAGTGCTACTGCGAGGACAATTACAAACTGCGAACTAGCAGTCATCGAAAGCAAACAACAACTAGAGAATTTTTTAGTTAAAAATCCAAAATTCGCTGCGAAAATGGTTTCGATTATGGCGGATCGTCTTGCTAAAACAAATGAATTGTTAATCAGTAGTATGGAAAAAGCGGTGGCAAAAAAGATTGAGTTTAGTACGGATTTAGGCGGTGATTTAAAATCGGATGTTGGAGCGACTGGTTGATATTATCCGTAGATAGAAGGTAGATTTTTTTTGATTAATGTAATCTCTAAAATAGGAGCATAACTTAATAGATTTTTTAAGTTTACCTGATGTCCTTCTGCCATCACAAATTCTTTTAATATTTCTAATGTTTCTTCAGGTGGCAAATTGGATATATAAGGGTATTCTGGATGTCCTACTAAATTAAATTCCTCGGCCAAGTTTGGGTCTTCCAATTCTTTTTCATCTAAACTGAGTAGTTGTTTCCATTCCATATTTATATAAAGAGATTTTGATACTCTTCCCTATGTTCTTCGAATTTTAGTTTAAACCGATCTTGCATTTCACGAAATTCTTTTTCTGAATGGATTTCAAAATAATCCAATACTTCTGGTTCAACAGTAAAATAATTACCCTTTCCTTTTCCAATATTTGCTAAAATGTCAGCAAGGTATATGATTTGGCAAAGGATATTGTTTCTGGATTTGCACTGCCATGGTTTATGATGGAATCGTATGACATCTAAAATTTCTTCAGGGAAGTTCCATTTTTCGGAAATTAAGTAACCAATTTCAGAATGTGTTGTTCCTACCGTATATTCTTCTACCCATTCTGATATTTCCGTGTTGTCATCACTTCTTAGTACTCGTATCTGGTTCACCTGGCTCAAATCAAGAGATAACAAAACCATCCTACCCAAATCATGTAATAAAGCAGCGATCGTGGCAGTTTCTAATAATTGGATGTGTTTCCGTTTTTCTTCCAAAAGGAATTTCACATACATCGAAGCTTTAAAGGAATGTGTCCAAACTAGAACTTGTTTCGCATAACGAGAGTTAAGTATTTTTTTAGCCCCCAAAGTTAGAAAAATTGACTCCAAATTCTTGAGTCCAATTCTTTTCACTCCTTCTACAATGGAAACAATTGATTTATGAACTCCAAATAATGGGGAATTTGCAATTTTGATGATTTCTGCTGCAATGGCAGGATCTTTTTCTGCTTCCGAGGCAATTTCTAGAAAAGTGACATCTTTTTTCTTTGCGATTAAAATTAATTTGCTGATCTGAGAGGGTAGAGGAGGAAGTGAGTTTACTTCCCGAATCAAAAGTTCTTTGATTCGTGTTTGGTTCTCTTTCGGAATTAACTGTTTTGGGATCCGAATGATGACTTCAGTATATTCATCCTCAGTCACTAGTTCAAAAAATTGATTGGGAATGCCTGAGTTTCGCAGGAGTATGTGAATGAGCACGATTCCTAGTCCAGAGCTTTCTTCGTTATCAACTGACTCTCTGTACGCATCATTGATATTTTTGTATTTGATGGAGGCTTGTACCCGTTTTAGAATCCTGTTTTTCTCTTCCGGAAGGATTTTGGCATTATTCCGAACTCGAAATTCGATAAAATCTTCTTGGTATTTGGTACTTAAGGAAATATTATATTTTGATTTTTCTAAGGCTAAAAAGACTCGTTTTCGGTTGTGCCCAAATTCGTCTTTGTATAACGCAATCCCTCTGGCATAATCCTTTTCATTCCATAAGTCTAACCCTTGTTCGGAGAAGAAAACACGTTTCCCATTTGCCTTACATCCATTGACCAAAAGTTCACTGAGAATCGTAAAAAGTATTTCGTGAAGGAATTCGAGGGAAATGCTCCTCACCACACGACCAATCCATACGTCCAATTCGGGACAATCAATCTCCGAAAAGTGAACGTATTCTTTTTTGATCAATTTTCCAGATAGGAAGTCCTCCTGGAAAGTCATGAGTGGGGGAATCGCCATGATAAAACTGTTTTGAACCTTGTTTCCCTTTTTGAAAACCGAAAATTTTATTTTGAAAATTACTTAAAAAAACCGATAATAGTAACTATGGAACTCTCGAAAAAATCCCTTCTATTTTCCCTTGTGTTCAGTTTAGCAGTTGTTTCAATCTCTGCCCAGGACACAAAACCGCAAACAACTCCCACTGACGTGAACCAAGAAAATCACGATGCCAAAGAAGGCCAAGATAAAGAGTTATTCGAGTACTATTATAAAACACGTCCTGAAAATTTACCACCTAATAAAGCTAAACTTGAGTATAACTTGATTAAGACGCTCAAAAAAGAAATCATGAGCCGAGATTACTCAAAAGAATCCGCAGAATCTATCAAAAAAATCGATGCAACCAATATCCAATACGAAAGAGTTTACCGGGAAAGTAAATGGTTACGTGGATTTATGACTCAAAACACTCACTTAAACTATATGGAGTTTATGTATGTGGTTAAGTATGATAAATATATGTGTTTTGTTACTTTCGATGTGAATCCTGAGAATTATTTACAGCAATCGCGTCAGTCTCAACTTGTTTTTGCTGGGAAGGATAAATTTGAAATAACCATCCCGAAACCCTAATAGTCAGAAAAACAACTGTTAGAGCAAGAAAATAATAGAAACTATACTGAAAATATTTTTCTAAGTTCTCAAGTAAGGGGAGTGGTTCATCATTCCCCATAATTCTAGAAATGGCAGTTCTTTTGCCTAAAATCCAAATCTCTTTTTTATAAATTTCAATCGAATCACCTAATCTCAGTTTTTTGTAAATGGAATAAGGTATCTTTTCTGTGGATTCAAAGAGTGAGCCATTGCTCAATCCAAAACTATAATGGCATTGGTATGCAATGGGGAACTGATTTTTGATCCTGGATAATTCTTGCACTCTTGCAAAACTTCTATGTTTTTCGTCTACAAGTGTAGAAGATTCTTCTCGCAGAAATAGATTCTCAAAGTGAACCAAAGAATAAAATATAGAAAGAACCAAAAAGGAAACGAAAACCGAGTTGGAAATCCAAACGGAAGTTCGTGGAGTCATCTAGGAATTAGATGGCTCCTCAAAAGACTTCAACGCTTCTTCTCGATCTGGGTAAAATTGGAAAGCATTTGATAAACCCAATAAATGGAATACTTGTAAAATGGAACTTGTTACACCTACTAAAGCCATTTCTTTATTTCGTTTTTGAAGGTTCATCTTAACATCTAATATCATTCTGATTCCCAAACTAGAGATGTAACGTAGTTCAGAAAAATCTAAAATCAGATGTTTGCGGTCTGCACCAACCATTTCATCTAAGATCGTTTGTGTGATGCGATCAAGAGGACCTGATTCCATTCGTCCTTTGATTTGAACGATGACAGTTCCATTGATGCGTTTTTGTTCTATTTCGTATGGTAAGTCCTGCATGGATTCCCCTCTCTTTAGTGGAACAACTACAAATAATTTCTCAGGCGATAATCGGATCATCGCTTTTGCATATGGTGGAAACGGATAATGCCTCTCAGTGAGAGAATCCACGGCCAAACCACCATTCATTTCGGAAATAACTTCCACTTGATCCAAAGCCCTAAAATCTGCCAAGGAAAACTCTGTTTCTCGAGATTTGACTCGTATTTCTCGGGAATATACATGGAAAAAAGGCTCATGTTTGGAAAAAGGAGGGAATTTTTTAGGGAAACAGGAACTGATCCAACCTGTGGAACCTGCTCCAGTATACACAAGTAATCCAGAACATTTTTGTTCTTCCTTTTTGTCCAAATAAGAAATCCAAAACCTTGAAGTTAAATCAGGACTGTTGTTGCGAATGGAAAGTTCACAAATAGCAGGTACAGTCTTAAGTTTTGTTCCATTTGGATAAATGATTTCGGTATCAAGTAAAGACCAAGACTCCAATTTTGTTTGTTTGAAATTTGTTCGGACTGCTTCTCCTAATTCTTCTGCTGTAAAACCAAGTAGTGCCCCAACAGATGAATCTGGATCGGAATTACAGCCAATAAGATGAGTATTCCCTACTAAATGAGCAACATAGGTGAAGTGGTTGTCTCCTCCATGGGCAATGACCAAATCATAATCCAATCCTCCTTCTGGTTCAAATTGTTCCCGAAACACAAAGTCGGCCTTCGGGAATACATGAGTTTTTAGGTAGTCTCTGGAACGAATCTGCCTTTCGTGTGATTCAAATGTCCTTTGGAATACATCTGGATTCTGTTTTGTGACTTCTTTATAGGATTGGATGGACCCATAAGTTTCCAAATCCAATTCGTATTTAGTACGTTTGAATACGACGACGATCTTCTTATACTTGAGAGAAGCCATGAGTTTTGGAAGAAATTCCCATTTTCCTTAGGAAAATAAAGGTTTTTTTCAAAAAACTACGTTTTTCTTAGGAAATTCTAAGAAAAATTGTATCCAAAATCAATTTAATCTTGTACCAAAACAGGTAGTTTTGTAAATAATGTGTAACCGTTAAATGGTTTAGAGGAAAATCAAAGTATGGCAACAACTCCTACCCCAATGAAAAAGTCTGAAATGCTAAGTGAATTGGCAGAAACAACTGGTATGACCAAAAAGAATGTAGCAGCGTTTCTCGACTCTTTTGTTGAACTCGCATACAAAGAAACAAAGAAAAATGGCGCGTTTGTCATTCCTGGACTTGGTAAATTGGTGAAACGGAATCGTCCAAAACGTAAAGGAAGAAACCCTGCAACTGGCGAAGCGATTGTCATTCCTGCAAAAACAGTAGTGAAGTTTACTCTTTCAAAAACTTGTAAAGACGCTGTTGTTCCGCCTAAAAAATAATGTAACTGTTTCTCCCAGGAGGACAACCACCTGGGGATACTATGGATAAAAAACCATATCCATTTTTACCATTTGAAGATTCTCTCGTAGGAGAGAAGATTCTCTTTGTTTGGCAAGAAAGCCACCATTCTGAAAAAAATTTAAAAGACCACCTTTTAGCTGCGCTCAATTTAAACGAAGACCAATTGGTTTTTACGCCAAATGCCGTAAAACAAAAGTTAATGGTGTCTTATCCAACCGAAATTCGAAATTTAATCGCAGAAAATCGCAGTTCCGAGATTCCAACCTTACTGCTAAGCATTGCGAAAGGAAAAACAACTGCAAACCCAGATCCATCTGTTGATATTACTTTTGAACTCATCGAATGGCTGTTAACGGGATTCGATTTAGATGAAGTGCTTCGCGAAACCTTGTCTTTGTTATTTGGAACAAACTTGAATCTTGAATTTTTGACTTCTGTACGGGCCGAGTACTTTAAAGAACTCCGAGGTTAAAACAAACTCTAAAATTTTTTTGCTTGTCAATTTATGAACTTGGTTCAAAAATTGGTGCAAATAAGCAATTGGATATTACTATGCAAACTCGAAGCATTTATAAATGGGGATCCCCGGAAGTCGAAGAAAAACCCCCCTCACACACGTTAGATTTTTTAAACAATCAATTCCCAGTATCAAAAGAATTCAAATCATCTTTGCCAAAAGGGGAATTACCTTTAAAACCACTTAAAAAATCAAAACTGAGTCAGGCAGTTCTAACAAAACTCAAAAAAATTGTTGGGAACGCCAATGTTTCGTTAGATGATGGAAGTAGGGCAAGGCATTCCATTGGCAAATTTTATACAGAAATTTTCAAAGCAAGGTTTGGTGAAGTAAACGATGTAGTTGATGTCGTTGTATCTCCAAAAAATGAAAAAGAAATCGAAGAGATTATCACTCTCGCAAATTCCAATAAAATTCCTGTCATTCCCTTTGGTGCAGGGTCAACAGTGACAAAAGCTTTACAAGCTCCCAAAGGTGGCATTTCTCTCGATCTATCAAGACTCAATCGGATTTTAGAATTTAACGCGATTGATTCAACTGTCACAGTGGAAGCAGGTGTTTATGGACCAGAACTTGAAAAACATTTGAATGAAAGAGGATACACTTGTGGTCATTTTCCACAATCATTTGAATTTTCGACGGTAGGTGGATGGATTGCTGCCAAAGGTGCTGGGCAAGCTTCTACCGGTTATGGGAAAATTGAAGATATATTACTTAGTATCACAGCGATTACACCTTCCGGCAAGTTTGAAACAAAAGCGTATCCTGCGGCATCTATTGGACCCGATTTATTTCGTTTGTTTCTGGGTACGGAAGGAAGTTTCGGAGTCATAACAAAAGCCACTTTAAAAATTCGGAAGTACCACTCAGAGAACTCTGCAAAAGGATCTTTCATTTTCAAAAATTTTGAAAAGGCAGTGGAGACAATGCGCGAAGTGATGCAAGGTGGATTTGGGAAACCACATTTCTTTCGAATTCAAGATCCAGAAGAAACCGATATTTCCTTTCATATGAGTGGATTACATGGTGGGAAAGAAGATCTGTTTTTAAGATTCATTGGATACAAACCAATGCAACGATCTCTTATGCATATCATCATCGATGGTGATCCAGCTTATACAAAAGAAGTGTTTAAAAAAATCAAAAAGATAGCAAAACGTAACGGTGGATTTTCAACAGGTGAGTCCCCAGTGAATAAATGGTTACACCAAAGGTATTCGAGTGCCTATCTCCGTGATTATTTGATGGATGAAGGGATACGTATTGATACTTTAGAGACCGCAGTGAGTTGGTCAAATTTACATACGTTATGGGAAAATACGAGAGGGTACATCAAAAGTTTTGAAAACACATCTTGTATGGTGCACATATCACATGCATATGAAAACGGAGCAAATTTATATTTTATTTTTATTAGCCCGATGAGTGTAACCGGTGAAGAATCAAATTTCATAAAGTTCCATAAAGGAATTATCGATCATATCCATGAAAATGGTGGGTCATTGTCTCACCATCATGGTATTGGAAGGATGTTATCACCTTGGATGGAAAAAGAAGTAGGAAAAGAAGGACTTCGCATTCTTTCATCATTGAAAAAAACTTTTGATCCAAAAGGAATTATGAATCCAGGTGGACTGTTAGGATTGAAATAATGGGTGTTTCGGAACGAAAAAAAAGAGAGTTTGCGAAAAGAGAAGATGACATTTTAAGTTGTGCGATTGAACTTTTTCGTACAAAACATCCATCCCTTGTCAAAATGGATGATATTGCCAAACATCTAGAAATTGGTCGTGGCACGATTTACCTTCACTTCAAAAGTAAAGATGATTTGATGGCGCGTATTCAATATGAAGACTACGTGCGGTTACGGAAACGTTTAGAAATGGCATTGGATGAAAAAACAGCAATTGAAATGTCTAGACGTGCCATTAGAGCTTACATTGAACATTGTCTTGGCGATAAACACATGTATGTTGTCGCAAAACAATGTGGGGTCAATTTAAATATCGATAATGTATCTGAAGATTTGCGTAAGATGTTAACAGAAGAAAGATCAAATCGGTTGTCTCTTCTAGAAAGAATTTACAAACAAGCAAAACAAGAGAACTTGATTAATTCTCGTGGCACGTATCCTAATGTAGCAGTTGCATGGGGAATGATTCGCGGAGCTGTGGAAGTGATCCTTGATGGCCATTTCCAAAATGAAATCAAAAGTGAAAAAGCTTATTTAGATACAATTGAACATGTTTTATTTTTTGGTTTATTTTCGGGTGGAAATAAAGGAGAAACGTGATGAGAAAAATAAAGGTGATTTTAAATCCAGTTTCGGGTGGAGGCCTTTCCGCAAAAGTATGGAAAAAAATCGAACCTGTCCTCATCCAAAAGGGAATTCCTTTTTCGTATGAAGCCACTACAAAAGAAAAAGCGGCCAAAGACATTGCCAAAGAAGCCGTCAAACAGGGATATCACTGGATCGTGGGGATTGGTGGTGATGGGACTTTTTCCAACATCATCAATGGCCTTTTTGAAAATGGAAAAATTATTAACAAAAATGTAATTTTTAGTCCTATCCCAGCAGGAAGGGGAAATGACTTTATCAAAACAGTAAAAGTTCCTAAAAATCCCGTGAAAGCATTAGAACAAGTGTTAGTAGGTAGTGAAAGGTTAATCGATTTAATTGATGTTACATATACAAAGGTAGATAAATCGAAAGGTAAATATCTTTGTTTGAACTTGGCTGATTTTGGAATGGGTGGAGAAGTTGTATACCGAGTGAATCAATCCAAGTTAGGTAGGTTTATTGGTGGGAAAGCCGTTTTTTTGTTTTATACAGTGGTTTGTCTTTTTTCTTATACAAACAAAAAAATTACACTTACTTTATCCAAATTTGAGAAAATCACCAATAAGTGTAGGTTGATAGTTTGTGCAAATGGTGAATATGCCGGTGGTGGTATGTGGTTTGCACCAAAGGCAAAGTTAGATGATGGGAAAATGGATTTTTTAGCCATCCAAGATGTGTCCGTATTTGAAACCTTACGTAAGTTTGGAAATCTTTACCAAGGAAAATTATCTAATGATGCAAAGGTGATTTCCAAACAGATATCTGAACTTAAAGCAGAATCGGATGAAGATGTATTTATCGATGTAGACGGAGAAAATATGGGCCAACTCCCAGCAGAGTTTAAAGTCCTACCTAAAGTTTTACCGATCAAATGTTAATTTTATGAAAAACAGCACCAAACAAGAAAATTCGAGACTCAATCACATTAAGAAAGAGTATGATATCCTCATCATTGGTGGTGGGATTACTGGAGCCAATGTACTATGGGATGCGACCTTACGAGGTTACAATTGCCTACTTGCAGAAAAAAATGATTATGCCTCCGGTACAAGCCAAGCTACTTCCAAACTGATCCATGGTGGACTTCGCTATTTAAAAAACTTTGAAATAGGGCTTGTTCGGGAATCTTTATCGGAAAGGCGGTATTTGGCAAAAATTTCTCCTCATGCGGTTCGGCCCATGGGGTTTATCATTCCCATTCGATCCTGGTTCCAAAGGATCCAACTATTATTAGGGATGGAGTTATACAATTTACTCTCATATGACAGAAATAAAGATATTGATCCTGATGTACAACTTCCCAGATATAGATGGAATTCTCTTGCTGAAACTATTTATAAAGTGATTGGTCTCAGTAGAAAGTTTCTGAAAGGGAGTTTTCAATATTATGACTATGCCAACCCCAATCCTGAAAAACATACAACGGAGTTTATTCTTTCTGCCAAAGAAAAAGGTGCCCATGCTTTTAACTACCTTTCAGTTAGTACCTTAAAAAAACAAAATAGCGGTGGTTATACGGTTGGTTTAACTGATGAAATTACTGGCAAAAAAGTTTTGGTGTCTGCAAAGATAGTTGTGAATTCAGCAGGGCCTTGGGCCGATTTGATTGAATCCATGGCAGGGATCACTGCAGAAAAAAAATTAGTAAGATCTAAAGGAATCCATGCAGTGGTTCGGAATATCTGTGGGAATGAATGTGTTGTTTTATCGAAACGTGATGGATCACACCTTTTTGTCATCCCTTGGCGAGGAAAAACCATCATTGGAACCACAGACACTGCTTATGAAGATGACCCAGACAAATTTAAAGTCAAACAATCGGAAATTGTCGATCTAATTGACGAAGTGAATTATAGTTTTGGATTCGCAAAATTAACGTTAAAAGATGTAGAATATTATTATGGTGGATTGAGGCCTCTTGTTGAAGATCCAGGCAGTACAGAAGGTACTTATTCGGCCTCCCGAAAATCTGAAATTTTTCATTATGAAAAGGAAGGTTTTCCTGGATTTTTCTCCGCGTTAGGTGGTAAATACACGACGAGTAGGGCAGTAGCTGAAAGTTTAGTAAACGCAATTGATCTTTTTTCAAAAGGGAATGAAACACCTTCTGCCACAAAGTTCACTCCTCTTCTTGGTGGTCGGTATCAAAATTTAAAAGAATTGGTGAATGAGATCCAATTCAAACACCCACAGGTTCCTGGCCAAAAAATTGATACCTTAGTGAGGCGGTATGGAAGTACCACTTGGCGAATTTTACAAGGGAAAGGATCGGATGTTTACCGTATCTCTAACGGTGAGTTGTATTTTGAGGAAGAGGTGGAATACATTGTGTTACATGAGGATATCCTTCATCTAACGGATTTTTATTTCAGAAGGTCAGGCGTTGGTACGGTTGGGAAATTAGATTCATCCGAACGAAACAGATTAGATAAAAAAATAGCAAAGTTACTTGGTTGGAATACGGAACGTCTGAAAGAAGAAAGTAAAAAAGTAGATGAACGTTACCAATGGTTTGTTGATTAGATGCCAAGAATTGTTATCGATATCCCAACCAAATTGGTTTACGAAACATCATTAAGTGTTCGGATTTCTGATATCAACTTTGCCGGCCATTTGGCCCACGATGCGATTTTAACTTTAACCCATGAATGTAGGGCTCGATTTTTCCATGCGCATGGATGGACAGAAATCAATGTGGTAGGGAAGGGGATTGTCGTCTCTGATGTTGCGATTGTATATAAATCCGAAGCATTTTTCCCTGACGATTTGCAAATGAAATTGTATGTTGATCAGATAGCAAAAAAATCATTAGACATGGTTTATGTGATCACTCATAAACATGATGGAAAAGAAATCGCTCGGGCAAAAACAGCGATCGTATTTTTTGATTATACGGAACGGAAAGCATGTTCGATCCCTGATGTTTTTTTAAAAGCCATTAGGGAGTAAGTGAATGGATGCCAATTTATTGAGAAAGTTTTTTTTGGATAAGGGAAACAAATTTGATTTCTTCATCTTCGTAATTGAGTTTATGTATCCCTCCTAACGGACTTAGCCTAACAGCTTGGTTCCATGAATTTGATTCCATTTGGTTCCATATCCCAATTCCGAATCTACCGTATTCATTGCGTATCCATTGCATAAGTTGTGTCATTGTTTCTACATTTTTATCTTTACGTTTTGGATAACTTAAGATATAACTTAAAAGTTCTTCGATTCCTTTCCTTTTCGTAACAGAAGTTTTGAAGATAGGGGGAAGGGACTGGTCTGGTAGGATGTCTTTGATAAATTCCAGTGTAGATTGAAGCATATAATAACTAGAATTAGCAAGTGATTCTTCATCACATTTATTGATGATAAATGCTTCAGGAACTTCCATGATACCTGATTTCATAAACTGAACTTGGTCACCACCCAAAGGTTGCATCACAAGGAATGATATATCAGAAATCAGTGAAACAGAAATTTCATTTTGTCCTATTCCCACAGTTTCAATGAAAACATAGTCAAATATCTTTCTTAAAAAACGAATGACATGGTAGGTATAAGGATTGAGCCCACCAAGTTCTAGTTGAGAAGGTTGCGAACGAAAATAGATTCTAGTGTCTCTTCTGGGAAGAGTGACACGAGTTCTGTCACCAAGGATTGAACCTCCACTCACATTGGAAGAGGGGTCAATGGCAACGATTGCCATTTTTTTGTCTGGTGCAAAATCAAGGAACATTCGACAAAGTTCTCCGAGTAACGAAGATTTGCCGGCTCCTGGTGTACCGGTGATTCCAATTGTGAGTCCATCTTTGGCATTTGGTTGTTGTATTTGGATTTCATGAAATAATAATCTGCGAAATTCTAAATTGTTTTCTGTTTCAATTTTTGAAATGATTTTGGCAATTGGGAACTTTTCGCCGAGTAAGGATTCGGATACCAATTGGGATAATGTTTCTGTGGAATCAATCAAGGAATTTGCCATTTAAAATGAATACATGATACTTTATAAAAAACCTTCACAACAGATCCTAATAGATCTACTGTGAAGGTTTGATATCTTTCGCTTCTCTTAAACGAGAGCGGGTTCTACGGAAATGATGTCGATGATTTTGTTCATAATCGACATTAGATCGTAATCTTTTGGAGTGAAGATTTCTCGAATTCCCATTTTTTTTAGTTCTTCAAAGTCGGATTCAGGGATGATACCACCGATCACAACAGGAATGTTAGCCTTGTAGTGAGCCAGTTCATCAAACAGCTGTTTGGCGATTTCTTTATGAGAACCGGAAAGAATGGAAAGTCCAATCACATTTGCATTTTCTTCCACTGCAGATTGCACGATTTCTTCTGGAGAAAGGCGGATCCCTGAATAAATCACATCAAATCCACTGTGTTTAGCTGAAACAGCAATCATTTCGGCACCATTGGAGTGACCGTCAAGTCCAGGTTTACCTACAACGATTTTTGGTCTATGTCCATGTGCTTTTGTAAAGGCTTCTACTTTCCCACGAACTGTTGCTACTTTGTCATCGGATAGGAAAAGTTTTTGGCCATCCACACCAGTCGGTGGATTGTATTCGCCATACACTTCTCGGAGAGCATCTGCCCATTCTCCGGTTGTCACAAGTGCTTTCGCACATGCAATGGAGTAAGGCATAAGATTTTTTCCATCTTTTGCAGCTTGTTTGAGGTCTTCTAAAGATTTTTTCGCAAGTTCCGCATTCCTACGACCTTTGGCTTCTGCAAGCACTCCTAATGTTTGTTCGGCGGATTTCGGATCTACTTTAAAGATACCTCCGTCAGAGTCGGTCATAAGAGGTGATTTGATTCCGTCAGTCCATTTGTTTTTACCAACAATCACTAGTTCGTTGGAATTGATTTTGGAAAGTCTTTCGGTTTGTGATTTCACAAGTTGTGATTTCATATAACCGTTTTCAATGGCAACGAGGGCCCCACCCATATCGAGAATCTTTTGGATTTCTAATTTAGCTTCTTCTTTTAGGGCTTTCACTTTTGCTTCAATTACTTTGGATCCTTCAAAAATGTCAGGGTATTCGAGAAGGTCTGTTTCGTAAGCGAGCACTTGTTGCAAACGAAGGGACCATTGTTGGTCCCAAGGTCTTGGTAGGGATAGTGCTTCGTTCCATGCTGGTAATTGTAAAGCGCGGCATCTTGCATTTCGGGAAAGTGTTACTCCCAACGCTTCGATGAGAATCCTCCAAGCATTGTTTTCCGGTTGTTCTTCTGTAAGACCAAGTGAATTTACTTGTACTCCATAACGGAACACTCTGTACTTTGCCGTTTTCACACCATAACGATCTTTTGTGATTTCTTCCCACATCTCAGAGAATGCACGCATTTTGCACATCTCTTCTATAAAACGAATCCCTGCGTTGACAAAAAACGAGATCCTTCCCACACACTGCTCAAATTCATCTGCGGTGAAACAGTTTCGTTCTTTGATGGCATCGAGTACGGCAATTGCTGTGGCCAATGCAAATGAAAGTTCTTGGACAGGGGTTGCACCTGCTTCTTGTAAGTGATACGAACAAATGTTAGAAGGGTTCCACTTCGGAATATTATGGAGGCAGTATTCATACATGTCCACGATGATTTTCATCGAATCTTTTGGTGGATAAATGTATGTCCCTCGAGCTAGGTATTCCTTTATGAGATCGTTTTGGGTGGTCCCATTTAACTTTTCAAGTGGCACTCCCCGTTCTTCTGCAAGTGCAACGTACAGAGATAACAACCACATGGAGGTTCCATTGATGGTCATGGAGGTGTTCATCTCTTCGATCGGGATTTGGTCAAATAAGATGCGGAAGTCTTCAAGTGAGTTGATGGGAACTCCCACTTTTCCGATTTCTGGCCGCGAAACTTCATGGTCAGAGCTATAACCACACTGAGTGGGTAAATCAAATGCAATGGAAAGCCCTGTTTGGCCTTTAGAAAGGTTCTTTCTGTACAACTCATTGGAGGCTTTTGCATTGGTGTGCCCTGCATAGGTCCTAAAAATCCATGGTTTGTCAGGTTTTCCCTGTCCATTCTCGTCAACGAGAAGGTAATCTTTTTTTTCGGCGGACATTCTTTGCCTCGTTTTATAATTTCTATGTATAATTGAAAATCTTCTGGAATATTTTCACCTAAAAATTTATACAGGACTAGGCAATTTAAGCCTTTTCCAAGATGCGCGAACCTAAACCTTTTTCCCCAATTCCTTTCTTTTTTAGCATCTTACTCTTAAGTTTGGGTTATGCCTTGTTCTCGTATTTTCGCCCTTTCCCAACGACGGAATCAGAATGGGAGTTTTTGGCAAATGTGAAGTCGGCAACGGAAGAAGGGGGGCTTGTTTCAGCAAGAGAACCACTGGCTTTTTGGTTTGTGGTCACTTGGAAAAAAATCTTTGGTTCCAATTACATCCCATCCTTCATTGCGTTAGCTGGCTTTTTTTACAGTTCATTCCTACATTTGTTTCTATTGCTCCTTAGAAACTTTGAATGGAAACGGAATCATTATTTTGTTGTTTATCTAGCGGCCTTTCTTCCTTTTTCCTATGGTTTCCCTACATCTTACTTTACGGAAACACTTTGTTTGGTATTTTTATTACTCGTTTTTTTAACTTTTCGTTTGGAGAAGATGTCGGACTTACTCATCTTTCCTACGTTCACTCTCCTTGCTTTTTTCTCTAGTTTCATCATGTTCTATTTAGGTTTCACATTCTTTGTGATCTTCACAGGGATTCGCGGATCGAGAAAGGCAGCTCAAAAAACATCTGTATTCTATAAAAAGAAAAATGTACCGTTTTTATTTTTACTTGGGTATCTCGCATTTTTTGTAATCTCTTTGGTATATTTTTCTTATTCCAATTTTTTTGGGCAGGCATCCGTATCCTATCTCTTCAAAACATGGTACCAAACTTCACTTGTGATACTACTTCCTATGGTAACAATAGGGATCGGGCATATTTTGCTAAAAACAGAAAAAGAACTAAATACGATCACCGCATCAGTGGTGTTAGGTCTTGCGATTCTCACTTCTATTTATTTTATCTTTAGAGATTTAAAAGCAAGTGGTGTTGAACCTTGGGAAACGCAAACCAAAAATCTTACCAAATCCTTTGGGCAAGCATTGATTCTAAAATCTGATCCAATTTATCTACCAAAAGAGTTTTCGTTTGCTTTGTATTTCCAAACTGGAACCAAAACAAAATATTTAAAAGAAACGAATCTTTCAGACAAATCATTTTTGTATGTAGAAGGGATTTGGAACCAAGATATCCAATTGGTTCAAAAATCTGGTTTATTTCGAAAATCCAATCGTTCCATTGGTATTGTTCCACTGAGTGAGGATGATGTTCTCATCCAAAAAACCACATCAGATCGGATTAAAAACGAAAAGAATTTGAATTTTATATTCAAAAAAGTAGACGAAGCTTGGAGTAATGTTCCCACAAAACGTCCGTTTGACGAGTATACAGCTAGTTTACAGAAAAAATTTGGGTATTTGAGTTTTTATTAATACTCTGTTATAAGTTCTTTGTTAGGAACTAAAGTCTTTGTAAAACCGTTTCACTTTCGATACATATTGTTTTGTCTCTTCGTAAGGTGGGATCCCTTTGTATCGTTTCACGGCGCCAGGACCTGCATTGTATGCGGCGATGGCTTTTTCCGGGTCTTTGAATTCTTTCATCAGTCCTTTTAAAAACTTCACACCACCGGCCACATTTTCTTCTGGATCAAACGGGTCTTTTACACCCAAACTTTCGGCGGTTTCCGGCATGAGTTGCATGAGACCCATGGCACCTTTGGGAGAAACTGCTTTGGCCTTAAATCCTGATTCAGCTTTCACCACGGCTTTTACTAAATTGGGATCCATCCCTTGGGATTCAGCAATGGATTCAATGGTTTCCATCAGTGACCCATTCCGGTTGGCACCCAATTGGTCCATAGAGTTCGGTTTGAAATTGGGCTCGAGTGAGGTGGATTTGGCGGAATCTATGTTCTGTGTTTTTCCGTCTGAAATGGTTTGGTTTTGTGAGTGTTTGGCAAATTCCCGTTCTAAAAGATCAGGAAACGACACAAGAGACTTTGGGTCTTTTGCCAACTGGGTGAGTGATTCCATTCGGCCGAGAACCGAAGAAACAGAAGGGATGTCAGTGAGTCTCACAGTAAAACCATCGGTTGGATTGCAGAAAACTAAAGCAAAAAATTATGTCTCTTTCGAATGGTAGGAAGTTTGGATGGCCTCTAGGTCCTTTAAGACTAAGGGTTTTGTGAGATACCCTTTGACATTGGCGAAGGATTCACTTTTAGATTTGTCATTTGGATCAATGGAGGAGGTGAGGATATAGGTTGGGATATTGGATAGGTGGGGGCTATTTTGCATGGCCTCTAAAAATTGCCAACCATCCATAATGGGCATATTTAAATCTAAAAACAAAAAATCAGGGAAGTTTTGTGATTTGTGAAGGGCATCTAAGGCATCTGCCCCGTTTGCGAAGGTACAGATTTCTGATGCGAAGGAAAACTTTTCCATTAGGGTTTTGATGAGAAAAGTTGTTACCAAATCATCTTCGATTAAAAACACTTTGGGCACTTGGTTCATCATATCTGGAAAAATCCTATTAGAAGTTACTAATCTACGAAAAAGAAGCAACCATTAAATCCCATTTAACTAAGTTTAAAGAGAGTGAGGCGAAGTCAAAATTTCGGGTCTTAGGATCTCTTTTAATTTTTTTTCTTCGAGTAAACCAAGTTCAAGAACAATGGATTCCACTGATCGATTCTCAGCCAGTGCCCGTTTAGCAACAAGAGTTGCATTTTCATACCCAATGTAAGGATTTAGTGCCGTAGCAAGACCTGCTGAAGTTTTCACCCGAGATTCCAACAACTCTCTGTTTGCTGTGATACCTGAAACACAATTGGTTTCTAATGTTTTGCAACCAGCTGTTAGATGTTCTATGCTTTTGAATAAACTATGAGCGATGATTGGCTCAAATGCATTTAATTGTAATTGCCCGGCTTCCGCTGCCATGGTAATCGTGATATCATTTCCAATCACTTCATATGCGATTTGGTTGACAACTTCCGGAATGATTGGGTTTACTTTGCCAGGCATGATGGAAGATCCTGCTGCCTTCGCAGGTAAATTGATTTCATTGAAACCGCCTTGTGGCCCACTGGATAATAAACGTAAATCGTTACATACTTTTGAAAGTTTGGTAGCAATTCGTTTCAACACTCCAGACAACTGCACAAAGGCACCTGTGTCTTGTGTGGCTTCGATTAAATTGGGTGCCGCATTCAAATCAAAACCTGTTTGTTTGGCAAGGATCTCTGTGACAATTTTCGAATAACGAATGTCAGTATTGATACCCGTCCCAATGGCGGTGGCTCCCAAATTGATTTCACCAATGAGAGAAGTTGCTTCTTTGAGGCGTGAGATATCTTCACCTAACATTACATCATAAGTTGAAAATTCTTGCCCCAATGTCATAGGAACTGCATCTTGTAATTGGGTTCGTCCTATCTTTAATATATCCTTAAATTCTTCTGATTTTTTTCGAAAAGACAATTGTAAACTTCCCAAAGCTTGCAGTAACCCTCGAATCGAAAATACAGCAGCCAATTTAATTGAAGAAGGATACACATCGTTTGTACTTTGTGACATGTTCACATCATTCAAAGGATGGAGGAAACGATAGTCACCCTTTGGATGGCCTGAGAGTTCCAAGGCTATGTTTGTGATGACCTCATTTGCATTCATATTCGTAGAAGTTCCCGCTCCCCCTTGGATCACATCCACAACAAATTCCGAGTGGAATTTGCCAGTTAAAATTTGATCACAGGCCTCCGAAATGAATTTGGTTTTGTCTTTTGAGAGGAGTCCTAATTCTAAATTGGCCAAAGCGGATGCTTTTTTGATATGGGCCAAGGCACGGACTAAATCAGGGTAGGTTCCAATGGTTTTGCCAGTGATAGGATAATTTTCTAAGGCACGTAAGGTATGGATCCCCCAATAAGCATCGCTCGGAATCTCTCTTTCGCCAAGTAGGTCGTGTTCAGTGCGAACATTGGGTTTTGTCATTCCAGAATTTCTCCAAATCAAGACGAAAGATACTCGACCAAAAGGAAAAGGGAAGAAGATTTATGTTCTGCATGAAGAAAATCCAATTGCCTTTCTACCTTTTTTTCTTTGTTTTTTCCCCTTTGTTTCTGTTTGGAAATGAAAAGGAAGTTACCCCAACAACTTGCAAACAAAAAGAAGAAACAGTAAAAACCATATATGAATTGCTGCCTGAATCAGAGAGATCCTGTACAGAAATTGCCAAACTTGTTTTAACAGAAGAAGATGAAGAAGGTGAAAAATTGGACAAAGAATACAATCATTTGTTTTTAAAGGTTTGTGAACTGAAACGTAAAAAACGTTCACTGGATGATATCAAAGAAAATTTGGGTTTAACCAAACAATGTAATTCTCTTCCAAACCCAACGAAAAAGAATTGATTCCTGGTCCCAATTTTGTAAATTTATTGCAAGAATTATGTTGAAGTTCATTTTTTCACTCTGTTTGTTTATCACTCCCATGGTTTTATTGCCATGCGAACCATTCGCTTCCAAATCATTGTCACCTATTGACCATTCGTCGAAAGACAAAAGTTTTATGGAATTCAAAACAAAATTGCAAAAGGTTTTAAAATCGAAAGACCGGAAGGCACTTGAGCCTTTGATTGCATCGGATATTCATTTTAGTTTTGGACCAGAATCCGGGAAAAAAGATTTTTTAAAATCATTCCAACTAACAGAAAAACCAAATGAATCTGATTTTTGGGAATTGTTATCGAACACCATCGAATTGGGTTTCCGTCAAAACCAAGAAGGCCAAATGGTTGCTCCTTATTTTTTTGAAACCTTCCCAAGTGAATTCGATCCTTTTTCTCATTACTTAGTCATTGGTAAAAATGTAAATGTAAGGGAACAAGCATCCAAGGATTCTAAATCTCTTGCTTTACTCAGTTACCAAATTGTGCGTTCGGAAGCCGATGACTTGGATGGTCGTAGGTTGGAAAAAGAAAGTAATTGTAATTGGAAAAAAATTTGTACCCCACAAGGAAAACCAGGTTTTGTTTGTGATCGTTTTGTTCGTAGTCCTCTTGACTACAGAGCATTTTTTGAAAAACGCAAAGGCCAATGGATGCTCGCGATCTTTGTTGCGGGCGATTGATCCTTGTTAAATCTAAAACGAAATCAGTTTTTTCTTGAACCAGAATTCGGGAAATTTTAGATTAGGTGAAACCATATCCAAGGGAACATATATGTTAAAAAAAATTGTATTTCTATTATTAGCGATTTCGCTAACAAACTGTTTGGTCTTAAATCCAGCAGGTGCTTCACTCGATCGTGAAAAAGGTTCGGAAGCCGCTTCTCGTATTACTGATGCTGCAATTCAAACAGATTTGATTAATTCTGTCGTTTTGACTGGAAGAGGGAGTATCTCCATCTTTAGTTTAGTTGCACCTGAGATCGCCAAAATTGAATCCGACAAATACTATATCAAATCTGATGTCGACGCATGTGTAAATGAAATCAAAGGGTTTAAAGGATATCTTTTAGGATCTTTGATTACAAACATCATCTCTTGCCAAGACATTAGTTCTGATGGTTACATCACTGGAGAACCGTTCCCAAGTTTCTAATCTTTTGTCTTCTCCCTGCTCTTTTTTTTAGGGCAGGGAACCAAAACAAAATCTTCCGGGTCATATTCTCAAAACAAAACAGGAAGGTTTTATGATCTCTCTCAAACAAGCTCTCAAAATCACAACGACAATCGTTCTTGTTTCCGCGATGGCTTTTGCCTTTGGAAACTGCCGTGGTCACAAAGACTTCGAAAAACGTATGGAATGGGTAGCCTCCAAACTGACTTCGAAATTGGATTTGGACGATGCCCAAAAAGCAAAACTAGAAAGTATCAAAGCAGAACTCATTGCCAAACACAAGGAAATGAAACCAAAACATGAATCGTGGGCGAAGGAAATGGCAACTCAAATTCGTTCTGAAAAAATTGATACAAAACTACTCGATAAAATGAGTTTGGAAAGAGAAACTCGCCACCAAGAAATGCGAAAGTTTTTTCAAACAAAACTTGTTGAATTCCATGCTGTACTCAAGCCAGAACAAAGGGAAAAGTTTGCAGAACTCGTGGAAAAGTTTGCTTCCCGTCACCAACCACCTGAAGAGTAAACAATGGTTACATTTGACTTCGAAACTGTAGTCAAAGAAACCAAATACTTGGTTTTAAAAACGATCGGTGAAACCCTCATCGATCGTTTTGACGATGCCACAGAAGATGTTGTGCAAGAAGTATACTTTCGTGTATTCAAATCACTTGAAAAGGGTGGGTTTGAAGGAAGGTCAAAAATTTCTACTTGGATTTATACAATCACAAAAAACGAATCCCTTCGTATGAATGAAAAACGTCTACGTGAAGAGGAAAAAGCAAAACGGTATCTGCAAAAAAACAAATCCGATTTATTCCAAGCAGATGGAAACAACTCACTTATCAAAGAAGATTGGATTGCATCATTATTGGAAACGATTCCAGAAGTGTACCGCCAAACTTTACGTTTGTATCTTTCAGGGAAAAGTATGGAAGAGATTGCAACTGAACTTAAAATCAAACAAGGAACCGTGAAGTCTAGATTGTTCCGAACCAAGGAGTGGATCCGAAAAACATTGCCAGGAGTGAAAAATGAATTCCAAGAATCCTAAAAAATGGGAAGAATTATTGAATGATTCTGATTTTGAATCGCGAATAGTAAGGAAAACAACAACACGCGTAGCAAAACAAAGGAGGAATCGGAATATAGCTGTTTCATTTGGTTTCCTTATCTTGTTGTTAGTGACAGTCACGATCAACCAATGGGTGATTGAGCCAAACGAAATGATGAGTAACGTGAGTTATTTGGTTGAAGAACTTAGTTCAGAAACGGTTGTGAGTTTTTCGTTTTGATTGATATTTGTCATTGATAAATATCAGTACAAGAAAGAGTCACAATGTACAGAAAGGAGTATGATTTTCACATTTGTTCCGTCAAATTTGAGAAAAGGACAAATGAAAATGAACGCTTGCATTCTCTACTTAAACAACAAACGAATTGAGATGATCAAGTTAGAATCAGATCATATGGAATCCAAGTTTTGGGAAAAACAAAGAGATTCAGACAAATGGGATTTTGCTGAAATCACAAAAACATTGGATTCTCCAAGCGAAGTGATCCTTGTGGGGGAAACCGGCCTAAATACCGAATACCGCCGATGGCTTGCGAACCACGACCGGGTTTTGGCTAAAAAACTCATCGCGGTGATTGGTGGGACATTGGAAACTAAAATCAATCCAAACCTTGTCAGCCATTTCCAAGAAAAGTACTTTCGACGCAGAGGGTAACTGCCTACATTTCGATTTTTATAACAAGTGGTCGCAAGACTCTCCATGTGAATGGAAAAAAATTCGGAAGAGTAAAAATCCAAGAGAAGTGAGTACTAATATGGTTCCGAAAACTGGGAACCATTTGGGTTGGATGTGCTTCCGAATCTTTCCCATAACAAGACTAAGGCCTGTTAACGCGGGAACTGTTCCCATATAAAAAGTAAACATAACGATTCCACCTGTGAAAGCACTTCCCGTTGCAAACGATGCCGCATACGCTGGGTACAAAACCCCACAAGGTAGTAGGGCACTCAATATTCCAATTCCAAATCCCAATCCATTATGAGATGTTCTTTTTCTGATGGATTGCATTAGGTTTGAGATCCCTTTTGGTAGGGTTCCAAATTTGACATTGGATGGACCCATAAACATACGAATGAGAAAAAAAACTAAAAACAAAAAAGTAAAAATTCCAGCAAACCCTTGTATGGTGGAAAGTTCTCCAAGAGCATTGGCTCCTTTTCCAAGCATACCTAAAACAAGTCCTAAAAAACTATAAGATGCCATCCTACCAAAATGGTATAGAATCACAGGAGTTTGTTTAGAAGGATTTGTTGTTTGTAAAAGAGAAACAAAAGGCCCACACATCAAAGCACAGTGAAAACTGCTGAAAAAACCATACACCAAAATGGAGCCAAAAAAACTAAGATTTGCTAGTTGGTCCATCTTCTTTCGTTTTGGATTTTAAATCGGAAGTTTCAATATTCGATTGGACTGGGTATTCTTCTTCAAAAAACATTCGGTACTTGGGAGATTCGATGTCCTCAAATTGGCCTTTTCGAAATGCCAAAACAAATACATACAAAAAGAAACCAGCAATGCACATTGCCATCGGAATCGTTAAATAGAGGGCTTCCATTTTGGTATCCTTAAACGTATTGATAAAGAATTAAGTAACACTGTCAAGCTAGAACAAGCCATAAACACAGCACAGATTACAGGTAACATAAGACCAAACATGGCGAGAGGTAACATAATCGAATTGTAACAAAAAGAAATGATTATGTTTTGTAAGATGACTTCTCTCGTTTTTTTAGCAGAGAGTAAACTATGGACAAGTCCATTTAAATTTCCAGAAGTAAGAACCACGTCTGATCTTTCTAAAGACATGTCTTCTGCTTCCGTATGTGAGATCGAAACATTGGCCCTTGCAAGGGATAAACTATCATTAATACCATCTCCCACCATTATCACCACATTCCCTTTGCTTTGAGAATCTTGTATGATGTTTGCTTTTTCTTCTGGAGAAAGATCGGAGTAGTATTGATCAATACCGAGTACACCAGCAATTCGTTTCACAGCTGGAAATCTGTCTCCAGAAAGGATTGCAATTTTAGGAATCATTTGTTTTAAGAGGGTCACAAAGGAATGGGCACCTTGCCTCACTTCATCTGCTAGTACAAATTGTCCTACCATCTTACCATCAATTGCAACTAGGATGAGAGAACCTTCTTTGTTAGGGAGTGGTTCAATAGGGATGTTTTGGTTTTGCAAAAGAGTTTGGTTACCAATAAAAACCAAATATTCCTTCCCTAACCATTGGATGGTTCCTTTCACACCTTGCCCTGGGATATTTTGCAATTGGGTGAGTTCCATTGCACTAGCTTTTTCTTTGACAGATTGAAAGGGAGTCAAATACTTCACAAGTGACTTAGCAAGTGGATGGTTGATTTCTTTCTCAATTCGATAAACAAACGGTAGTTGGTCTTCATTCACAGTCACCAAACGAACAAGAAATTTTCCTTCTGTGAGTGTTCCAGTTTTATCCAAAAAGATTGTATCTGCTTTTGCTAAGGTTTCTACCACCGATGGATTTTTTAAGAGCACACCTTTTTCTGCATTCAAAATATGATTTGTGACTAAAGCTGTTGGTACAGAAATTCCCAAAGCACAAGGGCATGCGACAATGAGCACTGAAATTGTTGTGACAAGGCTTTGTTCCAAATCACCCGAGGTCACAAACATCCAAACTCCAAAACAAACAAAAGCTAAGAGGAAAACAACAGAAATAAAATAAGAGGCAATCCGTTCTGTTAGAATTTGAATTTTTGGTTTAAGATGGAGAGCTTCCTCTAAGCGAAGTTTTAACGAAGATAAGGTAGATGCATGGTAATCGGAATTCGCAAGGATGAGGGCTGGGTTGTCGATGGAAAGAGACCCAGCCAAGATGGAATCTCCTTTTAGTTTGCGGATGGGAACAGATTCTCCCGTGAGAAAGGACTCATCCACATAAGTTTCCTCTGATAAAAGCATTGCATCCACAGGGATTCGTTTTCCAGGTGCGACTTGGATTCTATCACCTAACTTAATTTCACTACTAGGGATGGTAGTTTCACCATTCTCTGTGATGCGAACTGAAGTTTCTGGAAGTTTACAAAGGATGGATTCTAATTTATCAGAGGCAAAAACCCTTGCTTTTTCTTCAAAGTATTTACCTATCAAAATAAAAAAATAAATCATCGCAACAGAATCAAAATACACTTCCCCTCTATCGGTTAACGTTACATATACGGAATAGAAGTAAGCCATGGAAATTCCCAAAAACAATAGAAAGTCCATAGAAAGAGTGCGCCTTCGTATGCTTGTTATAAATCCAGACATAAAAGGGAATCCCGAATACAGATAAGCAGGTGTTGCAAATACCCATGATGCGTAATGGAACATTCGTTTGAGACTTTGGTCGATTCCTGTGAAATAACCTGAATATAAGGCAACACTCAAGATCATGATATTACCAAAACAAAAACCGGCCACACCAATACGTAAGAGCAAAGTTTTTAATTGTTTGGATTTTTGTAAGTTCCCTTCAGTGGGGGAGAATAGTATGGGTTTGTAACCAATGGCACGAATGAGAGAAAGGATTCTCGAAATTTTGATTTTGGATGCATCAAAACGAATTCTTGCTCGGCCAGAAGCAAAGTTGATTTGTGCAGATAGGATTCCATTTTCTTCACCAAGAACTTTTTCATTGATCCAAACACAAGCGGAACAATGGATATTTGTGATTTGGATAGAAACTTCGGAAAATCCGCCAGAAGGCCTAACAAACTTTTGGTAAACAAGTTCGTTTTCTATGTCCGCATCATTTTCTTCAATTTCGACGGGACTAAGTTTGGTGTTCCCTTTTAGGCGGTAATAATAACTTCCACCTAATGAGTGTATGATGGAATAAACAGTTTCACAGCCTTCACAACAAAAAACCTTTGTTTCATTTTCAAGTTTTGATTCTATCGCTACCAAACGTATAGGATTTCCACAATGATCACATTCAGTTTTTGTATTTTGTGAGCTTGTTTCGTTCATCGAACCGTAATTTTTCCTTCTCTTTCAAACGTTTTACCGTTGATACTTGAAATAATTCGGAGATTCCAAGTTCCTGTTTCTTTTAAAGAGATTTTTCCCGTAAAACTAAGATTTGATGGAGTTAGGTCGTATCTGGCTGTATGTTTGGTAGTTGCATTCCGTTCTAACACAATGTAGATTGAATCCGCTTTTGCCAATACTCCTTTTTGGTTAAGAGAAACTGTTAAATTTGATTCTCCAAGGGGGAGGAGGGTGGTATTGTCCCAATTGGTGGTAAGTTGATAACCTTGACTTAATAAGTCTTTTTGGTTTTCGATTGCCTTTTCATAGTTCAAACCAATTTCGTAATAGTTTTTGTCCATCACCGGTTCAAAATGTTGAAAGGTTAATCTTATGGTATAAAACGTTGCCGCAACAAGTGCAGTAAAACTAAACAATACTACATACATTGCATTTCTGAGGCTTGGGTGTAAGTCTTTGAACATCATCATTTCCTTGGTAGAGAGAGTGATAGTTTTTTCTCTAATGTTTCATCTGGGTCTTGTGTATTTTTTAATACGATAGAGCCTGGTAAGTAACCTTCATTTAATTCTTGTTCTGTGAGGCTTTGGGTTTCTAAAACCACTGAGAAACTTTTGATTTCCCCGGAGCCCAATTTGAATTGGTTGTTTTCCTCTCCTGAACGAATTAAAATTTCTTTGCCATGCCTTGTATCAAATGCCGAAAGTTGGAATTCTTTTTCCACTGGCGCAATATTTTGAATGCGGAGAGCGACAAAGGCCCTAATTTTATTATCTGGAATTAGGATTGGTGGCATCGATTTGTTTGATGCTGCAATCATAGACATTGGAATCCTTGTGAGAAGTTGGATCGTGGCTCCTGAAAGCACAACTGTCAGTAAAATTGCATAAATGACAGTTCTTGGCCGAATCCATTTGATTTTATCCCCTGTTTCAATCTGTTTTAATGAAAAATACCCAATGAGAGTTTTTTTGTTTTCTTTTGCCATGATGGATGTGCAAGCATCCACACATTTCCCACATGCCACACATCCAACTTGTAAGCCGTCGCGGATGTCAATACCAGTAGGGCATACCACCACACACATATTACACGCAATACAATCTCCGATTTTTGTTTTCCCATCTCGCCTGGGTTCCCCACGTTTGAAATCGTATGTGACATTCCATGAATGTTCGTCCATAAGGAGGGTTTGGAACCTTGCATAGGGACAAGCATAACGACAGAATTGTTCACGGATAAAACCGATATCGATAAACATCGCAGCGGTAAAAAATAAGGTAAAATAAAAGTAGGTTGCTGAGAAAGCTGATAGATTTAGGTAGTCAGCTAACATTTCATAGGGGCTGACAAAGTATGCAATCCAATGGAATGATGCAATAAATGATATGACGATCCACAACAAGTATACTGTGTATTTGCCGATTATGGATGCGTCTTTTTTCCCATATTTGGAATCTAAAACAAACCGACCAATTCGATCAAATAAGTCGGTATAAATGGTTTGAGGGCACCCCCATCCGCACCAAACACGGCCAATGACGGAGGTGAAAAAGAAAAGGGAGAGTCCCATTGTGAGAAGGAAAAACCATAAAATGAGTCCCTCTTGTGGGATAAAAAGACCACCAAACAGGTGAAACATCCTTTTCGGGATGTCCAGTCGGATGAGAGGGCTACCGTCTGGTAACACCACCCATGGAGCAACTAGGAATAATCCCACGAGAAAACTCATAACGATATTTCTACGTGTCCTTACTTTTCCTGATTGTGGTCTTGAAATGATCATCTTTATTTTGCCTTCACGAGTGTACTGTTCTTAGTTGCAAGCCATGCCATCACTGCATATACCTTCTCAGCACCTAACCCTTCCCAAGCGGGCATCCCACCTCGGTTGAGTTTTTGCCTTTCAGGTCCAATCCCTTTCATGATGTTATGGAATACTTCTTTATCCGTATTTCCGTGAATCCACTCCTTATCAACCAAACTTGGACCAACAGCACCTTCAGCAGTGGGGCCATGGCAAGCGGAACAAATTTGTTTGTAAGTTCCTTCCCCTTCTTTGATGGCAACTGCGTCGTCGCGGTATGGATTTGATCCATCTTCTGTATTGGCGACAATGGCTTGTTTTGCTGGGAATTGGGCTTCATGTTCTGCCACTTCCTTTTCAAAAGCAACTTCTTGTGGCCATTCTGAATACCAGTGAAAGTATACAACATAACCGATGGATACTATGATACTGATAAGCCACACCATTTTCCACCAAGGTGGCATGGGATTGTCGGCTTGGAAGATTCCGTCTACTTCTTTTGGTTCTTTCATTCGTATTAATCCTCCTCAAGCATTCGATACTTGGGTTTTTCCATTTCTTCTTTCGTACGTTTTTTATAAACGTAGTAGGTGATGTAGGCAATTGCGATCACAAGGACCGGCAATCGCAAACTTTTGTAAATGAGAAGAAGGTCTGCGTCATTCATACACTTACTTCATTCCTTTTTGTAACTCAGCGGAGTCGCGACCAAGTTTTTGTAAGTAAGCAACGAGTGCATCACCTTCAGTTTTGTCTTTGAGTAACGATGGTGCATTGGCCAAATCTTCATCCGTGTATGGGACCCCGATGGATCTAAGTGCCTTCATATTCGCAACGATTTGTTCTACATCCACTTTGTGTGAGTCTTCGAATAACCAAGGATAGGCTGGCATAATTGAGTTGGGAACACCACCAACGGTTCTTGGATTGATGAGGTGGTTTTTATGCCATTCATCAGAACGTAACATTTGAGATTCGTGTGCTAAGTCTGGACCAGTTCGTTTGGAACCCCAAAGGAATGGATGGTCATAAACAAACTCACCACCTTTAGAATACCCAGTGCGTCCATAGGATTTGGTTGGGTCAAAACGATCCACTTCCCATTTGAAAGGACGAACCATCTGTGTGTGGCATCCAATACATCCTTCTTTTTGGTAGGTATCACGACCTGCCAGTTCCAATGCGGAATATGGTTTCACAGTGGAAATCGGTGTGACCGTTTTTGTTAAAAAAAACGGAGGGATGAGCTCAAAAAGTCCACCGATCACAACTGCGATGGTTGTATAAATGGTAAACTTTACTCCTTTTGTGTCCCAACGGTCAGCAATTTCGGAAAACCAATCTAAGAATTTATTAAAACCAAACATTATGATTTCACTCCTATACGTAAGTCTTGTTCTACAAAACCACTGTCTTTGTTTTGAATGGTTTTGATAAAGTTATACACCATAAGGATAATCCCTGTTAAATAGAGTGTACCTCCAATCGCTCGGAATAAACGGAATGGTTTTAAGAACTCAACGATTTCGATCCAATCTTTGTAAACGAGTTCCCCGTTTTCACCTACGGCTCTCCACATAGATCCTTCTGTAATACCAGACACCCACATCGAGATGATATAGAGTAATATCCCAAGTGTTCCTAACCAGAAATGGACATTCGCCAACTTTTCACTATAAAGGTTTGCATTCCAAAGTCTAGGGACTAAGTAATACAAGGCAGCGGCTGACATAAATCCAACCCAACCAAGAGTACCAGAGTGAACGTGACCGATGATCCAGTCTGTGTTGTGTCCAAGAGCAGACACTGCTCGTATGGAAAGGAGAGGTCCTTCAAACGTTGACATACCATAAAACGTTACGGCAGCTAACATCATTTTGAGGGTTGCATCTACCTTGATTTTGTCTTTTGCCTGGGTGAGTGTTAAAAATCCGTTTAACATACCACCCCAAGATGGCATCCATAACATGATGGAAAACACCATACCAGTTGTTTGTAACCACTCAGGGATTGGGGAATACAATAAGTGGTGAGGGCCTGCCCAAATATAAATAAAGATGAGAGACCAAAAGTGGATGATGGAAAGTCTATGAGAGTAAATTGGTTGTTTGATGTGTTTTGGGAGGTAGTAATACATAAGTCCCAAAAATGGAGTGGTTAAAACGAATGCAACGGCATTGTGACCATACCACCATTGGATGTTGGCATCAAATACTCCTGCATAAACCGAGTAGGATTTTAAGAAACCAGCAGGGATCACAATGTTATTCACAATGAAGAGTAGGGGAACCGTTACGAAGGAAGCAATGTAAAACCAAATGGCCACATACATTTGTTCTTCTTTTCGTTTGAGTACCGTCATCAGGTAGTTTGCAAAAAAGATAACATACCATACAACAATCAGTAAGTCGATCGGCCATTCTAACTCAGCATATTCTTTGGATTGGCTGTAACCAAGTGGTAAGGTAATTGCAGCTAAAACAATTGATAAGTTGTATAATGCCAAATGCAGTTTGGAAAGAGTGTCGTTCCACATTCTTGTGCGACAAAGTCTTTGTACTGTATGATAAGCAGTGGCGAAGATCACACTTAATGCAAATCCAAAAATGGCAGCATTTGTATGCAGAGGTCGTAATCTTCCGAAGCTCGTCCAAGGTAATTCCAAATTCAGCTGTGGATACACAAGTTGGAACGCAATGATGACACCAAATGTCATAGAAGCAACGCCCCAGACTAACGCTGAAATGATAAACCCTTTTACGATAAAATCGTCATATTGAGTTTTTTCCGTAGCCAATGTTTCTCTCCTTAATCTTTATCAGTTCCATGTATATAGAGAACTTAATCCTTTATACAAAGAAGACGAAGAAAAGAAAGAAAAAAAGGGGAGTGAGTGTGAGATCCTCCCTTGATATTTGTCAAGGGAGGATTTGAGATTTAGAATTAATCTAAAATAATATGATGGTTGGATCCCTCTAATCTGCGTTAGAAGGTGACTTCATATCCTAATTGTGTACGATGTTCAAGTCCTCTGTCTCCTGCGAGAGCTGTTGGGTGGTAACCCACTCGGTCCACACTTGAAGTGAGGAAAAACTTTTCTTTTCTTGTATCATCCATACTAAGTCCTGAACCAGTTGGGTGGAAATAATAAGCGTCAAAGATATTCCAAGCATACACGAGTAAGGTGGCGATTCCAATGTATTGCATTTCTTGGTAATGCCTTTCTACTGACTCCCTTTGGCCTTTAAAAGGTCCAAGTTGGCTTGCAACAACTGCTTCTGCAGGAGAAACTGCTGCAGATTGTGGAGTGAACGCCGCTCGGACAAGACCATTTGTTGTATAAGGATTTTCTAAATTATTATAATCTCTTTTGGCATTGAGATACATGCGATGTTTGTCATAAGTGAAAAAGAGACCTACAGCAATGATGGAAGGGTAAACGATTGCTTGTACTTTCCTTCCTTGTTTCCATTGCCCCCATCCAGGTAAAACCGCAGAACGCCACATCGCTCCTTTTCTCGTTAGGTTTTTACGATCTGCTTCTGCGAGTTTTGCTTCTTCTTCCGCCTTTCGTTTGGCTTCCGCTTCCAATGCTGCATTGTTTTTAGCGTTTTCTTTTTCTAAACGTGCAGCTTCTTCCGCTTCTTTTTTAAGCCTAGCGGCTTCTTCTTTTTCTTTTTTGATGCGTTCTTTTTCTTCTTCTGCTTTTCGGAGTTTTTCTTCTTCGGCAGCAGTTAAGTTTTCTTTATAAACTACTTTTAAGATTTCAGTTTTATTCAGAACAATCGTTGTCCCATCTTCCTTTCGGACTTTGAGTTTGTATTGGTCTTGTTCGATGACCTTTCCTTTGATGGTGCCACCTTTTTTGAGAAGGATACTCTCCGCAGAAAGGGCAGAGGAAAGGATTACCAAAAGTGTTGCGATTTTTAGGATTTGTTTTACAGTTAGTTTCAAGGGAGTCTCAAATGTTGGAATATTATCTAACAATATTTATAGTGTTACTTGCTACGTTCCAATTGGTCTCTCCAATGATTTTATCAATTTGGAAGTTAGGCAAGAATTTTTTTGCCAAAGACAAACTGAAACAAAGTCCACAGTTGGAAACAAATTATCCTTGTTACGAGAAAGTTTGTTCCAAATGTGGGTCCTAGTAGATCGATCTTAATTTTACGCTTCTACTTCCGATGTGAGGAATTGGTGCACTTGGTCGGCGCATTTACGTCCTTCCGAAATCGCCCAAACAATGAGGGATTGTCCTCGTCTGACGTCACCACAAGCATAGACTTTGGGAACGGTGGTCGCAAATGATCCTGCTTTTGTTCCAAATTCGGCTTTCACATTCCCACGACCATCCAGCTCTAAACCTTCTTTTTGTAGGTCAGCAAGTAATCCCTCTTTGACAGGGTTCACAAATCCCATCGCTAAAAAGACAAGATCAGCAGGCCATTCAAATTCGGTCCCAGGAACAGGGATGAACTTTCCATTTTCTTCTTTGACTTCGGATCCATAAATGGCGGTGACTTCACCTTTCTCATTGGCTTTAAAACCCATTGTCGAAACAGCCCATTTGCGGCTCACACCTTCTTCATGAGAAGTGGAAGTCCGTAACATCTTTGGATACAAAGGCCAAGGAGTGGACTTGTCGCGGTCCTTTGGTGGTTCCGGGAAAAGTTCAATTTGAGTGACTGATTTGGCACCATGTCTGTTGGAAGTTCCCACACAATCAGAGCCAGTATCACCACCACCTATCACAATCACGTGTTTGTCTTTTGCGTTGATGATATCGATCGCATCACCTGCAACGTGTTTGTTGTTTTTGGTTAAAAACTCCATAGCAAAATGGATACCTTTGTGGTTACGTCCCTCTACTGGTAAGTCTCTTGGAACTTCAGAACCACAAGCGAGAACCACTGCATCAAAGTCAGCTAAAAGTTGTTTTGCGGTGATATCAACACCTACGTTTACATTCGTTTTAAACGTAACACCTTCCGCTTCCATTTGTTTCATGCGGCGGTCAATATGTCGTTTTTCCATTTTGAAATCAGGGATTCCATAACGGAGTAGGCCACCAATCCGATCATTTTTTTCAAAGATCGTGACTGTATGACCTGCACGAGCTAACTGCTGTCCTGCGGCAAGTCCCGCTGGACCTGAACCAACAACAGCAACTTTTTTGCCTGATTTGGATGCGGGAGTTTGTGGGATGACCCATCCTTCTTCCCATGCACGGTCAATGATGGTCCTTTCAATGGACTTAATGGAAACTGGTGGTTCAATGATTCCCAGGGTACAAGCTGATTCACAAGGAGCAGGGCATAACCTTCCTGTGAACTCAGGGAAGTTATTGGTTTTGGATAAATTTTCCCAAGCTTCCTTCCAACGACCCCTGTATACAAAGTCATTAAATTCTGGAATTAAGTTATCTACAGGGCAACCTGTATCGCCATGGCAAAATGGAATCCCACAGTCCATACAACGAGCCCCTTGGTCTTTGGCAACAGCCTCAGGGAAAGGTTTTTCAAACTCTTTGTAGTTTTTGACCCTTTCCTTCGGTTCAATCTTTTGAAGGTATTCTTTTTTAAATTCTAAAAATCCTGTTGGTTTACCCACGAGCTGTTACCCCCTCTTTATTTTGTTTTCCCGATCCGTTTTCAGAAGCCATTTTTTCTAGGGCTTTTTTGTAATCTCTCGGAATCACTTTGATCATTTGTTTTACCACTTCATCCCAATTGTTTAGAACTTCTTCTGCACGTTTGGAGCCTGTGTATTTTTTATGGTCTTCAACCATCTTTTTGATTTCAGCAATTTCAGATGTGTCGGTTAACGGATCTAAGTCGACCATCTCTTTGTTGATGAGAGCCTCTTTGTTTTTCTTTGGATCCCAAAGGTAAGCAATCCCACCAGACATCCCCGCGGCAAAGTTACGTCCGATTTCACCAAGGATGATCACTCGTCCTCCGGTCATGTATTCACAACCGTGGTCTCCCGTTCCTTCCACAATGACATGGGCTCCAGAATTTCTGACACAGAATCGTTCGCCAGCCATCCCGTTCACATAAGCATGTCCACCAGTTGCCCCGATAAAACAAGTGTTACCAATGACGATGTTTTCTTCGGCTTTGTAAGGAGCCGATTTTGGAGTTTGGAAAATGAGTTTTCCACCACATAGTCCTTTCCCAACATAATCATTTCCTTCTCCAATGAGTCGAAGTGTCATCCCTTTGGTCACAAATGCACCAAACGACTGTCCTGCGGTCCCGGTGAATTCGATGTCAATTGTATCTTCTGCGAGTCCATCCACACCATATTTTTTCGTGACTTCGTGGCTGAGCATTGTTCCCACAGAACGGTTTAGGTTCACGATGGATGTTTGGATTTTTACAGGTTGTTTGTGGTCAATCGCCGCAAGGGATTTACGAATCAATTCGTTATCAATCTGTTCATCCAAGTGGTGGTTTTGTTCTTTTGCACGATAGAGACCTGTTGGGAAAACAGGGTTTGGTCTATGGAGCACTTTGCTAAAATCTAAACCACGTGCCTTCCAGTGGTGGTGTGGTCGTTTGAATTTGATTTTTTCCACTTGGCCAATCATTTCTTCGAACGTTCTGAAACCAAGTTTTGCCATGATCTCACGCACTTCTTCCGCAACAAAGGTCATAAAGTTCACAACGTACTCAGGTTTTCCAGTGAACTTACTTCTTAAAAATTCATCTTGGGTAGCAACTCCCACTGGGCAAGTATTGAGATGGCATTTCCGCATCATGATACATCCCACTGACACAAGTGCGGAAGTGGAGAATCCAAACTCTTCTGCACCGAGAAGGGCTCCTACAACCACATCTTTTCCCGTAAGGAGTTTTCCATCCACGGCTAGGTAAACACGATCCCGAAGACCATTTGCAACGAGTGTTTGGTGGGTTTCCGAAAGTCCCAGTTCCCAAGGAGTTCCCGCATGGTGGATGGAAGAAATTGGACTTGCTCCTGTTCCCCCTTCGTGCCCTGCAATGAGGATATGATCCGCATGTGCTTTTGCAACCCCTGCTGCCACTGTCCCCACACCCGATTCCGAAACGAGTTTGACGGAGATACGAGCTCTTGGATTTGAATTTTTTAAATCGAAGATGAGCTGTTTTAAATCTTCAATCGAATAAATGTCATGGTGAGGAGGAGGGGAGATGAGAGTCACACCTGGTGTGGAGTAACGTAACCAACCAATGTATTTGTCTACCTTGTGGCCTGGTAACTGCCCACCTTCTCCTGGTTTTGCGCCCTGTGCCATTTTGATTTGGATGTCATCAGCATTGGTGAGGTATTCCATTGTAACACCAAACCTTGCGGAAGCAACCTGTTTGATCGCCGAACGCATGCTATCTCCGTTTGGTAAGGTTTTGAAACGTACTGGATCTTCTCCACCTTCACCTGTATTGGATTTGGCACCAATGCGGTTCATGGCAATGGCAAGAGTTGTATGTGCTTCCCAAGAAATGGAACCATGGCTCATCGCTCCCGTTTGGAAACGTTTTAGGATGGATTTTACAGATTCCACTTCTTCGATTGGGATGGCTTTGGAACCATCAAAATCCAATTGGAACAAACTTCGGAGTGTAATTGCTCTTTCATTTTGGTTGTCGATCAGAGCTGAAAACTCTTTGAAGGTTTTGTAATCGTTTTCTTGTGTTGCCTTTTGTAATTTATGAACTGTGATCGGAGTGTAAAGATGGCTATCACCATTTTTACGGTAATAATGCACTCCACCTGGTTCTAAGTTATTTGGGAAAAAAGTTGGGTCGTAAGCCGATTTGTGACGGCGAACGGTTTCTTCTTCCAACATCTCTAGAGAAAGGCCTTCAATGCGTGATTGTGTTCCTGCAAAGTAAGTGTTTACAAGTTCTGAATCAAGACCTACTGCTTCAAAGATTTGCGCACCACAATACGATTGTAATGTGGAGATCCCCATTTTTGAGAACACTTTGAAAAGTCCTTTCCCAATGGATTTGATGTATTTTTTCTTTGCTTCTTTGTAGTCAGGGACTTCCGGTAAAAGCCCTTGAAGGGATAAATCGGCAATGGTTTCAAATGCAAGGTATGGGTTGATGGCATTGGCACCATATCCGCATAACAAAGCAAAGTGGGCAACTTCTCTTGGTTCCCCAGATTCCAAAACGATCCCGGCTTTTGTACGAAGGCCTTCTCTGATGAGGTAGTGGTGGAGTCCCGCTACCGCAAGTAGAGATGGAATCGCTGCTTTCTTTTCTCCCACACCATGATCGGTTAAGATGATGAGGTTTACTCCTTGTTCCCTGACCGCTTTGGCAGCATCGGCACAAACGCGATCGAGGGAGTTACGCATATCATGTTTTTTGGATGGATCAAATAAGATTTCAAAGGTTTTTGCTTTGAAATGGCCCTCACTGATTTGTTTGATCTTTTCAAAATCTTCATTGGTAAGGATGGGGTGTTCCAACTCCAACCTATGGGCATGTTCTGGTTCTTCCGATAGAAGGTTCCCTTCTGGTCCAATGTAAGTTGTGAGTTCCATCACAAGTTCTTCTCGGATCGGATCAATCGGAGGGTTTGTTACTTGCGCAAAGTTTTGTTTGAAATATCGAAAGAGCGGTTGTGGTTTTTCGCTGAGGACTGCCAGTGACGAATCCACACCCATTGATCCCACTGGTTCTTCACCGGAAACTCCCATTGGTTTGATGAGAGTGAACACATCTTCGTGTGTGTAACCGAATGCCCTTTGTCTTTCCAAAATGGTTTCGTGTTGCGGCTGTTTTACGTTTTCAGGATCTGGTAATGATCCCAATCGGATCATATTGTCTTCTACCCATTTGCGGTATGGTTTTTGCGTTGAGATTTGTTTTTTGATTTCTTCGTCGTCGAGGATTTGCCCTTTTTCCATATCGATGAGGAGCATCCTTCCTGGGCGAAGTCGGTCTTGGACAAGTACTTCTTCCGGCGGTAAGTTTAAGACCCCAGCTTCTGATGACATGATCACTTCATCATCTTTTGTGACAATGTAACGTGCCGGTCTTAGTCCATTCCGATCAAGAGTGGCACCGATGATCCTTCCATCAGTAAATGCGATTGCAGCAGGTCCATCCCAAGGTTCCATAAAGGTTGCATGGTATTCGTAAAACGCACGTCTGTCGGCGTCCATGGATTTGTTTTTTGACCACGCTTCAGGGATCATCATCATCACCGCATGTGGCAATGACCTTCCTCCCATCACGAGTAGTTCAAGGACAGTATCAAATGTTGCAGTATCCGATTGGCCTTCCATAACAATCGGGAGCATTCTTTTCAGTTCATCTCCATATAACGGAGATTGCATCACCATCTGACGAGCAGCCATCCAGTTCATGTTCCCACGTAAAGTATTGATCTCACCGTTGTGAGCAATTTGACGATAAGGGTGAGCCAAGTCCCAAGTAGGGAAGGTATTTGTGGAAAACCTTGTGTGAGTCAAACAGAACGCAGAAGTAAGGTCTGGTGACTTGAGGTCTTCATAGAATTTTTTCACTTGGTCACCAAGTAACATCCCTTTGTATACGATGGTTCGGGAAGAAAAACTTGGTACGTAGTATTGGGAACGATCCAGTTTCAGTTCCGCACGGATTCGTCTGTCAATGAGTCGTCTGATCAGGAATAGTTTTCTCTCAAAATCATCAGAGGTTTTGATTTTTTTGGATTTTTTTCCGATGAACACTTGTTTGAAGACAGGAATGGTTTTAGAAGCCACTACACCCGCATATTCTTTGTTCACTGGCACATCTCGGAATCCGAGGAATTCTTCCCCTTCATCGATGATGATTTTTTCGATTACGTTTTCAATGGCAGCTCTTACTTCTGCGTTTTGTGGTAAAAATAAAAATCCAACAGCATAATCACCTTCTTTCGGAAGGGTGAAGGGTAGGTTTTTACGGAAAAACGCATCGGGGATATTGATCATAATCCCTGCACCGTCTCCTGTTTTTGGGTCTGCCCCTTCTGCTCCTCGGTGTTCGAGGTTACACATTAGGCGGATCCCTTTGTCTACGATGTCACGGGAACGTTTGCCCTTATAATTTGCGATAAAACCAACACCACAGGAGTCTTTGTCCATGGCAGGATCATACATACCTTGGGCCTGTGGGCCGAGCGGCGGAAGGATGGGTGGTTGGTTAGATTTTGACATACGTACCCTACACTAAAGCAATTACTGTACCTTGTTTTCGGAAACGGGTGTACTGTCCAATTATTTTGTTTTCAGCAAAATGATTTATTTTTAGGCAAAATGAAAGTCAAAAGAATGCACAGAATCGGTACATTCTGACTATAACATGATAAATATGTATATATAAATAACAAATTTAGATTCAGTCTGAAAACTAAGGCAGTACAAGAAAGAAGCGAACTGCAACTTCCATAGGAAGATCGCTTAAATCCCAGCGCTCCCCATCAGAGGCTTCGTAAGCTTGTTTTGCCAATTGGTAGGCATCACCTATCCCCTCAGATGGGTTTTCCAACGAATCCACCAAGGCTTTTGTTTTTTCATAAGCAATTTTGGTTTGGATGTGGAGGGTCTTCTCTGGTAATTCCAAAAAAGCGATTTTCTCTGAGATTGGCATCCATTCCCCTTCTAGATTGTTTCTCCCCTCGTATACAGAATAAAACCGGTATCCTTTTCCAAACGACTCGATTCGATATTCGGTTTTTGATTTGGGCAAAATCCAAAAGTAAACCTGAGAAACAAACGAAAGATACCCAAGGATGAGGATGAGAATCCCCCAAACCATGTTCTTTTTGGTACCTTCTCGGTAGTTGAAAACAAACATCATCACCCCGAGATGTCCAATTGCCAGGAAGGAAAATGAAACATACCAATTTGCATTCAGAATTTTATGGTTCCAGATGATGGGGAATTTGATCGAATCTTTTTCGTTAGGTGGTGTTTTTGTTGATGCTCCATCGGTTTTTCTATTTTTTGGATTTGGTAAAGAATGGACAATTGGTCCCGTTTGTTTAGGTAACTCTGGTTTGACGAGAAGGCCCTGAAATGGTTTTCCGGTTTCCGTTTCAACAGGGAGAGGTAGGATACGAAACCATTTTTTCAATTCCCTAGACAGTGCGGCAAAGCGACTGAATTCATCATTAGAATCCTTATGCCGTTTCACAGAAACCTTTGCAACGGGAAGTAACAAACCTGAATTGTGATGTAAGTAAATGGTATCAGTATACCTCGTACCATCTTTTTTTGATTCTGATTCCGATTTGATTTGATAAGACAGAATTCCTTCCAATTGCAAATCAATATCTGGTTCAATAGAATCTCCAAAATAAAGATGGTTTTTGGATGGTTCGATTTTCAGTTGGTAAACAAATTCCTCTTTTTCTTCGTAAGATTGGTAACAGAGATAACTAAAGGGAAGAAAGCTAACCAAAGTAAATAGAAACCCAAGTTTGCCAATTGGTGTTCGTTTCCAAATCCATATTCCAGAGAATGCAACAAGGATCCAAATCACAATTCCAGAAAGGAATAGGTGTTTACTAAAGGTAGTGGCTTTCACCAAAACTGCATCCGATAAAAAAGTTGTTTCCACAGCGTAAAAAAAATCTTTGATTTTTTATTTTTGTCAACTACCCTATGGCGATGAAATTTATATTTTCTAAACTTTGTTTCGGAATCTTTCTACTTTCCTTTTTGTATTTCTTTCTTTTGGGATTGGATGCAAAGGAGATTCCCAGTTTGGAAAGGAGAGTGACCTGGGAAGAAGGAACCATTTCAAACAGAGAAGCAGACTTTTTGGAAAACATATTAAAGGAATATGAAGAAAAAACTTCCAATCAGTTTGCGATTCTCATCGTACATTCGTTAGAAGGAGAAATTTTAGAAGAATATAGCCTGAAGGTAGCGGAAACTTGGAAACTGGGACAAAAAGGAATTGATAATGGGGTCCTGATCTTACTTGCAACGGAGGATAAAAAGGTTCGCATTGAAGTAGGATATGGTTTAGAAGGAGTCTTAACAGATGTTTATTGCAAGCGCGTCATTCGAGATTTTTTTATCCCACAATTTCGAAATGGTGATTATGAAGAAGGACTTCGTTTAGGATTAAAAGAGTTACTGGAAACGGCAGATCTTGGGATCACTCCCGAAGAACCTTCTTTTTTCGAAGAGTTCCAATCCTTTAGAGGATTTGATTTCAAAGGAAATTTGTTTTTATACCCAGTCGGTATGATTTTTGTTTCTGTTTTATTTTTGTTTGGATTCATTACTTCATTTCACTATGAAGACCAAGGAGTTGGGATGTTTGTCTTTGTATTGGTATTTTTCCAATGGGTTCCAACCATGTTTTTTGGGTATTATGCTTGGTTGGGATGTAATTTGGCATACATTTTTGGATTTATTTTTGTTCGCCTAACTAGGAATCAATTAAATTGGGTGAAAAAAATGGCTAAAAAAGTAACGGACAATGTGCACTTTTCCTCTGGAGGGTTTTCAGGTCGAAGTGGGAGTGGGTCTTCAGGTGGTTCTAGTGGTGGATTCAGTGGGGGAGGAGGGAGTTTTGGTGGAGGTGGTGCGAGTGGGAGTTGGTGAATTGAGGAAGGTGGCAAAGTCTTAAAGGAATCATTGGGTGCGGGATTCCTTTGTCATTTTAGATACGTTTGAAAATCATACGGGTCAAATGAAGTATGATCATAAGAATCTATGAATCACTTCATTGTGAATGTGTAAACTGAAACAATCTGCAAACGCTAAAAAAAAATTTCTAGGTCTGAATGCGATGTATAAAGTAAGAAATTGTCTAAAATCATTTAGATTTGATTCCGAGCCAGTCCAAAATTCGTTCGGCGGCTTCTTCTTTGGAAAGTTTAGATAGGTTCAATTTAAAATGCGCGGCCTCTTGGTAGACTGGGAGTCTTTTTTCTAAAATGGTGCGGTAAGAAGTGATTTTGGAAAGGTCGGGCCTAGTTTTATCTCCCTTTACTTTTTCCACAAGTTCGTCAATGCCTCGTTCTAAGTACACAATCCTTCCGATCTTTCGGAGTAAATCTAATTTCCTAGTACTTAAAACTTCGTTCCCAGAGTCATCCAAATCAAATAAAATTCCACCACCACAGTCCAAAATGATCCCATTTGCATGTTCCAATTTCTGAAGGATGGAATATTCTAATTCTCTAAATACTTTCCATCCGTTTTTCTCTACAAACTCAGGGATAGGCAATCCTCCTCCCTCATAAACCGCGATAGAATCAGTAGAGACGACAGGGATTTCTGTTTGTTTGGATAGAGAGCGGGAAACTTTTGATTTTCCAGCTCCCCTTGCACCGATTAAAATGATGTTCATTTGAAAACTAACAAAAGGTCAGAACTACACATTCAACAAATCAGCAAGGCCAGCTTGTAAGTCAGGGATATGAACAAAATATGTTTCAATGTCAGCATCTGTAACCCCTGTTTGGCTAAGAGCAAACGGTGAAATGGGAACCGATTCTCCACCTATATCAATTCCAATTCCAGAGACAACAATAAGTATACTTGCAATGTGGACAACGGATGTAAGAAGAGGGTTCACTTTGGAAGCTTCAGGTGTGAGGTAGTTTGCCACAACATCTGTTAGTTCTGATGGGAAGTTCCATCGTTTTAACAAGTTTTCCGAAACTTCCATATGAGTGTATCCAAAGTATTTTTTCTCTAAAGTAGGGAATGGTTCTTGGTTGTTTTTTAAATCTGTTTTGATTTGCATCATCACTGGACTAAAAAACTGTGCTAAAACAATTTTACCAACACTGCAAAGAAGCCCTGAAGTGAAAGCCAGGTCTTTATCGATTTTTAATTTTTTATGTTGTACGATTTTACTCGATAGTTCGGCAACAAGTAAGGAGGCTGTCCAAAGTTGTGCAGCTTCGAGTTGGTAACTATTTAAGTCTTGGGCTAAAATACCTTTTGCCGCCGTTAATAATACAATTTCTTTAACAGTTTTGATCCCAAGTGTCATCAAAGCTTCTTGGACTGTACGAATGGGTTTGGAAGCCCGGTAATAAGCAGAATTCGATAGTTTAATCACATTGGCTGTGATCGCAGGGTCTTTGGAGATTTCCTGGGCTAGGTCGGCAATATTGACATCTGGTTTTTGTAATTTCTCCAGTACTTGAGAAACAACCGATGAGATGGCCGGTAGTTTGTTTACGTCTTGTAATACTTCATCAACTTTTGATTTTAGCATATCGCCTAACGCACCTTATAAAGGTATTTTTCCATACCAGCTTTTTTTAACAATACTCTTCCATCATCACAATAGAGGCTGATTGTCCTACCTTCATTACCCGCTATATCTTCAACAATGATTGGGATTTTTTTTCTTCCATGTACTTTTTGACAATGGCAATGTTTTGTTCCCCAATGTTTTGTAAAAATTGGGAATTGATCCCTTTGAACATGGAGGCGCCGCCAAAAATTCGACAAGAATACTGTCCGATATTCGAACCTTCTTTTTTCATCATATCGATGAGGATAGGAAGAGCGGATTCACCATATTTATGAGGAAACTTACTCATGTCTTTTCCTGTTGGGTCTTTTGCGAGCATGATATGAGAAATTGCACCGATTTTTTGATCGGGATCGTATAAGACGATTCCGATGCAGGAACCGAGAGTCGTGCGGAGTACATCCGTATCCTTTCCGACCTTAATGTCAGCAATTCCCACATTGATGATTTTGGATTTTATAGACATTCTACTTGTTTCTAGAGAGTGGAACCGTTATTTAGGTATAATAGATAGTCACTTCTCATTATGCGTTCAATCAAAAAAACTGCTCAACCAAGAAAATCTACCAAAAAAGGTTTCAAAACCAAAGAACCTTACCTGTTTAAAACCATTGACAAAACGGAAGTCCACATTTTAGGAACTGCCCATATTTCCAAACAAAGTGTGGATGAAGTTGAAAAAATGATCCAGGACATCAAACCAGATGTCATTTGTGTTGAGTTATGTGAATCACGAATGAAGTCTGTGGAAGACCCAGACTATCTTAAAAAATTAGATATCTTTAAAGTATTCAAAGAAAGAAAGATGTGGTTACTTTTATCAAGTCTTATCCTTTCTTCTTTTCAAAAGAAAATGGGAAACCAAGATATCAAACCAGGGGACGAGATGCGAAAAGCAATCTCACTTGGTAGGTCTCTACGTATACCTGTGGTTGCGGTGGATCGAGAAATCCAAACCACACTCAAACGTTCTTGGGGCAATGTCGGATTTTTTTCTAAAATGTATCTTTTCAGTGCCCTTCTTGCATCACTTCTTGTAAAGGAAGATGTATCCGATGAAAAAATTGAAGAAATGAAATCTGATGATATCTTAAAGGATCTTTTTACCCAAATTCCAAAAAAATACGAATCCGTAAAAAATGTGATCATTGACGAAAGAGATGTGTACTTAGCGGAAAAAATCCGTTTGTCTACTCTGGACAAAAAAGTGAAAAAGGTAGTAGCAGTTGTTGGGGCAGGCCATCTCGCTGGCATTAGCAGAAACATAGATTTACAAAACGACTTGGCTCCGTTAGACGAAGTCCCCCAAAAAAAAATTTGGGACAGTCTAAGTTTGGCAATCTATCCAATTTTTTTTGCAGGACTCATTGGATACACAACCTATTCACAAGGTGGAGAGGCTGGGATGGATTTAGTATCCAAACTCATCTACATCAAAGGTGGGCTTGCGGCTCTAGGTGCTCTCATCGCTTGGGCTCATCCCATATCAATTTTACTTGCCTTTATCACAGCACCGATTGGAACTTTTTTGCCAATCTTCAAAGCAGGTTGGGTGAGTGCCCTTTCGGAATCCTATTTAAGGAAACCTTTAGTGGAAGATTTTGAACGGATCGCAGAAGACTCAGAATCATTGTCCGGATTTTGGAAAAACCGAGTGATCCATATCTTTTTGGTATTTTTCCTTCCACAATTTGGATCCACAATCGGAACCTTTCTTGTCGCAGGAAAAGGATTGAAGAATTTATTTTAAACTGGTAAAATGATTGAGTAGGAATTTCGTCTAAGAGACAGGAACAAGTATGAAACGGAAGGCAAGTTTAGGATTCATTCTACTGTTTCTTTTGTATTTAGGGTGTAAATCCTCTCTATTTGGGGTATGCCTATCTCCCGATGCCTTCGTTGAAACAAAAAAACTCCCTCCTTGCCACCAAACGGAAAACAAAAACACAGCCAATAACGAAAGTTGTGATTGCCCCATTATTTTAGATTCACTCCAATCTCCCAATGACTCTGCGACCATTCTAGGAAAACCATATGTTTCCTCGGTATTGTGGGTTCATTCCTTTCCATCTAAAGATTCCACTCTCTCAATGGAACAAACTCAGATTGGATTCTCTTTTAGAGAAACACGACTTCCTACCCATTCACCCATTCGTACGATTCGACTTTTGATTTGAGATTGGCACACCGACTCTGTTAGGTGACCACATTGATTTTTAGCTCTTAAACAATTGATAAACAAGGAATCGATTATGAACCGTAAAGAATTATTACAAAAAGCAGGGATGGCAGTGGCTGTTTCTGGAATTTTATCCACACTTTCCGCAGAAGACCATGACCATTCGGGTGCCATGCCAACTGCTGGCAAATCCAAGTATGCAAAAGCCATGATGGCAGCAATCCATTGCAAATTGTCCTCTGAGGTATGTTTAAGTCACTGCCTCACCGAACTTGGGAAAGGGGACAAAGCGATGGCAGTTTGTGCGGCATCCACTCGGGAAGTGATTAGCCTTTGTGATTCGTTTGTGAAACTTGCGAGCCAAAACTCTTCCTTTACTAAAAAATTGGCAAATCTTTGTATTGAAGTTTGTGAAGCATGCGCCAAAGAATGTGACAAACATGCCAACCATCATGCGGTTTGTAAAGAATGCCGAGATAGTTGTCTTGCTTGCGTTAAAGAATTAAAAAAAGTATAATTCGAAATCCGAATTTACTAAAAAAGCTGTCCATTGTTAGGTGGGCAGCTTTTTTAATGTTTAACGTTTTGTTTTCTTTTTGGCCTTAGGTTTGGGAACTGTTTTTGATTTTGGATTGGATTTTCCTTTGGAACCTGGTTTTGCCGCCAAACTGTTGCTAGGTTTTGCTTTTGTTGCTGGCTTGGACTCGGTTTTTTTTGATGGAGATTTCTTTTTTGCCAAACTTTCTTTGTTTTTTTTGTAAACAGAGGGCTCAAATTTTGAAAAATCCACTTCTATTTTTTTTGGAACCGCAAAGTCAGGATTTGCCTTTGGGTTGGGTGTGATGTTGATACTATCTTTTGGTGTTCCTAAAAATTCACGAAGGGTTCTGATGTTTTCATTTCGCCTAACAAGGTTATAGTTACCAGGGATATCAAACCACAAATCCCGACCTTGCCCAAACTCCGTACTTTCTTGTGGAGGGAAACTAAAATCTTCAATTGCAGAAAGGGGTTGGAACAACGGAAAAAATAGAGCATTTTTGTTATTCATTTTCACCCAGTCTGATTCATAACCCCAATACGAGTAACGAGTATTGGTGAAACTATCCGATCCATGGAATGGAGTTCCTAAGGTGATGAGTCGTTTTACCTTTCGTCTTGCTTCATCAGGTAAAATCAAAACCAAAAGCCCACCTGTATTATGAGCGATCAAAGTGACTTCGTTAGGTGCTGTTAAGATTTGTTTGGCAAGATACCCAACTGCCTCTTCCAAGGAAGTAGGGTTCCGTAATGTGGACAAAATGCCCACTTTGAATCCCAAATTGTCTAAATTGGATTTTAATCGGAGGTAATAAGACCTACCAGCTTTGAACCCAGGGACAATGAGGATATTTTTATCCTGATTCCGTTCCACGGTTAAATGACTAGGAAGATAAAATGACAATAAGGCCCAAAAACGTTCCAGATATTCAATGAATCGAAACATGAATTAAATGATTCAATCCGACACAATTCTTGTCTATGAAAATCAAACGCAAAGTAAGAAATCCTGAATTGACCGATAACCGTACTCACATAGGATTGCCTTTTAGGTTCCTATGTTCCAATTGGTATGTGTCATTTTATCTTTTTTGGTACTGCCGTCCTTCCTTTTGGCCAGTCCAGGTGGTTACGATGAGGCGGCCAAGTTACTCCCACAAATTTGGGAGACCAAATACCCACTTCCGTATGGAAAACTCCTACGAAAAGACCCTTTAGGTCAGGGAATCCGACAGGTTTCTCGAAAAAAAGGGAAGTATTGGGTGTACAATTTTGAAGTGTTTATGCCAAAATACGAAAGGAAAGAGACAGTCGCGGTTCCGAAATCGGAAGGACGTAACATCATTGTGTTCCTTTTCTGGAATCCGGGAATCAACGAAGAACCCCACCGGATCGAACTTGGGGAACCACATGAAGGGAAATGAAATGCAAAAAGAAAGCTCTGACCAACTCATCCGAGATACCATGCAAAAAGCTGGTCTCTCTCAGGCCTTTATCGATGATTTTATCTCCAAAGTGGATGCAGTCCGCCAAGGGGAAACAGGGATCGTTCGTTGGGAGGAAGTAGGAGATTTGGATCCAAAGACGGATGAAATTTCTTTGGAAGAAATCCATTCCTCTTACCCACTTGATCCATCCTTATTATCCAAGTTGGTTGTGATCAAATTAAACGGGGGACTTGGGACAAGTATGGGTCTTAACCAAGCAAAGTCTCTTATCCCAATCAAAGATTCTTATTCATTTTTAGCCGTTATGGCAAAACAAATCGAATCCTTACGAAGCCGGTATGGAATTGAAGTTCCCCTTTTATTTATGGATTCTTATAATACACAAGAGGATTCACAAAAAGAATTACAAAAAAACGGATTCAAACAGTCGTTACGTTCAAGTTTTTTACAACATAAAGTTCCAAGGTTAGAAACGAAAACCTTTGCCCCTCTGAAGTCCAACCAGGAAAAAGAAAACTGGTGCCCACCGGGCCATGGTGATATTTATTTCACCATGATGGAAGAAGGAATCTTAGATGAGTTATTAAACAAAGGTTTTGAAATCGCATTCCTTTCCAATGGCGATAATTTGGGAGCCACTGTTGATCCTCATATCGTTTCCTTTTTACTCAAAGAGAACATCCATTTTGCTATGGAGATGACACCTAAAACTCTTGCGGATAAAAAAGGCGGAGCAATCTATCGAAAGATAGTCGGTGGAAAAATGGTGCAGTATGAACTTCTAGAGACTGCACAAGTTCCAAAAGAACACGAACATGAATTTAGTGGACTAGGAAAATTCAGAACTTTTTCCACAAACAATTTATGGATCAACTTACGTGCGTTAAAAGAGAGATTCCAAGAAGGAAACTTTTCTTTGTCACTCATTGTAAATCCAAAACAAGTTGATGGAAAAGATGTGATCCAATTAGAAACAGCCATGGGAAGTGCAGTTGGGAATTTTTCTAAATTTAAAGGAATCATCATTCCAAGAGACCGATTTGCGCCAGTGAAAAAAACGGAAGATTATTTGATCCGGCGTTCCGATGCCTATGTTTTAAACGAAGATTTTTCTTTAACAATGGCAAAAGAAAGAAAAGAAAAGGGTCTAGGAGAGGTGCTTGTTCTTTTGGATGAGAAACATTATAAAAAAATCCAACAATTTGATGCATTGTTTCTCGTTTTACCATCCTTACTGTATTGTGAAGAATTGGTAGTAGAAGGTGAGATTTTGTTTGATGTTCCCATTTCCTTACGAGGCAAAGTCAAATTCCAAAACCAATCGGGAAGTATGAAAAAAATTTCATCCCTTTCCAAAACAGAGTTTGAAAACCAAACTGTTGTTCTATGAGAAATATTGGATTTTTTATTTTCATCGTCTCTCTATTAAATTGTGGATCACCATTTTCCTTTCGTACAGCATGTTATGAAAGGAACAAATGTTCTACAATTGAAGGTGCATGTTTTTTGCGGAACGATGTTTTTTATCGAGTATCAACCGGGGCTACAGAATACAGTAACGCTGATTTGGTGGCACTTGCAAGCAGTTGCCTTGGTTTGGAAAAAATTTGCCGTAAAAACTGTGAAAGTGGAACTATTTTTTAGTCTCTAATTTCAATCGTTCTTTCATTTGGTCAAAGACCCTACTGATATAGTCTTCATTTAATGAGATACGCCAATTGATCAGTGCACCCTCATAAAGAGTGATCAAATCTCTTGCCAAAGAAATTTCACTGGTATCGGAGCGAAGGTACCCTTTTTCTTTCCATTTTGCAATGGTCATCACAAAGAGGGATTCCCAACGAACAACGATTCGTTTGAACTCTTCGCTAAATGGTATCTCTCCCACTGGAAACTGGCAGGAAAAAATCGCGATAGGACAACCTTGGTAGTAGGATTCATTTGAATGGATTTGATTTAAGATTGCATTTGTCATTTCCCGGATGAAATCATTTGGAGTTTTTGACTTACGAAGGATCCCGCGAAACCACACCAAAACATCCACACCATAGGCTCTGATCACGTGTACACCTAAACTCTGTTTGGAGGGAAAATGGTCATAAAAACTTGCTTTGGCCGTTTCGGATTCCTTTATGATTTGGTTGATGCCCGTGTGGTAATAGCCTTGTCGGTAGAACCGATTTTTGGCGATTTCTAGGATCCGAAGTTTGGGAGAGGGTTTCATGCCTTTCCATGTTAGCAGAAACTCCAGGGAAGGGAAATCATAAATAGACAGAATTGTCTGTTTTTTAGTTGGCAGACAGGACGGTCTGTCTAATTCTGGGAGGAAGAGAGGAGAGAGTTCCTATGAAAATCGTCCATACGACTGAAATACCCGTCCTTTGGAGCCATTTGGATGCCAACGGGCATGTGAATAATGGTGTGTACCAATCCTATTTTGATGAAGCAAGGATGCAGGCATTGGAAACCATCGGTTTTTCGATTCGGGAGATGCGGGAAAACTTAGTGGGTCCCGTTGTCATGAAAGCAGAATTGAATTACCACAAAGCATTAAACCACCCAGAATCCGTTCGCATTGAAACTGGATTTCGGGACATGACACAAATCCGAGGGACTGTGGTGCAAAACATGTATCGTGTCTCAGACGGTGCACTTGTCTGCGAAGCGTTTTTCTCAGCTATTTTTTTTGATTTTGCAAAAAAACGACCTTGGAAAGTTCCAAAACATTATTTTGATAACCTAGCGGCCGTTTGATTGTATTCTTAAATCTTTTTTTAATCCAAATGCCACGATTGGTTCTAATCGTGGTGTGAATCAATCACTCTCGAATAAAGGAGAGTTGGCTTTTTTCTGGAACCAATCCTTTGTCTTCAAATTCTCCCGAAAGAGATTCGTAACTGGGAGAAAGTTTGATTTTCCATTTCCCTTTTTCTTCGATTAAATCTGAATCAACAATATTTTTACCACGGAAGATTTCGTTTTCGTTCCATTTCATGATGATGTTTCCATCTACGTCTTCTGCTTCAATGGACAAACGAATCGGTTTTACTTTATTTTTCCCGTCCCAGTACATCGCAGTCCAAGGACCAATAAACTTTTGAATGGCAGACTCACCAAAGGTTTTGATCTTTTTGATATCAGGAACGGTTTCCGATAATACTGCACTCACAGGAGTGGAAAACAAACTTTCTCCCACACCTTTTTGAACAGATTGGATCACAAAAAAATAAAATTGATTTTTGGCAAGGTTTTGCAATTTAAAATTCGTTTCAGATGTTTCTTTGACCAAAGTCCAATCTTCTTCATTCTTTTTTCGCATTAATATTTTATAGGATGTGACTTTAGGAATGGAATTCCATCGTAACGAAAATTCACCTATCTTTGGATTCTCTGTTACTGTTAACTCGGGTGCTTTCAACTGTAAGGATCTGCCTGCCACGAGTGACGCATAACCCAAGTCAGGTTCTGATGGAAGGCTAAATAATTCACCTTCAAACTCAGAAGTAACAACATAAAACGTTTCTTTAACTGAATTGTCTTGGTCTTTGTATTGTAACTCGGTCGTTTTTGCAATGCGTTTCCAAACTCCATCTTTTTTTCGAAAAATGTGATAAAAAGTGGCGCTCGGAGAACCTTCCCATTGTAATACGGTAACTCCAGGGTACAAACCTTTGGATGCTGTGAAATGTTCTGGTCTTGGTTTTAAAACTTCAGAAGGATCTAAGTGAGCCGAAACATAAAAACTGGCCTCTCCTTCCAATTGGTTTCGTTCTGGGATCACTTGGTAAATTTCATTATCCCCATTACGACTTGCTTTTAAGTCGGTGTATGTGTTTTTTTCAGTTTTACCTAAGAAACGAAAGATACGTGCCATAGCATTCCATTTGTATACCGCGTATGTTGTAGGAATCGGTTGGTTGTCCCATTCTAAAACGATCCGATCATTTGTGGGGGCAACACTTGCTCGTAAGTTTGTGACAGGTAAAATTCCAGAAGGTTTTGGTTCTTCTGACGCATAACCATCATTTGATTCTATAGATGGTTTTGAGATATAATTTTCATCTAAACTCGCTACTCGGTAATGGTAAGCAGTATTTTTTTGAACACCAAAATCATCAAAACTTGGTCTTTTAGAAAGCCCAACCAGTTGGTATTTTGTATCTATTTTTCGTTTCCTGTACACTTCGTACCCAATGGCTCGTTTTTCACTCGACCATGAAATCCGAATCCGATCAGAAAAATCTCCACGAGAAGCATACACTTCCTTTGGTGGAAAAAGGTTGTGTTCGCCATATTCTAACGATTCTAAAACATTAAACAGTTTTGATTCGGTAAGTAGTTGGTTTTCTGAAGCTCTTTCTGCAACGTAAATGGATTTTGTATGTTTTGGAAAACTTTCATAAGAAATCCAAAGCATTCCTTGGTCACCCCATTGGGTTCCCCAAGTATTCCATACTTTGAAGGCTTTCTTTTTTTCATTAAATCCTAGGATGACGAGAGACTGGGCACCTAACACTTCTCCTGCACCTTGGTTGTAAACGGCATCCGGTTTTGGATCCAAAAAGTTTTCATAAACCAGGTAACCGATTAGTACAGGTTTTTTTTCAGTTAAGGCGAGTTTAACGGAATTTAAATCATGTGGATCAATTTTGAAAATGTGACCAAGCCTTGCTTTCCGTCCTTGTTCTACGATATTGGCTTTTGGTTTTGTGCGAATGTTTGAATTCCCTTCATTCATTTGTTCCATAGGTACGGACCCTCGGCTTGTCGCAAGGACCAAAGCATCGAGAAGTGAAACTGCTTGGTCTTTTCCACTATTCAATTGGTTATAAATAAAATTAGCTGAATAAAGGAGTTTTTGTCCATTGGCGGAACTCGGACCAATCGTTGAAAGATTTCGAATTCCTTTTTTTCCTGCTTCTATATAGGAAATAAGCCCATATCCTACCGTATAACCAACATTATCTTTCCCAATCCCTTGGTCCATAGGTGTAGGAAAATCAGGACTTAGGTCGATACTAGAAGGTAAATCTGAATTTGTGAGTTCGGATATATAAGGAGGAATGCTTTGGTAAAGCGCAAAAGGATCAGGAGTTAAACCAGGTTTTTTGAGAGATGATTTGGTTTCGGTTTTCCCAGTAATGGGTTTGGATTGAAAGCTAACAATGATTAACCCAATTATAAAAAATAGACTGCCAAGAGCAATTTTTTGTTTTGTATTTTGAAACATCTTAATCCTCTTCTAAGTCGAAACTGATTGGCAAACGATGTGCCATTCTGGTTGGTTTTCCTTTATCATATCCAGGTGAAAATCTTGCCCTTTGGATGATTCGAATGGCAGCTTCATCAAACCCATACCCCGCACGACCCGAAACAATTTTCACCCCTTGTAATACACCTTGTTCATCCACTTGTACCATGACAACGACAGTCTTTTGGGTGATATTGGCTGCTTTGGCTGCTTCAGGGAAGTATGATTTGAGATCAAAATCAATGATGGGAGTAGGTGGTCTGTCTCCATTAAACGAAAACAAGTACCCATCTTTGTCTGTTCCATTTCCTGAAAGTTGGTTTGGGTTTAAGTCAGAATTGTCTGGTTTGTCTTCGGCATCTTTGTTTGATCCTTCCACCCATTCTTGTTTTTCAACAGGGGCAGGACTAGACGTTCCACCGATGAGTTCTGGAGGAATCTCTTCAAAGGAAACATCCACATCTTCCATAGAAGTTTCTTGGAAAGCAGCTTCACTTGGTAAGGTGAGGATGAAATAAATTAAATAACAAAATACATGTAAACTGACAGAGGCAAAAAGACTAGCTCGGAAAAGTCCAAACCTTCTTAATTTGTATTGTAGAAACAATGTAAATGACTTCATAAATTCAATGTTTAATGGTGAATATTCGGTGTGGAACTAGACGATTGGTTGTGTTTTCCACTCGTTATAAAACTAGCATGGATTTCTTTGGATAGGATTTCCAAATGCCCAATCACTAGTTTCATTTTGCGAGTGAAGTAGTTATTTGCCATAACCACAGGAATGGCCACTGCAAGTCCAGCTGCCGTTGCAAGAAGTGCCGTTGAGATACTTCGCATCACCACCTCTGCACCAGAATTTCCAAGAGTTCCCAAACCATAAAACGCTTTGATCACACCAAGGACCGTTCCGAGTAATCCAATGAAGGGAGTATTGTTCCCAAGTGTGTTTAAGATCGGGAGTCGTTCTTCCAAACTCAGGCGTTCTTTTAAAATTTTTCCTTCCATAAGTTCTGACAAACCCTTGTGGTTTTCTTTTTCCCTTTCCAAAACAAAATGGATGAAGCGAGTATAGGAATTTTCCATGGGATGGGTTTCGAGTAATTTCTCAGTGCCTTTCAGATCACGGTGGCGGATGAGAAGTGTAAGTGAATCGAGAAGTGACTCCGATTCTTTGTTAAAATTACGTTTATAAACAATGAACCTTTCGATGAAAACAGCAATGGCGAGAACACTCGCGAGTAACATCACGAGGAAGATGATTTTTTCCCCAAGGTCTACGAATTCTTGCATTTTGGAACCTTCTAACGGACAGAATCCAATCCTATGAACTACAATCAAAGAGAAAATTTAAAGAAAAAGAACTTCGGTTGATCCCAATTCCACCCCAAAGAAAGAATGATTCCAAGGATTGGTATGAAGGCAAAAAACATTCTTCTGAACAGTTTTGGGGTTCTTTTCATTGGTTTCGGCGTATTTCTCGTCGTGTTCTATGCTACAAAATCTTGGGAGACATTCCTACAAATTTGCCCCAACAAAGACTTTTTGTCTTGGGATGAAAACATACGACTCAACCAAGTCCTTGACCAGTATGTCGATTTTCGAAACGGAAATTGGTTTTATGGTGTGATGCCCTTTTTAGAAAGTCCCACATGGCCTCCGTTACGTTCGCTCTTAACGTTTGTTACTTTGTATTTGCCAACGGATGCGTATGAAACCTACCGAGATAGTTTTCTTGGCATGTTCTTTTTGATTTTGGTATACCCAGGTTTGGTTTACACAACTTTCCGAATGACCAAATCACTTTTTTGGTCAGGGTTATTCTCAAGTTTGATATTTATACTCACCATTCAAACAGTTGAAGTGCCTGCTTATTCACTGTCTTCCATGTTGGAAACCCAGTCGATGTTTTTTCTGCTACTTTCTGTGTATACAATTTATCGGTTGTATGACAAAGACAACAAGGAAACTGAAATTGATGGCACCACCAAATGGCTCGTACTCATTTCCTTATTTGGATTTTATTTCACAAAGTATCCGTATGGAATTTTGTTTTTTATGGCTTGTTTTTCTTATGAGCTCATTCGATCTCCTGGGAAATACAAAGAAGTATTATTGTACTTATTAAAACATTACGCGAAGAACATAAGATTATTGTATTTGATTTTTGTTGTCTTAATGGTGTTTTCTTTGCCTGTGCTGCGAGTGGTCACAAAAATTAATTTAAACCAAAAAGGTTTCAAACAGTTTATGTTTGGAATCACCTTTGTTTTGTTTGTTGATCTATCGGTATACCTTTTTCGTAACCGAGATGCAGTGAAAAAAATATTCCCAAAAACTGCAGTTGTATTATGGGCCTATGCGATTTTCCCATCGTTTTTATGGTTATTTTTGAATCCTGATCGAGTGAATGCCCTGATCGATGCCCAAATGATCGTAAATGCATATACAAGGAGTTTTTTCTTAACCCTTTGGACTGAACCTGGAAAAGATCCCTCTGTACCTGGAATTTTTGATTTTGTTTGGGGTTTTCGTACCTTGGTATTATTTTCCACCTTGTCTTTGTTATACTTTTTTGTGCGCACAAAAGAAACATTATGGAGTAAAATCAAAGATCCACTGGTAGCAGCAACTTTCGTTTTGTTTTTAGAGCTTTTGATTTTGGAACTCACAACTGGGAACAAACAGCCACGGCATGTGTTGCAATTCATTCCAGCCATTGGGCTTGTGGGATTTTTATGGATTTTAAGGTTGTCTCAATTAGCTGATCATAAAATTCAAAAGATCACGGCAATTTCTGTTCTCATCCTCACAACAAGTTTTGTTTTTTTTAACTCAGTTTATGAACAAGGGATTTTGTCGGGAAAATTTTATGAATCCAAAATGTTTTGTTACCGCGGAATGAATGCAAGTGACTTCCAACCCGCAAGAGAAATTGCAGAACATATTTCTCCAGATAAAAAATACATCCTTATCAATGCTTTCCATTTCCAAGAAAAATATGATACAAAGGGTAGGGTGTTGGCATCGGATTTTGATCTTGCGATGAAACTTCGTACATACAAACAGGGAATGGTACGAAATGACAACAAATACCGATGGAAAGATTGGACAAACTTTGATTCTGTTCTTTTATTGAGTGATGTTTGCCCAGAACCTTTTGTGGAAGAAAAATTTGAAAATCGCACAAAAATGTTGAACAGTAAGTCAACATTGCTGTCTACTTACAGAGAGAGTACCGGTATTGCTTGTTTACAAGAATACAAACTCATCAAATAGAGACAGAAATTCATGAGTATTGCTTCCTTTTCGATCAAACGCCCCATTTTTATATCCTCACTTGTGATCATCATGGTGATCACAGGTTATATTTCCTTAAAACGAATTGGTGTGGATTTATTCCCTGACATCAACATCCCTTTTGTTGTGGTGTCTACAGTGTACCCTGGTGCAGGGCCCGAAGAAATTGAAACATCTATTTCCAAACCATTGGAAGAGGAACTCAGTTCCATTTCAGGACTCAAACGGATCACTTCGAGAAACCAAGAAGGAATATCACTTGTTTTTGCTGAGTTCAGTTTGACAACCGATATCAAATATGCCGAACAACAAGTACGGGATAAAACGGCAAGGGTCAAACCACTTTTCCCTGAAGCATCTAAGGAACCACTTGTCCAAAGGTTTGATCCCTCGGACCAACCCATCATGCGGATTTCTTTATTTGCTGACCTACCAGAAGGGGAACTTTATGATTTGGCAAAGGAAAAAATCAAAACCAAATTAGAGCAGGTAAATAACGTAGGTGCTGTAAAAATCATTGGTGGGTCTCGCCGTGAGATACACATTGAATTGGATCGAAACAAAATCAATGCCTACCAAGTGCCCGCAATTGCCATTGGGAACCAAATTAAAAACTCCGGTGTGAATATCCCAGCTGGGAAAGTGGAAGGTGGGGAAAAAGAAACTTCTTTTCGAACGGTTGCGAAATACGAATCCCTATCTCAAATTGAAAATACAGTTGTTTCATTTGGTGGTGAATTTGGACGAGGTGTGCTTGTCAAAGACTTGGGCTCCGTGAAAGACACCTTACAAGACCGCCAAACGCTTGGTTTGTTGTATGCTCCTATCAAAACAGAAGAACACGAAGAACCTTCTATCATTGGGAAATTATTATTCAAATACGAAGCTCCTAAAAAAGAAAGAGTCCAAAAAAAGGCACTTTTTTTGGATGTTTACAAACAATCGGGAGCAAACACAGTTGAAGTCGCTGATGGAATCTTAAACAAAATTGATACCATCAATGGCCAAATCAAAGACCTCAAAGGAGCGCCTAAGGTCATTTTGATACGAGATGGGTCAAAATGGATCCGTGCAAATATTGAAGACGTTACCATTGCTATCATTTTGGGGATCTTCCTTGCAGTCCTTGTGGTTTATTTATTCCTTGGGAATGTTCGTTCCACTTTGATTACGGGAATGGCTCTCCCCAACTCCATGTTAGGTGCTTTCATCATCATGTATGCCATGGGATTTACCATGAACGTGATGACGTTACTCGCATTATCCCTTGCGGTGGGACTTTTAGTTGACGATGCCATTGTGGTGAGGGAAAACATTTTCCGAAAACTGGAAGAAGGAGAATCGGTCATCGTCGCGGCAAGGAAGGGAACGGAAGAAGTGACTCTTGCTGTGATTGGAACGTCCTTAACTGTGATTGCTGTTTTCCTACCGATTGGATTTTTATCAGGGATCGTCGGTCAGTTTTTCAAACAATTTGGTCTCACAGTGGTATTTGCAATGATCATCTCTCTTTTTGATGGTTTGACCGTTGCACCAATGTTATCTGCTTATTTTGCTGGGAAAAACGATATCCACAAAGAAAAAAATATTGTGCTTCGGTATTTTGATAAGTTCCAAAACTTTTTGGACAGAATGTACGGTGTCATCATGAAGTTTGCATTAAAAAAACCATGGGCCGTAATTCTTTTAACATTTTTAACTCTTGTCACTAGTATTTTTTCCCTTGCCTTTGTGAAAAAAACCTTCCTCCCACCGAACGACCAAGGGGAGTTTATGGTGAATGTGGAGATGGCACCTGGAACTTCCTTAAGTGGGACTTCGGAAATGGTAGAAAAAATCCAAAACGAAATCATCAAAAATGTTCCTGAATTGGAACTTCTAGCAACAGTTGTTGGAAATTCTGATGGTGAGTCAAACATTGCAACGATTGGTGTGGCACTGCTTCCATCCGAATATCGAAAACGTACCACAGGTGATGTAAAAGACCAAATTCGTGAAGTTCTGAAAGCTTATCCACAAGCTCGCCCTAAGGTGAACGATTATTCTGCGATCGGTGGTGGTGTGCAATATCCATTTAACCTGAACTTAAAAGGGGAAAACTTAAAAGATCTAGAATCCTATTCTTTTCAGGTGATGGAAGAATTAAGAAAAGTTCCAGACCTTACGGATGTTGACACAACATATAGAACGGGGAAACCAGAATTCCAAGTGGTTCCTGATCGAGCGAAAATGCAAACGGTGGGAGTCGTCGCAGGAGTGATGGGAGCTGAGCTTCGTTACCACATCGAAGGTGGGGAAGTAGCAAAGTATTTAGAGAGTGGAATTGAGTATGATGTGAGACTAAGGCTTCGAGAAGACCAAAGGAATCTCAGAAAGTCTTTTTATGAAACAAGAGTTCCCAATATCCAAAACCGACTCATTCCTTTGAGCGCCATCGCAGATGGCAAAGAAAGTTCATCACCTGCAAGGATCATCCGAGAAGACCGTTCTCGTGTGGTGCCAATCAATGCAAACCTAGCTCCTGGTGGTGCGATTGCATCTGCCTCAGAATCTGCGGTAAAAATTTTAAAAGAGAAATTACCACCTCCTCCTGGGATCACATATTCCTTTGTGGGGCAATCAGAGGATTTCAAAGAGTTATTACAAAACATAGTGCTTGCCTTTGGAATGGCACTTATCTTCATCTATCTTGTGTTAGCGTCTCTTTATGAGTCGTTCATCACACCCATTACGATTCTGTTTGCCATCCCACCGGCCATTTCGGGTGCCTTTTTTGCCCTCGCTTTGACAGGTGAGATGTTAAATCTATTCAGTATGATTGGGCTTATCCTACTTATGGGTCTTGTTGCCAAAAACTCAATTTTACTTGTGGACCATGCCATGTTAGCGATGAAAGAACATGGGATGTCAAGGGATGAGGCAATTTTTGATGCCGGAGCCAAACGACTTAGACCCATCTTAATGACTTCTCTTGCCATGATTGCAGGTACATTGCCAATTGCCCTAGGAATCGGTGAAGCTTCCAAATCGAGAACGGCCATGGGGATTGCCATCATTGGAGGACTTGTTTTATCCACTTTGATTACCCTTATCGTGGTACCTGCTGTTTTTGGTTACATTGACAGGCTCCGAGAAAAAATTGAAGGTGCTTTCCGTCCTGACTATGAAATTAGGCCCGAAGATTTAGAAGATTGATGAAAACGGAAATTGGATCACCGGATCCATTTTCCAATTTAAACTTGCCCAAACTTTGAATTTGGTGTTCTCTTGCTATCATGTCTAGCGAACGCCGAATTTACAAACGTATCTCTGAAAAAGTCCACCTCACCTACCGTGTGATCCAATCGGGAGCAGGCTCTGCTCAGTTCCTTCCCAGTGATAAGGGAGAGGGGGACTCGCAAGACATTTCCGAAGGGGGTCTGCTTTTCCGAACAAAAGAGCCGATGCCTCTGGGGACAAGGCTTGAGTTGGAACTTAGGTTCCCTGATGTAAAATATGTTTTGTATCCAAAAGCCAAAGTGGTTCGTTTAGAAGAATTTGGGGAAGGTGCTTTTTATGAAGTGGGCTTAGAGTTTAACCAAATCTTTGAAGATGACAAAAAACTTTTATTAGAACACATCCACAAACTGGAAGTGTGAAATCAAATTCCAAACCCCTATCAGATTTTTCAATACCAATCACTCTTTTGGCAATATGACGCTCTTTCAAAAGACAGTTCAAAAAATATTTGGAAGAGAATATGATCCAATTTCGCTCATTGCCGTATATTCTGAAATTCTAAATAAATTATATCTATTAGGTTTTGCATACACACTTGCTTATGCCCAAAGTGTGTACTTAGAATGGGGCAAAGAAGATTTGATCAATTGTTACCTCTCCTTTGTACAACTTTTAATCAGTTTGTTTCTTGTAGGCATTTCGTTTTGGTATCAAAACACAAATGGATTTATTTCTAAACTGGTAAGGTTTTCTTTTTTTTTCTTAGTTCTTGTGGAAATAGAAACAGGATTTCATGATCCAATTATCCCTTATTTTGATCCAAGAAATTGGTTAACCATCATTGCACTCATTGGAACCACTTGCTTCTTTTATCCAGGACTTGTATGGCAATTCATTTTAGAATGGACCATTGTCTTTTTTCTGTATGTAACACGTGTGGCGTTTAATAATGAAGGTTCCATCCCTGAAGAAACATGGCGTGAGATGTCAACCACCGTACCTTTGTTTTTGGTTGCATTTTTTCTCAACCATTGGTGGTTCCAAACTCGTTACATCGCCGCTTACCGAGGGATGTTACTCGAAGAAAAACGTAGAACTTTTTTCCAAGATATCCACGACAGTTTGGGTTCCAAACTCACGGACTTGTATTTGTTAAGCCAAAACTTAGAACAAAATCCTACTCAAGTTGGTTCTCCTCAAATTCAAAAAATCAAAGAATTGTCAAGTGACGCCTTACAATCGTTACGAAACCAAGTAAAAGAGGAAGACCATCGTGAAATTTTACAAGAGTCGTTGGTAGATGGAATCCATTTGCTTGTCAAAAAAAGATATAAATCTTTGGGCCGAGACATCTCCATAGTATTGGATTCTTTGGAGACTGACAAACTCATCCAAATCAAAGAACCTGAACATGCCCATCACATCCTACAAATTTTGAAAGAAATTACAACCAATGACTTACGCCATGGATTTGGGAAAACTACATGCCAAGTAATGGTGACGGAAGATAACCTTACCATCAATTTTATCTCGGAAGTACCAACGAATTTACAAACAAAACAATCCTTGGAACAGAATCCGAAGCCTTCCTCTTTGGAATTTGGATTAGGAATCAAAGGGATTGAACAAAGAGTCATATTTTTACAAGGAAAAGTTAATTTTATAGATTTCCCTTTCCAAATTTTGATCAAACTACCAAAGTCGATATTTAGTTTATGAATCAGATCCTAGTTGGCATCATTGAAGACAACCCTGATTATTTGAAATCCCTTACAGATGTACTTCTTTTGCAAGGGAATGTTTCCATTCTCACCTGGGATTCAGCGGAAAGTTTTTTCCAGACCCCTCCAAAAGAAGAATTACAATTGTTATTAGTCGACATTGGGCTTCCTGGGTTAACGGGAATCGATGTATTAAAAAAATACCACACTGTGGAATCTCGAAAAAGCCTTGTACTTTCTGCCTTACAAACCGATGACGTGATTTTTGCAGCGATCCAATCAGGTGCTTCTGGTTATATTTGGAAATCGGAATTGGATTCTCTTCCTGATACCATCCAAACCATTTTAGAGGGAGGCAGTGTGATCTCTCCTTCGATTGCTACTAAGGTTTTGTTATCGTTTCGGGCTTCGAAAACAAATCCAGATTGGAAGTTAGGGCAAAGTCAAAAGGAACAAGGATTAGAAGTACTCACACCTAGAGAGAGACAAATTTTAGAACTCATTACGGAAGGGGACAACCCACAACAGATTGCACAACTTTTTGGAACATCTGTTGGTACAGTCAGGCAACAAATCAAAACCATATACAAAAAACTCCAAGTCAACACCCGGGTTCAAATGTTAAAAAAGGCAAGGATCTTCGGTATTTTTTGATCTTTGCCATTTGCTTCATTTTTATACCATTTGGTAGATAGACGAAGTTAGGGAAATAACGTATACTTATGGTTGCATTGGAATTCCATCAATATGAAACGAGCCAGAAAGACCCATTGAATCCCTATTTGTGGAATGGCTTACGAATCCTCTTTTGGTTTGGGACGTATTGTTTGGTTTTGTTTGTCCTCAATTTCATACACTAAACCTGTTCAAAAGTAGATTCTCCTGGATTCGTTTTCGTATTGAATCCAATCCATTTGCATTTTCCTTTAATGAATGATGACTTTTACGTGCACCATCGTGTCCATAACGCGGTGGTGTTTTTTTAGTTACCGAGTAGGGTTTTGATTTCTCGGAGCAGTGTGGATTTTCCGCCCATCAGTTTGGCTTCAGAACGCAAGATCGCTTCTTTTTTCCCTTCTTTGGCAAAAAATTGATCGAGAACCGCTTCCCGTAAGGATTCTTCAAACCAAGTTTTAGTTTGGTCCTCTCTATTTTTCGCATAATATCCGTTTGCTTTTGTGGTAGAGATGTAGTCTTTGATGAGTTTCCAAATTTCATCAATTCCTTTTCCACCAAGACCACTACAAGTTGTGGCCCGAGGTGTCCATTTGGATTCTGGAGCAGGGAAGAGGTGGAGCGCTGATTCGTATTCGGCTCTTGCTCTTGTGGCATAGGCTTCATTAGGGCCATCAGCTTTGTTGATGGCGATAAGGTCTGCCATCTCCATGATCCCTCGTTTGATCCCTTGGAGTTCGTCTCCGGCACCGGCAAGCATGAGTAATAAAAAGAAATCCACCATAGAATGGACTTGTGTTTCCGATTGTCCCACTCCCACGGTTTCAATGATGATAGTGTCAAATCCTGCGGCCTCACAGAGATACATACTTTCTCGAGTTTTCCTTGCGACTCCTCCAAGCGAACCACTGCTAGGTGAAGGCCGAATGAATGCATTTTCTGATTTTGATAAAACTTCCATTCTGGTTTTATCACCAAGGATGGAACCTTTTGTCCTTTGGCTACTCGGATCAATGGCGAGAACAGCGAGCTTTCGATTTTGTTCGAGGATGAAACTGCCAAAACTTTCAATGAAAGTGGATTTTCCCACTCCCGGAACTCCAGTGATCCCAATGCGGATGGAGTTTCCTACCTTTGGCATCACCAGTTCTAAGATGGCTTGGGCTTTGTCATTGTGTTCATCCAAATTACTTTCAACTAAAGTTATGGCCTTGGATAGGGCAGTGCGGTTTCCTGCGAGGATTCCTTCGGCAAGGGACAAAGCAGTGGTTTCTTTTTTGGATAAGGATTTCCGTTGTTCTTTGATGTAAGGAGAGATCGCAGGGGCATCTGCCACACCAGGATTTACCGAAAGGGCTGATTTTGGTTCGCCAATAACGCTTTGCTCTTTTTTGGTTTCGTCCGCTTTGTTCACTTGGTCCATGGTTTGTATCGTTCGGATCGTTTGTTCTGCCTATTGTTTCGAAAATAAGTTCAAACGGACCAACCAAACTCCACCGAATGTTTGTTTGTCTTTCGGTGACCTTTGGTTGGTGTTTTGTTTGCTTCTTTTATCGACTAAGCGGCTCTTCGTTCGCCAAGTAACAAATTTAAGATTTGTTTCGCAGCTTCAGAAATCACGGTCCCTGGTCCAAAAATGGCAGTGGCACCTGATTTGTAGAGAAAGTCATAATCTTGTGCTGGGATCACTCCCCCCACAACAACTAACACGTCTTCGGCGCCCAGTTTTTTCAATTCTTCAATCACTTGTGGAACCAAAGTTTTGTGTCCAGCAGCAAGAGACGATACTCCCAGTATATGACAGTCGTTTTCTACTACTTGTTTGGCAACCTCTGCTGGCGTTTGGAAAAGTGGCCCGATATCAACGTCAAACCCCATATCAGCAAAACTAGTAGAGATCACTTTGGCACCTCGGTCATGGCCATCTTGTCCCATTTTGGCAACCATGATCCTAGGTCTTCTCCCTTCCAGTTTTGCAAATTCATCCGCAAGTGACCTTGCTTCGATATAACCTTTGTCTTCGGAAATTTCTGAGGAGTAAACTCCAGAGATGGACCTGATCACAGCTTTATACCTCCCGAATACTTTTTCCATTGCATATGAAATTTCACCGAGGGAAGCACGTTTTCTTGCGGCATCCACTGCGAGCTCAAGTAGGTTTCCATTACCAGTTTCAGCACATTTCGTAATGGCATTTAACGCAGCTTCGACGGCAGTGTTATCTCTGTCTTTTTTCATTTGTTCAAGACGTTTGATCTGTGCGATTCGAACGGCAGTATTATCGATATCCAAAATATCAAGTGGTGCTTCCTTATCCAAACGGAATCGATTCACACCCACAATCACATCTTTACCAGAATCGATACGAGCTTGTTTTCTTGCCGATGCTTCTTCGATACGCATCTTTGGAATTCCTGTCTCAATTGCTTCTGCCATCCCACCTAATTTTTGTACTTCGGTGATGAGATCCCATGCTTTGTGGACTAAGTCATTGGTGAGTTTTTCCACATAAAACGAACCCCCCCAAGGGTCGATGACACGGTGGATGTTTGTTTCTTCCTGAAGGTAAATCTGCGTATTACGTGCAATCCTTGCAGAGAAGTCTGTGGGGAGGGCTATCGCTTCATCCAGGGCATTGGTATGGAGGGATTGTGTGTGGCCAAGGGCAGCTGCCATGGCTTCAATGCATGTCCTTCCTACGTTATTGAATGGGTCTTGTTCTGTAAGTGACCACCCTGAGGTTTGGCAATGGGTCCTGAGTGCTAGTGACTTTGTGGACTTTGGTTGGAATTGGTTTACAATCTTTGCCCAGAGCAGACGTCCTGCCCGCATTTTGGCAATCTCCATAAAATGGTTCATCCCAATCGCCCAAAAGAAGGAGAGGCGGGGTGCAAATTCATCTACTGAAAGGCCAGATGCAATTCCTGTTTTGATGTATTCCCATCCATCAGCCAATGTATACGCGAGTTCCAAATCAGCAGTGGCACCTGCTTCTTGCATATGATACCCAGAGATGGAAATCGAGTTAAACTTAGGCATGTACTTGGAAGTATAACCAAAGATGTCCGCAATGATTTTCATCGAATGTTTAGGTGGGTAGATGTAAGTATTACGCACCATAAATTCTTTTAAGATGTCGTTTTGGATGGTACCTGAAAGTTTATCTTTGGAAACCCCTTGTTCTTCGGCAGCGACAATGTAGAAGGCGAGTACGGGAATCACAGCACCATTCATTGTCATGGAAACTGACATTTGGTCGAGAGGGATTTGGTCGAAGAGGATTTTCATATCGAGGACCGAATCAATGGCCACTCCCGCTTTTCCCACATCTCCTACCACTCGTTCGTGGTCAGAATCATAACCTCTGTGTGTGGCAAGGTCAAAGGCAACAGAAAGTCCCTTTTGCCCCGCTGCTAAGTTCCTGCGATAAAAGGCATTCGATTCTTCGGCCGTGGAAAATCCTGCATACTGGCGGATCGTCCAAGGTTTGTTCACATACATCGTGGAGTAGGGTCCCCGAAGGTAAGGTGGAATTCCTGCTGCGTAATTTAAATGTTCCATCCCTTCCAAGTCAGAGTTTTGGTATCGTGATTGGATGGAGATCCCTTCAGCCGTTTGCCAAAGGGAAATGGACTTTGGGTCTGGTTTTGGAGCACTAAACGAGAGAGGGGTATTTGCAAAATTAGGTTTCTTCATTTTATTTCCCGATCCATTTGGTTTGGGCCTTTTCCATAAACCCAACGAGGTTACGTTTCATGTGGATGAAGTCATCGATGCCGAGGGATTCCGCTTGGCTTATTAGGTCCTTTGGATAACCCGCAAGCAGTTTCCAAGAGTTTGGAAGTTGCGATTTCATCTCGGAAACAAATTCAGGTAGGTAGGTCGCATATTCTTCGTCAGACGAACAAAGGACAACAATTTCAGACCCAAGTTCTTTGGCTTTTGCAACACCTTCTTTTACAGAAGAAAAACCAAGGTTGTCGATGATTTCATATCCGAGGCACCCAATGAAGTTGGAACTAAAACCAGCCCTTGCCTTTCTCATGGTGAGGTCCCCAATGGTAAGTAAAAATACCTTTGGTGCTTTTTTACCGGCAGCCACATGGAGGTCCGTTTTGTTCCTCCATTTGTCAAATTCATAAGATAGCCTAAGTGGCACCAAACGCTCGTAAGTTGAGTTTTCTGAATACGAAAGTCTTTTTTCCGTTTCGGTTATTGATTCTTTTAGTTCCGCATGCCTTTCTGTAGGGAGTGGGTATTGGTTTGTCCCAAGTAGGATTTCTTTTTTTGAAGCAAGGGCCTCTCTTTTTTTAGAAGCACGTACATTGACTTCTTTTTGAATGGTTCCTTTTTTTAGAGAGGCGCCGAAACCACCGTCTTTCTCGATGGTTTGGAATTTTCCCCAAGCAGTTTCTGCCAGTTTTTTAGTGAGGACTTCCAAATAGTATGAACCGGAAGCTGGGTCTTCTACCTTGTCTAAAAACGATTCATAACGAAGGAGGAGTTGGGCATTCCTTGCAATTCGTTTGCCTAACTCTTGTTTTGTGGTGTATTCTGAATCGAATGGGGAAACGGAAATAAAATCTGCCCCACCAATCACCGCGGACATTGCAGCCGTTGTCCCCCGTAACATATTTACATAAGGATCGTACGCTGTGTACTGAAAATTGGAAGTTTGGGCAAGGATTAGGGCAGGAAGTGTTTCTCCAAGGCCTGGTTTGTAGGCATTTAGAATTTCTGTCCAAAGGATTCGCATAACGCGGAATTTGGCGATCTCTGTAAAATAATCCGATCCAATTCCCATCCAAAACCAAATGTTAGCAGAGGCATCTTCTATAGAAACTCCCGCATCCAAATGCTGGTTTAGGTAATCCACTCCCCAAGCCAGGGAATAGGCGAGTTCTTGGCTAATGGAAGCCCCTGAATCGCGTAAGTACAAACTATGGATGCCAACACCGGCAAAACCCTTTGTTCCCGAAAGAGAGGCAAAACTAGTGCCTAAGGTATTCTCTTCACAACCGAGTTCGCCGCAGAGAAGCGCTGTTCCATACGGATCAAAATCACCAAGTACTGTGTTATGCGAAGGGACCAGTTTTTTTAAGGAATCTACAAATTGAGGAGTCCTTGTGGCAAGGGAAACGATGAGGGGAATGGCGCCAACGGTTTTTGACAAAACTTCTAAATCAGAAGCCGATGAAATTTTACAACCATATTGAGTTCCATTTTCTTCATGGGAAATAAGGATGGCAGCATCAACTCCCTTTTCTGAAAGAGAATTGGCTTCGGAATTTGTTGTGACAGATTCAGTGACTTTCCATCCCGGGTTTCGTTTGAAAACTCTTGGTAAAACAGGAAGGTCTTCTTTGCGGTAAAAGGGTTCAATTTTAAAACCTTCTTCGGTTTCCCAGGTCACTTTGTCCCAAGGACTGCCTTTTAGGTCTTTAAGGATTTGGTTTTTCCAATCTTCGGTGGATACTTCGGGGAAGTCTGAAAATAAAAATTCGTTCAATTTATTCCTCTACGATTTGGTAATCTTCCATATAACCAGGGAAGTCGCCTAACCCTCGTGTGAAGGTGAATTTTGCAGGATACACAACCAATCTTTTCCCTGATTGGATGAATGTTCCAGAGAGAAGTGTGAATGGGGAAGCAACAATAAACGCAGCAGTTCCAAGAATTGTTCCTGCAAGTCCCATAGGTCGTGCAACGATGAGATCAATCAACATTTCACCGCCAGATGGGACTTCTCTTGCGGATAGGGTTTGTGTCCACAAAAGACAGATTAAGAAAAGGATAGACAAGGGTCGTGTTTGTTTCATAGGCTGATCACTCGGGCTTTCCATCTGATGAAATCTCGAGAATGATATCTGTGTAAAGTAAGAAATATGGCTAAAGAAATTGTTTTGTTTGTTCTCTTTTCTATTGTGCATCTGCTTGCGATCGTTACGATCACTAAGGATGATGTTTTTTATCTTCCATCCAAAATCATACCAATCCTTATTTTGATTGTGTCTTTGTTTCGATTTTTCCCGAGTTTGGAAAAACGTGGGAAATTGGTGGCGGTGGGGTTTGTATTTTCCCTTTTTGGTGATAGTTTTTTAGCCATCCCGAAAGAAGGATACTTTGTACCAGGGCTTGGATCCTTTCTTGTTGCCCAATTGATTTATTCGTACGCCTTCACCATTGATTCTAAAATCAAACCGCTGCTTGCCATTCCTTTTTTACTGTTTGGAAGTTCCTTTTTTATGGTGCTCGCACCGAAACTTGGTGCCCTTATGATCCCAGTTGGGTTTTATATTTCTGCCATTTGCCTGATGGGTTGGAGGGCCGCTGCGAGAAATTCCATTACAAAACCATTTTATTTAGGTCTTGCGGGAGCCCTCGTTTTTATCCTTTCCGATTCGATCATCGCGTATTCAATGTTTCTAAACCGGGAGATGGATCGTTCTATCGCTTCTCTTGGCATAATGATCACCTATTATCTTGCTCAATTGCTGATTTATGCAGCTACAAAGAGGGAAGAGTTAGACGTTCAATCAGTGAAAAATACTTGATTCACCTCGGTCAAACGAGTATCGTATTTATGGTTTTACAAAACCAGGGAAAGGGATTATGAAATCACTAAAAAAAACATCCTTTATTGAAGCAGTAGCGGCTGCAATTGAACATGAGGTTCAATGTTTCAATTTTTATCTTAAACTTTCTGAAAGTTTGCCAGAAGGACAAATTAGAGAACTCTTCAGCCAACTCGCGTTAGACGGCGATGAGCATATCAAATACATCAAAGAAATTTACAAAAGTGCGGAAGGTAAGGAACTTCCAAATCTAAAACAACTTTCTGAAATCGAAAAATTCCATTCATCCACCATCCAAAAGATCATGGATAGACTCGATCGAAACAAAAATGCAGAAGTAAAAGCCGACGAAAAAAAGGCAATCGAACTTGCGATCCGAGAAGGGGAAGATGCTCGTAATTTTTATGCGACCATCCGTGGGAAATTCCAAGACCCAAAAATCAATTTGTTATTCCAAAAATTAGCAAACTTTAATGAATCCAACAATTCATTGTTAGAAGCTCAAGCCATGGCGATGGAACAGTCCACACCTGCCGACCAAGTGTTTTATTGGGAAGATGAAGAGTTACTTGCACAAGTAAACCCTCCTTCCAAATCACAACCAAAACCGAAGGCACAGACCAGTCCTAAACCGAGCCAAAAACCAAAAACATCGTCAAAGGCGAAACCAACGCCTACAACAAAAACTTCCTCTAAAACGGTTGTAAAACCAGCAAACAAAGCGAAGGTGAAAAAGGCACTTAAAAAGGCCGCTAAACCATCTCCTAAAAAAGCCAAACCAAAGGCAAAACCGGCAAAGAAAAAAGGTAAGAAAAAATAGTGAAATACCAAGTCACCCATACATTTCCAGTCCCATTAGAGAAACTTTTGCATGCGAGAGAGGAACGATACAAACACCTAGACCAGTTCCCTGATCTAAAGAACGTTACCTTACTCGAAGAAAAAAAGGAAGGGAACCTCATCCACCAAAAACGAAAGGTGAGTTTGGAGGGATCCATGCCTGCCGTATTGTCGGCAGCTCTCAATGACCTATCCTTACTCGAAGAATCCACGTTTGATATCACAACGAATACCCATGAATTTAAAATTTCCCCTCCTGGGAAAGACAATGTGTTTGTGATCAAAGGGAAAAGCAAATACGAAGCGAGTGGTGCAGAATCCACTAGGTCTTATGATGTAGACGTAGTATCGAGTTTACTTTTTGTTTCTCCCATCGTAGAGAAGGCAATCGAAGAAATCCACAAACATAGTTTGGAGAAGGATAGAAAATCCATCGCCAAATTTTTAGGGGTTGAAACCTAGGGAAGAAGTGAAAACTTCTTCCCCCTCGTTCCTTCGTTCTGTATTAGAACTCAATTTGACGATCCTTATCATGGGGAACGTCACTTTGTTTGCCAAACTCCTACCGTTTCCTGCCGTCACCATTATCTCGGGTCGTGCTTTGTTTTCCGTTTTGGTTTTGGGTTTGTTTTTTTTACTCCGACGTAAGTCCATATTGTACAGAAGTTTTAAGGACTTTAGTTTTGTCTTTGGGATTGGGATTTTGTTTGCCGTTCACTGGGTTACATACTTCCATTCCATCCAAGTTTCAACGGTTGCGGTTGGGATGTTGTCCCTTTTCACTTATCCTGTGTTTTCTGCCATCTTAGAACCTTTGTTTGGTGGAAAAAAGCCAGAGCCATTTGCGTTATTTTTAGCTTGTTTTTCTTTGTTTGGACTTTTTCTCATTGTGCCAGATTTATCTTGGGACAACCAAATGTTCCAAGGTGTGGTTTGGGGGGTGGTATCGGCAGTATTGTATGCGATCCGCAACTTACTTACAAAAGAGATGCATGTACATTATCCAAGTTCTCAAATTCTATTCACCCAACTTTTAGCAACTTCCTTGGTTTTACTCCCCTTTGCCGATGGACTTTCCCAGATGCTTTCAGAACCAAAGTATCTCCTCTTCCAAGTGATCCTTGCGGGAATTTTTACCTCCCTTGCTCATACCATTTGGATTCGGAGTTTGTCAAATTTATCAGTGACTACGGCGGGAACGTTGTCCACTTTAAGCCCGATTTACGGGAGTTTGGCGGCATGGTATTTTTTAGGAGAAGTCCCTCCCGATAGGTTATGGCTCGGTGGAGGGGTGATTTTGTTTTGTGCTGTGATGGAAGTGTTTCGGAAACAGAAAGAAAATCGGATACAGGAAAAAGAGAAACTTGTGTAAAAACCCACTGTCACTTTGCTTCGACAGGGGCTTCATTCCGGTTGACTCGCAAAGTAAAAATTATCTTTTTATTTCCAAAACCAAGATAAAAAGAACTTTTATAAAAAGATAGATCAACTAGGAATGATCATTCATGAAATTGAAGATAACATCCGCTCGCAACACGGAAGTGGTGATTTTTGAAAATCAAAATCTCGTCTATTTTAGAGCACAAAACCCCAATGATCCAACCGTTAGGAATTATCCTTATATTGATACTCTCAATCAGAATCCTTCGACCAACTACAAATGGTCGATTTCTTATTTTGATTATTTGATTCAATTAATTCAATCTCTTAGGTCAGCTAACAAACACTTTCTCGATTACTTCATGAAACCAAAAGTCTTAGTAATATTCCCGGAAGATATTTTTGAATCAGAAAGAGTATTTTTGAGATCTTTGTTCGCGGAATTGGCTCGTGAAATTTATCTAGCGGAGTCCTTCCACGTATGTCAGTTAAGTGTATTTTCTTTCGAACATTTAATGGGTAAAAAAATTCTTACACTTGGTGAAAGATTAAACCAAAGTTTTACTCATATTGAAAATTCCGAATTGATGGATTCAGAACTCATTACTGATCTAAATGAGAAAATGCAATGTTCACAGTTTGATTTAATTATTAGTCATAAAACTACAAATAAGATTCCATTGAATGACGGAATCTTTTTAGAAGGTGAGGAATTAAGAAAACATTTGATCGTTGGAGCTAAAATGTATCTTGATTTTTTAAATATCTAAAATTTCTCAATGCACAGGCTCGCCTAATGGATTAAATGTGAATCATCTAGTCCAAAGGCGAGGCGCCCTAACGCGTGTCGGTTGGTAAACTCACTCGTGCAGGTGGTGGATCACACGTACGAGTTTGTCTTGGACTTCTTTTGCGATGGATTCGAGTTCTGAGTTTTGGACAAGTTTTGTCATGGTCATGGGATCAAAGATCGAGACTTTGATTTCTCCGTTTTTTTCTTCTGTCACAACTACGTTGCATGGTAATAACATCCCAATTTCGTCTGTCGTTTGTAAGGCTCTGTGCGCAAAACTGGGGTTACAGGCACCGAGGATGGTATATCGTTTGAAATCGACTCCGATTTTATCTTTTAAGGTTTGTTTGACATCAATGGTGGTAAGAACACCAAACCCTTCTTTTTTGAGTGCTTCTGTTGTGTCGTGTATCGTGTCTTCAAAACTCTTTTTTCTGTGTACGGTTAACCCTAACATAAATCCTCCGAATTCCTATACCCCATAGGGTATAGGCGGTTTTGGAAGTTGCAAGAGATTTTTTTTAATTTTTAGGGAGAAGACTCTTTTTTGGGGAGTTTTTGCATCTCCTCAACACTTGGGAGTTGTTTGGAAGAGTGCCTGATTTCACCTGAGGCATTGAGTAAAAAGTATTGTGGGAGAGATTCATTTTTGAGTGAGGCAAATCGGTCATCGAGGATGAGGGTTTGGAATTCGTTGTCGCGGGGGGTGAAGTTGAGTAAGACGTAGGTTCCGAGGTCGGGTTTCCCTTCGCCACATTCCAATCCTCTTAACATTTCACATCGGGATTTGGTGACTGCAAGCAAAATGAGTTTTCCTTCTCTCGAAGCTTGTCCAAAGGCAAATGACTTATTATGACCCCAGTGGATTTCTTCGCTCGCCATTTGGTTGATTTTGATGTAACCAAAAACGAGGAGTAAGATAAAAACTGGCATAGCCAAAAATCCGACGAGGTAAAAAACGCGAGAATATTTCTGCATACATGCCTATGGAAAGGGACTGTCCCATTCCCGCCAAGTTCAATTTTTAAGCCTTCGTAAAGCTAAAACTTTAAAAAAAACTACACTCTCTTCTTCCCATTCCTATTCTGGTTCAAAGAGAGAATCCTTAGGAGCATTTAATGGAGATTTGGTACACAGAAAAATTGGAATTAGAAAAAGGGCGAGCTGTTAGTTACCGAGTAACAAAAACAATCGAAAGCCTACAATCTCCGTTCCAAAAAATAGATATTTTTGAGACACAGTCTTTTGGCCGTATGTTTACACTTGATGGTGTAACAATGGTTACCAACAAAGACGAACATTCTTACCATGAAATGATTGCCCATATCCCAATGATGAGTCATCCCAATCCAGAATCAGTTCTTGTGATTGGAGGAGGAGATGGTGGAACCGTTCGTGAAGTTTTAAAACACCCTTCCGTCAAAGAAGTTGTGTTATGCGAAATTGACAAAGCTGTTGTCGACATCAGTTATAAATATTTTCCTGAATGTGCAGATGCAATGAAAGATCCAAAAGTCATCCACCACTACGATGACGGAGCAAAATTTGCGCGTGACAATAAAGGAAGGTTTGATGTGATCCTTGTGGATTCCAGTGATCCTGTAGGGCCTGCAGAAGTTTTGTTTAAAGAACCATTTTTTCGTGATATGGCGAGTGCCTTAAAACCAACAGGAATCATTGCCACACAAGCAGAATCATTTTGGTATCATGGAGATGTGATCACATCACTTTTCGAATTCATTCCAAAGATTTTCCCAGAGTATGGTTACTATTACACAACCATCCCAACATATCCTTCTGGAATCATTGGATTTACATTTTTATCCAATGCCATTGATCCGTATTCGGTCACTCCAGATCCAAAACGGGTTCCAAAAGGCCTTAAGTACTATAGCCCTGATATCCACAAAGCGGCTTTTGTTTTACCTGAATTTGCAAAAGCATACATCAAACGAAAAGGCTAAAACTTTGTGAAATGTTTCACTCTCTATCTTTCTATGTTGGTTTGGCTTTTTGCCATTCCAACCTCTTTGCTATTTGCAGAGGAAACAGATGCAACCAAATTAGAATTGGAAGCGGAATCGTATGAAAGTAGAGGGTATTATAAAAAGGGCCAAATCCTCCGAGAAAAGATTAAAAAAATCCGTTCCAGGAATTTCCAAAGGTCTTATAGCGAACCTGAATACATTCCATCGAACCAAAACATACCTGCTACAAACAATGGATCATTGGAGTTTTCCGGTGGGAAATGGGAGATTGGGTTAAGAGGCCTTCAATCGTTTTCGATGTTCCAGTCTGGAAAAGAATGGAGTTTTGACGATGGTAGGATTGCATTCCAAGCAGGAACCCCTTACTTCCCACGTTCCGAGATTGGATACCAAAACATCCGTTCATTACCCTTTACCAATGAGTGGAATGACAAAAGAAGGGAATCAAATTTCATTTCGCCTCGATTTGCCTACCTACACAAATCCAAAAAATGGGGTCTTGAGTATGTGTATTTGCAATCCAACACATCACGGAATTATTTTACATTCGGTTATCTAGATGGTTTCCAATACGGAAACCAAGCGGATGCATTTAGAAATGCAGATCACAAATTTGTTGTGCAAGTATTTGAAGAATATTCGTCTAACAAAAGTTTTTCTTGGGAGTTTGGGTTTCGATTTGGTTCGATGAACACTAATTCTTCGCAACATTCGATGACCTTAGGCCAAACCAGTTTATTAAAAGACCAAATCAATTATATCGCACCAAGTACTGGTTTTAAGTTTTATCACCATTTGACGAATGTTTGGTCCTATGAATTTGGGGGAGATTTATTTTTTACACCTGGAGCCAAATTGCAGTACAAAAGGGATATGTTTACCAATGCTGGCGGGTACACTCGTTTTAGTGGTGAAAAAATATCCTATGATGAAATGTATTCTATCTTTTCGGAAAAAAATCTAGATACGGCAATCATTGGTCTGAATCTGATCACACAATTCAATTGGCAACCTTTTACCCATCACAAATTTCATTTAGGATTACAATACTTACAATACAACTGGAGAGCCAATGAATCACGTGCACCTGGATTTCGGGCCGCAAACATTGAGTCGTATACATCCGCTTTCAAAGACTATTACTTAAGTTCTGGTTATTATGAATCTGATGGATATAATAGTCGCCCAAATAGAGTGTATGCGATTGCAAATTTGTTTTTAGGATATACCTATGTGTTTTGAGAAAAAACTCAGAATTTTTATACTGCTAATTTGTTTTCTCTTAGTGGGATGTGATGTATCCCTTCGAGTGTATCGGCCGTTTCCCAATGAAAAGGAATACGACTTTGTCAAAAAAATGGACCATATACAAGTAGAAGTCAAAGATGAAAACCGAATGAAAATGGGATTATTTGATCCATTTTTTTTTGATGCCCAAAGTTTAGAGAATGAATATGGTCCCTTATCGTATTTGATTCGTAAGGAATTGTCCATTCGGGAACAAAGGTTCCCTCTGCTTATAGAAAGAGGTGGTAACATTCGTATTGAGTCATTTGAATTGGTTTCATTGGATCGATGCCACGAAAACTTAACCTATGTTCGACTCAAAGGGAATTTTCAAATTCGTGGATTTGGACAGGAAGATTTTGATTATTATGATGAAATCCTTTCCCATGTAACCAATTGTTATCTTTTAGGAAGTACGATTACAATCCTTCCTTTGGTTTGGTATGTGCCGTATAGTGGATTCCGTGGAAACCGAGAAGACCAAATCAACCAACTAGGACGAAATGCATTAAATGAGTTTTTTAACCAATTGGAGTTATCTTCGGGTTTCCAAAACAATGTGAAGGTGATGAGGCAAGATGAAATCAAAACTCCGCCGACAAAGAAAAAACCGAAAACAGAAGAACCAATGGATCCAAAGTTAAAGGAAATTATTGACTCGTTATGAAACGTTATCCGATCCTTTTTGTATTCTGTTTGGGAGTTTTGGTAATCAATTGTTATTCGTTAGAAAAACAATACAATTACGGGAATCCGTATTTACCAAGTCCAGAATTTACAGAAGATGACCCTCAATTCGAAGAAGGGGAACCAGTTTGGATTTTGGACAAAACTGGAGACTGGATTTTTTCGATTCCCTCCAAAATTGTTTTATGGAACCGAAAGGCAGACAACCATCACATCTCTAAAGAAACGAAAGAATATTTGATTCGTTATATGAAGGAGAATAATTTACGTGATGTAAAGGTTAGATTTAACCAATATGCTCCGTTATCAGAATGGAAACGGTTGTCCAAAAACCAAAATATCAATCCAGTGGTTCGTTATTTTTTTGGTTCTCTTTCTTTACTTGCCTATACTTTTTTACCGGGTCGTTTGTTTGCCGGTACTATAAGTGGCGACCATTACAATGCATTTACCAACACCATCAATTTGTATTCCGATTTACCTCCCGTTGCCATCCATGAAGGAGGGCATGCAAAGGATTTTGCACAAAGGGAAAAACGTACTTTATATGCAGCTGTCTATGCGATTCCCATTGTAGGAAGTTTGTACCACGAAGCAAAGGCATCCGATGATGCCCTCAATTACTTTGCTGAAAAGGAAGATGTGGCACAATTAGAATCTTCCTTCGAACTTCTGACCCCAGCGTATGCGACCTATGTGGGGGGAGCGATTGGTGATGTTGTCGTAAACCCTATCACTACTTTTACGGTCATCCCAGGTCATATTTATGGTCGTTACAAAAAAAGAGACATCTCTCTTGAAATGGAAAAACGCAAACAAAAGAAAACGATAAAGGAAATCAAACCGAGTCCATGACCTCATTTTTATCAAAGTTCCACTCCCGCCGTGACCAGTTACGATCCCAACTCTGCATCGGAATTGATCCGGAATTGGAAAAATTACCAAAAGTTTGTTTGGAATCCAAGTCCCCTCTTGTTCATTTTTCGGAAACCATCATTCGGTACACCCACCCCTTTGCCGTTTCTTGGAAACCCAATATTGCTTTTTTTGAACGGTTAGGAGCGGAAGGGTATTTTGCATTAGAACATATGGTCCACCTAATGAAAGAGGTTTCGCCAGAGGTTCCGATTGTAATGGATGCAAAACGTGGTGACCTTGCCAATACAGCAAAAGAATATGCGAAGTATTTTTTCCAAACCTTAAAAGTGGATGCCCTGACAGTGAATCCCTATATGGGCCGAGATAGTTTGGAACCCTATCTTGATTTAGGTGGTTATTTGTTTGTGCTTGGGTTAACTTCCAATCCAAGTTCACGGGACTTACAAAAATTAAAAACCGAAGGCAGTGGTCTCTATTTCTATGAAGAGGTCAGTGACCAAATGGCAAAACTTTCCGAGACCTACCCAGGACAGATTGGCCTTGTTGTCGGAGGGACCCATCCATCTGAGATCCAATCCCTTCGTAAACGTCATCGTGATTTATGTTTTCTCATTCCAGGATTTGGAGCACAAGGTGGAGACTTGGAATCGATCCTAAATGCTTCTGGCAAAGAAGCATTGATCAATTCATCCCGCGGCATTACACTTAGCACTCTCACAGAAAATTATGGGGAAGTTTCAAAAAAGAAAGCAGAAGAAGTCCATTTGCAAATGAACCAACTCTTTTCATAACGGTCTAATCACCATTAGGGAAACAAGTGAAAGAAACATTAGCAATTGTCGGAACTGGAATCGCAGGATTGGGTTCTGCTTACTTTTTAAAAAATGATTTTGATTTAACAATATTTGACTCTGCCAATTACATTGGTGGTCATACCAACACGGTTATGGTAGAAGAAGATGGGATCCAAATTCCGATCGATACAGGGTTCATTGTCTTCAATCACGTAACCTATCCGAATTTATTGCGTTTGTTCCAAACCTTAGGTGTGCCCACAAAAAAATCGGACATGTCATTTAGCGTACAACATGATCCCACCAAACTTGAATTTTGTGGATCAGGACTCTCTGGATTATTTGCACAAAAACGAAACTTATTCCGTCCGCGTTATCTGAAGATGTTACTTGAAATCGATCGTTTCAATTCAAACGCACCAAAAATTCTGGAGAACCCTACCTATGATGATTGGAACTTAGGGCGTTATATGCAGACGTTTGGTTATGGTAAGGACATCCTCAATTATTATTTAGTTCCAATGAGTTCTGCTGTTTGGTCCACACCACCTGATTTGATGTTGGAATTCCCAGCCAAATCTCTCATTCGCTTTTTTTATAATCATGGTTTTTTAGGTCTCAATACACAACACCAATGGTATACAGTGGATGGCGGTTCAAAAGAATACGTTAAACGAATCATCCCACCGATCCAAAACCGAATCCGATTGAATACAGCCATACAAGCAGTCACTCGATTGCCAAATGGAAAAGTGGAACTCAGTTTACCAGAAGGGAAAAAGGAAGTTTTTGATAAGGTGTTACTGGCTACCCATGGTCATTTGTCTGCCAAACTCTTACAAAATCCAACAAAACTTGAAAAGGAATTATTACCACTTTACAAATACCAACACAACACTGCCACCCTGCATACCGATGAAACAGATATGCCAACGATTCAATCTTGTTGGTCGAGTTGGAATTATAAAATCATAGAAGGGCAAAACGGAAAACAGGAACCGTATACGATTTATTGGATGAATCGTTTGCAAAATGTTTCGAAGAAGAAAAACTATTTTGTGACTATCAATGATCCAGACCGTGTGAAAAAAAGCCATCTCATCAAAAAAATAGATTATGAACACCCACTTTTTTCTGTAGAGGCTTCTCTTGGGCAAAGCCGTTTGCCGAAGTTAAATGAGGACGGGCCGATTTATTTTGCAGGTGCATATTTCCGATATGGATTTCACGAAGATGGATTTTTATCAGCAGTGAATGTTTCCAAAAGCATTTTAAAACGAGATCCATGGACCTAAATTCTTGTATGTATGAGGCGGACGTATTCCATATGCGTACCGCACCGACCCAAAACAAGTTCCAATATAAAATTTTTAATTTTTATATTGATCTGGAAGAAATAGACCAGTTGTCCCACAAGAGTTTGTTTTTCTCGCGGAATCGGTGGAATCTATTTTCTTACTTCGACAAAGACCATTTGCAATTTGGAAAACAGACAACGTATGAGAATGTGAAAGCATTTTTGGAAGCGTCTGGAGTGAAAGGTTCAGTGGGAAAAATTTTCCTCTTAACCAATTTTCGAGTCCTTGGTTATGTGTTTAACCCGGTGAGTTTTTATTTTTGTTTTGCATCAGATGGAACTCCACTTGTTGCCATTGCGGAAGTTGGCAATACCTTTGGGGAAATCAAACCCTACATAGGTAAATTCCAATCTGGGGAAGGTACAATCGCAGACCCAGAAGTGTACATCCGAGAACCAAAACATTTTTATGTCTCACCCTTTATCCCATTGGATTCTGAATTCGAATTCCGTTTGAATGTTCCGAATGAAAAATTACAGATTGGAGTCGACTCTTATGAAGATGGGAAACGAATTTTAATTACATCCTTTATTGGAAAAAAAATTCCATTTAAGACCCAATCTCTATTAAAACTTTTCATCCAATTTCCATTTATTACCGTCAAAATAATAACATTGATTCATTGGCAAGCCTTCAAGTTGTGGATCAAAAAAATTCCTTACATAAAGAAACACCAAAACTTAGAGAAACAAACAGGAGTTCCCCTTGGAAAAATCAGCGAACCAGTCCCTTTTACAAGAAACGATTGATTCAGAGCTTTTTACTGAACTAAAGGATAAGACGGTCACCGAACAATATCCCATTTACAAAAAGATATTTTTTAAAGCAATGAGTTCCATGAAGAGAGGATCATTACGAATGATTCTACCTAACGGAGAGCAGGTGGTGCTTGGTGATGCAAATAGCAATTATGAGCCAAAATTTCATTCCGCTCTCATTCAAGTGAAAGATCCTGTTTTCTTTAAAAAATCCGTATTACATGGTGATATTGGATTTTCAGAATCTTATTTAACAGGTGATTGGGATACTGACTCGATTGAAAACGTAATCTCATGGTTTATTTTGAATGTAGATGAAACTCCAAATTTATCAGGAGCAAAGAAAAAACTTTTCCATTTGGATCTGTTCAATTTAGGAAATAAATTCTTACATTTTTTAAGACGGAATACACTCACTGGTAGTAAAAAGAACATTGTAGAACATTATGATTTAGGTAATAGTTTTTATAAACTATTCTTAGATCCTACTATGACGTATAGTTCTGCTTATTTTGAGTCACTTGACCAAACTTTGGAAGAAGCACAAACCACAAAGGTGGATAAACTTTGCCAAAAGTTAAAACTAAATCCGAATGACCATTTATTGGAAATTGGAAGTGGATGGGGATTTTTATCCATCCATGCGGCAAAAAATTATGGATGCAAGGTAACAACTGTTACTTTGTCTGAAGAACAATACAAATATGCAAAAGAACGAATCGCCAATGAGGGATTGTCAGACAAAATTGAGATTCGGATCCAAGACTACCGTAAAATTGAGGGTAAGTTCACTAAACTTGTATCAGTTGAAATGTTGGAAGCAGTTGGTGATGCATTTTATGAAACATTCTTTCAAAAGTGTCAGGATCTTTTGGCACAAGATGGAATAATGGCACTCCAAGTGATCACTTGCCCTGATTCTAGGTTCACTGCTTTTAAAAAGGGGATCGATTTCATCCAAAAACATATTTTCCCTGGTTCGCTTTTGCCTTCGATTGGGCGAATGAACCAAGCGATCAATCGCACGGGGGATATGTATCTCCACCATTTGGAAGATATGGGTCTTAGTTATGCAAAAACACTTAGGATTTGGTTACGTGCCTTTGAAGACAATTTGGCTTTAGTGAGAAATCAAGGGTATAGCGAAACGTTTATTCGTAAGTGGAGGTACTACTTAGCATATTGCGCTGCTGCGTTCCAAATGCGAAACATCAGTGTCGTGCAGTCTGTTTATGTTCGACCCAACAATCTAAACATCTAAACTTTGTTCTGAGACTCTTAAACCCACCAATGGATGGAAGAATTTCGATCCATTGGTACTAGGTTGCCTAAAAAAACATCTTGCCAAACCAATCGAAAACCTTATCTCTCTGTCTATGAGAGAAACCAAATCTGTTTTTACATTTGATGAACCTATTGAACGATTGTGGTCCGCGGTCACCGTTTATGAAGTGTTAGTGCATTGGTTGGCAGATGAGGTAAGGGGAAGGCCAAAAGTTGGAGGTGAGTTTTCTTGGACATGGAAATTAGGCCTGGAAGGAAATTTCACATCCCATGGAGTTTATAAAAAAATTGAACCATTAAAAGAACTTGTAATGGAATGGAAAGACCATCCAGCCGGGGATATTTTTTTGCAGTTATTATTTGAAAGCACAGGGCCAAATCAATCCAAATTAACAATTGTTAATGGGGGATTTCCTGACAACGATTCTTCACAAGTATGGCTAGATGGTGCCAAAGAGGCATGGGACGGACAAGCTGTACACCTAAAAGACTTCTTAAAACAAAATCCAGATATCAGCATATTTATGAAAAAAACTTGATCTCTCGACCCTTTCTAAAATCCTGGTAAAAGTAAGGGTTGTTAAGGAGGGTTGGAAGATGGAATATCCTGAATTGGAATCTTATTTCCAGAAATTAACTGATATAACAGACCGTATCGCAATGATGAACAATCATTTTGATGCGACACCTGAGATCGACATACCACAGTTAACTGAGTTTTTTGATGATATCCAATCAAAAGATTGGGAGAACACCGACAGAGAGTATTACGAACTCTTTACTAGTTATTTCACATTCCATGTGAAAACAGTGGAAGAAATCATCCAAGAAGCACGTGAAATCTTAAATCCAGAGAATAGAGAACACGTGAAAAAATTAGTGAGCCATGTTCGTAAGGCTGATGATTGGTTCCTTAGTCTTAAAAAGAAACGTAAACTTGCTCGCACACAAGTAGCATAAACACTTTCTCCCTCATTCGAAAGTCTGGGGGAGGTTCTCAATTCGCTTTACATTTTAATCCGTTTCCTTTCTCCTTTCAGATATGCTCAAGGCACGGTTCCTTTTTTACCCAGTTTTTCTTTTAGTTTTTTTGTTTTTTGTGGATTCCATTTTTAGAATCCCTTATGTACAAATCATAACAAAGATTGACCTGACAGCGGTTAACTATAAAGCAAAAGCTGATTTTTTGGATTCACTCATCCAAAAAAAAACTGGGGTTGGTGAGTCAAAATCCAAAAAAATCATGTTCATTTTGGGTTCTTCTCGCCTTCTTTATTTTGATCATGATGAATTGGTATCGTTTTACCCAGAGTGGGAAATTTATAACCTTTCTTCAGCCGTCACAACTCCAGCTTATTATGACTACCAATTAACAAAACTTTTAGATGCTGGCATCAAACCTGATCTTGTGATCATGGAAACTGATCCAAACCAGTTCAATCACAACTCTGTCTTCAAAAGTTCCAATTTAACTTATAGTTTCGACTTAGGGTATGTGTTTTCTAATATCCAATTGTTTGGAAAGGACTATGTTTCTTTTTACCTTGGGCGTAAACTTTTTGCTGTTGGAACTTACAAACCTTACCTCGACCAGATGTGGAAAAATTATAAAAATCCCTATTTAGTCAATGCTTTTGAAATGCATAAAGCGACTTACGATTATATTTTATCACATAATGGAAACGGACTTTCACCTATCGACAATTATATGGAGAAAAACTCCAATTCATTATTACAAACAAGCCATAGAACCTTGGATTGGTTGTTTGCCTCCTACCAAAGGAGTGGAATGCAATTTGGATTTTACGAAAAAATTCTATTTAGATTGAATCAGGAAGGCATCAAAGTGGTAGTCGTTTGGCCATTGTCTTCCCCAGATTTTGAATCCCTAATGGAAAAAGAATCCCTGGTTGGATTATGGGAAAAAGAAGTAAATGAAATCACATCCAAATACAATTATTCTATTTTAAAATTAAAAAATGATTCCTCATATTCTTGTAATGCGTTTGCAGATGGTGGCCACGTTGCGAAGGACTGTTACCGAGGTCTGATGCGTTCTATTCTATTGGAATACTTTCGGAAGTATGAACCAAACCGTTTGTAAATTCAAAACCACAAATCGGGAATTGGTGCCCATGATCAGTGCCTATCACAGATTTTAAAGACCTAGGTTTTGTTCTCACCGGAGCGAATGTCTCCTCTGTTTCTGTTACATTCCGAAAGCTCGCATTGAAACCAGAAGGGGAATCTGCCCATAAAAAGATTCCTTTCCCGATTCCAGCGACTCGGCCATAATTTTTTCTTGAAGAACTTACGAGAATATTTGGTGGAGCAGTATTATAAAAGTTAGTGGATCCTTGTTTGATGGTATTTTTTATTGTTGTCGGAGTTACTTGGTTAGCGAGCGTATTAAACCGATTCAAACTAGTAGGGAGTGGGTAGTAGTGGACTGCATTTGACAAATCAATTGTGTTTATATTTCCTCCATCAATTTGCACTTGCTCTACAGAAGAAAAATTAGTTAAACCAAAGCTATACCCTGTGATGAGAGTGTACATCCGAAAGAAGATATCGGAATTCTGGGTGGTGAGAGCAGAGGATTGGAAATTCGCGCTGGTTTGGAAAACTGACATCAAACTTCCCGTGGAGTTGGCACGGATTCCATTCACGCCTAACACGGAATTACGAAAAAAACTTTGTTTTTGTGCCTCTGTTGTGCCTGAACTTTCATAAAGATACTTCAAAAATACATAGGCAAAGGCATATTGTTTGAGGACTTCGCTACTGCTATTATTCCAATCTAATAAGGAAACACCATTGATCCCATCCGAACAACGTGATTCTCTCCCTGCATAACAATCCAAACGACTGGTTTGCGGTCCAAACCCTGCAATGTCACTGGCCACTTCACTTGTTCCTTCGTTGATCCAAAGTTCGTCGGTTTGACCCACTTCATACATCCTGGGAAACCGAAGTAAATGTTGGAATTCATGCGCTGCTGTGGATGTAAATGCGGTTGGATCGGAATTATTTGCCGCAATTAATTCTTTTCCATCTAAGTACAATACTTCTGCAAAATTGGAACGAATCCTTGATAAAAAATTATCAGAAAAATAATTTACTGGGTCATAATATCCTGCCACATAAGGACTGTTTGCTGTAGCACCATCTCTTATATCCATCACCAATATTTTGATTTTGCCATCTCCATCTCTGTCACTTGGGGTTCCAAATGTGGCAATAAGTTTGCTGTAAGTATTGGTATCAAAAACTTTCCCAAAGTTCACCAAATCGTAATTAGTGGAAAGGGATACTTCTTTATAAACTTGTACATTGTTCCCATCATACAAAAGTTGAACTGGTACACAGACACTCGTTTGTGTGGTAAGGTCTCTTGCCCAAAGCCCATTACCTGAGTTACAATTCCCAACGAGTAATAAATACGTTCCGAGTAAAACGGAAGAATTGTCATTTGGTTCTTCTTTTGTTGCCAGAAGTAAGGGATAACAATTGAAAAAAATAGATGAAATAAATAGAAGAGCAGCGATTACTCGGTAATTCAAGTGCATAAATTTTTAATATTATCCCTTATTTGCCTTCTACCTGTTTGGACGAAACCTGTGGTAGGAAAATCACTGGAAGGATTGTATATTTCAGACCGTCAAACAACTGAAAATGGATACCTAGTGATAGGTATAGAGATTTTCCAGGAAAAAGGAAAGTTTTTTTACTACGCACAAGAACTTCGTTATAAAAAAACCTTAGGTTGGGAAGAAATCCTCTTTGTAGGGAAAATCACGAATCTAACGGAAGAAATCCATTTGGTCCCTGAGGGATGCCAAATCCGTGCCACAAAGGAATGGGGGCAAAAGTTTGCTCTCCTCCGCCGTTTTGATTGTGAACATTTACAGTTCACGCTGATCAAAAATCAAGACAATGTCTGGGTTTTGTCTGAATCACTCCTGGGAACCTTGGAAAACATCCCGCTGGTGTTTGCTTTAGAACACAAGGCAGGGAACCCTGTGGGAGTCCAACTGAGTGGCTTACCTGTGGGTCGGGAAGGGATTTGGGGCTTCCATTTGAATGGCATTGGGGAGAAAAACCCTGAGAAAACCTGGAACCCTTCTAAGGGGAATTGGGAGCCATTTAAAGGCTTTGGGGACAACAAGGAACTCCAATTCTACCGATGGAAACGAACCTTTTCTAATTGACCCAATCCTTCCTTCCAGGGACTTTCCTTTTACATTGAAAAAGATCAGAATTGGGGTGATTGCCGCCGCTGGAAAAGGTACCAGAGCCTATCCCCGTACGAGTTTTATACCAAAACCACTCTTTGTCATCGAAGGAAAAACCATCCTCCATAGGAATGTGGAGCTAATGGCAAAAACATTCGGGATTGAAAAGGTGTATGTCCTTGTTGGCCATCTTAAAGAACAAATTAAGGCTGAAGTGGAACACATTCGTTTGGCACTTCCCAAAGTAGTGATCGAAACTGTGTTATGGACGGAAAAAGGTTTGGCTTCCGATGTGGCAAGCCTGGAAAAAATGATCCATGAACCTTTCCTTACCATATTAGGGGATGAGTTTTATTACCGTTCCAATCATGAAATGTTTCTCAAAGTTTTGAAGAAACATCCAAAAATGTCCGCATCCATCGGGATCGTAAAAACTTCTCTTCTTTCTCGAATCCGTAAGAACTATTCTGTTGTATTAGAAGATGATAAAATTCTAAATTTAGTTGAAAAACCAGAAAACCCACCAAATGAACTTTTGGGACTTGGGAGTTATTATTTTACACCTGAATATTTTGAGTTTTTTAAAAAAACACCTGCCTCACCCAAATCTGGTGTGATCGAAATTACGGATGTCATTGATAAAATGGCAAAAGAAACGAGTGGTGGAGTGTATGCAACCACCCTGAATTGTGAATATTTTAACATCAACTCCATGCAGGATTACTACCATGCAGTGTATGAAGTTCGAAATGATTTGTTTTCCAAATTCAAAACGAGTTTGATTATCCCTACCAATCATAATGAACGATCGATTACAGATGTCATCGTAGATTTTAAAGATAAATTCAATGAAATCATTGTGATTGATAATGAATCAACAGATGAAACACTCAGTCTTGCAAAAAAAGAAAAGGTGAAAACGTATACTTTCCCAGGGGATGGAGACCCATCTTTACTGGGCGAGCAAGTCCGTCGTGGGATCGAATATGCAACGGGAGATATTTTGGTTGTGGTATCTCCAGATGGATCGTTTCGTTCCAAAGATTTTCCAAAACTATTGGAATACATGAAGGACTCTGACATGGTCATAGGAACAAGGACCACAAGGCAGATGATCGAACAAGGCTCCAATTTAAAACCTTTATACCGATTGGTAAATTTACTTATGGGTAAACTTGTGGAAGTGTTTTGGTGGGGGCAAGAACCAAGGTTTACAGACGTAGATTGCCAATTTTTTTCTGTATGGCGAGAGTCATATGACCGAGTTAAACCCCAGTTAGTTGTCGAAGATCGTAAGTTTATTGTGGAAATGATGATAGATATCGTTAGATCTCATATGAGATGTATCGAAATTCCTGTTTCTTATTTTAAACCAGTAGGACAAGTGGAATACCGATTACGGGATATGATTTCGGATTCATTCCAAATATTAAAATTGATTTTATCAAAAAAGTTTTTCTTAGGAGAAAGTCGCGATGGCGAATAAAGTATTGGTTACAGGTGGTTGTGGATTTTTAGGATCCCATGTTTGTGAATTGTTCCGTAAAGAAGGTTGGGATGTTGTCAGTTTTGATAACATGACAAAATATGAATTGAAACGAACTGGTTACGGAACGGACGCCACTAGAGATTATAACTGGAACTATTTAAAATCACTTGGTGTGACCATGGTAAAAGGTGACATTCGCAATTTGGAACATCTAATGGACCGAAGTGTAGATTGTGATTACATCATCCACACAGCTGCACAACCTGCGATGACCATTTCTTGGGAAGACCCAGAACTTGATTTTTCAACCAATGTGATTGGAACGTTTAATGTGATGGAAGCAGCAAGGAAACACAAAATTCCTGTGGTAAACACATCTTCCATCCATGTTTATGGAAATTCGATTAACGATAGCTTAAAAGAAGACAAAACTTCTTATGTGAGAGAACCAGTAGAAATTCCAGTCACTCACCCAACCATGGTGGGACAAATTTCACCACTACACGCATCCAAAATGAGTGCCGAACACTATGTTCGTTCTTATACCGATATGTATGGAGTTAAGGCTGCGAGTTTTCGTTTTACTGGAATTTACGGTGAACGTCAGTTTGGTGGTGAAGATCACGGTTGGGTAGCAAATTTTGCAATTCGATCCGTTTTTGGTCTTCCACTCCGTATCTTTGGAACTGGAAAACAAACACGTGATATTTTACATGCTGAAGATGGGGCAAAATCTTATTTGGAATTTTTTAAGAATCCAATCCCTGGTGTTTACAATATTGGGGGTGCAAGCCCACATAAAATTTCCTTGTTAGAATGTATCTCACTCATTGGTGAAATACTAGGTAAAAAACAAGAGATCCTTTTTGAAGTCGAAAGGCCAGGGGACATGCGTTACTTCATTTGTGATATCACTGAAGCGAAGAAATTTGGATTTAATCCTAAAATCCTTCCAAAAGAAGGAGTCACTCGCTTACTTAAGTGGATTGAAGCAAACAAAGACGTATTCAACATCGCTGGTAAATAATATGGCAAATCGAACACTTGTGGTGATCCCAGCTTATAATGAAGCCACCACAATTGAAGAAGTGGTGCGAGGTGCAATTGCTTATGCAGATGTTTCAGTCACTGATGATGCAAGTAAAGATGAGACAGCTTCCATTCTAAAAAAACTCTCAAAAGAATTTGGGAAAAGACTCAATGTCATTCGACATGAAAAAAATACTCATATTCCCAAGGGTATCCAAGATGGAATGAAGTATGCTGTCGAAAAAAAATACGACTGGGTCATCACTATGGACGCTGGTTTGTCTCATGATGCCAATTACTTAAGAGAATTCATTGAATTTCCAAATTGTGATTTGGTCATTGGGTCTCGCACTTCCACAGTGAATGTTCCATTGTATCGTAAGTTTATTTCATGGCTCGCCGCAAAAGTGATGAACTACTGTTTATCCAATGGAGTTTTTAATTTGTTTGGGAATCGTTTACGTGATTGTACAAGTGGATATAGACGTTATTCCAAACCAATGTTTGAAAAAATTGCAAATTACCCATTGGAATCAGTTGCTTTTGATTTTCATATGGAAGCTCTATCGATTGTTTCTAAAAATAATGGAAGTATACAAGAGCTACCTATCAAATATGTTTTTTCGAATAGTAGTTTTAATCGTAAAGTATTAAAACTCGCCATCCAATTTGCAAAAAAACTTTTATTAAGAAAATGGAAACTGATCCCCGATTACCCATAACAAAAAGCCGTATTGGAATCAAATGGAGAGTATTCCTAGTCACCATTTGTTTGTTAGTTGGTATTTTTGCACTCGATCGGATTTTGTTTTATGATTTGTACTTTTTGTTTCCAAACGAAACAGAGTGGGATTCGTCCCCTTGGTACAATTTTATTTATAAAACAAAATCCTTACAAAATCAAAAAAAAGAACATCGAACCATCATAACAGGTAGTTCGGTGGCATTGTATTCTGTTTTACCGGATGAGTTAAATCAAAAAGAAATTCGGAAAACAAAATACGATTTTTTTTCCCATGTGGCAATGTCTCCAACGGATCTTTATTATTATAAAGAGACATTACTTTCGACTCGTCCCGATGTCGTTGTGTATTTGCATAACTTTGCTGATTTGCAATGGGAGTATTTGGATCAAAAACAAAATTCATTGATCTTCCAAGAAGAGATTTGGGTGAAACAATTGGCCGATCGGTATCCAACAAAAACAATTTATCCGACACAGTATTTAAAGGATTATTGGAATCGAATTTCGAGAAAATCTTTTTCCAAACTGGCAACCAAATCAATGTTTTATGTGAGTCGATTTCGAATATTTTTTTGGGATCCCATCATTGTTTATATAGACAATCATTTCCGAAGTGGGAGAAAATACCATCTCTACCAAGGAGAGATTCCAATTGAAGGAATTTGGTCAAAAGGTTGGACAAAAGAAATCGCAACGATACAATGCAGCGAACAAAGAAAAGGTGAGTCAATATTCATCCAAAAACCAAATACTGATATAACCTTTCAATTTTACCAAAACCAAAAAACGTTGGATCTGAAAACTCCAAGTGTAACAATTCAAAAATCATTTTCAAAAACAGGTTGGACAGAGATTCAATGGAAGGATTTGGCCGGAAAGGAAATCGTTTGGCAAATCGTTCAAATTCATGTGAATACGAATCTTCCAACTGCCAAAGAAGTGAATTTGATTCGGTATGGAAAAGATGAATCAGTTGGAATTCGTTTGTCTCATTTTTTTTGTAAAACATTTTCAAAAGAAAATTACTCATATTCCAGAAGGAGTTTTTGGGATGATACTCGATTCATCCAAATGAGTGATTCAGAATTTAGGGAAGAATACTTTGAAAGAATGATTCGTGATTCTGCTAACAGAAATGAACTCTTTCGCCTTCATAAGGTTAGGGAAGCAAAAAAAACAGTGAATGCTGTTGATTTCCAACCCTGGAAAGAATACAATAGAATCTTAGAAATTTCAGATTATTTTCAAGCCAATAAAATTCCCTTTGTTTTGGTTTTAAGTCCAGAAAATCCTATCGAGTTTGCGTTTTATAAAGACTCTCAATGGAGAAAAGATTGGGTTAATGATTTGCGTAACAAATTAGCGAAACGAGGACACGTGCTCATTGACCATACTGAAGCCGTTAAAGATGTTCGGTATTTTTTTGATCCTCACCATTTAACATACGAAGGTGCAAGTTTTTACGATCTCATTTTTGCCAAATCATTAGAACCATATCTATCAGATCCAAAAACAGAAACGTTTCAGGAGAAACCATAATGTTGTTAAAAAAGCTAAATCCAGTATTCAATTATTTAAACTCGAAACAGTGGTTAACGATTTTTGTTTTTCTATTATTATGGGGAATCACTTCCGTTTCCTATTGGAAAAAATACGATTGGAATCCAAGTTCCATGGTAAATTTTGGGCATGAGTTTGCTTTGCAAAACAAGTCCGAAACTCCAGAGAATGCAATTCTATTTAAAGGAGAAGCAGGTGATTTAGGAGCTGGATATGATGGGCAAATTTTTTACTATTTTTCAAGGCCACTTTCTAATTTTAATTTAAATTGGCCTAAAGGATTTGATGAATCCTACCGTGCTCCACGGATCGGTTATCCAATGTTAGTTGGTATTTTTGGTTTGTTTGGAAAAACGAGTGCCATTTTTGGGATGTATTTTTGGAATATTACGCTGATTCTTATTTCTTATTTTTATTTAAGAAAACTTTTGGATGATGAAGTAAAACCTTATGCGATTTTATACTTATTAAGCCCGTTTGCATTAGGTAGTTATTACGTTCTCGTTAGTGATTCGGTTATGGTTTCCATCCTAATCATTGCATATTACTATTTTGTAAAAGAAAAATACCTAATATTTGTTTTATTATCTAGTTTAGCAATCCTTACAAAAGAACCAGCATTGTTTTTATTATTCCCTCTTGGCTTAGCTGCTTTGTTTCGTAAAGATAGGAAAAAAATGATTGTGGTTGGATCGGTTTTGGTGATTCCCATTTGTTGGCATTTGTATTTATCATATCGTTTTCCAAATTGGAGACCAGGTCGACTTACAGACTTTATCATGCCATTTGAGGGATTGATTTCCTATATGGAATCCATTTGGCGCCAATTGGCGGTTGGCACTAACATAAAGGAACTTGCGAGGCTTTTATCTCGATTCCCATTAGTGGTTTTGTTTTTTTTAGGAGTGTTTTTACCCTTCACTGGAAAACTGAATAAAGGTTGGGAATTTAGAATTTCGTTTTTGTTTGTCCTCTTTATGATAGGCACAGCTGGGTATTATCATTTTTGGTCTGTATATGAAAATGTATCGAGAATGTTTACTCTGAGCATTCCAATTTTACTTTTACTGTTCAATGAAGACAGAACCATCCGTAAACAAGAATATGTTTTGGTGACCATCCTCATTTTATTTTTATTCCTAATAAAAGTATTATTCATTTCTAAACAAATGAATTACCAGGTTGGGTTTTAGAAATTGAAATCTTGTTGGACTTGAAAATTCTTTTTGGCTTCTTCGTTTAGACTTCGAATTTCTTCCTTTTTAAAGATGAGTTCGTAACCATCACCTAATACGAATTGAATGAATGGTGAATCGGATTGGTTTACAATTTGTTTGAGTTCTTCTAGAGAAGAAATCTCCTTACCATTCACAGATTTTAAAATCACCTGATGGGTTGTATGGTAAGCCTTATTCCCAGAAAGCGGGAATACTTGTGATAAAAAAACAATTTTCCCTTCTTTTTGATTACGTTTGATTCGATAAAAATCATTTAAGTACAATAATTCTTTACTTACTCGGTTTCGCCATTGGTTCCCGTGTTCTGTTAGGTATTGTTCTGAAAGTTCTAAAAATACTATGCCAGCTAACATTAAATATTTGGGAGTTTGGAACCTGGTATTCCCATGAGGAATGCGAATGTCAGTCTCATTTAAAGGTTTCGTTTCGAGCTCCAGTTGGATTGGTTTTTTCTTACGTAATACTTTTAGTTTAATTTTTTTACCAAAGGCTGATTCTGAATCATAGGTATTATGGAATAAATAGGAAAGATTGAGTTTTCCAAATTTGGGATGGTCAAAATAACCTTTTGGATCAATTTTATAATTTGATACTTCTAAAATCACATCTTCTAATTCTAAAATTCCTGAAGCAGAAGAATTTGGGTAAATTTCTGCGACTAAAACTCCCAAGTCGTCTTTCCTGAGTCCAAAATAATTTCTAGAAGCTAAATCAGGAAGTGGTTTGAATCGAAATCCTTTGAAGGGGAAAGATTTTCCTTCGATAAAATGTTTGATGGCAAATGACGGGATCATTTTACCCAATCCGTTTTCTTTGAACTGGTATAACACTCCTTGCGGAATTCTGGAAGTTACATCCACAACAAGTTCTCCAATTCCATCCAACTTTTCTTCGGATTGAATTTCTATATAAGGTAATTCTACATAACCTCTCGCATATGAATCGACATCCAATCGGATCATCCTAATTTTTTTTTCTTCTAAGTTCCTTTGGTCTTTACTTTCCATCACAAGTCCTGTGCCGGGAACAAAAACTTCGTTTGGAAATAAAACGGGTTTTAAATCTTTTTGAAAACTAGGATCATCTAACTTTAGAATGGCGAGACCTAAGTCCGCATCTAACCTTTCCAATTCAGCTGTATAAACCTTTAAGGCATCTGGTTTTTTTACTTCGATATTGGTGTAAAAGTAGATTGCTTGCGCCGGAACTAAAATACGATTTTCTCCAATATAAATTCCAGTGGATTGTCGAATCTCAGGGTTTTTGAATCGCCAAGGTTGGATCATATTTGGATATAATACTGTTACCTTAATTTGAAGAATCGAAGCATCGTTGCTCCCAACAGGAATCGATTTACCAAATAATTGAAAATGGCAAAGTAGAGAAACGAGTAAGATGGTTAGAAATAAATTTGTTAATTTCATTTGTTTCCTGTTATATGATAGGAGCGTTTGATTTCGCTATTAACTTTTTCTGTTTCGTCTCGGTCTAAAAGTAACGGAACTTGAATTCCATAAAATTGGATTTTAATTGTTTTCTCTTTTGAGTTTTGGTACAATTCTTTTAAGTGTTTTAAGTTTTTTACTTTAGTTCCATTAAATGTTTCCACCACCATATTCAAATAAAAGTCAGTATGAGAATTGATCGGATGGGGTAATTTTCGATAGAATACTACATCTTCGTTATCACCTTCACTTAGTGGATACGCTTCATAAAATCGATACACAAGTAAACTCCCACCTTGTGTTTGGCCAGTTTTACTCCATGCTTCTAACAAATCGCGTGTTACCGTTTGGAATAGAAGCCCACCTAATAATAAATAATCGTATTCTTTTCCATAACTTGCTCTTTGGTTTTCCATAAGTGCCATTTTTTTTGCAGGGAAACGGACCTGGATTTTTTTCCTTTCTCTTATCAAATCAAATTGGATTTCTTCACCAGCAAATTTGTTATCAATCACTTCTAAAAAATCGATAGAATTTGTTTCGATTAAATTACCATTCCTTCCTATTTTACGTCCGTCAATTGCTGTTAAGTAATCACCTGGATACAAAAAACCTTCTGCAGATCCTTGTTTGAATACTCTAGTGACAAATACACCTTCTTCTAATGTTGGTATGCCATAAAACTTACGATGAGATTCTGAAAATGAATTTTGAGTTTGGATCCCAAGTTCAACATATCCATGGTAAATTCCATCCTCTATATCTTTTAAAAAATGTTGGATGACATTTGTTGGTATGATATACCCTATATTTTCTCCTTTTGTGGAAGCTTGGAAGGCGACACCGACAACTTTCCCATCTTGGAGTGCCGGACCACCGGAATTCCCTGGATTTATGGCAGCATCTACTTGGACTACCAAGTGACTGTCGATCCCAGTATGAGCATAAGTGGATTGTTCGATTCTGGATACAATTCCCCGACTAACAGAAATTCTACTTCCTCCAATAGGATATCCAATGATGTCCACGGGGCTAGCCAGTTCCGGTATTCCACCTAACTCAAGTTGTATGCTATTTTGGTAGAAATTTTCGTCAGGAACTTCCAAAATAGCCAAATCACAATCATGTGCAATGTACAATACTTTTAATTCGTACCATTCCGTTTGGTTGTATCTTTGCACTTCCATGAACTTAGCATTCGAAACAACATGGGCATTCGTCAGAATTCGATTTTTTGAAATGATAAATCCAGAGCCAGTCGAAGCCGAAATCCCGGAAGACATCCAAGGGGAGTAGGGGTCTTTTGTTTGTGAAAATACGCGGATTTGGACTACAGATTTCTTCAATTCGTCAATGGATTGCGCGTGTAAATCTGAAGGAATCGGAATGTTGAATAAAATCAGAAAAAATAAAATAGTACTCGCAAAGGGAATTGGGGGCATTAGTCTTTTTTTTTGATTCTGCATGAGTTTTTTTGAATCCATTTTATTCGGATCGGTTGCCTTTTTTTCTTTGATCACTGGCATCGTTTCCTTTAGAAAGAACCCTCGCACTGGAATGAAAACAAGTTTTTCCGTCCTGGCTGGTTTTTTCTGTATCGGTGATTTCACAATCTTAATTGATACTTTGTTCTTAAAAAACCAAATCCTAAACCATCCTCATATCATTTCGACGTATCTGGTTTTTTTCTCCTTTGTTTTGATTTTCTTTGGATTACATTTCCCTACTTTTTTCCGGAATTTCCCAAAACTCCTCATAGTCTCTTCTTTTGTTTTTGGAATGGGAATCATGTTATTGTTAGTTGATCTAGGGCTTTTAAATGACATTTACCCAGAAGCAAGTTTGATTTTACTTAAATACTATTATAATACTTATTACATTCTTACTTTTTTTGTATTTTCTTATTTAATTACCTCAAAACTTCGATTCAATTTCCCTGCCATCCAGAAGTTTATGGAATATATATATTACGCGGCAATTTTTACTTGTTTTAGTTTTTTGACTATTTGTATTTTCCCGAATCTAATCCCCGCAACTACTTCCTATTTTTTACATTTTTTCTTTTTTATGAATTTATTATTTATCACTTGTTTTGTTGTCTTTTTATTCCATTACTCTTTTACGAAAGATTATCTCACCCATCCCTTTTCTTTTTTATTTGAAAGATCCAAACAAATTTTTGAAGAAAAAATACCAGCAAACCGTGCCAATTCAAGAATCATCAAGGAAAAACTTTGGACCTTATATGATAAACAAAATTGGCGCAATACGATGGATAGTTTTTGGTTTCAAATCCTTGTAGATGAAACATTGGATAATGCTTTAGAACATGGTGGGAAGAGAGAAGACGATATCATCACTGTCCATGTGTTTGAATCAGCCAAATACATAGATGTATTTGTGATTGATAGCGGAAAAGGTTTTAATCCTAGACTGGTTCCAAGTCCTATTGATTCCGATCGAAAACTTGTGACTGGTGGTAGGGGAATTCACATCTTAAAAAAACTATTTTTGGTACGATGGAATTTTTTAGGAAATGAAGTGAATATACGTGTGGACAAAACAAAAAGTTCCGACTGGAAAACCCATGTATGATCGGAACCTTTTTAAAATGTTTCTTAAATCTTAGTTTTAATGTCCTTCAAATTCACAAATAGAAAACACATCAATCCCATACGTATCTTTGATCCGTTTCGCTCCACCTAAATCAGGTAAGTTGATGATCGTAGAACATTCGTGGATTTGGCCTTTCAAATTTTGGATGAGTTTGATGGATGCTTCCAAGGTTCCCCCAGTTGCAATCAAATCGTCCATAATGAGAACCCTGTCTCCTGGAACGATTGCGTCGGTATGGATTTCTACATGGTCAACACCATACTCTAGTGCATAAGATTCAGAAATGGTATTGCCTGGAAGTTTTCCTTTTTTTCGGATGGGAACAAAACCCACTCCCAATTGGAAAGCAAGCGCTGCCCCTGGGATGAAACCTCTTGCGTCGATAGCAGCAATTTTATTTAATTTTGCATTTTGGTAACGTTCTACAAACATCCCAATGGTAAGTTGGAAACCTTCTGGATCGATGAGAAGGGAAGTGATGTCTCGAAACAAAATCCCTGGTTTCGGATAATCAGGAATGGTTCGTATCTTAGATTTAACAATGGACATAAAAGGATGAAACCTAGGAAGACTAGGGTCTTGCAATAAAAAAAGGCCGGCAAATGCCGACCTTTCTCATCATTCGAACGAATTCGAAAAGGATTATCTCATTTGTTTGAGAGCCAAAATTCGTTCTTCCAATGCCGGGTGGGTCGCAAAAAGGGATAAAAATCCCCCTTTTTTGGAAGAGATTTTAAAAGAAGCAAGGGCTTCTCCTCTTGGGTCCTCTGGCATCTCTACCATTTGTCTGAGGGATTCAAGAGCTGAAATCATTGATTCTCTACCCGCAAGTTTGGCACCACCGGCATCGGCTCTAAACTCTCTTTGGCGAGAGAAGTAAGCCACTGCCATCGATCCAAGAATGGAGAATACGATATCAAGTAAGATGGTCACTGCAATGCGAACGATATGCGCCATTTCTTCTTTCACAGCGTTTGACGCAACATACGCGATGATCCGAGAGATGAACATTGCAAACGAGTTCACAACACCTTGGATGAGGGTAAGGGTTACCATATCACCATTTGCGATGTGAGACAATTCGTGAGCGAGTACACCTTCTAACTCTTGTGTGTTCATTCGATTGAGTAAGCCAGTGGAAACAGCAACAAGCGCACTGGACTTACTTGGTCCTGTTGCAAAAGCGTTTACTTCAGGTGATTCGTAAATTCCCACCTCAGGCATCGGTAAGTGGGCTCTCTGTGCGAGAGATTGGACGCGACGGTAGATTTCCATTTCGTGAGAGGAAGCTTGTTTGGGATCGATGATTTTCACTCCCATCGTCCACTTCGCCATCATTTTGGAAAGTAAGAGGGAAATAAATGATCCCGCCATACCCCACATCAAACAGAAAACAATGAGTTGCGTTAGGTCCAAACCAAAAGCTCGGATGCTAAATCCCATCGAGCCCATAAGGGTGGTGACGATGGAAATTGTAGTCATAATCAATATGTTAGTTAACAGGAAAAAACCGATTCGTTTGATCCAAGTCATAGGAAATTGTTCTCCTTAAGGTCCAAGAAGGAACCTATTCTTTAGACTGAAACTGTATGACCTTTTCCAAAAGATTACAAGCAATTTAATGGTCTGCTGGATCTGCTTTTTCTTTCGAACCAAGGAACTTCACGAACAAAAATAAGGTCGCAAGCGACAGGTAGGCGATTGGAAAATCCCAATTGGCAATTTCTGTGAATCGATTCAAAATCGCATTTCCTTTCAGCTCGTACGCGTGGATCCAGCCAACTGTAGATAAAACTGCGGCAATCACAGCCCATAGGCTTGCCTTCCACCATTCTCGTTCCAAAATGAATACCACCATCGCCGCCCAAATCATGGAAGTGATTAAAAATCCTTGGGAAAGAGAAAGGACTCCACCCAAAGCGTACGGCAAAAATGGCAAATGGGTTGGGATGTCTGATAAGGAAAAATGGATTTCCTTATTTGCACCTAATTCTTGTAATATGCCCTGAAGTTTTCCATCCAAAAATAAAAACACGTTTTGAATGATAAGCACTGCCCAGCCAGCAAAGGCTGGAAGTAGTCCCACAACAACGGCAGGGGAATGGTGTTTCGGAATGGCTTGGAATGCTTGGCTTGTGATGATGATTCCAATCCAAAGGACAATGGCCATACCCGCTTCCACAGGGATAAGAGCTTGGATGAGGCCCATCAGTCCAAAAAGACTCACAACTGTCATAAATACACCAGATAACATCGAATAACTATGTTTGGCACCTAACGCTTTCCATCCGGGGTGACCGATATAAATGGTTGTTGGGAATGGAGATCCAAAGGCAGTTCCTGCAAGTGTTCCCAATCCATTCACAAGTAAGGATGTTTTTGTATCAAAACTATCACCGGATGCTTCTGCGGATTCTATGTTTTGTAAAGAACCAATGACATTAAAAATTCCCATTGGTAAAATAATGGAGAAATATGCTTGTAAATTTGCATAGTTCAGTGTTTCCAAAAGAGGAAATAAAGAAAGTTGTGGGAAATAAAAACCTAAATTAGAAAGTCCGTTTTGGATTCCACCTTCTTTGTAGATAGGGTCTCCCAAAATCCAGAAAGATACGAAAGAAATACTCCCACTAAAACCGATAAAAATCCACCAGGGATTCCAAATGGAAAACGAACCTTCCCAAAATATTGTAATAGGATGACACCTAATGGAATAAAGGCGATGAGTGGCCTTTCAAATGTTTTGAGTAAAAAATCCATAGAAATAAACGTAAGTGCAATGCCTGCCAAGGCAGAGAGTAGAGCCGCTCTCGGTGTGTACTTACGAATGTGGGCTGCAAGAAATGACCCCAATACTTCGATAAGGCCAGAAGCAAATGAAACAAGAAGCCCTGCTTTCCAAGCTTCTTTGTAATCACCAGTTGCTTGGTAAGTGGGAAACATCACAAAAAAGATAAAAGCAAATAGAGAAACAGTGTTTATTCCATATGGGATGGCAGTGACATCACTTCGATTGGTTCGTTGTCCCAATTTCCAAGCTTGCCATGCATAAAATACATTCCCAACAAGTAACGAAACGGCGGCACCAGGTAACACCACTGAGGTGATAAATTCCATTGGGAAACCACAAACTCCCATACATAGGGCAGAGAGTACCAGTAATTGGATGAGGTTGTCGACCATGAGTCCAAAAAATCCGTCTAGGTCACCTCGAGTGATGGTAAAAAAATTCATTCGCTTCTTTTGCCTCCAAAATCTACGCGAATCACATTTCCCTCACCTGTCACTTCTGGTTTGGGAGATTTAGGTTTTGTTTGGGGTTCGTCTGCATTTCCACTAGTTTCGATTTGTAAAAATCGAAGTTGGGAGGCAGAATTTTGGAATTTATCGTAAATACGAAACACTGCATCCCAAGGGATCATTGTTGGCTCCCAAGTAGATCCAAATTGTAATTCGGCAAATAGATAATCCGGTTTGCTATCTAAAACTTTTACGGCTTTGTCACCAAATACGAGTACAATGCCAGATTCTTTTTCGGCATTTAAAAGTCCTCGTTTTCCGATTTCTAATTTGGGATGGGGCATAACATGGATATAAAAAACACCAAATCGTTCCCAATATAAATTGAATAAATCTCTTTTGAACTCACGTAACGTTGTGATTTCTTCCTGCGTGAGGTTTTCGCTCATAAATTCCTTTTACCGTGTGATGTTTCCCATTCAATGTATTCATCATGGATTTTGTATTCTGGAATGATGTCTTTTAATCCAAGAAAAATCTCTCGATTTTTATTAGCCTTTGCCAAAGAAAACAATCGATTGAGTTTGTTTTGGAAAAGTAATAAATTGTAATGATCCAGTGGGGCAGCGATTCGGATTTTTGGATGATGGGTTTTTTTGATCCCTTCTGCATTTAACAGAAGTTCTTCGTACAATTTTTCCCCTGGCCTTAGTCCTGAAAATTCAATATTGATGTCTTTGTAGGGTGTGTAACCTGACAAACGAATCATTTCTTCTGCAAGCGAAAGGATTCGAACAGGTTCCCCCATATCGAGTAAAAAGATTTCACCATGTTCTCCCATACTACCTGCTTGTAATACAAGTTGGGTGGCCTCAGGTATCGTCATAAAGTATCGAATCACTTCCGGGTGGGTTACGGTGACTGGTCCACCACGTTTGATTTGTTCTCGAAATCTTGGGATGACACTTCCATTGGATCCTAAAACGTTTCCAAATCGCACTGTGATGAATTTGGTTCTTGAATTTTGTGAGATATGTTGCAAATAAATCTCAGCGGCTCGTTTAGATGCACCCATAATATTGACCGGGTTTACTGCTTTATCAGTAGAAATGAGGACAAAACGTTCGACACCGATGAGACGGCATACATCGGCTACATTTTTCGTACCCATCACATTGTTTAGGATCGCTTCTGATGGATTGATCTCCATCATTGGAACGTGTTTGTATGCGGCGGAATGGAAAACAACGGCGGGCCTATGTTCTTCAAATACTGCAGAAATTCTGGATAAATTTTTGACATCTGCGACAACAGGACGGATATCAATATTAAACTCTGAAAAGTTTTTTCTTAATTCGTAGTCAATTTCATATAACGGGGTTTCGGCGGCATCCAAAATGACAAGAACACTTGGTTTGAAAAGAGCCACTTGGCGGCAAATTTCAGAACCAATCGATCCACCAGCGCCTGTTACAAGGATCACCTTTTTTTCTAAGTAAGATCGTATGGATTCAATTTCTAAATTGACTGTGGGTCTGCCAAGTAAGTCTTCCACTTGGACTTCCCTGAGTTGGGTGATATTCGGTTTTCCTGCGAGATATTCGCCAAACGTTGGTAAGATTTTAAATTCAACACCTGAGCCATCACACTCTTTCATGAGTTTACTCACAACACGTCCGTCAGGTTGGGGCACGGTCATGATCACTTTTTTGATGCCGTAACGTGTGAGCACCTTACCAATATCATCTGTTGTTCCAAGGATAGGTACCCCTTGGATGTAACCACCTTTTTTGGCAGCGTTGTCATCCAAAAATCCCACAGGTAAATATTCTAAATTAATATTTCGCCGAATTTCAGTTAGGAAGGAACTACCTAGTTTGCCAGCACCCACGATGAGAATGGGGATTCCTTTTCGAATTTTATCGGAACTAAATATTTGTTCACGGATCATCCTCCAACTCAAACTTCGTAGGCACAAAAACCCAAGTAAGATGAGGGTATCAAGGATCGGAACCATCCTTGAGAGTTGGTAAAATCGATTGTAAAAAAGTAAGGCAAGGGTTGAAACAAGGGAAGACAGAATGGTTGCTTTGATGATGGAGAGTAGGTCGTGAAGGGATGCATACGACCACAAGGAGCGGTAAATCCCAGAAAATAGAAAAACCACACTGCGAGTGACCACCACAATTGTGGCGCAAATCCAAAAATCGGGGTAGTTGTCCAAAAAACTTATGTTTTCGAAACGCACAAGGTGTGCGAGAAAATAGGACAAAAACATAAAGAGGATGTCGACAGGAAAAACCCAGTATCTTCTCGGAATCGATTTCATATCTGATAAATAAAGGTATTTGGAACAAAATTCCTTGTAAATACAGAATCTTTTCCGAAGAATAGAAAAGAGGAAAAACCTGTTTGAAATCACTTCTTTTCCGCCTAGCGGGGAAATTTTCCGCAGAAATTGGCTCGGAACTTTATTTAAAACTAAAGGAAGAAACCCTTTCGCCTTCGCTTTTTTGTCTGGATTTTAGCGAGGTGAACGAAGTCACGGAAGTGGGCTCGGAATTTCTCAAAAAAATGGCAGTCCGCTGTAAAGAGACAGGTTCCAAATTGGCTGGATTTGGTTTGAAAATAGAAATTCCTCATTTGGAATCACAAACCCTTTCTTTTTTCAATGGAGAAGCGGAATGCATCCATTACTTAGAATCATTTTACATCGGCGATTCCCCTGCCAATGAACTCATCCCAAACGCAAAAGAGGGCAAAACCATCCATTGTCCGGAATGCCAAACCAAACTCCGATTCAAACAAATGGGAGATCATCTTTGTCCCAATTGCCAAACCAAATTTTTTGTGAACCAAAAAGGGTGGGTATCAGCTTACGAACGTTTGTTGTGATTCAAATGTTTTGTTGGGACTGCTTCCCAAGGTTTGTCGGGCCAAGGGTGTTTTGGATACCTACCTTTTAACTCCTTTTTCACTTCATGATACCCAAAATTCCAAAAACTTTCTAAATCTTTTGTGATTTGCACTGGCCTCCTCGCGGGTGACAACAAATGGATTAAAATGTTTATTTTTCCATTGGCAAGTTTCGGAAGTTGTTTTAAACCAAATAACTCTTGTAATTTGACATGTAACTCGGGTTCGTTTCCGGAATATTGGATGGAAATCTTGGAACCTGAGGGAACATGGATAGAAGTGGGAGCTTCTTTGTTTAGAATGGATTCGTTTTCGTAACCCAGATATGCCTTAAATGCTTCCCAATAAGGAATTCGATCTAACGAGATTTTATTTGTTTCCCAATTGATGAAAGGGAATAACCACTCTTTTGCAGATTTTTTTAGCTCTTCGAAAGATACCTTCACTTCCAATATTTGGTTTTGCACCAAAAAGCGCACTCTTTCGTATAGGGATTGGAGTTCTTCTTTTCGTTTCCATTCGGATTCCCAATCCAAAGAGAGTAAATATTTTTCCAGTGCGTTTTGTAAGGCAATAGGATCTGGATTTTTTAGTTCTTTGGACTCTAATGTAAGTTCACCTAACCTTCGTTCCTCTAATACAACTAAATTGGATTCTCCTTTTTGGGTTGTTCTGATTTCAGGGAATTGTAAGGTTTCGAGTTGGTTACTTAGGCTTTCTTTTATTGTCTCAAGAGAGATAGGTAAGTACTGAGTGATAAAAATGGATTGTCCAAAAGAAATGGTGTCAATCGCAATCAAATACTCTGGTAAATTTAATAAGTTTGTACTTAGAACTCCTATTTTCCCGTTGGAAAGTTTGTAATCATTCCCATCTGCTTTTCGTTTGGCGATCCTGTCAGGGTAACCTTGGCAAAGGTAAAACTCCGGGCTTTGCGATTGGCTTTTTTCTATATTTGAAATCCCTTCCTTTTTCCCTTGAAATATGCCAAAAATTTGTTTGTAGATCTGTTTTAATTCAGGATTGGTTAGGGTTTGGTTGGAAGAATTTCTCAGTGGAAATTCTTTTGCCTCTCTTCCGGATGATTCCTTTCCTAATATCGAAAAAATGTTTTCTACGAAAGGTTCCATTGATTTCGGTAAAACACTTAAAATCCTTCCCAAACGGATGGGTAAAGGGTATAACAAGGCTTCTTTGCCAAGTGAAGTTAAATTGAGATTTGTATCCAAACATCCAAGTCGTTTTAACCGTTCCATGGATAGGAGGAGTGAGCCTTTGTTTGGTGGATCGAGGAATGGAAGTGAATCGATATCTTCTCCGAACGATTTCACTTCTAAGACCAAACGATCTAAATCTCCCTCAAGAATTTCTGGTTTTGTACGATCATAAAAACTAGTTTCTTCTTCTTTGGACCAAAGCCGATACACAATACCTTTGCCTTCTCTTGCCGCACGTCCTGCTCTTTGTTTGGCGCTACTCAAACTGATGCGATCTTTTACCAAGTGTTGGATTCCCGATTCGGGATCAAACACTGAATGTTTAAAAAATCCAGTATCAAAGACAACCCGAACCCCAGGGATGGTGACAGAGGATTCAGCGATATTTGTGGAAAGGACAATTTTCTTTTTCCCATCTTTTAGAGGCAAAAAAACTTTTTCTTGATCTCGTAAACTCATGTCACCAAACAATGGAAATATGGACGAATGGTTTTGGCATATTGGATTTGATTCCAATGCCATTTTGAGATCTAAAATTTCTTTTTTCCCCGATAAAAATACTAAAATGTCACCTGATGTTTGTTCCACTGCCTTTGGAACAAGGTCTTGTAATCTTTTTTGTGAATTTAGGTTGGACTCTCCCATATAAAAGATTTCAAGTGGGAAGGTTTCTGTGACCACTTCGATGGTAGGATTATGGATTCCAAGTTTTGAAAAGTTTTGTCCTTCTAAGGTTGCGGACATGATCAGGATTTTTAAATCGTTACGAAAAATTTCTTGTGACTTTTTTGCCAATGCAAAGCAAAGATCCGACTCCAACCTCCTTTCATGGAACTCATCGAAAATAAGAAGTCCATAGTCTGAAAGTTCTGGATCGGATAATAAATATTTTGTAAGGATACCATCCGTCACAAATTCAATTTTTGTTTCGGAACTGGCTTTTGAATCAAAACGCACTCGGTAACCAACGGTTTGTCCCACCTCCTCACCAAGCGATTCACTGATGCGTTTGGCAGCATTTTTAGCGGCAATCCGACGGGGTTCTAAGATACAAATTTTTTTACCATTCCCCAACCCTTTTTTTAATAATTCCATGGGTAGAGCAGTGGTTTTCCCTGACCCTGGTGGTGCATCTAAAATGGTGATGGGGAATTGATGGATAGATTCGGATATCGCCTGTAAGGCGGTAAGCACTGGGAATTTTGATTCGTTAGAATTCACAATAGGGGATAAAAAAATACTTTTGGTTCCTTGTAAAAAATGCAAACAAAATGTATTTTTTTCTGAAAATCACAAGAATCGGGTTTCCTCCCTTTCATTTTGGGATTAAAATTCAAATGTGGTTTTTCAAGAAAAACAATACAAACTCATTCAAAATTCCATTGAGTACATCGTAAATCACTACGAAACCCAGCCAAATTTGGAAACTTTAGCAAGTCTTTCTGGGCTAAGTCCTTCCCACTTCCAAAAATTATTTTTGTCATATGTGGGTGTTTCTCCGAAACAATTTTTGGCATCAGTTACCATAACGCATGCTAAGCGAATTGTAAAAAAAAGGCCAATCCTTGATACAAGTTATGATTTAGGATTATCCGGTACGGGAAGGTTATATGATTTGTTTATCAAATGGGAAGGGATGACACCTGGTGTGTACAAATCTGGTGGGAAAGGACTTAGTTTATTTTATGAAACGATCCAAACGATATTTGGAGAAATGTTCATAGTTTCTTCCGAAATAGGGGTTCAATCCCTTCAGTTTGTTTCGTCACACGAAGAAAAAGAGATCTTACTCCAGTCTCTTAAAGAGGAATTTCCAAATGCTGATTGGATTGAATCTGATGGGAATAGAGACTTACATAAAACGGTAAAAGAATATTTGCAAACATTTAGTCCACCTAACAAAAGGATACAACTGTCACTTGTTGGAACACCCTTTCAACTGAAAGTATGGCAATCCCTCTTGAAGATTCCCATGGGTGAAAACCGAAACTATGGGGAGATCGCAAAGTCCATCGGAGCACCAAAGGCGAGTCGAGCAGTCGGATCAGCGATTGGTAAAAATCCAATTGCATTCCTGATCCCTTGCCATCGGGTGATCCAATCCTCTGGACTTTTCGGAGGTTACCGGTGGGATCCCAAACGAAAAGAAATCCTTCTCATTTGGGAAAATGCTAAAACAAACTCCATTGAATCCCTTTCCCATTTAATGGGTGATGAGTCGAGTGTGAGACACTAAAAAGAATCCAATGAGCAATAAACTTTGTGCAATGAGGTAGGTGACCCAAGGGACTTGGAATTCCCATTTCGGATGCCTTGTGCCATTGATGGTTGTCTCTCCCATCACTGCATCTGATAACAAAAAAAATAAAGCACCAATTGCCAAATAGATCCAAACACCGCCATACAAAAGATAAGCGTTGATACAAATTGATACAAAAAAACACAACACAAGCCCATAAAAAAAAGCGGATGCCATCACCCATTTTGATCTTTCTGGATGATACACTCTAAAGTAAAAAATCACAGCAGGTAAAATTAGTAGGATAGCAGTGATCAGGTATGGTTGGACTCCGGTATACAATTCATTCCAAGTGATGAGTTGGTGTAACGCTAAAATGAAAAACACCTGTGCGATGGCAAAATTAAAGATCCCACCAAGCACTGGGTCTTTCATGTATTTTTTTGCCAACGGGAATTGTAAATTGAACCAATCACCTAACATTGAGAATGTGATAGCGTATAATGGATACACAAACTTTGCATGCCCCATTTGGAATAACAACCAAGCAAACACAAACATCTGAAAGGAGAATCCTAAGTACACCCCTCGGGAAATTTGCAAACGAGTTTCTGGATTTTCTTCATCGCTAATGGTGAACCAATGGATACAAAACGCGGAGACAATCGCAAAGGGAACGGCTGTGAGAATGAGATAATATACCATATGGTATACTACCATGTTGGAAAAACAAAAGCAAACATTAACTGATTTGGTGTAGTTATATCCTTTACATTGTTGCCAATTGCCTTGCAAACATACCAATTCTTTTCAAAACGAATGTTTGTTATTTGCGAGATACTCTCCAAAAATATAAAAATGTTTCGTACAAACCAGAATGAACGTTCTAAAACGACCTTTGCACCGTTTTTAACGGTTTGAAACCTCTCTCGCAGAATGCTGTTTAGTTGCGAAACTCCTTTAGGGAAATCATAGTGGTCGAAAATCGTAGTTTTGGTCCCAAATTTATGCAAAAAAAGAACATTTTAATACACTTAATTTCCTTATTCACGTTTATTTCCTGTCCTGGAGGCGGTGGTGGAGGCGGCGGCGCTGCCTTTGCTCTTTTAGGTTTAGGTGGTGGTGGAGGAGGGGATGTACCAGCACCTAAATTGGAAGTATGGTATTCAGGTGTTGTTCGGGAGAGTGGGGCAACGATTGATATTGGATCGGAACCAGTGAATACAACAGATGGGAAAACAGGCACGGTCACGATTAAAAATGCTGGTACTGCCTCTATTACATTACCAGGTTCTCCTAATATCATTGAGAAATCTGGAACGAACGCTTCTGAATTTACAATCACACAACCAAGCAGTTCCACTCTTGCCGCAGGTCAATCGGTAACGTTTACGATTAATTTTAAACCGACAGGAATAATTGGTCCTAGATCTGCAATTTTGAAAATCCAATCTAGTGACCCAGCTGTGTCTTCATTTCAGATGAATTTAACAGGAACAGCAGAAGCTGCGACTCCACGTCTAGCAGTGTCTGTAGGTTCAACACAAATTTCAGCAAACGGAAGTTATAGCTTGGGTTCTGTGGAAGTGGATTCCAGTGGAAGTGCAATTGTATTCACTGTTAAAAATACAGGAAGTTTAACTGCGAATTTGGATTCACCAGCTGTGACATCAACCAACGTAAGGTTTGCGCTGAATCTTGCTGGATTTCCGGCAACACTCGCGCCTGACGCAACGGCAACATTTACGATCCAATTTTCCCCATTAGCAACAGGAGCCCAAAACTCAAGTATTGCTGTGAACTATGATGGTGCCTTAAGTTTCTTATTTACTGCATCTGCAACTGGAACTCCGAAACCGGTTCCAACGATTTCCATTTCGCATAATTCCACAAGTTACACGAGTGGAGGCACCATTCCAACATTTGGAATTGTTTGGCCGACATTAACTTCCACAGCAAAAACCGTGACGATCAGCAATACGGGAACCGCGACAATGACTGGGATTACGATAACGAAAGAATCTGGTGATACTTCTCAATTTACAACAAGTGCATTTAGTACGGGAGCAACCCTTGCTGCAGGTGCTTCCGGTACTTTTACCATTCAGTTTAATCCGTCAACTTCGGGAGCGAAAAATGCAGTCGTGCGAATCGCAACAAGTAATGGAAATAATGGATCAGCTTCGATTGCGGACTTAGCGGTAACTGGGACTGGGAAAACTGGCACGGATGTTCTCGTGACATGGAATGCTACGAATGAAAAGGCACCCAATGATACGGATGGAGGCTACCGGATCTGTTATAGCCAAACAAATGGATTCACTCCTAGTCATAATCCACCATCTGTCATCTGCGAAAACCAAGGGAATGCAGGTGGTACGACTTCAAATTCGAAAGTGATTACTGTTACGACTTTTGGAACTTGGTACTTTAAAGTTTATTCTTACGGTAAATACAATACAACCGGTGGTACTCCCTCAAGCCAAGTATCTGTCACAGTGCCTAGTACATAAAAGAAGAGGAAAAACCTATATGAAATTGAATCAAAAATTTATCTTAAAAGCTTTCACTGTTATTACTATTTTAGTTTCTTCTCATCTTTTGGTCTCAGAACCTATATGGAAATTCGGTGAATCGAAGTTGGATATTGAAGCTCTAAAGGCAAAATCAAAATCCTCGAAAAAGTTGCCGTACCTTCCGGGTGAAGTAGTCATTACATTCAAAAAAAATGTTCCGGACTCTGAGTTACTTCGCCAAACTTCAAAACTTGCAACGATCACTGGTGGATTAAATTTAAAAGGTCATTTTACAACTGCGAAACTTCTGGAATCCGAAACGATGGAAGAAGGAATTCGGCGTATCAAACAAGATCCAAATGTTGAAACGGTTGAACCTCGTTATTTGTATTATAAACAAGCATCTGCACCTAACGATCCTCAATTTTCCAGATTATGGGGACTTAGCAATACTGGGCAAACACTTGCTTCTCCAAGTTATACAGCTAACTCAAGTAATCCTGGTACATCTGGAAAAGATATGAATGTTCTTGGTGGCTGGGATGTAACAACTAATTGTACAGGTGCCAATGCGATCGTTGCAGTATTGGATACTGGTGTAACCTATAACCATGAAGACCTCGTCGGAAATATGTGGGATGGTTCTGCCGGTTGCGTAAACCAAAACGGAACAGCAATTGGTGGTGGTTGTCCTAATCATGGATACGACTTTGTTAACAGTGATAATGATCCAAAAGATGAAGAAGGGCATGGAACACACGTTGCAATGACGATTGGCGCTGTTGGCAACAACGGAGTGGGAATTACTGGAGTTTGCCAATCCGCAAAAATTATGGCAGTCCGAGTACTTGGATTGGGTGGTGGAACAAACGATTCCGTTGCCAATGGTATTTATTTTGCCGTTCGCAATGGGGCTAAAATTATCAATATGAGTTTGGGTGGTTCAAATTATAGCCCCACGATCAATACAGCGATCGAATTTGCAAGGACCAATGATGTACTTGTTGTGGTTGCGGCTGGGAACGACGGATCCAATTTAAATGGGACAGGCATTAGTCAGAATTCTTATCCTTGCGAAAATTCTAATGCAAACTTAATTTGTATCGCAGCTTTAGACCAAAAGCATGCCCTTGCAAATTTTTCCAATTATGATTCCAATGCCACTTCTACCAGTCGAACTGTTGACTTTGGTGCACCTGGTACCAATATCTACAGTGGTTATGGTAATGAGTCTACTGTCGCGGAAACTCAAACTTCTTATGAAAATGACTGGATTAGTGGGTTAGGTGAAAGTGGGAATCCGTGGAGTTACCACTCCTGTTCATTTTCTGCAAATGGGACTCCTTTAACATTGTCCGGGCTTTTTTTGCCAAATGATTGTTCAGTGATTGGTTGGAATTACACGGCGCCTTATAATAACCCGACTGCAATGCCAGCCTTTTCGAGCAGATCGGTTTATAAAAATTTTTCGATTAATAGTAATGCAACAAATGTTAAGCTTAACCAAATACTAATTTCCGATGGAGAAGGTTATGACTCAACGAATTGCTATGATTATACAGAGATGTATCATTCTGCTACATCAGGTAATCCATTTTCTGGTGGAACTGCGATTTCGCTTGTAGATAGGTTGCGAAGTACCTACATGACGAAATTTTGTAGGAAAAATTCTGCGGAATATTCTTTCATTAGCACTGAATCACCAATCTTAACTGCTTGTATCGGTTCATCAAACTGCACAGTCGGTTATCGCTTTACTTCTGACGGAAGTGTAAACAACGGAGGAGCACTTGTAACAGAAATTTCTATGTATACATGGGCACCATCAACAACTGCTTACACCAATTTAAATGGAACCTCTATGGCAACTCCTAACGTAGCTGGTGTTGCCGCTTTGATCCGTTCTTACAACCCGAGTTTCACCTATCAGGACGTGATTACAAAACTGATCGCAGGTGGCGTTGCCGAAACAGCTTTGAGTGGTACAACTCAATATGGGACAGCAATCAATGCCAATAACTCCCTTAAACATTTGAAGCAAGTCACTGGTGTTACACTTCAATTACAATAAGACAATTGTACTCAGTTTGGTTATGGCAATCGCCATGACCAGCTGTACTTTGTTTGGTAAGGAAAAAACGAATCCAACACTTTCTACGATTCCGGAAAAACGACAGATGTATAAATCAGGAGAGTATCTTTTCGCGACAAACGGAGACGTTCCCTTAGAGGAAATTCGATCTCTCTTCGATGAATTTGGAATCATTTCGCTAGAACTGTTGATCATTCGTGATCGGAGTTATAAAGTTGTTTTGGAAAAAGACCCAGGCCTTCCCATTTTAGAAGCAAAAACCAAACAATTTGGTAAAATTCGGTACATCGAACGAAACCAAATCATGCAAAAATACAAATCCAAACCTTGAGGCCAATTGAAAATCCAAAGAAAATAAGTTTATAGGTCAGATCCATCCATACTTTCGCTTCAAAAAAAACAAATGTTTACGATCCATATTTTGTCTAAAATCTAGTGGTAATGATTCGTTTTTGTTTTTTATTCATCCTTTTATTCACTGTGATTCATTGTACGAAAACAGACCCCTCTTATGAAAAATGTGAGCGTGCTGACTTAGATTATTTGGCATGTTCTCTCGTGATTTACCAATCCTATACTTACTGTGCGGAATCTGCTGCCAATATTTCAGGAAGTACCGAGACAAAAGCCGCAGCTAAATTTAAGTGTGATGCAGAAAGACTCGTGGGATCGTATTTCTGCGAAGACTTAAAGAAAAAAGCCTGCGGGACAAAGTGAGTTTAGTCCTTCACGATTTGAGTTGTGCGTTGCAATAAATCCCTGCGGCATTTATGCTGAGCCTGTCGAAGTAGCGATTGAAGCGGAAATCTTTTCCACTTTCGAAAGTTCCAAATGATCGATTCGTATCAGGAAAGATTGGGAGCGGAAAGCGCCGTCGTTCCAACGATCATGTTGCATGATCATTGCATTTCGAGGCGCGCATAGCTTACGTTAGGATATGCATCAAAGTGTAACCCATGTGAGTGATCTAATGTGTTACCGATGTGCCTTTCTATACAAACCGGTCTGTACTTGCTTCTTCCCTTACAAATTGATCTCAATACATCCTTTACACACTAGAATTTAATTCTTCGATTCAGAACACGATGTACACACCAGGAGTGTGTCATGGCTTGGAAGGAGACAAACGTGTTTGAAGAAAGAATGAAATTTGTTGTAGCGTGGAAACGTGGAGGTTGGTCTCTCACAGACCTTTGCCATGAATTTAATATTAGTCGAGTCACTGGCTATAAATACTTAGAACAGTATGAGCTTTATGGTCTTGATGGTTTAAAAGATAAAAGTCGAAAACCCAAACGCCACCCACACCAAACCCGAAAGAAAATCATTGAACTGATCTTACAAGAAAGGAAAGAACATCCGAGATGGGGAGCAAGGAAACTCTTGGCTTCTTTATCTGCGAGGATTCATATGATTAAGCAGTGGCCTCATCCAAGTACTGTTGGTCGTATCTTAAAACAAAATGATTTAATCAAACCTCCCAAACGAAGGATCCGGAGAGAAAGCATCGAACAACCGTTTTCTCATGCGCTTGGTCCGAATGATATTTGGTGTGCGGATTTTAAGGGTCATTTCACTGTTGGGAATGGAGAAAGATGCACTCCGCTTACGGTAACGGATGCTTATAGTCGATTTTTACTCTGTTGTGAGATTGTGGCAAAGGCGGATACCGCCAATGTAATCAATGAATTTACGAAGTTATTCACGGAGTACGGAATGCCTCTTGCGATTCGAACGGACAATGGACCACCGTTTGCATCCAATGCACTTGCTGGGCTAAGTAAACTGTCAGTTTGGTGGATCAAACTTGGGATCAAATATGAGCGAATTGAACCGGGCAAACCCCAACAGAATGGTAGGCATGAAAGGATGCATAAAACGTTAAAAGAAGAAACAGCTTTGCCACCAAGGTCGAGTTTAGAAGCCCAACAGAAAGCATTTCGGGAGTTTCAAAAGGAGTTCAACTATCTAAGACCCCATGAAGGAATCCAAAATTCATTTCCAGCGCAGCATTATCAGAAGTCCAAACGAAAGTTTCCGAAACGGATCGTTAAAGCTTCTTATCCAACAAACATAATGATTGGTGAAGTGAATGATCTAGGGAATCTACATTTTGAAGGGCATCGGATCTTTTTATCTTCCGCACTTGCATTAGAGGAAGTCGGTCTGGAAGAGATCTCTGATAGACATGCGAAGATTCATTTTTATGGAGTCAGTCTTGGAGTAATTGATCTTTATACAGGAAAATTGTTGCAATTTAAAAACCCAATGCCATCTTCTTTAACGTCTGAATCAGGATTTTAATCATACTTTTTGTAAAGTATGTATTAAGACAAAACTGTAAAGGATGTACGAGTACACTCAAACCAAGCAATCACTTAATGCGACATAAGATTCATTATGGGAAGTAACATATTGCTTCAAAATAGATAGTATCTGAAATCAAAATAATGCTTCAAAAGTAAAAGTATTCGAAGTTGCAAGGTCGCTACTTGTAGGAAATACGAACTTATTTTTTAAAAAAATCGGGGATATTGAGAAAGGCTTGCGATATTCGGTATTTTGTGTTAGGTGGAAAGTCCGCGAAGGGAGCCCACAAGCCCGCCTCCACCACCCAATTCAGGGCGGGGGCCGCCCTTTCAGATCGAATGCGACATAGAAAAATTAATTTCTCTTTTCCTATTTTCCTTCTTTCATCCGCTTTTGGATCACTTCATTCAGCACTTCCACAAGCTCTTGGAACTCGTCTCCCTTACGAATGCGTATGGTTTCGATGGGTTCTCCTGTTGCCATCCTTTGGAGGGATCGTTTGATGCTGAAAACAGGTCCTGCCATCTTATGGGATTTAAAAATGGAAAATACAGTGATGAGGAGTAGATACAATACAGAAAGAGTAACGACCGCATCAAACTGAATGGTATAGAGATTGAGTTGGTGGTCGTAATTTGGAAGGTAAATTTCCCTTGGGACAAATTTTTCCTTTGCTTCCCCTGGTGCTGGATCTTCGTTTTCTACCTTCCAGTATACCGTTTGGGCATCTTGGCGGAGACGAAACACAGCCCCCCCATCATACTTGGATTGGTTTAACCAGTATAAGAAAATTAAGGTTACCAGTACCCCGGATATGAACAATAGAGAATAATGGGCTAAAAATTTTAATTGGAATTCTTTATCGATGAGATAACGGAATCGAAATGTTTTTTTGGGATTCTCTGGCATAGTTTCCTTTGCAGTGGCGTTGGTGCTTCCGAAAAAAGAATTTCAGAAAAAGGAAATCTTGTCAAAAAACTTCTGAGATTTAACGGATTTTTTCTGTTTCGAGGATGTTTTGGATGGGAATTTCCATATCTCCGTCCAAACCTTTGAAGTGCAAATGTGTTTCCGATTGCCCTAAAATCACTCCCCGGTATTCAGTTCCGTTATCCAATCGTACAAGTTCTAGCCTAGCATGTTCCTTGTACAACATCGATTCCTTGGCAAGTAAGGTCTGTGTATAAAATGCTTTGAGTTCTTTTTCTTCCTTTGGGGCGACGATCGAAGCTGAATTTGGGACCTGTTCCCCATCTTTAACAACTGCTTGTTGCTTTGCATTCAGGATCAAGTCTCCCAAGGCAACGCTCCCTTCTCTGACCGCAACGGTTTCGGACTTTCCATCGTAAGCGACACTAAAGACTGTTCCACGAACTTGCGTAAGGTGTTCACCAGCTTGCACAATAAAATCGCTATCTTTGGATAATTTGGTAACGGATGCAAAAAGTTTACCTTGTTTCACAGTAAACCTTTGGTTCAAAGTACCATCATTTGTTTTTTGGATGAGATCCACTGCCACTTGTGATTCTGGGGTGACTCGAATCCAGGAACCAGTTTCAAAATGGAGGTCCACTTGGGATCCTTTTTCTGTTTGGACCAAATCGCCAGATGCCAGTTTGTATGTTTCCACCAATGGAACAGGTGTTGCACTGCCTGAGGGAACAACAAATACTTTCCCTTTGACTTGTGATACTGAAACATCCAGGGGACTAAAACCGACTTTTTTTTCTTCCATAAGAGCCGCACTGGCCACTTGTCCCGATTCACTGGGTTCTTGGTTGATGGAAAAGACAAAGAACAAACTTGCTGCCAAAGCAAAACTCGCACCACCTACAACGGTGAGACCAATGGGTTTTCGAAAAAAAGAAACCACATTGTTTTGTTTTGGAACTTGGTATTCATAACGGATAGGACGGTTGGCAATGTCTTCCCACTTCGGGAACTCTCGTTTCTCGGTTACCTTTGAAGGCGTTTGCAAAAGGGATTCTAATGACTGGATCTGTTTTTCTTTGTCAAATTCGTTCATTCTTTGTTTAATCTGGAACCAGATTTTCCCTTTTTGCTATGGCCAAAACTTTCTCAGTGGCTTTGATGACAAGCCTTGAGGCGGTGGAAACAGAAACTCCCAAAATCTCTGCAATTTGGACGAGTTGGAATCCCTCAACATTCTTCAACAATAAGGCAGACCTTTCGTCTTCGGAAAGTTCCCCTAAAAATGAATACAAACGATCTTCTAAATCTTGGTATTCGGCTTTGGTTTCCAATTTAGGGTTATGGCTATGAAATTCAATTTCGTCAGACGCAATTTCCCTAGAGGTTGAAAACTTTTTCGCATAATTGATCGATAAATTGCGAGCAATGGTATACAAAACCATGACAGACTTCTCTTCCGAGAGACCAGCATTGCCATAATGTTTGTGAAAACTTAAAAAGCTGTCTTGCATCAAATCCATTGCTGTGTCCGCATTTTGAGTGTACTTATAAAGAAAGTCAAAAATTCGTTTATGACTTCTTTCGTAGATTTGACTCATGGAGACAGAATTGTCGGACACAATCTTGTATGTGTTCGTAAAACCGAGTCTCTGACAAGTAAAATCCCATTCCTCTCTGCAAAAGAAAACAATTGGGAAACCTCCGATTCTCAGAAACTCAGATTATTTTTCACGCAAAAGGGCATCATTGGCTGCATTTTTGTACGCACCAATCATCGTTGGGTAATTGAAAATGTGTTCTGTGAAGTATTCGATGGGTGCTTTTAGGTTCACTACGCATTGCCCAAGGGCAATGAGTTCTGTGGCTTTATCAGAAATGATATGCACTCCAAGAACTCTTCTTGTTTGTTTATCGAATAAAATCTTGAGTAAACCCACCTGGTCTCCACTAATTTGGGCCCTTGTGATCGTATCAAATTTAGCAAGTCCCACACCATAAGGAACCCCTCTTTTTTTGAGGGCCTCTTCTGTTGGGCCAATGGTCGCAATTTCAGGTAATGTATAAATCCCAATCGGGAATTCTTCCGCATCCACTGGGACAGAATGTAAACCAAACATATGTTTTGCGACATAGGCACCTTGGTACATGGACACAGAAGCTAAACTTGGAAATCCAATCACATCCCCACATGCGTAAATATTGGGAATATTTGTTTGGTAGTTTTCATTCACTTGGATTTGTTTTCGATCATTGGGGACAATCCCAACTGTTTCCAATCCTAAATTGTCCACATTGCCAAGCCGCCCACGCGAAATCAACACTTGGTTGACACGGATCACCTCACCCTTGTTTGTTGTGAGTTCAAAACCTTCTTCTTCTGAAATCTTTTGATAACTTGTAATCGATGAATCAACATGGATTTGGATTCCAACATTTTGCATGATCCGTGTCATCTCACTCGAGATGTCTTCATCTAAAAATCCTAAAATGCGACTCTGTGAATCAAAGAGATGTACTTTGACACCGATATGGGAAAAAATCGTAGCGTATTCCGAACCAATGATCCCTGCACCGACAACTGCAAGGGAACTTGGCATCTTTTTCATCGCAAAGAGCCCATCACTGTCATACACAAGACCATCTTCGAAAGGAATATTTTCATTTGTGGGACGCCTCGGGCTACTTCCTGTGGCAATGAGAATGTTTTCTGTTTCGTAGACTTTTTTTCGACCCGCTGAGTCGGTGACTTCTACCTGGTTTTTGTCGATAATTTTTCCCCAGCCTGTAAGGGTTGTCACACGGTTTTGGATCATTTGTTCTCTTGTGACATCTTCTTCCTTTTCAATGACAGTTCCTGCACGAAACATCAATTCTTGTAAAGTGAGCTTTGTGGTTTGTGGAGACTGCAAGCCATGTAGATTCGATAGTTTTAGATTTCGATAGAACCGACTTGTTTCTTGAAGGGATTTGGAAGGGATTGTCCCCCAATGGACACAACCTCCACCTAAGTAAGGATCTTTTTCGATGATGGCGGCTTTTTTGCCGAGTTTGCTTGCTTGGATGGCAGCTTTTTGAGCGGCAGGACCGCCCCCGATAGCAATTAAATCAAAACGATTGATAGACATTGGATAAAAGAACGCTACTAAGAAAGTGAAAAATAGCAAGCAAAATTGAACAAAATCAAAGCCGAGGGAAATACGAGTTGTGACCCACTCAGCGCTACCACCTAACAAAGAGAAAAATGGAAGACAAAAAATCTTGCTTTTTGTTCTTGGCGGTCCAAGATTTTGACAAGCCCATGAAATTTTTAAAACTCATCCAGTCTGGTCTTTTATCTGTGTGGAAAATCCTTTCGGAAGGGATTCGTGCCAAACTTGCTTGGTTCACAGGTACACTCATTGCCCTCACGATCTTACTTTTGTCTATCATCACTGTCCGACAACAAACTGCGATACTTTCTGAAAGTTATGAAAAACAAGCAGCGGTTTCTAAAAACTTCATTGCAGGGCTTGTGATGGAAATTGAATCCATTGCCCAAAATTTAATTCGTATTGAAGAGTTTAAAACAAGGATAGAAAAACAACAAGAAGAACTTAAAAAATACCAAACCAAAAAACTAGTAACCAAGAAAAAAACAGTTTCTGTTTTCGGTTTCAAAACCAATTTATTTGGATCCCTTGGAACTTCGCGAGTGTTTAAGAAAGTAGATACATTTTTTTCTGTGTATCTTACAAAAGATGATGTAAATGTTCTGGAACGTGAAATCCGCCAACAATTACGGGAAGCTTCCAATCGAAATATCAGTGAAAAGGAATGGAATACCCTTGTTGGCCTTGCTTCTTCTTATGTAAAAAATGAAGAGAAGTATTTGGAGGTCATCAAACAACCAACCCCTGAAGAAACAGAAGCCAAAGCAAAATGGGAATTAGATGTTAAAAACATCAAAAAAGAAATTCGAAATCAAAAATCAAAACTAGACCTTTACATTGCAAAATTTTACGCTGATTCCAAAAAAAGAAAATTAGAAGAGCTTGGGCTTGATACAAAATTATTCCGTATCCAAACTTTCCCCATGTCTGCGATGATCCAAGGGGAAACATCTCTTGCTTCCTTTGATACACAAATCATCGATAATACCTCTCCATTAGCAAAAATTGATAGTTTTGACCAAATGGAAAACAGTTTGGTGGATTCGTTTCAAAAACTCTCGGATGATATCACTGCTGTTGATGAAAATGAAAAACAATATGTTTATGAATGGCAAGATCGGGAAATCCAAGCACTACACTCTCCCCTTTTTAGGCACCAAAACTCAACAAAACGTGCCTTTAACTTAATCAGCGTCAAAACAAAGTTAGGAGATTATAGGGAGGTGATCAAAGAAGACTACCGAATCACCAATGAATTATCAGAACTCATTCCTAAACTCAGAGACCGAATTCAATTTCTAAAAAATGCAAGACCCCCCATTCCACCCGCAAAGGATAAACTTTTCACAAGTTTCTACAAATCCTACAATGATTTGATAGCAGAACGGGATAAAATTTATGAAGAAGTTTCCTTACGGTACCCCATCGCCAACAAAGAACTAAATGAAAAAATTGATTCCCTAAGAAGTTTACGAGATGTAACTTTGGAAGATTGGGTTTTGTTAAAGTTCAAAACAGATCCATTAGAATACGAAAAGTACTACCAAGATCCGGATGCCAGAGAAGATCAAAGGAATCGTTGGAAAGCGATTCGTAAATGGATTGTTTCTGCTGAACAAGAAACACCTACAAAAGAATTAAAAAGACTGTTCCCTGATGGGAGTTTTGGTCACTCCAGAAGTGAATCAGAAGAGATCATGTGGAAGTTAGATGGCACTCATTTACTTGAGTCTGAAAATGTTCCTTTGATGGTGTTACGTGATAATTTTTCCGGTCTTATACGCACGTTAGTTGATAGAACAGATGGAATCCAAGCCATAAAAGAAAACCGTAACCAAATTGTTTTTACAGCCATCACAATCTGTCTTGTCGCAATCATTTTTGCAATTTTCATCTCAGGAGTTGTGGTCCAAAAGATCAGAAAGATCATCCGTAGTGCCGAAGATGTGGGCCAAGGAAATTTACACGTACATTTTGATGATGGTGGTAACGATGAGTTTGGAAACTTAACCGTTGCCTTAAACCAAATGGTTTCTGGTCTGAAGGAAAGAGAAAAGATGCGTGGGGTACTCGGTAGTATGGTGGACCCGGTTGTAGTTGGTGAAGCATTAAAAGATTTGGAGAAACTGAAACAAGGGAGTGAAAAAGTCATCACCGCTTTTTTCTCAGACATCGCTGGATTTAGTACCATCTCAGAAAAATTAAACTCAAAAGAGTTAGCTGATTTACTCAATGAATATCTGTCTGCTATGACACTCATCTTAAAACAACATGATGGTGTTTTGGATAAATACATAGGGGATGCCATCGTAGGAATCTTCAATGCACCTCTGGATGTAGAAAACCATTGTTTAAAAGCAGTGACCGCCAGTGTGGAAATGCGAGATAAGTTAGAAGAACTAAAAAAAGTTTGGATCCAAAAAAATTCCTATATCCCCGAAGCCCATCAAATGACATTCCGAATAGGACTTAACCTAGGTTATGCGAAAGTTGGTTTTATGGGAACAGATGCACTCGCCTCGTATACCATGATGGGTGACACAGTAAATCTTGCAGCAAGGCTTGAGGCAGCTGGAAAAGATTATGGAGTTTGTATCTTAATTTCTGAATTCGTTCACGATGAAATCAAAGACCACTTTTTTACAAGAAAACTGGATACAGTTCGAGTGAAAGGAAAATCAAAACCAGTTACTTTGTATGAAGTGAGGTGTAAAAAGGGAGAGGAAACAGAAGAAGACAAAAAGTTTGTAACTGCCTACGAAACCGCTTTGTTTTCTTATTTCAATCGGAAGTTTTCAGATGCAAAAACGCAGTTTGAAACCTTGTACAAAAAAACAAAAGATGATGCCTGCAAACTCCTGCTCGAACGTTGCCAATACTATATGGAATCACCTCCAGAATTGGATTGGGATGGGTCCTTCACCAGAACCAAAAAGTAAAAACCCGGGATTTTATCCGCTAAACTAGACAAAATATCTAATAAATTGTATAATTTGCTTGCTTTAGCGGGGACAATTTCAATATTGGGAAGTAATTGAACCATTAGGAGAACAACGAAATGGCATTACGACTCGGCGATGAAGCACCCAATTTCCAAGCAGAAACTTCGGAAGGTAAAATTGACTTCCATGAATATTTAGGACAAAGTTGGGGGATTTTATTTTCTCACCCTAAAGACTATACGCCAGTTTGTACGACTGAATTAGGTTATGTTTCGAAAATCAAACCTGAGTTTGAAAAAAGAAACGTAAAAGTGATCGCACTCTCTGTTGACCCGGTGGACAGCCACAAAGGTTGGATCTCTGATATCAATGAAACACAAAACACTAAGGTGAATTATCCAATCATTGCAGATGCTGACAAAAAAGTATCCAATCTTTATGACATGATTCACCCCAATGCAAGCGAAACCACAACCGTTCGTTCTGTGTTTGTGATTGGTCCCGATAAAAAAGTGAAACTCACCCTTACCTACCCGGCATCAACTGGAAGGAATTTTGATGAATTACTACGTGTGATCGATTCCTTACAACTGACTTCTCAATTCAGCGTGGCAACACCTGCCAATTGGAAAGATGGAGAAGATACCATCATTGTTCCGTCTGTATCAGATGAAGATGCAAAGAAAAAATTCCCAAAAGGATTTCGAACCATCAAACCTTATTTACGTTACACACCACAGCCAAATAAATAGTGGATATCGGCGGGGGAACCACCCCCCGCTTCTGGAAAAAGATACCATGCACATCCATTTAAAACGAATTGAATCCCCTTTTGTCCTAGAAGCAACGAACGAATCTGGAAATTCCATTCAGATTGACGCCTCACCTGAGATTGGTGGAAAAAATTCTGGCCCTAGACCCATGGAACTTCTCATCATGGGACTTGCTGGTTGCAGTAGCATAGATGTATTAATGATCCTAAACAAACATCGCATCGAAGTAAAAGATTACTCAGTGGATGTTGAAGCAGACCGCGAAAAAGTGGAAGAAGCAAATCTTTTCAAAAAAATTCATATGAAGTTTTTTGTGAAAGGGGATTTTCAAGAATCCCAAGTGAAAAGAGCCATTGATTTAAGTTTAGAAAAGTATTGTTCCGTCGCAAAAACATTAGAAAAAACTGCTACCATTACGTACGAACTAACACTGGTTTCCTAATTTTAAAAAGCCAATGTTATCCGAACAACCTTAGTACTTACATAATACAAACGGAATTACAAAGTAGATTACTTCAATTCGTTTAAGTCCCAATTGTATTCATTATAAATAATTTTTGCATCTGGTTTAATCGTTTCATCAAATCCATCTTGGACAAACTGGATCAAACTGGATTTTTTTGTAAAATCAGGTTGGAACCAATTGAAAATCTTACTTAAGTACAGAGTGTTCGTATTTTTATCATACGAATTTTTCTTTGGGTTTTTTAGAAAAACTAGTTTTGCTGTTTGTAATTGTTTTTCTAAATTTGTAGAGGTATATGCTTCGGATTGTAGAATTGGACAACCGATTGAAGCACAAACGATGGCAAAATGAATCCTTGGTTCATTAAACTCTTTTCTAAGTTTTTCATGTTCAATCCAATCCAAATGGCGAGATTTACCGAGTAACTGAAAGAATTCTTTTTTCCAAGGGATGCCCCGGGCCAAATTGATTTTGGAAAAAGGAGATCCAATGTCAGTGATACTTTCTACTGGGTAATGGTCGAGGATGAGTTTGACTGTGAATGCGTTATAAGCATTGATTAAAAAACTCATTTTCTCCTTTTCTGTAAAAGATTGGTACTCAGCATCTGATACTTTTGTTAATTGATTCAGATACCCATTCAGAATTGTTACATCTGAGTTGAATCCCTTGTAGGATACGAGACCATTTTTCACATGTTTTTTTAGTAATGAATCCCAAACGTTATGTTTGTGATCAAAACTCTGTGTAAAAAGAGTTTGTGAAATTCCTAAAAACAAAACTAAATAGAAAAACCGTTTCATAACCACCACCCAAATCTTTAGACCAGTTTGATTCCTAAAAATGATGGGAAATTCATTTTACCCTGTTTTGTTTACGACAAACTATTCAAATACCGACTAATCCCTTGGACAACAGGTGCTGGGATTTCATGGCCACCAGAGAAAGCGATGAATTCTCCAAGCATTCCTGAATTTCGAAGTAATTTTTCGAGTTTTTTGGCATTTGCATAACCTAAAATTGGATCAAATTCTCCGTGCGATTGGAAAAATCGTAAGTTAGATTTTTTAGGAGCCAAGTCTTTCCAAAGAGATTCGTTGACAAGAGCACCTGAAAGGATCATAAGCCCTTTTGAATTCTGTTCATTTCGTAATGTGATGTCTGTCGCAAGCATGGCTCCTTGTGAAAACCCTCCTAAAATCAATTGGTTCCAAGGAACTCCAAGAGCTTCTAACATCAAATAGGCGGATGCCCTTGCGATATCCATTCCTTCTGGGTCTTTGTCTGCAAAATTTCTAAAATCGTTTTTACGAATCGCTTCTTCTAAAGCTGCCATGTCGATAGGAAACCAGGCCCTTCCGTTATAACCAGGCATGAGTGGAATACTCAAATGACCATGTGGGAAAACCCAATTGAACTTTTGATCCGTTATGAGAACTTCATGAATTGGATATAAATCAAAAGCACTTGCACCGTAACCGTGAAATAAAACTACTGTTGGGGCATCGGGGTCCCCTTTCACCCGCAATACTTTTAAGGGACCGAGAGATTCTAAATCATTTTCGTCATCTAACATATATTATCCGAATAAGGAGGGTTGGTCGCCGTCTCCTTTTGTTTCCTTTTCATTAAAATTGGTAACCGATAAACCTAAAAGTCTAATTTTTTTGGGAGGGTCAATATGTTCCTTCCAAACAGTTGCCAACAAATTCGAGGATTGCTCCAAAAGATTGTCTGCCAAGTAGAAAAAGGCTTCCGATGTGATTGATTTTTGTTTTACCGTAAAATCCTCAAATTTCACTTTAAGGGTGAGTGTTTTTCCCCTTTTACTTTTTTTCATCATTCGCATTTCTAATTCTTTTGCGAGTGATTCCAGTGTGAGTAAAAAATAAGAAAAATCATCTGAATCGTGACTGAAAGTAGTTTCCACTCCAATTGATTTTGGATCACGGTAAGGAATCACTTCCCTCTCATCCAAACCTCTTGCCATCTTGTAAAAAACGGCTCCCATTTTTCCAAATTCTTTTATAAGAATGGATTCATCAACTTGGCGTAAGTCTTTACCTTTTGTAAAACCCATCCTTTGTAATTTTTCAAAAGTTTTTTTCCCAATTCCATAAAATTGATACAAAGGCAGTTCATCTAAAAATGAAATCTCTTCCCCAGGTAAAACAACATACATTCCATTTGGTTTGTTTTTCTCAGAGGCCATCTTCGCTAAAAATTTGTTTGTTGCCACACCTGCCGAACAAGTGAGTCCTGTATGGTCCCAAATTTTTTTTCGGATTTCTTTTGCAATCGTACTGGCAAGGGGTAGATTCGTTTTGTTTTGTGTGACATCTAAGTAAGCTTCATCTAAAGAAAGTGGTTCTACTAAGTCAGTGTATTCGAAAAAGATGGAACGGATTTTTTTGGAAACTGCTTTGTATACCTCAAAACGAGGTGGAGTGAAAATCGCATCCGGGCAAAGTTTATAGGCTTGGTAACAAGAAATAGCGGAACGAATTCCAAACTTCCGAGCTTCATAACTAGCAGCACACACCACACCTCGAGAATGCGGAGATCCACCTACAACTACCGGTTTCCCTCTCATTTCTGGGAAATCTCGTTGTTCCACTGATGCATAAAACGCATCCATATCAATGTGGATAATCTTTCTCATTTAAAGAAGTGGAGAAACCTAATGTTTCAAAAAAACCTTGCCAAAAGAATTTTGTAACACATGCTTTTTGCATAGTGAATTCCAAAGTTGCCGCAAAAATTTTAGTCGTTGATGATAATGAAACCAATATGGAAATCATCACCCATATTTTACTTGGCCAAGGATATGAAGTGGCAGTGGCTTATGATGGTGAGTATGCCTTAGAACTTGCGGAAGTTTTGGATTTTGATTTGATTTTACTCGATATACTTTTACCTGGCATCAGTGGGTTAGAAGTTGCCAATCGATTGCTCGGAATGGAACGACAAAAAAACACTCCCATTTTATTTTTATCTGCATTAAATGAAACATCTGACATCGTAAAAGGATTAGAAACAGGTGCCGTAGACTACATCACAAAACCATTTCAAGAATCTGAAGTTTTAGCAAGAATTCGCACTCACATCAAAATCAAAAATTTAGAAAAAGAACGGATCGATTTATTGTATGGAATCCAAAAAGATTTAGAATTGGCAAAGGCTAACCAAGAAAAATTAGTCACCTTCCAATTCCCTCCCTCTCCTCTCTATCAAATTTATACTTCTTACAAACCAATGGATTTAGTAGGTGGGGATTTGATAACATATGACGTATTACCTTCTGGAGATTTAGACATTTTATTTGGTGATGTTACGGGACATGGAATTGCTGCGGCCATGGTTTCTCTTATGGCCATCATCACTTTCAAAACCATGAACAAGTCGTTTTTGTCGCCTAGCGAATGCTTGTATTGGATTCATAATACCTTAACTCCGCTAATTAGTACCCATTTTATCAGTGCTGTTTACATTCGTTACCGTGCCGAAGAAAATTTATTATCATATTCTATGGCGGGGCACCATCATATTTTTTTATTACGTGACAATCAAATCCAAAAACTTGGGACCAAAGGATTTTGTTTGATGATGTTTCCAGATCAGTTAAACACAACAAATGAAGATATCATTTTAAAACAAGGAGATCGATTGTTTTTATTTTCTGATGGTATGTTTGAAGTCCCAAACGAAACAGAACAGTATTTAGGTGACCAAAAATTTTCCGAACTAGTAGAAAAATACATCCAACTTCCGTCCCAAGAACTTTTGGACACGATTTCAAAAGAAGTATTACAATATTCTCTTGGGAAAGTTGCCGATGATATGACGATGTTATTATTAGAAGTGAAATGATAGACGAAATCATTGCCATTCTGATTGCTTCGGCTTTATTATTTTATGCCTATTATTATCATAATGCCTACAGACGGGAAAAAAAACTAAGATTAATTTTATTTCGTAAAAACCTATCGAATGCAGAAGAAATTGAAAGGATCATCCGAGAAAAAGAAAAACAATACCAAGATATATACGATACGGCCAATTCAATCATCATTCGATGGAGTCCTGATTTTCGGATCCATTCGGTGAACCCATACGCGGAAGAATTTTTTCAGATGGGGAAAGATATAGCAGAAGGAAAAGACCTTGTGCTTGATTTATTTCGGATTCCATTTGAAAAGTCCAACGAAATCAAAAGCCAATTATGGAATATTTTCCATAGACCAGAACAAAACATAAGACAAGAATTTGATGTATACATTGGTAATGATGACAAACGAACTGTCACTTGGTCTAACCGAATTTTAAAAAACGAATTTTGTTATCCTTACGAAGTTTTGTCGATAGGAATTGATATCACCAATCGTAAAATTGCAGAAGAAAACTTAATGAAATCCTATGAAAGGATTTTGGATTTATATAACAATGCACCTTGTGGTTACCATTCCCTTGACAAAGACAATGTGTTAGTTTCGATCAATGATACAGAACTTGATTGGTTGGGTTACACAAGGGAAGAAATTGTTGGAAATTTAAAAATCAATGATTTGTTAACGGAAAGTAGTTATGATAAATTCCAACAAATTGTAAATTCATTTCCACATGAGACACTAACTGGTGTTGAATTAGAATTTGTTCGTAAGGACAAATCTACTTTTTTTGTTAGTTTAAACTCAATTCCTACCTTTGATAAAAATGGAAACTTTGTAATTAGCAAATCAACAGTTTTTGATATCACTGATCGAAAGATCGCTGAAGATAAGTTAAACGATTATTCTCAAAAAATCGAATTGCAAAACAAACGACTCCAAAAAGCTGTGGAAGCAGCCATTAAAGCTAACCAATCCAAGTCGGTTTTCTTTTCAAAAATCACACATGAATTAAGAACTCCTTTACACGCAGTGATAGGATTTTCGCAAATATTAGAAAAGGATCCCAATTTACCAGACCACTTAAAAGGATATGTACATTCCTTATATGAAAATGGTGTCCATTTGCTTGGAATGATCAATGATATATTGGATCTTTCAAAGATTGAAGCAGGGAAAATGACGGAGATGCGAGAAAAATTTTCCCTCGTCCAGTTATGGGATACTTTGTTTTCCATGTTTTCCTACCGATTTGCAGAAAAACAAATTCAATTTGAATTAGTTCATCCAGAAGTGATTGAAAACCATTTCTACGAGGCAGACCTACAAAAAATAAAACAAATCCTTGTGAATTTATTAGGAAATGCTTTAAAATTTACAAACCAAGGATTCGTTCAAATAGAATTCCAAATCCAACCGGGACTTGATCCCTCCTTTGATAGGGTACATTTTATTGTAAAAGATTCTGGGATTGGAATTCCAAAAGACCAACTCCATTCCATTTTTGAAGCCTTCCAACAAACAGAACAAGGAAGTTCTTACAAAGAAGGAACAGGGCTTGGACTTTCCATATCACATCAGTTAGTTGATTTTTTAGGAGGAATGATCCAAGTAGACAGTGATTTAAACCAAGGATCCATTTTTCGTTTTGAATTACCACTGACGAAAGTGAATGAAATTTCTACTGACTTAAAGGAAAAATCGAAACTTGGACCCACAAACTCTAAAGATGTTTGGCATCTGACGAAAGCGGAAGATACTGAAAAAGAATTTGTACAAACGTTTTTGAATATGGAATCAAGTAAGTTTAAAATTGAGATCTTGCAGCTCATCAAAATCCAAAACTTTGGCCAGTTACTCAATTTGTTAACGAATATTCCTTTAGATCACAAGGGGAAATCCATACTTGTCGAAAAAGTAAAAAACAAACGATACAAGTTTTTGATAGATTTACTGCAATCTAACAATGTTTAGTCTTTTTTAGTTTTGATATCAATTTTCTCAAAACCTTTCGATTTTAGTAAGTCAGTAATGGTCACAAAATTTCCAAATTCAATTTTTTGGTCCACTTCCAAACTCACTGCATCGAATTGATTTTTGTTTTTCTCTATTTTATCTGATAAAAAACCCAAGTCCACTTTTTCTCCATTGAGAAATATTTCCGCAGAGGACTTCATTTGGATTTTATAAATGTAGGTTTGGCTTCCGAAACTATCTGTTTTGGATTTGGGTAAATCTAAAGAAATATTAGAAGTTGGTTCTGTAAATCGAACTGCTAACATCAAAAACACAAGTAAAATGAACAAAACGTCAATTAAACTGCTGATATCAATGTTAGTATTCTGTTTGGGTTTACGAATTCTCATTTGGATTTTGAAAAATCGAAAACAATTTTTTCAGATAGATGCCGGACTTTATTTTCAGACACTCGGTGGAACAAAAGGCATGGGATCGCTACAAATAATCCAGCAATGGTAGTGTTTAAGGCATCTTTGATGCCTCCAGCCAATACCTCTAAACTGACTTTCCCTTGTGCTTCCATTTCTCCAAAAGCAGTGTTAATTCCAATAACAGTTCCTAAAAGCCCAAGTAACATGGAAACAGAAGCGATGGTAGGAAACCAATCGATGGTTCGCTCGATGGGAGAAAAAAACAATTCCAAATCTTCTTCGCTAGGTTCATTTGGGAAAATTGTTTCCCTTTCTTTTTTAGCATCTAATTTGCGAAATCCCAGGAACAACCGAATGAAATTGGCAAAGGAAAGGACAGAAAAAGCAAAAAGAAGAACAAAAATCAAAATTGCGGGAATTGAAAATGTCCAATTCATGGATGTATCGACCTCTATGAACCAATACCAACTGCCTTCCCAAGAAAAGAAACCGGAATATGTAAGACAAAATTTTGATGGGATTGCAAAAGCCTACGACAGATTCAATGATTGGAATAGTTTTTTCCTCCACCGTAAATGGAAGGATTGGGTGGTTCGTGAAGCAAAAAAAGCCGTCCCAGGTGCCAAATCAGCATTGGATTTGTGTTGTGGGACAGGGGACATTACCTACCGGCTTTCCAAAGATCCAAACTTAGAAACCATTGTGGGCCTTGATTTTTCAGAACAAATGTTGTCATTTGCCTTTCCCAAGGTGGAAGGAAAACAAGTAAAACTCATTGTGGGTGATGCGATGGACTTAAAACAATTTGCGAATGGAAGTTTTGATATCGTCACGATGGGTTTTGGCCTTCGGAATGTTTCCGATTTGCGTTTGTGTTTACTCGAAATCAAACGTGTGTTAAAGAAAGGTGGAGTCTATGTCAACTTAGATGTTGGTCGTGTCCGCCCTCGTTTTCTTAAGGTTTTTGCTGATTTCTATTTTTTCAAAATTGTGCCTCTTTTTGGGTATCTACTGTATGGGAAACAAAATGAAATGTTTGATTACCTTCCTCATTCATCTAAAACCTATCCCGACCAGGAAACTCTGCAAAAAATCCTAGAGGAAGTGGGTTTTACCGATGTCAGGTTTCAAAATTTTGTTTTCGGAAATGCGGTGGCTCACGTAGCAAAAAAGGGAGAATGATCTCATTTTAAGCAAGTTATGTCTGATCCTGTTTGGACTTTGTACTTTTTTTTGAATTCTGTTCGTACTACCCCCCAGAATTCCCATGGATTCCCCTAATTTTTTTGAAAACTATGTTGATTATTTTCAGTCTTTGTCGTTTAATCCCCTATACAGGTAGGAAAAAAATATGAATCGATGGATCATTCTTTTGGTGCTTCCTCTCTTTTTGGTGGATTGTTCCAACAAGAAAAAAGGAATGTTATTACTCCCCTTCTTAGGGCTAGGCGATGGGACAACCCAAGCCAATACAACTTCTACAGATACAGGCAGTGGAACGTTTACTGTGGTTGGATTGGAAACAACAGATCCAAGCCAAGTGACCACTCCTGACACAACCCAAGGGACAGGTGGCGATACAAGTAATGGGGACACAGGATCAGTTGTCACACCTACTCCCACTCCTGCGGCGCCTACTCCGGCACCAACTACCGTGAACAATGAAACCACAACCAATGTAGTGGACCAAACAAACGGTGGCGACTTTAACTTTGAAACAAATATTACAGTTCCCGTAACTGTGGTGGTAGAAAACGAATCTGGTCCGGTTGCCAACGCTCCTGTGACTGTTTCGGAATCTGTCACAACAGGAGAACCAAATGTTGTGGGTGTGGGAACCACTGATGGAAATGGACAAGCAACAATTCCAATCAGCGTTCCTCCCACTGTTGTCTCTGTGGACATCACCATTGTTGGTGTAAACCCTACTACCGGTGAAGTCGTAGAGATTGTTGGTTCGGCTCCTGTCCAACAACCTGCAACAGGTAACAACTCAGAAGGAACTGTTGTGGTGGCACCTGTTGTCAACGTAGACACAACAAACTTCCAACCAGTAAATGGTTGTGTGCAAGCCGTTGACTCCGATTGTGATGGAATTGCAAACAATTTTGATGAATACCCAGATGATCCAAGTTTAGCAACCATTGCTAGATCTGGTCGGTATACAATTGCTTTTGAGGATATGTTCCCATCAGCTGGGGATGCTGACTTAAACGACCACTCTACTGTGTTTAGCACAGAGATGGACAAAACACCAGCAAACAAGGTGAAGACGATCCGTGGAACCTACACTCACGTTGCTAAAGGTGCAGGATACAACCACGAACTGAGACTTTCCCTTGATGTGCCAACAAATGCAACTGTCCAAGTGAGTTATGTAGATGGAAGTGGTAATCCATGGGATGGTTGTGCAAGTGCTCCTAAGTATACTGCCAACGCTTCCGGAGATTGTACTGGAGGAACACTCACTCCTGCACAATTGAAACGTGGTGTATTACTCCTCCCAAGTTCCGACAAAACCTTGTTTGGGAAAAAGAATGCTCCAGCTGCTGGATCAACCTTTACCATCAATGACTTTGTGCGTGGTGTGACTGCGCAAGTGACCATCACTTTCGAAGAACCAGTGGATCTCAATGCAACGAAGAACCTTGTTGGGGGACACCTCAATTACTTCCTTGCGATCAACCAAAAGACAGATGGTGTGTTTAGACAAATCTTCCGTCCTGGTTACTTTAAAGATGCAAAAGGAAAAGATGCTTTCCTAGACAAAAATGGTTTCCCTTGGACATCATCGTCCCAGGTGTATTCAACCACCCAACAGAAGGTGCTGATATCAGAAAACCGTCTACGTCTGGTTACATTTTCTTCAACTCTTGGATGCACTCAAATGGTGTAGCACATAAAGATTGGTACTTACATATAGACCAAATCCCAGCTCCCAACAGACCATCCTACGTGGTTCGAGTGAGTGACTTCTATACCGACAATGGATTTACTGCCTACTTAATCAAAGCGGTTCGCAAAAACGCTTTGGAAGTATCAGCGAGTTTGATTGTGGTAGGAGCTGCATTAGGTTTTTTAATGAAACGACGAATGGGGAATCCAAAAGCCGCTTAAAAACAAACCTACCTTCCAAAAGAAATCCTTCCTCCAAATCCTTGGGGGGAGGATTTTTGTTTTATGGCCCCCCTCTTACAGTTTGCTTCCAACGATTACTTCCTTTCTGGGAATTTTGAAGAGGATTTAAACCACAGCCATCCCATCCTTGTCGATCCCTTATGGCGAGGGACGAAACTGGAAAGAGAACTTACCGAATTCCCTTTGCCCCAAATCACAAACCCTCGGTCCTTTAGTTTGGTCACATCGGGTTCCTCAGGCCTTCCGAAACTGGTTCCAAAGGAACTAAACCAAATCCAAAATGAAATCCATGCTTGGCTTTCCCTTCCGGAATTCCAAAACCTATCCGAAGGGATTCGGGAAGTCTATGTGGAAGTCCCTTTCTGCCATTTGTATGGACTGATTTGGGGGTATTTACTGCCCAAGGCTTTACAAGTCCCCATTCGTACAGTACAAACAAATTCCAACACAAATGACAGATCCCTATGGATCACCTCTGCCCCAAAACTCCAAATGGCCTTACAACAAGGACAAACCCTTCCAGAACGAGCCATCGTTTCCGGAATGAAATTCCCAGTTCCCTTGGCTCGTGAACTACGAGAGAGAGAAGGCATTTCGATTTTGGAAATTTATGGGTCAACGGAAACAGGAGGAATGGGATACCGAGATCCTTTACGGCAAAATCGATTCCAAATGTTGCAAGACGTAAAGTTCCGATTCACAAGCGAAGCAGAGGAAAAAGAACTCCAAATCCAAAGCCCTTATCTTTCCAAACAGTTTTATAGTTTCCAAAACAACGTTTGGGAAGTTATATCCATTCCACAAGACGGGTATTATGCGACAGGAGATTTGGGTGATTTCAGTGAACTGGGTTTTTACCTTCTTGGTAGAAAAGATCGGATCATCAAACACAAAGGGAAACGAGTATCCTTAGACCGGATCGAATCAGAAATATTAGGACTTGGACTTCCTGGACAATTTGTATCGGTTCCCATAAAACAGGAATCAGGTGACACAATTGGGATATTTACCGATTCGACCACCCCCATTGACCAAATTTACCGTACTTTGAGGCATGAACTTCCCACAAGCCATGTACCTCGAGTGATTGTGATCCAAAAGAGTATTCCCAAGTTACCCAATGGGAAAACAGATTATGGTAGTATCACCAAACTTTGTTTAGAGGAATTTTTACGACTCAAAACATTACAGGAAAATAATGATATTTCATTAGTAATTGATGCAAACACAACAATTCCAATGATACTAAAATCAATTTTAGGATATGAACCAAAACCAAATGATCATTTCGTGTATGACTGCGGAATGGATTCTATTTTGTTTACCGAAATGGTGATAAAGTTGGAACAAAAACTGGAAGCCAAAATTCCAGAAGAGGACAAACAAACAGGTTATTTTGTTAGCCTTTCTGGACTTGAGGAGTATGTAAAAGAAAAACTCTATTTACAGTGAATTATCTTAGTTTTACAAAAATCCAATTGGTATTTGTTCCTTTGTCATGGTACAAGTGGATCACAACATTGGTTGGTTTCATTTTGTAGGTGAACACATAATTGAATGCAATGTCCAAATCCCCAGAGATCATTCCCTCTTTGAACCTGCCGTAAAAAATACGGTTGTTTGTACAAATGGCAACTTCAGTGAAGAAGTTTTTCCCTACCGCAGTTTGGATGGGAACATTGGCAAGTTCGGATTCGTATTTATTGTACAATAAAATTTTGCCAGATTCATCCACTTTTACAATTCCAAATGGGTAAGAATCTGCATCTGCTTGGCCAAGGGTTCCAAGTTTTCCTAAAATATTTGGGTCTATAAATTTGCTCATTAATTTGATTCCTAGTCGAATGTTTTTATGTTTCGTATTCCGAATACATAGAGTTTAGCTGTTCTTCCATACCACGAATGAGGGAAATTACCTCAGCAATGGAATGGGTTTTCGTTTCCGCAAATAACATCTCTTTTTCCGCATACAAATCGGAGACTTGCTCCTCAATCGAATCTAACTCTATTGAATTGGACTGCGTTTCCGTGGTTTTGGTCACAGAATTTTCTTTCTCTGCATACAAGTCTTCCACTTGCATGACCAAGTCTTTGGTGACTTCGATAAGGCTTGGTACATCTTCTGCACCACGGACTTGATTTCTCACCAATTCGTTGATCCAATAGATAACGGAATTTTGTGATTTTGTTTTTTCCAAACGCAAACGTTCAGAAAGTGGATAATGTTCTTCGATTTCCCTTTTCGTGAATATCATAGTCTAAGTATTAGATGTCTTTTTTCTAAAAAATACGTCAAAAAAATTAGAAATCCCCGATTTTTAGGAAAACCAATGCAGCAAGAACGTGTGGACAAGGAAAAACAAAGACTCTACAACCAATTGGTTTGGAATGATTCCATTTATCTGGTTTTCTTTTTGCTCTTCTCGGCGATCATCTTCTATCAAATTCATTTTGGCCCTATCGGTTTGCCACTTTCTTACGCATTGCAAGGAGGACTTCTCATCCCATTTGTATTTTTTTTGATCAGAAAACAAAAACATAAGAATATTCTGAAACGCTACTTAGAGCCGACCGTCACAAATACCGACCCTGTCCTACTCCTCTCAGGTTATGGAATTGATATGCATGAGTACTCGGAACTCTTACTCAAAACTTGTTCCGACCTCCATAACAGACTCGACGCCATCGGGGGTCATATCATTGAACTCAACGAAAAAATCCAACTCACAGGGAAGGACATTGATCGAGTGTACCAAATTGTTTCCCAATTGGCCACGGAAGAAGTGAGGTTGATGGAAGCAGTAGGAAAAACTTCCGAAGAAATCAATATCATGTTTGAAATTGTGAATGTAGTGATTGCAGAAATCCAAAGTCGGAATGAAACAATGGAAAACCTTGTGTCCTTGAGTAAAGACGGAAGGAGTAAGGTGGATGATACCAACAAAACAATCCAAAAAATTAGTGAATCCTCGGGGAATATTTTAAAACTCATTGATTTCATCAATGGTGTTTCCAAACAAACCAATTTACTTGCCATCAATGCGGCAATAGAGGCAACACACTCTGGTTCCGAAGGGAAAGGATTCACTGTGATTGCAGAAGAAATCAAAAATTTATCCACAGTCACTGCCAATAATGCAAAACAGATTTCAAAAATCTTAAACGAAAACGTAAGTGATTACAAACGTGCGGAACGATTGGGAATTGAATCAGGTGACGCCTTTCAATTCATCGCAGGAGAAATTCATGTGGTACATGGAACCATCGCAGAAGTAGTCCAATCCATCCAAGAATTGAAGGCTCGAGGGGGAGCCATTCTGTCGAAAGCCAAAACCTTAGATGATGTGGCGGAACGAGTGAGGGATACTTCTGGGGAAGTGTATGGAGAGATTGTGACCATCAATTCCAATTTGGAAGAAATCCAATCTTTGTCCGATACCATACAAAAAGAATGTGAAGACATTCGGTCTGCCCAACAAGGAATTCTAAAAACAACGGAAGTGTTAAGAAATCAGATCAATACCATTCATAGCCAAACGGACAAAATGATTTTAGCATCTAGTTAAAATTGGATCCTTCCCAAACCATCAAATTGGGATCTGGGCAATCGAAATTCTAATTTCGATCTCGAATGAATTCGTATGTAAATTGCACCTTTCGGAGCTTCTCCCGACCAGGTGAAACCAGACTTTGATTCCTCAAATAACTCTTGTTTGATGAGATTTCTTTCACCATTCAAAAAATAAATTTCAACCAGGGATGATTTCGAATTGGATTCTAAAAAAATTCGTCCAGACCTTTGTGCATTGGAATCAACAAGTTTCCATTCCCAACGATTCCCATGGAATTCGTATTCAAAATTGGGTGATTTTGGAGGGAGAGTGTATGCAATTTGGTATTCTTTTAATTCGTTTTTGCGATACTCAGACCCAATTCCGTAAGTCAGATAGTTTTGTGAATCAAACAAACCGTAGTTGAGTGGAAGCCCAAGGGATAAGATGAGGAGGAGAGGCGAAAACCAAATTGTTTTCCTAAATTTATCAAAACTAGGTGAAAATCCAGTTCCCTTTTCACCCAATAAGATTAGGTAAAAACAAACAAAGGCCCCATCTGCATTTTGGATTTGGACCCCAAATAAAAATGGGAGAAGGAGTAAAATCGTTTGTTTCCAAAGCCCTCTTTCCCAAAGAAAAATCCCAATGTAAAATAAAAACACAAGGCTTCCCAAAATTCCCAAATCATACAATATCCAATGGTAAAAAGTAGGTGGAAAATCGACAAATTGGATGGCAGATGCAACTCCACTCCGGGAAGGAGATAATAAATGTAAAGGAAACGCACCAATACCATTTCCCATCCAAAGAGCGTTTTGAATTCCAAGGTTTGCAAAACGGATGAGTTCAAACCGAACCAAATCTAAATGTTGGAAAGCCAAACTTGGATTTGTTGGAAATGATTTTAAAAATAAGATAAACCGTTTTGCTAAAACCACAAGGTCCCATTCTTTTGGGATCAAACTGATTCCATACATCACAAAACAGCCGATCACTGGTAATAATACATACAATCCGATCCTTGTGAGGAGTTGGTTCCTTTTCGAAATGATCCATAAATTTGTGCTAAATTGGATAAACCCAATCGATATAGTGAGACTCCAAATGATCCAAAAAGCTTTCCCTTGTTTGATCCCAAGCCATGTGATCACTAAAAAAAAGATAATGGCCATCACCAAACTAAATCTTTCTTTTGATATTCGCCAAACATGAATTAGTTTAGTAATCCAAAGAAATCCTACAACCGGTAAAATCCAAGAAGCAGAACCTGAATCTTGGAATAATCCTGTAGTCCGTCCAGCGGATACACTTAAATGAGTTCCCAGAGAAAAAAACTCCAAACTCCAAATGGATTGGATGGTCATAAAGAAGATATTGATACCAAATCCTAAAAACAATCCAAAACGAATTTGTTCTGACAAACTGTCCTTGGAAGGAGTGGGCATGGATCTTTCTTCCGAAAAAAAATACAAAATCACAAGAGTTAATGGTATTAAGATTTTACAAGAGAGCCCCATCGCTTCTCTTGAAGAGAGATTAGGGTAATATAAAAATTCTTGGATCCCAAGGCCTGTCAACATTCCGAAACCTTGGTAACGTACAAAACACAATAGCGTTAAACAAAAGATAAAAAATAAAAATCCAAAATATGTTGAATACCAAATGGGAAGATTGGATTTCCCTGTTGGATTGCGGATCATCCAATCTGTGATGATTTGCTCTGACTGTTTTGGTAAAGCGGTTTCATTTCTACCAAGTAACACGAGTAAGGTTTCCCGAACCCATATCCCGAGGATCGATCCTAAAAATAAACCCACCAATTGGTAAGAACCAACCATTGGCAGTCCCGATAAAAATGGGAGTCGCACCATCGTGATGGCAGAGGCACTGGTCCATACCCTTCCCCACTTCCTTTGGTAGAGTTGTGGGAAAAATCCGAGTGAAAATTGCAGAAGGAAAGACGGGTAAAAAATCGATTGGGGAACGGGTTCCACATACCGGTGTAAACTCCAAACGAGAAAACTCACCAAAAAGAAAAATATGATATCGGCAATGGGTAAAGATCGGAACCGCTCTAATAATCTCACGATAGAAAGAGTTTAAGGAATGGTATGGCGAATCAATTGTAATTTAAAGGGGAAAAGAGAATTCGATCGTCTTAAGGAGTGGTGTTTCAGGTAACAGAAGGATAAAGAGAGATTTTTACGTGGTGATCAAAACAAAATTGAAGAAAGAGAACTATGGGAGCGAAGTGAGAAACGCGAGGACGAAGGAACCTAAATCAGAATTTGATCCTCTCTAGTCGAGAGAATCTACATCCATTCCCGTTGTGGGGTAAGCCGAAAGGGTATCCACTCGGTAACCACCAGCGCGGTTACGGCTTTTCGCCATTTGTTCCGCGAATTCTACAGTGAATCTTGTCCACGGGATCGCTTTGAGTCTGGCAATCGGGATTTTTTTCTTTGTCCCTTCACAGATCCCATAGGTTCCGTTTTCAATTTTCTCTAAAGCGAGTTCGATCTCACGAAGAGTCTCAATTTCGTTTTCAGTCAAAACAGAAGTGAGGGCTTCTGAATTGAGTTCGGATGCGATGTCTGCAATGTCTCCCATTTCCTTAAGGCCAGAGGGAGAGCTCGTGTCTTCCCACTGGTTGAGTTTGATGAGAAGAGATTCTTTTTTCTCTTGGAGGAGCTCACGCACCTCTTCGATGAACTTCTTGTCGACTCCCTTTTCGGCGGAGGATTTTGCAGCTGGTTTCGGCATCTTATTCCTTAGACTTTGGATTCCTTGTGATCCGTGTGAGATTTGCAGAATTTGCAATATTTTTTTGTCACAAGTTTTTCCGACTTTGTCTTTTTGTTTTTAGTCTGGAAGTAATTTGACCGCCCAGGTATCGCACATGGGACACAGGTTAGTTTTATGATTTCTCTCATAATTTATGCCATGACGTACCGACCCCATATATAGTCAATTCACAATAGCCGGTTTTTTCGGTTCCCTTCGAAAATAGGTCGCAAAGAGACTTCCAAGGAGGGAATGAGTGAGGCTCGACAAAGCACTCGGGATGGCAGTGTTTGGGTCAAGAAAATGGGTTTTCGCAAGCACTGCCCCAAGCCCAGAATTTTGCATTCCCACTTCAATGGAAATCGTTTGTGAGATCTTTGTTTCACGAGTGAGGACCCAGGCAAAGATTCCCCCAAGTCCAAACCCACCAACATGCAAACAAACCACTGCCAAAAAGATGCGGTAGTCAGATTTGAGGATCGTTTCTTTTCCACTAGCAATGATTGATGCCACTATCATGGCAATGAGAAGGACAGATAGTACGGGGAATACATCTTTTGTTTTTTCGGTTGCCCTAGGGAAAAAGGATTTGAGAAAAAGACCAAGTCCCACAGGCAAAAGGATCACTTGGAAGGTGGTGAGGACAAGTCCCATACGGTCAATCTCCAAACGACTTCCGATGAAATAAGCAACAAGTGCAGGTGTGAATAGAATTCCAAGGATTGTGGAAACAGAAGTGAGCGTAACACTGAGTGGGACATTGGCTTTTGCCAGGAATGTGATCACATTTGATGCCGTCCCACCAGGGCAACAAGCGACAAGGATGAGTCCGACAGCATAGGCTTCTGGCAATCCAAACCAATACCCAAGAGCATCACCAAGCAATGGCATAATGGAATATTGCAATGCAGTTCCAATGAGAATTGGTTTTGGTTGGCGAAAGATCCGAAGGAAATCTTCTACCTGCAAAGAAAGACCCATCCCGAGCATGATAAGGCCTAAACTATAAGTGATCCAAGCTCCTTTAAACCAGACAATCCATTCTGGTGAAACAAAACCAAGTCCTGCAATACCAAGTAAAACGAGAGGAAAAGCATTCACAATTTGTTTGGAAAGATTACCTAACATAAATTTACTTTTTATATCCTAGGAATTGTAACTGCACGTTTCGGTTCCCAACATTCGTAATCCATTGAGATATCATTGTATGTCGATGAAAAAGAATCACTAAGGAATGTTTACATGATGAAAAAACAAATTCAAAAATCCCTTTCTTTACAATTTGTCTAGATAGGTTTGTAAATGGGTTTTCACACGTTGGATGTGTTCTCCCTCAATGCCGATATGTGGGGCCATTCGGAGTCGTCCCAAACGAACAGCTGTTATGATTCCCTTCCCTTTGAGGTGGGCTTGGATGGCCTCAGGTTGGAATTGATTTGGGTTTTTGTGACCTGTGATGGCAAGGATCCCAGTTTTTACATGTGGAAACAAATCAGATTCAAGAGTAAAGCCTAACTCGTGCAAAATGTCTTTTAGCATCCCTGCCACTTCATAAATCCGTTCTTGTACACGGTCAAATCCAAGAGTGGATAACATTCTTAGGGAAGCGAAAAAATAAATCCAATCATTGAAATTGATTGTACTTTGTTCAAATTGTTCTGCAGCCGGTTTCCATTCATCGCGATATGGAAAATAATTGGAATCATTCACAACACTTGCTTGTCCCTTAAAGACCAATTGGAATCCTTTGGATTCTTCTTTGGAAATATAAATCACCCCAAGCCCTAGAGGACCAAGTAACCATTTCCAAGCAGCAAAGGCACAAAAGGCAACTTTTGTTTTGGAAAAATCCAATGGGATGTGCCCCACTGCTTGGCTCCCATCAATCACCAATTTGGTATTGTATGTTTCACAAAGTTTGGATACAGCGTCCATATCAAATACCACCCCCGTACACCAGTGAACAGGTGATAGGCTAAGGAGGTATACGTCGTTTTTATTAAGTTCAAATTTTAGGTTTTCTAAAAACTCATCGGGAGTTTTGCCTACTTTCACAAAGGAAAGGGATACTCCTTTGGATTGCCAATGTTCCCAAGGGTAAACATTACTTGGGTACTCATTTTCCAAAACGAGAATTCGTTTGCCTTTCGGAATTTGGATGCTATGAGAATAAAAATTCATCCCCTCACTAGTGTTATGTACGATCCCAATTTCAGAAGGATCACAATGTAAAATCTGAGAGAGGTAGTTACGAATTTCTTTTTTGATTTGTGGTTCTGAAAAATTAGGAGCAAAGATCCCAAACTTTGCATACTCTAGGAAGTAGGCATTCATCATTTCAATGGCATAGGTAGACATCGGAGTGGTCCCACAATAGTTCAACCAAACCGATTCTTTTTGTACGGGGAAATACTCGGAAATGCCTTTCCAGTTGGAAAATTTTGGGAAGGACGGGAAAACAGATGGAGATTCAGACATGTAAAATTAGAAATATCTGAAGCGACAGAAGAGAAAAGTAAAAAAAAATGGGACCGTGCAATCTTCTCAGGTTTACCTTTCCCGTTCAGCTTTTAGCCATAACATCGCCCTTTTCCGTAAACTCATAGGTCCTAAATCAAAATTCACTGCTGTGGTAAAATCAAATGCCTATGGCCATGGGCTTTTGGCAACGGCTTCCATTGCCCTCGATGCGGGAGCTGATTATTTAGGGGTGAATTCCATTGAAGAAGCGATTTCGATTCGCCGTGTATTCCCCAAAACCACCATTCTCATCATGGGAAGTATCCCTCATTTAAAGGAAAGGGTCGCCGATCTTGCCGATGAAAACTTTTGGGTAATGGTCTCTCGGATAGAGGAAATGGAACTACTGGCAAAACTTTCCCCCACTCCCAAAATCCATTTGAAAGTGGACACAGGGATGAGCCGTCTTGGGATTCCTCACCAAAATGCCGAGGTGATTGCAAAAGAGATCGCCGAAAAAAAACTCCCTCTTTCTGGAATCGCCACTCATTTTGCTAGTACAGAAGATTTTACAGAACATAGCCACTCCATGTTACAGCTGAGTCGTTTCCAAGAAACCATAGATACATTCGCTAAACACGGGTTTATCGATCTCATTTGCCACTGTGCTTCTTCTGCATCTGCTATGTTATTTTCAGAAGCGAGGATGGACCTTGTTCGGGTTGGAATTTCACTCTACGGTCTTTGGCCAAGTTTGGAAACCAAACTCTCACTTTCTTTGATGAAAAAAGATGTGGGGATGTTAAAACCGGCACTGACTTGGAAAACCCAAATCCAACACATCCAAAATCTGAATCCGGGAACCTTTGTAGGGTACGGATCCACATTCAAAACAACTCATGAAACAAGGCTTGCTGTGGTTCCTGTTGGTTATTATGAGGGACTAGATCGAAAACTATCAAACAACGGTTATATGTTAGTCCATGGAGAACGGGCAAAAATTTTAGGTAGGATTTGTATGAACATGACAATGCTCGATATCACCCATATCCCCAATGCTAAAATTGGTGACGATGTTGTGATTTTAGGAAAGTCTGGGAATGAAGTGATTTCTGCCGATGACCATGCCACGTGGACAGGAACTATCAATTACGAAGTCGTAACAAAAATTTTGGGATCCTTCCCTCGTATCATTGAAGACTAGAGGACCATATGTCAGAAAGGCAAACATACAACTGGAAAAATCATAGATTAACATACGTTAGGCATAAATCCCTCAATCCTAAATCCAAGGATATCATTGTTCTGATTGGAGGTTGGTGTTCTGCCGCTGGGTATTGGGGACTCAACATTCCTTTTTTTCGTACATTGGGAGACGTCATCGAACTTGACTTAGTTGGTCATTACCCAGCAGAAATTTTTGACCAAAAAAAAGGCCTCACCCTACAAGATTTTTTAGAAACCCAGGCCCAAGGGATTTGGGCAAGTGCCGGCGAAAAAGACATCACTCTTGTTGGCCATTCAACTGGTGGAATGGCAGTCCTTGCCATCGCTTCCCTTTTTCCCCAACGCATCAAACAAGTGATTGCGATTGCTCCGTATGTGCATGGCCCGGTTCCCGGTATTTTGAAGATTGGGGTTGTGGGACTCCGTGCGAACTTTGGAACTTTTTTTGACTTTGGTTTTAAAATTGGAAAGTCATTACCCAAAGCGTTACAGATTGGATTTTCCTATGGGGTGTATGATTCGACAGCTTTTCATGCAAGAGAAGACATCAAGCAATTCTTAAAAGAATACAACCCTCAATTTGAATGCTTAAACCCAAGGCAAATTTTAATGATCCTCGAGATGCTCGATCGCACAGACATCCGACCCATTGTATTTGGAAACCAAGTACCAACCCTTATCATGCGTGGAGAAGAGGATCCGATCATCCCCGGAAAAGATGTGATGGAATTGGAACGAACCACTCCTCATGTAAAAGCAGTTTTATTTTCTGAATGCGGACACTTTGTACACATGGAAAAACAAAAAGCAGCAGAAAAGGTAATGAAGGATTTTATTTTGATGAAAAAATCGTCCTCTACGAAAAAATCATTTTTTTAAATTCAAAACCTTCGGTGTTGTAAACTCGGTAAGGTTTTTCGGATTTCGGAAAGTTTTTCCATTTCAATCGTTGCGATCGCAAAACCTTCATCACTGTCTAACTCAGCCAAAATTTCTCCCCACGGTGAGATGATCAGCGAATGGCCAAAGGTCTTTCGTTTGCCATGTGGGTCATGGGTACCAGTTTGCCCTGGTGCCAAAACATACATCAAGTTTTCAATGGCCCTTGCCCGAAGGAGTACATGCCAATGGGCTTCGCCTGTGGGTACCGTAAACGCTGCCGGCAGAAAACACAGGTCAACCCCCTCTTTAGAGAGTGCCCGAAAGAGTTCCGGGAAACGAAGGTCATAACAGATAGCAGAAGAAATCTTTCCATATTCGGTTTGCACCACGGAAGGAACGGCTTCCCCACTTTCTGTATGATTGGATTCCTTATAGGGGAATCCATCTCCTACCACCGCATCAAATAAGTGGGCTTTGTGGTAACGGAAAACTTCTTCTCCATTTGGACCTATGATGACTGCGGTATTGTACACTTTCCCTGATGGTGCTTTTGTTGGGAAACCTCCTCCCAAAAGATAAATTCCGAGTTCACTTGCCGTTTCTTTTAAAAAGAAATAGGTTTCCTCTTCGATTTGGCCAAGGAGATTTTGTTTTTCAGCTTCACTTCCCATAAAGGAAAAGTTTTCAGGTAAACCAACTACCTTGGCACCTGCTTTTGACGCTTCTTCTACAAATTGCCTACACTTAGTTAGGTTATTTGAAACCCTAGCGGTACTTGTGACTTGCACAACGGCGGCTTTAAAATTCATTATCATAAATGAGGACTTTTATGAACCACCAATCAGAAAAAATCAATCATATCTTAGAAGCACTTCCCTATTTGATCAATTATTCTGGGAAAACCATCGTTATCAAATATGGTGGAGCCGCTATGGTGGAAGAAGAACTCAAGGCTTCTTTTGCTGAAGACATTGTTTTACTCAAATACTTAGGAATCAATCCAGTTGTTGTCCATGGTGGTGGACCAGAAATCAACTCACTGATTAAGTCACTCAACCTGAATACCCAGTTTATCCGTGGCCACCGTGTGACAGATGAAGCCACGATGGAAGTGGTGGAAATGGTCCTCACAGGGAAAGTCAACAAACAAATCGTTTCCCTCATCCAAGAAAAAGGAGGAAAACCTGTTGGGCTCTCTGGAAAAGATGGTAGCCTTGCCATCGCAGAAAAATACCTGATGGAAGTGGAAACAGAAGAAGGCAAAACACAAAAAATTGATTTAGGTCTTGTGGGTGAGATCACATCTGTTGATCCTAATATCATCCTCACCTTACAACGTGAAGGTTTTATTCCGATCATCTCCCCAGTGGCGATGTCAAAAGAAGGACAAACTCTGAATATCAATGCCGATACGATGGCAGGTGCGATTGCACAAGCACTCCATGCAGACAAACTCATTTTACTCACAGACACTCCTGGCATCCTAATTGATGGCCAATTGGTAACCGGTCTCAAAAAAGTGGATATTCACCGGTATATAAAAACTGGACAGATCTCTGGTGGCATGATACCAAAAGTGGAGTGTTGTTTGGGAGCGATTGATTCTGGAGTCAAACGTGCTCACATCATCGATGGTCGAGTGCCCCATTCCGTCTTAATTGAAATTTTGACAAACCAAGGAATTGGAAGTTTGATCGAACAAGGATAGATTTGGATGCCTACGAAATTATTAACATTAAGTCTGATTTCAGATATTACGAGTCGAATCAATTCACAGGAAGATTTAAATACCCTTCTTAGTGAAATTATGGGCATCACTCGTGATGTGTTACACACCGAAGGTTCTTCCTTACTACTTTATGACAAAGAAAATGACCAATTAGTTTTTAATACCACGAGTGGACTTAAAGAAGAATCTTTGGCCCACCTAACAGTTCCTAGGGGGAAAGGGATTGCGGGAATGGTGCTCGAAACACTCAAACCTGAAATTGTAAATGATGCTGCCAATGACCCAAGGATTTTTAAAGCCATTGACCAAAAAGTTGGGTATGTAACGAGAAACTTAATTTGTGTTCCTATGGTGGCGCAAGGGGAAGTGCAAGGGGTACTCGAAGCAGTCAATTCGCTAGACAATCGTGACTTCAACCAAACTGACATTAAAATTTTACGTTACCTTTCCAACTTAGCGGCCATTGCCGTGAAAAACCGTCTTCTAATCGATAATTTAAATTTAAGAGCAAACGAACTGAATTGCCTCTTCCAAATCTCTCAAGCTCTAGCCAATATCCAAAGTTCTGATGAATTTATGGATCTTGCCGTGAAAACAATTTCCGAGGTTTTGCAAGTGGACCGAGTTTGCCTCAACTTTGAAAAAATTGAAAAACGAGGCCTACCTCGTTCCAAGTCCAAAGGGTTTTCCGATCAAATCCATGACGAAGATGTTGAAGCATTATTGTTCAATGACAGATCCGATTGGATGTTTAAAGGTTTTAAAATTATCACCGCCAATTCTCCCCAAGGGATGCAACTCACCCATCGAGGGCTTTTCCAACACAGTATGATTTTATTCCCCATTCTCAAAAACAAAGAATGGTTAGGTTCTCTTATCGTTTCGGATAAAACTTCTCGCACTCGTTTTGATGAAATGGATATCCGTATCCTTCGAACTCTGACAAACCAAGTTGGTGAAGCCTACACTGCCTTACAAGTAAAGATACAAAGTGAACGCTTGAAAAACATTGATCGTGATATGCAAGTGGCAGCCATGATCCAAAAACATTCGCTTCCCATCATTCCCAAACAATACTCACTGCTTGAATTTGATACTTATTACCAGGCTTCCCGTGAAATTGGTGGGGACTTTTATGATATGGTCGTTCACGGAAAGGACGAAGTGTCTGTCATCATTGCGGATGTTTCTGGGAAAGGGACTCCCGCAGCACTTTTTATGGAATTTTCCAAAACTGTTTTGCAACAAGAAGTGTCAAAAACCACTTCGACAAGTGAAGCCCTCTTCAATGCAAACGAGATCTTACAAGATAAATCTGGTTTCCTTATGTTTGTCACAGCCATGCTTGTGCGCATCAATATGACAAAAAAAGAATTAACTTATTCATCAGCTGGTCATAATTTACAAATCATCTATCGTAAAAAACACCATAAGATCCAACATTTATCTGGGAAAGGCCAACCGATGGGAATCGGTAAATGTGAATTCTCTGAACACACTGTGAGTTATTTACCAGGAGATTTACTGGTATTGTATACTGATGGAGTGACAGAAGCGATGAATCTAAAAGAAGAACTCTTTTCAGAAGAACGGTTGGAATCTGTGATTTTATCACATATCAACGATCCTCCAGAAGTGATTAGACAAGCAATTTTACAAAAAGTAAGTGAATTTGTGGGAGAAGCAGAACCACATGATGACCTTTCCCTCTTTATCATCCGTCTAAACTAAGGATAAGGAGATTTTATGAAACGCATTCTATATGCAATGGCAGTGTTTTTGCGATTGGACAAACTGCACAAAGCGATGTTAGATGCTGTCATCGAAACAAGGGTCAAAAACGCACTCCAAACATCTGATAAATTACGCAAAGAGCAAGACCGATTGCGCGAAAAAGAATTTCGCAAACAATTAGAAGACCTTCAAAACAACCATAACAGTAGTTTTGAAAATTATAAACTAGAAACGGAAAATCTGATTCGTATCTTCAAAAACCAAATCCTGATAGAGAAAAAGGAAGTACTAAAGGAACGCGAAGTGGTGAAAGAAATGCAAAGACAAGCCATGATCCGCGAAAACAGATTCCAACATTATATTTTACGATTCAAAGAAATTCTCTTTGTGAATAAAAAGGTTGTGGAGTCCATCCAAAGTTTGGTCAAAGTAGAATCCAACATTGAAGACCTATTGTACGAAATTGACAATTACGACGAAAGTAAGTTTATCAAAAAACCAGAAATGATTTTGGATACGGAATTCCTAAAAGAACTCCATAAAAAAGAAGAAGAGATCCGAGACAATATCCTCAAGTTCCAAAAGAAAGTGGAGAATAGCTGATTCCATCAAAATCAGCGCTTCAACCTTTTGTTTTTAATTTGCAAATTTCTCTGAACTAACCCCATTCCCTACTTTTAATTCCTTTTGTTTCCATAAAAAATAAATCGCAGGGTAAACGATGAGTTCCAAAGCAAAACTGGTCACAAGCCCACCAACCATTGGAGCAGCGATTCGTTTCATCAGATCAGAACCTGACCCTGTGGCCCACATAATGGGCAAAAGTCCAATGAAACCAGATAAAACCGTCATCATTTTTGGGCGAATCCTATGTACAGCGCCTTCGATAATGGCTAATTTCAGTTCTGGAATTGTCAAATTTGGATTTTGAGATTTGTGTTTTTCATAGGAAAGGTCCAAATACATCAGCATAAAAACTCCCGTCTCCGCATCTAATCCCAGTAAGGCGATAATTCCCACCCAAACCGCAACAGAAATTTGGTAATCCAAAAGATATAAAAACCAAAAAGCTCCTATCATCGAAAACGGAACTGCTGTTAATACAATCGCAGTTTTCGTAACAGACTTCGTATTGATATACAATAAAAAGAAAATCAAGACAAGTGTGATGGGAACCACTATCATCATACGATTACGCACACGGATGATGTTTTCATATTGGCCACTCCATTCCAAAAACACTGATTTTGGAATTTGGACTTCCGTATCCACAATGGTTTTCATTCGGTTCACAAACCCTAACAAATCGGACTCAGTGGTATCCAAATACACATAACCTGTTAAAAATCCATTTTCATCTCGGATCATAGTGGGCCCAATATTGTAATCCAATGTGGCAAGAAAACTCAAAGGGATATGCCCTCCATTTTTTATCGGGATCAGAACCTTTGAAATCATCTCCAAACTATCTCTGTATTCTCTGGGGTAACGAATTTGAATCGAATACCTTTCTCGTTTTTCGATTGTGGTTGATATGTTCTCTCCACCTAATGCAGATAATATGGTTTTTTGAATGTCCTCAACGGTTAGTCCATATTTTGCAGCAAGTTCCCTTTTGATTTTGATATCAATGTAATATCCACCTGATGTTCTTTCTGCAAAAATGGACCGAACACCATTTTGTTTTTTTAACACCGATTCAATTTGGATCCCAACCTCCTGGATTTCCTCCAAATTTTCCCCTTGTACTTTGATCCCTATTGGAGTTCTGATCCCCGTTGACAACATATCGATCCTGGCGCGTATAGGTTGCGTCCAAGCATTGGAAAATCCTGGAATGTCTAACTTCTCATTCATTTCTTTAACCAGATCTTCTTTGGAAAGCCCAGACCTCCACTCTGATTCTGGTTTTAACAAAACTACAATTTCAAACATGGAAATTGGAGATGGATCGGTGGAGGTATCTGCCCGACCTGCCTTTCCATACACCGATGAAACTTCTGGAATTTTTACCAAAGTTTGGTCCATAAGTTTGAGAACTCGTTCTGCTTCTCCAATGCTGATTCCAGGAAGAGTGGTTGGCATATAAAGAATGGATCCTTCATTCAGCGGTGGTAAAAACTCAGTTCCTAATTGAAAGTAAATTGGGATTGTGGCAAAAAACAACATAACAGCCGCAAGGATAGTTCTCTTCGGATGTACCAAAATCTTTTTAACAATTGGTTCATACATTGCATACAATCGTTTGCTGATGGGATGGTTTTTCTCCGAATAGTATTTTCCAACAAAGATATGTGTGAAAAGTTGATTGAGGATTGGAGTGAATTTAGTAAACGGATCCATCTTCGTAAATAACATACGAAACGCTGGATCCACAGTGATGGCAAGAATCGCAGCAATTGCCATGGTTAAATTTTTGGAAATCGCTAGTGGACGAAAGAGTCGTCCTTCTTGGTCCACCAATGTAAAAATGGGAAAAAATGCCACTGCAATGATGAGAAGTGAAAAAAAGACTGATGGTCCCACTTCCAAAAGAGCTTCCAAACGAATTGCATGAAAATCACCGATACGACCACTTGCCTCCCACTCTTCCAATTTTTTATACGCATTTTCCACTTCTACGATGGCACCATCAACTAACACACCTATGGATAAGGCAATCCCTGCCAAAGACATCAAATTGGAACCAATGTCCGCTAAATACATTGGCAAAAATGAAAGTAGTACGGCAATGGGTATCGTTAAAATTGGTACGATGGCAGAAGGAATATGCCATAAAAAAATCAGGATGATGATGGATACAACAATGATCTCCTCCGTTAACTTTTCCTTTAACAAATGGATGGTTTCTTTGATGAGCACCGAACGATCGTAAACTGGTATGATCTTTAATCCTTTTGGTAAAGAAGATTCGATGGATTTCACTTTTTCTTGGATGGATTCAATTACCTTCAGAGCATTTTCTCCATGCCTCATGATGATGATCCCTGAAACTTTATCTCCTTCACCGTTCCAATCGCCAACACCCCGACGTAAATCTGGTCCATCCACAATCTTTGCCACTTGTGACAAATAGATGGGGGTACCAGAAGGACTTGCCCCTAACGAAATTTGTTCGATGTCTTCCTTGGATTGCACATAACCACGCACACGGATCATGTACTCGGCTCCACCAATTTCGAGTAACCTTGCCCCAACATCATCATTGGATTTTCGTACCGTATCAATGACCCTATCCATATCAATGCCAAAGATTTGGAGTTTTAACGGATCAATTTGAATCTGGTATTGTTTTTTGAACCCACCAACCGTTGCCACTTCCGCAACACCTGGAACCGAATTAAATAAATACTTCAATTTAAAATCTTGATAGGATCGAATCTCTGCTAAATCCATTTGGTTTGTATCATCAACCAAAACATATTGGTACACCCAACCAACACCTGTTGCATCGGGTCCTAAACTTAAATTCACACCCGTTGGTAAATTATTCTGCAATTGAGAAATGTACTCATTCACTCGTGAACGTGCCCAATACAAATCCGTTCCATCTTCAAAAATCACATACACAAAGGAATATCCAAAATCAGAAAACCCACGGATTGCTTTTACTTTAGGAGCACCGAGTAATGATCTGACAATTGGATAGGTTACTTGGTCTTCGATGATATCGGGACTGCGGTCCCATTTAGAATAAATGATCACCTGTGTGTCAGACATATCTGGCAAAGCATCCAAAGGAATGTTTTTCATTGCAAATAGAGACAAAAACACTAAAAACAATGTGAAGATAAGAACCAAATAACGGTTATTTGCTGAAAATTTAATGATTGTGCTGATCATTTTTGTCTCCACCTAACTTTAATTTTGATTCAGAATCCAAAAGGAAACTTGCCTTTGAAACAATTTCATCGTCTTCTTTGAGACCGTCGATGACTTCGACCCACTCGGAAGAAGAAAAACCAGTTTTAATTTTTTTTGGAACAAATTGATTTTGGCCAGTTTTGTGGTACACCAAATCCGACTTACCAGTTGGCAAAATGGAATCTTTTGGAATCCGTAAAACATTTAATTTTTTGGATTTCATAAGATCCTTGGACAAACATTTGAGGTTTGAATCC
>NZ_AOGX02000046.1 GCF_000332475.2 Leptospira yanagawae serovar Saopaulo str. Sao Paulo = ATCC 700523
CGCTAACCACATCGCTTCGGGACAAGCCCTCGCTCGGCCTGCGGCACATAGGCTTACGCCTCTAGTTGCTTACGCAAGTGTCGTTCCAGTCCCTAACGTCCCGTAACCGGGACTCAGGGCCAGCCTACGTCGTTAAGGCTAGTTCGTTATGCGAAAGTTCAAAATATAATTATGAAATATCCAAAAGAAAATCAAATAAAAGCAAAATTAAATCCATATTTTTATTATATCTCTATATTATTGATGATTATATTATGGAGTATATATTTTTACCTGATCAAATGCGGCTGCAATAGTTTCAAATATTCATCTTTTCTTTCTATATTGGGATTAACACTAGATATAGTAGGAATATTACTCGCAGCAAAACGAGTTCCCTATTTAGGCTCCTATTTAGATATGGGGGATCTAAATCAAAAAAGAGAAAAAGAAGACCATTTTTGGTCTGCATTCGGTTTAACTCTTATAATAATTGGATTTTTTCTACAAGGATTAGGAAATATAGTAACCATATGATACTTTCAGAGGAAAATCTTTCAGAATTGCGAAAATTATTTATACATGATTTTCATAATCAATTTGCTGTTAACCAGAATCACCATAAAAATACCTTTATCCAAATAATAGTTTTACTCGTCCCTCTTCTGACGGGTTTTGGATATATTTATTTAAATATAAAAGATAACAATACTTTTGATTTTCTTTTTGGATATTTGGCATTATCATATCTTCTCTTAAACATGCCAATTTGTGTCTTACTTGTTATGTCAGTAGGTTATCGAAGAGATCAACTTGTTACTGCGAGAATGAGAGAAAAATTGAAAATATTAAGCATAAATTCGGGAGAAAATTATTTTCCAGGCTCTTTTCTTCCAACTAATAAAAACGGGTATTTAAACTGGATACCAGATTTCAATCTAATATTTATAATCGTCTTATTAAGTTTAAAAATAGTTTTACTAATTTTAGTACTTGGCCATCCGTTTTTGAATTTTCCATCATCATTTTGCAATTTCAATCTTTTATTATGTATTTTAGCAGTAACTCTCTTAATATCTTTTTCTAGTAATTTTTACTTTTTATATTTACAAAGAGAAAAATGGCTTAAATACATAAATTATAACACTTGAACCTTCGCATAACAGCGACTTACCGCTTCGCATCGGCACAAGGCCTCGCTCGGCCTGCGGCAAATTCCCCTTCTGGCATTCGCCTTGCTTACGCAAGCTGCATGCCAGTCCCTAACGTCCCGGCGGGACTCAGGGTCGGGGAACTTCGGTAAGTCTATTCGTTAGCCGAAATTCATTAAATATAATTAAAAATAGGAATTATGCAAAATGATGAAAAAAGAAAGAATAGTATTAATACTTTTTATTCTATATTCAAGTACATGCTGTAATCTTCAAAAAGCTCTACTTGTTGTGGATATAAATGATATATCTAAATCAAATCGAAGTCAGATTGAAAAGAAATACGGCAAACCAACTGCTATATCACATGATAAATCAATTAAATATGACCAAATATTTTATTCGATTAATGAAAATGATGTTTATATTGAATTTGAAAAAAACAAACCGGTATGGATTTTAATTCAAAATCCAAAAAAGGCAAAGTTTGATTCTAATCCTCTCATATATTTTAATCTTGAAGCGTATAAACCTGATTTTTCTAATTATGCTAGCAAAAGTTGGTCAAATGTCCCAGGATTCAAAGAAATCTCAGTAGTATCAGATCAAGATGGAGGTTTAGCACAAATAGTATTCAATATTTCCAGAAAATTTAACAACTAAAAGTAATATAGAAAAATAATCAAAAATGGATTCAAATTCTTCAAATAAATACATAAAGGTAAACTATGAAAATAAAAAAAATAATCACATTAAATATACTAATATTTGGTATGTTTTTGAATTGTGATCTACAGAAATCACTATTAGTCGTAGACATTCAAGAACTTTCTAAACTCAATCGAAATGAAATTGAAACCAAATACGGCAAACCAATTCATATTTCAAACGATAAATCGATTAAATATGATCAGGTATACTATAGTATAAATGAAAATGAAGTTTATATTGAATTTGAAAAGAATAAGCCAATTTGGATATTCTTACAAAATCCAAAAAAAGCAAAATTTGAATCGAACCCTTTAGTCTATTTTAACCTTGATGCTTACTCACCCTATTTCGAGAATAAAGTAACTAAAAGATGGAAAAACGTACCTGGTTTTATCGAAGTTAGTGCTGTGGCAAATAGTAATGGCGGACTAACGCAAATTTCTTTCAATATTTCTAGGAAATTTTAAAAAGTGACGTAATGAACTTCGGCTAACAGCGACTTACCGCTACGCTTCGGGACAAGCCCTCGCTCGGGCTACGCCAAATTCCCCTTCTGGCATTCGCCTTGCGTTCGCAAGCTACATGCCAGTCCCTAACGTCCCGTTGGGACTCAGGGTCGGGGAACTTCGGTAAGTCTAGTTCGTTATGCGAAATAATTTAAAAATAATTTAAGAGGAAAAATTTGAAAAAGTTAAAAACTTTTATATATACAACTTTAGTATTTATGGCCATAAATACGTTTACTTCTGTATTAAACGCAGAAGCTATTGCTGAAAGCGAATCCAATTTAGACTTAAGCAAAAGAAAAAATCTTCATATTTATTATACTCCGTTTGCAACAACACAATATACAGAATACCCATTTAGAATCAGAAATGAGAATAGAACTTTCTCTCTTCTATATGGATTTACAGAAAAATTTTTTTTGGGTTTTACATATAGTAGAGGTGACAGCCCAAAATTTAAAACACAAATAGATTTAAACTCCTCTCCAAGCGGTTTTGGACTACAAGATATCACTAAAACAAGAGAAAGTGAATTTTTTGTCTTAAGATCTCAGTATTTTTTCTTTGGAAATTTCTATGGAAGTGCTAATTTAGGAATTGAAAAGGGGTATAAACTAGAAGATAAAAATTTTCGATCCTTTCAAGGCCTCAATACCACAGTAGAACCTTATTCGAAAACAACCACCTACTCTGACCGACTTTTTGGAACTGTTGGTCTAGGATATAGAAAAGAAGTTTTTGGACGATTATTAATTGGAATTGAATGTGAATATGGTATAATGAATTCTGGAAGAAGAAATCAACATTATACATTCAATCCTCAATTCTACAATGGTTTACCTCCTAAATACATAATCGATAAATTCGTTATTACAAATGAAAGTAAACCTAATAGCGAGTTCTCATATATTTCACTTTATGCAGGTATCGCAATCTAATAAGTAAATTACTTCGCATAACAGCGACTTACCGCTACGCTTCGGGACAAGCCCTCGCTCGGGCTACGCCAAATTCCCCTTCTGGCATTCGCCTTGCGTTCGCAAGCTACATGCCAGTCCCTAACGTCCCATTCCGGGACTCAGGGTCGGGGAACTTCGGTAAGTCTATTCGTTATACGCAATAGGTCAAAATTTTATGAATAAAGACGATATATGTTATTATTGTGGGGAAAAAGCAACTACTAGAGAGCATATACCTCCTCAATCATTTTTCCCAAAAAGTCAAAAGTTTAATCTAGTAACAATTCCTTCTTGTGATGACCATAACTCGAAAAAAACGAATAAAGATGAGTATGTAAGAAATTACATCACTATTCATCGATCAGTTAGAGAAAAAGGTTATGAAAAATTCGAAGAAAAAACTAGAAGCGCTTTTAAGAAAAATAGAAAATTACAAAATGCATTAGAAAATGCAGAAAAAGTTCAACTTGATGGTGTAGAGACAGGAATATTCAATGCCAAAAAAGAAATCTTTGATGATTTTTTCGATCACCTAGCATCCGGAATCTTCTATCAGATAACTAAATCAATTTTTAATGGAAAATGGACAATTCATCTAATTTCATTCCATGAAGATAGAGAATTATATGAATCAAATACCGAAAATCTTACTTATCTGCTTCAAGCTTATGAAATTATTTCAACGAAAACAAATTTCAAAAGAATCAAAGAATTTGAAAATGAAAAAGTATTTCTTCCACTTTACTACCTAGAAAACAATGGAAACAAAACAAGCATTTTCTTAAATTTAACCTTTTATGAAGGTTTCAAAGTCTTTATTCTTGGTGAACATCAGAATTAAGACCTACTGCGTATAACAGCGCCTTAACGCTTCGCTTCGGGTCTTCGCCCTCGCTCGGTCTGCGACACATTCCTCTCCGGCACGTTTCTTGCCTCCGCAAGACTCCGTGCCGACGCTAACGCCTACTCCGTAGGCTCAGCTCCGAGGAACGTCGTTAAGGCTATTACGTTATGCGTAATTTTGCAAATGAATAGAATTAAAACAATATGATAAAAGCAATCATTTTTGATTATGATGATACATTAGTTCAAACTAGGAAAACTAGATATAAAACTATTAAGAATTTAGCTTTTGATAAATTTGATTACAATATCGATGAAAGAGAAATTGATGAAGCTTGGGGTCTTCCTGCTGATGATTTTCTAATTAAAATTTTTGGAAAATTCACAAATGATTTAGATTTAATTTGGAAGTTATATTTAGATTATTCTAAAAAAGATAAAAATGTTCCTCATGAATATTCATTTGAATTAATTGAAAAATATCATAAATTATTCAACTTCGGGATTGTCACGTCTTCCAGTGAAAAGGTAGTTTTAAGGGAATTAAATGAATTAAAAATTAACCTAGATTACTTCTTTTTTATTCAAACCTCTGATTATACAAAAGTTCATAAACCTGACCCTTTGGTATTTTTACCAATCAATGATAAACTTTCTGTTAAAAATGTTAAGAAGAACGAAATTCTATATATTGGTGACTCGCCTTCTGACTTCCATTCTTCGACAAAATTTGGCTATCACTTCATTGGTATCACACATGATATGCGGTATAAAAATTTCTTCCTAAGTGGAAAAATCGATTTTGTTGAGAATTTTTATGATTTGGAAAAATTAATTTTAAAATTGCAAAACTACGCATAACAGCGACTTACCGCTTCGCTTCGGGACGAGCCCTCGCTCGGCCTACGGCAAATTCCCCTTCTGGCATTCGCCTTGCGTTCGCAAGCTACATGCCAGTCCCTAACGTCCCGGCGGGACTCAGGGTCGGGGAACTTCGGTAAGTCTATTCGTTATGCGACATCTCATAAATCTAACTATAAAATGAAAATTTACTATTTTTCTTTTTTAATTTCCATTTCCGTTGCTGTAATATGGGGAATACAATCTGTTAAACCAGAGACAAAACTTATTAACAGCGAAAAAGGAATTTCTCTTCTTAAAATTTTAGATTTCGAGGATATTGAAGGTAATATAACTCAAGAAAACAATTCTGTTTATTTTAATCCTAAATATATAGACAAATCATTTATTATAGATTTACCTTCTGATCAAATTACATTTGAAGAATGTGAATTAAGTCCATTTAACGAAGGGGAAAGAAATAGATATCACCAATTTTTAAAATCTAAATTTATTCTACAGACTGAAAGAGGACTATATTTGTTTAAAAAGTCAAAATTTGAAGAATTTCAATTTTGGAAATTAAAATTTAGTAAAAACATTTACGGAAATTTTCACTATGATTTTTGGGATTGTATCAGGACAACTTCGCTAAAAAAAGAATATTTTTTACCTAATTATATCGAAAAAAGGGAAAAAAAACAAATTTTATAGAATACTTAAAGAATATAGAAATCAATCAAGAATATTACAATTTAGGAATTGAAAATCGCTATTTATTCATAATAGGTTTTTTCTTAAATATACTACTCTTTATTTTTCTCACTATATATTTAAATAATTACAAGCTTATGTTTCCTAGCTTTTTTATTTTCAATATTCTTCTATACTATTTATGTTGGTTTAATGAAGGACATTAAATAAATGAGACGTCGCATAACAGCGACTTACCGCTACGCTTCGGGACGAGCCCTCGCTCGGGCTGCGCCAAATTCCCCTTCTGGCATTCACCTTGCTTACGCAAGCTACATGCCAGTCCCTAACGTCCCGTTCCGGGACTCAGGGTCGGGGAACTTCGGTAAGTCTATTCGTTATGCGCCAGTCCCTAAAAAATACTTTTAAAAAACAAATAGAATGAAAAGAAAAAATTTCACAATCCTACTTATTGTAATTCCATTTTCCTTATTCCCAGAAACGCAATTTTTTGGAGGAAACAATCTTGGATCAGATGAAATGGTTCTTAAAATTGAAGAATCAAAAGCTTTGTATTATTTTAATGGTGAGGGCGATGGATGCGAGGGCTTTCATGCCAAGTTCTCAAAACAAGGAGAAAATTTCCTTTTTACCGAAGTGAAGTCAAACTGTAATGAAAAGAAAATGAAGGATTTCAAGTGCGTAAATGAAAAAGATACTCAATCTTTAATCTTTTCCGACTTCTTAAAATGTGATAATAATTTAATTCTGTATAATAAAAGTAAAAAAGTAATAGAAAACCTAAATAGAAATTACTACGGTATTGAAGCTGTTACTTTAGGTTTAAAAAGTGGCATTGCTACCTCAAACCTTAAATATAGAGAAAAACCAGATTTACAATCAAAAACATTTACCTGCTATTTTACGAATACCGAAGATGAAAAGATTAGAGAGAAAGAAATTAACTTTATTCCTAAAGATACCAGTCTCACTATCATTGCGAAAACTTTGGTAGAATATAATGTCGGAGATAAAAGAAACTTCTGGTATCTAGTATTTCCTTCATCTGACTCATACAATGGATGTTTATTAAAAAGCTCTAAACAGAAGGAAGGATGGGTTTTTGGTGAATACATTAAAATCGATCAGTAGGGACCAGCGCATAACAGCGACTTACCGCTACGCTTCGGCACAAGGCCTCGCTTGGCCTGCGGCAAATTCCCCTTCTGGCATTCGCCTTGCGTTCGCAAGCTACATGCCAGTCCCTAACGTCCCGATGGGACTCAGGGGCGGGGAACTTCGGTAAGTCTAGTTCGATA
>NZ_AOGX02000045.1 GCF_000332475.2 Leptospira yanagawae serovar Saopaulo str. Sao Paulo = ATCC 700523
AGAGTATATTCCGGTGATACTAGATATGATACGTTACAGAATATTGAATATGGATTACGTGGTAACTATACTAAATCAGATGCTTTTCAATCTGTAGTAATAGAATTTGGTGCTAATGTATAAATTCAAAAACGTCGTATAACAGCGACTTACCGCTACGCTTCGGGACAAGCCCTCGCTCGGCCTACGGCAAATTCCCCTTCTGGCATTCGCCTTGCTTACGCAAGCTACATGCCAGTCCCTAACGTCCCGTTCGGGACTCAGGGTCGGGGAACTTCGGTAAGTCTATTCGTTATGCGACATGAGCTAAAAAATGTTTTTTTAAAACAATATCGAAAGTTGGAAGAATATGAAAAATGTAACTATTTTTTAGTTGCATTATTTTCGCTTTCGAGTTATTTCAATATTTAGTGTCCAAAAAAGATAAACTTTTAGCTAGAATATTATCTAAACCAAAGGATTTTACTTACGATGAACTCAGGAAGCTTTTGAATGGATTCGATTATACAGAAGACAATTCAGGAAAATCTTCTGGATCAAGAGTTGCATGGATTCATGAAAAAGGAAAACATGTGATTAGGTTACACAAGCCTCATCCTGGTAATATTTTAAAATCATACCAAATAAATCAAATTATTGATGAATTAAAATCGGAAGGGTATTTAGAATGAAAGATTTAATGGAATATAAAGGATATCTTGGTTCTGTTCATTTTGATTCAGAAGATGAAATTTTCTACGGAAAAATTGAAGGAATAGAAGATTTAATTTCTTTTGAAGGAAAATCTGTTAATGAAATAAAAAAAGCATTCATTGAATCTGTTGATGATTATCTCCACGTATGTATAAAAGTTAAAAAAGATCCAGAAAAATCTTTTAAAGGTTCTTTCAATGTCAGAATCCCAACTGACCTTCATAGAAAAGCTTACCGAAAATCTTTGATAGAAGGAATTTCTTTAAATCAATTAGTTCAAAAAGCTATTGAAAAGGAAATCAAACAAGACAAAGCTCACGTCGCATAACAGCGACTTACCGCTTCGCTTCGGCACAAGGCCTCGCTCGGCCTGCGGCAAATTCCCCTTCTGTCACTCGTCTGCATCCGCAAACTACGTGCCAGTCCCTAACGTCCCTCCGGGACTCAGGGTCGGGGAACTTCGGTAAGTCTATTCGTTATGCGCAACGAGTTAAATTGGGATAAGAATTATTAAATTAACTTTGACTTCATTTTTAGAATTAAAATACCCAAATATATGAACAAAATAGATTTTTATTCAAAACAAGAATTCCTAATTAAACTTCTGTTAATAATTATCCCGTTCCTTATAACATTTCTAATTATTATTTGGGAAATGACTGAAATGAAAATAGCGGATACTGAAGATGTTTTTATATATTTGCCAGGCACTTATTGCATTTATATAAACAGTAATGATGAACAAAGAATGTGTAAAGAATGTTTATACGATTGCCCGATCTCATTCGACAACACAACATTCGAAAATTACAAAGGTCAGTTTATTCCTAGAAAGGTTCTAAATATAAATAAAATAGGACATTATAATTTCAAAAAATATTTAGAAAAAGAAACAACATTCTATACAAGTAAATTTTTGCGACTTTATACTTTAATTGGCTTTGCAATCGTCTTCTTTATAATAATAAATATATTTACAAAGGCAAATCTCGGTTTATTCTAAATTAATCAAAATTTAACATAAAAGTTATTTACCTAAAAAGACACAATTTAAAAAGAAAAAAGCACATCCCCCCCCCCATTCAAATCACTTGAAACATTTGCAGCTTTATAATTGAATTGCCTAAGATTAAATTCATGAATAGATAATTTGCAGAAGTATTATTCTACTTTATTAAAGAGTTTAATCTTCCTATCAACTTCCCAGATACTATAATTTGGAAAATGAAACATTAAGTATTTTATTTAAATCACAAACCATTTAACAAACTGTTAAAACTGATTTGAAATTTCTCTAAAATACAAACAATTCAATTCCAAGCATAACTCGCAGCGCATAACAGCATGTAAACGCTTCACTTCGGCACTTGCGGCCTCGTTTGGGCTACGCCACATTCCCCTCTGGCACTCCTCTTGCTTTCGCAAGCGTCGTTCCAGTCCCTAACGTCCCGTCCGGGACTCAGGGTCGGGGAACGTCGTTTACACTAGTTCGTTATACGCAATATCCAAAAAGTGATTAAGAAACTATTAGTAAGTATTCACGCTAATATTTTTGAATTAACGCATTTTTATTTATGATATTCGTTTTATCGCAGTTCTGCCAATTAACTAGAAAGTTTTAATGAAAATTTTCACCTTTAGAAATAAGAATTAAGAGAAATGATGAACTAAAGATGGAAATGAAGAGTTCTTGGTTTAATCTTATATAAAATATTATTTTTGGACGGCGACTCTATTTTTTGACCTGCTCCCCAAAAACTGCACCGATATTTAAGTTAGTTTTCTCCGATATTAAGGAGAGAGCATTATGGCAAGAAAGAAGATAGAAGAAAGCGAGATTTTTCGGATATTAAAGGAAGCAGAACAGGTATCCAATCAGAACTTCACGAAATACGGAATCACTGAACAAACATTTTATCGCTGGCGTAACAAGTATGGAAGGAATGGAGCTTAGCGAAATCAAGAAGATGAAGGCACTCGAGACAGGAAAATTCAAATCTACGTAATAACTTCGTATAGCATACATTATACGAAGTTATACGATACAAACACGAGCGCTTCACTCTTCATTTGAAATTACTTGACNCTTCCAGAGTTTAAGCGTATCTTAATGGTTGAAATGTTTAGAGAAAACTAAACTTATCCATTGGTAACTGAAAATAGGGGGCAGGTCATTTTACATAATGTAAAGATTAGGATACTTTTTTTATTAAATTCAAAAAAAGAATTTGAGAAAAATACACCTTAAGAAGATAAAAATGAAAGAAAAAGAAATGCAGATTAATTTGTTTTCTAATTACTTTATTTTCTCACCTTGGATACTGCGTATAACAGCGGCTAACCACATCGCTTCGGGACAAGCCCTCGCTCGGCCTACGGCACATAGGCTTTCTGGCACTCGTTTGCATACGCAAACTACGCGCCAGTCCCTAACGTCCCGATTCCGGGACTCAGGGTCAGCCTACGTCGGTTAGCCTATTCGTTATACGCAATTCCTAAAAAACCAAGATATAAAATGAAAAAAATATTTTTGATTTTAATTATACTAAATACTAATATGAAACTAGCAGCTAAGGATAAATATATACCTATTGCAGGAACAGAGGTTAATATAAGAAAGGATCCAAACTTAAACTCTCAGGTGATAATTCAGTTACCAATAACTAAATTAGTAAAAATAAAACCAAATATGAAAGTTAGAGATACGATAAATAATGTCAGCGGCAATTGGATTTTTATTGAAACTGGATATTCTTCAAAGGATGAAAATAAAGACGGTTGGGTATTTGATACATATTTAGGAACTTCTGAAAAATTTAAAAAACCCAAAAGATGGACCTTTAAAGAATTCAACGGTACCTCTGGTGATTATTATCTAAACTTAAAAATGAAGGAAGACGCAACTTACAAATTTAGTTACGAACTTTGCGCTGGCGCAAATTGTCTTCCGAAAACTGAGTGCTTTAATAAACTAGATAAAAAAATTGTTAAAAAGGGATATATTCTTTGCGAAGGAAATGGAGTTATTCTGATATATAGAGATTTAGTTTGGCTCAAACATTATGGAGAGGAAACTAATGAGTATCTTTATATAAAGAATAAAAAATTATGCATGCAGGGAATGCTAGAAGATGATTGCGATTAGAAAATATTAGGAACTGCGTATAACTGACGCTTGCCGTTCCGGGAGGGACAAGCCCTCCCTCCAGGCTCCGCCAAATTCCCCTCCGTCACGTCTCTTGCCTACGCAAGATCCGCGCCGACGCTAACGCCTCCTACAGAGGCTCAGCTCCGGGGAACTTCGGCAAGCTAGTTACGTTATGCGCAATAGGAAAAAATACTTTTACAATTAACTTTTTAGTTAGAAATCTGAAAGAATTTGAGGATATTAATAAAACGACTTTGTTTCAATTATAATTTCCATTTAAATAAATTCATTAAGATTTAGTTTAATTCAATGAATAAGTTAGTATACATTTGTTGTTTATTCTTAATATTTAATTTTTTTTACAATGGTTTTTCACTACCAGAAGCTATATTAGATAATTCAATCAAAGCAAATAATTTTTCCACAAAAGAAACGAATTTATACTTTGCGAAGTGGAATTCTATTGATATTAAATACGGTATTTTCGAAGGGAAAACTATTTGGATTTCAAATAATGAACCGATTTACGGATTGAAAATAATATTTAATCCAGGTAAATATACGAGTATGACTGATTACGATGGAATTTTCAGGGCAAAATTACCTTTTGGAAAATATAAACTTGATATTTTCTATTTAAATCTTTTATTAAAAACAGATTATATTATTATCGATTCGGAAAGCCATACCAAACTATATTCATTTCAGGATTTACCCAATCAATCAACTATAGAGATTAAAAATAGTTTATAAAACTTTCCTACTGCGCATAACAGCGACTTACCGCTACGCTTCGGCACAAGGCCTCGCTCGGCCTACGGCAAATTCCCCTTCTGGCATTCGCCTTGCCTTCGCAAGCTACATGCCAGTCCCTAACGTCCCGCAGGGACTCAGGGTCGGGGAACTTCGGTAAGTCTATTCGTTATGCGCTATTTGTTAAAATACAATGAATAGAAGAACATGAGAATGGAAACAAATGTTAAAAAAAGCAAAAGCCTACTTGGATATCAGCTACTGGAATAATAGGTATTATTTT
>NZ_AOGX02000044.1 GCF_000332475.2 Leptospira yanagawae serovar Saopaulo str. Sao Paulo = ATCC 700523
ACGCCTCTAGTCAAAACAAATGCTCTTGGAAGTCTTTCGAGGGTGTTTAAATATCTGATCAACTTTTCTGACGAAAAAGTAAACTCTGCCTGAAGTATGGTATTCTCTCTTGTTAAATGATCAATACCTGTTAAAATTCTTTGCTTTCTTCCATCAATCGTCCGTTCGAAAACAAAGTCCATTGACCAAACTTCGTTTGAATTCTTAGGCAATGGTAGTTGCTGTGATGATGCATTTCTTTTCTTTCGCTTCGGTTTTGTCCTTATTTTAAGCCCTTCTAAGCAATATAGTCGATATACTTTCTTATGATTGATTGTCCTACCCGACCTTCTTAACCTTCGGTAAATTCGTCGATAGCCTTCCCGTTTCCATCGAAAAGCAAGTCTTCGAATTTCGTTCATTGTCTCTTCATCAATAGCTTTCGGCTGATAATAATAACTTGATTTAGGAAGAAGAACAACATCTAGGCTTCTGTTTAGAGAAAGTCCCTCTTCAACTAGCAGATCAACTGCTCTCTCCTTCGTTGATCTGCTCAAAACTTTTTTCCCAAAACATTCTTAATTGCTTGGATTTCGAGAGCCATGTCAGCTACCAATCTTTTGAGATTTGAATTTTCCTGCTCGAGTGCCTTCATCTTCTTGATTTCGCTAAGCTCCATTCCTCCATACTTGTTACGCCAGCGATAAAATGTTTGTTCAGTGATTCCGTATTTTCGTGAAAGTTCCTTGATTGGAATACCTGTTTCCGCTTCCTTTAATATCCGAAAAATCTCGCTTTCTTCTATCTTCTTTCTTGCCATAATGCTCTCTCCTTAATATCGGAGAAAACTAACTTAAATATCGGTGCAGTTTTTGGGGAGCAGGTCACCAATTCTAATGCATGCCAATTCAAAACGGATGGATCCCTTATATAAGAATTTTTTACGAGACCATCTTCATCTAATTCAAGAGCAACGAGTAAAGGCCCGCGCCAAGCTTCTACAGTCGAAAAGTACACTCCTGGTTTCACTTTTTTTCTTGATAAACCATTTACTTCTTGTTTAAGAGTTCGATTTCCATTCCAGATTTGCTCTAAATCAATTTTGGATAAAGTGGTTTCAATCCAATGTAATGATTGTTCGATCTCAGCAAAACGTAAGTACATTCTTGCCCAAACATCACCATTATAATGATGGTGTTCCTCTTTTAAAGGTAGAGGTTTCCAATCAGGATATTCCATTTGACTTAGTCTAAGATCTTTTTCTACTCCAGCCATTCTGGCAACCATACCAACGAATCCATAGGTTTCAACGTCTACCTCTGAAATAAATCCACAACCTTGCATTCGCTCTTTCACTGTAGAAATTGATAAGGCTCTTAGAATTTGAGGTCGAATTCGATCATAATAAACTTTCTTTAATTGTAAAAAAGCTTCTTTGGCTTGTTTTGCATTTATCTTACGATTGCTGAAAAGAGATCCTGGTCTAATTACAGATTTTCCAAATCGATGCCCAGTCCAAGTTTCCATAAGTCCCAAAGCAGCTCCCCTATCTGTTACACAAACACCGTATAAGGGATAATAACCAATATCTTCTGAAATACCTCCCAAATCTCCAATATGGACGGCTATTCGTTCCAATTCGACAAGGATCGATCGGAACAAAACAATTTCTTTTGGCAAAGTCACTTGATAAGCATCTTCATATAACTTAGAAAATGCGAGTGCATATCCAATACTTGTATCTCCCGAAATTGTTTCAGAGTATGACAAAACTCGTTCCAATGATTGGTTTAAAATCAATTCTCGAATATTCCGTTTTTGAAATCCTAAGCGAATTGTTAAATGACGAATCACTTCACCTTCTACAACAAATCGAAAATGCCCTGGTTCAATGATTCCAGCATGAATTGGACCCACTGCATGTGAATAATTACCATCACCAAACGGAACTGTCAGACCATGATAAAACAAATCACGAACAATACCAATTTTTTGGTGTAGCGATAGATTTTTACCTCGATTCTCTGATAAATATTCCTCCTCTTTCAAATCTGCAAACTCTTCTGGTCCCATATCTTGACCAAGTGCATGACGAACCAACCAAAGTGGATATTGTTGGTCCAACAAAAAATCAATATTACTTTTTTTCAAATTTTCTTGTTCCATAACAATTGATTGATTCTGGAACAAAAACTGAAAGAACGTACCGTTAAAATTAGTGATTCCCGTTACATTTGTCATATATACTTAACCATTAAAAAAAACAAGCCATAGGTTCCTACGGCGATAGTTAACAATAATGAAAACCAAAAAAAGATATAACGAATCGAAAGTATCTGGTATACATTCAAATTAAAATTTCGATTCGGAATTTTTACCATTGGCAAAACTTTGTTCAAAGAGATAAAAAAGAAAACAGAACCTAAGACTGGAAATAAAAATAAATAAAACTGTTTGTTTAAAATTGCAATTTCTACAATTTTTAAATCTAAAACAAAAACTGGCGACAAAGGAAAAACAAAAGCAATTAATAATGCCAATAAATAAACATATAATGCTTTATGACTTAAATTTACATTTAAGAGAATTTGAGAAATATTCCTTTTCCCTGCATCCATACGTAAAATTCCCATAGACAAAAATACTAAAAGTTTTACAAGGATAGTTGTTGTAATCAAAAAATAGAATACATCATCGTTTACATCGATCCATAAAAATACAGTCAACATACCAGTATGGAACAATGCCACCTTAGCCGATATTCGACGAATATCATCTCGTGAAACGAGCATTAAAGTAGAATACAAAATTGTCAAGACCCCTATAAACAATAAACCGTTTGAAGCATTAATAAAATGAGGGTTTAACTCTTTCTCTAAACTAATTAAAGGTCTTATCGCTAATACAACACTAACTGGAACAAACGATGCAATTAATGATGAAATTTGGCTTGGACTCTCCGCATATGTATCACCTACCCAAAAATGATTGGGAACAAGTCCCAGTTTTCCACTATAACCATAAACGGTTAATAAAATTCCGGTCTCAACCAAAAGACCCGATTGGCCAAGTAACCCAATTTTTAAAGAGGAAAATTCCAAATTTTCCAAAGGGGTAGAAGCAAATAATAAAATCACAATTCCAAGGAATGCTAAACCTAAAGCATAAGAATTAATGAGTAAAAATTTCCAACCAACATGAAATGATTTTTCTGTTCCACTAGATGAAATAAGCAACGCACCAAAAAGTGTTGATGCTTCGATTAAAATCCATTTTAATACAATATTATCTGTAAACCAGGAACAAAACAATACAGAGAAAAACAATACCTTGAGAATACTCCAATGTAATATTCTTGTTTGACCTTTTGTTGGTGCAAAAATAGATACAAAAAAAATAACAAAAAAGGTTATTAAACCAGTAGAATAAAATATACTCTTCATCATACCTTTCTTTCCTTCGTATGCATGTGCGGAGATAATTGCAAAATACCTCCGGAAACAATAACCAAAATCGCATCTAAAAAGGATCCAAATTCTAATCCAAAAGGTAATCCCTTGTCTAAAACCATAGTTAAGACAAAAATTCCATTTTCGAATACACAAAATCCAGCAATCAATGCGAGCCAATTTCGCCTAACAACAAAACATAATACTCCCACATAAACCAATAAAATCACATAAATTAATGCAATTTTATGGACAGGGATTGTTAAAACAGAAACTCCTTCCGTAACCTTTACTGCAAGCACAAGCCCAAGAATCATAAACAATAAGGTGGCCAAATAACCGAACCTAGGGGTTGTACTTTCATTCATTTTGGATTTATTTGCTGTCCAATTTAAGATTAAAGGGGTTAATATAGCTTTAAATAAGACAACAAGTGATATTAATGAAAATGCATGTTTCCAATCATCTTCATGGGTCTGAATCACAGGGAATATCAGAAGAAAACCTTGTATGCTTAAAAACAAAATGATTCTACTCAGTCTGTTTTCAACCAAAACCACAATGCCAGTCAATAGTAACAAAAGATAAACAAAATCATATACCATATCGAATTCCTAAGATAGTTTTACAAGTGAACCTAAAATTAATATGGCAATGAATGTTAATCCCATAAATTCAGGAATCCATGTCCATTTACGCCTAACACTATTTGCTTCCCAAAAACCAATTAATATGGCGAGGACTACAACAATAGGTAATATTAAAAACTCACGACCAAGATGATTCATAAAAATATAATCAAATACTTTGGAATGTTCTAACGCGAGTTTAACTAAAAAAACGAGTAATGCTGATAACTTAATCGAGCTTGCTAATTCAAAATATGCCAATTGCCTTCCTGATGCCTCCAAAATCATGGCTTCATGTACCATTGTGAGTTCGAGATGAGTTCTAGGGTCATCAAAAGGTGGCTTCGCAAGTTCTGCCAATATCGTCATAAAGGATAAAGCCAAAAACAATATTCCGATAAGTATACCTTGGGGAGTTTCTGAGATTTCTATGTGCGATTGTGCTGCAAGAATCATGAGAATAAAAGTTGGCTCGACCATTACTGACAATAAAATCTCGCGACTTGAAGCCATTCCTCCAAAGGAAGTAGCCCCTTCCATTGCAAATCCTATAAATGAAAAACGATATAGAGCCAAAAAAAATGGAATCAGGATGAAAGGTGCCCATTCGAAAAGAACGATTGTCCAAAGCATGAATGAAGAATAAAGCGCTACCCTAGGTGCCAAATTTGAAATTTCAGAAAAGTAGTTATGTAAAACTGGCACTTTCAAAAATGCTTTGCTTACCTCCCAATAAAACTGAATCAATTTTGGTCCCTTCCGACCTTGTGCATATGCTCTAACTTTTCGAATAATTCCCGTTAAGAGGAATGGTAAAAAAATAAACAACAAAGATAGATATAAGATATAAATTATTAATTCCATAACTAATGCTCAAAAATCTCCAAGAATTAATAACGAAAAAATAAATATTAAAAATATAGATGAAATTGCCAAATATCGACTTATATCTTCATCCTTAGTTTGATTGGTTGAAGATATAAATCGTGTTCCAAATTTAAAGAACGAAGTCACCAACAATAAGATATAATGATCCACTTTTGAATCACCATTTTTATTAATAAAATAACGTCCCAACGAGTTTTTTAATGGTTCAGAAAAAACTGTAGATGGAATTGAAAGTTCATGACCATCGTAACCTCCTCCACAATCCCAACCTTTCCTTTTCAAACTCATTTGCTTTCGATAACTCAATTTATCGAAAATAATAAATAAAGTAATTACCGCTAAACTAAGAAAAGAAACAAAAGACAAATTGATAAACCATTTCTCTAAAGATGTATCTGCAAATGGTTTTAACATAGGCAATTGAATGAAAAAAGGCAATACTAATGGAAATGCAAAGATCATGATTGATAAACTAAATAGTGATATATATAACCATTTTTTTCTTTCATTATCAATCGGCAAAACGCTCATCTTATTACTTGGTAAAGACAAAAACATTGTAAAATATAATTTTAAATGAGTAAAACCTCCGAGCACAATACCGAAGAATATAAAAATCATAGAAGGCAATAAAAAGACGGATCTTCCAATTGGAAGATCTAAGATTCTTACGTTTAGATAAAAATAAGTCGCTTCTGAAACAAAACCCAATGTGCCAGGTATAACCGCATAACTAAAAGTGCCCGCTCCTAATAATATTGGAGACATCCCTAACAATCGCCCTATCCCTTTTAGCGAGTCACTTGAATCAAATGGAACCAACCGTGAAACCATTCCAATTGAAAATAGTTGGAAAGTTTTTGAAAACGAATGATGGAACAAACTTAAAAAAAATAAAATCCTAAACGAATTACTCAAATTCATCAACTCGATGTCTCCAGAAAATTGAAACATCCCTGTGATGATTAAACATAACCATAAAAAATTCAATGATTCGATTGAACTATATGCTAAAGATATTTTTGGATTCTTGTGAAAAAAACTTGTGATTCCACCGAAAAATATCCCAAGAGCTGCTAATGGAAATAGTATTTGGTAAACAATGGGATCCATTTGATTTGGAAGAACATAACGATAAAACAAAAGTAAAGGGAAAATTTCCAAAACACCTGCAAATGCTCCAAGGGCATGAGATGGCCCTCCTTCATTGACTTTCGGTAACCAAATATGAAATCCGGAAAATCCAGACTTTATTAGAAGACCAAATAACAAAAGTAATATGCCAATACTGTCTCCATCGGGTAACATTACCCAAGCAGATAAAAATAAAGCGGAAATACCTGATGCAAGTAATAATGATCCCAAACTTTCAATTTGTTTTTTGCCGAAATCCGTACCGGAGTAAATTAGAATTGTTGAGAATGAAGTAATTTCTAATGCTATTGGAAGTAATAATGATTTCCCAGCAAGGTAACAAACTCCTAAGGCTGACCAAAAAATAGCGTATCCTAAGGTTACTTTATTTTTTTCTTTCGGTTCATAAGATAAAACCAACATAAAAGATGCGAAACCAATGAAAGCTTGGATTGAAAGCCCAACTAATATCGGAAAGTCGACTGACATAATGTCATCATTTACGATCACTAAAAAGATAAGTGGCAAAAGTGCCGATATACCAACCAATATCGATTGCAAGATCGATATTTTATTTTCTTCAAACATAAATATACCTCAAATGTGGAAATGAGAAGAGATTAAGTTTGGGAAGGAGGTCCGCGTAATTTTAAAACTGAAAAATTGAGGGAGAAACGTAAATTAGGGTCTGATTGAGAGACGGATAAAAATTGAAATTGTATCGATGGAAATAAAAAACTTAAGGAATGGAAAACTGTTTCGTTTTCTTGTTTTGTATCTTCGTAGTAATTCTCTAACTGTAAAATTTCACTGGTTTCCGAAAATGAGCTGCCTATCCATTGGACATGTGACTTTCCCAAAAAAAGAAAACCTAAAAATAGAACCAAAATAATACGAATGAACAACTTGTTTTCCTACAATTAGAGACTATCACCTGTCCTATATATGGGAAGTGATTTTTAGTGGACCAAGAAAAAAAATACAGTGAACCGATTCTTGCCATCGATGTAAAAAATTTGAGGAAGTCTTTTTTCCAAGAAAACCTCACACTCCCAATTCTAAATGGGATCAGCTTCCAAGTTCCTGAGAAAAAGATGGTTACCTTGATGGGTCCCTCTGGCTCGGGTAAATCAACCTTGCTCAATGTTCTTTCTTCTGTTGAGAGACCTACGGAAGGTAGTGTTAAAATATTCGGAGAAGAACTAGTGGGTGCCTCCGAGACAAAGCTCACTCAGTATCGTCGGAATCAGATTGGCATCGTATTCCAGTTTTTCCATCTTTTCCCCTATCTTTCAGCGATCGAAAATGTTTCCTTACCACTCCTCATCGCCGGGAAAAATAGAAAATTAGCAGAACAAAAAGCTTCGGAAATTTTAGATTTGGTAGGTTTAGGACATAGGTACCATTTTTCACCTAAGGAGATGTCTGGTGGTGAGAAACAAAGGGTATCCATTGCACGGGCAATGATTCATGAACCAAAAATTATTTTCGCTGATGAACCAACAGGGAATTTAGATTCAAAGTCATCGAATTTGATCATGGAAATATTTAAAACATGTGCATCAAAACTCGGTATCACAATATTTTTAGTTACTCACAATGAAGAAATTGGAAGTTCGGGAGATGTCAATTATAGAATGTTAGATGGACAGATTATCCAAAAATGATTCATAAATTTATATATTTTATCTTTGGGCATTTCAAAAATGATATCAGTAAATCATTGCTAAGCATACTAAGCATTAGTTTGGGTATAGCACTATTTGTAAGTACTCAAATAAATGCATGGAAAGCAGAAAAAAGTATAATTGATCAAACTATCGGTTTTACTTCAGAAAATTTTTTGGGCCGATACGTTTTTAGAGACATATTAGACACAACAAACAACAATTCTAATTTCATCAAAACGCTTTATTCTCAACTACCAAATGACATCATCATTGAACCTGAGCTGAATCTAAAAAGTTTTTTAAAATTAGATAATAACGAAACCTTAAGTATTCCAACCATTGGGAGAGACTTAATCACTTCAAACCAATTGAAAAAGGATTTTGATCCAAACAAAAAAACCAAAAAATATTTTTTTAGTAAGTCTCTACTCCTTAAATCAAACGCTGAGAGTAAACCAATTATAATTACGATTTGTAGCACCGAAATCTCAATTCAAATTGATCAAATAGAAGTAATCGATCAAGATGGATTATTTATTGTTTTAGATATTGAAAGATTACAGAACATTTGTAAAACAAAATCATATTCCAATATCAATTTAATTTCAAACTCAAATTCAAAAGAAAACATTTCATTTCAGCCATTGCTTAATCAATCGAATTGGAAATATGAATCTAAAAAAGAGATCACAGAAAGAGCAGGCATCGCCCTTGGATCGCTAAAAATTAATCTTACAATCATATCATTAGTATCAGTATTGATTTCCTTTTTTATGGTTTCCAATATATATTCTGGATTATTTGTATCTCAAAAAAAAGAATTTGGTATTTTGTTATCTATCGGCGGAACAAGAATATCAAATTTTTTCCTTTTCCTTACACAAACAACTGTCTTTGCTCTCATTGGAGGTCTAATCGGAACTTCAATAGGAGTATTGATTTCAAAACTAAATTTTTTCCAAACGTTAAACACCTTAACCGATGCCAACCAAATTGAAACTTATTTAAATTTCCCAGTAAAATTCATACTTTATGGTTTTTTGATTTCGATAATTGGGTCATTGTTTAGTGCTATTTTCAATGCAGTAAAAGCATATCATATCCTTCCAATCGAATTATTACGAGAAAAAGATGAAATTGATAACCGAAAGTTTATCAACCTACCGACTTATCTCTTATATCTCATTGCGTTATCCTGTATTTCCATTGGAGTTTTCCTTGGTTTTTTAAAGTATGAAAAACAAATCATTCCAGGATTGGTTGGAGTAGGACTAGTAATTATTGGTTTTGTTTTGTTAAACTTTTTGACAATCCCAATTTTTATTTCATTATTATCGAAACTTTCGAAAAGGTTCTTCACAAACCCAAGCTTCATTTTGGGCATTAAAGAAATAGAATCAGATTCTTGGAAAAATAGTTTAACAATTTCAACAATTATGTTATCAACATCTTTAGTTTTTACACTAACGAGCTTAACCGATAGTTACGAACTTTCGCTAGAACATTGGGTTGATAAAGAAAATAGATCAGACTTTTCCCTTATCAATGAGAAAAAATTAAGTTCGGGTGAACCTGGTGTTCCAATCAATTTATTATCTGAACTTGAGAATTCTGGATACTTTTCAGATGTGGAGCCGTTTTTCATCAATTCAAAGTTTATTGTCAATGGAAATTACTTTACCTTACACGTGCTAAAGTTTAGAGAAAATCAAAATGGAAATGAATTACTTGTCTCAAAAAATTTTTGTTTTTTGGAGAAATTATGTGCTGGAGACTTCATCGACATCATTACGAAAAAAAAAGGGGTTCAGAGATTAAAAATCCAAAATGAGATAGAACATTTTTTCTCTGAGCGAGGTACGATTGTAATGGACTACCAACTTTTCTCTTCTCTATATTCAGAAGAATTTTTGAATTCGATTCGAATCACTTTGGCCGATGGAATGGAATTCAATGAAACGATGACTTTTTTGAAAAACATATCAGAAAAATACCAACTTAACTATTTAGATCATAAACAACTGAAGGATCTTTATATTTCAGGTATGAATCAGGTCTTCAAAGTATTGGATAAACTTAAAATTTCAGCAATCGTTATCTCGGTTCTTTCCTTGATTACCTCTATTTTTTATTTTATCAAGGAAAAATCGAGGATTATTGCTGGTTTGAGAGCAATCGGTATGAGTTCCTATCAAATGTTTGCACTCTTATTCTACCAAGTTTTTTATTTGACATCACATGGTATTTTTTCTGGGATTTTAAATAGTTTGCTTCTGTCACCAATAGTTATATTTGGAATCAATAAAAATGCTTTCGGTTGGGAATTAGATTATACATTTCCTGTTCACTTTGTAGCAAAACTTCCGATACTCATTCCATTTTTTACAATTTTCATAACTTTAATTCCATTTTATTTTCTAACTAGAATGAGAATTTCTAAAGAGTTGAATTACGAATAATTCTTTACCGAAAACTGACCTCTACTTATATTTATACCATGGCTGGAAGTATTAAGGTTTGTTTGGAACTCGCGGATATCATTCGAAAAGAGAATCTCGAATCACGTGAGAAAATACCCACATCCGATACTCACCTTCGTATTTGGTCTTCACAATTGGCAAGAAGTGAAGAAGAATTAAGGAAACTTTTAAATGCACTACGGGACAGTCATTTTATCTTCATAGTTAGCATTGTATCACCAGACCCAAATTTATTTGTTTATGGTGAAGATGCATATGTTTTCGCAGAGCCTTTTATCTTAAATGAACTTAAGAAACACTCCGAAGATTCTCTAGAAAAACTTTACGAAGCAAGTAATTATAAACGAAAATCTGCCTTTCAAATCACAAGGGAATTGTTCCCAAAAATAAAAGAATTCAACAACACCCCGTTAGGAAGATCAATAAATTTATCTGTCATGTTGGAAGAATTCCAACGTATGTTAACTGCGCAAAGTTACGAGTATACGGATCAATGGAGGCGCAATAAACTACAAGAAATTTTCAAAGATGAGGTAATGATTGCGGAAGAATTGGCAAACAATTCTAATTTACGTGACAGTGACCCAACCAAACGAGCTGTTGATATTCTGAAAGACCAATCTCCAAAAGAGAAAATTGATTCAAATTGGGTCAAAGCACAAGAAAACTTTTCAACTGAATTTTTGTTAAGAGTACATTTTCGAAAGTATGAATTTGATATTGTAAAAAAGTTAATACAATCAGGAAAACTAAAGGAAGAAAAAGATATCAAATACGTTAGAGATACCATTCAAACGATGGAAAACCGAATGGAACAAGATAATCTTTTAAAAAGATATGCAAATGAGATGATAGAACTTAGGCGATACGCACAAGCTAAGTTAAATATGATACGCCAAGGAGTCAGCTCCCAAAAATAGTTGAGAAAAAGAATTTATTAATATCAATTTATCGATTGAACCAACCTACTTTTTCCAATTGTGTGTATACTTGAAAGAAAAAAACAACCAGACAAATAAATACCAATCTTCTTTTTAAGGAAAACTTTGAATTGATATGATTTTCCTTCTCTGGAATGTATAACAAATAAATAATTAGATTTATATTAAAAAATAATGCCAAAAATTCCTTAGTTAACATAGGAAATTTTTCGTTTAAGTTAGGTAAATAAACAAAAATCAGAAGAATGAAACTCGGCAAAAAATATAAAGGAGTTTTTATATTCCACAACCTATCGTCCGTTAAATCCTCTTTCCTTTTAACACCAGAAGAAGACTCTAAAATCAAAACCAAATTTTGGAAATCGGCTATATTCACTAGTGGGTAAATTCTCTCTTTCGTCTCCAAAATGATGCGATCGTAACCTCTAAATTTATCAAGAATTATCGTTTCTAAATCTTTGATTCTAATTGAAGCACAGTTCCCATTTGAGTCGAATTGTTTCAGCATTCCTCCTTCAACTTCAACTTTTCCTGAAGAGAGTATTTCGATTTGTTTATTATAATTCCTTCGGAGAAACCAAAAGAATAGACCCAGTAAAGGAAGGAAAATGGTAAAAAACTGAAATCTTGCTTCTTTTGGAATTTGTAAACTATTATAGATTACGAAAAGTACAAACAAAATCACTACTGACCAAGTTCGAGTTTGTAATTTTTTCTTAAATACTGGTACATTGTATGTAAAAATCTTTTTTTCACTCATTGTAAAAACTCACTCTTATTAAAGATGGAGTGCATAGAAATTTGCTCAGCGTCTAAATTTTCTTTCCCCCCTTCTTCGCGGTTTAAGATACAAATGCCACTTGTTACTTTTATGCCCACTTCTCGAAGCACTTTCACTGCTTTTATTGTAGATCCACCTGTCGTGATCACATCATCAACGATAAGGCATGACTTTACGTCCTTCCAAAAGCCTTCAATTTGTTGGCCGGTGCCATGTCCCTTCGATTCTTTTCGAACTACCAATGGATAAACTAACTTTCCCTTTTTCTGATAAGCCAATGCAATTGAGTATGCAATTGGGTCGGCACCCAAAGTCAAACCACCAACTGCATCAAACTCTACTTGCATTTGAGGTATGATTTCCTCGACGAAACAATCTGCCAAAACAGACAATCGTTCTGGATGTAATGTGATTTCTTTACAGTTGAAGTAATGATGGGATTCTAAACCGCTAGCTAACCGAAGCGGTTTTTCAGAATAACGATAGACAAACGATTTCATCCACTGAAATAACTGGTCACGATTGGAATGGGACATATTCTAATTATTCACTCACCTTTACCGTGAATACAAAAATTTGGAGGTATTTTGAGAGACCAGTCATTTACGATTTCTGTTTTTCTACCCATTTTTGGATTTGTCATTACATTCAAAACCACTTCTAACGAATTTTTTATCAATTCCACCTTTTACGCAAACTCCAAAGGTATATGAGAAAGTTTTCCCGATTTTGATCGCTTAAAGAATTTTTCCTCTAGATTTCATTCCTTTTTTCTAACCGGAAATTGGACTTTACGTTATTTTGCAAATTGGATTGACTTTAGACTGAAAAAATTTTACAGTGAGTGTAAATTTACAGTGAGCGTAAATTTACAGTGAGTGTAAATATAAACTTATAGTATATTTACTTATAAGGTATATTTTCTCTAAATTGAAATAGTAGCATTATGAAAATTGTGCAATCGTCTCTTTGCAGGCAAGGAAACCATTGCCACTATCCTTCCCATCTCAAAATCAATGATAGGATTTGCGGTATTGCCGGTTCGGGTCTCAGCCAAAAAATGGGAAAGTGGAGAAAAGGACCAAAACATCAAAATCTGACCTAAAGTAAGGAGTTATGATGACAAAATTGCCATTACGAATCCGAAAAAAAATCGCGACAGAAGAAATGATTCTCTCGAGCGCCAAAGAGCTTTTTCTAGAAAAGGGATATTCCCAAGTGACAGTTCCAGAAATCGCAGACAATGCGAATGTTTCCGTAAAAACTGTATTCAATTACTTCGGAACAAAGGAAGAGATTGCGTTTCGGGAAGAAATTTTGTTCTGTGATCGCGTGATTTTACACATCCTTTCCAGAGATAGGGACCAATCGATTTTTGAGGCGTTTCAAGATTTCGTTTGGAATTTGATTCATTCAATTGATCCAGAAAACTTAATCGAATCACTACCAGGATTCCATCCATGGATGGATGATCCAATTTTAGAGCAGCGATATTTACAGTTATGGGAAAATTACGAAAAAAGGATCTCCGATTCGCTACAAATGCAATTTGGAAGGATTGGATACGACCCCATTTTACGAGTTGCTGCATGTCAGATGGTGACTATTTTGCGAACTTTGGGATCAAAAGAATTTAAAGAATATTTAAAACCAATCCCATCAGCGTTACGTTACCGTGCCTTAGAAAAGTGGATTCTCGGATCCTTTGAACTTTTGTCAGGGATCCGAGAAAACTTACAGAAAATGTACTAATTGACTCGAGTTTTATCAGCTAGAGTTCCCAGAAAAAGAACAATCTTTTTCGTTTCTTCTTCAGACAGATTGATCCCTAATTGGTGATATGCCATTTTTTGGACCGCTTCTTCGATGGTTGCCACTTTTCCATCATGGAAATAAGGACCGGTTAAGGTGATATTCCTTAAACTCGGAACTTTAAAAACAAACTTATCTTCTGATTTTTTTGTCAGATTATAAAGACCTAAATCTTCAGTTTTGTATTCATTTACCAGTCCTACTTTGCGATATGAATTCCCTCCGAGTAAATTTCCAGAGTGGCAAGAAGTACATCCAGCTGCTAAAAAGCTCTTAAATCCTTCCTGTTCTGATTTAGAAAGTGCTTTATAATCCCCTTTTACGAAATCATCAAATCTTGAAGCCGATACTAACGTTCTTTCAAAGGCTGCAATTGCATTTGCTAAATTATCATAAGTAATCGGATTTTTATCATTTGGAAATGCCAAGGCGAACATTTTAGGGTAATCTGGATCTTCATTCAGACGTTTTAATACTTCCTTTTCAGATGGCATTGCCATTTCAACTGGATTCAAAATCGGACCTTTCGCTTGCGCTTTTAAATCAGCCGCTCTTCCATCCCAGAATTGTACAAAGTGAAATCCTGCATTGAGAACGGTTGGAGAATTTCGATCTCCATTTTTACCAAATGCTCCCGGAGAGGTAGGAAGATTATCAACACCTGCAGATTTTCCTTCTACATTGTGGCAAGAATTACAGGATTGTGATTCATTCTGCGAAAGTTTTTTCTCAAAATAAAGTTTTTTACCAAGTGTGATCAGATCCTCAGTATCATTTTCAGAACCTGGCATTTTTTCAGGCAGAGCACCAATGATCTGTTTCGCTTTTCCTCGGATTTCTTTTGTTTCTTCTGACGGACCACAAAAGACCATCGAAAAAAGCGTAATTACGATTAGAAAAGGTGTAAATATTTGTTTGAGCATGTCTTTCCTCTTTCGGCTATATCGTTAAAAAATCAGGAATTGGGCAAGTGAGAATTCATCATTGGACGACTTCTTGGTACATCCCGAAGGATTCCCAATTTGAGAAGGATAAAATTAAGAAGGGAAATGGTTCAAATTGTTATTTAGCAGGCAAATTTGATAAGAATCTGCGACGGCTTGCTGATAGAATCAGCGAACTAAGGCAAAAAAATGGCTACGGTATGCATCTTTTGTGATATTCAACCCTTCTCCTCTTTTTTTCATGTTGGCACGAATAATGCAAAGTGTAAGTGAACTTCTCTCGTTTAGGAGCAATATATGTTGAATACACGAACAACGGATCGAATCATCGCTTTGGATTGGGATGACCTTGTTTTAAAGATTTTTTCAATCAACGAAGTGCCTGAATATGCGATTACAAAAATTGGAAATATCTCGGAATTGGGAGTCAGCAGTTGGCTCGACTATGATATCGCACTCAAAGAAAAGGATTCAGTGACTGGAATCATCGAAAGTGACTTAACTCGGTCAAGAATTTCATTCCGTGGAAAAATTGCGTGGCTTAAGGAATCTGAACATGGAATTCAATTTGGGATCAAATTTTCCGAGGAATTGATTTTACCTAATTTTATCATAGCTCGTTCCCTAGCTGAATCGGCAGCCTAAGAAATTTTATACTTTCTTGTTCCAAATTGACTGAGATTCTCTCGATTTGGCGCATGGGTCGGCCGATACTGTAAGGGAAGCTATGTCCCAAGTGAAACATTTGATCTCCTGGCAAGATTGGACTGATGGAGAAATCCAAGAACTGTTAGATTTTGCAGTCTATGTAAAGAAAAACCGAGTGTATTTTTCTGGGCATATGTCTGGACGCTCCCTGGCTATGTTATTCCAAAAAACATCAACAAGGACAAGGGTATCTTTCGAAGCAGGAATGACTGAACTTGGTGGTCATGCTATTTTTCTAGATTGGATGGCATCGAATTTTCTATTGTCGGACATTGACTTTGAAGGAAAGTATCTGTCCAGTAATGTTGCCATCATAATGGCAAGATTGAAAAAACATGAGGATTTACTCGTTTTAAAATCAGGATCCACTGTTCCTGTTATCAATGGTTGTTGTAATTTATTCCATCCTTGCCAGTCATTGGCTGATATCCTAACAATTGTTATGGATTCTCCGAAAGATTGGCAAAAAAAACAATTATGTTATATCGGAGTCCACAACAACGTTGCCAACTCCTTAGTTGAAATCACTGCAGCATTAGGAATTCATTTGATTTTAGTCACACCGATTGCAGCCAAGGAATCAATTGTGTCAGATGCAATTGATCGAGCAAAAAAGAAAGGCACTGTTTCTTGGGAAATGGATGTAAAAAAAGCAGTTGCTTCTGCTGACTACGTTTACACGGACACTTGGGTAGATATGGAATTTTTTAATGATCCAAAATTCCAAAAAGAAAAGGAAGAAAGGATACAGATGATGATGCCCTTCCAGGTAAATGCTGAGTTAATGAAGCACTCAAAGGCCAAAGTCATGCATGATATGCCGATTCATGCGGGTTACGAAATCACAAGAGAAATGGTAGAAAGTGAACGATCTGTTATTTTTACTCAGGCTGAAAATAGGCTCGATGCCCAAAAAGCAATCATTTTAAAACTTTTAGAAAATCACAGTTAATCAATGATGTATTAAAGCAAAGTACTCTTTGCTTTCTCTAACATTGCAAAATTTTACATTTAATAGAAATTTCCTCAGGCTGAAAACATCAGCTAACAGCAACATTGTTTCGGTGACAAAATTTAAGTGAGTGAAAAAAGAAATTTAATAGAAAAATCAGCGCTTCGGACCTTCACTTCTCCATTCGATTTTGTTTCCTTGGCATTACAATTTCAATGAAAGTTCGACTGCATCTGAATTTTAACTAGAAATTGTATAAAAAAGGAAAACTGTCACAATTCCAGTTTCTTTGGATTCTTCGTTCACCCACTCAATGCCAATCTCGGCAAACTGAAACGAAACCATTGGAGATGAAGGGTATTCCTGATGATTTGAATTTCTAGCTCCTTCCATTTGCATTCGATCTCTATCCAATGGAGAGGCAAATTCCCTCCTTATGTAAGTTTTCGTTTTAGAAATGTTTGCATCTTATGTAAATTTCCATTCCCGATCAAATTTTCTATCTTAGGTTTCTCCCTCCCAATCCTACCGTCATCCAATGAAAGTTCACGTTTCATATACATTTACATTTCATGTAAAAGTCTTTTCTTCTTTCAATTATGGACAAAAAAATCTCTCGTTAACCAAATATACGTCTAACGAAACAATTTGCTACATGGAAATGTACGTCCTATGTTTCATTCCATTCCTAACTCACTGATCGTCCAAGAAAATCCTTGGTCATGCAAACCAACGTTTCCTTATCACAACTCATTGCATACGATTCCCTCATACCATTACGGAATCGAATCAAAATGCGAGTTGCAGTTGCTTTCATTTTACATTCGGAGGAGTTTTACACGATCAGTAAATGATTACCCACTGCAAGAATCAGACAAATGTGATGATGCTTACGAGAGTGAATCATTCGTCTTTTGATCGCTGGGGATATGGGAGATCTTGCGAGTATTTTTCCCAAGGTGGTTCCTTTCGGTTTACCATCCATGCACTAAATCCATCCAAGAAGTAGAGGAAATCAATTTTATCCTCATGCTCAAAGTCAAATTCTTGTAAAGCATCGTCGTAACACTGGAACCAAATGAGCCTTTCTTTTTCAGAGATGGGAAAGGCAAAATGACGCATTCTCATTCTGGCAGGTCCCCATTTTTCAATATAATAACTTGGGCCACCTAACACTTGGATCATAAAGTCTGCTTGCTTTTCTTTGGCAAGCTCCCAATCACCCTGGAACATCCATTGGATTTCGGAATTTTGGATGCGATCATAAAAATCGGAGACAAGTTTACGGATCTTTGTTTCTCCCCATTTTTGATATAAAAGTTTTACTTGGGGATGGGAAGGTGGAGGTCCGCCTGGAGGTGTGTAAATTTCGTTCGGTTCCAATGGAAATCCAGCTTCGCGAAAGGGACAGGAAGGGGAAGTCGATTTTCGACCGGAGCCGAAGGCGTAGCCCGGACTGGCCCGGCCCTTTGGCACAAAGGGTTCGCCCCAGGGAAATTTTCTAAGATGGAAACGTTGCTTGCAGTGTAAAATTGACATCGGGTTGTAAAAGCAAGGTCGCTACCAGTTCGATCCCTTCGGTTTTTGCCATTAAATCCTGGACGACAGGTAAAATTCACAAAACTTGGTAAAAAAATCCGAAAAAGGTATACTAAATGGCACTGACTCACCCGCAATCAGCTCTCTTTGCAGGAGAAAAACCTTTCCCTATCATCCCTGCTTGTGAACACTTCGCTGGATCTGAAAAACTCATCACAAAAGCTCTCGAGTTGCAAAACAAACTTGGCGGTCTTTTCGATATTACGATGGACTGTGAAGACGGTGCTCAAACAGGGAAAGAAAAAGAACACGCAGAAATGATTGTTCGCATTCAAAATTCTGAGCTTAACAAACATAAAATGAGTGGTGTTCGTATTCATGATTATACCAACGAACATTGGAGAGGTGATATTGACATCATCGTTCCGGGTGCTGGAAATGTAATTGCTTACATCACAATTCCAAAACCAACGAAAGCAAGCCAAGTGAAAGAACAAATCACTTACATCCAAGAAGCTTGTAAAAAAGCAGGTATCAAAAGAGAAATTCCAATTCACGTTTTGATTGAAACTCATGGTGCGTTAAACGATGTTTTTGAAATCGCAAGCCTCCCTTGGTTACAAGTTTTAGATTTCGGACTCATGGATTTTATCTCAGGACACCATGGTGCAATCCCTGCTTCTTGTATGAAATCTCCTGGTCAATTTGATCACGAATTGCTTCGTCGTGCAAAATCAACGATGGTTGCCGCTGCACTTATGAATGGAGTGATCCCTGCTCACAACGTAACTTTGGATTTAAAAAACACATACCAAACATACCAAGACGCGAAACGTGCGCATGATGAGTTTGGTTTCTTACGTATGTGGTCAATTTACCCTGCACAAATCCAATCCATCTTAGACGCGATGGCACCAAACTTTGCGGAAACACAAACTGCTTGTGACATCTTAATCAAAGCACAAGACGCAGATTGGGGCCCAATCCAACATGATGGAGACCTACACGACCGTGCAACATACCGATACTTCTGGGAATTGGTCCAAAGGGCAAAACTTACAGGACAAAAACTTCCTGATGAAGTAGAAAAAAGATTTTTTTCTAAATAAGAAATTTTAGAAGAACATACTCTCTAAATTTTTTAATAAGAAGATTTGAAAAAGCCCACGAATGAGTGGGCTTTTTTTTATTTTACTGATGTTTCTGGAAAACTTTTAGTTTTAGCCAATCGAAAATGAAAATTTTTCGAATTTAGCTCAATTTGAATTTTTCCACTTGAGTAGACAAATACGAGGCTTGCGAAGCAATCTCAGCTGAGACAATCGTTAGCTGGTCCGAACCAGAAGCAACATCTTGTGTTCCGTTTGAAATGCTAATGATGGTTTTGGAGATTTCTTCAGTGGCACGTTTTTGTTCAAATACCGCTTCCTCAATCTGAAGGTTTAAATTGGTAAGTAAACCTGAGTTTTGTGCAATGTCTTTGGCATTATTCTCTTGGAGCAAAACAGAATTTAACACACGTTTGGCAGACGTTTCAAATTCTTTTACTCTGCTATTCAATAAATTGAGGACTTGTGCAGCTTCTGTTACTTTTTTGTTTCCATTTTCAACTGCGGAATTTGTGGAAATAACAAGGTCTCCGATTTCCTTCACTGAGGTTCCAGTTTGTAAAGCAAGTTTCCCTATTTCTTCTGCAACCACAGCAAAACCACGTCCGGCATCACCCGCTCTCGCGGCTTCAATGGCTGCATTTAATGCAAGTAAGTTGGTTTTTTCAGAAATTTCTGTAATGATGTCAAGGACTTCACTGATTCGTTCTGCTTTTTCCCCGATGTCTTCCATCGCTTTTGTGGAATCATTCATGGCAGTTTCCCCGACGACAGCATGTTCCCTTGATTCGGAAGCAAACTTGGCTAGGTATTCCATCTCTTTATTGATATTCTGTACTTCTTCTCGTAAGGTAAGAACAGATTTATCAATTTCTTTCATTTTTAAAACGGCTTCTTCCATAGATTTACCAACATTATCAGCGGAAGCAGATAACTCTTCCACTGCGGCCGATGATTCTTCGGCAGCACTCGCTTGTGTTTGAGAAATGTCTGATAAATTTTGTGAAGTCGTTGCCATTCGGTTGGATTGGTTACCCAATTTTTCTACTGTGTTTTTGATATCACCGATGATGGAGACCAAACTATTTCTCATTTGGTTCATGGAATTTAATAAACTACCAATTTCATCTTGGTTGATTTCTTCGGGATTCGAGGCAAGGTTTCCACTTGCGATTTGGGATGAAAAATCGATTGCCTTACTTAACCTACGACTGATTAGATTTTTAAACACAAAGTTTAAAAAGAAAAGAACAATCAACAATATCAAAAGAGAAATTCCAATGGAACTGATGACTACCTTAGTTACCTGTTCTGTCAAAATCGAATCGGGAATGCTCACTTGCAATGCCCAAAACTGAGGGTCTTTCCCTATATGAAAGGGGGTGAAATAATTTGTGTAACCATCGTGTTGGATGGTGAACATTTCGCCCAATTTTAGTTTTTCTAAATAGATCTTTAAGTGTTCCGGATTCTCTATTTTTTTTCCCAATTTATTTTGGTCTTGCCCATACATGACGTAAGTTCCGTCATCGGAAATAAAAGCGATATAACCTTGTCCACGGAAAGGTCTACTGTCTCCGATTTTTTCTTGTAAGGTGCCGATATCTAAATCAATTCCAGCAGCTCCTAAAAATTTGCCCTTTGGGTAAATAGGAACAACAAGAGAAATCATTTGAATTTTTTTGCCGCCCGCAATGTATTCATATGGGCCAAATACCTTGGCTTTATTGGTTTTTTTTACCTGAAGGTAATAATCTCCAGCACCATTCGGATTATCGTAATCAACAAGTGGTTCAAAATTGATTTTGCCATCAGGTGTGTGGTGAAGGTAGGGAATGAATCGTCCTGTTTTGTCATGACCCGGTTTTCCTACAAACGCAGCATCTCTACCCTCATAGGCATTTGGCTCGTAACACAACCAAATCCCAAAAATATTGTCGTTTCGTTCTAAGATTTCCCGAAGGCTACTGACCATCGACTCCCGTGGGGGAGAAGCGTAAAACAAAGCAAAACGATAACCACGGATGACTCCCATCATCGCATTGAGATGTTCTTGGATTTGAAAGGACCATTTTTCGGAAGTGATCTTTGCATTTTCCTCGATTTCCGACTTAAGATCGGTGACGGTTCGGTAGATTTGGAAGGATGTTAAAATGGTGAATCCAACGAACAAAATTCCAGCAATAAAAAGCGAAACCCTCTGGCGAATACTCATAGGGATCGATCTTACTGATTTGGAAATTTTTGTAAATTGTTTCGTTTTAGTTCGCAGCGAAATTTCTGATAAAAACTAACGATTTTGGATCAAATTAAGGATTGGTACGAACCGAATCCCATTGGGATCCGGTGGTAATGGGTTACATTTTGTCCCTTATTTTTTACTTCTCGTTTGGATTTTGAAATTTCGATATTCAACATATTCGATTTCATCCTCTTTGAGTTGGAAAACACCTTTTGTGGAATGGACGATAAATATATCACCTAACTGGGCAACCACTGCTCCCGATAGGATTTCTCCGTTGGATTTATGAATCGTTTCCAAAACACTGTAATGTTTTTGGATGTCTTCCTCATCATCAAACCCCATTTTCTCGGCGTCTGTAGCGATTTGATTGAGAGCATCTTTTCGTTTGTTTTCGTGTTCGGTTTCAATTTTACCAATCGTTTCTTGGATGGCCTCGGCCGGAACGTCCTTTGACTCGATTTGTTTTTGGATCAAATCGGAATTTACAGAAACCAAGGTTTCTACTTCTGCTTTTTCTCTAGGAGAAACTGGACTCACTACTTTTCCAATTCCTCCATTTGGCAATTTAGAAAATCCATCTAACTCATCTGTTGTGAGAGAGGAAGCCGCCATTTTGGCATTGATCAAGTATACCAGTTCGTTCAAATTCGGATTCACTTCTAAGGATTCGCCAGGTTCTAACACCACATCGTTTTCTTCTAAGGTTTTCACAAATCGTTCGTAATTTTCTTTTGAAATTCCGTCATTCTGTTCGATGAGTTTGGGCCCAGTTTTGAAAGCGACAGACACGGCCCCTTCATATACCTTCACTTTCGGTACAGAACCTTTTTCCAATTCGAAGGAAAAAATGGTTCCACGAACACCTGCAACCATGGTCGGTGAAGTGATCGACAAACCTTGGTTTGATTTTAATTTTACAGATTTAACGATCAAATTTCCTGTCCAAATGTATAAATCAGTATTGGGTCTCGAATCACCAGACAAATCGCGAAACAAAACATCTGAGTTTTCTTTGATACGGATCACTTCGCCACGATAGGTTTGTAAATCGACTTTACCGAGTTTGGAAAGGATGCGATCTCCGGGTCTGATTACATCCCCCAAACTTGCAATCCGTTCTTTTCCATTGCTAAGCAGGATGACCTGGCCTTGTAGAAAGGTGACAACGGCCCCTGCGGTATCGTCCTTACCGTACGACTTTGAAAAAGAAAGAAAATTGCATTGGGTGATGGCAAAAAGCAAAAGTGAGGTGATAAAATATTTTTTCATATGGATTTCCATTTCCGTCGGTACTTTCAATAACAATCCAATTTGATCATTTTTTCAAAAAATGGAAAGGATTTTTTTTGAATTCAAATTAATTTGGATTTTCCCAAGTGCCATAACAAAGAATACAATACGATGACAAAACTGAAACTCGTTAAAAAAACAAACAAATTGTAAATTCTGTTTTTTTGTAATACAGCTGGTAACAAATCAGCTGTTACAGGACGGACCAATTGCATCAAAATTAAAATATATCCAATAAAAACCATCGTTGGACCGATAAACAAGAGTTTACCGCCAAAACTATAACTACTCAACTCGATTGAAATTTTGTTAGGTTGGGAAACCAATGCGTCTAATTCCCTAAAATCTAAATTCCCAAATTGGTACCCAATGGGAGTACCAAACACTCGAGTGCTCGTTCCATTTTTAAAATGTATTTCTAAATCAGTTCCCGAAACTCCTATAGAACTTGGCCCTGTCCTAACTAACGAGGCTCCATCCGAATTGTAACCAATCCTAAGGATATCAGAGATGGAAAATGATGTCTGTGACCTATGGAAAAACCCTTTTCTTTCTAACTCACAAATCTGGTTTCGGCATTTCAAAGTTGCACCAATGCCCACATAGCTATAAAGGATTACAGGTAAAAGGAGGAAAAGGAATCCAACAAAGATTTGTTTTCCATTCCCATTTTGTTTTGTGTCTGGATCAGGGATTTGATTCATGATAGCCTCAAAACAAAAGGAGTATCAATGATCAAAAATAAAATCAATCATTTAAGTTCAGAAATTTTTTTACCAACATGAGAATGGGGTCGAAACCATTTCTTTTTTCCAATGACTTGCGAAGGGTAGATACTCATATGCCCTGACATGATATAAGAAATTTGGGTCGCCACTAAAAAATAAATTCCAGCCGAAAAACCAAATAACTCCATTCCCATAATCGCACAAGCAAGTGGTGTATTGGTTGCCCCTGAGAAAACTGCGACAAATCCTACACTAACAAACAATACCATATGCGGAGGACTGATCTCAGAAAATAAATTTCCTAATGCTGCGCCAATGAAAAAAAGTGGAGTCACTTCCCCACCTTTAAATCCAAATCCAATCGTAATCGATGTAAGAAGTAGTTTCCATAGAAATGCGGCATCCGGTAAATTCTCAGTAAAGGATTCCTGGATGAACGGCACACCGAGTCCAAAATAATCCAAACTCACACCTAACGAAAAGAGTAATACAAGAATCAATCCACCTAACACTGGCCTAAGTGGTGGGTATAAAATTAACTTTTGTGAATAATTTGAAATGGTATGAGTAGAATGAATAAAAACCTTAGCAACAAGACCAGAAGCAATCGAAAGTAAAAAAATCCCTAAAACTAAATTCAGCTCCAATTGAAAGGGAACCATTGGAAAAATCGTATGTTTTACATTCCAAATTAAACATACCAAATGAGAACACCATGCGACAACTAAAGAAGGTAAAAAAAGTTTCCAACGGTAGATTCCAATTTGGATCACTTCAATAGAAAAAATAGCAGCTGCAAATGGAGTTCCAAAAACGGCAGAGAATCCTGCACTGATACCGAGAATAATTAATGTTTGGTGTTCTTTTCGATCGAAAGGAAAAAATCTAGCCAGCTGGTGGGCAATGGAACCCCCCATCTGTACAGCCGTACCTTCCCTGCCTGCAGATCCTCCTACCAAATGGGTACCAAGTGTTCCCAATAATACAAAGGGAGTCATTCGAAAAGGGATCAGAGAACTTGGAGAATGGATTTCTTCAAGAAGTAAGTTATTCCCTCGATTCGCCCGAGAACCATAACGATGGTACACCCAACCAATACAACCACCAACGAGTGGAAGTAAGTAAACCAAAAATGTATTTTTTTCTCGCACCTCCGTAACAAAATCAAGAGCGATCAAAAAAAATGCAGACACACTTCCGACCAAAACAGAAATCAATAGGCAATAAAATACCCAACGGCAGAGAAACTGAATTTTTGTTTCGTTTTCTGGATTTTGTTTTCCGTTTTTCTGATCTGTTTGCAAAAATAGATCCATCCCTTCTAACCACCAAAGATAGGAATGAATCCTTTCCTAAAAACAGAAAAAATCAATTTAGGCGATTTTTTCACAGAACGTAAAAATTGAAGTTGGGAAACATTCGTTTCGAGTAAACTTGCATGCAAATGGAAATTTACATGGAGTGTAATTTTTGATTATTGGAAATGATCCAAAGGTACAAAACGGAATTCTTTCCCATTGTGGAAAAATCAAAATCCGCAAACGAAATCTATTTTGATTCGGATGCGATTCTCTCCAATTTTTCTAGTTCTTTTTTCTTATCTTTCATTAACGATTCTGCTTTTGCGAGATAGGCTTCAAATGTAGAATGATCCTTTGCCAGAATGGAACCACAATAATGAAAATATATCTTTCTAGAATTGGAAAGATGTTTGTATTCTTTTAAATTAGAATAACCCATAAATCCACTTACGACAAACACATCCAAGTTAATATCAAACTTATAGGCAATTTTCATCACACCAGTTTGAAACGGTTTGATTTCTTCCGTAAATGTCCTCTCCCCTTCTGGATACAAAAAGATAGATCTCGTTTTTAAAACACGTAATACATCGGTTTTAAAATTTCTAAAATTTGGTTTTTTTTCAGAATATATGACAGCTTCAACGATAGTCTTATGCATCATCAAAGGAATGATTTTATACCTTTGGATGATATCTCCACCTAAGTAAGATAAACGAATATCTTTTTCTTTACTTAAATAAGGTAGAGATACGATTAAAGGAACTTCCAAGGCATTTGTATGATTGCAAATAAGGAATCGATTGTTTCCTTTTGGATCCCAACCTTCAAGTGAGACATCTAAAGTACGACCTGTTACAATGAAAAACGAACGATACCAAAAATAACCTAAAAAATTGTTAATTCGATTTGACCATCTATCGAGTCCAGTAATCTTAAAAACATAGGAAAAAATCAATCCGATTGGAAATATGACTACGACTACAGGTATAAGGTAACATAAGACGACAAAAAACTGAAGTTTGCCCATGGGAGAATAGAAGTAGAGATGATAAGAAGGTAAACAAATATTCTACTCTATCTTATAAAAAAATCTTAAAGGGGAAGTTCCAATACAAACTTCGGATATTCCATACGATTAATTGAAATCTTTCCTCCAATTTGATCGGTCAACATTCCTATCAATTGCAAACCAAAACCTGGTGTGTTCTGAAATGAAACTGTCTCTGGTATACCTTTTCCATTATCCGAGTATTCTAAAAATACCACCTGCCCCTGTTTGGTGATTTTCAGAATGATTGCAGGATTCGTTTTTTCAATGAATGCATGTTTCATTGAATTTGTAATTAGTTCATTCAGTATGATTCCCAATGAAGAAAGAATTTTTGCATTCACTTCTACACGCTCATCAACAATATCCAATTGGATAGAAACATTTTTAGGAAAAATAGAAACAATCTCATGGCAAAAGGTTGGAAAATAATCTTGGATAGAAACACTATTATCCGTTTCCGAATGATACAGCTTATCATACAACACAATCATACTTTTAATTCGACCAGCCGCTTCATACAATATCGTTTGTACGGCATTGTCTTCTTGAGAATTTGCCTGTAAATTCAATAGCGTAAAGATGGAACTCATATTGTTTTTAACACGATGATGGATTTCTTTTAAAATATTTTCTTTTTCTATGAGGAGCTTTTGGATTTTTGATTCGGATAAATTTCGAGCACTTACATCTCTTAAAATCACCGTAAATAAAGATTCACCATTGACGGTGATTTGGGAAATTGATGCTTCAATCGGGAACTCCTCTCCATTTGCCCGAAGTCCACTGATCTCACCCAAAGCGCCCATCGCCCTTCGACTGACACCCGTTTTTTGAAATTGGTCTATATGGTTATCATGTTGTTTTCTAAAATTTTCTGGAATTAGTTTGTCTAAGGGTTGACCAATGATCTCACGAGCATCATAATCAAACATTTTTTCTGCTGCACCATTAAACAAGATAATCTTTTTTGAACTATCGATACTGATAATTGCATCCATAGCAGACTCTATGATTTGGGTTAATTTTGCTTCGGATTCCTTGATTTGTTTTAGAGCAATCAATCGTTCCGAAATATCACGAGCTACAAAGATGTAACCAGTTGGCAAATCAGATTCATCGTTTAACAATACTACGTTGACTTCAATATTTCTGACTTCTCCATTTTTAGCATATTGGATTGCTTCACCTATAAAACTTCCCTCTAAATTTACTTTTTCAATCACTTCATCATTTGTGAAGCGGAGGTATTCTGTGTTTAGAACCTCTAATAAATTTTTTCCGATGACCTCCTCTTCCTTCCAGAAAAATATTTTTTCTGCAGCTTTATTCCAATAATTTATATTTTGATTAAAATCTGTGCCAATCACAGCGTCTAAAACATTATTAAGCATATTTGCTTGTTTGGCGATTCGACTTTGGACATTGTATTCATCTGTAATGTCGCGAAAGACTAAAACTACACCGTTGGTCTCTCCATTTAAATCTTTTATGGGAGAACCTGAATCAGCAATTTGAAATTCTTTCCCATCTTTTGCAATGAGAACGGTATGGTTAGCCAAGGCGACAATGGAATTTGTTTTTAATACTACTTCTACTGGGTTTTCGACTTTTTGCCTTGTTTTCACATTGATGATGTTGAAAACTTGATTGATTTCCAATCCAATTCCATCTTCATGAGTCCAACCAGTTAATTTTTCTGCAACCGGGTTGATCCGAGTGATTTTTCCTTCTTTATCTGTTGCGATGACTCCATCGCCAATGGAGTGTAATACGGTCTCTAAATGTTCTTTTTTACTTTTGGTTAATTCGTTTGCTTGGAACAATTTGAAAGCCATTTTGATGGATGCATCAAGCACAGTGAAACCTGAATTTTTTACAACATAACCATAGGATGTGATGGATTCTGTTTTTTTGACAATTTCTCTTTCCGTATGGGAAGATAAAAAGACGATTGGAATTTCTTTGTGGTTTAGGATTTGAGTGGCAGTTTGAGTTCCATCCATGCCCTTTCCCAAATCGATGTCCATGAGAATCAAATCATAAGGATTTTCTCCTTGAAGAATGAGATTAATTGCATTTTCACCATTGGTAACATGTGTTACTTGATATCCACCTTGTTCTAATTGATTTTTTTCATAAAGGGCTAGGATGGCTTCATCTTCTACAAGTAAAATAGATTTGTCCGCAACAATTGTCATCTCACATCCTTTCGTGTTCCTCTAGGTGGACCAGAAAAACTTCCGAACTCCAAAAGATGCCAGATTGATTTTGAATTTCAATCAAATATTTAGAAATTTTCTAATATTCAAATCCCATTCACTATCCTTTATTTTTCTTTTTTTATACTATTTTTTATGACAAAATAGAAAATTCGAACCATGGAAATAGACAGATAAAGAAAAACGAAACCAATGAACCAATTTCCAAATTGCGTATAAAGTGTATCCAACTTTGTGACGGGAACAGAAGAGACTAACACACCATCATTGGACTCAAAAGAATCTAATGTTCCTTTTGCCCTTCCATACGCATCATAAATCCCAGAAAGTCCATCTCTTGCAGAACGCACGATTGAGGAACCATTTTCGATTCCTCGGAGAACAGCCATCTCAGTATGAAAGGGATTAATTCCTGACCAATCGGAAGCTGGAATGAACGTGATACCCGCACCTTCTTTTGAATGGATTCCAGTAACCCAAAGGCTATCAAAGTCATAACAAATAGCAGCAGACATTTTCCCATACTGAGTTTCCAATGCTTTAATCTCAGACTTCTGTTTTGACACTGGCTCTCCTGGAACCAAAAATTGTTTAAAATATGTTTGGCGAATCGTTCCGTTAGAAGCAATCCATACCAATTTATTATCAAAGAAAAATTCCTTTTCTTTTAATTGGATGATGTATGCCGCAATGATTTCAATGTCGTATTCTTTAGCCATTGAGGAAATTAAATCTAAAAAATAAGTTTCTTTTTCTTTAGCGATGAGAACCGCACCTTCATTCCAAACAATTACTTTGGCTCCTTCTTTCGCAGCTAATTTTGTTTTTTCAAGTGTAACTTCAGTATTTTGTGAATTGATTTTTGTATCCTTAAAGATGGCAGAAATCGGAAATTTGGTGGTAATGGTGGCTACTTTGATTTGTTCTCCAGGAATGGGTCTACTCAATCGAAATGTGCCGTAAAAATAAAGAACTACCAGTAAAGAGAAAGAAAAGAAAAGATATAAATACGATTCTTTTTTTAAAATTTCCTCACCAAATATTTCACTCAGAACTTTCTCTAAGCAAACATTGATTAAATAAATTATAAAACTGATTCCTGTTGCACCAAACAAAGATGCTGATTGCATTAAAATTAAATTTCCAATTTGGCTATTAGCCAACATTCCCCAAACACCCAAATCTGAAAAGTAACCTCCGATCCATTCAAAACTACAACATAGGAGAGAAAAAAACAAAATCGGTGAAACAATTTTTGAATAACGAATCCTTATAAAATTCCAGATCCAAAGTATAAACGAAAAGAGAAGGCCTGCTTGGATTCCGGAGAAAATGGCAATCCATACATGAAAAGGTTCACTTACAATTCTCAATGTTGAGATGGTATGAAATAAGATCAAACTAGGCAATAAAATCTTAAACGAATGACCCAAACGAACATACCGCAAAAAGGGTATAAAAAGAATCCAAGAAAAAATTGGGACATTCCATTTCATTCCTGTAAAACAAACAAATAATCCGCCTAAACATAATAGGATCCATTGGTTTGATAGGTATCTCATTTTTTTACTCTCTTTTTTTCTTTATGTTTGATACTGCCACCGGCACCTAACCAAATATAATGAAACGTTTCCATCCAAAGTGTTTCTAAATTTTCTCCCAACTGAAACGAAAGGATTGGGATCCCAAAAAAACAACTAGCAATCGACAAAGATAATGATTTCCAATTTGTATCTTTCGGAAGTTCTTTATTTATCTTTGCCAAAGTCATTGCTTTTTCTAAAAGCATTTCGATACCACCGACTTGCAAATTTAGTATTTCTGGATAATCGGGGAAAAGTAATATCTTTTCAGCATCTGTCAAAGTTTGGTGCCGTATCTCTTTTTTCTTCCTAGCTTGAAAGGATATGATTTCAAGTAGTATCCTAGGATTTTTTTTGGATTCTCTTGCAGTGTATTGGAACAGTGATAACAACAAACCATACCCTGATTCTTCAGAGTTTTGTTTTTCATTAAGAACACTCACCATAAGACTCCAAATTTGGATGTAGTGAAGGATCAAATCATCTTTTTCAGGAAAATAATTGTAAAAGGTTGGCTCCGAAATTTCAGCGAATTCACAAAGTTCTATGATTTTGATCTCATCAAAAGAACGAGATTCCAATAATGTGAGCAATCCAAAGGTAAGATTTGTTCGAGTCCTAGCAAATTTCCGCTCTTTTAAAGTGAATTTTTGTAATGGATCAGCCTTTGTATTTTCAAATCGGAGCACGAATCAATCTATAGTCAGCTATATTTTTATAGTCAACTATATTTTCTTTATCAATTGCTGAAAAACGAACTTACTGGAATTTTTTTATTTGTTTTTTGGAAAACGATTGTGAGAAAGTGAAAGTTGTGATAGTCGGAACGTATTGGGAGGCGGGTCTAGTTCCCCACCCTAAGTCGGGCGGGGATTTAATTCCTTACTTCTTTGCATGCGGATGGGCATTCCTGTAGACTTCCTTGAGCCTATCCCTAGAAACACTCAAATACACTTGTGTAGAGGATAAAGACGAATGACCGAGTAACTCTTGTACGGCGCGAATGTCTGCCCCGGCATTCAATAGGTCTGTTGCAAATGTATGCCTAAATTTATGCGGAGTGATGGCTTTTTCCATTCCCATCATCACCCTTCTTTCAGATAAAATGTATCGAATCCCACGAGTAGTGAGTTTTCCACCACGTTGGTTTAAAAAAATTTCATCTGGCCCACTGTTCCCTCTTTCTTCTAAATATTCTTTGAGAGCTTCTTTTGCTTCTGGACCAATAAAAACAAAACGTTCTTTTCTTCTTTTTCCCATCACTTTAAGCGATGTTAACTCTTCATTCAAGTCACTTAACTTTGCATTCACTAACTCAAATACACGAAGTCCCGTGCTATACAAAACCTCTACGATAGCTTTGTCTCTTTTTCCAAGTACTTCCTTTTTTTCAGGATCTTCATAATCGAGTATGTCTTCCGTTTCAATCGGAGTGAAATTTTTAGGTAACTTCTTTTTTGTTTTTGGGAAACTTACCTGGAGGATTGGGTTTGCCCCGATCTTTTCCTCACGGAATAAAAATTTATAAAAGGTGCGTAAGGAAGAAAGTTTACGACTCTGTGTTCGTTTGTCTTGTTTCTTTGTAGATTTAAGATCTGAAAAATATGCTCTAACATCTAAAACATCAACACTTAAGATATCTATTTCTTCTTTGATGCAAAACTCGAAGAAAAACTTTAAATCACGCAAATAGGCAAATAAAGTATGCTCCGAATAGTTCTTCTCAATTTTTAGGTAAGTGCGGTAACTACGAAATAAATCCACCATGGCTTGGGGAAAATGTTCTGGGATTTGGACTTCGAGGACAGGCAGGGTCATACATCAAAACTATCGGCTAAGTTTTCTTTCTCCCCCTTCAAAAAAATACTATACAAGTACTTACATTTTGTTTAGTGTTGAATTCGGAAAAAAAAGACATAATCCAGAAAAATTCCTCTCCCAACCCTAGTTTGTCCCAGGCCTAAGGCATAATGGAGTCACTTCGGAAGAGAAAAAGAGTGGAATTCGGAAGGGATGGGTTCATCCTTGAGAGAGTCAGACGGATTTTTTAAAACCAACTGGCCAAGTCCCCTACCTAGTCTTTCGGAACACCGACTTAGGAGAACGATTGATTCATGAAAAAAGAGAAAGCTGACAAGGCACTAGAAAAAGAAACCGACCAAAGAAAGCAGGCAATTGATGCCGCCCTAGGCCAAATTGAAAAACAATTCGGTAAAGGATCCATCATGCGTCTCGGTGCCGACACACGTATGGCCGAAATGAATGTGGTATCCACTGGCTCTTTGGACCTTGACATTGCTTTAGGGATTGGTGGTTTCCCATCCGGTCGTATCATTGAAATCTATGGACCTGAGTCTTCTGGTAAAACAACACTCACTCTTTCTGCCATTGCAGAAACACAAAAGAAAGGTGGCATTGCTGCTTTTATCGATGCCGAACATGCTCTCGATCCGTCTTATGCCAAAAAACTAGGTGTGAATGTAGACGATCTACTCGTTGCCCAACCAGACAACGGCGAAGAAGCTTTGGAAATCTGCGAATCTCTTGTTCGTTCCAACGCCATTGACCTCATTGTCATCGACTCAGTTGCCGCCCTAGTCCCTAAGGCGGAAATCGAAGGGGATATGGGAGACTCCCACATGGGTCTACAAGCCCGCCTCATGTCACAAGCCCTTCGTAAACTCACGGGAACCATTTCAAAATCCAGTACAACCGTCATTTTCATCAACCAGATCCGTATGAAAATCGGAGTGATGTTTGGAAGTCCAGAAACCACTACTGGTGGGAATGCATTAAAATTCTATGCGTCCATTCGCCTTGATATCCGTAGGATTGAAACTCTGAAAGAAAAAGAGGAACCAGTCGGAAACCGTGTTCGAGTGAAAGTGGTGAAAAACAAATGTGCGCCGCCGTTCCGTCAGGCTGAATTCGATATCATGTATGCCAATGGAATCAATCGCGAAAGTTCACTCATTGACCTAGCGGTCCGTCATGATCTAGTAGCGAAAGCTGGTTCTTGGTATTCCTATAACGGAGAAAAAATTGGCCAAGGAAAAGAACAAGTTAGGAACTTCTTCTTAGAAAACCCTGACATTGCTTTTAAAATCGAAAACCAAGTGCGTGATTTGAATGGACTCCCAGTCCTTGACCAAGCCAAGATCCAAACTCGAGAAGTAAAATCGATTGAGAGAGACCCCAAAGAAACAAAGGAAACAAAATCAAAACAACCTGTTAGTTTCTCAACAGAAGGGGATGGAGACATCGCAGTAGGCGAATAACAAAGAAAGGCTTTCTTTTTAGGAACCATTGACCGGTTCGGGTTTTCCCCGAGCCGGTTTTTTTTTGCCAAAATCTATCGTGGGTCTTTTGAGAAAAAAGATATAAGAAAAAGGATGGAATCAAAACCTATCCACTAAACATACCAAAGTGAGTATAAGTTCGTTCTTAGTTTTTCTAGTATGATCCAAAAAATTTTTATTTTCCTACTCTGTTTCACAATCCAATGCCAAATTTTAGAAAACAAACATACCATCACTCCAGTAGAACAGAATCTTTATGAGGAGTGGGCAGGGTTAACTGATGCAGATCCTATTCACAAAAGGGAAATGGATCTAAGTTGGAATAAATTAATCCAAACGAGAGATACCATTACTACATATTTAAAAACAAAAGAGTACAATCCAAAAGTCAAAACAGTTGTTTATCCGTTTAGTGGAATTGATGTTTTAAATTTGTTTTCATTTTATCCCAATTGTGACCGTTACATTCTTTTTGGTTTAGAAGATCCAGGATATCCAAACAAATATGCAGAATTATCGGAGAAAGAAAAATCCATAGTCAAAGCAGGTATCCGTTCTTTGTCAGACCACTTGGCAGGGAGAAATTACTTTACTTACCGAAAGATGAAAGAGGAAACAAAGAAAAAAGAATTAAATGGCGCCTACCCAGTGTTTGTTGCTTTTTTAAAACGAATGGGTAAGGAAATCGTTGACTCAAATGAGGAAACAATTGTCGGGAAAGGGATAATTTACAAAGGATTTACCATCCAAATGTATGACTCAACATTAAAAAAGAAAGAGTCACTTACGTATTTTAAAATATTCTTAATTGGGAATGAAGGTGTCGAAGGTGACGGTTTGTATGAATATTTCTCTAATTTGGGTGAAATAGGTATCTTCACAAAGTCAGCAGAATATTTATTCCATGGCGAAAAACGAAAAACTTTCAGAGACCTCCTTCTAAAAAATGTCAGTTTCGTTGTCCAAGATGACTCTGGATTTCCTATTCGTCTTTTTCCCGAAGAGCTTTGGAAACGGTTTATTTATGGAAGGTATGAAAAATCTTGGAATTTGTCTGGAGCTGTGATCCCGGAAGCCCAACCAGAATTGAAATCATTAAGTGATCGCACGAATGATTCAATTTTGCCCTTCCCTTTTGGATATGGGTATTTGGGAACAAAGGACAACAGACAATCTGCTGTCCTAGTGTTTGAAAAAAAATAAATCTTCTGAATGAGATTTAGACGACTGTCGTCGGATCCCAACAAGTTCGAAAATTCTCATTCCAGTTTGATATTTCTTTCATATCTTCTGGGGACAAATTAAAATCAAAAACATCAGCGTTCTCTTTGATTCGGCTTGGATTTTTTGATTTTGGTATCACAACATTTCCTGATTGTAATGACCATCGGATGAGAATCTGAGCATTTGTTTTTCCATACCGATTGGCTAATTTTGTCACCCTTTCATCTTCTAATTTTTGTCCATGGGCTAACGGACTATACGCTTCTAATAAAATTCCTTTTTCATTACAATAGGATTTAAGTTCCGTGTCTTGCAAAAATGGATGGTACTCCACCTGATTCATCGCAGGTATAATGTCAGTTTCTTTAAGTAATTCTTCCAAATGAAGTACCATAAAATTACTGACACCTATCGCTCTTGCTTTTCCGTCCTTTTTGATTTGTTCTAATGCTTTCCAAGATTCCTTTCGTTTTCCAGAGACTGGAAAGTGGATCAAATACATATCTACGTAATCAGTTCCTAATTTTTTTTAAGGAAACATCGATTGCTTTTTGTGCTTCGTCATAACCTTGGTCCGCATTCCATAGTTTGGTGACAAGGAATACATCCTTCCTATGAATCCCACTCTCTTTGATGGCAGCCCCTACATCGGCTTCATTGCCATAAATGGCAGCTGTATCAATGTGACGGTATCCTGATTCTAGAGCAAATTTCACTGCCTCGAAACATTCTTTCGGGCGGGATTTCCAGACTCCTAATCCCAATATTGGGATGGGTACTTTTTGGTTGGTAGTAAGGGTAGAGTTGATTGTGAATTCGGCCATAACTGAGAGTTTAGACGAAAATCCCAACCATAGTGGATTCTATGATTGGGATAAAATTCTCCTCGAATTACCTTTTGGTGGCCACTGCATCCTGGATCGGAGCAAAATGTAAATCATCTCCGTTCCAATCTGCGCGGTATCTTCCTTCTCCTATACTTCCCGAAAGAATGGCTTTTGCCAGAGGACGATTCACGATCCGGTTGAACACACTTCCGAGTGGCCTTGCACCAAATTTTGGATCAAATCCCTGCTCTGTCAAAATATGTTCTGTACTTTCGGAAAGTTCGATTACAATCCCTTTTACCTTCAATCGTTCGTTTAACAAACGAAGTTGCTTCTCAATCAGTTTCTCCATAATCGAAGAATCTAAAGAATGATAAGTTAACACTGCATCTAGCCGACCCAATACTTCAGGTTTAAAATCCATCTCTATATTTTTAGAATTCGTAGTGAGGATCACAATGGTATTCTTAAAATTTATGGTCCTACCTTTGTTATCAGTAAGCCTACCATCATCTAATATCTGTAATAAGATATCAGAAAAATCAGGATGGGCTTTTTCCACTTCATCAAACAACACAACTGAATATGGTTTTCTTCTAATTGCTTCGGTCAAAATTCCGCCTTCATCGTAACCTATATAACCTGCAGGTGCACCAATGAGTTTTGCAACAGAATGTTTTTCGGAATACTCACTTAAGTCCAATCGAACCAAATTAGTTTCTTGGTCGAATAAAAACTTAGCAATCGCCTTTGCAGTTTCTGTTTTCCCTACGCCTGTTGGACCCTTCAGTAAAAATGAACCAAGTGGCCTTGTTTCCGATGATATACCTGCATAAGAAGTTAATAATGTATCAGCAATCTCACGAATGGATTCTTTTTGTCCGTAAACTACTGAATTCAAATCATCTTCCAAATGGAGAAGGTTTTCCTGTTTTGTTTTGAGAATTTTCTCAACCGGAATTCCAGTTTGCCTTGCGATCACTGCCGCTATATGATTTCTTTCTAAAATCCAACTATTTTGGAATGTGCTGAGCTCCTTTTCTAATTCAGGTAACACTGCATATTTTAATCGAGAAGCTTCTGTATAATCCGCACGTTGTTGGGCCGCATCCAGGTCAAACTTCACGCGATCAATTTTATTTTTGATCGATGCAATTTGTTTCAAAGAATTTACCTCTTTTTCCCAAACTTCTTTTCCAGCTTGGAATTTTTTTTCTAATGATTCGATTTCCTTTAAAATCTCTTCATTTTTCTTCTCTACCTGGGCATAAATTTTTTTGGCACGGATCTCACTTTCAAGTTCTACCAGTTCTGTTGGCATTGCCTCCGCCGATAGTTTCAAAGCAGATGCAGCCTCATCCACTAAATCAATAGCTTTATCAGGTAAAAATTTATCTGTGATATACTGGTCTGACAAAAGAACGGATGCATATATCGCTTCATCTGAAATCTTGATTCCATGATGGATTTCATGTTTATCACGTATCCCCATTAAAATTTCAATCGCATCTTCCTTACTTGGTTCATTCACAGGCACTGCTCGGAACCTTCTCTCCAATGCCTGGTCACCTAAAATGTATTTCTGGAACTCATCACCTGTTGTTGCACCAATACAATGTAATTCTCCCCTTGCCAATGCAGGTTTTAATAGATTGGCTGCATCCATTGCACCTTCGGTTTTTCCTGCACCAACCAATTGGTGAATTTCATCTATAAATAAAATCGCTTCGCCAGCCTGTCCTTTGATGTAACGCAAAAGTGCTGTTAGTTTTTCCTCAAATTCACCTCGGTACTTAGTACCTGCCATGAGTTGCCCCATATCAAGTGAATAAATGGTTTTTCCTTTTAATACATCAGGCACTCGTCCCTTTACGATTTGTTCCGCAAGTCCTTCTACAATGGCAGTTTTCCCAACACCAGCGCTACCAACTAACACGGGATTGTTTTTTGATCGTCTACCTAAAATTTCCATGACGGAACGAATTTCTTTACTTCGACCAATCACTGGATCCAATTTACCTTCTTTTGCCAAATCGTTTAGATTCACTAAAAAGTTAGGAACTTCCTCGTCCGTTTCTTTTACGTTTAACTCTTCATAGTTGATTTTCAACTCTGGCAAAATCTGAGGTAAAAATTTTAAAAAATCTGCTTCTTTAAGTTCTTCCCTTCCATTTTCAGCAGCTCGTGAAGATGCCATGGTAAACCATTGGGCCAATTTTGGCGATGTTCGCAGGGACTCGAAAGGAATATCACCCGTGACCTTCGCCTGTTTTTTCAAAAATTCATCAACAGCAGATTTATATTTAAGCAATGTTTTTCCCGAAACAGAAGTGGGAAGGGTCATAAACCCCCATACCAAGTGATAAGGAGTGATTTCTGTATTCTGTCTCCTCATTGCTTCTGTTTGCGCTATGTCCAAGGCACCTTGGACGTTCGAGTCATATTGTTTCATAGTGTTTCCTCACTTTTAGCACTCTAGGCATTAGACTGCTAATTCTGTGTTCAACTTACAAGTTTTTTTTGGAAAAGGACTTTCTTTACTCCCTTTCCGAAAGAATCTAGAAAAGGAATTTGGCCCGAACCAATTTGAATTTCCTTTTCCAAAAGGACCAAATGCAGGGGAACGGTCGTCTTGCGATTTTGATTGGGATTGGGGAGAATAGTAGGTTACGTGAAATTTTACAAGAAGGGCATTTTTACATTGTGTTTGTTTTTGCTCTCATTGGCGATTCCTGTTCCTTCTTTGATTGCCTTGCCCATATCGATTGAAGAAACGCAGAACTACCGAGACATCGGAAAATACTTTGAATACACTATCCCCGCGGACAAAGAAGCCGGATTAAACCAAATCTTACGGGAAGATACCCTCTGGCGACCCAATGTAAAAAATGTAATCCTAATCCCTCGAAACAAAAATCCAGTTTGGCTTAAGATCACTCTCATCCACTACGGAAATCTTCCTCACACTTATTTTTTACATTTATCGAATCCCGTTGTGGATGTATTCGAGCTTCACACGGAAATAAATGGGAAATGGAAAACAGTTTGGTCTGGCGAACAGATATTACAAAAGAATAAACCAATTTATTCGCATATCTCAGCTTTTCCGATCACTCTCTCACCAAATGAATCAAAAACGATATATCTAAAAATTAGATCTGACAATCCCATTTTTAGTTTTGTTTCTATATATAACGCAAGGACCTTTATCGCTTATTCCAAAAAACAAGATATCTTTTTTGCCGCATATTTTGGTGCGGGTTTTATGATGTTTTTGTTTAGTTTGTTTTTGGCACATACCCTTCGTTACAGGAAGTTTTTTTATTTTTTCTTTTATTTAGCAACGATCCTATTATTGAATACTTATTCTACTGGATTCATACAATACATTGAGTTTGGGAATTCCAATACCTGGAAAAATTATTTATTTCCAATCACTATCCTTTTAACATCCATATTCGGTTTGTTATTCACATTAGAGTTTTTAGAAATCAAAGGATCATTTCCAAAACTGAATGCCTTTACAAAAATTTATATCTTACTTTTGGTTTTTTCCAACGTGCTTATTTTTATAATGGATCTTCGAAACTTCATCCAAATGGCTATCATACTTGTTTTCATTCCCATATTCATAGCCATCGCCACATCAACATTGACTTTATTCAGAAGCAAAAAAAAACTAGAAGTGGTATTATTTTTATTAGCTTTTGGTTCGATTCTAATTGGAGCAAGTATCAATACATTTACAGTGCAAGGTATAATAAAACCATACCATTTTGCATCGTATTCCCTTCCACTAGGCTCAGCGTTGGAAGTATTTTTTCTTTCTCTCGCACTTGTTCTAAGAGTCTCTGATTATCGAAAATCCATTGAAGATAAACAAGAGTTAGACTTACAATTAAAAATTGCGCAGAAATTACAAAACGGCTTATTACCGAAAAAACGTTCCCACGTATTAAATTATCCGCTAGGCTTTCGATACTCCCCAGCCACTGACATTGGAGGAGATTTTGTTGAAATTCTAGTGAAAGAAAATGAAGTTGGATTGTTTTTGTGCGATGTTTCTGGCCACGGAATCCCAGCTGCGATGATTGCATCTATGACAAAGGTATCATTAGAAATTTGGAATGATATGTTAGATAAACCTGCATTAGCTGCAGAAAAAATCAGAAAATCACTACTTAGCTCATTGTCAGGACATTTTTTAAGTGCCTTTTTTGTGTATTTAAAACCAAATGAGAAAATTTTACGCATTGCAAATGCAGGACATCTACCTCTACTCCATTTAGATCGTGATGGCAAAATAACAACATACACCAGTTATGGTCGCGCAATCAATGAGCACATTCAATCCGATATTGTTGAAAAAACTTTTTCCATGCCTAATGAAGGTACTCTAATTTTATTTACCGATGGCGTGATAGAAGCACGGAACATTCATAGTGGAGAATTGTTTGGAGAAGAAAGATTTTATTCCCTCATTCAATCTCTCGCAAAAGAAGGTCCTCAAATGATTTGCGATACAGTAGTATCAGAATTGGAAAAATTCCAACATTCCAAAAAATCTGACGACGATATCACCATCCTTGCATTATCGATTGATTCAGAATAAAATGATGTGGATTCGAATGAATAAAATTAAACTTATGTTCCGATCCAAGTATGAAGTTTATTCAATAGGTCGTTTGGATTAAATGGTTTAGAAATAAAATCCTTCATACCGACTGCTTTAATTTGTTGCCTAGTTTCAATTTGGGCCGAGGCCGTTAATGCAATGATTGGAATGTCTTTCCAATCATCATTTTTTCTAATGGCAATCGATGCATCATAGCCATCCATTTCAGGCATGTGTAAGTCCATAAGGATCAAATCAACAGTTTGTTGTTTGAGTATTTCCAATACTTCCAATCCATGAGCGGCCTCTAATGTCAAAATCCCCCACCGATTTAAAAATCGAATGACAATACTTCGATTGATGGTGATATCATCGGCAACGAGAACTCGTTTTCCTTTTAAACTTTCATTGTTTTTAATCGATGTAATTGTAATGTGTTCATTGGTTTTTCCCATTTCGCAGGGAAGGGAAAAGCAAAATTTACTCCCGACACCCAAAGTAGATTCCACAGACATAGTCCCATTCATCAGTTCAACCAACGCTTTGGAAATGGCGAGTCCCAATCCCGATCCACCATACTTTCTGGTTGTATCTTGGTTAGCTTGTGTAAATTTTTCAAAAATTGAACTTAGGTTACTTTTATCAATGCCAATCCCAGAATCCGAAATTTCAAAGTGCAAAACCAAGGATTCCGAATTTATTCTATCAACAATCAATTTTAGCTTAATAAATCCTTTGTGAGTAAACTTCAAAGCGTTGGATAATAAATTATTTAAAATTTGCAAAAGCCTTGTGGGATCAGAATGGATGAATTCTGGTATATTAGGATCTATCTCAAGATGGAAATCCAATAATTTTTCATTTGATCGAACCAGAAAAGAAGTCGTAATCGATTTCAAAAAATCTTTCAAATTAAAATCAATAGCTTCAATGATAACTAACCTTTCTTCAATTTTATTGAAATCTAATATATCGTTGATAAGAGATAATAATGATTCACTAGAAAATTTCAAATTCTTCAAATTCTCTAATTGTTCAGGTTTTGGATTTTCTTCTAATAACCATAAAGAGAGTCCTATAACAGCATTTAATGGCGTTCGAAGTTCATGACTCATATTAGATAAAAATTCAGACTTGGCTCTACTTGCATCCTCCGCTTTCTTTTTAGCCTCAATAAGTTCTTTTTCATAAACAACAGATTTGGTTACATCAACTAACACAGATCTGGTTCGGATCATCTCTCCGCCCGGAGAATAAATGGCAGTAGCGGATAAACTCACGAACATCGATTTCCCATTCTTTTTGATTACTTCAAAAATCAAATAATCGATATGACCTTTCTTTTTAAAAACTGGGAAGTTCGACAAAAAAACTTCTTTACTACTTTCTGCTAAAAGATCAATCCATCTTTTATTACCAACTAACTCATCTTCAGTATATCCAAACCACTCACATTCTGTTCGATTCACTTTTAGAAATACGCCATTTGTATCAAGACTATGAAATCCAACTGGCGAATTTTGATATAAATCATCAATTTCAGTGAAACGATCCGAAAGTAATTCTTTTTCCGCAATGGAACGAATACTTTTCTTTAAGACGAATATCATCCAGAAAATAAGTAATGATAATAAAAGAAAAAGACTTCCAGATACAACAATCAATCGATCATTCAATTGCTTATGGGATTGGAATGCTAGATCATCACGAGTTTGTTTTTGTTTTAAAAATCGATCAAAGAAATTCCTAAACTCTGCCATTTTCTGATTCCCTTCAGCGAGAGTCTGTTTATTTGGAATTCTAAAAGGACGAAGTTCAAGATAAGCCTCAAGTTGGGATAATTTTCGATGGCTCAAACGAAGTAGTTCATTTAAATTTTCTCTATCAAGCAATTCGACATTCTGTATTAGATAGGATTCGAGTGATATGAGTTCCGTTTTGGCTGTAAGGTAAGGTGATAAAAAATTTGGATCCTTTGAAAGCAAGTATCCTCTGACTCCTGTTTCCGCATCTTTTAAGTAGGATGCATACTCTTTGAGTTTGACATTCCATTCTTTTTTCTCTTCGAACGCTGTGACTTTGTTACGGTTATGGAAAACTTGATAAAAGAAAAAAAATGATGAGAATATTAAAAATGATAATGTGAGCCAAAGGAACCCAAGGTAATAGGGCAGAACTTTCTTTTGATCCAAAAAATTCATCTGAACTTATTGTCATATTCCAATGTAAAGAACTTGTCAATTGTTTAAAGCATAGCCTTCCATGCGGGAAAATACAAATCAAACTTTGTGCCTTTTCCTGGACTTGATTCCGCAAGTATAGTTCCTCCCATTTTTACAATGATACCATAGATGATTGAAAGACCAAGACCTGTTCCTTTCCCACCCTTGGTTGTAAAAAAAGGATCAAATATTTTATCCAAAATATCTTTTGGTATACCACTTCCATTATCTTCAAAACTCAATTTCCAATATTCAGTATTTTTCATAAACCCTATCTGAAACAAATCAGATTTCTCGTAAGAAATCCTTTCCAATCGGATCGTGATTTTTGGGTTTGTAACTTCTTGGAGAGCGAAAATAGAATTTTCATATAGATTAGAGAGGATTTGAAATATCTGAATTGGGTCTGCTTCAATATAGGCAGGTTCTTCCCCTAAATCTGTGAATAACGAAATTTGATTTTTAGAAGCAAATCTGAATTCATTCATTACTTGCAATAACTGTTCTTTCAGATCTAATTGATTCGATGTCGAATGATCAATTTTCGAATAAGTTAAAATTTGTTGGATCAAATTTTTTGCACGTTCCAAAGATTTAGATATCCCTTCGATTGCTGGCATCGATTTCTGAATGATGTCATTCGATTCATTTTTTGACCATTCTTGATTGAGAAATGAGATGTATGCCATCATTGGTGTTAATAGATTATTAAAATCATGTGCAATTCCACCAGCAAAAGTTCCGAGTGCCTCCAATTTCTGAGCTTGAGCATAGGCTCTTTCTAAAACAATTTTTTCTGTTATGTCTTTTGCTTCTAAAACAATATATAAAATTTTACCATTTGGATCATTCAGAGAATAAAAATCACAATCAAAGTATTTTTCTCTTCCATCGTTGAGTTTATAGGATACAAGAACTTCGAAGGTTTGGTTTTTTAAAGCCAACTTCATTCCATACGTTAATTTTTTAATCGAATCTTCATTAGAATCGGAAAAAATAGAACTAATCAATTCCAATCCTTGCACATCCGCTTCATTCCTTTCGAATGATAAGATTGCATTCCGATTCATCCGAATGATATGACCTTGCAAATCCAATAAAAAAATTGCTTGGGATGAATTGTTAAAAATCCCTTTAAATAACTGCTCATTCAATTGGATTGAATTTTCTAAACTCGAAAGGTCCGTGATATCATGGATGGTACCAAAGATACGAAAACGATTTTCTTCAAATCGCTCGGCCTCTAACCATAAATTTACTTTTTTTCGACCAAACTTTGTATTTAAATGTAAAACCAATTCTTTGGATATGTTTTCATTCATTACCTGTTTCCAAATGGATTGGATTATAGATTTTTCATCATCATCAAGTAGTAACCATACCTTATCCATTAAGGGTACTTCACTAAACTCATATCCCAAAATTCGATACAATTCTAAAGACCATAGAGTATTATTCTCAGGGAATATCACTTCAAAATGACCTAAATGAGAAATCTTCTGAGAGCGAGTTAAAATCTCTTCACCATGAACCAACATCTCCCAGGCTTTTTTTTGGGATTGTTTGAGTCTAGCTGCTTCCAATTCACGATTCACAACAAACGGTAGTTTAATGATTGATGATTTAGGCAAAAACTCGGAAGCACCTAAATTTAAGTATTCAGAGGCTGACTCTTCAGGTATAAATTCTGTAATAAGAATGACAGGTAAATCGGGAAAGTATTCTTTTACTCTACCGATGACATACTTACCATCAAAATCAGGTAAATAGAAGTCTGAGATAATGATATCCCAATTGTTTTCTGAAATTTTTTTATCAAATTCCGCTTTCCATTCAACTCGTTCAGAATTAATTACAAAACCAAAATTCTGCAATACGGAAACAATTGCTTTATAAGAAGCAACTGAATCCTCTACGACAAGAATATTTAATTTTTTTTGTGAATCCATAATTCAGTAATTAATTAAACATACCAAAAATAGGTAACTCCATCTCACCTAAAATTTCTGCTTTGTTTTTGTAAGCAGTCCCTCTCCCTTCAGCCAAAGCAAATTTCCCATTGGAAAAATCATTTGGTGATAGATATGGTGTATTGGTTTCAAGACGAATTAATTTTTTACCTTTCTCTTTAGCTAAAAGAGTTTTTAAATCTTCAGTTTCCGATTCAATGATCTGAACCGAGGCATCTAACGCTCGTTTTAAAATGTTTTTACTAACAGGCCGATTGTTATTGATTTGATGAATGACGATGCGATCAATACTAGGATCCAAAATGAGTTCTTTGATCGGTTCCCCATCTCCGATACCACCATCCAAAAATTCCTGGCCTTGAAACTCTTGCACTTCATACAAAAAAGGAAATGCAATCGAAGCCATAACGGCATCCAACACATTACCTTCTGTTATCAATTCGCGTTTATTCTTTGATAAATTTGAAACGGCAATTCCCAGTTTGATTGGTAATTCTGAAAATTTTTTGTTTCCTAAGTAGGGATATAAAATTTTACGAGTCGCTTGACCAGTGAGAACACCACTTGAACGATTCCATCCTTTTTTTAAGAACCGACCAAGTAATGTTAAGGAATTACCTTCCCAAAAATCCTTTTTTTTAAGCCTTAAAACAACCGACTCAAATTCCAACATTTCCTTTCCTGTGGCATACAGAGCGCCTATCATCGCCCCCGAACTTGAACCAGTTACGATTGCAGGTTTGAATCCAATTTCTTGTAATCCTCTCACAAAACCTGTGTGAGCAAAAAATCCAAAAAAGGCAGATTTTAAACATAACGCGGAGTATTTTTTCGGAAAGATAAGTTCAATCATAAAGATGAATTAGTTTTAACCTTTTTATGTATTTCGTATCAATTTGGCAATGGTAACTTTTGTCATATCGTAGAACAATACTCCTATAAAAGCAACAAGTATCGCTACTGAAAATTGTAGAAAATTAAGAGGGACAAACCTAAATAACGCATTCATACCCGGTAGATAAATTGACGCAAGCAATACACCAACGGTGAAAAAAAATACAATATAAATCATCGAGTTTTTGATTCGCATGCGACTCCACATGGATTCATGTAACGAACGATTCGCCAAAATTAAAAATAAATTTGAGAAAACCAATGATACAAACGTTGCGGTACTCACAACTTGGCCGATTCCTTCTTCATTCAAATAAAATTGTGTGATCCAATAGGTTGCCACGACGGAAAACAAAGAATAAAATCCCTGAATCAAAGAATTGATAAACAATTCTTTATCTAACAAGGGCTCTTCTGACGGCCTTGGTTTTCGATTCATCAAATCAAATTCGGCTGCTTCCTTTTCAAACACAATCGTACAAGTGGGATCAATGACCATTTCCATAAAAACAATATGGATTGCAGAAAGAACAACAATTGGCCAGCCAAATAATATTGGTAAAAAAGTAATACCTACAATTGGAATATGGACTCCAATTAAATATCCAAGAGCTTTTTTTAGATTGTCAAAAATTTGTCTACCAATTCTAACTGAATCTAAAATTGAAGAAAAAGAATCATCTAACAATACTATGTCGGCAGCCTCTCTTGCTACATCAGTTCCCCTTTCTCCCATAGCAACTCCGATGTTGGCAGTTCTAAGAGCAGGTGCATCATTGACCCCATCACCAGTCATGGCAACGATTTCCCCTTCAGATTTTAAAATTCGTACCAATTTCCATTTGTCATCAGGACTGACCCTTGAAAAAACATTACAGGTTTTTACAACAGAACGCAAATTTTCTTCAGGTAAATTTGCCAATTCTTTCCCTGTCAAAACTGTATCCGCATTCTCTAATCCAATTTGTTTTGCAATGTTTTTCGCTGTCTCAGGATAATCACCCGTAATCATGATCACACGGATACCTGAATGGTATGCTGTTTTTACAGCTTCTGGTACAATCTCTCGGATTGGATCTAAAAAGGAAAGTAGGCCATACAACTTGTACCTTACAGAATTTCGATTCTCAGGAATTTCTTTTGAGGGAACCTCAGATTTCGCAACTGCTAAAACTCGATAACCTTCCATTGCAAGTTCATTTGTTTTATTAGTCCAAAGTTCTATTTCAGATTCATTCAAGTTACATAATTTAAAAATAGCTTCAGGAGAACCTTTTGCATAACAAACAAAACCATTAATCTCTTCTAATACACGTACCATGGTCAGTTCATTTGGTGTTAATGGAAATTCTTTAGTTGAAAGGAGAGAAAAATCTCCCGATTGGTGAAATGATTCCATAGTATAAGAAATTGCACTGTCCATAGGATCAAAACTTGGATGTTTTGAAGCAAAGAATGCAATTTGTAAAATATGTTTAGACTCAATAGAAACTTCCTTTAGGCCATCCAAATTTTCAACTTTATCAGCTGTTGTAATTTTCCCAAGTTTCATTTTGTTTTGTGTGATTGTTCCAGTTTTGTCCGAACATAAAACAGTTGCCGCACCAAGAGTTTCAATGATTGAGGAACGTCTCACCAATACATTTTTCGTACTCAAACGATAAGCGCCTAACGCAAAAAAAATTGTCATCACCAATGGTAATTCTTCTGGCATTAGTCCGATTGCCAATGTCAAACCAGACAACAATCCTTGTAACCATTCTGATTTGATAAAACCAAAATAAAGAGCAAGTAGTATACAAAGGCTAGTAGCAACTAAAAATAGATTACGAACCAACCGTGTTACTTCAATCTCCAATAAAGTTTTACCAACCGATTCATCTGCAATTTTAAGACCAATTTTACCAATTTCAGTATGATTTCCTACGGAAGTAACACGACAAACTCCTTCACCTCCAACTACCAAAGCTCCACAATATACAAACTGACCTGAAGTTTTATTCACCGGTATCGATTCACCAGTTAACAATGACTCGTCGCAAGTAAACAAACGATCCGAAAGCAATTCCGCATCTGCAGGAATCCTATCCCCTTCGTTTAAAATCAATAAATCTCCGTAAACAACATCTTTTCCTTCAATTCGAATGATTTGGCCATCCCGAATGACGTTTGTCCTTGGACTCGCCAAAGACCTTAGAGCAGAAATTGCAGTTTCAGTTTTCTTCTCTTGGTAAAATGTAATACAAATAATTCCAATCACAGAGCCTAACAACAACAAGGCTTCATTTCGATCACCTAAAAGTAAGTAGACAATACTAATGGAAATGAGAAGCAAAATCATTGGTTCCATCACGACTCCCAATAACATTCTAAAAAATCCGTTTTTTTTGTTTGTATTGATTTCGTTTGATCCGTAGACTGAACGGTTCTTTTTTACTGTTTCTTGGGTTAAACCCATAGAGATGTATTCAGAAATTTGTTTTGGAATTGCTTGCATATTTATTGGATTTTCGAATTGAAAAATTTTGTTTCTAGATTAACATTCTAGAATGTGCGACACATCCCTTGCCACTGAAAAATTCACAAAAACGCAAAAAAGAATTTTTGCAAAAAATTCTGATCGGGAACCCAATGAAGCCCAATCGATCCTTCACCTCCCACGTAAGGAATACCCACCAAATACAAAACTTAAAACTACTTTTATAGAAATCCCACAAACTTCCGTTACATTTGAAGTTTTTTTATCAAAACCATTCCATATGTGGGGAGCCGAAATGGGGGTGAATGAATTTGGAGTTTGTATAGGAAACGAGGCTGTATTTACAAATCTAAATATCAAAAAAAAGAATGATGGTTTAACTGGAATGGATTTATTGCGGTTGGCCTTAGAACGATGTAAAACTGCAAAAGATGCCTTATCATTAATAACCGAACTTCTGGAACAATACGGGCAGGACGCCTGTGGTGGATACAAAAACCAATCCTTTTACTACCATAATAGTTTTATCATAGCTGATCGGACAGATGGTTATGTTTTAGAAACAGCAGACAAATATTGGGTTTCTAAAAAAATCGATACATTCTATGCCATCTCCAATGGATTAACAATTGAATCCGATTTTGATGGTATCTCATCCGCATTATCAGAAAAAATAAAATCAATGAATCATTTTTCATTTAAAAAACAATTTAGCGATTCATTTTACACTTACATGAGCCATTGTTCAGACAGAAGGTCACTGCATAAGAAAACAGCAGAATCTTTACAGAATATTCATTCTGAATATCATACAAAACTAGCGATGGAAACCTTAAAAACTCATGAAATCCAAATTGATGATTTCGAACCTTGCAATGGTTCGATGAAATCTCTTTGTTTGCATGCAACAGGCCCAACAACACCAAATCAAACCAACGGTAGTTTGATAGTCGAGTGGGATACTTCAGAAACAAACCAGGATCCTTTACGAGTTTATTATACAGGAACGTCCACACCCTGTCTTAGTTTATTCAAACCTTTCTTTTTTGGGACAAAAAACTTTATAAGTGCATCAAGTTTAGATTCAAGTGGAACGTATGCAGACACCTTATGGTGGTTACATGAATCAGTTGCAAGGAAAAGTAATTTTGATTATCAAGGTGTAAGATCGTTATTGGTTCCTAGTTTGATTGGATTACAAGATTCCATCATGAATATCACCAAAGAATCAATTCCATCAGCTAAAAAAGAAGAAATTCAGTGGAGGTTTTTAAAAGACCATGTCAATGTTCTTAAAAAAATCGATGATGAATTGTTACATTCCAATATTGGTAAAAGTCGTTGGCAAAACCCTATATTTCAATTGTATTGGAATGGACAAAATAAAAACTTAGGTTTCCGTTTCTCCAATTAATAAAATCAAAATATCATTCACATTCGTTCCCGTTGGACCTGTATCCAATGTGGAACCAATATCTTTTAAAATTGGATAGGAATTTGAGTTGGATAGTTCTTTTAATGGGTCCCATCCTTTTTGTATCATCATAAAATACGAATCCTGATCCACTACCCCACCTGCAGAATCAGTTGGCCCATCAGTTCCGTCAGTTCCTCCCGATAAAAATACCCAACAACGATTTGTTTTGTATTTTTCTAATAATATGGAAACTCGAAGAGCAGTTTCCATATTACGGCCACCTTTCCCATTTCCATTAACAGGGCAGACCAATTCTCCACCTAACAATATCATTTGTTTTCCTGGATATTCGATAGCGTTTAAAAATTCTTTTTCGATTAAAACTGAGGTATTTTCACTTGATTCCGCCCAAGTGAATGAAAGACATTTTGTCGAATAACCGTTTGATTTTGCTTCATACAAAATTTTTTCAATGGAATTGGTCAAATTCCCTAAAAGGAAATAATTAGGACTAGGATAGGTTGGACCAGAAGCAATCAAATTGGGATCATCACCTAATACATCTGAGATGGCAAACGTAAAAACTTCCAAATTTTCATTTAAGAGATTTAAGAGTTTTCCTGCTTTGACTTGAGAATACTTCTTTCGTTCCGAATTGAGTTCTTGGATGGAAATTCCTTTTTTTAATAAGGAAAACTGGATTTCCCTTAATTCTTGAAGTGTGACACCGTCCATTGGAATTTCAAATAAACTGGAACCACCACCCGATAACAAAACAACCAATCGATCAGATTCACCTAATGTTTTTAACTCTTTTACAATTTCGATTGCATGTTGGATGGAGTTTGCATCAGGAACCGGATGTGCTGACTCTCTAAAATGCCAAATGGTACTTGATTCCTTTGCTTTTTCCTTTTCTGGTATATGGCCATATTTTGTTAGGATCCAACCTTCCTTGACTTTTATATCAGAATGAAAAGCCATTGCCATCGAATACGCAGCTTTGCCTAATGCAAACACGTAAAGATTTTTGTTTGGATCCTTTAACTTCTGTAAGAGCTCAGGATTTTTATTCCAAAATTCAGGGAAAAAGTGAAATGGGTTTGCTGCACTGATCCCTAGTTGGAATAAGTTTTGGATCTCAGACCTCAGCGAACTCAATTCTATGATTCCTTTTTTATCGCTTCTAAATGATCATAGGAAATTCGTCCTTTCCTTTCAGTGCCAAAACGTAATACGTCTGTAGGACAAAGTGAAACGCAAGCGGAACAACGTACACATTGTACGCTATCCATTGGAATTCCTCGACTCGCATAACCCATAACATCAATACCTTGGTGGCAGTTTTTAGTACAAATATTACATGAAATACATTTTTTTTTGTCTGAAAAAATTCGAAATGAGCTAAATCTTGCATAAATATGCATCAGCGAGGCTAGAGGACAAAACATCCTACACCAAATTCTTCCTGAATATAAAAAATAAAAACCAACACCGATAACACCTGCCAATCCAATATCAACAACTAAATCATATATCCACTTTGTCGAATCTGCGAATATTTCTCCTAAAGACAAAATAGGAATGATTGATTTACCAAAAACCCCAACTAACTTCAATAATGTCAAAATAAAAGCAAAAAATAGAATGTATTGACCAAAATGTTCTATGCGGTAAGCCGTTTGACTATGAGGCATTTTCTGTCGGTATTCGTCTCCCAATGTTTCTGCAAGACCTCCACAAGAACAAATCCAACCACAATATGCCCCTTTTCCATATCGATATACCAAAAAGGGAATCAATCCAAAACTAAAAAGCAAACCATAACCTAACCAAAATGTTGTGATCCCTCCATCATACAGAACACCCATATTCAATGGCCAAGCCAAAATCAAACCATAGGCTTTCCAATATGCATCACCTGGAAAGATCTCTCTTCTGATATAACTATCCTCTGATCCCAATAAACCAAACTCACCTAACTTGGGCAAAATGATTTCAGGAAGTAAAAATAAGAAGAATACTTGAATTCCAATTAGAGTTAACGTTTGGTATAAAATATATTCTGTTTTGCGAACCAAAATCCTTCTGATTCCAAATATCAGAATGGTGGTTGAATACAGAAATGTATAATGAAAAGCAGGGGTTTTACCCAAAAATTGAAATTGAAAATAGGTTGATGATAAATAAACAAACAAAAAGTAACTCAGTACGAATATAAAATAAAAACTTTTAACTATTTTCCAGAAACTCCATTTGATTCTTCCTGCTTTCCAATAGAGGACTCCATATGCAATCAAACAAATCGCCGATACTGCAGATGCAAATGTTGCTAGAGACGAAAACCAACCAGGTCCATACATGGCCGACTTACCAAAATAAGCTGTTGTGGCAAAAGAAAATAAAGCACCAAATCCTAGCCAATCAATGAATTTCTTTTGGTTCTGTAATTTGATACCTACTCGTTCCAAAAAGCCGACAGGAGGCAAAGTTCCGATGAGAACATATACCATTTCTGCTTTTGACTTCACAGCTTTTTCGTTTGATTTGATAAATACCGCAGAAGGAACTATTTCTGTTACTTGTGACTTATACAGTATTTTGATTTTCGTATCTCTTTCCAAACGTTTGATTTGATTAACGTTTTCGATTTTTGCTCGTTGAAAATCTGTTCCCCTATGGACCAATGTGATCTCTTTGGCATAATCAGAACATTGAATGGCAGCTTCCAGTGCAGTATCCCCACCACCGACTATGACAACCGATTGTCCAAGAGTGTCTTTTGGATCAATCAAACGGTAAAAAACATGAGAACTACTTTCCCCGGGGATTCCTAGTTTTTTAGGATCTCCCGACTTTCCAATAGCAATGACAATCGAATTGGTCTCAAATTTTTCTCCAGACTCTGTTTCCAAAAGATAACCAATGGAATCCCTTATAATCTGGATTACACGTTTGTTGGTTTTTATATTGATTGGATTCTCTTTCAGATATTCATTTAAATCTTCTAACAACAACTCTTTCGTTGTATCTTGTATGGTTAATTTTGATTTGGTGGGATAAAATTTTGGTTCTGCAAAAATTGGTTTTCCATTCGGGTAACTTTGAATGGTTTGAAACGGTACATTGGATTCTAAAACAAGATATTTTTTACCTAAACGTTTTCCTTCCAAAGCACATGAAATACCGGCCGGGCCTCCACCAATAATCACGACATCAAATCGTTCATTATTGCGACTAGGGATCGAATTCCAAACATTGACACCACTTTCACATGCCAATTTTAAAAGCGGAACACCCGTTAAATCACCGATTACAAAAACATTAGGTAAATTAGTTTCGAAAGTTTCCGAAATCTCAGGATAAACTTCAACAGAACCTGTTGGTGCCGATTTTCTCAACCAATCAAAATAAAACTTAGGCCACATATTCAAAGATTGGACTCTATCTTTTAAAAAAAGAAACGAAATTACAAGGAAGCAGGAATTTGAATTCTGATTTTTGTACCAATATTTGGAGAACTTGTCAAAGCCATAATGCAACCTTGATTTTTTAACATTTCAGAACAAACGAGTAACCCAAGGCCCGTACCCTTTTCACCTTGGGTACCGAAGGTTGTAGGAAAGGGTTTTCCTTCATAGATCTGTTGGATTTGTTCAACTGACATTCCAATCCCAGAATCCGATATGATGAGTTCGACAAAACTGGGATCTTGGACCACCTCTACATTAATTTTGGTATTGGGAAATGAAAACTTGATGGCATTTGAAAAAAGATTTCGAATCACAGTGCTAATCATTCGTTCATCACAGCGAACAAATACATTTGAAGGCACTTGAAGTTCCCATTGTATGCCTTTATCACTCGCTTGCAAATTCAATATATCTTTTGCATTGTGAACCATTTTTGAAAGGTTTACGGTATCTAGGTTGATGGGAATCTTTTTTGATTCACTTTTCACCCAATCCAATAAATTTTCCAATACTAAGTAAGATTGGTTCGTACTTTTCTTTAGTTCTTTTAAAGCAATGATTAGCTCATCCCTATCGGGTGTTGTTTCCATTAGAAAACCCAAAAATGAATTCATAGTTCCAATGGGGCCCTTTAAATCATGAGCTAAAATAGAAAATATTCGATCCTTATGAGCATTTGTTCGAATCATCTCTTTTTGGATTCGGTTTATATTTCTTAAAAAATAAAACATGATGAGTGCTACAAAAAACAAACATGAAACAACCGAGTTCACACGAAAAAGTTCTTGTATTGACTCCTGGTGGATCAACGTCCCTTCCTCAAACGTTCCTGGAGATCCAAAAAACTCAAACCATACATACAACAAATTATTATATAAAAATACAAATAAGATCCAAAACTTTTCATCATACGAAAAAATGACAAAAGGTGAAAGGGCAAATACCAAAAAATAATAATAAAATCCGCACGAATTACCAAAACTAATCATTGAAGCAAAAAAAACAGGAATTGTAATTGTAACGACTGTCAGTATGCGTGCTGAAGAATATTTTTCAATATAGTTAAGATAGAGGATATAAACGAAGGTAATGATAACGGCAAAATGAATGCCGTTCATAATCCAAAAGTTAGGTGCACTGACAACTGTAAATAAAACTGAGTATTGAAGATTGGAAACGATTCCAAGTACCGCGATTAAGTTAACAAGTTGGACTCGAACAGATGTTTGCAAATCCATTTGCCTACGAACACCTAAGTTTAAAACGGTTCGCAATCGCAGCTGTTCCAATCCAATTTTCATAAGAAATCGATCGTAAAGTATGTTACATCATCTGACAATCTAAAAGTAAAATTTTTAATTTGGTTTTTGATTTTTTCGTTTAAATCCTTCGGTGAAAGTGAGATTCCTTCCAAAAGTGTTTCTTTTAATCGGACTTCTCCGAACATTTCTTTCTCTCTGTTGTGACTCTCCGTAATCCCATCAGTGTAAAAGAAAAAACGGTCTCCTGATTTTAATGGATGTGAAAAACTTTCTAACTGAACATCCTTTTTCCAGCCCATAATGGGACCTCTACCAGTTAACGGATTTAAGTTGCCGTTTTTCCGATTGATAAGGAAGGGACTAGGATGGCCCATCACAGAATAGGATAACACCTGTTTTTTTAAGTCAAAATGACTCGCAACAGCAGTGATATAATTCTTTTCCACTACAGGTAACATTTTTGCATTTAACTCATGTAAAAAAGAAGAAGGATCTTTCAATTTTGGAGCAATTTCTAAAAAATTTACCTTCAACATACTTGCAATGAGAGCAGCAGCAATCCCGTGCCCCAAAACATCACAGAGAATGAATGTTATACTTCCATCTTCATGAATAAAAAAATCGAAGTAATCTCCTCTAATTTTTTCCATTGGCATAAAAACAGAAGTAACACTCAAATTTAAATGTTGGAATTCCATCGGTGGAATTAGTTTTGATTGCAAACTTGCTGCCATCAATAAATCATCATGAAGTATTTTGTATTGTTTTTGAAGTTCTTGGGTACGAAGAGTGACTATCATCTCCAAAGACTCGTTTAGATTCCTTAACTCTCTTTTTGTACGCGAACTCTGGATGGCAATAGCAAGAACACCAGAAAACAAAAAAGTTAATATCCCATACTGTGTCAGGTATGCATTTTTTCCTGTGATTACGTCTGTTAAAACATCTGCGATTCCAAAAAAGGTTGCAACCAGAGCACCTAACGAAACCACAATCGCTTCAGTCGATTTTTTATAATTTTTTGCCAATAGTTGAATTAAAATGGGAACTTTGATTCCAAGTAATACATACCAAATATAAACAAAATAAAATCTTTGGTCGGGATTCATCTCAAAGAGTTGGATCAAAGCCAGAACGGTATCGAAGAAAAAAGTTAAAAATGCTATCTTTGTAATCTTACGATCAAAAAGAGTATGAACGAATAACATGATAAAGACGGGAAATATAAATTGGCAAAAAAACAAAAGCCGAACCAGGATTTCAGGGTGGATTCCTAGAAAGTGAATTTTATTCAGAACAGGCAAACGCCAACAAACAAAGAATATGGCTGTTCCAGCGAGATACAATCCTGACTTGGATGAACGATTGAGAGCATAACCGATCGCTTGTTGTAAAAAAATTCCAAAAAATAAAGCTGCCATAACGATCTGATTTACATCTTCATAAATCATCTTGTCTTTGATTTCATTTTGTGTACCAAATAATGGTATGGAGCGGAACATCCCACACCGAAATTCAGATTCACGGCATTCAATGAAAACTTCTAAATGATTTTCCCCTACTCCAATCAGAGAATTTGGGATTTCATAGTATCGAACCTTATGCCAATATGCATAATAATTTGGTGATAATCCTCCCGTTTCACCAATTTTGATTCCATTCCAAAAGGTTTGGTCTGCTGAATGAATTCGGTCTAAATAAACTGATAACGATGAATCTGGATACTTTGAGATTGGTATTGTTAGGTGGTATTTTCCACGAAGGGGTATTTGATATCCTTGGTTCACAAGAGGGACACCTACTTGGACTTTTTTTGGTGTCAGTTCCCCTTCCAATTGGAATGTCCAACCTTCCTCCAGTGAATTTACCTCAGCTAAAACGGAGGTAAAAGAAAAGCAAAAGCTCACCAAAAATATAAGCAAATGACCTGCATGGTTCTGTCCTATCGGCCAATTCGGAACAGACCGAATCAAAGTCCTTAGTCCAAAGATACCATGTTTTCCAAATCCAAAACAAATGTTTCTCTTTCTGCGAATCACCGGAAGGATTACATTGCCAAATGAATGGAGTGCAAGGATTTTTTTAGTCACTAAAAACCCTTTACGAAAAAGATTTTTTCACTCCGTGTAAAAATCTAATTTTTCGAAGTTTTACTAACATACGTTAGCCTAAATTTAAGGATCGCAAATCCCAATTAGGAAGGAATGGCATCTATGTGCTACCGAGACGATTGCCCTTTCCGAAGAGAGCAAGGAGTGTATTGGCTACAATCCCTTGGTCCTTCGATCCATTGTTTCCATTTTATACGCAAATTACCTAAGGTTTGTAGTGAAATCATTGGGATGATTTGGGAAGGAACCGCCAATCAAACGTTTTTCGTTTCCTTTGGGCTTTTAGACTTAGTCTAATTATTGACAAATTTCCGAGAGGAGAGAAATTGTTAACGGAATGGATCTAAGTTACCAGAAGACGAAAGAATTATTGGAATCTCATGGGATTCGGCCTACCTCCCAAAGGTTGGAAATGGCCCACCTCCTACTTGAGAAACACCAACATTTGTTTGCGGAAGAAGTTTTCCATTTGGTGAACACCCATTTCCCACACGCATCCCGGGCTACCATTTTTAATAACCTCAAGTTATTCGCTGAAAAAGGATTACTTGGCACCTTGGAGATCAAATCAGGAGTCACTCATTTTGATTCCAACACCGATGTCCACCACCATGCGCTGGATGAAAATTCCGGAGAAATTGTGGACATAGAACTGAACCAAAACTTGGAAGAGAAAGTCCTTTCCGAGCTCAAAGAAAGTTATTTTCAGAAAACAGGAAAACAACTGGAAAACGCAAAACTCGTCATTACCCTAAGAGGGAAATGAAGTCACCCACCATCGCTTTTTTTGGCATCGGTTCTGTCACAGTCACCATCTTACACGCCTTATACCAAAATGGTATCCCGTTTACCATCCTTTGCAAAGACAAAACAAGGATGGAAAGTTTAAAAACTCCCATTCGATTTTTAGGTCCAAACAAAAAGACAACTGTTCTGAACCTCGCAAATCATTTACAAATGATAGATTTGGTAACTTTGCCCTTTGATTTTATTTTCCTTGGGTGTAAAAATCAATCTTTGGAAAATTACGTTACACTTACAAAACATGTATTGAAACCAGATGGAAAATGGATTTTCATTCAGAATGGGTTACCAGAAGGACATTTTCTTTCTCTGAAAGACAAAATCATGGGTGGGGTAGTTGGTTGGAACACGCAAGTCCTCTCGGATGGGACTTACTTTCAATCCAATGTGGGTAGTTTGATTTTGGGACAGACGAACAGGAAAAAACCGGATCCGCGTTGGCATCAATTCCTAGAACCTTGGATTCCTGTGGTTACCACCGAACATCTATTAGGTTTTCGTTGGCACAAACTCGCAATCAATGCGATCATCAATGGTCTTGCGGCTTCAAAACAATCCAGTTTGGGAGAATTATTTCTCAATTTGAAATCAAGAAACGAGGCCATCGCCATCCTTTCTGAAATTAAAACACTTATGAAAAAACTCAATGTAAAGGAAGAAGTAGTTCCAGGTTCTTTTCCCATTCAGAAATTAGGCGATGGAGAAAATGCACTTCCTAAGTGGATTCGCCATTTGGTGCTCATCATCCTTGGATTGAAATATTTTAAAATTAGAACTTCTATGGTGCAAGATTTGGATCACAAACGAAAAACTGAAATCAATTTTATCAATGGTGAAGTGATCCAAATTGCTAAATCACTTGGAGTTTCAGTTCCCTATAATGAAAAAGTCGTTTCGGAAGTTTTAACTTTAGAAAATAATTTTTGAAATTGTATTGGATGAAACCTTACTTCCCTAATTTCAATAATTCTGAAATCGAGTGATTTGCTTCTAATGGATGGCGGAGTTTTTGATCAGTTTGGATGATGTACTGGTTTCGCCTTCCGTCTTTACTTTTTTGTAATATGGAGGCATCCACCAAATCCTTCACAATTGTTTGCACAGCACGTTCTGTGATTCCAACAAGGACTGCCACATCTTTTAGTCGCATTTCTGGGTCTTTACTCAAACAAATCAAAACATGAGAATGATTCGATAAAAACGTCCATTGACCAATCTTTTTTGTAGCCTCTTTCGTTTTTCCTTTTTGTTCTTTCATCATTCAGTTTTAAACCTTGTGATCCATTTCTTGTTCTGAAAACTTTATATTCCTTACGGCCCATGCCCAATAGATGAATAAAAATTGTAACGGCAACCTAGCATAAAGCGCCCAAATTGGGAATCCAAAATCCTTCCCTTCTAAAGCTTCCACTAACATATTGATATTCGCAGGGTAAATTGCAAATAACAAGAGTATGATTCCAAAACAAGCTAATTTTCGCATTCGTTCACTCAAAACCAACAATCCTAATGTGATTTCCGAAAGTCCGCTCGTTACATTTAATAATTCATGAAATGGCAAATAATCGGGCATGATTTCTAAGTAAAATTCGGGAGATAGAAAATGATTCGCTCCCGCGAAAATATAAAACGAAGCCATGGAATAAACGAAAAACTTTTTCATCACCGAACTAAATCACAATTTTGGAAAACTTCATACTCATTTTAGAAAAGATTAAGCAACAATTTGCCCTTCTTTGGATTTAAAGTGACCGAGTTTTTCCTCCAACCGTTTCCGACTTTTGATCGTGATTCGATTTGGTTCGATGACTAGGTTTGTGTCTGCTTTGAATTCATCGATACTTTCTTGTTTGAGTTTGATGATCCCACACATATTACAAAGTTCATCCATTTGGATATAAATGGTATGAGGGGTAGATAAACTAACGTCCAAATTTCTCCCCAAACGAATGTCTTGGTCTCGGATTGAATTGTACAAATATGCATATAACCTTGTGACAGGAGTTTTCAATCTTAATATGACAAGTCTCTGGTGAGAAAACCAAATCCTTCTCGCAATACTTTCAAAGATTTTTTGTAATAACGAAGGTCCAACAGATTCGAATAAATTTTCAGGTGTGACTCGCAGAATTTTAGTTTTCGTTTCAGTGATGGCAGAGGCCATTCTGGGGGCATTGTCAATAAGAGACATTTCACCAAAAATTTCACCTGGTCCTAATACATCGATGACGTATTCAAAACCACGGACGATTCCAAAAAGTTTGACATTTCCTTCTAAAACAACATAGATCTCATTACTTTTTTCACTTTCAACAAATAGGATTTCTCCTGCTTCCAAGGTAGATTGCATATTCTCCCAAGGGAAGGGTTTATAGGTTGAGGCAACTGATTTAAATAATTCTAAGGCTTCGGGAACATTTTCATTTGAGTTGTTTTCTTTTGACCACTTCAAAAATGCTTGGATCGAATAAGCCGCCAAACTTGGTTTTTGCCAAGTAAGGTATGTACGTGCATTCTGTACCAATCTTTCTGGATGGTAATCTCTATCAGCTGGTTTGTTGGCTTTGGAAAGATGTTTTTGTAGTGTTCTTAATTCTCTCGAATAAAGACCCAAGATTTTCATGGCCAACTCTTTTCGTTCTTTTAGGTAAGAACCTAAAAGACGAATGGGAATTTGCACAAGTTCCACATCAGTATCAGCAAACAAAGTAACAAGAAATCGATGTTCGGTGAGAGCAGAAACCAATCCAAAACTATCCCCTGCCTCATAAAAAGCAAGTTCGTGATCGACAATGATATGCTCTGAATCGACGGCAACGCGCCCCGACTTTACAATGAAAAAATTTCCTGTATTAATGGAATTTTGGACAACAATGGCTGCCCCTTTGGAATATGTTACAATTTTGATATCTTCTGCGGACACTGTTTTAAAAAGAACGATTTCTAAGGGTACGAGTCAAACATTTAAATCTTAGCGGTCATCTGATCCCAGATGAAATCGTACACTTTTATAGCAGAAATTTCTTTCTTGGGAAGTGGGATTTCCGTAGACAATATGGGGTAAAAATCTTGGTTTTCGGGAACCCTGCCATGGGACCCTTGTACAAGCGTTGCATCTAACGGGATAAAATCCATCAAATACCGAAAGCCTAGTTTTTTACGTAACAGAGTCATCATTACCCTAAGTTTTGCCATTTTCTTTTTGGGATCTAAAAACAACTCAGCCGGATCATAACCAGGTTTTCTGTGGATTTCCACCAAACGTGCATAATCTGGAGCACATTTATCGTCCAACCAGTAGTAATAAGAAAACCAAAATCCATCTTTTGCGACTAAAACTAAATCTCCCGAGCGATTATGATTTAACTGAAACCGTTTCTGTTCTTTTTTGTCTAATACCAAATCTACACCTGGGATTTGTTTTGCGATCTTTTTAACGCTTTGGACAACAGAATCATCATGACAATAAATATGAGCCAATTGGTGATCAGAAACTGAAAATGCTTTGGATGCCCCTGGATCCAAATGTTCATACCACCTTTCTTTCCTTACTTCTAAGAAATGGTTTTCACGTAATATACGGTTGATGTGAATTGGTGTTGTCACTTTTGAAATTCCATACTCTGATAAAATCACAACTTTTGTTTTTTGATCTTCATAGTGTGTGATTAATTCTTTTACAACTTGGTCCAACTCCAAAAGTTCTTTTTTTAGTTTTAAAGTATCATTTCCATATTTTTGTAGTCCATAATCGAGATGTGGTAAATAAACCAAACTAAGTGTTGGATTGTATTTTTGATCTACATATAAAGTTGCATCTTTAATCCATTTGGTTGACTTGATATTCGCATTTGGTCCCCAAAAATGAAACAAAGGAAACTGTCCCAGTTTTTTTTGAAGTTCTTCTCGGAGTTCGGGAGGATTCGAATAACAATCGGGAGCTTTGACACCGTCAGCATGATATTGAGGCCTTGGAGTGACAGAATAGTCTGCAGATGAGTACATATTGTACCACCAAAACATTTTTGCGCATGTAAAACTTGGATCAATCTTTTTCGCCCTTTCCCAAATTTTCTCTCCATTTACTAAGTGATTTGATTGTTTCCAAAATTTGATTTCTGAGTCAACACGATCATACCAACCATTCCCTACGATGCCATGTTGATTGGGCCATTTTCCTGTTAGGTATGTACTTTGTACGCTTGTCGTAACGGCAGGTAACATTGGTTTAATGCAAACAGTATTTCTTTTTTCTAAATAGGCTTTCAAAAACGGAGTGTAATCAGAAAGGATTGATTGGGATAATCCTACGACATTGATCACAACTGTTTTTTGGAATTTATATTTTGCTGATTTCATAACTTATATTTGTGAATTCGAATCTAAAAATGATCTTAGCCATTGCAACTCACGTACGATGGATTTGCCAATGGGCAATTGTAATTTCTGTGGTAAAACATTCCAAGTGTATGTTTCTACTTCTAAAATTTGACTAAAACTTTCCCTTTTCTGCTCGGCTAATATCATTTTTAATTCTTCCTGAGTTGATAAAAATGTTTCATAAGATTCCAAAAAAATAGGAACATGGTAGTGTATCCTCCATTCTTCAAAAGCCTCTGCACCCTTCTCGATAGCCAGGTTTAAGTCTCGATAAAATTTTTTTTCACCTTTATTGGTAATCACAACAACTTGATGAAGGTATTTTTTTTCATCAAACGGTTTTAAGGATTGTAATACTCCTTCGACATTCTCCGGAAATTTTACCTTTAATGCAGAACTCACTTGGATACGCCCTACTTGGATTCTAAGTCGCCTTAATTCTGAAATCAAATTCGGATTCACTTCATACGTCACTGCTAAATGGCAAACATCGAGGCAAAGTCTAATATGTTTACGCGTGAGTTCTTCAGCCAACTGGAAATTATAACCAAACTCATCCATTAAGGATGGAATTGCATTGGGGAGAAGATCAGATGTATACCATGTCACCCAATCCTTAAAATCTCCAAGCAATCCATCAGGTTCAGGTTCAATATCCAAATGTAAGGTTTTGCCTGTATCGTTATGGATTCGAATTAATGCAACCAATGTTTTGATGATATATTTTGTTGAATTTTTTCGCCTTGTCGTTCGATCATTCTCATTTGTGTCGAAATAAAAATAAGACAGAGGTGGGGTTGATACACCACCTTCTTCGTTAGCTGGTAACAATACCTTTAGTATGGAAAATAAACGAAGGGTATACTCAATCCTACGTTTATCAGACCAATCTGGTTTGTAGACATCTTCTTTGACCACTTCCGAGTGAAACCCACCAAAAGGGAATCCATTGATGGCAATCACATATAATGATTCTTTCTTCAACCAATTTTGAAATTCTAAAAGATTATTTTCCTTGATTAAAGTAAGAGATGCTTCATTGGAAAGTCTAAGTCCAATACCCATTGGTTTATCAGGAGAAATTTCTTTTTTGACTAGAGGAAGATGTGTTTGTAGTTCACGAAAGTGATCAACCCATGACTCACCTGGATGAATATTGGTGCAATATGTTAGGTGGCCAAATTTAGTTTTCATTTGATTTCAAGTAATCTTAAAAAAGCCGTTTCTAAATGTTTTTCATTGACTTCATAAATTTCTTGTGAGGACCCGATCCCATTTAACATCAAAAGTGTTAATTTTCCACCAAGATGTTCTCTGAATTCACCTAAAGCAATTGCTAAATTCTCATACCCTATTTGGAATAACTTAGGATCATCAAAAGAAAATCCAAATGATTGAAGTAATTGAATGATCCTAATTACATCTTCTTTGTTGATTAAACCGATCAAATGTGAATAAATAGAATCAAGTGCTATTCCACATGCCACTGCTTCCCCATGGCGAATCGAAAAATTGGATAGGTATTCTAGTTTATGGGCAAACCAATGTCCAAAATCAAGTGGGCGAGAAGAACCAAATTCAAATGGATCCCCCTTTGAAATATGTGACATGTGTAAATTTGCGCATTGGTAGATTAGCGACTGCATTACATTTAAATCTCGTTTGGTGCAAGCATCTGAATTGGCTTCGAGCCATTCAAAAAATGTTTTATCTTTAATCAATGCTACTTTAATGGCTTCTGCAACTCCGGACCGCCAATCTCTATCGTTTAAACTGGTCAAAAAATGAGAGTCATTAAACACGGCAACAGGAGGTGCAAAGGTTCCTAAAAAGTTTTTTTTTCCAAAATAATTAATACTATTTTTTACTCCCACTCCAGAATCATTCTGGGATAAAACGGTTGTTGGGATACGAATCAAACGTATCCCTCTATGAGATACTGCCGCCGCATAACCGACCAAATCCAAAATGGCACCACCTCCAATTCCAATCACATACGAATGTCGATCAATACCATACGTATGAATGGCTGAAACAATAGTTTCCCAATGGATGGTTTCATTTTTACATTCTTCTCCACCTACAATCTTTAGTATTGGTTCCATAAGTTGTAAACTTGGAATTCTATTTTGAAAATAAGTTTTGATTTCGGAAATTAAACTTGGGTGATGATGCAAAACTTCTGAGTCGATTACGATCAAAACTTTTTTATCTGACCTCAAATTTCCTTCGCTATAAAGAAAATCCCTCAAACATGAATTTGCAGAATCAAACAAATGTTTCGTGAAATAAACTTCATACCGAAAGGATACTTGGAATTCGGAAACAATTTTGTTCGGAAATTGTTCATTCATGGATTTAGGTAACTGCGAATCCTCTTGCTAGTCCAAGAGACATTGGTAAAAGAGCAAAGATAAGTATCGCGACAAATGCCATTCCAAAACAAGCAGCAAAACTTACATTGAGTACAATCAAAGACAAAACACCCATTTTCACAGTCTTGCGGACGTGTTCTGGTATTGGATTTTGGATTGTTTTGAATAGGGGAGGAAGTAATAAAAAAGAATGAATCAAAACAAATGGAGATGTGATCAGTAAATTCCCGTTCAGATAAGAAAGGAATAACTGAACAGTGAATACGAAACCAAACAAAACAATTGCGATGATAAATTTAGATTTTCCCCCACCCAAAACTTCGTTTTGACTGACCAAAGTGATGCCTGCAATATATATTACAGGTAAAATGAATAGATAGAAACCTAATTCCGGAATTTGGGAAACCGAAGTCATACCTAACAACAAATTCAACCCACGACAAACTCCCATCACAAGTGGGCCAAAAACAAAATGATGTTTCGCATAACAATCATACAATATTACAAAAAAACAAATGAGTAGCGACACCAAAAAACTATTCCAACTGTACAAAAAAGAAAAAGATACACCAATTAAAAGTAAGATGGTTCCCATTAACAGTGCAAATTCTTTAGAAACTTTTCCACTGGGAATTGGCCTTTCAGGTCTTTCTTTTGCATCGATCTCTCGATCGAAATAATCATTGAGAACAACGCCACCAGCATACAAAGAAACACTTGCAATCATTAAATATATGTAAGAAAAACCAGACCATTGAAAAGAAACAATGCACATTCCCGCAAGAATATCAGCTATAGCTGTAACAAGATTTGCAGGTCTTAATAATTGTAAGGTGGGCCTAATCAACATTTATTCGATGAATAATGAATTTTGATTTTGTTTGGGTATTTGGCCACCACGTAACACTGTATTTCCGTAAAATTTATCCGTTGGATCAGATGACAATCCTACTTCAAAATCTGCAACATTTAACTGGCCACTTTTGGAAAATGCTTCGATGGCGTTATCATAGGTAACTTTTTGAATGGTCTCCTTGGAAACACCTCGTTCCAACATTAGTGCTGCTGTTTTTGGAATGGCAAGTGGATCAGAAATTCCCCAATCAGCACTAGAATTAATCATGATTCGTTCAGATCCGTATTCCTCAACGATGGAAACCATTCGCGTGTTTCCCATTTTTGTAAAAGGATAAATGGTGAAGGCGGCATAAAAACCTTGGTCTAACACTGACTTTACGGTCTCTTCATTATTGTGATCAACGATCACCCAAGATGGATCCAATCCATGTTCAATTGCAATGGACATACTCCTTTCCGTTCCTCGTTTTTTGTCTCTGTGAGGAGTATGAATTTGAACTGGTAATTTTGCTTCCTTTGCCAATTCTAATTGTAGGCGGTAATATTTTTCTTCCAATTCAGTTTGGTCATCAAAACCAATTTCCCCTACCCCCACAACCCCCTCTTTGTAAATATAAAGGGGTAAAATTTCCATTACTTCATCCGCTAAACGTTCGTTATTTGCTTCCCTTGAATTGAGCCCAATAGTGCAGTAATGTTTGATCCCAAATTGTGAAGATCGAAATCTTTCCCAACCAACCAGGCTACTATAATAATCTTTAAAAGTAGAAAGACCAGTCCTTGGTTGCCCAACCCAAAAAGCTGGTTCAATGACTGCCACAATACCAGCTTGGGCCATATTTTGATAATCATCTGTAGTTCGAGAAACCATATGGATGTGTGGATCAAAAAATTTAAATCCTCGGATTTTTTCTTTGTATTCATCCCATTTTAAATCAATATGAGTTTGCTCTTGCTTTGAATCGGTTGGAGATCCAAAATGTGATGGATTTTCTGAATGTTTTTTGTTTTCACACATAAAGATAGTTAAACGTAAAGATTAGACCAATTTAGGTTCCCTTTTTGAATTTCTATTTCGTATTTTGGATATTTTCTAAGCAAATCTTTTGCTTCATTATGATTGGACTCAAAAAGGAGAAGGGAGGCGGCAATCACTTCCTCTTCATGTTTAGATTTTAACAATTTTTCTACCAAGGATAAATCTTCCGTTCTTAAAAAGGGAGATACTAAGTACCAAACCTGAAACTGGACCATACGTGAGGCAGCCCATCTCTCCTTGGCATAATCAATGATACTCAAACTTAATTCTTGATTCCTTCGATTTCCTAATCCATAAATCAACGAAATTGGTTTTTCGTTAAAAATTGTTTTTAGAACCAATTGATTCCATGCAAGTTCCGGGAAATGATGGAAAGGATATGGATTAGAAATTGCGATTGCATCAAATACAGAACCCATATTTGAGCGAACAGCATCAGTTGCCCTTGCAAGCCAAAGATTTGGATATGGTAACAATGGTAATGCGGAATAAAGCGCAATCAATTCATTTAATTCAGCAGTATCAAATAAGGTTTCTATTGTTTTTACGAATTCATCTTTAGGTAATGAAACAAAATGAGACAAAAACCAAACACGGCTTAAACGAACTAAATCCCAATTCTTTACTTGAAAACCAGGTGTGGATGGAATCAAGATTTCGGACTTTGATGGAAATTGGATTAAAGTTTTGGATAAAAATCGTGGTGCTTTTACAAAAGCAGTCATGAGTTCCTTGGTGTCCATATGAGAAATGGACTGAAGCCAGACCCATTCGCTCTCTGTTGTTATTTTTTGAAGCAGAGGTAGAAGATGTTCCGAAAATTGCGAATGCATACAAAGGTTAGGGAAATGTTTTTTCCTTTGTAACGCTAAGTAAACCAAATATTAAGATCCCATTCGGCAAAATCAGTCAGAATTTCGGGGTTTACATTGAACCTAACTCAGTACCGAAACCAAAAAAAATAGTAGGCAATTTTCACAAGAAATTGTACAAATACCAATCCAAAATTTAGGTGTCTTACGCAATCGAAGATTTATCGATAGAAACCTAAGTCCATTCCAATCCACTGGCAAAAATTAGGGAGTACCAAATGTACAGAGTTTACCACCAAACAAAAATTGGATTTTTACTTATTCCAATCCTATTCATCATTTCAGCCGGGAACATACAAGCTCAGTTCATCACTCCCGTAAAAAAAGAAGTTGTTCCAGAGCCTACACAAACTCCTCCTCCGGCCCAAGTGACCCCGAGTGCACCTCCGGCTGCCGAGGTGCCAAAAGAGACGCCACCTCCTGAAGAAACAACGGAATATATAAGTCCCATGAAAGGCAATTTACCAGGCGAATATTTCAAAAGTTTTCAAATCACCAACAAACAAAAAAAAGCGATCCAAGAAAATAAAAGTTTATGGTTTGCCGATAGGTTCCGAGTGGGATTTGGAATTCGACCAAAAGCGGACTCTCTTTACAACACGGACTTCGATCGTTCTACTTCCGATATCCGGAATACAGTGAGTAACCAAACTCAATTTTATCTCGTCGGCGATGTATCACCTAACATCACCTTTAAACTTACATTCCAAGATGTTCGATTGTGGGGTGGTGAAGTGATATCTGGACCTTCCGATCAACGATTCGGTGTGATTTCCAATGGAGGAACAACGATTGATACATCAAGGCAAAGAGAAGTCCCTCTTAATAACTATACTGGGTTTCGCGAAGCTTTTTTGGATTTAAAAACAACAAATCAAATGTTTCGGGTGAGGACTGGTCGTCAAATTTTAGACTTTGGCGATGGTAGGATCGTAGGAGCAAGGAATGATAGTTTAAATGGAAACTCTTTTGATGCTGTCCGTGCTACAATTACAATCCAGAAACAAAGTTTTGATGTCTTTGGTGCGATTGTAAGTTCTGAAAATAATGCGAATAGTATCATATCAAACAACTCAACTAGGTTAGGTGGACCAGGAAATGCATCCTACTACGGAGCCCATTATGGTATCAAACCATGGGAATGGTTGGGAATTGAAGTTTATAATTTTACCTTGTACAAACAACGTCAAAAAGCAACAAATACAACACCTTACGGTTCCGATATCTATTACCGAGACCCGGACCAATTGAATACATCTGGTTTTCGACTTACAAACAGAACAAAAAGTAACGCGTTGCCAAAAGAAACTGGAATCGATTGGATGGTAGAAGCTGCTTGGCAAACAGGATTTACTGGGGAAAGAGTATCTCCCGATTGGATCAACCAAAACGGAGCATTAAAAACCAATCGAATCACAGGGGAACCACCTCCCCACTCCGAACCCGTCCGTTACAAAGCAAACATCGTAGCAGCTCAGTTAGGTTATACACCAGTCAAAGAATTCCGAATTGGTATCCAGTACGTACAAGCATCGGGGGACCCGAATCGAAATGATGGAAGTGTGGCCACCTACAACCCTATATTTGCCACAAGAAGGATGGCTGGAGGAGCCATCCCATTTGCTGGAAACGGAAACTCTGGTTTAGTATATTGGCAAAATATCAAAGATTATTCCTTACATATCAAATATGAATCTTCAAAATGGGGAACTTTTATCATCAACCCACACTGGTACTATAAAGTGAAACTACAAGACGGTTACTATGATAACAACAATTATGTGACCGGAAGTAAAGCAACAGGCGAAACTGCTTCCACAGAAGACTTTTTTAATACAGAAGCATATAATCCAAATCGTCCTAAACTTGGAAAACATGTAGCAACAGAAATCAATTTGATTTATATCATCACGCCATGGGAAAATGTATCCTTTTGGTTTGGAGCAAGTTCATTGTATGCGGGAGATGCGATAAGGAATCAAAAAAATAATCCTTATGAAACAGATCCATACCGAAGGTATGACTACAAACCGAATGCAAGTTTTTTCACCTTCCAAACGGTGTTTGCTATTTAAGTTCAGTTTCTTTTTTTAGGGTTTGGATTCAGTCCATTTAGGATTAAATCCAAACCAAATTCAAAATGATGGATTCCATCGTATTTTCCATTCGCAACTTCCATTGATAAATGAAAAAAATAAGGTAAATGCTCCGCATTGATCATAGGAAGGTATTCTTTTGCCTTCGAAGCGTATTCATCGGGCGAAAATGGAAAATTTAATTCCTGTAATGTGAAACCATAAATATGACTGTCGACTGCATTGATGATATGGTCCGCTTGTTTGTAGGTAAACCCTACTCCAACCAAACATGCTAAACTTTGATCAAAATACTTTAACATGTGTTCACCAATATTCACCCTTGCAACAAGTAAGACTGTCAACCAAGGGAAATTCAAAAGAACTTCCCTGACTGAGTTTGCTCGTTTTTTGAACTCTTTTTTCCAATCCTTTTCTTGTTTTGGTTTATAAAAATGTTTTACACAATCTTCAACCATTCCATCTAAAAGTTCCTCTTTGTTTTGTATATGATTGTACAATGACATCGCTTCCACTCCCAATGAGTTTGCCAAATTTCTCATTGATAGAGCGTCGATACCGTTTCGATTTGCATACTGAATGGCTGTTTGGATGAGCAAATCCTTTGAAAGAGTTTTCCTCTTTTTTTGATCCTTTTTTTTGGTAACCAATACGAACGATTTCCTTCTAACGAAACGAATGTTTAGATTAGATCTATCATAAAAACCGCTACTCTTCCATTCAAATTTCCGGTTTACCAAGAAATAAATTTCATTGACAGACTTACACTGTAAGTATTTTTCTGATTCAGGAGAACCCTCTTTGAAAGTCATCACGTATAGAAATTATGGACCACCAGAAGTATTAAAATTAGAAGAATGGGAAATTCCTATCCCAAAAGCGAAACAAATTCGAATTCGCATTGTGAAAACCGCTGTGAATTCGGGAGACTGGCGAGTCAGAAAACCAGACCCACAAATCGCTCGTTTGTATTTTGGATTGTTCAAACCAAAAAATCCTGTTTTAGGACTGAGTTATTCCGGAGTGGTTGACACTATCGGAGAAGGAGTCACTGCCTTTCAAATCGGTGACAGAGTACTTGGTTCAAAAGGAATCAAAATGGGTGCCTATGCTGAGTATACCATTGTGAACGAAAACTCACTTATCACAAAACTTCCAGAAAAAATGTCATTTGCCGAAGGGGCAGGAATTTCTTTTGGAGGGCTCACGGCAATTGATTTCATCAATCGTTGCCAGATCCAGAACAACCAAAACATCGTTATCTATGGAGCTTCCAGTTCTGTAGGTTCCTCTGCCATCCAATTGGCAAAACATTTAGGAGCACATGTCACTGCTGTATGTAGCAAAGCTAACTTTGACTTGGTGAAATCTCTAGGTGCAGACGAAACCTTTGATTATGAATCTTTTGTTTCTGAAACAAATAAAAATTTATATGATGTATTTTTTGAATGTGTTGGGAAAACAGAAATCGAAACAAATTTAATGTATTTAAAGAAAGAAGGAAATCTAGTTCTAGTAGGAGCAACGTTTGGGCAAATGTTTCAAGCACTACGACTCAAACTCTTTAAAAATTTGAAAATCCATTTTGGACCGATCGAAGAGACATTAGAAAATTTAAAATACTTAGTTAGTTTGGTCAATTTAGGAAAATACAAAGTGAATATTGATCGAAGTTATCCTTTAGAAGAAATGATAGAAGCCCATCGTTATGTGGAGGCGGGTCATAAAAAAGGAAATGTTGTGATTGATGTCACAAAGGAAAGTTGAAGTAAAAATACCCACTGTGAAATATGACAGTGGGTACTAGACCATTCGATTAGTTCAATGTAGAATGGAATTGAAACTTTTGTTTTTTAGTTCCGAGAATGGTAAGGTCTTCGTACGATTTGTCCACTTTGCAAACTTTGACATTGGCAGCCGTAGAACAAGAAGAAGTTCCCGAAATTTTACAACCTTTTTCCTCGCAGGCCTTTCTGTCCTTTCCTCGGCATTGTTGGCATCCGTTTGTGCTACCACTCCCACACAAAAAACAATCATCCGCAAACACAGCCGTTGATGAAAATAACACCAACAAGGCAAAACTAAAGGTGACCAATGTTCTCATATATTCTCCTACTTAGGTACCTAAAAAAGGTTCATAAGGAGGAAAAGTTTATTTGCTGTAATTTTTTTGACAAACAATATTTTCATTTCGTGTGTGAAGGGATCACATAAAAAAGGATCGCGAAAAAATGACAAATGCTTCCACATAAAACAAATAAATGCCAAATCGCGTGGTTTAAAGGGAGTCGATCCCATAAGTAAAAAATGACACCGAATGTATAACTAAGCCCACCAGCGACAAGCCAAGACATCCCAGCGGTACCAATTGCTCCTCGAATGTCGTTTGCAACAAAAATGGCTAACCAACCCATAATGATGTACACAGCCACACGGATCCCACTAAACTTTCCTGGGAATAGTAAAAGTAATCCAACACCCAAAAAAGCTAAAATCCATATAATTGCAAATAGGTACCACCCCCACTCAGAATTCTCACGCAAACTAACAAGCGTAAAAGGAGTGTAAGTTCCCGCGATCAAAAGATAAATGGATGCATGATCAATGATTTTAAAAATCTTTTTCGTTGCCGTGTGGTAGATTGCGTGGTAAAGAGTAGAGGCTAAATATAAAATGATAAGCGTAGCACCATAAATCGCTGAACTTACAATATGCCATATATCACCATAAAGAACAGCCATTGTGACTAGAATTGAGAGTCCGGCAATGCTCAAACCACCTCCAATCCCATGTGTTACTGAATTTGCAATTTCATGGCCGATGGAATATTCATGAACGGTATCGAGGAGTTCTTTGACATCCGAACTGGTTTCTCGTTCCGAAACTTTTTGGGAAACAATCGATTGAGATGGTGATGTTTTTAAATTTTTCTTTTTCTCTTTTTGAGTTTTCTGTTTTTTCTTTGCGATCTGTTTCTTTTTTTTGGGTGATGGTTTCTGTTTTGTTAGTTTCGCTTTTTTGGCTTTCATTCGTTTTGACTACTTAAATGACACTCTTATATCATAAGAAGGTCAACCGAAAGAAAGGTTTCAAAAAGTTTATTCCATTCGTAAAATTAAGTCAAAAGAGAACCTTTTCCATTTCAATTCCATATGAACAAGACAGAAAAGACGATAAAAAAGGTTCCTGATTGGAAACCTTATTCTGTATCTGTTTCCTTGTTTTTCTTTTTCCCTTGTTTCCCGTTTTCTTTGGCTTTTTCCTTCATTTTATCCTTTTTTTCTAGATGTTTCTCTTTCATTTCATCGAAGGAAACGGAACCATCGCCATCTTTATCCAGCTCGAGGAAATGGGCATCATGGAATTTTTGCCATTCTTCTTTTGTTACTTTTTTGTCTCCATCAGCATCCATTTTATTAAAATGTCCGAGTGCCATAGACTTTTTGCCATGCCCTTCTTTGTCATGAGCGAATAAAATGGTTGGTATAACGAACGTTACAACTGTTAAAATCAATAGAATTTTTTTCATAGAAAAACCTCCCCTCTATTCTGAGACAAATTCTTTTCCGAGTCAAGACCTTCAAACATTTTTATGTAAGGAAAATTTTAGATTCATTCCAGTTTTTAAAATCTGAAAGGCCTTCATACGTTCTATTTTTCTGTCTCATTTGCCCGTGTCCCAAATCTCATGCAACAAATTCAACGTAACAAATGTTAAACTAAACATACATTATCTAGGAATTTTTTTATGTTGCCATTGGAGTTTTCATCTCCATTTGGAATCAATCATCTTATTCAAAATATTGTATGCGATACAATGAAGATTGAGCCGTAGCTGCACTATCGATGGCATAGGAACGGCAATCTTTTTCCCAGGTCTCCCTTTCACTTTGGTCCATTATCTTTGGAATTGCCTTTTCATATAATAAAGTACAAAGATAACGAGCCATCTGGATCATTAAATTTTCTGCAACAGTTTCTTTCCTTGTTTCGGATTCAATTTTTCGCATTTCTAGAATCGATTTCTCCAACAACATTTCTTGTTCGAGTAAAAACGTGGAAGGCTTTGGAATTTCTTCTTTCAAAGAATTGAGATACTTTCTAAAATTTCCATCCCCCGCCATTCCAGCTAGGATCGCTCCTGTCGAAATTCGGACATGAATTTGTGAAGTTCCTTCATAAATGGTATTGATTCTTGAATCACGAAACATTCTAGAGATATCATAATCTTCAGTATAACCCGCTCCACCAAATACCTGTACAGCGATGCTAGTACATTTATGCCCTTCTTCTGAACTATAATATTTTGCAATGGGAGTTAGGTTGGACGCAAGAGTGGACCAATATTTTACTTTTTCATCTTTTCGAATATCCCGGTCGGCTTTTCCTTCCTTTTCCATTCGAATTTGATGGTGTTGGTACATATCAATCACACGAGCGGTTTCTAAAGTTAGTAACCTCATCGCATTGGTCTCACGTTTGATTTTATTCACCATTTCATAAACAGCTGGAATCTCAATAATCGGTTTTCCAAATTGGTTCCTTTCTTTTGCATATTTTAGAGATTCATAATATGCTGCGGTCCCACCACCACAACCTCCAGAGGCACTCACAAGCCTCATAAAATTTGTCATTCCTGCTGTATAACGAGTAAGCCCAAGTCCCTCTTCACCTAATATTTCTCCGTAACTATTGTCATAAACAATTTCGCAAGTGGGAGAACCGTGAAGTCCCATCTTTTTTTCGATGCCTGCGACTGTGATATCTGTACTCTTCACTAAAAATACAGAAAGGCCTCTCGCTCCACCGTCTGGTTTACCTGTTCTTGCCAAAGTCAACAGGAGAGCAGGATATTCTCCGAGACCACAACCTTGTGATATAAAACGTTTTGTACCTGTTAGTCGATATGATCCATCTTCTTGTTTAACAGCGACAGTTCTCACACTATTCAAATCAGAACCAAAGTCAGGTTCGGTGAGAGACATTGCAAATAAAGATTCACCTGTTGCCGCTTTTGTCGCATAAGTTTCAATTTGTTCTTTCGTTCCAAATCTAGATACAATCTGAGCCAAATTAAGAAGTGTTGTTGTCATACAAAATGCAACATCAGCTCTTGCCATTATCATTGCATAAAAAGCACCCACAGTAGCAGGAAAATTTAAGCCACCTGCTTCTCTTGGCAATGAATAACCCATAAGCCCGGTACTTCGAAATTTCTCATAAATTTCAATCGTTTCCTTAGGAAAAATTACTTTTCCATTCTCATATTTGAGTTCATTACGGTCCATGATCTGCGATTTCTGTGATACATCTTTACCAAAAAAATCTCCCATTGCATCCAAACTGGAAGTATACAACTCAATTGCTTCTTCTAAAGAAGATGGGGCCATCTCATAACGATTGTTTTTAGTATCACTATAAATTTTGTGATCAAAAAAGTTTTCCCCTTCTGTTTCTCTCACGATTGTTTCCCAATCAATCAATTGGGTAAAAATTAACTGTAAATCCTTATCATCTGAAAAATAATTATTAGCGATCATATTCTACTCCTTAAATACTGTATGCTGCTTCTATTCCTTCGTAAAATGCTCGTTTGGCGTCAATGTTTCGAGCGTCTTTGGCTCCTCCAATTAGAATTGCCCTTTGATTTGGAAATTTTTTCGAGTATTCTTCATATAAAGAATCTTCTTTTTCTTGCCCAACACAGAGAATAATAGAATCACAAGGATACAAAAACTCATCTCCATTTTTAAAAACTACGATAAGTCCTTCCTTGGTAACTTCCTTGTAACTTAGTCCTTGGTAAAATTCAACCCCTACAGATTCTAACTCTTGTTTGAGTGCCCAAAATGTTGTTGGACCAAGTCCCGCTCCATGTTTTCCATTCCTTCGAAATACTGCTACCTTTCGAGTTACTGTCTCTTTTTGTACAATTGCATTCGTAAAGGATGCGATATTGTATTTTTTATTGTACGATTCCAATGTAGGATCATGATCTTCAGTCAATCGGTGAGCTACATCAACACCAATTCCCCCTCCTCCAATCACAGCGACTCTGTTCCCAGGAACAAATTTTCCTGTCAGATACTCCGCATAACTTCCATGCGGTAATAGTTCTAATCCTTTTAATTGAAACGCCCTTGGAACCACTCCACTTGCAAAAATCACAACATCTGGATTTTGAGATTGGATACTTTGTATCGTAGCCTCTTGGTTCAATTGGATTTTCACTCCAATCTCTTTTAGTTCATTTTTATAATACCGAATGGTTTCATTAAATTCGGATTTTCCTGGAATGTGGGATGCCAATTGGAATTGGCCACCGATTTGATCACGTTTTTCAAAAATGGTAACATCATGTCCCAGTTCTTTGGAAGCACGTGCGGCCTCAAGTCCAGCAGGACCTGTACCTATGACCAATACATTTTTAGGTTTATCTGTTTTATGCACCACATACTTTTCTTCATTCATCGCCATTGGATTCACAATACAAGAAACATGTTTTTCTTGGAAGGCATGATCAAGGCAAGCTTGGTTACAAGCCACACAAGTATTGATTCGATTAGATTGATTTGTTTGTAATTTATGAATGATGTAAGGATCGGCAAGGAAAGGACGAGCCATCGAAATTATATCAACACTTTGTTCTGAAAAAATTTGATGAATCGTTGAGACATCATTCACTCGGTTGGATGCAATAATAGGAACACCTGGTGTTTGTTCTTTGATACGACGAGCAATGGGAACCCACGCACCTCTAGGAACCAACTGGCTAATCGTTGGAACTCTTGATTCATGCCACCCAATACCAATGTTAAGCGCCGTTACGTTTTCATCGCGTAAGGCATTTGATAATCCAACCACTTCTTCAAAACTTGGATTACCAGGTATCAAATCGATTCCAGACATTCTAAACACAATTGGAAATCCTTCCGGCAGATTTTTTTTAACAGCTCGTAACACTTCGATGGAAAAATTCATACGGCGTTTGGCATCTCCACCAAAATAGTCATTTCGGTGATTCGTTACGGGTGAGAAAAATTGGTTGAGTAGATACCCTTCGCTCCCCATGATTTCTACTGCCCCAAAACCTACTTCGTATGCAATTTTTGCCGATCGACCAAAATCCTCTATCGTCTTCCAACATTCCTCTTCAGACAACTCTTTTGGAACATAACGATTGATTGGTGCTCGTATTGCCGAAGGAGCCACACAATTTCTATCAAAGGCATAACGCCCAGCATGGAATAACTGGGCACACATAATCCCTTTCCCAGAGAGTGCCTCGTTCATTAATTTTAATTCATTTGCATGATTTGGATCTAAAAATTGAAAGAATGACTTGGATCCTTTTCCTTCTTCGTTGACACTGATCCCACCTGTCACAATCATTCCAACTCCCCCTTCAAACCGTTTGCCATAAAAAGTTGCCATTCGGTTTGCAACACCTGTTTCGCCTTCCACACCTAAATGCATCGAACCCATAAGAAATCGATTGGGTAAGGTCAGTTTTCCAAGTTGGATGGGGGTAAATGCTTGGTTCATGTAAATTCCTTCAAATATGAAATAATTTACCATTGGTAATATATTTCAATTCAGAAACAAGCAATAATTTACCAACGGTAAATATCTGCTATTCAAATAACCAAAAAGGAATCAAAATGGCCTGAAATGGTGGCAAAAAAATCGAAAGGGAAACCCAAAAAAACTCCTCGGGTCGGCCGTCCGAACAAATTAAACAGCGTTAATGTTCGTGAGACTTTGATCCAAGCAGGAGTTGAGTTATTAGAAACAACTTCACTCGAAGAAATATCACTGAGAAAGGTGGCAGCAAAAGCAGGTGTGAGTCATGTTGCAAGTTACCATCATTTCGAAAACAAACACGCGTTATTTTCTGCAATTGCAGAAATTGGTTTTCAAAAATACTTTGAAACCTATCAGATCGAATTAGAAAAAACTGAAAAAGATTTTAAAGGACGTTACAGAGCCCTAGGTTGGACCTACTTCCAATTCATCATGAACAATCGACAGTTCGCAAGAATTATGTTTGGTGGAATGGGAGTTGAGACAAATTTACATCCTACTTTGTCATCGGTATCTAGAAGAACCTATCGTCAGTTACATGAGATTATTAGAATGGGCCAAAACTTAGGTTATCTTGAGAAAGGCCAAACCAGAGAAAAAACTTTGGCATCATGGGCAATGATCCATGGCATTGCCATGTTGTTTTTAGAAGGTAGACTTCAAATGAAAAATGATATAAATGAAATGGAAAAATTTATCCAAACTGTAACAGAATACGCTTACAATGGAATGAAAATCTAACTACTGTTTTACTTTGCATACTTCTGGGAAATAATTGAGTAGATACGATATCGTTGCTTTTTTTGCCTCAGCTACCATCCAAGGGGTAAAATCACCATAGGTTCGATAGGATAATTTCAAAAGTGAATCGGCAATCGAGATCGCAACACCAAATACTTGGTCTAAGGTATCTAAATTATCCAATTGGAATTTTTGAACTAACCCTTCTTTGGTGAGATTCGCCAATTTTGCATCCAACTCTTGCCCAACGAGTCTCATTTCGGGATTACTCATTCGATAACCATAAATGAGTCTTGGGAATGCAATTTCAGAATTGGTCACTTCTACAGCTACGTCAATGGATTTTTCGATGTATTCTTTCCATGTTTGAAACGTTTCATTTTTTAATGCGATCAGTTTTTCAACGACACCTTCTGAATGTAACAAACGAATTCCATGAAAGATCGCTTCTACATTTGGGAAAAAATGATACGCTGATGGCCTTGGAATTTTTGCTTTTTTACAAATATCAGCAAAACTAATTTCTTCTGGATTTTTTTCTCGTAAGAGTTCAAACGCAATCGATAGAAGTTGGGCGCGGCGGTTCCTACCTTGTTTACTTGTGAATTTAAACGGCCTTGATGCAAGGTCAGGAGAGAGGGATGCGTCTACCAATTTATCCATAGTACGAGCATCTTAGGGAATCTCACCCAGTCAATCCCGTTGCAAATAAAAATACCTGACCCTTCTCGGGCCAGGCGAGGTGAATGTTCAGATGATTATTGGATCGTAAAGTTGTTTGTGACCCCTTGGTAGGCGGTTATGGCTCCAGTCCATCCAGATTTCCAATGGCCACGATGTCGAATACGGTAGGTACCTTTTGGATACGACTTTGTATCCCATGTTGTTGTGATTTTCGAATATGCGATCCCATCTCTTTGCCATTTATAAGTTGTGGATGGATCATTGTCACGTGCCACAACAGTCCAACTAGAACCATTTTGACGTTCAATATCAACAAAGCTACTACCAATTAACATATTGTTTTTAGGATGAGCGCCCCAAAAAACAGCCGTTACTTTTGCACCACTTGCATATGTCGAAGCCGGTTGAGTAAAAACATTTCCAAAACTTTTAAAAAGTGGTACGTCATCAAATACGACTCCAGTTTGAAATGTAACTTGGAAATTTGTGAGATCAGGAGGTGTAGGTCCACTTGGAACCGTTGTCCCATATCGTAATGCGTTTGCAAGTTTCCCGAATTCTTGTTCATAAGCTTTCAATGTATGGGGACCAAATTGAGTAGATGCTCCTTCATATTGTTGAGAAGAATACTCTTCTCTTGTTGTGAGATAGGATGTATAAGAATTAGAAAGTGCCGCAACAACGGTGTAATCATTTTCCAAAATATTATTCACGAGGGAACGAATCCTTCTCCCTGCCATTGTCGATACTTCAGCAGGGATCGCTAAAATCGATAAATTTCCAATTTTTATAATTTGGAGTGGGATGATTGGTGGTGTCCAAGGGTTCCCATCAAAACTAGCTACTCCAGTAGGAATGAGAACCGGTTTCTCCGCATGACAAAGTTTATACGACTCACTAACAGAACTTGGCCATAAAACACCAAGTACACCACCAAGGAAACTTGCCTTAAATGCATCTGCAGCATTTGAATTCCAATCGAGTGAATCAACAGTAGTTCCTTCATCAAAAAAATCAACTGATACAGCATTATCTTCAACACTACCCGCTGAAAATGAAGCTCCCATACCAGCAGGGCAAGTGGTGGTTCCCACACTGCTTACATATAAATTTGAGAAATTAACATACGTGTGTCGAAAGTCAACAGATCCCGAAACTTGGGTATTCGCTGATTGGTAAAGACTCATTGCCTTCTGGTATTGTTTGTCTGCTATGATATTTTGTCTGGCATAATCATTCACACCATCCGCAGGACCCCATAAATTCGGAGTTACATCTCCCGAATTGGACTGAGCAAAAGCTGCTACAAAAGTTTGATTTGCAGAATAATTTGTTCCTTTGTTTTTTTCAAATAAATAAGAAGCCAAACCCTTATTGTCTCCACCTATGAGTTTGTTTGTAGGACCCACGTTGGTTGGATGTACTGCAAACCAGTTCACCATACCAAGTTCTCTACCATCGGCAGCAACCAATTTTAAAACTGTCATCGTTTGGTCAACGTTGGAAGCATAAAAATTTCGTTCACTAATTGGGTTTTTATCATAAGCTACAACGGAACGATTTTTACTAGCATCTGTTAGTTCCCCTTGATTGATATACACATTACCTGGCACTAAATTTTGATGGGCCAATTTGATTGATTTATAAATTCCGTTCACAATCACATCAAAGTTTTCTTTTATGAAACCTGAAGTGGTTGCATTGTATAAAAAATAATGTGAATACCCACCAGGACCACTATGAGTGTGTGTAGCTGATAACAAAACATTTGCTTCCGAATAAAATGGAGCAAGTTCTGAATCCGTTGCTATCTTTTTACTAACAGCTTGTTTGATAGACTGAAATATCATACCTAAATCAGCACTTACAAAGACCACACGTTTAGAAACATCACCGATGATATAAGCTCTCGACCAAAGGCGCATATAAATCCCTTCTGTCTTTTGAGCAGTTTCTGCAAATCCCATCATCCCAACTTCTGCCGCAGGTCCAGTGATATCGGCAATTCCTACACCAATTAAATATGGCGACGAACCAAGACTTGGCGCTACAACACGACCCATTCCCCCATTAGATAACAGATCCGAACCATTTTCATTCGTTGTTTGTGTTTCATTTGCGCCAACTAAACTGAGTAAGGCGGAATTGGATTGTGATGATTTTTTGTCGGAACAAACCAACAAAAAAAGGCAGGATACAATGGATACACTCACGCGAACCCAAGGAATCATTTTGGAATTCATATACTCTCTCCGAATCTAAATTTCTCAATCTAACTTTTTTTCGCATGAATCCATCCGAAGGAATCCCTTGGGCCAATTCTGGAGGATAAGTCTAAACGATGTTAAAAATATGGCAATTAAATAATCGACAGCAGTCGGGTATTATTTGAGCAGTGTTCAGATATTGGGATTATTTGCCGATTCTTCGCAAACTGTCTTTTTGGTTTGGAAAAAATGATGGTATTAGTGTGTCATTTTTTAATCAACACATGTCGGCTAATAGTATGGAACTGTCCAGAATCGTGAAATGCGAGCCCGAGGAAACTATGGAACACCCAAACGAACCACGTTCATATAAAAAACAATTTACTAGTTTGATACTAGTCACCTTACATTTGTATTGTGCGCCCAAAGAGGAGGGGATTAAAAATCTACTTCCCTTATTACAATCATCAAATGTCACACAAGTTGACCCAGCAGTGACGAATGGAATTAGAAATTTGAATGTTTCTTCTTCCCTATTGCATGACTTCAATTACATCGACTCTTCCGAAGAAAGAGAACTTTCTGTAACAAATAAATCCTACGGGGATTGGATTGATGCCATTTGGATCGACGGACTAGGACGTGAAGTATCCTTTCGCGGTTTTAATGTTTCTGGGAATGTAAAATTAGCAGAACATGGATTTAAAGCATTCCGGAATGCAAACGATGCGGAAGAGGCATTCAAGGGCCTCTCAAAAACAACTGGATCGAATATGATTCGTTATACGATTGCGTGGGAAGGTGTCCATCCAGAAGTTGATACCTTTGATGAATCTTATTTAAATGAAGTGGTAACACAAATTAAAAAAGCCACTTCAAAACGAATTTATGTTTTGGTTGATTACCACCAAGACTTATTCTCGAGAAACCTCTTCAATCAAAATTCATGGCACACAGGGAATGGTGCCCCACTTTGGATCACCAAAAATGGAAATTATCCAAAAGAATATTGTGGGATTGTTTGTGCTAGTTGGAGCCAAAACAATTTAACAAATGAGGCTATACGAAGAGCATTCCGAAATTTTTGGAATAATGCACCCGTAAATACTTCAGCTGGTGTTCGTTATATGCAGACGAAATACCTCTGGGATGATTTGGATCCAGATGAGAACGAATCTTCGTCTTATCATTACGCTCTGATCGTAAACAAAGAAAACACAACCTATCCATTATCAACTTTGTTAGAACTCCAATCGAAATTAAACCAAAGGGTAATATCCGAAGGGAAAAGTCCCATTTATATGATTGGAAAAATGACTTACGGAGGTTATCCGAATGAACTGTAAAAGAGTTTGTATCAAAAACATTACCAATACAAAAATAAAAGAGATACAATAGAAGATACACTGAACCACCTAAACTCAATTTCCTTTGTTAAGGTGGTTTTAATTCATTGGGTGTGATAATTTATGTTTTTACGACATCCCAAATACCCGATTTTGCTGTCTCCTTCACATAATTCGTAAAATCTTTCGGTTTTTTACCCATCACTTTCTCAAAATCGTCCACTACAGATTCATTCCTTCCATCTAAAACAGTTTCAAACAAATAGCGAATGAGCCAAATGGTTTCTTGGTCCAAACCATATTCATTTAACATAGTGACGTATGCATCCAATGGAATTTCTTCGTAAGATATGGTCTCATTCAATTCCTTTGCAATTTGACCAAACGCATCTTGGAAACTTAGTAGTGTTGGTCCAGTTAACTCATATTTTTTTCCAATATGAACATTTTTCACCAAAGCATCAACGGCAAGATCAGTTAAATCTTCCAAATCGACGAACGGTTCCGTAGATTTTAGTTTTGGGAAAATTACTTTTCTTTCTAATATCTGACCAAGGAACATCCCTTCACTAAAATTTTGAGAAAACCAACTAGATCGTAAGATGGTCCACTCCAACCCTGAGTTCTCAACTAACTTTTCACAGGCGAAGGCTTCTGGTTCACCTCTACCTGATAGTAAAACTAATCTTTTTACATTGTTTTTTTTAGAAAGTTCGATTAATTTCTGTATATGATGGATTGAATTTGGATGCGCCAAATCAGGTTGGTAAGAAATATAAATTTGGTCGATACCTTGAATCACCTCATCCCATCCTTCTGATTTTTCCCAATCAAATGCGGGTATAGTCTTTCTTCCTCCCAATCGCAATGGATATCTTAATTGGTTGAGTTTATTTACGATTCTAGATCCAGTTTTTCCACTAGATCCTAATATTAATGTTAATGGTTTCATGCCATTAGCTTAACAAAGATATAAAATTAAAAATTGGACAAACCCGACATTGATTCTTTTTTTTCTCTGAATTGAAATGGTTTTTCTTTCGTAAATGATTTAAACTGTCTGATAAAATGAGATTGGTCAGAGTAACCATTATCATAGGCGATCTCAGTTAATTTTGTATTTTCTTCATCTTTTAATTCTTGTAAGCTTGTTTGAAAACGAATGATCGTCGCAAATTGTTTTGGTGTTAAACCTACATATTGTTGGAATTTCCGTTGCAAAGTCCGTTCCGACATTCCAAGCGAACTTGCAATCCTTTTGATCTCACAATTCCCATTTGAGTTCAATATTGTTTCCATACATGTTTGTAATGTGATGTCAGGGGTAAAATTTATAGATTTGTTTAATAAAAATCGAAAGATTGCATCCTTTGCTATCTCAGTTGAATGTTTGTGAATTGAGATTTCAAAATAAGATTCACTTTGCCATTCTGATTTTGGAATGGTCCAACATGAATTCGTAAGTTCTCTTATCGGGATTCCAAATGTTGCTCCAATGAAACTAGGAAAAAGTTGCACCATCATAAAAAAAAATGGACCTTCTATTTCAATCTGAATTGGTTCTAAAGTTTGCCCATAGATAAAAACAGGTTCCATTTCTTTTGAAAGATTTCCAACGATGACTCGAACAGGTGAACGTGAATGAAAAAACGCAAGTCCAGGAATACCATCTGCAAAAAAAGAAAGGGTTTCCTTTTTCTGATGATTTGATTCATAGATGTAAAGGTCTTTTGCCACATATTTTAATTCTTTTGGAATTTTTCCTTTTGTTATGTGGATTTTCATTTTTTTTATGAAATAACTCTTTCAAAAAACTATGTTTGCTTAGACAAAGAGAAGCATCAAATCGATTTCATTTTTTATACTATTTTTTTGAAAACTTGATTTTTGTCACATAACAGGCGTATCCGATTCTAAACTTACTTTTAAATTTGAAAGATTTCGCCATTTACAGAAATGATCACGATCTGAAATCGTGTAATTGCACATGGAATTTTCAATCTTAGATTTAGTTTTTATCAACCAAGGGGAAACTCCACGGGATGCAATCCAAAACAGTGTCCAGATTGCAAAAGCTTCTGAATCATTGGGATACAATCGAATTTGGATCGCTGAACATCATAATTTCCCTTCGATTGCCAGTGCAGCCACTTCAGTAGTCATCGGTCATATTGCTAGTCATACAAAAAGAATTCGAGTGGGAGCTGGTGGAATCATGTTACCCAACCATTCTCCGCTAGTCATCGCAGAACAATTTGGAACTTTAGAAAGTTTATACCCAAATCGAATTGATTTAGGATTGGGGAGAGCACCTGGAACTGACCAACTCACCTTACGAGCATTACGCAGAGATCCCATGGCTTCTCAACATTTTCCAGAAGATGTGAAAGAATTACTCGAATACTTATCCTCTGATCGTGAAGAAGGAAAAGTAAATGCTATCCCTGGATTTGGAACCAATGTGCCTGTTTGGATATTAGGTTCAAGTTTGTTTGGCGCCCAACTGGCTGCATTACTCGGATTACCATTTGCGTTTGCTTCACATTTTGCTCCCACTCATCTGAAGGATGCCGTTACAATTTACCAAAAACAATTTAGACCTTCTCAATACTTGGGCAAACCGTATGTAATGATGGCAATGAATGTCGTTGCCGCTGATACGGAAGAAGAAGCAAAATTTTTATTCACAAGTGTTGAACAGTCCTTCCTTGGAATTTTAAGAAACAAACGAACCCCTTTCCCTCCACCGGTATCCAATATGGATTCTCTTTGGTCAGAAGCTGAAAAACAAATGGCCCAACAAATGTTATCAATTTCTGCAGTTGGTACACAAGAAACCATCATCTCCAAAATCAAAGATTTAACAGATGGGCTAAATATTAACGAAATTATGGTTGTCTCTTCCATTTACGAAATCAAAAAAAGAATTCACTCATTGGAATTGTTAATGGCAATTAAAGATGAAATCACAACGAAGGTTTCAGTAAAGTAACAACCTTTTTTCCTTGTTTTTCTCTTTATTTTTGATTCTATCTTTCCAAAGGATTGTCTTTGGTTTCTTGGCAATCAGGAAGGAACGGTGAAACAACCTATCTCTATTTACCTTTGGATTTGTTTTTGTATTTTCGTTTTTGGATCTTGCGAAAGGGGATACATACGATCTAACTTAAAAGAAAAATTCCAGAAGAAAATGAAGGAGTTACCTGCTCCTAAATCATCTACCGATTTAGCAAGTCCCATCACACTTCCAGGTGATTATGTATTTTCTTTAAACCACAAAGATCAAATTCGTTATTATAAAATCCATGTTCCCAAATCTTACTCAGGCGACAAGTTAGTCCCCCTCTTATTCGTGTTTCATGGTGGTGGTGGGGATATGGAAATCCAATCAAATGAAGAATATTACCATCAAATTACGAAGTCCGAGGAACTTGGACATATTGTCATTTTTCCCAATGGTTATAGTGTATACCAATCAGGAAAGATCGCAACTTGGAATGCAGGGAATTGTTGTGGAGAGGCAAAAAAAATAAATAGTGATGATATAGGTTTTGTCAAAGCCATTTTAGTTCATGTAAAACAAACATTAAAGGTTGATTCCAAAAAAATCTTTTCAACGGGTATGTCAAATGGCGCAATGATGTCATACCAACTTGCCTGTTCAATGACAGACGAATTTTTAGCCATTACTGCCGTTGCAGGAACTGATAATACCATTGATTGCCGGCCAACGAAACCAATTTCGATTTTTCATATCCATGCAAAAAACGATGACAAAGTTTTATTTTATGGTGGAGCAGGTTCCAGTTTTACTGACAGGACTCTCATTACAGATTTTGTTTCGGTTCCAAAAACGATATCCAAATGGGTAGAGTTCAATGGATGTAATCCGAAACCAAACATAGTTCTCAATACAGAAGAAGTCAAATGTGAAGAATATTCTGAATGCAAAGGTGGCGTCAAAGTGAAACTTTGTGTTACGGAAGACGGAGGACATTCTTGGCCCGGTGGGAAAAAACCCTCTATTTTGTTAGGCGGAGGGCCACCTTCAAAAGCAATCATTGCCAACGATGTTATGTGGGATTTTTTTAATTCTCTATAATTAAATTGGAAATCTTCCATTAGCTTTCCTGAATTAATTAAAATTATTTAATTATAGTTGCCATGGTAGATCCAAAAGCCTACGAGTCATTCTGTATTCGAAGGCCAAAACTTCCATACACTGGAAACACAAACAGTCGTTATATTGTATTGCCAAATATTCAGTTTCAGCTTTCGTCAACTGAACATTTGTACATTGGCAAAGTTGGATGGAACCAACTTTGCATTCGAATATTCGCAAACAATGAGGACAAATTTTATCTTCGTGTTTCCTATTCAAATTTTGATTTTCATTTGGATTTGGAACGTCTTGTGAATTTACAATCTCTTTCATGATGCGACTCCTAATTTGTTTGAATCACATCAATGGTACAATGGTGATCCGGCTAAATTGTCCGGGACCCTTTCTATGAAAGAACGAATGATCGTGTACGGGCGAATCATTTGTGGGAAGATCCGACTTTTTCAAACCAAAGATGAAGGAATGAAATTTACGGTTGCACCGTCAGTTGAGGAATTGCACCTCATTCCTCCCGGAATGGTATTCAGAGAACTAGATGCCTAAGTTTTGTCAATTCAGTGTTTTTAAAATCGATTAGATTTCCTTTAAAAACTACATTAAATCACTTATCCTTTAACTTCAATTCTCAGGGATTACTTTTTCCTGTGATAGGGAATGGGTTTCGTTTGGCATTTGGTCTTTTAAAAGGACACCAGATTTTTTCTGTGCCAAAGATTCCTGAATCAGATACATTGTTTTTTTCACTGCAAGAGGAATGGGAAGGCCCATAGGTCTCACATTTGAGATACAATTCCGACTTTCATCCGTATTACCCAATTTCGGCTCATAAGTTAAATAAATTCCTAAACTATCGGCAGCGCTGAGTCCTGGTCTTTCCCCAATGATTACAAGACAAATTTTTGCACGTAATCTTTCAGCAATTTCATCACCAAGGGCAACCCTACCCCATTTTGCGATGACGAGTGGAGAAAGATTCAATTTTGTTTTTTGAATTTCTGCAAACAAAAGTTCTAAAAAAGGTATTAAGTTTTCATCGATCGCTTCAGCTGACAATCCATCAATGCACACAATGCTTAAATCAGATCCGTTTTGTGTTGGTATTAAATCTACATTTGATCCTTCTAAAAGACTTCGTCCCAAATCTGGCCTTAATAAATATTCTTGTTTGGAAGATACTTTACTTTTTACAAAAATGTTTTTGATTCCATATTTTGAAGAAAGTTGATTTGTTTGTTCTTCGATCAATTCCCAATTCGGCTCAAGTAAAACAGCATCCTTTGCCTTGGCATGGTCTAAACGAAACTTTAACATTTCATTGGTGGAAATTGAACCACCTGACCGATTTAAACCAATCCTTGCTTGAGTGAATTGTTTCCATTTCTCCAAACTTGACATTAAATTTAAAACCTCATTTCATTTTCAAACATAGAAACAATTTGATTTTCCACCGGTAAAAATTTTTGACCGTTAGAAAAAATACCGTAGTCAACCAACCATTGTTCAAACTCAGGTGTCGGTTTTAAACCCAAAACTTGCCTTAAATATAAAGCATCGTGAAAGGATGTACTTTGGTAAGATAACATTACATCATCGGCACCTGGAATTCCCATTATAAAATTACATCCCGCGACACCAAGCAGAGTGAGTAAAGTATCCATATCATCTTGATCAGCATCAGCATGATTGGTGTAACAAATATCAACCCCCATTGGTAATCCCATTAATTTTCCACAAAAATGGTCCTCTAAACCAGCACGAATGATTTGTTTTCCATTGTATAAATATTCAGGTCCAATAAATCCAACGACCGTATTCACTAGTAATGGAGAAAACTTTCTGGCAACTGCATACGCTCGTACCTCCAATGTTTGTTGGTCAACTCCATGGTGAGCACCTGCAGACAAAGCACTCCCTTGACCAGTTTCAAAATACATCACATTTTGACCGATATTTCCTCGTTTTAAAGATAGTGCCATATCGTGTGCTTCCGCGAGTAAATCTAAGTTAATACCAAAACTTTTATTTAATGCCTCAGTACCTCCAATGGATTGAAATACCAAATCCAATGGTGCTCCTTTTTTCATTACTTCGATGGAAGTAGTAACGTGTGTTAGGATACATGATTGGGTAGGGATTTTGTAGGTTTGAATGATTTGATCCAACATCTCCAATAAGGAAATACAAGTAGGAACATGATCTGTGGCCGGATTAATTCCAATCACTGCATCACCACTCCCAAGGAGTAATCCATCCAAAATACTGGCAGCGATCCCTTTTGGATCATCCGTTGGATGGTTTGGCTGCAATCGTACGGATAATCGACCAGGCAAACCTATAGTGTTCCTAAATTTTGAAACAACTCGAATTTTTTGACTCACAAGAATTAAATCTTGGTTTGACATTAATTTGGAAACTGCTGCCACCATTTCTGCTGTGAGGGCCATACGAATAGATTCTAAAAGGATTCCATCGGTATGCTCAGAAAGTAAAAAATCTCGAAATCCACCAACAGTTAAATGTGAAATGGTTTTAAATTTTTCTTTGTCATGAGAGTCAAATATAAGTTTTGTCACCTCATCTATGTTTGCTGGTATTAATTCAGTATTCAAAAATTCAGAAAGGTAAATATCAGCGAGTACCATTTGGGCGGCGATACGTTCTTCTTGACTTTTTGCAGCAATTCCGGCCAACAAATCTCCGGAGCGCAGTGGAGTTGCTTTCGCCATTACATCTTTGAGGTCTTTGAATTGGTAAGTTCTTCTGCCGAGTATAATATGAAAACTCATAGAGACACTATAACTTAATTTTTTTCATTCGAATACTACTTTTCCTAGTGTGATTGGCATTACCGTTGGTGAAAATTTTGTCTAAAAACTGAACAAATGAAAAAAGCCCTACTCATTCTTGGGAACCAACTCTTTGATCTCTCAAAAAAGATAACAAAAGAAAAACGGTCTGAATACATCGTGTTTATGCGAGAAGAAAAAGAGCTATGTACCTACTTCCAATTCCACAAACAAAAAATTCTCTTTTTCTTTTTGGCAATGCGAGCTTATGCAAATGAATTAGAAACTTTTGGATTTACCGTTCATTATGAAAAATTTGGAGATCATTCCGAAACATATGAAACAAAGTTTCTTAGATTTTTAAGCGCAAATTCTATTTCTGAAGTCCATTTTTTTGAAATCGAAGATCATTTTTTTGAATTAAGAATGAAAGATCTACTGGATAAAAATAAATACCAATGGATAGAACATAAGTCTCCCATGTTTTTAACCAAAAGGTCTGAATTTAAATTTTACTTAAAGTCGGTTCGTAAACCTTTTATGAAAACATTTTATGAATCACAACGTAAAAAACAAAATATTTTAATCGATGTGGATGGGCAACCAACCGGAGGAAAATGGAGTTTTGATTCAGAAAACAGAAAGAAATTACCAAAGTCATACAAAGCTCCAGAAATTCCGAAAATAAAATTTTCTAAAGAAGAACTTGAAGTTTTTTCTCTGGTGGAGTCTCAGTTTCCCAATCATCCAGGGAATACAAAACTTTTTTGGTTACCGACAACGAGAAACGGAGCAAAACAATGGTTAAATCATTTCGTTAGAGAGAGATTGGATCAATTTGGTCCTTATGAAGACGCTTTTTCTTTGGAATACCCCTTTTTACAACATTCAGTTCTCACACCATTTTTAAATACTGGACTACTAACTCCGGAGGAAGTCATTGATACAACAATTCATTTTGCAAACAAAAACAATATTCCGATCGCCTCATTAGAAGGATTCCTCCGCCAAATCATTGGTTGGCGAGAATTTATTAGGGGAATTTATCAAAACTTTGATGAGGAACAAACGAATAAGAATTATTTTTCTCATACCAGACATATCACCAAACACTGGTATAATGGTACAACTGGTATCCCCCCACTTGACCACGTAATACATAAATGCCAAAGGTATGGTTATGCACATCACATCGAACGGTTGATGGTTGTAGGTTCTCTTATGTTACTTTTAGAAATTTCACCTAAAGAAGCCTATCGATGGTTTATGGAAATGTTTATCGATTCTTCTGATTGGGTAATGGGACCAAATGTATATGGGATGGCGATTTACAGTGACGGTGGAATTTTTGCAACGAAACCTTATTTTTGCGGATCCAACTATTACCAAAAAATGGGGAACTTTCCCAAGGGAGAATGGGAACAAGCAGTAGATGGATTGTATTGGTCGTTTATCGAAAAACACAAAGAACTTTTTTCCAAAAACCCAAGAACTTCCGTCCTCGTGGGAAATTTAAACCGAATGCAAACGGAACGAAAGGAAACATTATACCAAATTGCAAAGGTTTGGAAGGAGAAATTAACAACAACAGCACCAATACCGTGAGGGTTCATTTTGATTCCGAATGGATTTTTTCCCTTTCGGATCAATTCTACCGCATATCGTACGAATCGTCGGGGGAACCATTTCGGGCCGGTATCCATTCCGATATAGATGAAAAAATTCTATTCACTGAAATTTTACGTTCCAAAAAAATTTTTACCCAATGAATCCTTCCCGTAAGAGAAAATTTTCCCTCGCAGATCATTTGCTCTTAGTGCATACTTATCTCCCATAGCAAATTTCCATCCAAACACATCCAAACGCATCCAATGACGAGACCTTCTCAAAATCCATTGGAGAATTGAATTCAGAAAAATTTTCCTATCCAGTTGACATTTCTCTTCAAGAAAGCTATGCCCGACGGAAATTTAGATTGAATCTAAAAATTTTGCTTGCCTTTTCATTTGGACTAAATCTAAATTTAAACTAAATCTAGAAAGAGAAGGTCAGTATGAGAAATAGAACCCGTTTCACAATCGCCCTCCTTGTATTGGTGCTTGGGCCTGTTGGCGCCGCTGATACCAAGGAAACCACTGGGATGGACCGTCAAAATATACCCAACCAATTTTGGTGGCCAGAACGTTTGGACTTGGCTCCACTCCGACAACATGCATCCGAATCAAACCCTCTGGGACGCCAATTCAACTACGCCAAAGAATTTAAGGATTTGGACATCCAAACCCTGAAACAAGAAATCAAAACAGTTATGACGACCTCGCAAGATTGGTGGCCAGCTGATTATGGCCATTACGGGCCTTTTTTCATCCGTATGGCATGGCATAGTGCGGGAACCTATCGGATCTTCGATGGACGTGGAGGTGCTGGTGGTGGCCAACAACGTTTTGAGCCACTCAACAGTTGGCCAGACAATGCCAACCTCGACAAAGCTCGTAGATTGTTATGGCCGATTAAAAAGAAATACGGTAAAAAAATCTCTTGGGCTGACCTCATGGTGTTAACGGGTAACGTTGCTCTAGAATCCATGGGATTTAAAACCTATGGTTTTGCTGGTGGAAGGACTGATGATTGGGAAGCAGACTTAGTGTACTGGGGACCTGAAAAAAAATTCTTAGAAGATGAAAGGTATAAAGGCAATCGAGAATTAAAAAATCCACTCGCTGCCGTACAAATGGGATTAATTTACGTGAACCCAGAAGGACCAAATGGAAATCCAGACCCACTAGCAGCCGCTAAAGACATTCGTGAAACCTTTGGTCGTATGGCTATGAACGATGAAGAAACGGTAGCACTCATTGCTGGTGGACATACATTTGGAAAAGCACATGGTAAAGCAGACCCATCGAAACATGTCGGAAAAGAACCAGCAGCAGCAGGGATCGAAGAACAAGGATTTGGTTGGAAAAATAATTACAAAAAAGGCAATGCAGAAGACACTATCACAAGTGGATTAGAAGGTGCTTGGACTGCGAACCCAACAAAGTGGACAACACAATACCTCAATAACCTTTTTGGTTTCGAGTGGGTGCAAACAAAAAGTCCTGCAGGTGCTATCCAATGGATTCCAAAAGATGGAGCCGGTGCGAATATGGTTCCAGATGCACATGACAAATCGTTACGCCACGCTCCTATCATGTTCACAACTGACTTGGCATTAAAATTTGATCCAAGTTATAAAGTGATCGCTAAACGATTCCAAGAAAACCCGAAAGAATTCGAACTGGCTTTCGCAAAAGCTTGGTTTAAACTAACCCACAGAGATATGGGACCTCTCACTCGTTATATCGGGAAAGATTTACCTAAAGAACCATTGATTTGGCAAGACCCTGTTCCTGCCGTAACACATAAGTTAGTTGGTGCAAGAGAAGTGGAAGCCCTCAAAGGCAAAATTCTTAAGTCCGGGCTTACCATACCACAACTTGTGAGAACAGCTTGGGCATCTGCCGCTAGTTTCCGAAGCACGGATATGAGAGGCGGTGCGAACGGAGCTCGCATAAGACTCGCTCCCCAAAAAAATTGGCCAGTCAATGATCCAGAAGAGCTCACAAAGGTTTTGAAGAAATTGGAACAAATCCAAGATGAATTCAACAAATCTGGGAGTAAGATATCCCTTGCAGATCTCATCGTCCTTGCAGGAAACGCTGCCGTAGAAGAAGCAGCAAAAAAAGCTGGAGTTAAGATAACAGTTCCATTTACACCAGGAAGGACTGATGCCACCATCGAACAAACGGATGAATATTCTTTTTCTGTATTGGAACCAAAAGCGGATGCCTTCCGTAACTACTACGGACCTGGAAACTACATGTCACCTACCGAAATGTTAGTCGACCGAGCGAATATGTTGTCACTTTCTATTCCAGAAATGACAGTTTTACTCGGTGGAATGCGAACTTTGGATGCAAACTCGGGAAAGTCAAAACATGGAATTCTTACTACCAAACCAGGTGTGTTATCCAATGACTTTTTCGTAAACCTTTTGGATATGTCTACAAAATGGCAAAAATCTTCACAAACAGAAGGAATTTACGAAGGTCTAGACCGCAAAACAGGCAACAAACGATGGACTGCAACTTCTGTTGATTTGATCTTTGGATCTCATTCCGAATTAAGAGCAGTAGCTGAAGTATATGCCGCAGATGATGCAAAAGAAAAGTTTGTAAAAGACTTTGTTTCGGCATGGAACAAAGTGATGATGTTGGATCGATTTGACGTAAAATAAAAAATGAAACAATACAATCGCAAACAATTTCTTTTGAAATCGATTGTTCTTTCTACTACACTCTCCCTTGTTCTGGGGGAGAGTGTCCTTTTAGGAAAAGAAAAGAAAAAAGAAAATCCCTCTTTTCCTTTACCAGAAGGTACAACGCCAGTAGCAGAGAATGATCCCACAGCACAGGCATTAGGTTTCCACCAGAATGCAAATGACACCGACTTTACGTTGTTCCCAGATAGAAAATTACCTCAGTCGAAAAATCAAATTTGTTTACACTGTGCTCAGTTTACAAAATTAAATGATGGTTGGGGCAAATGTAATATCTTATCTGCGGGAGTTGTATCCAATCAAGGTTGGTGTTCCGCTTGGTCAAAAAAATCATAAATCCTTGGTCCAATCCTTTTTCTAAACACAGAAGGATTTAAGTGATTGGATCAAATTTATTTCCATTCACAATTCGAAACATCCACCTTTTCAAAAACCCAAGGTTTGTGTGCATGTTTCGCATTTTTATCTTCGATTAAATCAAAGGAAATGGCATTAGGAGAAAAACTTGTAAATACCAAATAGAAATCTTGGTCTTTCATTTTCGTTCGTTTTGGACATAGGTCGACACCTTCTGCTTTTAAAAATGGGTACTGATTTCCACTTTCATCGCGAAACACCATCCCTTCTTTTAACACACAGACTCGTTTCCAATCTGTTGTATGTAATTTTAACTTTGTTTCAGTTTCACTCACACAGATTTGATCGAGAACCACTACTCCTAAAAACCTAGCGGAAAGCGTACAACACTTTGGGCTTATAGACCAATTCCTTTCGTTTACTTTCTCTTTTTCTACGATAGGAGTTTCTGTGATTTGGGTTGGAGGTGATGAACAATTGGAAAATAACGCCAATTGGATTAGAAATACAAATCCTATGAAACGAATGAAGACCATGGAAATACCTAGTTTGTGAGAATTTGTTGGAAATCATGCATTGGAGAACTAAAAAATTCTATCATTTTTTTTGGAATTTTTTCCCTAACCTATCCAATTTGTCCGAGGCACCAGGTAATCTGGATTACAGAAGAGGTCAATTATGGATTACGTAGAATCACTTTTAGAAGAATACTTTGATGCATCCAAATTTGCAGAAATGGAAACTTATCCCCAAAACAAAGAATTATTGGAAAGTTTGCTTGCAATCGAAGAAGAAATCTGTTGGGAATTTAATGTGCCTCCCACTTTGAAATTTCGTGATTTATTTCGATTGATTCCTATGGGTATCACCAAAGAAGAATACATCCAAACTTCAATTCAAAATTTATCGAGAGAAAAAACAAGGTATTATTACCAACCAAACAAAACAGTGTTCGAAACATTTAAAGCCGCCTAATTTACGTTTGGCACTAGATTTACACAATAATCACAATTCCCACAAGAAACAAAGGGTGAATCAAAGTATTGGTGGATAAATTTCCTTCGACAATCATTTGTTTTGGTATACTGAAGCATTTGGTAAAGGCGTTTTCCACCTTCTTTCTTTTTTGATTCTAACTCTTGTTTGGAAAAGAATGAATCGTCCCATTCTTTTTCCAATTGGATGGTTCCCCGTTCCAAATCCCCTGAGATCAGACCAACACTTGAAAGAAGATTGATGGCAGTTTGAACGCGGTGGTCTGACCTATTTTTGAATGTCATATGGGATTGTATGGAATCATAATCCAGTGCCGACAATTGGTTTTGTTTTTGAGAAATCAGTTGGTAAAGTTTTTTTAAGTATGAAATGTCTGGGTTTTGCCAGTCGATAAAATCCATCTGGATTGCCAAATCATCTTCTGAATAATATAGTTTACAATAAGAAGGTTCCCCATCCCTTCCCGCTCTTCCAATTTCTTGGTAATAGGCCTCAATACTCCCTGGGATTTGCATATGAAAAACATTTCTCACATTGGCTTTATCAACTCCCATACCAAATGCATTGGTAGAAAGTAAAATGACTTCCTCTGCCTTTAAAAAACGCGACAAGGTATTCTTTCGATCTTGGTTTGACCTTTTGCCATGGTATACTAAGTGTTTGATTTGTTTGGTATCCAACCAATTGCTAAAGGATTCCAAATCCTGGATCAAACTAAAGTAAACAATGGAAACTCCAACTTTTGTTTTTAATTCTTCGAGCAATTGTTTGTATTTGGACTCTTCATCATAAAACTGTTCAACGGTTAAAAATAAATTTGGTCGAAAGAGTCCATCGTCAAAAACCTTGATCTCTTCTGAATCTAATCCCATTTGGGTGATGATATCGGACTGTACTCGTAAAGAGGCTGTTGCTGTTAACGCAATGGTGCGCGGAAAACGTAATAATTCCCGAAACCAACGAATTTTTTTATAATCTGGACGAAAGTCATGTCCCCACTGGCTGATGCAATGTGCTTCGTCAATGGCAAGTAAAGAAATTGGAATCGATTGAATAACTTCAAGGAATTCTTTTTTTTGGAATCGTTCTGGTGATACATATACTAGTTTGAATAAATTTTCTTTTAGGCCTTTGTAACGTTCTAACCTTTCAGAACGACTTAAACTAGAATTGATAAAAGTAGCTTGGATTCCTTTTTTGGAAAGAGAATCCACTTGGTCCTTCATTAAAGCTATCAGAGGAGATATGACAATACATGTTCCTTCTAAAATGAGGGCCGGAATTTGGTAACAAATCGATTTTCCCATGCCAGTCGGCATCAGAACAAGGGAATTTCCACCATTTAACAAATGATTGATGATCTTTTCCTGATTGCCTCGAAAACTTTTGATTCCAAACTTAGCTAAAATTGATCCATCAACCATCATTAGCCACTCTCATTGAGAGTGGGCAAAAAGTAAGTTGTTTTTTATAGGATGAGTTGGCCAGAATTTTGGTTTAAAACGGCAAATCCAGTACGCAGTCGACCATTGATTTTTTGGAAACCACCTGAAATGAAAACTTTGTCTTGGTGTAGAATGATACGATCTGCAGTTCCAGATCCAACATCAACTTTGACATTCCAATCGGAAACGGAAAATGTTTCCTTATCAATTTTGACAACATTGGTTCGAGTAAGTCCATTAACTGTCGTAAATGGACCCGATAGGAAGAATGCATTTTCATTGGAATCCATATTATAAACACCATTATCGATGGTATAAGTTGGCCCTAAATTCCCACAATTGTTTGCTTCAATGAGTGCAGTTTGGCTACGCGATTCTGTATTGAACAATGAAAAATCGCCAGATACGATCATAGAATTACCAGAAACAGTAAGATCATACATAAGTGTTGCATCATTTGTACAGGTAAAATTTGAATCGATTTGCAATAATGGATTGAATTTTGCAACTCCACCTGTTGTTATCCCTCCGATTGAAACAAAACTACCAACAGCGAAGAGATTACCAGCAAACATACGCATTCCATAGACAGTAGAATTTGGATTAGGTGACCAATTGAGTACCTCATTGTTAGAAAAGGAATATGCAGCTAAATTCGGTTTGGTGATGCCTTCAATTTCACTGAATGAACCAGCGGCAATTAAAGTATCGTTTGTAATCATGAGATCATTAAGAATCGCACTATTGAAATCCAAATAGAAATCTGTAGGTTCTCCCGTATCCTTTTTGGTTTGTGCGAAATAAGGCCTTGAAACGCCATCATACAGGGTGTTAAAACTCCCAACCAGATATACATACTGTTCATCAGAACGTATGAGTGAGGGAAAGGAATCCGGCTTTGGATCCCAATCAGTGACCATACCTGTGGTTATATCAAATGAAGCTGCGTTCAATCGTTTTCGTCCTTCAAAAAGGCGAAAACTCCCTCCCATGAGTAAGTTGTTTCCAATTTTATGAAAGGTAAAAATTGGATTTTGAGTCACCGGTGTGAAGGCTTCAAAAAAAGCACCGCTGATAGCATCTACTGCCCCCACATACGACTGCTCTCGTCCTCCAATGCTAGAAAAAAACCCTCCCATATACACGACCCCATTCATTTCGTAAATAGCATCGACTACTCCATCAAGATTTGGGTTCCAAGAATTGCTCGTGGTATTGCCGATCGTAAAGGCAGCGACATTATTTCTCGCATTCCCACCGATCGTCGAAAACGAACCACCGACATAGATTTGCGTATCAGTGGCATAGATATCATAGAGAAAACCTCCACCACTGATATTCGGATTCCAAGGCATTAGGGTTTCGTTGAGGACATCAATCTCTGCGAGTGCCCCTCTTGCACTTCCCCCAAAGGTTGTAAAATCTCCCCCAACAAAGAGTGAGTTGTTTTTTAAAAACAGAGTTAAAACTTTTTCTAAGCCGCCAGTATTCAGAATAAACGAATTCACACTTGCATCGGCAATATTAATGGCTCCGAAAGACTGCCTTGCTGCACCAGCTAACGACGAAAATTCGCCACCAACATACAATCGATCATTATAGAGTGCTAATGCCCAAACTGCACCATTGGTAAGTCCAGGAACCCATGAAGTATCCAATTCACCAGTGGAAGCATTGATTTTTGCAACGTATGGCCTACTGACAGAACCCACCTGATTGAAAACTCCGCCAATATATAGGTCATTATCCTTCTTCACAATTGCCCTCACATTACCATCTGGTGTTGGTTTAAAACTCGGGTCTACTTTGCAGTTTGGAAGGATATGAGCTAAGTTTTCGATGGAAAATCCTTGGACAGTGGTAAAAATTCCCCCAATGTAAAAACCTCCACTCCCGTCATCCAAACTCGAATATACAGATCCATCAACTTCTAGATATGGACAGAGATTTTTAGATACAAGTTTTTGTGTAGATGAATCAATGACTGCAGCGGACCCAGTATTAGGACCAACATGTTGGAATGTGCCACCAATATAGATTCTGTTATGTGCTATGTGAATTGAAGTAACCTGTGAATCAGTAATCCAATAATCAGGAGAACCAAATCCAAAACCGATACCGCAGTGTGGGCTTTTGTCTCCCGTCAAGAGTTTCGCTACAATTGTATTCAAAAAAGAATTTGAAAATGGATCACATGCATTTTCTAAATCGGAACTACGGCAAGAAAAATACAAAAGAAAGATCGAAATCAATGTATAAATTTTATGCATTGTATTACCATTAAAATATCAGTTAACGATTTATGTCAACCTAAGAGAAACTTATGATTCTTTTTTTACCACATAACAATTTGAGAAATTCACTAAAACAAAATCGATACTGATTTGACCTTCGATTCAGTTAAATCACATTCAAACTTAAAAAAATATGCGCATATTTATATTTGATTACTTTTACGTTAGTAACTTTCATATGACACAGTACTTCCCAAACAATCAAAAATTCATCTTTGTTTGATTGACGTGTCTCTCCAGAATCTTAGATAAAATGAATTCTGCAAAAAAAGATTTTTAGGAGTATTGCAATGAAGTTAATCTTACACACATTATTTGTTTTGATTTTGTTTTCTTTTGCCTTTTGCATAGGAAACCATTCACCGGTTGAAACCAAGTCATACGTACATTTCCATGGAGCACCAAACAAAGGGAAAATCCTTATGGTTTTGAGTAGCCCAAGCATATCCAAACAAACTGGATGGCCCATTGGATTTTGGGCAGCAGAACTCACCCATCCCATGAGAGTGTTCCAAGAAGCAGGTTATTCGATTGATTTGGCATCAACACAAGGTGGAAAAGTAGAAATGGATTCTTATTCCAATCCTACTGATCCAAGTGGATATTCTTCCCACGATGTCATCTCCCTTGGTTATTTGCAAAAAAAAGAATTCATGCAATCTTTGCTAAATACAAAAAAATTAAGTGATGTAAAGGAAAATGAGTACGATGCGATATTTTTAGTAGGTGGCCAAGGCCCTATGTATACTTACAAAGGCAATGACAGCTTACAAAAATTATTTGTTTCTTTTTATGAAAACAATAAACCAGCGGCTGCCGTTTGCCATTCTACAACCATACTCTTAGAAACAAAAAAGTCGAATGGAGAACTATTAGTGACTGGAAAAACCTGGACTGGATTTGCCGATGCGGAAGAAGATTTTGCAGACAAAGCAGTGGGTCAAAAAATCCAACCTTACCGAATTGAAACGGAAGCAAAAAAACTGCAAAACACAACATTCAAAGTGGCGGAACCCTTTTCTTCTTATGCAATAAGAGATGGATACCTGATCACAGGACAACAGCAAAACTCAGGCGAAGCCGCAGCAAAACTTTTGGTCCAAACTCTTAACAAGTAATCGTTATGATTCAAATGCCCATCTCTTTCAATTTTAAGAGAGGTGGGTTTTCTCATTTCTTTTTTATTGATTTTGCATTCGGGAAGAATTCCAAATCTTCGGTATAAGCTCCAGATGTTTTCATAAAACTGATACCAAGTTCACGTAACGAAAGTATGATGGGGATTGTCTTTTTACCTAAATCCGTTAAAGAATACTCAGTGTGTGGTGGCACCACTGCAAAAACTTTCCGATTCACCAGTCCATTTTCTTCTAACTCACGTAGTGATTGCGCAAGCATCTTATCCGAAATATGACTCAATGTTTTCTTGATTTCACTATACCGCAGTGTTTTTTCACGAAGTCGCCAAAGAATGGGCATTTTCCAAGCACCACCAATCCAATCCAAAACGAATTCAACTGGATTGTAGTATAATTTCCCTTTGTATTTAAATTCTGGCATTTTTCCCTCTCTGCTTACTTAATCGTAAGTATATTACCAAAAACGATGGTATCAATCAAAATTTTTGAAATTGAAAATTTTAGGAATTGCAAAATGGATTTCAACTGATTATGAAAATAGTTATCAATCAGAAAGGTGGAAAATCATGAAAATTGCAATCATTGGTACTGGAAATGTTGGCGGAGCTTTGGCGGAGGGTTGGTCAAAACAAGGTCATGAGATACTGCTCGGTGTTCGAGATCCAAACCAATTCAAAGGAAAAGAATTATTACAACTACCTTCTGTTACAGTCCATCCAATTGCAGATGCAACAAAACTTGCAGAAGTGATTGTCCTTTCAACTCCCGCAAAAGAAGTCATCCATGTCACAAAGTCACTTGGTGATACAACAGGTAAGGTCATCATCGACACCATGAACACCATACAAAGATCTCCAAACCAAAGTGAACAATCCACAACCGAAATCATCTTAAAACATACAAATACAAAGGATGTTGTTAAGTGTTTTAATACAACAGGGGCCAACCATTTAACAAACCCAGTGTTTGGTGACCAAGTTATCGATTTATTTGTAGCTGGCGATTCTACCCGAGGGAAAACGATCGCAAAACAATTGGCACTCGATTTAGGTTTTGCTGAATGTTATGATGTTGGTGGCAATGATCGCTTTTTTCTGATGGAAGAGTTTGCATTGTTTTGGATCAACCTCGCCATGTTTCAAAAACAAGGAAGAGACATTGGATTCAAATTATTAAAACGAAACAACTAGTCCCATCCCATGATCCATAGGGCGTTCCCGATTTAAATTCACATAAAAAAATTTCCAAATCTGGGTCGGGCCAGTCCGGGGTTCGCTAACGCTCCCGTCCCAAGGGACCAAGCCCTCCCTGTCCCTAACGCTAGTTAAATGCCATAATTCGATTACTGATCCAGTTTGAATTGGCCTTTTACGATTTCCCCAACTTGGTTTTGATTTATTTGGGTCTTTTTTCCTTTTGGTTGTTTTATAGAGAAAGGAAGGTGAACCAACTGGTTAGGGATCCAAATAGAATTTCCTTTATCCACCAAATCAATTGCTATTACTTCTCCCTTTATTTCCCCTTTACCATTCGTGGAAAAGATCTGAATTGGATTTCCAAAACGATTGACCTGTCCATTTTCTAAAACAAATACTTGTTTTGCGATTTGGATCAATTCTGGAATTTCATGGCTAATGAAAAGTACAGTCATTCCCCATTTTTTTTGAAGGTCTCGAACAAAGAAAAGAAGTTTCTCACGAAGCCTTCCATCCAAAGATGAAAAAGGTTCATCTAACAAGAGTAAACTTGGTTTTTGTAAAATACTCCGTACAATTGCCACTCTCTGTTTTTGTCCACTGGAAAGTTCTGTGATCGATTTTTGTAAAATGGAATGGATCTCTGCGATGGTTACCAATTCTAAAAAAAGGGTTTCATCAACTTTTCCATTGGGAATCGAAAATTGAAGGTTATCCATTACATTCATATTAGGAAACAAACTGTGATCGGGAAACATGACCGAGAGGGATCGTTTTGCAATGGGAAGGTTGATTTGTTTTTCTGAATCAAACCATACTTCGTCTGAAACAATGATTTTCCCACGATCCGGAAGGAGGAGTCCCGCCAACATTTTGAAAAGAGAACTTTTTCCAACTCCCGATTCTCCAAAAAAAGCACTTATTTCTTTCAATGGAATTTTACATTGAAAAGAGAGTTGAACAGGTGGAACTCCTTTCGATGGGAAAGTTTTTTCTATTTGTATATCGATCATGACAAGTGGGGATTAAGAAGACCTATCAAGGGAAAACAACAATCCATTCCGTTTCCATAGGAATAAAATGAATAACGATATAAAACTTATACAGAGTAAAATAAAAGAATAGAGGTGGGCATTTGAATAATTCATAGCCTCCACCTCTTCAAAAATAGCAATCGAAGCCACCTTTGTTTTCCCGGGAATGCTTCCTCCAATCAGTAACACCACACCAAATTCACCTATCGTGTGTGTAAAACTGAGAACCATCCCTGTAAAAATAGAAAATTTACAATTTGGTAAAATGATCCGGTAGAGTATGGTCCACTTAGATTTTCCCAGCGCAATTCCTGTTTCAATCATTGCTTTTGGAACTGATAAAAATCCAACCTGGATTGATTGTAACATAAAAGGAAGATTGAATATAATGGAACCCAAAAGGATTCCCAAAAAACTAAAGGTCAATCGTATCTGAAAAAATTCATCCAACCATTCACCTAACAAATGCTTTGGGCTAAACAGGATGAGCAAATAAAATCCAATTACTGTGGGCGGAAGGACTAAAGGTAAATTCAAAACCGTTTCCAAAACGGTTCGAAATCGAAAATCTGAATAGGTAAGTCCGTAAGCGATAGGAATCGTGATGAAAACCAAAATCAAAGTAGTCAAAACAGCCAATTGAAGCGTCAACCAAATGGGTAAGGTATCAATCAAAATGATTTACCTCTTTTAGATCCAGTATCTTTTCGTTTTGAATTTCGATTTGGGATTTTATATCCATACTTTTTTAGTATTGGATCCAATTCTTTGGAACCAATCAACTCATAGAGTTGTTTCATGATCAATTTTTTTTCGTCAGTGATGGGTCCTTGTGGTTTGAGAAGTAGTTTCCCTTGTCTTAAGCTTGGGACCTTTTTTGGATCCAATGGTTTCCAATCTTTCCAATCCATTTCATTCGCTTTCACCGAAGAATAAGAAGTAAAACCCACGTCAGCAGCAGAAGCGAACACAAATTGATTCACCTGGGTCACACTTTCTCCATACACCAATTTAGCTTCGATCGATTGTAAGATTCCTAGATGTTTCAAGTATTCTACAGTAACTTTTCCATAAGGGGCTGTTCTTGGATTTGCGATGGCAATGTATTTTGTATTAGGCGATACGAGAATTTGTTCGATGTTTTGGAAGGAAGTTAAACTATTGTTGGACACCAAAACCAAAATGCCTTCTGCATACACCTCTGGTGGAGAATCAGAAAACCCATCGTCGTATAAAGAATTCGGAAAGTCTAAATCTGCTGATAAAAAAATATTTACGTTCGCACCATTTCGTATTTGGTTTGTTAAATGACCAGAGGAACCATACAAAGTGATGATTTTCCAATGTGGGAATTTTTTTTGAAACAAAACTTTCATTTCTTCCAATGGGTTTTTGAAATTGGCGGCAACAGCAATTGTAATTTCCTTACCTGAATCATGTTCTTCCACTCCAACTGGATTCACTTGTGCGATTAAAATTGGGAAAAAAGAAAGTAAACTGAGAAACGAAACGATCCAGGGAATGGTTACGACAGGAAATAATTTCATAAAATGATGGTTCTGACAGATTCGAAATCCCAACGAATGTCTAGTCTTACAATTCTGAACTCCATTCATAGAGATTTTTAGAAGATGTGGATCGAAAACATCCCTTTTTTTTATCTGAATTTGTTTGGAGAACAAAACAATGCTATACGAAAATCCATCTTTCCCAATAGATAACGATTGGTTCCTATGACTCTATCTAAAAAATTTTCCATTTTTTTTGCCATCATAATCAGCGTTAGTTTAGCAATTAGCATATTATTGTTCAATCTCCAAAACTACCTCCAAACACAAAATCCAAATGTAGAATTAAAACCATTCACTTTCACAAAAATCCTTTCTCGAACCGCGACCATCATCCTCTTTTTTTCCTTGATTTGGTTTCGTAAAAAAATAGACAAAAAATCAATATCCTCTCTTGGTTTGGAACAATTTGGAAAAAGACGTAATGAATTGTTGATAGGATTTTTAGTCGGCATTATCTCTTTATCACTCGTCGTCACAACAAAAGTAATTTTTGGAGTTTCCACTTGGGCACCAAAAGAATTCACAAACAATGATTGGTTTTTTAGCGCTTATTTTTTGTTAGTTGTATTTTTTATTGGTTTTGTCGAAGAACTTTTTTTTCAGAGGGTATCTTTTACAATCCTTTGTTTCAGAATGGGGCGAAAAAAAAGCTGCCATCATCACCAGTTTATTTTTTTCACTCACACATTTCATTCGTCCCATCACGGACTTATTCGTATTATTACCTGAAATGATTGGTTTATTTTTTGTTGGGTATGCTTTATCCTATGCTTGGATTTACACTCGGTCACTGTACTTACCAATTGGAATCCATGCAGGTTGGGTATATGTAGTCAAAATGCAAAAAATGTTTGTCGATCCGATTCCTCACGACTTACACTGGTTTTTCGGTGGAGACAGGCTTGTAACTGGAGCAGTCGCGTGGATGTTTATGTTTTTGTTTTTGTTTGGACTGAAACGAGTTTTTGAAAACTCTCCGATTGGATCCAAATCCATCCATTTATAAAATCGGTTCGATTCAATTGATTTAGATTTTGTTTTCCTGTATTTTGGCTTGGAATAATAAAAATCCCAAAGTTGCGATCACACCACCAAAAAATATATATAATTCTGGCCCAAAAGTATTTAGTTTCCCACCACTTCCGACAAACATAAGATATGCGATCGGAGCAATGTATTGATTTGTGAAGAGAACTCCAAAAGCCAATTGGTTGGAGAATCCACCTTTTAGGAATTTCCAAAGGAAAAGGTTGGGATTTCCAAGGATAGTGGATAAAAAAAGTAAAACCATAAAAAACATTTCTATAAGAGAGACACCTACTCTTGGATCAATCGACATACTCAAATAACTTGGATTTTGGAATAAATGACCGAATAAGCTAAGTCCTCCTGGAACAAGCGCTAGGTGGATCAAAATATCGTCTAATATCCAAAAACGATCCGGAGTCCGTCTCAAATACAAAAGGATTTCATAAAAACTAAACAAGATAAGTCCAATGGAAGTAAAAATCGATGTCATCACAAGTGTTGACTTGGGGTTGATGTGGACGGCAGGTGCAGAAAGTAACATCAGTATCGAAGAAATATTCCCTCCACCCACTATCATAAGGAAAGCCAAATTGGCTGTGAATGGCCAAAGGTGGAAATGTTTTGTGGCAATTCGCAAACTAACGATCGTTAAGAGTGAGATGGCAGTAAAGATGGATAGAACCGGACCCTCCGATTGGTAAAAAAGAGGAAAACCAAAAATCCAAAAAACAAGTGCAATAGAAGTTCCAATAAAAATGACCCAATCGAGTATTTCGGCCCATGTTGCAAAAACTTTGTCCATAAAGATTTACCTAACCCAAAGGGTATGATTGTGAATCCATTCAGATTTTTTGCAATTCAAAACTAAGTGGAATCAAAAAAGAGAATCGGAGAAAATTTCAAACCCACCTCTGACCCTTCGATTCAATTGAGAGAATTCTCCAAACAAAATGACGTCATTCCCATTTTTTGAAAACCCATTGATGTTGCCATTTCGTAAGGGTTCAAATCCCGTGATTGTTTCATTTACCAAATCCAAAACGGCAAATTGGTTTCGAGGTGTTCCTGAGATTGTCGTAAAGGTTCCACGAACAAAGGCTTTTCCGTTTTCCATAATCAACATATCTTGCACTGCTGCATTGAATGTGAGTGCTGTCGTTTCAAGAGTGGGAGATGTTAGGTCATAACTAGCGAAATAAGGTCCAAAATTGGTAAAGGTTCCACCAAAGTACAATCGATTGTTCCAGAGTGCTTGTGTGGAAACCGAGTTATCAGGTAAACTTGGGTAATAAACACCTGAGGATTGACCATTGGAAGCATTGATTCGATGGATGTAATTGGAAGCGGCACCACCGATCGTACCAAACCCTCCTCCTACATACAAAAATCCATTGTTTTCCAAAATCGAACTTACCGATCCACTTGTCACGGATGCATTCCAACCAGTATCTACAGATCCAGACTCCTTATCAAATGCCACCATATTGTAACGGGAAACACCTTGCGCAAAATCAAACGATCCACCCATAAAAACCTTGGATTCACCTACATAAAGGTCTTCGATATATGGGTTTGGTGTCATATCAAATCGATCACTCGACAAACTCAAGTCAGTTTGGTTGATAGAGACAACCCCTTGTGTTTTTGGTTCATCATTATACGTAGTAAAAGATCCTGTGATATAAATTTTGGAACCAAAGGATTTAATTTTTAAGATCGCAAAATCAACTTTGGGGTTCCAATCAGTCACCTTTCCTGTGATTCGACTAATTTCTGCTAAATTTTGTCGTTTCACTCCATTGGCGGAGGTAAAATACCCAGGTACAACCAAACGATTGTCAGAAGTCAAACAAGATTTATTGGTATCAACACTCCCTTCCTGACTGAAATTGGGATTAAAATCAGTAAGAGAATAGTTGTCTAAGTCGATAGCGGCCGCAAAATTCCTTTCCCTACCAGAGACAACGGTGAACTTTCCGAAGAAGATCAGTTGATTATTCACAATGATAGAAGAGTCAATTTCATCACTAGCATTGAGATCTGAAAAACCATTTATGATCGCACCATTGGTGTTGTTTAAGACGGCAAGTCGATTCATCGTAACTCCATTGACCTGAGTGAATCCCCCGCCTATGATGATTTTATCTTGATGGAATTTTACCGTATAAGCATTGCCAGTTGTTAAGGATACATTCCATCCCACAGGGACAGTACCACTTGATTGTTCAAATGCATAGAGTTGTGCTGGTGTTACATCACCCACTGCGAGTACAACTGAAGTTCCTAAGTAAAAATATACTCACGAATAGGCATGAAATTCATTTTCAAATGTAACAGGAGCTTTGTATCCAATTTTAGAATGCAAACGCTTTCTGTTAATAAAAAACCTCGATATACTAGAGGCGT
>NZ_AOGX02000043.1 GCF_000332475.2 Leptospira yanagawae serovar Saopaulo str. Sao Paulo = ATCC 700523
TCATGATAGTAGTATACATTGTGTTATCTAATATTAATTTTTTTTACAATGGTTTTTCACTACCAGAAGCTATATTAGATAATTCAATCAAAGCAAATAATTTTTCCACAAAAGAAACGAATTTATACTTGCGAAGTGGAATTCTATTGATATTAAATACGGTATTTTCGAAGGGAAAACTATTTGGATTTCAAATAATGAACCGATTTACGGATTGAAAATAATATTTAATCCAGGTAAATATACGAGTATGACTGATTACGATGGAATTTTCAGGGCAAAATTACCTTTTGGAAAATATAAACTTGATATTTTCTATTTAAATCTTTTATTAAAAACAGATTATATTATTATCGATTCGGAAAGCCATACCAAACTATATTCATTTCAGGATTTACCCAATCAATCAACTATAGAGATTAAAAATAGTTTATAAAACTTTCCTACTGCGCATAACAGCGACTTACCGCTACGCTTCGGCACAAGGCCTCGCTCGGCCTACGGCAAATTCCCCTCCCTCTGGCATTCGCCTTGCCTTCGCAAGCTACATGCCAGTCCCTAACGTCCCGCAGGGACTCAGGGTCGGGGAACTTCGGTAAGTCTATTCGTTATGCGCTATTTGTTAAAATAAATATATAAAAGAAAAAAAATGATAAATGATCTAATAAAATCTAATCCGGAATTAATAAATAAAAGCTTAACTGCTCTCCTTGGTCTTTGTGGAGATGGAAAACTTAAAAATGGAAACAATTGCTCCATAGAATTTAGGCAATTTTTAACAAATATTCCAATTTTAAAAATCAAATCATTCATCCAAGAATGCATCGAATCAAATTTCACTGATAGTGGATATGTACTACAAGATTTGATAAATGAAATTGGACGACGACTAGGTTTTCTCGTAGAGTTTGGCCTTTATCAAGGAAACAAAAACGAAATCGGAAATGATGGGCTTTGGATTGATCAAAACAATTCTTTCGTTATCGAAGTAAAAACTACCGATGCTTACCGAATAAGTACTGATAAAATCGATAATTATAGGACAAAACTAATCGAAAAAGGGAAAATAAACGCTGAAAACTCTTATAACTTAATAGTTGTTGGCAGACAAGATACAGGCGATTTAGAAGCTCAAATTAGAGGCTCAATCCATGCATGGAGAACAAGAATTATTAGCGTCGATTCATTATGGAAATTATTAAGCACAAAAGAAAAATTAGATGATCCTCAAGTTATAAAACTTATAACTCAATGTCTGCAACCCTTTGAGTATACGAAATTAGATAGACTCATTGATTTAGTATTTAGTACAAGCCAAGATCTCACTAATAATGCATCAGAATTATTGGAACCAGAATTATCTGTAGATGAAGAAAATTCTGAAAAAAATGAGAAAAAATTCACACCTCTTTCTTTCCACCAAGAAGTTGTATTTAAACTTGAGGAACTGAGTAAAAATAAATATAACAAAGTATCTAAATCACTTTTTGAAAGTGAAGATAAAAATAACGGTGAATTAGTAATTGTAAGCAAAGAATATAAAACAAAGAATAATCGAATATTCTGGTATGCCTTTCATCCACATCAAGAAAAATCACTCGAAAAATATAAAAATTCAAATGTGGTATTAGCTTGCGGATCAAATAATCTTATTTACCGAATACCATTTAATATTTTTAAACCTCTTCTTCAAAACATGAATACAACAGAAACCGAAGACAGAAAATATTGGCATGTTAAAATTTCTATAAATACTGAATTAAAAGCCTTTATCCTTCAACCATTATCTGGGCAAAATGTTGATATATCAAATTATCTGATGAAATAACAAACAGCGCATAACAGCGCCTTAACGCTTCGCTTCGGCACAAGGCCTCGCTCGGTCTGCGACACATAGGCTTCTGGCACTCCCCTTGCTTACGCAAGTGTCGTTCCAGTCCCTAACGTCCCGTTGGGACTCAGGGTCAGCCTACGTCGTTAAGGCTAGTTCGTTAGCCGCAATATTCACAAATTTATTCAGGAAATTTAACAATCTATGTTCACAATAAAAGATCAATTAAATCAAAAATACGGATTTTCATGCCAAAGTTGGCTTGTTGCAGAAATTGCAAAACTATATTTTAGCAACAAACATAGAACATGGTTTGCTAGTAAAATTAATCCAAGCTCAAACGGACTATCCTCTAATCCAATTCGCTTATATATGGATCTAGAAGCCATTATAGAAAAAAACGATTTTAATCATTCACGTGTATATCAAATTAAGAATAAAATAACCCAATGGATTATTGGAACAAATCTTAATATTATTGAAAAAATGCGTATCATTAATGCAATTAATAAGGCCCCAGTCATAGCTCTAAGACCACAAATTTGGAAAATCGATCTAGCTAAAATCCATATATCGAGACTTATTTCTGTCGGGCAATTTCCTGACGAGTATCTCATAAAAGATCTATCACAATCTGAATTTAAAGTTATACTGGAGCACACATAAAATGTTAGACCTAGACAAAAAAGCCGAATTCCTAAATCTCGTTGCCTTAAAAATTTTGAATAAGTTTGATTATAGTCAGTTCATAATAACTTCCTATTTCACCGAAACTGAATTAGATGAACAAATGATTTTTTACAAAAATAATGGAGATGATGAAGAAATTAAAATCTTAAAAGAATTCGAGTTAGCAATGAATATCAAAGACGAAAATTATAGAAATATATTATTGAGTAGATTTTATGATAGCTGCATTAACTCACTAGTCGCTTACTCTGATTCTGAATATTGGCTTAAAAACAAATCAGAAAATAGGTCAAATAATTCCAGTTTAATTAACTCATTATTTATTTTTTCAAATGAGAAAAGAGAAGATTATTCAAATAAATTCCGTGATAATGAATTCGAAATTTTGGCATTAAACGAACTTTTAAGAAATTTACCAGAATACTACTTATTAGAAAATTACAAACTTGGCAATCAACAGGTAGATGGAATTTTAATACCAAAGTCAAATGTGCCTTACAAATTAAACATTATTGTAGAGATTAAAAATAAAATATTAGATTCTCAAAAAGAAATTGTAAATTTCTATGAAAAGATAAACAAAACAATAAAAAAAATATACAACAATTGACCTGCCCCCATTTTCAGTACCAATGGATAAGTTAGTTTTCTCTAAACATTTCAACCATAAGATCGCTTAAACTCTGAAGGAGTCAAGTAATTCAATGAAGAGTGAAGACGCTCGTCGTTGTATTCCTTTTGGAAAATTCGCAAAGCATCGGTTAACTCTCTTTGATTTTTAAAGTAGTGTAGATTCAAACACTCATCTCTAAGTTTACCATTGAAACTTTCTATAAATGCATTTTGTGTTGGTTTTCCTTTTTCAATAAAGTGAATTTCTATCCCCTTATCTTCTGCCCATTTCTGGAAGTCTTTGGATGTAAATTCTGTTCCATTATCCAAAACAAATGCTCTTGGAAGTCTTTCGAGGGTGTTTAAATATCTGATCAACTTTTCTGACGAAAAAGTAAACTCTGCCTGAAGTATGGTATTCTCTCTTGTTAAATGATCAATACCTGTTAAAATTCTTTGCTTTCTTCCATCAATCGTCCGTTCGAAAACAAAGTCCATTGACCAAACTTCGTTTGAATTCTTAGGCAATGGTAGTTGCTGTGATGATGCATTTCTTTTCTTTCGCTTCGGTTTTGTCCTTATTTTAAGCCCTTCTAAGCAATATAGTCGATATACTTTCTTATGATTGATTGTCCTACCCGACCTTCTTAACCTTCGGTAAATTCGTCGATAGCCTTCCCGTTTCCATCGAAAAGCAAGTCTTCGAATTTCGTTCATTGTCTCTTCATCAATAGCTTTCGGCTGATAATAATAACTTGATTTAGGAAGAAGAACAACATCTAGGCTTCTGTTTAGAGAAAGTCCCTCTTCAACTAGCAGATCAACTGCTCTCTCCTTCGTTGATCTGCTCAAAACTTTTTTCCCAAAACATTCTTAATTGCTTGGATTTCGAGAGCCATGTCAGCTACCAATCTTTTGAGATTTGAATTTTCCTGCTCGAGTGCCTTCATCTTCTTGATTTCGCTAAGCTCCATTCCTCCATACTTGTTACGCCAGCGATAAAATGTTTGTTCAGTGATTCCGTATTTTCGTGAAAGTTCCTTGATTGGAATACCTGTTTCTGCTTCCTTTAATATCCGAAAAATCTCGCTTTCTTCTATCTTCTTTCTTGCCATAATGCTCTCTCCTTAATATCGGAGAAAACTAACTTAAATATCGGTGCAGTTTTTGGGGAGCAGGTCACAATGATGCAATATTTCTGTTGATTGTTCCTGAAATCAGCGAGAACGAAATAAAAAAATTAACTGGAAATTATAAAAACTTTGCAATTGGTTCCTACAATATTCAAGAAAATATTATTAATATTGAACATTTAAATCGAATATTACAAAAGTAAATACTGCGGCTAACAGCGACTTACCGCTACGCTTCGGGACAAGCCCTCGCTCGGCCTCCGGCAAATTCCCTTTCTGTCACTCGTTTGCATCCGCAAACTACGTGCCAGTCCCTAACGTCCCGTTCCGGGACTCAGGGTCAGGGAACTTCGGTAAGTCTAGTTCGTTATACGCAATGTTCGAAATTTAATATATGTCAAATTTAAAATTAATTGAGAAACAAAAATTGGAAAAGCTTTTTAAAATGAGCGAAGGATTTGTTTTGGATTTCACAAACTCTACATTTTCAGAGTATATTTATGAAATTGTAAAAATAAATATTTATGATTCAAAATATGAATACAAAGGAAATTCAAAAGCCAATAGACTTCGCGCTGTTTTTGAATTAGAACCAAATATTTTATGCGCAAAATTAATAAAAGGTTTAATTGAATACAAACATAGTAAAGATTTAGAAAACCCAGATTTTATTATTAACAAAATTCCTGATTTACAATTTGAATGTTATCAGATAGCTACTCGATTGGAAAAAAATCCAGAAACTCATAACATTGAAGAGTTAAATCCAGATTTAGATGATAAAGATTTTGAATTATTAATAAAAAACATAAAAATAAGTATAGATAATAATCAACCGGAAGCTGCAATCGATAGACTTCATACTCTTTGTCAAAAATATCTAAGAAACATTCTTCATAAAACTGGGAATCAAATCTCTAAGGATACCCCTTTACATAGTTTACTAGGATTATACATAAAAAACTTGCCTGAAAATCAAGTTTCAAAAATGAGTGAAAGAATTTTAAAATCATCAATTTCGATATTAGATTCATTTAACCAAATAAGAAATGATAAATCACTAGCACATGATAATATGGTTATCTCATCCGAAGAAAGTATTTATATTTACAATTCAATTTATAATTTATTAAAATTTATACGTATTATTGAAGCAAAACTAACTAACTGACAGAATTCGAACACTGCGCATAACAGCGCCTTAACGCTTCGCTTCGGGTCTTCGCCCTCGCTTGGCCTGCGGCACATAGGCTTCTGGCACTCCCCTTGCTTACGCAAGTGTCGTTCCAGTCCCTAACGTCCCGTTTCGGGACTCAGGGCCAGCCTACGTCGTTAAGGCTAGTTCGTTATGCGTAATGGCTTAAATATGTATGATTTCAAAAAATTCAACTAAAATAGATTTTAAGAATAATGAAAAATATCTATTCGTTGGAATAATTGAATTTCTACGAATTTCAAATAATACAAGTTTTTAAAGGATAAAGATTCTTATAATTTTTGACACTAATAAAATTGTCTGATATTTCCTTGATAATTTTTCTATAAAGATTTGGTTTATGATATGAATGACGAAAAATTCTATGAACTAAATGCTATATCTGAAAATATTCATACAAAATTTGAAGATCTAAAAGAAAAAGGCGAAATAGAAAATATCGAATTTTTAATTAAGAATCTTCTAAAAAAACTTCCAGAGAAATATTCTATTGAATTCAGCTTCAATTTAAGTATATTTGATTCTGAAAGAGAAAAATCAATTGAAATGTTACGTGTTGGAATTAATGGTCTTGGTAATACCGCTGAAACATATAAATTCAGTGAATCGTATAAATTTAATCGATATTTAGTTCAAGGCCACATTGTTGAAATTCCTCATAATCATTGTCCTAATTGCTGGAGCGAGTGGGATTTTAAATATTTGGGAAGCTCATGTTCTGATTGTGGCGTAACATTAGGTAAAGAAGTTAAATTACTAATCGATTCAAATGAATGTCCAAATTGTGAGAGCGGGAAAATTTCACCCAAAAAACCTCACTGCGATAAGTGCGATTTTATAGCAGAAGATGATTTGGTCATTTGGGGATAAAGCCACTACGCATAACAGCGACTTACCGCTACGCTTCGGCACAAGGCCTCGCTCGGCCTACGGCAAATTCCCCTTCTGGCATTCGCCTTGCTTAAGCAAGCTGCATGCCAGTCCCTACCGTCCCGTCACCGGGACTCAGGGTCGGGGAACTTCGGTAAGTCTATTCGTTATACGCAATATCCAAAAAGTGACTAAGAGATACTTCTCAAGTAATCGCGTTGATGTTCTATTTTTAAAGTTTACCTTTGCATTAGAAAACTTCTATCGCAGTTCCGTTGAGTAATTATAATCCCTT
>NZ_AOGX02000042.1:2500-7538 GCF_000332475.2 Leptospira yanagawae serovar Saopaulo str. Sao Paulo = ATCC 700523
TATTGCAATGGCTAAGATTAAGTGATCACCAACCACTTAGGAACTTCATAAGAGTTTTACCAATACGAAGTCCCCATATCCAGAAACGATTCCTAATATTCGAGACAGATTCCCCATTATAGGAAGCCAGTGAGCTTAAAGGCGACTAAATTTTGCCAAAACAGCAAAATTAATATATAGGGTAAACAAAGGTAAAAATCTTTTTTGTATACTTTCAGAGAAAAGTCCAAAACCCAAGATGACACCCAAACCTAGGGGTAGTAGTAACATAAGTTTGCTGAAACCCATGATGGAAATAGAATCAAAGGAAGGTTGGAAACTAAATTGAATACTAGCTAACAAAGATAAGGCGATAACTAAGGTAAAAAGAACAGTTTGGCGAAAAGTTGCCAAATAACAAACAAATGAAAATACTAAAATGGAAATGGAACTGTTCCAAATCAGTAAACTAAGATCCGCGCCTTGTCCGTTAAGTATCATATCAGTCTATGGATTCCCTATTTTCTTTCTGCCATTGTGGTTTAGAAAGTCCACCAATTGAGTTTCAATCTTTTCATTTTTTGATTGGATCCATCGGCAAACTTCTAACAAAAGAATCCTCAATTCGTCATCTCTTTCGCCATCGAATCGAGTTTAGAAATGATCCCCCCTGTAGATTTGCTACTTTCCGAAATTTGTTTGGAAATTTGCACAATGTTCGTTGCATACTCAGATATGTTTGCAGTAATTTTTGTTGACTCTTCTGTTGCTACTTTTTGGAAGTTTGTGGAGGTTTCAATGGTCCTACTCGTTTCATAAATTCGTGTATTTAAGTTGTCAATGGTTTGGATCGCTTTATCAATTTCCACGATTTTAGAACCAACTCCCGTGATTTCACTTTTAATGATACCAATGGATGTGTCTAGTTTTCCCATCATCTCCGAGGACCGGTTGATGAGTTCACTACTTTCTCCAATCAATGAAAGGTTTTCTTTGATGATTTTAGAAATTTCCTTGGAGTTTTTTGTCGTGGCAAGAGCCAACTTGGAGATTTCTTCTGCAACAACGGCAAAACCTCGTCCATGTTCTCCGGCTCTTGCCGCCTCGATCGCAGCATTCAAAGATAACAAGTTTACTTTGTCAGCAATGTCATTGATGACAGAGACAAATTCAGAAATTTCCCTACTTTTTTCCTGAAGGATATTGAACTTATCAATGGAAAGGTGAATGTGTTTTGAAGTGTCGTTTGAATATTCTGTAACCACATCTAAATTTTTATAGATACTACCTGTTCCGGTTTGTACGGTTTCGTTGATGGCTTTTAAGTCATTCACGGATTGAATTGAAGTTTCCGACTCTTGGTATAAAGATTTTGCAATTTTATTATTGGAATCAGCTTTAGAAGATAATTCTTGTAAAGATGTTGAAATTTCAAATAAGGATGATGCTTGGTGTTCTGAAATTTGTTTCAGTTCTTCTGAAATTGTATCTTGGTTCTTAATTTGTTGTTTCATCAAATCAATCGTGTTAAGAATGGTTTTGGCCATTTCTAATAGATTGTCCAAAGCTTTCTTTGCTTCTTTTTGTTTTTCTACAGCCAAGTTTAGAAGAATTCTTGTTGCAGTTGCTCCGACAGTCGCACCAATACCGACCCAAACAAAAATCAAAAACCTTACGATGATATTACTTTTTGGACCACCTGGAATTAATTCAGGTCTTAAAACAAATAAAACAATTTCGGATGCAATGATTAAGATAAAGTTATAAATGGATGCGTTACGATTGAAATACAATACGCTTAAAACAAAAGAGATATAAAATGTTGCAGATAGTTCGGTTGCCCCATAAATTACGTATTGGAATACCAATAAACATAATGTAACACCTGTAATGGAGATATAACTTGAAGCCCAATGTGTTTTTAATCTAGAAGATAATAAAAAACCAACAATCAATATGGACGTAGCCAAAATAAACTCGATGAAGATACTTTCGTAGGTCAAGTAATCTGAGCCTTTGCCGGCAATTTTAATGGCAAGTGTTGCCACGTTGGCAAGAGCAAGGATCGAAAGAAATGACAAGAACATTCGTTTGTTGTTTCGTATCATTACTTCCGTGAAAATGTCATCGGAAATTGTCATGGCTTTCTTCGGGGAAAAAAATTTAGCAAACAAACTGTACCTTCTTGAAAATGGGTATGGGTTTAAGTCATTTTTATCAGACGGAATCTTTTGGCAAGAAACGTCCTAAAACCCGATAGTTGTTTGGAAACTGGAGATTTTGCTAAAAAAAATGCCATTGGCTGCCTTTCCAAAGGGCAAACCAACCCAATCACTTGCTTCTTTTTTGGATGAGTTCCGCAATTTGTTTGTGGCCATTCACTCTTGCGACACCTATGGGAGAACTGGTTCCTGGGACGTCCGTTAACGCTCCCCCATTGAGTAAGGCCTCTACCACTTCCATATGCCCCTCGGATGCCGCGGAATACAGGGCCGTGGTTTTATACTCTGTGATTGCATTCAAGTCTACTTTTTGTTCGATCAGTAATTGAACCATTTTTAAATGACCAGCACTGCTTGCGGTAATGATTGGCGTCCAACCTTGTCGAGATCGAAGTTCTTTGTTAGCCTTAAATTCTAACAATATTTTTAAAATTTCTAAATAACCTTCATTACATGCTTTGTGGATAGCGGCTCTACCATCGTTTCCTTGCAAATTTGGATCGGCAAGATTTTCCAATAAAATCCTTGCGATATCAGCATGGCCTTCTTGTGCCGCTACAAAAATCGGACTATAACCATCAATTGTTCGGAGATTAGGATTTGCCTTTTTCCGTAGAAGTGTTGTCACCAATTCCAGATCTCCTTCTTTCACAGCATAGTGTAATGCTGTATAACCTGTTTCATCTTGGATGTCTGGATTTGCCCCTCGAGCCAACAGATATTGGACAAATTCTAGATGTCCATTCATCGTAGCAAAGTGAAGAGGGGAAACATTTCCTTTTTCAATGACTTTGTTTGGATTTGCACCTAACTCGACCACTTAGGAACTTCATAAGAGTTTTTCCAATACGAAGTCCCCATATCCAGAAACGATTCCTAATATTCGAGACAGATTCCCCATTATAGGAAGCCAGTGGGCTTAAAGGCGACTAAATTTTCGCGAAAAAATCGAGAAAATGAGACATAATTTTTGCTGAGACAAAAAGAGGCCAAGCCTATGGATTTGGCCGCCTTTTGGGGTAAGAGTTGTATCGAAGCGATCGGGAAAACTATGTCCCACTAAAATGCGTCTGGTGGATCTCGAGATCGCTTTTGGTAAAAATACCCGTCAATCAAGGCGTATTTCTTTTTCAGCTCTTTCTCTTTGTTAGATGCTTGGTAAGAATAAATAACTTTCGATATCATTCCGTTTTTGCAAACGGGACAGGCGAGAGGATCCTTTACATCAAACGAAGATTTGATGGCTTCTGCCCAGGTGGATTTTTGAGCTTGGGATTGGAGTTTGATCTTACGCGAAGGTCTCACGTAAATTCCATAATAGCGAACTGATTTTTCGCTCGCACTGAGTACATCGAAGTGTGTTTATTGGGTAAGAAGAATAACATGCGAGCAAGAAATTCATCGATGGGCATCGTTAGGCTTTGGTACGACTTCTCTTTGGTGATGGATTCGACGTTACTCTTATAACGAAACGTTAGAGTTTGTTTGTTGGTATCCACTTTCTGAATCTGGCTATTATGAAAAAGACCAAAGGCTATGTATTGAGCGAAGCGATAAATGGAATCGCTTTCAGCTATGTTGATTTTTTCAAAGTAGACATGGAAGCCTCGTGGATAACTTTTCATGAAAAAAGTATATTCTTCCTTACTTAGAATTTTTTTTCTAAGCAAGTATTTACAAACTGTCCTTTGCCAGTCGAAACGCATGGTTTTATAAGGCATGAAAAATATTTCTTTGATTTCATCGGACGTGGTATTTACTAGGTCTCTCGTTGCGATCGCATGAATATGAGGATTGAAGTTTAAATGATTGCCAGCTTCGTGAAGTGTACTTAGAATTCCTAGTTTGAAATTTTTATCTGCCTTGCTAGTCGCTCGGAGTCGTTTTGTGTATGTCTTTGCCGCAAGGCAATTTAGAAACCTAGGATTGACAAGTCTTTGAAATAAAAGTTCATTCAGTCTTCTGGGTAAGGTAAAGACAATGTGGTAATGGGGAAGTTCGGCACTAAGAATTCTGGAAAGGTGGATAGACCAACCAAATAATTTTTTGCGATAACAGGAGAGACAAAGTCTACTTTTGCAAGAGAAGGGAACAGCAAGTACAATTTTGCAATCATGGCATTCATTCCAAATAAAGCCGCGATTGAATTTACCGCAGTTGAGAAGTTTTTCAGCTTCTGCCTTTTTCCAGATTGGGATCTTTCCGAATTTAGTTTCGAATTTTTCCTCATAATTGGAAATAAATGTATCATAATAACTTTTCCAGAGATATTTGAATTCCGATTCGCGGGTAAGGGCAGGCGTATACGTTCGATTGCCTGATTTGGCAGAGATAAAAATTGGTAACCTCGGAGAGAAGAATGGCTCTCTGAGGAGGAAGGTGCAAAAGAAGAGTAATTTCCAAAAAAAAGAAAGAAAAACTGCATTTAAATTTCTTTCTGAAAAGTTCCGTTTATCTTCGGTGAGCATCTTTCAGAAATATGAGGGTCTTCGTTCTCTTTGCGAGAGGGATAGAAAGGGCGCGTTAGCGGTCGCTTGGCGACCGAAGCCCTGGATAGCCCGACCCCAAATTCGATCTTCAATTCAGAAATGTTAAAATAACCACTTTATTTTCTATTCGGATTTTTGGGGGCTCGCCCAAAAAAGAAATTAGCTGTTAGATGGGGTGATTTAAAGTGAGACCTCGTGAAGAGGGTGAAGTTACAAAATCTTTTCCTTAAGCAAATATTCTAGCAATAATAGTTGTGAGAAAGTATCGGAAGGTGCGGCTGGATCTCTTCTTTTTAAATGAAACATAATCTTTCTGCGAATCCGCAAACGCTACGTTGTATAACTTCG
>NZ_AOGX02000041.1 GCF_000332475.2 Leptospira yanagawae serovar Saopaulo str. Sao Paulo = ATCC 700523
AAAGTTTTAAAGATTTGGTATTGGTTTTTGTCTGTATCTTGGAATTCATCCAGGATACAAACTTGGAATCGCTCTCGTAAAGATTGAACCAAGATTTGGTTAGGATTACGAACAATGGCATCGTAAACCTTTAAGATCATTTGATCATAAGTGAGGTATTCCCCTTTTTCGATGGTGGATTTTGTTTTGGCCTTAAGTTCGAATACTGTATTTTGTAAAAAGATGGATCCATCATAATCCAATTGTGCAAGAGGGAATACTTCTTTCAAAGAATGGACAACAGAATCTATTTTTCCTTGCAACACAATGGATGCTGCATCCAAATTTTTGACAATCGTACTCCCTTTCAGAAGGAAATAGTCAAATCCTGTTCCCTTTACATCCTTACCAAGAGAACGATTTAATTTTGAAATTCGTTTCAATTCTCTTGCTACTGTTTTGATATCTTCGTTTTGGATTGCATTGGCAAATGACTCGAGTGATTTCCAATTGTCTATCCATTGAGGGATACTACCTTTATTCCCTTGTGCAGTAATTGCCTCACCGGTTGGTCCCTTTAAAGCCTCACAAATGGAGATGAGTTCTCCCGAGACTTGACTCTTGTTTGCATTCTGAATGCATTCCTCTAAGGAGACAAAGGTTGGGAATGCATAGTCCTTCGTGTCGGCAAGGAGTTTCGAAGTGGTGCTAACAACGAGGTCTTCCTTTTTCTTTAAATTCGAGATCAAAATATCATTGGCGAGTGATTCTTTATCTCTCCCTTCCCACTGGCTTCTTTTCAGATCATAAAAGGTCTTTCGAATCAACTCTTCATTCGATGTTAGTTTTACATTTGGATTGTTTTGGGTTTCTACCGGGTATTCGGTTAACACCATATTGCAAAAACCATGGATCGTGGAGATGGTGACTTGGTCTAAATCTCGGAGGTAATGGTAGTATTCAGGGTGTTTGCCGTTCTCATAGAGTTCTAAGATTTTTAATTTCAATCGTGCTTTTAATTCGCCAGCGGCTTTTTCCGTAAAGGTTAATACCAAAAATTGGAGCAGTCGATTTTCTTTCGTATGATTTGTGACATCGTGGATCATCACTTCACCTAACATTTGCATGATTAGATGTGTTTTTCCGGTTCCCGCAGAAGCTTCGATAAAATTGGGATGATTGGCTAAAGGATGGTCCATTATCAAAATCCTTTCTTGATGAGAGGTAGAAGTACTGGGTATACTTTCTGAAACGAAAATTGGTGGAGCAAATCCTTTGCATAAGGAGATAGTTTCATGTGTTTCGATTCAAATTCTAAGATTTCGTCTGATTCTTCTTCTAAAAATTCCTTCCAAGCAGATTCTAATTTGTTGCCATCACCTTCCGAGTGTTCCATGCCCATTTCGGCAAAAAACATATTGAGACCAGGATTGGGAATGTACATTGGAGGGGATCCATTGACAAGTGTGACAACGTTTCGAATGTATTCTGCCGATTCCGTTTCAGGTAAACTTTCAAAGGGAAGGATTTCATGGCTTTCCTTCTGTTTGGATAATATGGGTATGATGACTAATTTTTTCCCAATGGTTCGGAACAAACAAGCACTAAGGAATAAATGGATCATCTTACCAAAATAATCTTTTACGTATTCATTTGGTTTTTCTGGTTTGGGATGGTAACTTTTTGGGTAAAACCAATAGTAAGTATCACCGATCACAATTAGATTCTCCCACTCACCAGTGATGGATTGGGTTTCATCCAAAGGGAATGCAGGCAATTTAAATCCATTTCGTAATCCTGTATCACCAATCGAGAGGGAACTTAAATACTCCATTCCATTGGTATTTGAAAAGAGTTCCGTTTTTAATGTTTCGTATACTTCTGCAATTTCGGTAAGTTCTTCTAATAAAGTTTCTGTTGTGACCAAATGGAAGGCACCATAAGGAAATTCTGCTTTGTTCTCTGCGATTGTACTGAACTCATTGATCTTTTGTTTGATCGCATCTTTGTTCCAAGGCCAAGGCTCTTCTTTTGCCAATGATTCTGTAAACAATGGGATAAATTTCGATTTGAATGAAAACGTTTCCAGTGAATCGAAATAAAATGGTTCTTCCGAAGAAGTTTCTTCTTCATCATCAAAGTATCCTAGATTTTCTTTGATATAAGGGAGAATCGGATTTTTAAAGGCAGACGCAATGGATGCGATGGAGACTTCTTTTTTCAATTTCACTTCGGCATTTGACAAAGCCAAATCTTCCAATGCAGTAAAATTTGGATTGGGCAATGCAGTCTGCAAACTTCTATATGGTTTTAAATTTCTTGCAAAATCATAAGAATGCAAAATGTTCTGATCATAAAAACGACTATAGGGTGTTAAGGGGATTTCTGTTGCGGATTCGATCCCAAGAGAAGTCATGATTTCAAACAAACTAGAACAAGGCTCAAATTCTTTATCTTCTAATGTGTTTTTTCCCACATAGGAAAAAGTGATGCTATCTTCTGCCGATAAAATGGTTTCCCATAATAAAGATTCTTGGATTTCCACTCGATTCAAATCCCAAGGTTTTGGTTCATTCTTTCTTAGGTTAAACCTTGAAAGATCTTTTGAACCTGGAAATTTTCCTTCTCCCAATCCAACGATGTAGATATGGGAAAAGGGAATCGGTCGCATTGGTTGCAAAAGGGAAATGGTTATCCCTTCTGTCAGGTAATTTCCTTTTTGAGTTGCGATGTTCGAAAAGATTTCATCCGTTTGCAATTGAACGAATTGTAAAAAGTCAGTTATATGGTTCCAATCGGACTCACACCATCTCGCAATGGTTTCTAACCATTCTGTGAAATAAATCCTTTCGGATTCTGATTCCTCACTAAACTTTAAAAATTGGTTCCACTTGGTTTCAAATGCTTTGGCTCTTTCTTTGGTTGGTAACTGTAAAAATTCAGTTTCAAAAAACATTTGTAAGGATTTGATTTGTTCCCAAACCAAATTCAAATGGAGGACAGAATCTTTTTCTGCCAATGGATCTGTGATCACTCCCAATTGGTTCCAAGTGGTCTCTTCATCACTCATCACAGATAGGACTGCACGTTTCACCCCAAAGGAGATTGTGTATGGGTTCTCTTCTTTGTTTTCATCATAGAGGGAACCCAGTGAATCGAGTAATTGGATGACGGAATTGGTTTGGTCATTGGATTCAATTTTGGTTTTGCCTGTGATGAGAGGATTCTGTAGCAAATGAATGAAATCCTCTTTTTCGATCCGTTTATTTAAAAACGATTGGAAAAGGATTTCTAAAACTTTGAACAACAAAGAAGTATCCTTTGCCACTAAATCAGAAAGCGAATAATGCAAGCGATGGAGAGTAGGGGTAACATTGGCACTTTGCGTTGTATAAATCCCTCCATGGAATACCCATTCAATGGCAGCTTTGTAATCATTGGTATTCGGAACAAGGATCGCAAAGTCCAATAAACTCAAGTTCCCTTTGCTTGTGCTGATTTTATGAAGGATATCATGTGCGATGGATTCCATCTCGCGGTATTCGGAAGGTGCATTCCATACTCTCACAGTATGATCGTTTAAGTAATTTTCTTCTTTTACTTGTTCTTCTAACAAAATGGATTTTAGTTTTGCTAACATGCCTCCACTTGCATATTTGGATGTTTCTTTTTGTTTGGTAAGATTCGAAAATTCTTTCGCTAAATAGGATTGTGGTTTTGCAAATTTAGATAAGTAGTTTTTCGTTTTCTCTGGATTTTGGCCGATGACTTTCCCATTATGGAATTGGTAGATATGGATGTGAAAATTTGGATGTTTGGAAACCGTTTTCAAAAAATCAATGTAAGTCCCAGACAAATTGGACAAACAAAAGAAATGCAAATTGCCTTGGAGGGATAAGTCTTTTCCTTTGGTTAGGTAATAGAATAAGTTTTTTTTCCCATCTTGGTTTGTCCCAAGGTAGATTCCTTTTTCCAATTCCCAATAAGGATCACCTATGAGTTGGTCTGGGATAAAACTTTTATCATCTCCAAGCCAATTTTGAATCCAATTTGACCGGTTCAATTCATAATCTTTGAAATACTTTGTCAATAGGTCGGATAAATAGTATAACTTTGGTAAATCGGAGATATAGGTTTGGATCTCGGGATGATTTTGGAATAAAGTCGTTTGGTTCTGGTAAAGGAAATTGAAACAATCCTTCCGAAAGGAATTGTAATCATAAAATTCCTCCGCCTCTGCCCAAGCTGGGATTTGTAAGGCGGCGAAGATCGTTTTTAAAATTGCTTTTTCTAAAAAGGTAAATTCAATGTTGATGGAAAGTTGTGAGTCATTGTACTTCGGTATGTTGAGTTTGAGCCAAGGAATTAAATTGGTATTCGGCACAACCACAAGTGGCATGCGGAGTGGATTTTCAATTTGTTCCTTTTTGATTTGTTTTGTGAGTTCCGAAGTGATTTCGTGCAGATGGAGTCCTGCAAAATAATGTATTGGCAAAAAAAATCCCTTATTTCAAAAATCAAACATAGTTTCACCTCAGAGAAGGTGGAACGCAATCATTATCTGATCTTCCTTTTTGAAAAAGAAAAAATTAGGGCGCCATTTCCGGCTATCCGCTCCAATCTTTGCCAAAGGCAAAGGATTTCCGCTGCTATCCGGGGCGCTCGTGTATCGAAATGAATTCGAAAAATGGGAGAGTGAGTCTCTCCCAAATGCCCACCTAGCAAATACTAAGTGGTATTTTGATTACTCACTTTCAAACTTAAGTGTGGATGCAGTTGTTGTGCTGTGTTTGAATGTCGTTGTGTAGAGTGAAACTGGTTTTGGTACCGCATACATTGGGTCGATGTTGTCAATGGCCAAACCAATGCGAGATCCAGCAGGGAAGTCATGTGCAACTGCTTGGAGGTCTACATTTAGGTCTACGTCTTTCCCTTTCACGTTGAAAAGTGTTGCTGTTCCGTGGCTAATCAATTTTCCCGTTCCCCAAAAGTCTACTTCATAGAGGTAAACCACAACATGTGGTGCATAGTCTGAACTATTGATACGACCTTTGTAAAAGGTTCTACCACGAAGTTTTAGTGGGGAGGAGAGTCTGTCAGATAGATACAACATTGCGTTGGTTCGATCGATTAAATTCACATTGGTTGTGACTGGAACCGAAACGGCGCCATCCAATATCTCTGATAAAAGCGGAACTCCTGTAGTGGCACTGGTTCCACCAGATAGAATGGTATCATTTCCATTACTTGTGTTTGCTGTTGTTGTGATTTTCCCTGGGCTTAAGAGTCCCATTGGTCGCAAATGGTAAGTTCTTTCGACCTTAGAAGGGATAGGCCAATTTGCATAACTCACTCGATCACTTGAAAAACGTTTTTGGATGGTCACTTTTGGTTTTGTCATGATTCCATTTTGGATTCCTTTTAACCAATAATCAAACCAGTCATAAGCATTTGTCCAAACATAATTATTAAGTCCTAAGACCCCACCAATTTCAGCTGTTGCATGGATCCCATTATTGAGATCTAATTTTTTAGGAACCGTGAGTTGTTCGAAGTAGGGAAGGATTTGGTTTGGTTGGAACAAATTATCTTGTGAGTTATTGGAAATGTAAACTGGTTTGCCAGATGTATTCAATTCCGCCACAAAATTGTTAGGTGATCTTTCTCTTGCCCATGATAATACAGTTGCAACGTCTCTTGTATCCAACAGTTTTTGAAAATTCTCTGCAATGATGGGATCCATTCTTCCCGTAATGTACCCTGCTGTCACAAGTAGGAGTCCCCAAACAAGTCTCGGTGATTGGTTTCCATAAAGCGAATCAGGTAAACTCCCCCAACCACTCATGGCCACTGCGGTTTTGATTCTTGGCTCTTTGCTAAGTCCCAGTAAAGAAATCCCAGCTCCATACGAAATTCCCGCAATACCGATGTTTGACGGATTGACAGGAGCATTCGCTAAAAGGAAATCAATTCCTTTGGATAGGTCTTCCATATCTTTTGGACCAGCGACATTGATGAGTCCACCGGATGTTCCAAACCCTCTCGTGTTGTAACTAAAAACCACGTATCCTTTTTTTGCGAGTTTTGCAGCAGGAACGATGTATTCGTATTCATTCAATGCCCAACTATTGACAAAGATAACTGCAGGGTATGGACCTGTACCTGATTTTGGAATGAACAAGTTCCCTGTGATTTTAACACCGTCATTACTTAAAAACGAAATGTTATCGTTAAAAGTAAAACTTCCATCATTTTCATTTTGGAATGCTGTTTGGATGTCTCTTGTGGTTGCGGCATTGTTAAGTTGTAACATTTCAGGTGTCACATTTGAACTTTGCGCCTGGCCATTTAACACCGATAGTATGGCACTCGTTTCCTTTCCGTTTTGATTTCCATTCCCCCCACACGCAATCAGTAGGAAGTTACCTACGATTAGGAGGAGAGTGAGATAGTTTTTTTGCTTTTTCATGATTCGCCTCTGAATTGACTCAAAAATAACATAAAGAGGGATCTTTTGCGTCTAAAATGGCAATCCTAGACGAAAATTGAGGTCTAAAATCATGATTTTGTACGTTTTATTCGTACACTGCCAATTCCAAACAGTTGACGGAACCGTGCATATTGTCCGACTTTTGTCGTATGTTTGAATTTTTCGGGTCTTGGCTTCAATTTGGTGCTTGGTATCATTTTGTTTTAGGAATTGGAATCCTCGTGAAAGAAAAAGGATCCAAAGGTTTCCCTTTTGCGATGGTTGCGGCTTTTTCTGGGGGAACACTCATCATCTACGCATACCGTTTATTTGCTGGATTCGAATTTGAATTTCCACTACTGAATCATGGTTATGTGCCCATTATATATTTGATTCCAGGGAGTATGCAGTATACCATTGAGCAATTCTTAAGTTCAGAGCCTGTTTCGATTGGCAAACTCAAACGATTGTACCCAACCTTCCTTGTGATCATTTTTCTGATAGGATTACAAATCTTTTTTCCTCAAGTCTTAGAACAATCGATGAATGAAAGTTTTACGGGACTTCCATTTTCCATTCCAGAGTATTTAGCCTTACTCGGTTGTTTGTATTGGGTCATCAGCTTTGTTTGGATGATTTACCAGTATCGAAATATACTCTATCGCAATCCAAATGAGGAAGCCAAATTGGGTGTCAGAGTTTTGGGGATGATCTTAAAAGGCAATATTACATTTGCTAGTTTCATTTTATTCAGCACAATCTTTCGTTGGAACTCCGGGATATATTTTACAGCAGGACTTGCCACACTCATGGCAGTTGTTGCTTTTATTGGAACTGAAATCAATCATGAATTGTTTAAAGATATTTTACCTGGCCTTCGGCAGTCCTATCGCACTTCGAGAATCCTAAATCTCAATTTGGAAAAATTACAACAAGACTTAGACCATTTGTTGAAACAAGAATTTGTATACCGAGAGGAAACAATCAATTTATCCAATCTTTCGGAACGTTTGGGCATCAAAGATTACCAACTCAGTGAATACATCAATGCGTATTTAGGAATGAACTTCAATCGATTGGTCATCACATCCCGTATCGCAGTTTCACGCAATTGGTCATGTAAGGCTTTGATTCGTAAGGCACTAAAAATTCTTGCGAGTAATTCTATTTCTTTGGCAGGTTTCGTGATATAATCTGTGGCCCCTGCTTCTATTGCGATTTTAAAATATTCGGGTTCTGTATGGCCTGTCACCATAATGATCGGAAGCCAACCCACAGGAGATGTTGAGAGAATGTCAGAAATGAGATCGATACCATTACCATCTGGTAATTCCCAATCAAGTAATACAACATCGATCGGCTCACTGAGTATCTTTTCCCGTGCTACAGAAATGGATTCCGCTTCAATCGCATCGTAACCATTTTTGGAAACCCATCGACTGAGAAGTTTCCGTTGTAGGTCAGTATCTTCAATGATTAGGATTTTTTTAAGTCCTTCTGACATTCACCTATCGTTTACTTTTTCTTTTTTTTACCTAGTATTTTTTCTACTTCCCCTGGTTCCATGGGAACTTTTACCACTGTCCCACCTTCCTTTCGCACTTGGTCTAAATCGATAACAGCTCCCGATAACAATCGTGCCGCTTTTTTAGAATTATCTTTTACACCATAGACAACCCATTTGCCGCCCTCAAGGGATAACACTAAATACGTACAATCTGCTGCAGCCAAAATCGAATGTGCTGAGATTTGTGCCATGAATTCATAACTGAGCACAATGCCCGTTCCGATGGCAACGCCTGAGGGAACTCCAACTGCCTTCGTTACTTGGTAGACTCCATACGTCACCCCAGTTCCAATCGACGCTGCTGATCCTACCACACCCACAGTAGCTGAGGTAGCTTTGGTGGAAGCGTAGGTGACAACTTCCGTTGTTGCTGATGCACTGGCAACAGTTCCTCCTGCCACACTTCCTGTCACGGCAAGACCTCCGCCGAGAACTGCCTGCCCTGTCGTCACACCTACATAACTCATAGGAGCAAGGATGTACTTCCCAGATGACTCTGTAACAAAGGCAGCAGACTTCACAGAATAAGCAGATGATTTCCGAGACATCGCAGAAGTGATCTTGGCACCCTTATCCAATGACTGGACAGACTCATGTACCACAACCTCTGTACTATTGATGATGGATCCTAACACCAACTCCAAACTTGGTGCTGTCAAATACACCACTCCTTTCCCGGTAAGCGCGATCGTTTCCACTAACCCATACATCGTTGTACCGGCCGCATTTGCACCTAACGCAACGGGATAAATCAATCCATTCCAAGTTACATAACCAACCGATAGTAAAGCCACCTTCCCAATTGGTTTGATGATGCTGTCATATAAAATTGCCTTTGCTGTTCTGGAAAAAGATTTCAGTAGAGCAGTTGGTATCCCTTCGTCTTTGTCAGCAATGGCTTCAATTTCTCCTTTCGCTCTCCCCAACTCTTCTTTTGCATCTTTTCCATATTGGAATATGGTTTCTTTCCAACTTCCAAAAATCGTTTCCGAAACAGAAGAGCGAAACTCATTGATTTCTGAATTGCGACTGAAGTACCCACCTTTACGAAAGTCTTCGTACGATTCATTCCATGAAGATTTGAGTGCATCATCTAAATCAATATAACCATACACAGTGGATTCAAAATCCTTTTGGAAATTTTCCTGGTATTTTTGAAATCGTTTCTTTACGGATGGGGATGTATCCTTTGGCATCTCTTTGTTGAGTTGCATCTCAGCCCATTCATCCCATTCTTTTCGGATCTCCGCTGATTTTGCGATCACTGCTTGGTGGCTTTGTTTCCCTCTATCAAATGAGGATCCAATGAGACCGTATGACTCCGCAACAGAAGCATACATAATAAACAATCCAGGTTTCGTTGCGTTTTCACTTAAGTACTTCCGAACCTCTTCTCCTTTTTCATTGATATTGCCAGCCGCTTTCCAACTCATCTTGGTTCCGTCTTTTACAATCACAACAGACTCGGATGCCTTAATCATTGATTTGGAAAATTGTTCAGCAGCAAAATCATACCGGCTCCCAAGAACAGTAATCGAGGCTTCTTCCATCGGAGGGATAAACTTAATGCTTGTACCTTTAACTGGTAAAGCTCCTTGGTAATAGAGAGAGCTATGCCCTTCGATCACAAGTTTTTTGGTGTTCTTGAGTGGATCTTCTTGTTTCTTATCGGAACTTGCACAATATGAAATGGATAAACATAAAATGAGCCCAAGGATTGGTTTCTTAATTTGATTGCATTTCATTTCGCTTTTTCCTCTAATTTTTTGGAACGATTCAATTGCTCTGACATCTCCGCATCTAAAACTTTTTTGATCACTTTCGGATCATCTGTTAAGACTTTCACTCGACCTTGTTTTTTTGCTTCTTCTAAGTTGATGACCGTTCCCGTAGGGATATCATCATAACCAGCAAAATTTCCTTTCACTACGGCAATAACAACCCTTGGTCCATCATAGGTAATGAAAATTGGACCATCCACTGCTGTGAGTAAAATCTGTGGTGGTAAGGCTGTGAGTGCCGTGTAACCCAAGACAACACCAGAACTCATCGTATACATTCCCGCTTCTGCAACTCCCGTTGTGAGGTCATACGTAAGACCCGTTGCATACGCTGCCGATTCAATCCCAACCCCACCTGTCGTTCCAATCGCACCTCCGGCTGTTGTCGCAGCCACTGAGGTCACTTGGTTGAAGAGGGCAATGGAGGTTCCCGAAGTGTAAGTAGGAACAGTTGCCGATGCTGAAAGAATCCCAATCGAACTAAAAAGTCCTGCTTCTAAAGTAGGAGAAAAAACTCGGTATCCCGATTTTGTTCCATAATAAAAAACCAAACCGGTTGAAACCAAAGCATTGGAAGAGAAGTTCATACCTTGCGAAAGGGGAACATACACTCCATTCACAAGTAAAAGTTCACCAGTGTTCACCGTTGTTTTGGCAACAGGGGAAACAACCACTTCCTTCAAAGCAACCGTATACCCTTGGAAGATATCAACAAGCGCCAGAAGGGCATTGCCTCTTTCACCTGACTCTTCATAATTTCTCGTAAATTCATCCGATGCTTTTTTAAAAGAATCACTCCAAGAGTTCATTACGTTTTTGGAATTGGTTTTGAGTGTGGATGCGAAGAGTTGATTGAGTTGGCTCGATTTTTGGTCTCTCACATCCGCATACCGATTTAGTTCTTTATCCAGTACATCGATATCAGCTTTAACTCTTGGAACCAAATACACATAACCCAAAACAAATCGGTCCCCTGCTTCACTAAAACTGGTTTTGGATAACTTCCACTCTTCTTTTGATAACTGAACACCTGCATCATAAATGTCTTCTGTTCTTTTGGTTCCCTCAGAATACCCTTCCTTGGTCCAATTTTTCACAGCATTCATCGTACTACCAAGTTTTCCTGGAAAATCTTCACTTCGTTTTTTTAATTTAACGAGTACCATTGCTTTGGCAACGTTCGCACTCATCAAATTTTCTTTGGAAAGGTCGATTGCCTTTTTGCCGGAAGGGATCACGGCCCAACCATGTTCATATAGATTTTTCCTAGAACCAAGTGAGTTGGCAGTTAATGGTGCAATCTTTTTAAACGATTGCGGTTTGTCAGAGGAAACAACGGATTCTCCAAATACTTTCTCTGATTTTTGTTTACTCAAACAACTAACAAAATTTACGACAAAAACCAAAACGATAATACAATACAATTTCAAATGGTACTTCATAAGTTGGGAGAAAGATAAAGAACGAAATGAATCATGCAACTGAAAAATATTTTCCCATTGCTTAATCCATGTTTAGTGAAACAATTTTACTACATCCCGTAATTTGAATGACCGATCCAAATGATTTCAAAGACTCATTCTTATGAAGAAATTAAACATATATTTTGCCATCATTGCCATTTTATTATGTGTCTTGGTTGTCTTTAAAAAAAATGATTTAACAGTTCATGCACTCATCTCTCTTTTTTCGATCACCCCCAATTCTGAAATTTTTGATTTCAACGCGGTAGACCAAATTGCAAAACAAAAATTGAAATCAAAATACGTTCCAACCCCTGTGTTTAAAATTCCAGGACTCGATGGAATCAGTTTTGAGGATTATAGGCAAATTGAATACAAACCAGATGTTGCCATTTGGAAAAATTTAGCACTCCCTTACCAATTGCATTTTTTCCACCCAGGGCATATTTATAGCAATGGGATTAAAATTTATGAAGTGATCGAAGAAAAACCAGTTGAGATTCCTTATGATTCCTCTCGATTCCACTTTGGTAACCTCCCACTCACAGACGACTTCTTTGAGTTGAGTAAAAAATTGCAATACACTGGCTTTCGAGTCCATTATCCCATCAACCATAAGGAAGCCTTGGAGGAATTTTTAGTATTCCAAGGTTCATCTTATTTCCGAGCACTATCGAAAGACCAAGTGTATGGCTTATCGGGTAGAGGACTTGCCATCAACACCGGCCCTGAAGGAAAAGAAGAATTCCCAATCTTTGAAAGCTTTTATATCAAACGCCCCGAAAAGAACGATTCCTCCATTTTGATTTATGCCATTATGAACAGTGAATCTGTGGCAGGTGCATATGAATTTTTTGTCACACCTGGCGAAATCACAACCATCGATATACGAGCTAAAATTTATTTAAGAAAGAAAATCAAACGATTGGGACTCTCTCCCATCACTTCTATGTTTCTCTATGGAGAATCCAATATTCCAATCCTTGGAAACATCCACCCCGAGATCCATGACTCTGATGGACTCCTCACCTACCTTGGGGAAGACAACTGGGAATGGAGGCCTCTTATCAATCCCAAAAAAACCAAACTGACAAGTATCGAACTGAACCATCCCAAGGGTTTTGGCCTCATCCAAAGGGATCGAAAATTTAAAAGTTACCAAGACGAAAAATTGTTATACCATCGTCGGCCAAGTGTTTGGGTAGAACCAAAAGGAGATTGGGGAGAAGGTGAACTGTATCTTTTGGAATTCACAACCAATCTCGATTCCGATGACAACATAACGATTTTTTGGGAACCAAACATTCCTCCAAATTTGAAAGAAGGATACGAGTTCCAATATAGATTGAGTTATATTGAAAAATCACCCGAAACACATCAGTTAGGAAAAACTTCATCCTATTATAAAGGAACAGATCCTTTGTTCCCTAAAGAAAAAATGTTAACCCTATACTTTACCGGTGATGTTCTAAAGGCCTTAGATCCAAAAACAGAACTGAAAGCCATCATCAAAAATGACATGATCCCAACGGATCAAATTCGTTATCAAATCGAAAAGATACGTGAACTTGACCAATGGAGACTACAAATTTGGCATTCATCGCCAATAGAAGTTTCGAATTGGAAGGTTCATTTAGAGAAAGAAAATCAAAAAATCACAGAAACATGGATCTACAGAGATGGCATTTCAAAATAATACTTTGTATCAAATCGAGTTAAGTGAACGTTTGCGAACTTTCCTTTTGTTATCAGGAATTCAGAATGAATACAGTATCGCAAATACACTCTCCCATTTTTTCCAAAACACCAACATCTCTTACCAATGGGACAAAGATTGGGCCCTTTGGATGGGTTATGTAAAAACAATGAACATCAGCACTGAATCCCCTCTTCCCTTCCCTGACAGAGCCTGGCAATTTGGTTCCATGGTTCCTAAGGATTCCGACTGGAAAATGGATCCCATCAAATCAAAAGAATCCATCATCAGTTCGTTTAAACCCATCTTCATTTTAGTTTCCATATTCACTTGGACTGCACTCTATTATCTCATCATCTTTAGGTTATTATGATCCAATTACATCGTTTTCTATTTTTCATTGTTTTTATAATACCAATCATCATCGGGTTATCTACTTTTGCACAAATCATCTCCTTTGGTGGAGTTGAGTTAACCGAGTATTACCAATTCATCACCTTACTCTTCCTTTTGCCCATGTTATCCTATGGTGCAACCACTTCCCTGTTTGGATTTTTGATCTCTCTCTTTAAAAAAGGGGATCCCTTATTCAAAGCAAAAAAAATCCCCGAGAATGAATTGGATTTCCAAAGCATCGAAAAAGCCTCCGTTGCCCTTGTGATGCCCGTCTATGAAGAAAATGAAGTTTCGATCTTTGCAAGGATCAAAGTCATTTATGAATCACTCGAAAGATACCATTCCCTTCCCAAATTAGATTTTTTCATCTTAAGTGATACGAGAACTCCAGAAAAATGGATCAAAGAAGAAGCGGCTTACCTTGGTTTATGTGAAGCAACTGGAAATTACAAAAAATTCCATTACCGAAGAAGGAAAAGTAACCTAAATGGGAAAAGTGGTAATATCGCTGATTTTTGTCGTCGTTGGGGAAATCGTTATGAGTACATGATCATCTTAGATGCTGATAGTTTGATGAGTGGTAACATCATCGTACAACTCATTGCCATGATGCAACAAAACCCGAAGGCAGGGATCATCCAAACCAATTCTAAATTATTCCGTGCTACAACCCTTTTCCAAAAACTAACTGAATTTTCCTCCTATTTATTTAGTTCTTATTTCTTAAAAGGGGCAAGTTTTTGGCAGATCAATGCCAATAGTTATTGGGGGCATAATGCCATCTTACGCATCAAACCGTTTATGGAATACTGTGCACTCCCCCACCTTCCTGAGTATGGTGGGCTAGGAGGAAAAATTCTAAGCCATGATACAGTGGAAGCAAGCCTGATGAGAAAGGCTGGATTTGAAGTTTTATGTGCCTATGAACTGGAAGGAAGTTACGAAGAGAATCCTCCGAATATCATCGATGTTTTGAAACGAGACCAGAGATGGTGCCAAGGGAACATGCAACATTTTTGGTTTTTATTTGGGAAAAAGATTCCACCCATCAATCGGATCCACATCTTAAATGGAATTTTGTCTTATCTCAATTCACCCATTTGGCTTTGTTACATCCTACTCAGTTTGTGGAACTATATAGAAGAAAGTAAGTTTCTCAACTATTCGATGTTGCCAGAAGAGTTTGAATATTTCAAAGCTCAAATTTATGAACCCCTGTATTTAAAACTTTTGTATCTTTCCTTAGTCCTTCTTTTTTTACCAAGAGTTTTAAGTTACTTGAGTTTACCAATCAGACAAATTTTCCAAAAGTTTCCAGCCTTCTTTTTAGAAACTTTATTTTCCATCCTCATCGCACCCATCTACATGATTTACCATAGCATTTTTGTGGTGTCCATTTTCCTAAATAAAAAGATTTCATGGGGACCCCAGAACCGCGATGCAGAATCAAGTTATCCCTTCTCTTATGTGGTTTCCTCATTTTTTGGAATCACAATCCTTGGGCTTGTTTCTGCTTATATCAGTTACTCCTATTCCCTTATGCTTTTTTTCTTAACCATGCCCATTTGGATTGGTTGGACTCTCTCCATCCCTCTTGTAATTTTGACAAGCCGCGAACAAAAATCCTTTCAACCGTTTTTTGATCTATCCTATTGGAAACCGAATTTAGAACTAACAAACAATTTGAGAGAAGAACTCAATCGAAGTGGTCAAAATCGAATGGAAGGCAAAGAAATTTTTTATGCTCTTGCACATCCAATTTTCCACAAGAAACACAAACAATTACAAGGGAACAAATCATACCGGTCCAAAGTTTCGGATTCAATCACAAAGGATTTCGAAATTTTACTGGAAGAAGGACCCGATCGTTTGGATCGAAAAAAGATGTTAAACATCCTTTCCAATCGAGAATTGTTAGATCTATTTTTTCAAAAATTTTGGACCTCTGAAAAATCCAAATGGGGGACTTATTGGAAAAACATTTGGCAAGAGATCAACCCATCTTCTTTTCCATAATCCTCCAATAATACGAGGATCGTTTCCAGTCTTCAATAAAACCGCAGTGACCACCTTTCGCTTCAATGACCACATCAATGTAAGCGGAAGTTGGGATTTCCGTGAACTCTTTCCAAGGGATCACGGGATCATCCATAGAAGTCAATATGGTGGTTGGGACCTTGATTGATTTGAAAAAAAGATCATTCAAAGTATAAGATAAAAAATATTCGTCAACGGAACGAAACTGCGAAAACTCTTTCACCATTTTTTCAGTTAGATCCATCACCGATTCGTATCGGTCCAAGTCATGAAAGGAATACAAATGAGGGAAGAGTTGGCCTTTTTTCTCTAAAGAAGATTTCCATGATTTTAAAAAATATTTCCGAAGGAAAGGATGGTCATCCATTTTGATGGTGGCACGTTTGGGATCAAGTGCTGGGCTAAAGGCAAAACAATGTTTGAGCCCTGGAATCTTTTGATCTCCTTTGGCTGTGCTATGCTTGCCCGCCATTCGGAGTACAAAATTTCCACCAAGTGAAAACCCGGCCAAGTACACAGGAAGTTTGGACTTCACTGACTTTGCGAGTTCCAGTACGGCATCATAGGTTTCTTCCAATAAACTTCCATTAAAGATCCCTTCATTCAAATGGTGAGTATCACCGTGATCTCTCAAATTCAAACGGTAAACAGAATAATCTTTTGCTAAAAAATGTTTGGTGGTTCTGATGATGTAACTGGAATGGATACTGCCTTCCCAACCATGCACCAAGATGACGATGCCCTTGGGACTCGGAACGTCATGCACCCTTGCGAGTAGTGTGACACCTTTTTTTGTTTTTACCGACCTCCACTCCCCTTCAAGATTTTTCCCATAGGACTTGTCTGCCTTTGACTTAAAGGAAGCCATAAAGGACTGCACCATGGGGCCAGAAAAAAGAGGAATCGGTTTGAATAAACTCATCTTTGTCAGTTCCTAATCTGAAACAAAACTGTTATTTTACAATAAATTAACAAAACCCCATCCAGAACCTCGACTCTTTCCATTGACAAAGACCCTTCCTTGGTTAGAATTCAAACATGAGATACTTACCCCTTCCACTTCTCTTTTTTCTCTACACATGCCAAACCTATACCCCTTGGAAATCCGAATGGAAACAAAAAGACGGATCCGAAGTATTTTATGCTGCAGTCTCTGCCAAAGCGAGTCCTCAAGCAATCGAATCCGGTAGCCTTGCCATGCGAAGGACTACTTGTGTGAATGCAACAAACCTTCTCTCCACATCCCCAAAACTAACAAGCATTTTGTTAGAAAATGAATCCGTAGAACTCTCCGAATCAGAAGTCAAGGACTTGGGCCGTCTCATCGCTTCCCACAAAATCAAACCAAAACAAGATTCTTGCCAATCGGAAGAAGGTGGATTTATCCTTTCCAGTCCCGCTTGGGAAAATTGCCAATGTATGTACCTCATTGAGTATCCAGGTGGCAGATCCCAATTCCGCCAAGACATCACCCAAGTAAAATGACCACTAAGACTTCGGGGTGGCAAGCCAGCGTTCCCAGTACCGTAGCTGTAACCCCTTCAGATCTTCCGGACCATTTAGTTTGAGAAGAGACTCTCTTGTGGACTCCGACATTGTCGCAGTCATCCAACTAAGGAACTGCCTCCATTTTTCCTCACCCGATTTTTCTCGTTTCCCATGTACTTGATTTTGTTTCTGTACTATTTGATTATAGGCCTTACCTTCATACAAGGCAGCCTCGGATCCACTTCCAAGACTCTCCCCTACCCTCACCCCACCTAGACTCTGATTTTCTTTCGTAAACGCGTTTAGGGATGATTCCCTTTTTTCCAATACAGGTTTCAAAAACCGCTTCCTACCATCAAAACGGGTTTGGACCAAAAGGCCTTTCTCTTTCAACTGTGAAACGAGTCGCGATATCGTATCTCGTTTCAATCGTAAGATCTTAGCAAAATATTCATTCGATGCATAACAGCCATCAATAGCATCCAAAGATACAATTTCCGCATACAACCGAATCTGATTCGGATTTAAATCCAAATCATAAATCCATTGCGGAACCCAAACTCCCGTCCTTTCTTTCCCTTTCATACTCCCTCTCTTTTCCAACAGAGACCTTCGGTGCCCAAAAAACTTTTTTGTTCTTTGGCGTTTTACGTTACGAAGAAAACAAAGCTATCGCACCGTAATTGAATTTGGAAGTTTTTGCAAACGTCCATGTTTGGAATTCATAGGAATCCCAGGTGATGTATTTTGCGGTATATATGTGGAAGACCGCATTCAGGAGTTAGAGGATACTCTCCCTTACTCCATGCTTCTATTCATCAGAATGGATTTTTTTGTCAAGCCCAATGTGACATAATATTTGAACCCCAAATCCGACAATTAGTCGATTGGTTCCATGTGTTTTTGGTTTGCAATAGGGGAGGGAAGAGAGTCTTTCTGGACTGCTTCCACACAATCCAGAAAGTTTACATCACCCAGCGAAAGGGTTGAGATAAATATAAATTACATTCAAAATCGTACAAGAATTTTTCTTTTTCTCACTTGGTTTTTTCTCTTTCTTTGGGCGCATCGAATCTATCCTTTTCCCAGATTGAACCGAGAAATCGACCAGGCTCTTCGCTCCAAACCAAACCTTTCGGTTTTGTTTTCCGCTACGATCCTTTGCGCAGGGCACCCCTCTTACACCAAAAATTTCAAATTTAGAATCTGAATCTAAGGTACGCCGGCGTACTTTTTAAAAATAAATTACGAAAACTTAATTTTCATTGCAACCGAAACTAGGAACAAAAAAATAAATCTGCAATGAAAATCATTACGGTTGCCAATATCAAAGGTGGAACTTCTAAATCCACCACCGCAATTCACCTCGCACTCGCTCTTTCCAAAAAAGGTTCTACTCTTGCGATCGACATGGACCCACAAGCAGACCTTTCCGATTTCTTTTTCCCGGAAGAACCAGTTGAGTTTTTTGACTCAGGAAACACACTCTCTGTATTAAATGCAGAAACCACCCTTGCAGAGTCGATTAAAAAATCAAACGACGTAGATGTACTACCCTCCATCATCGAACTCTCTGATTTGAGTTACCTTGCATCCAAAGATTTTTCCATCATCCCAAGACTAAAAAACGTACTTTCGAAAACGAAATATGACTACGTTGTCATCGACACACCTGGATCGGGATCTTCTGAAAATATCACCTCTTATTTACCAGCTTCTGTAATTCTTGTGCCAGTCACTCCATCCAAGTGGGCTGTACGAACAGTAGCCCAAGTTTTAAAAAAAGTAAACGAAGCAGAAAGATTTGATGAACAAAGCAAAAAAAAGTCTGTTATGATCCTCCCCTCTCAGTGGGGAACATCCCAAAAACAAATGGACCTTTTGGATAAATTACGAAATATCAAATCACTAAAAATTTTAGAACCCATCCCAAAAAACGACAGTATTCGGGACCGTACGGAAACCGGCAAACCTCTTCAAGAAGGAAGTGCCCCCTGGAAAGCTTTCGAAAATTTAGCGGAGATTCTTAAATAAGGTACGCCGGCGTACCTTAAAAAAAACTATGAAAAACAAAACCAACTTTAATCCTGCAGATATCTTATCAAAAGCCTCAAACAGAACATCATCTCTTAATCCATTTTTAAGTTCTGAAAACTCGACACAACACCAGACAATTGATATCCCAATCGATTCAATCATCACAGAAAATAATCCGAGAAAAACTTTTAATGACACAAGTATCCGGGAACTTGCCGATTCCATTTCTCAATATGGATTGTTACAACCAATCGTTGTCAGAAAAAAAGCAGGTAAATACGAACTCATTAATGGAGAAAGAAGATACCGTGCCCACAAACTCCTAAAGTCCAAAACAATCCCTGCGGTTGTCAAAAACGTAGAACAAATTGACATCACAAAACTACCAGAAATCAAACTGGTTGAAAATCTCCAAAGAGAAGACTTATCCGAAGCCGACCTTGCCCTCTCACTACAAGAGTTAAAAAACCGTCACAAAGAAACAAACGAACAATTGGCAAAACGAATCAATAAATCAGCTCAATGGGTAAAAACAAAAATTGCCCACGCTGAGATATTAAAGGAATCAAGTCTAAACACAAATGTAGATAAATCTCATCCAATTTACCAAATTCCAACAAGCCTATTTACAGAAATTGCTCCACTCGATGTTTCAAATCGGAAAAAAGCCATTGATTACCTTATCAAAGGACTAGAGAAAAAAGGTGACTTCCCTTCCCGAAATGACCTTCGTGAATATGTAAGACCTTTAAAACCAACCAAACAAACAAAGGCAAAACCGAAACTCAGTCAATTGGAATTAAAAGACTTAAAATCTAAATTGGCAAAAATTAAAGAAAAAATATCTGTTTTGCAAAATGAAAAAGCGATCCTAGAAGAAACGATCCGAAAGTTTAAGAAGTAAAGATTGTTTTACCAATGGATTCATAGAATTCACTTTTTTTATGTTTCTCTTAGAAAAAAACTTGTACTGAATTCCAATATCGCTTACATTGTACTCAATCCTTAACTGGGTTGAACAAAAAACCCTGGGAAGTGTGGTAGCAACCCAGGGACTTTTCACTCCAATCACATCCCCGACCCAATCCCTTTGAATCATACCCGATTCCCCAAAAGGTCCCAATGAGACTTACGGCGAATTATGTCTCATTTTTTCCATTGACAAAATGGAGAGATCTGTACATGTAGGGAACGTTCGGGGCACACAACCGGACACGGCTCTACCACTTATGCCGTTTTAGTTCAACCCGGAATTTTACCAAAAGTTCCGATGGACGTTCGTATGAACTTCCAAAACGTTTCTTCTTTCTTTGACCGAAGGTTTGTTTTCTTTTTTTACAAAACTTGGGAATGGGAGAGTAGGGGACAATACATCTTATCGATGTATCGGCTAAATATAACCAAACACTCGTAGCCGGAGTTGTGTGGGTTTGGAAAAGGAACCTAAAATGAAAACTAACCGAAAAGGAATATGGATCCCCGTTTGGATTGAAAACCTAAACCTATCTCATAGCCAAACAAAACTTTTTGCTGAAATCGTTTCGCTCCATGACAACGGTGGTTGTTTTGCATCGAATCGTTACTTCAGCGAAATACTTGGACTCAAAGCAGATACCATTTCGAGACTCATCACCTCCCTAAAAAAATTAGGAATTCTCGAACAAACTGGTTTTGACGGAAGGAGACGATTTTTAAAACCAATCCTTCAGTTCCAACAGCAAGACTCGGAAAAAAATCCAATCCTAACTGCGGATACAAATCGTAAGAACCTCCAAACCACCACCGAAAACAATTCCAAACCAGCATTGGATTATTGTTACGCCCCTAGTAGTACAGTACAAATAAAGAATACAGTACATAAGATCACTTCGTTTGAAGAATTTAAAATTTGGAGTGAAAGGACTTTATCCCATTCAACACATTCTAAAATTTCACATTTAACCTCTCCCGATTCTATGGAAGAAAGTTTACAAAAAATTTGGAACCAATGGATGGAAAAAACAAAACTTAAATCCAATCGTTTTCAGGTGGGGATTGTATGAAAGTCTATCGCCATAAAAAAACGGGTAACTTATATTTACAATTGGACGAAGTAAAAAATTGTACGAATGCAAATGATGGACAGAGAATGTTTTTCTACACGGAATATGGGAAAAAAAATCCAATGAAGTTTGTGAGAGAAAAATCAGAATTTTTAGAAAAATTTGAGGAAGTAAACTTCTCTTAATTTGGCTCTCATCCCTCGTAAGGTTTAAGTTGCAAAACGCAAAATTGAAGCTGCCAACTCAATTTGGCTTTGGTTCAATCGTTTGCCTTCGGAAATAGGAAAATTGGTTTCTAAACTTAGATCACTAAATCCATGGACAAGTGACCAAGACATGAGTGCAAAACTTCTATGGTTTTCTTTTCTTTTTTTAGCATTTAGGTAAAAACGACAACCATGTACGAGAACTGCATACGATCTCAGTTTTGACCTTTTTAACTGGTTCGATTCTTTTTCTCTTTTTGTTTGGAACATGAGTTTATAATAATTGGGATTTTTTAGAGCAAATTGGATGTATACGAGTCCAAGTTTCACAAAATATTCGTCAGGATTCTTTTTGTCTTTTGCCACTTTTTTCTGTAAAGAAGCCAATCGATCAAATCCAATCGCCGATAAAATCTCTAATACTTCATCCTTGTGTTGGAAATGTCTGTAAACGGCCGCATGTGAAACCCCTGATAAATTGGCTACCTCTCTAAGGGAAAAATCGCCCATTCCTTTTTTTTGAAGTAACTTATGGCAGGATTTAATAATGGAATTTTTTAAATCTCCATGATGGTAGGTGTTTTTTCTCACATAGATATTTTGAAAAATAAGTTACCATTGGCAACATTTTTTCTTGCTTTTGTATCGGTAAATGTTACTGCTGGTAACATAAGCAGGGATTTTATGCAAACACTAAGCACCCAGGAAACACAGGCCATTTTAAAAGAAATGACCGAAAATTTTAATCATGGAGGGAGAAAGATTACCGTACCTCCTCCGATTTTTGTAGCAATGAATGCTGAGATCATTTCCTATACAAAAGGGAAAAGTATCACTGTATCCTTTCCGGTAACCGAAGACCAAACCAATCCTATGGGAATGATGCAAGGTGGAGTGATCGCTGCCGCATTTGATAATGCTTTTGGGCCTCTTAGTTACTTGGTGGCAAAACGCCCAACTACAACCATCGATATGAATATCCAATACATCCGAGGAGTCGCTGTTGGCCAAAAGGTGATTGTAAATGCTAGTATTGAAGCAAAAGGGTTTTCAACCATCCATATGATAGGGGAGATGAGAACGGAAAAAGATAAACTGTTAGCTACCGCTACTACGAATTTGCTGATTTTAAAAATACCAGGTGGAGTAGGGGAGTAAAACTCCCTTATTTTGAATCGTAACGTTCGAGTAACATTTCAATGATTGTGGGAGTACACGTTGTGGTATCGTTGAAATGTTGGCTCATGATAAGACCATGTAAAAATGTTTTGATGAAAATCATTTCTTTATCGGGATCTTTGATACCGTAAGCTCTAAAACGTTCTCTCATTGCTTCTTTGAAAGGTGCAAATCGCCTTTCCACATTTTCTATCATTTTTTTGGAGAGGGAAACTGCACTCGGTTGGAAGAGGCATACTGAAATCAATACCATCGTTTTTCTTTCTTCGTTTGCAAATTGGATGGAGCGAATGAAAAACTCCCTGACATACTCTTTCGCAGATAGGTTAGGTGGTATATTGTTATAAAACCTCTCCTGTTTTGCTAAATGGGAATCGATGATGTGTTCAAAGATTTGGTTTTTGCTCTTAAAATAATTGTAGGCTAAACCTTTGGAAATCTTCGCATGGTTGGCGATCATTTCCATAGTTGTTTGGGCAAATCCGTGTTTTGAGAAGAGGACAATCGCAGAGGCCAAAATTCTCTCGGTTGATCTCTCCCTAGCTAGTTGCTTTTTGTTATCGGATTTATTAGGAATCTTTTGTGGCACTGTCATCAGCGTTCCTATTAATCTGAATTTCGCAAACACTTTTTGGACGCGTTTCCAAAGCAAAATGGAAGGAAATCACTTGGACGTCTTCCCTTGGTTCGAAATCTTGACCGTATGAGTTCATTTACGTCCGTAACAGTACTAAAATCTGCAAATATTTACTTTGATGGTAAGGTGACAAGTCGCACCGTACTGTTCCCAAATGGGGAGAAAAAAACCCTTGGGATTATGTTGCCTGGTGAGTATGAATTTGGAGCGGATCAAAAAGAAATAATGGAAATCCAATCGGGGAAATTGTCTGTATTATTGCCAGGATCCGAAACATGGCTCCAAATTAACGGTCAAGCTACCTTTGAAGTCCCTGCTGGATCCAAGTTCAAATTGAAAATAGAATCAGTAACTGATTATTGCTGTTCTTACGTTTGATCGTCGATAGCTGCATCTGCGGCATTCGTTTTTACAGATTTAATGCCGTTCTCACATGCTTGTTTCGATGAATATCCTTCGCTAGAAGCAATGATTTCACCATTACCTGCTTTGAGTCGGAATCGGAATTCTCCTGCTTTGTCTTTGTAGATTTCAAATTTTGCTGACATGTACGTATCTCCTTGGAAAAGCAATGTTATCCGATCCTTAAAATTTCTGGCAATGAAGTTTTATTTCCATTTTTTAAGCATCTAGAGTTAATTTTTTTCATCCAATGAAAAAGGAAAGAGTAGAGACTTAAAATGATCCAAGGAATTCTAAGAGGAAAGCGATCCCTTTTGTTTGCTTTGCTTCTACTCGCTAATTGCACCTCAAAATTACCGGAAAGACCAATCATCCAATATAGTTTTCAGGATTTAACCTGGGAACAAGTGCTAAGTGGAGAAGTAAATTGGTCCAAACCAGAAGAAATGAAGTATAACTTCGGTTATTGGAAGCGATTTGTTTGGGTAAAATTTGAAGTGATCAATCCTTCTGAATCCCCTTCCCAATATATTTTAGATATTGAGTCACCTTGGGTTGATGAAGTAGTACTAACATGGAAGTCTCTTGGTGTGGTGGAAACTTCCGTTTACCGGGGAAAGGATTCTCATACCCTCAAAGAAATTCCACATCGAAATCCAGTCTTTTTGCTCGATTTGTTGCCCAATGAAAAAAGGACAGTTTTCTTAAAAATATCAAATGTCGGAATCCTTTCGGCACCACTCAGGATATGGACAAGGAATTCATTCTTTGGTAGAGTGGAACGAGATTACATTGCCAATGGAATTTATTTCGGAATCATTTCTGCTTTATTACTCTATAATCTTTTGATTTTTATTAGCGTAAAAGAGAAGGCCTATCTTTTCTATTGCCTCTATCTAACCACTCTCTTAATCAATTATGCTTTGCTTGGTGGGTTTTTTAAGCAATTGCTGATTCCTGAATCCTTTCTAAACATTAAACCCTATTTGTACACTTCAGTGAATGCATCTCTTTTGTTTGTAGGACTTTTTTCACTAACGTTTCTCAATTTAAAGAAATTGAATCCAAAATTGGATCGATTGATTTTGGGAAGTGCTGTAGCGATCGGAGTGTATTCAGTTTTTTCTTTTTTCATCCCTTACCATTGGATGGAAATTTCCTTCATCTACACATTCCCTTACTTTATTCTTTTGTTAGTTTCTTCTGGGATTTATTCCTATTGGAAAGGGGTGAAGTCTTCTCTCTTTTTTGTATCGGCTTGGGTGACGTTGTTTGTGGGAGTCATTGTGGATTCACTTACAAAAGCCTCCATCCTACCAACCACAACATTTGGAAGATACGGTGTGCAAATTGGAACAGCATTTGAAGTGATTTTGTTTTCTTTGGCTCTTGGAAGGAGATTACGATTTTTATTAGAGGAAAATATAACCTCCCAGAACCAACTAACAACAATTCGGAAAGATTTGGAAATTGCTCGCCGAATCCAAATGCGAATTTTGCCTGCTGAACCACCGAAGTCTGATCATTTGTCTGCCATCGTTTCTTATTTGCCTCTTTATGATATTGGAGGTGATTTTTATGATTACTTCGACTCAAATGAGAACGAACTGGGGATTGTGATTGCTGATGTGACTGGGCATGGTGTAAGTGCAGCACTGGATTCATCAACAGTGAAAATAGCCTTTCGGAACGCAAAAGGATTTATGCATTCACCGAAAGAGTTAATGGCAGAGATGAATCGATTTTTATGCACAAGTCTTAACGCAAGATTTGTGAGTGCTGCCTATGTTTATTTTGATTTTGATCAGATGAAACTAACATATAGTTCCGCTGGGAATCCTCCCTTAATACTCATTCGGGATAAGGAAGTCCAGTCGGTGGAATGCCCTGGATTGTTACTTGGTGTGAAACCCAATTTTTCTTATGAGCAAAAGGATCTCTTTCTCAAAAAAGGAGATCGGTTGTTAATTTTTACAGATGGATTGTATGAAAATTTGAAACCAAATGAAGATTTGTATTCCATCTTATTTCCTGAAATCCAACCGATTGTTGGATTGGAACAAAATGAGTTTCACCAAAAGTTATTGGACCGGTTGTCAGCCATTAGAACAATTCTAAAGGATGACATCACTTTGATTTCCATCGATATAGTATGATTCCCTAGTCCTTTTTATTTCTTATACCAAACATATTTTTAAAACTTGAATTCTACTCATGGTCTGTTAGCATACTCACCGAAAACATGCGAATTCATAACCCTTTTAGCGATTGGAAACAAATTCAATTTTATGCGACCATCCTTGTTTTTTGTATCGTACCAATGGCATGTGTCTTGTTATTTCCAGACATATTCTACAAAGAATATCCCATTGAGTCCTTTGTTGTATTTCATAATATCACTGAAATCTTTAGTATCATAGTTTCGTTTTCAATTTTTGGACTTGGGTATTATTCCTACTCCCAAAGTCGAAATACACAAACATACTTTTTAAGCATTGGATTTTTGGTGATAGGGCTCATCGATTTTATGCATACTTTGGGATATAAAGGTATGCCTGATTTTGTTACACCCAATTCGGGCAATAAATCCACTCAGTTTTGGATCATCGCAAGATTCATAACAGCACTTGTGTTTATCATTGCAATCTTTGTAAAACCGAATAAGCGTTATAGTGCTATTCGGGAAAACTTATATATTGTTTTTGCGTTTGTGTTCGTAGCCTTTGTGTATCAATTGGTGATCTTCTATTCACACTTCATTCCAGATACTTATATCCATGGTGTTGGCCTAACCCAATTCAAAAAGAATGCTGAGTTAGTGATCATGTTTATGTTGGTTTTGGCAATTGTGTTGTATTCCTTTTCAAAATCCTTACATTCTGATAAACAAAGACAGTATTATTTGGGTGCTTTTATCATTTGTTTTTTTAGTGAATTGGTGTTTGCTGTATACACAAGTGTTTTCGATGTATTCAATGTCCTTGGCCATATATTTAAAGTTGTTGCCTTCCAAATGATTTATAAGGCCGTTTTTGTTTCTGCCATTAACGAGCCATACGAAAAACTCATTCATTCGAATGCGTTACTCTCCAAAGAAATACAAGAGAACGAAGAGTATGCAAAGGTAATCCAAAAGTCACTAAAAGAAAAAGAGAATTTAATCGGTGAGATCTTCCATAGAACAAAAAACTCGATGGAACTAGTTCGGTCACTGCTGATGATCCAGTCATCTGATTTTCCAAACGATAAAAATATACAGAATATAGTAGAGGATACCTCTCTCAAAATACAGACCATGTCACTTGTACATGATCATTTGTATCGAAATAAAGACTTAAGTGAAATCCAAGTATCAGATTACCTTTTGTCTCTTACAGAATTGGTAAAATCAATGTTTCCAAATTTAGGGAATGGAGTTGATATCAAACTAGAATCGAATCAAGGTGTACTTTTGTTGGATACTGCCATCCCTCTCGGTTTAATTTTTACTGAGCTTCTTTCCAATAGTTTAAAGTATGCGTTTACTGATGTAAAAAATGCTAAAATTTTTATTAAATTTCAAATCGACGGGGATAGGTCTCATTTTGAGTACAAAGATAATGGGATTGGATTACCCGTCTCATTTGATACAAATGATCAAAAAAAATTGGGGTTGAGTCTTCTGAAGATCATCGCAGAAAAACAAATGGGAGGAAACTTGCGTATTGATGGTACCCAAGGGTTTTCATTTCAATTTGATTTTCCAAATAATTTATATAAGAGAAGGGTATAGTATTACGTTTACATTGCGGTCCCAAATTTCTTTTTAGAACAGCAAAAGGTTTTGAGAGATCCTAAATCATTTCGCTACGGAATGTGAATTCCCGTATACCGTTTGCGAAAGGATTGCAATCCATATTCCCAGGTTTGGAAGTCACCCATTAGGATCACTCTCTCTTTGGCGCGAGTGATAGCCGTATATAAGATCCTTCGGTTGAGAATGGAAAGATTGTTCTCTGCATCAACATCCAAAGCTGTCATCGGAGGAAGGTAGAGAAGGATTGATTTGTATTCAGAGCCCTGACTCTTGTGAATGGTAAGAAAGAAAGCGGGTTCATGGTCAGGGAGAGTGTCCAAGGCAAAGGAATACAAACGATCCTCAATGGGAAACACTGCCCTTAACTCAGAGTTGATCGAAACTACGAGGCCAATGTCACCATTAAATAGTTTTCTCATTTGGTCATTTGACTGGATGATGATGGGCATCCCTTCAAAGTAAAATGACTTGGATAACTGTCGGTACCGGAGATGGAGTTCGTTTTTTGGATTGGTTAATTGTTTTTTGGCAGTACTTAAGATTTGGTTTTGGATGGCTTCGATGCCAAAGTATCCATTTCGTAAAATCGTCAAACATCTGTATTCATTTATGATTGATTCAAAGCTGATTTTGTTCATTGGGTCTTTCAGTGCGTTTGGATCCCAATGGAATTCTGAAGTCGCATTTGCAGTGGGAAGATAGAATCTTTCCCATAAATAGGAGACCAAACTCTCAAGGTTCCAATCGAGAATCTCATGATGGATTTCATTTTGTGCTTTTGTTTTTTTGTCACCTTGGATCCAAACAAAATCCTTTTGCAAATCCAATTCTTGTGTTGTGACGATCTTTGGTTTTGGGAATGGTTTTGTTTGGTTGTCTTGATCAAAGGATTGTTTGACGATCTCCGCAAAGACACTGAATTCAGAATCATTCGAAAAACGATGGTTACTTTTGAGTTCCGATAAAAATTCTTTTTTGTTTTTTAAAGTGGTGATGAGATCTGTTAAGACCTCACCTTGCCCAACAGAAGGAAGTTGGTTTGGGTCACCGAGGAAAATGATTTGTGTATCAAAATGGATCGCTGCAAAAAATAAATTTATCAATTTTAAATCCACCATAGACGTTTCATCCATGATGATTAAATCATAGGGTAAGTACCGTTTTTCTCCAAACTTGGCTTCGCCTGTCAATGGATTGATTTTTAATAAATGGTGAATGGTTTGTCCTCGGAAATTGGAGACCTCAGATTGTTTTCCTGAAAATTTTTCCAAATTCCTTTGGATCGATTCGGTTAACCTTTGCGAAGCCCTTCCTGTAGGGGCAACAAGAGCAATCCTTTCCGTCATTGGGAGTAAGTCCAACCGGTCGAATGCCATCAAGATAAAGGATACAACTGTTGTTTTTCCAGTCCCTGGGCCACCTGAGATCACTCGAAAGTTGGATGTGATGGCATCTCTTACGGTTTCTCTTTGCTCTTCTGAGAGTGTGATCTTTGATTCTCTTTCTAATTCACTCACAATCTTTTTGATATGTTCGGGAGTGATTGCTGCATTCTTTTTTTGGTTTGTTTTGTGGTTTAAAAATGTGGAGAGTAGAGATTCGAATTTCCTTTTTTCAAAGTGACTTTTTTGCAGATACAATCGGTTTTCATTCCCCGTTTTCTCAATCACAAATGGGAAATAACTTTTGAGTTGGTCAATTTTTGTTTCATCGGTAATGGGCAGATACAAATCACCGCTTTGTGATTGTACAAGTAAACTTGCAATCGTATCCTTAAGAGATTCGTCCCAATTTGGGAAGAGATTGTATAATGAATTCAAAAAAGTTTGGATTTTATCATCGATCACTTTCATGAGTATACCTTCTCTAATTGGTCAGAAGCATTTCGGATATAGGCCATCACTTCTCTTTTGATTTCGTCAAACTGCTCGATTGTCCATTCGGAATCGGAATACTTTAAATCAGAGTAGATACCCGTTTGTTTGTCGCCGATCATCCCTCTTAAAAACAAATAATACACACCACCAAACTTGTTTAAGGCTTCCTTAGGTCCAAAAAGAGACTTTAGGTATTCAAATAAAATAAACGAATACACTGACTTTTGGAAGAGATACCCTTTCTCGCGGACGGCATCTGCCACAGCTTCTTTGCTATAATCGTTGTTTGGTAACAAATTGGATTTATAATCCACGATATAAAATTTCTCATCCTTTACAAAAACCAAATCAATGGCTCCCTTTAAATAATGTTCGAACCCTTCCGTTAAAGAGGCTCCACTTTCTTTGAGTAAGTTTTGTAAGAATAAGTGGAATTTTAATTCAGCCGACTTTTCTTCTCCCTTTAATTCACTTAGGGAAATGGAATTCCCCGTCGCAAGGTGGATCCTTGCTGTCATTGCTCGTTTCAATAAGGACGCAACCGTATGTTCTATGTTTATATCCTTACCTGTAACTTCCACTGGATACCTCGCGAACGATTTTTGGTAGGCCCACTTCCATGAAGGGTTCGCAAGGATAGCATCGACTTCCAATTGGAAGGTAGAGAAGTCACACAATTCAAGAATGGTATGGAGAAAGTTTCCAATCTTTGCACTTGAGGGCAATTCGAAAGTGGAACTCTCTTCTCTATCAGGAGTTTCTTCTAGTTCTTTCGTAGTTTCTTCTGGGGGAACAGTTATGTTTTTTTCACTTGCTTGCAAACTTGTATAACTATGTTGCAAGAGCACTCGGCCAATTTTGATTTCAGACGGGTATAGAATAGGGGAGGTTGGTTTCTTCTTTAGAGTGTCATCGGAAGGACTAAAATTTGGTTTTTGTGTTTCGGCAATTTCATTGGGATCTCGGAAGACAAAACTTGTCGCAAGAGAAGGATTTTGATCACGTAAGGTTTGGATCCTAATCAATTCTTGGTATAAGATTTGGCTGTAACCCGATTTTGGAATCGAATCTTCTTTTTTGGACCTGCCCCAAATGAGTTTGGGAAGGTAAAGTCTTAGGTTAGGCCTAGTCAGGGCAACATATAACAGACGTTTTTGTTCGTTCAGGAAATGGTTTTCTTCGTTTTCTTTATCTGCATCTAAGTCCCATAAATCAAGAATCCATTTTCTTTCTTTGCCTTCCGGGGTTTCGATTTCAATCGGGTATTCTTTATTGGTTAGATTGGTCCCGCGAACTCCGAAATAAAATAAGAATACCACTGGCCATTCCAATCCTTTTGAAGCATGGATGGTTAAAATTTGTACGGAATCTTCTTCTGTTTCACGGTCAAATAACGGTTCTTCTTCGGGAGATTGTTTCTTTTGTTTTAACTCGCGTAAATTCGTAAGCAACTCTTGTAAACTGCAATTTGACTTTAGTTGTATTTCCAATAATTTTTGAAAGATTTGGCGGAAGTTGGTACGTTTCCGTTCCCATTCGAGGATTCGATTTGTTTCCTGCCAAAACAGTTTGGTTTCGTCCATGACAGAACGAAAGAAACTTGCGTATCGATTTTCTTTGATCAGTCTTTGCCATTTGTCAATGAGTGATTTCTCATACGAGTCAATGGAGTGTTCATCAAACTTTTGGATCTCGTGTGGGTGGATACAAAAGATATCAGAGAATAGAATTTTTTTATAACTTTGTGAGGAGTTGGAACTGAGTAAACATTCCAAAAGGTTTTCGATTTGGTCTGCTTCTCTCGATTGGTAAATCCCTCTTTGTTTGTAGATGGAACAAGGGATTCCGGCCTTTGCTAAATAAAATTCAACTAGTTCTGTTTCTTTTTTATTCCCACAAAGGATGGCAATGTCCTTTAACTTGATCTCTTGGGGTTCACGTTTGTCTTTTTTAAGGTAGGTGAGAGTTGTCTCTTTGTTTTGGATCCGTTTGATTTCATTTCGGATAGTTTCAGCCCAACTATTTCTCGATTTGTTTACATTGGGAAGTCTTTCTTTGAAATCAAAGATATGAATTGCTGATTCGTCAGGGTTCACATATTGGTATTTGATCGAGTCAAGATTAGGGGATGAAACCTTTTTGTATAAATAGTTTTCTTTCTTCGAGCCTGGTTCTTCGATCGGAAAAAAATGTGTTTCTCCGAATTCTTTTGTTTCCTCATGGAATATTGTATTGAGGCCATGGATTAATTCTTTTGTGGACCGGTAATTGGTTTCTAAAGTAGCTTTACTTCCTTCGAAGTCACGAGAAGCTTCTAGGTAGATTCCGATATCAGCTCCTCGGAATCCATAGATACTTTGTTTTGGGTCTCCAATACAAAAGAGCATTCTAGACTTTTGTTTTTTGTCGAAAAACAAAGTTTTAAAGATTTGGTATTGGTTTTTGTCTGTATCTTGGAATTCATCCAGGATACAAACTTGGAATCGCTCTCGTAAAGATTGAACCAAGATTTGGTTAGGATTACGAACAATGGCATCGTAAACCTTTAAGATCATTTGATCATAAGTGAGGTATTCCCCTTTTTCGATGGTGGATTTTGTTTTGGCCTTAAGTTCGAATACTGTATTTTGTAAAAAGATGGATCCATCATAATCCAATTGTGCAAGAGGGAATACTTCTTTCAAAGAATGGACAACAGAATCTATTTTTCCTTGCAACACAATGGATGCTGCATCCAAATTTTTGACAATCGTACTCCCTTTCAGAAGGAAATAGTCAAATCCTGTTCCCTTTACATCCTTACCAAGAGAACGATTTAATTTTGAAATTCGTTTCAATTCTCTTGCTACTGTTTTGATATCTTCGTTTTGGATTGCATTGGCAAATGACTCGAGTGATTTCCAATTGTCTATCCATTGAGGGATACTAACTAGAGGCGT
>NZ_AOGX02000040.1 GCF_000332475.2 Leptospira yanagawae serovar Saopaulo str. Sao Paulo = ATCC 700523
TAGAAAAAAGAATCCTAATCACATTATGTAAAAATAGATTCGCCGTCCAAAGTTAATTTTTTATTTAAGATAAAACCAAGAACTCTTCATTTCTTTCTTTAGTTCATCTTTTTTCTTAATTCTTATTTCTTAAAGTGAAAATTTTCATTAAAATTTTCTACTTAATCAACGGAGCTGCGATAGAACGAATCTCATAAATAAAAATGCGTTAATTCAAAAATATTAGCGTGAATACTTACTAATAGTCTCTTAATCACTTTTTGGATATTGCGTATAACGAACTAGACTTACCGAAGTTGTCCGACCCTGAGTCCCAACGGGACGTTAGGGACTGGCACGTAGCTTGCGTAAGCAAGGCGAGTGACAGGAGGACAATTTGCCGGAGGCCGAGCGAGGGCTTGTCCCGAAGCGAAGCGGTAAGTCGCTGTTATACGCAGTTATTCTATTTACAGAGTTTCAATTAAATTTATTAGTTTAATTGATTCATTCATATCTTTCTTAATTGGAATATAATTGAAAAGATATAATTTACCATAAACATAAAAGATAGAAAAAATTTCGATATTTGATTCATCATCATTCAATAAATAAATTTGATTTGAACCGGTTAAGAATTTTACTTCAGGTAGCCGTAATATTTCTGCTATCTCTGATTTAAAAGCAATTGATTCTTTATATTTATTCTGAAAAAATTGGTTTATATTGTATTTTTGTTTTAATGCTAATTCATAGTATGTCGGAAAGCTTAAATTGATATCTGAAGGAAAATCTTTAACAATTATTTGAATGATTTGTTCGTTTTTCGGAGAACAGCTGTATTTTTGTATCATATATCTAGAATCTAAATTTTCAAAACAGTTTAATTTTTTCAAAAAAATTTCAACTTCATCTTCTTGAACTAATGAATTTGAAAAAACCGTAGATTTTACTAATGGTAGTTGTTCAAACTCATAGTTGTAATTAATGTATAATTTGAAATACCTCGAAAAAACAGCTGGGGATAAAATGATGATGATAAATAAAGAGAAGATAATTCCATAAATCGGAATAACAACGAATTTAATGAGAAAGAATTCTGATCCTTTATTTTTTTTGATTATATTTATTAAGTATTTAAACATAATTTTTTTTTGAATAATTGCGTATAACGAACTAGACTTACCGAAGTTCCCCGACCCTGAGTCCCGGAACGGGACGTTAGGGACTGGCATGTAGCTTGCGCAAGCAAGGCGAATGCCAGGAGGGGAATTTGGCGTAGCCCGAGCGAGGCCTTGTGCCGAAGCGTAGCGGTAAGTTGCTGTTATGCGAAGGAGACAAAGATTAAAAGATTCTAAATCTTATTCTTTAAAGATTGCAAGAAATTCTTTTGGACTTAAAGGCTTAATTTCCCCATTGGGATAATCTTTCTTATTTCTAGTGATAATATATTTAATTTTTTTTGATTTAGCTGCAAAGTATTGAATTGAATCTTCAAAATCTTTTATAGAAGAATCTAATCCAAGGTCGATTATTTTTTCGTCGATTGGAATTATTTCTATAATAGTTTTGAATTCTTTAATTAAAGCCCTAGCGGATTTCTGATTTGTATACTTTGCAAGAATATAAAAAATATTCCAAATAATTAGTGAAGAAATATAACCCTTAATTTTTTTATTTTCTATAAGTGAAATCAGTTCTACAGATTCTTGAAAGAAAGGTTCTCTTGCATATAGATAGTCGATAATAACATCAGAATCTAAGTAAACATTTTGAATCATTTGTATTTCTTTTCAAGAAAATGAGCAATTTCATTCTTAATATCGATTTCTTTTTTACCTTTTAGTATACCTGCTAATTTTTTTGTCACAGGGGGAAGATTCTCTTCATTAGATGGGATTTTTGAAGAAATTCCTCCTAGATAATCTTCTATCAATTTAGATAAACTTTTATTTCTCTGCTTAGCAAATTCCTTTGCTTGTTTTATTATTTTGTCATCGAGAGATAGTGTAAGTTTAGTATTCATATAGAAACACCTATACGTATAATGTTAAATTCTATTTACGTAAATGTCAACCTTTACTTTTTTACAAATAATGCTTTTTTTTGCCTTTTTCTCTTATCTTCTAAAAGATTTTGTCTCTTTCGCATAACGAATAGGCTAACCGACGTAGGCTGACCCTGAGTCCCGGAAACGGGACGTTAGGGACTGGCGCGTAGTTTGCGCATGCAAACGAGTGCCAGAAAGCCTATGTGCCGTAGGCCGAGCTAGGGCTCGTCCCGAAGCGATGTGGTTAGCCGCTGTTATACGCAGTATCCAATGTGAGAGGAAAAAGTCATTAGAAAACAATTTAGTCAATATTTCGTATTTTTTCAATTTTTTCTTCCTAAATTTTTTGTTTTCAAATATTTTTAGAATGATAAATAAGATTTCTATTCTTATTTATGTAAAATGGAGTCGCCGTACAAAGATAATTTCTTATTTAAGATGAAACCAAGAACTCTTCATTTCTTTCTTTAGTTCATCTTTTCTCTTAATTCTTAAGGTGAAAATTTTCATTAAAACTTTCTAGTTAATCAGCAGAATTGCGATAGAACGAATCTCATGAATAAAAATGCGTTAAATCAAACTAGAGGCGTAAATACTTACTAAGTGACTCCGAATCACTTTTTGGATATTGCGTATAACGAATAGACTTACCGAAGTTCCCCGACCCTGAGTCCCGGACGGGACGTTAGGGACTGGCATGTAGCTTGCGTAAGCAAGGCGAATGCCAGAAGGGGAATTTGCCGTAGGCCGAGCGAGGGCTTGTCCCGAAGCGTAGCGGTAAGTCGCTGTTATGCGAAGTTTATTATTTCAAAGATACTCTTGAATTAATAGATCCGAATAAATTAAAGAAAAATTTAGTAATTTAAAAAATTGATTTATTCAATATTTTCATTTTTTAATGCTATTTACATTAATCCGCATGATCTAACAAAGTTGGAGTTTAATGTATCATAATTTCCACATGTATCTCTGTTTTTGAGCAAAGTGATAATAGTAGTTGTGAGTCTGCACAAGCTTTACTGGTTTTTTTATTATTTGATTCACCGCAATAGATTAAAGTAGTAAAAAGTAAAAAGTGTTGAAAGAATTGGAAATCGCATGTTGCCGTCCTAATTTTCTGATTATTATTTGTTTTGAATTTATCAAAATATTTACTATTATGGTTTTCGATTACTTCTAAATTATAAAAACTAAAATATATTTATATTATGTTATTTGATTTATGTAATAAAAATTATCTAATTAAATACTAGGTTTACATATCTATCTAATAGAAATTTTGTTAAATTTCTGTAAATTTATTTATTCAATTAATGCAATATTTATTTCCTTGGATGTTTATTTGGAAATTACTGATATTACTTTAAATTGATCGCCTTCGTTCAAACCGGTCTTTCATTGGGTTATCCATATTTTATGTGAAAAATGTCCAAATGTAAGCAAGCTATTAATTGAAATTTTATTCTGAAATTGATTTAATAAATTTCGCATAACGAATAGACTTACCGAAGTTCTCCGACCCTGAGTCCCGGAACGGGACGTTAGGGACTGGCATGTAGCTTGCGTAAGCAAGGCGAATGCCAGAAGGAGAATTTGGCGCAGCCCAAGCGAGGGCGGAGTCCCGAAGCGTAGCGGTAAGTCGCTGTTAGGCGCAGTAGTTAATTTAATAAAACTGATTCTTTAAACTTAATCAGCTGCGGTTTCAAATTTGTGTATTGCTTATCTCTAATACCCTCAAAATCAAC
>NZ_AOGX02000039.1:0-25000 GCF_000332475.2 Leptospira yanagawae serovar Saopaulo str. Sao Paulo = ATCC 700523
AAACAATAGATTCCAAATGCTATCTGGAAGATTTGCAAAGCATGGGAATTCTAACATGACTATTGGAAGTTAGTAAGGAAATTAGAATTAAGATAAAATTGAAGTTTGAAGTTCCTAAGTAAAAATATACTCACGAATAGGCATGAAATTCATTTTCAAATGTAACAGGAGCTTTGTATCCAATTTTAGAATGCAAACGCTTTCTGTTATAAAAAACCTCGATATACTCAAATAGAGAACTTCGAGCCTGTTCTAAGGAATGGAAGTTCTTATGATTTGTAAACTCTCTTTTTAATGTAGCAAAAAAAGATTCAGCAGGAGCATTGTCCCAACAATTTCCTTTTCTACTCATGCTTTGAATAAATCCTTTTGATGTTAGTTGTTCACGAAATTCTCTACTCGCATACTGACTTCCTCTATCGGAATGGATGATAAGTCCTTTACTTGGTTTTTGATTCTCAATAGCATTTTCAAATGCTTTCATAACGAGAGATGTTTTCATATGAGTGTCAACAGCCCATCCAACAATCTTCTTTGTGCATATATCTTTGAATTTACATAGATATAGAAATCCAAACAAATAGGGAATGTAGGTAATATCAGTCACATACACTGTGTTTGGTGTAGAAACGTCAAAGTTTTGTTCAAGCAAGTTTGGACTAATTGTTTCTTCATGATTGGAATCTGTCGTCACAGGAGGCTTGAATTTCCTTGTTGTAATGGCTTTTATCCCATTTTCCCGCATAATTTTAGCCACAGTAGGTAAACTGACTTTGATTCCCCTTGCTTTTAGTTCTTTCTGAACTCTCGGACTTCCATAAGAAAGCAAATCTCCCTTGTGGAATCTTTGAATTTCAGATAAAATCTCTATACTTTTTTGATTTCGAATCAACTTCGACTTTTTCAACCAAGGATAAAATCCCTTGTGTTTAATATCTAATACTTCGGACATCACTTTGATAGAAAACCCACAGGATTCCCTATGTTCTTTCATAAATAGATATTTATCTTCTAAGGACTTAAAGTGATGCCCATTGCCTTTTTTAAAATATCCCTCTGCTGTTTTAAATTTTGAACTTCACGTTCAAGCTCCTGGATCCTCTTGTCTCGAACATCTTGCAGAGATCCATTCTCGGTTTGATTTTGATCTAGTTCCTTTTTCCATCTGCCTAGTATCCCATTAGGGAGTCCTAGTTCTTGGCATACCATATTCTGGGATTTCCCACTTGATATTAAATATTGAACCGATTCCCTCTTAAACTCTGTTGTGTATTGTTTTCTACGCTTCATGGCAACCTCTTGTAGTCGTTTGTTGCCTATTGTCGAGTATATAATCCGTTAGGAACTCCAAACGTCCGTTCCTGTCGTTAGCCTTCCAAATGCCAAGTCCCGGATTGCATCATTCACAGCAGTCGCAGCTGTCCATGTGTTGTCCAACACGCCAGTAGTTAAAGAGAATCTGGCAAGAGAATTTTTTGTAAATCCATTGACCGTTCCGTAGCGACCGCCTACATAGAGATGAGCTCCCCATTTACGCAAAACAAAAACCGAGGGGCTATCAAGGGTTGGGTTCCAAGTCGAATCTAGAGCTCCCGTTTGGGCATCTAGGCGAGCAACCCCCGTCCTTGCCACACCATCTAAATTGGTAAAGTTGCCTCCGATGTACAAATACCCTCCATCCAATTCCATCGCTTCGATATAATGGGAAACAATCGTCGGAGAAGGTGCATTAAAATTTGGATCGAGTTTGCAATTGGGAAGGATGTGTGCGATTTTATTTTTCGCTTCTCCTCTGATGCTGTCAAAAGAACCACCGATGTAAAAACCACCGGACCCGTCAGAAATAGAAACATTCGCATTTCCTGATACTTCGAGATACGGACAGGAGGTTTTATCTTGTAGGAGGCCCGATTCAAATCCTAAAACTGCGACACTGCCGACGTTTGGTCCGACATATTGAAAATCCCCACCAAGTAAAACTCGATTTGCATCAACTAATGCAGTGTAGATGGTAAAACTTGGACCATGTACTCCCCAAAGGTCATTGTCTTTGGCAAACCCAGGCCAACAAGAAGGTGAATTGTCTTTTATGAGAAAGCGAAATAATACAGCACGCACATAAGACTCAGAACTTGGATCACAACTGTTGGAAAGTTTGATTGGTGCGCAGAATGAAAACAAATACAAAGAGATGAGGATACAAAAAGAACGATCTTGGATTTTCATAGATAGGATAGAATCCAAGGATTGCTAGAGGAAAACCATATGTAAATCACGATTTGACAGGAAAAATCAAATGGATTCTGTTCCTTTTCCGAGTTAGATTTCTCTTTGCTATGAAAAGTTTCCTCCGTTGATTCTTATACCATTTAGTAGATTTAATTGGTACCAGAAACTTATTGACAGACCTACTTCGAAACCACAAAAACGGCTCAAGTAAAAAATTCTATATGAAATTTGGAAGAATATATGAAATTGAAATTGTTTTTGTGTTTAGGGATTTTATTTTCCTTTTTTAATTGTATTACCATATTAGATCAGTTTTCACTTGGAAACAAAGAGAAAGAAGAACAACTCAAACAACTTGGCTTACTCAGTGCAGGCTCCTTTGCTGGGAAAAAAGAAGTAGGTCCAGAAGGAGCTATCTTCACCTCTTCAGATGGTTTGCTGAGAATTATGATTCCTTCAGGAGCCATGGATGAGACCCGTGAATTCACGATTACCAAATACTCACCGAGTACCCAAGCCTTACCTTCAGGTTACATCCCAACATCCCCTGTTTACGAAATCACGCCATCCTATCGCTTCAAAAAAGAAGTCTCTGTTTCAGTGGTTGTGAACTCTAGCCAAATCCAATCATTAAATTTACTTTCCAATAAAACAGTTGGTTTCTCTGCGAGTACAACCTCTCCCGATGGAACCAGCGGCAGATTCCCAGACTGGAGTAGCCATGATTCTTATTTGGAAGTTGATCGAATCAATTTTACAACGATGACATTTTCTTTTTTTGGTGCGGGTACTCCACCTAACGGTAATTTGCCTCCAGACATTCGAGGGGCTTATTATTATTTCAAACCAAATTGCTCTTATTTACCCTACCGAGTTCGGGCACAAATATTGGAACCAGATGGTGATACGATGAGTGTTCGTTTGGTGATTGGTCGAGTGGGTGGAGGATTAAACTTTATCCCGATGACAAGAGAAGGAAGTTCCCCATGGTATGCTGCGAACATTCCATACGAAGCCATGGGAACTACTGGAATCCAAATGCAAGTGAGTGCAACTGACCAATGGGGAGCAAATACATCTCGTCCCAGCACATCCATTTTCCAATACCCCATTGATTCCCTCGATTCCACATTCATCACCCAATATGATACCGACCAAGATAACGATGGTTATAATGATGCTTGGGAAGTAGACAATGGTTTTAATCCAAGAAATGCCTCAAGTCCCACAGGACTTGCCGATTCGGATGGTGATGGGATTCCAAATTCTCACGATACAACGCCTAACGGCGAATCGAATCCACCCATTGACGCGATCACAATATTTCCATCGACAGTTACGGCAGATGTATCGGAAAGTATCGCATTTGGAGTTTCAGCCAGTTTCATGGGTCAAACAAGATTTGTAAATGCAAGTTATGTAACGACTGGCAATGGTTTGAACGGTCAACCCGTTGGCGCTGTTTCTGGTGGTGTCTTTACTGCCAATCGTCCCGGTGTTGCTGGTGTCATTGCGACAGTGGGTGCTATGAATGCAACCGCTACTGTAACGGTCAGTGACTCCATTGGGCCAAATCAAATCACTGACCTTTCTGCTTCTCCAAGGTCTCAGACGCGAATCCGATTGCAATGGACTAGTCCTGGAAATGATGGAAGTTATGGAAGGGCATCAACGTATGAAATCAAACGATCCACATCCGTTATCTCAAATGATGCCACTTGTAACCAAGCAACACCCATTGCCCACACGTTAATCCCAAAACCAGTAGGCCTAACCGAAGTATTGGAGTTAGACGGTTTATCACCATCAACTCAATATTACTTTTGTATTAGAGCGTTTGATATAGCAGGTAACCGAAACTCTTGGACGGGGAATGTGAGTGCGACTACCTATTCTGTTCCTGATCTCATTCCTCCTGCAGCAGTTACTGGTGCAACGGCAACAGCAATCGATGGAAGTACGATCCAATTGAACTGGACTTCTGTTGGTGGAGATGGCATGACTGGTTCCGTTTCCTCTTACGAAATCCGTCGTTCTACATCGACAATTGGTTCTGATCCGGAATGTGATGGAGCCTTACCCATACCAAATGCAATTGGGGTGACAGCAGTTGGAACTCCAATGAGTTTCCAAGTTTCAAACTTAGCACCAAATACAGTGTATCATTTTTGCATTCGAGCATACGACTCATCTGGCAACCGTAGTGGTTGGTCAGGACTCCTTTCTGCTACCACTCCTTATGTCAATACACCACCCATTGCCAATGCCGGTTATGATTTCCAATTGGAACCTGGAGATATTGCGTATTTAGATGGGAGTGCTTCTTCCAATCCGGATTCCATCCTATGCGGAAGTAATTCTGGAAGTTACCAATACCAATGGACGTTCCTCAGAAAACCACCTACCTCGACCCTCACCAATTCGAGCATCAACCAAAGTACCACTCTTAGCGCAAATTTTATTCCTGACGTCGCTGGAACCTATGAGGTCTCTTTATCATTTACTGATTCTCCTGGTTCCTGCGCAGGGATTGCCAGACAATCAATCGATTCCGTTGTGATAGAAGCGCGCCACTCTGGTTGGTTTGGTTTTTTTGGACCCATTGGGAATACGTTAATGCCAAGAAGTAGTTTTTTAACTGCGGATGGTGGAATCATTACGGTATCAACCAGTTTTGCCAACATACCAACATTTGGTGGGAAAACCCCCGTTGTGAGTTTTGGTAGTCATTCCAGAGCTGCCCTTGTCATGAAGTTTGATAAAAAGGGAAGAGTGGATTGGTACAGCTTTGTTCCAGGGGTTGACCCTATGAACATTGTAGTTCCCTCTTCCGATGGAAGTTTTGTCATCACCGCAAGTGCCCAAACCAATGTTCCGACCATCGCTGGATTGAATCCGATTGCACCGTATAATGGAAGTGAAGACACAATGGTTGTACGCGTGAATCCCAATGGAACCATTCGATGGTATACGTTTTTGGGTGGGAATGAATATGACAGCCCAGCTTACAGCCAAATCCCAGAAACCCAAGACAATGGTTTCATTATCACGATGCTTTCCAGAAGCACCTCACAAATTTCAGGTGTGACTCCCATCATTTCTCACTCTGGGCTTCCCGAATATAATGGCCTCATCACAAAACTTTCGTCAGATGGAAACATCGTATGGACTACATTTGTAGGAAATGGAAGTAATACCATGAAGGTGTATCCAAAATCAGATGGTTCCTTCTACTTTACCACTCATGCAGGATTACCTGGAGTGAGTCAACTTGGAGGGGTGAGTCCAAGATTTCCTCACGCGGGGAGTGTTGATACGGTCGTAGGTTCCCTATCAAACGATGGTACTTTACAATGGTGGAGTTATTATGGAGGAAGTGGAGCCGATTATCTCAATCTGTTGCCAATGGCAGATGGAAACCTAGTGGTATATGGTTATTCCGGTAGCAATATCACTTCCTTAGATGGAGTATTACCTTGGATTGGTGCGAAAGGAGATTTTGATCCATTGGTCATGAAACTCAATTCGACCGGTCAAGTGCAATGGTTTACCTTTTTAGGAACATCCGGAAGTGATAGAGGTTATGGAATAACAGAAACAGCAAACGGAGGTTTGATCTTAGTGGGCAATGTTCCAATGTCTATGTCAGGATTAGAAGGAAAAAATCCTTTGCGAGCTTATACATCGGGAGAAGAAGGCGCGATTTGGAAATTGCGTCCTGATGGCCATATTGATTGGTATTCCCATTTAGGTGGGAATGGATATGACTATTTGATGGATGTCAAAAGATTACCTAACGATCGTTACCTGATCACAGGGAGTACACAAGTGAGTATCCCTTCGATCGGAACTCTTTTCCCAGCCCATCCTTTCACTGGCCAATACGATAGCACTTTCTTTATGATGAACTCAGCAGGTGAATTTTCCTGGTACACTCATTTGGGCCCGGGAGTTAGCGGAGGCCAATTTGCAACGACTCTACCAAACTTACAAGAAAGCCCCGATGGAACACTATTTGGATTGTTTTATGCAAGTCGAGGGAGGACCATTCTCATGAACAAAACTCCACTCTATATGTTCCCAGGTGGTAGTAGTTCGGGTATGGTCATCCGACTCAACCCAGATGGAAGGTTTTAGACGTTTGGAACCAACATAAATTTTAAAATTCCATTTCCTAACAGACATTTGTTTCCAATACGAAACGTTTTCTAAATTTTTCGATTGGTGCCCTCTACCATGGTTTTAAAACCTAGGTAGAGGGAGGGAAAATTCAGTTTCGATGGAACTATCGATCTTCGATTTTAGCATTTTGGGTTTTGGAGGATTCTTTTGCCTTGTTTGGGCAACTGGCCTCTCCCTACAACTTCCAGGAAGCACCAAGTTGATCGTCATCTACTTCATTGGAATGTCTGGCCTTCGTTTGGTTTGGGAAGCCTACACACACTCAGGCCTTGTTACCCTATTTCCAAAACTGTATGCAATCCCCGTTCCCTTATTATACGTCATAGGACCTTCGATTTTATTTTATTATGAAAAATTAAGAGGGAGGGATGGATTTACAATGAATCCAATCCATTTTATCCCAATCACCTTTGCGATGTTACCACTTCTCTACTGGATTCCCTTAGAGAAGGAAGAATCAATTTTACTCATCCATTCTGTGACAAATGGAGATTGGACATTTCCTTATTCAATTTTTACCGTATGGATCATAGGGCCAAAACTTTCGATCTTGTTTTATTCTCTTTCCATTGCATTGAGGAAATCGGGTGAAGGAGTACTAGCACTTCAATTATTACCAGAAAACATCCGGCGTTTTTCATTGGTTTTACTTTTTTACATTTTCTGTATGATCCTTTTGGATATCTTGGGTTATGTTTTTGGCATTCGTACTTTTTACCGGTATAGCGCTTGGTCCCATTCGATAGCGGCTATTTTAGTTTATCTATATTCCCGATACAATCCTTTGGCGATGTTAGAAATTTCGAATGCCATTCAATCGGCTCGGTATACAAAATCAAAGTTAGTTGGCATCAATCCCAAAGAAGCAATTCAAAACCTTCATCAATTGATAACAAAGGAATCATATTATGCAGAAGAAGACTTACGATTGCCTACAATGGCACATGTCATGAATATGAGCCCTCACCAACTCTCGGAACTCATCAATGTCCATTTCCAAATGAGTTTTAATCAATATATAAACCACCATCGGATCTTAACCGCTTGTGCCATGCTCGAAGAAAGCAAAAATAATATCCTTTCGATCAACTATTCTGTTGGTTTTAACTCAAAATCTGCTTTCAATCGTGTATTTCGTGAGTTAATGGGCACTTCTCCCCGAGAGTATCGAAAAAATCCTAAAACGTTTTTAAAAGAAAAATCAATTCTCCTTCAAAAAATAGAACCCAAATTATAGATCAGGTCGATTCCTTTTTGGTTCCATGTAAACTATAAAACAAATCAAACTTCTATTTATGGAGAAAAATTATGAATGCTTTACAGTTGTGTTATCTGTTTGCAGGTTCCTTTTTTACCGTTGGGTTATTGTGTGGGATTTGGAAATACATTGGTATTGTTAACTCTAAAGATGCCGTAGCTCATGAATACATCAGTATCTTACATAGAGCATCTCTCTTGTACAGTTTTGCTTGTTTACTCCTAGCAAAATTTGTTGAACTTAGCACCTTACCGGAATCCGTCAATTTTTATGCGGCTTTTGTGAGTATGGGATTTTTTGCCTTTGCTCAAATCGTGTATCTCATCCACGCCATCTTAAAAGATACAGACAACCAGTTTGCAAAACCGTATCGGTTAGGAAATTGGTTGTATCCCTCATTTCTCATCCATGGTTCGATGGTATTACTAATTTTAGGCGAGTTAGGTGGCTTTTTGATTCTGTTTTGGGGTTATATCAGTTCACTTTGAAAGCATTATGGTTGTTTTTTCATTTTGTGAACGAACCGCAGGTCCAACTTAAGATGAGTTGGACTCGTGGAATGTGCTAGACAGTAATTGCAATTTCTTTACGAAAGTCTTACTAGGTGAAAAAAGTAAGCTAACGATGGAATACAACTACTCATTGCCAAACATTGGTACAATCACAGACGCATGGACCTACTTTTGGTTGCAACTCCCTTATGGAATTCCAGGGATCATCTCACTTGTTGTTGGTTTTTTCCTCAGTGCCTTTAGTTTCCGCAGGATTTTTCATACCCACGGGGAAGAAAAGATCCTCTCTTTCAATGTTGCAATTTCCTTTTTTGGATATGGAATCTTAGGACTCGTACTTTCACTTAGAGCATGGATTTTTGACAGAGAACTTTTATTATCACTCAATAACTGGCTTTACCTATTCATCTTACTCATTTTACCTTCCAACTTTTACATCTGTTACGCTCTCTCTCGAAAAAAGATATTTTTGTATTACACCTACCTTTGTTGGGCCAGTGTAGCTTTTGGTTACGTAGGTCTTTTCCAAGGACTCGGCTTTCATAATGATTGGTTTGACTACCAATTCGGAAAATACCCAAAAGCCACGAATTTCATCAAACCATTTGGCATCATCCCCCTCGTTGGTTACTTTGCCCTTGTTTTGCCTTTTTTTACTTTCCAATGGAAAATTCTACTAAAGAGAATCCACAAATCACTTTTCATCGGATACAATGTATTGTTTCTGATGACAATCTCCAATGCACCGGTGTTACTCGGTTACAACGTATACCCTGGATCCTTTTTTATCTTCATTCCTCTTATTTTAATTGCGTATGGAATCTTTCGTTCTGATTTTCTTGATGTAAATGAACTGCTCTTTGATCGCAATGGATTGTTTTATATTTTGTTTGGTGTTGTCTCTTTTTCTCTCATTGTACTCAGTGGAACCGTAGCATTAGGACTAAGTCATAATGCATATCTCAATGACAATTGGTTCCCCCATGCCCTTCCTCCCACCATCTCTTTTTTTGTCGCAATTTTTATGGCTATCATTGTTGCAGGTAGTAATCCACAAGCAAAGATCAACCAATTGTGTGCATTTTCACTTATCATTACTGCATTTTACAATTTACAATCCATTCCTACCAAACTAGAGCTAGATTATTTAATTTTACTTCGTATATCACAGGTTAGCTTTTTAATCTTTTCTCTTGCTCCAAGTATTTTATCTCGTTTTGTTTTGAAAGCCATCGGAAGCCAAAGGCCAAAGTCATTACTTGCTGTTGATTTGCTTTCCATACTTTGTGCCTTTCTTTCCATCACTCCTTACCTACATAATGGTTATTACAAGTACGAGTTTGGTATCATTCATAAAAGTGATATGGTCCCATACCTACTTGGCATTGCTGGATTTTTTTCCTTTATCATTGTTGGTCGAGAAATCCGCAAACGTTGGAAGGATTTACCGAGAGAGTCAATTGTTGCTTTAGGATCTGTTTTATTATCAGGTGTATTTTTATTAACAGCGTTTTTCCCTGCACATGGATTTCATTTCCCGCCAATCTCCGACTACCTTTTTATACCAACCACCTTACTTGGATTTGCCGTATTGAAATTAGGTGCATTTTCATTACCCGGTAGAACCATTCGTTTTAGTCAAAAACTTGCCAATTTAGGTATCTTTTCCATTTTGTTTGCCAGTCTCTTGCAAATGCCAAAGTTTTTAGAAAACCTAGCTTTTGGAGAAAGTCTTTTCCATATTACACTCGTTACTCTACCTTTAGTGTTATTCAATTATCTTTTGGTGTATGTTTTTGCTCGCCCACTGGCAGAAGAACTAGATAGAAGTTATATTTTATTAGAACAAGCAAAAAAAGAAGCAGAACTTGCTGGAGAAGAATCCGAAAAACTTTTATTAAACATATTACCAAAATCTGTAGCGGAAGAAATCAAAATCAACGGGTATTGTGAACCAAAATCTTTTGATGAAGCCACCATTTTATTCACTGATTTTCGTGGATTTACAGAAGTGGCAAAAAACATGGAATCCAGTGAACTCATTACAGAACTGGATGCTTGTTTCACACAGTTTGATGAAATCATTTCGCGAAACAAATTGGAAAAACTAAAAACCATTGGTGACTCCTATATGTGTGCAGGAGGACTACCAGATTCAAATTTCACAAGCCCCATTGATGCCTGTCTTGCAGCCCTCGAAATCCGTTCCTTTATGGACCAAATGAAACATATCAAAACGGAATTGAACCTTCCCTATTGGGAACTGCGAATTGGAATTCACACTGGTTCTGTGATCGCAGGAGTCGTTGGTCGTTTCAAATTTGCGTATGACATTTGGGGTAATAGCGTCAACACTGCGTCTCGTATGGAAAGTTCAGGAATTGTTGGTGAAATCAATATTTCACAAGCAACCTATGACAAAGTTCGATTTCTATTCCAATGCGAACATAGAGGGAAGATCATTGATAAAAATGGAGAGAGGCATGATATGTATCTCTTGAAACACATCAAAGCGAAGTATTCAAAAGATGGCCTTGTCCCAAATGACTCGTTTTGGTCCATTTACAATAAAATCAAACAAGGTAGCAAAATTGTTTTAAAATCAAAAGTAGAAAGGGAAGGAATTTTTTAATTTAAGGATTCGATACACAGCGAATCGCTTCCAAGGCCCCTTTGCCCTGAAATAAGGTGGTTCCTAAACAAAAATTAACGTAGTATGCCAGCGAGATGTCGCGACGTGATGCTGACCAATAAAAGGAACAAAAATTGGGAGCATTTGGAAACAAATCCGCATTCTGGTGTTGAAACGCTGTGATTCCACACCCAGTTGCTCCATCCAATGGAAGATTTGTTTTGTCATTGGTACAAGCGATCAGTAACTTCAATTCGTTTTTGGTCGGAACACGCCAATCGGTTCGACCACCCACCTCGAGACCGTCACAATACGCATACGCTTGGCTATTGCCATCTCCATTCAAAACCAAGGTATCATTGCATGAATCATCGTTCCCATTACAATAATTCAACTCACTTGGAATTTCTGGAGAACATGTATTACTTCCGTTCTGCCATGTTTGTCCAGAAGAACATTTAGCAAAGATTAGGTTCGTAGCAGCATACACTTCCCCTCCAAAGGTACCAGCATTCCCTACAAATAACACAGTTCCATCTCGGTTGTCGGTAAAGGTTCCCCATGGGTAACTCACAGACTTTGGTAACAAAAGGTAAGTCAAAATAAGTTGGCTACCCAAAGGTTCTTTTTCGGAAGTTGGAGGCTGGAATAAAAAATAGTATAAGGGAGAACAGTTAGAAATAAATAATAATACCAGGACGAACTCTACAATTTTGACAAAACTACATATTCGACTAAAAATTGTCAGGTGCTCATCTACATCCATTGAATTAACATTCTTTGTTTATTAAAACAATCATAGATTGCAAGATATTTTTGAGAACCTAGCAGTGAATTGATGAAAATTAAACATACCTAAGATTGAACCGAATATTCTTTTTTTTCTTTTCCAAATTTTAAATTTTTGTATTTTTGAGCGAATTCCAACGGTAAGGAAAAATCCGATCGAGGTCCAATTGCTTCTACGCCTATTTATTTCTTTTGTATTATTTTTGTTATCAAGTTCTGCTGTTTTTTCGACCAATGTTTTACTCAAATCTGGTGGAGTGATCAAAGGAAGAGTGGTAAACCAAGACGCGAATCAAATGATCATTATTGATGAAACAGGGATTAGCCGAACCATTCAAAAATCCAATATTTTAAAAACTGTATATAAAGAGTATTCCGAACAAGAGTTAGCAGCGATCCGAAAAGAAGAAGAACGCAAACTCAATTTAGCAAAACAAAAAAAAGAAACTACAAACCAAACCAAAACAAATGATGCAAAATTACCACAAGGGATTCTAACAAAACAACTCGCTCTATCTTCGGTGGATGAAAATTGTTTTTTCCATGCGTCGAAGGTGGAATGGTATTGGTTTTATGGAAACTTTTCCATCACGAACCCAAATGCATGGGAAGAATTATTACCAGAGGATGATCGTCCTATCAAAGTATCGTTTCAATCCACTTGGGTAGATACAACTCTCACCTTACTCATAGGATCCCTTACCACCATCAGCCGAAAGACAAAAGTAGTTGAGGTATGTGAGTTTTAAGATATTTTGTTCAATTTTTATGACAAAATTTCAAATTGAGAACACATGCTAAATCCTTCTATGTTACCAATGATCCTTAATTTGCATGATCGAGTTGTGATTGCAAAAAAAAATTCAACCAATCGATTCTTATGATTTTGTTTCCATTTTCTCTTTTACTTTCGATCGATAGTTTTGTGGAGAAGTTCCAAAATGAGTTTGAAAGAGTTTATGGAACGAAGATTTTGAATTAAAACCAGAAGCGTAGATGATCGCAATGATGGCCATATCAGGCCGTTCCAACAGGAGTTTTTTCGCTTCTAACAATCGGAATTGATTGATATAATTTCGAAACGAAGTTCCTAACTTATGATTTAAGATTTCCGAAAGTTGGTGGGAACTGAGATCCAATCGTTTTGCCACACTAACCAAAGTCAACCGATCATCCAAATACAATCGATCTACATTCATCAAACCATCCATTCGTTCCAAAACAGAAGGAATATCGATTCCCTTTACTCTACTTTCTTTATAACGGGCTTCTCGGAATTCTGTTTTAAAATTCGAGAGTAAGCCTTTTCCATTCAATTTCAATAATATGATGGCAAACAATAAACTCGTTAACGCAAAACAGGCAGGAAAAAACAAGTCCATATACACCCACTGTGCCAAAACAAACAAAACCAAAACAAAAAGGGAATACATGATTAAAAACACAAAAGGTCGGAAGGAAGATTCGACACTTCCTTTCCATTGCATTTTCCAACGTAATACTCTGATGAATATGGCAAGTGTATAAATAAAGATAGAAAGCACACCGATTCCAAGTAAAAGAAAGATAAAATCATGGGTACTGACTTCTTCGTGATTCTTAAACATTAGATTTGGATTCAATAATCCATTTGATTTCAAAATGGATAAAAGGAGAATGCTTAAAACAAATGGCAAAAAATGTAGGATTCGTATTTGATTGGAATTTTGACCGCTAAGCTCTTCAAAGAATCGATAACTGACAGGTCCAATTAAATAAAGGACCGGAATATGAATTCCATAAAAACTGGGGATGGCCTTCATTTCATTCGAAATTTCTAAATAGATATGGAACTGCAATAAGGTTAAGCAAAAAAACAAAATAGAAGGAGGAGAAAGTTTGATTGTGGAAATGATTTTTGTTTTTTTGGATTCTGATTTTTTTTGAAAATTTTCAATCCAATATGAAATGGCTAAAAGAGAGGATATCACTGCCCCCATGATGGGAATCAAATTCATTCTCCAATTTGGGTATGTGAAAAATTGATTGTCTATTTTTTTTAAGGAAAACTGGGTTATTTTATTCCTTCTGTATCCAAACGGACGACAGATCTCAAAATCTTGAAGATACTATGGGTATGAACCAAACCACAACTCTTCAAAAGAAAAGATATCGGTCAATCGCATTGGTCACCAAATGCCTTTCGATGATTCCCTACCTCTTCCTAACCTTTAGTGCCTTCACCGAACCAAATGATACAAAGTCTGCCATTGCAAACGTAAAAAATTTAAATCCAATTTTGATCAAAGAGAACCATCATAAGCCTGTCATAGCAGTCCTTGGTGAAAACCAATACACCGAACTCACAGATTTTGTGATCCCTTATGCGGTATTCCAGAGATCAAATGTAGCCCAAGTGTATATGTTAGCTCCCACAAAAGGTAAACTGAATTTCTTCCCAACCCTATCAATTGAGATTGAAACCTCTCTTTCCGATTTTGATTTGCTTCACCCAGAAGGGTCCGACATTGTCATCGTACCGGCTCTCCATAACTCTGAAAATAAAACCATCATCCAATGGATCCAAAACCAATCCAAAAAAGGAGCAACCATTGTGGGAGTTTGCGATGGTGTGTGGACAATGGGTTATGCGGGACTTTTAAAGAACCAAAGGGCAACAGGACATTGGTATTCACAAGATGGTTTAACCAAAACCTTCCCCGATACCATTTGGCAAAAAAATAAAAGGTACATCCAAGATCGAAATACCATCACAACAACAGGTGTGACAGCTTCCTTACCTGTATCGATTGCCTTATTGGAAGCAGTGGCTGGTACGAAAAAAGCAAACGAGGTAGCAGACGAAATCGGAATTTCCGACTGGGGCCCGCATCACAAAACAGAAGAATTTGGATTCAATTGGAAACACTATTTGGTAGCGGCAAAAAATATGATTTTTGTTTGGAACCATGAAACCGTTGGAATCAATTTGTATGAAGGAATCGACGAAATCTCTTTGGCCCTTGTTGCCGATTCGTATTCGCGCACATACAAATCAAAGGCAAAAACCATCGGGAATCACAATTTGCGGTCCAAGGCAGGCATCAGATTTCATTCAGAAATTGAGGAAGAAAAACAAGTCGATTTTGAAATCGAAATTCCAAACCAAAAGAAACCAATTCCGATTTTGAACCACTCCCTATCTGGAATCCAAAAACGATATGGAAAGAATACGTTTGAATTTGTAACCAATCAATTGGAATTTCCGATCCAAACGGACTGTCAGGAAAACGATTGTGCACATTGATTCAGATCCCAAAGGTTTGAGATGGTGTTGTGGGTTCCAAAGGCAAGCATGAATGGTGAATCAAGGGACAAACCTCAACTTTTTCCATCACTTCCGTTCTTACATTGAAATATGAATTTGAATCCTTTACTTTTTGAATTTTGAAATAAATTTCCAGATTTACATTCTCATTTGATACCCAATGAATGCTTAAAGTAGACGGAAGACACCCGTTACTATTTTCCTGATTTGGGACTGAGAATTAGATAACATGAAGCAAAGAATGCAAAGGTATTGGAATCCATTGAGTCTCACTGCATTCGTCTTGTTCTTTGCCTTAGTTGGTTGTAAAAATCCAGTTTTAGAAAATCTCTGTGACCCGAATTACAAAGGTTACTTTCAGTCGATTCTTTTCAAAATCCTATCTGGCGATACAACGAATCACTGTTCGGTGAAATTAAACCAAGTTTTCCTTCCTGTTTTTTCTCCACCACCTGGCGCTTACACGGAACCTGCTTTTATTTCGATCACTTCGTTCACTCCTGGTGCCATCATCTATATCACTACCGATGGTTCGTTGCCCACAACCGATGCCACTCCCTATCCATCCCCTTCTTCCATCTGGCGGCTTGCGGGACAAAGGATCCGAGCGGTTGCCACAAAACCGGGAATGGAAAATAGCCCAGTCGCAGAAGCAATGTATTCTCTCATCCCATTAAAAACAGGACAAACGACTGTCTACGCTTCTGGCGATGATGCATCAGTTGGTTCTGGAATTTCTACAAATTACAGTGGCCCAAATCCAGATCCAACCTACCCCAATGATTATACGACATTTGACCAAAGCACAGGCATCCTTTGGAAAACGTGTACGGAAGGATTATCGGGGCCTACTTGTGCTATGAACGCAGTATTAGCTGGAAATGTAACGACCATTCTACATCTAGTACGAATCTAAACTCCCTAAACTCAGGAAATGGGTATGCAGGTCTTAAAACTTGGCGCCTTTCTACCATGAAGGAATTGTTGACGACAAATGATGCTGGTAAGGCGCTTGCAACCATCATCAATCCTTCAGCCTTTCCTGGAAATGTCTCCTATGCTTATTGGGCTTCCACACCAAATCTTAATAATGTTACTAATAGTTGGTATTTAGATTACACTCGTGGAGATAGTTATCTCCAAAACACAAATGTTTACCATGGTCGCTGTGTTGCCTCACCAGCACCGTTCGAAACACCTTCTTTTACTGACAATGGTGATGGAACTATCAAGGATCAAACCACTGGTCTCACTTGGCAAAAATGTTCCCTTGGCCAAAATAATGATGCTACTTGTTCTGGTGCAAGCAATAGTGTAGTTTGGGGATCAGCACTTACCTATTGTAATAGTTTATCTTTAGGCACAAAAACCTGGAGATTACCGAATCGAAATGAACTCGTTGGATTGTTCCATTTTGCTAGTTTAACTGCTCCAATGATCGACCAGTCTATGTTTCCAAACACAACGAGTAACTTTTATTGGACATCGACAACCTATGCAGACAATACTTTAAATGCTTGGTATGTTAATTTTAATAGCCCTGCCGCACCATTTAATCTTTACGACGGGATCAATAAAGGAACCTCACTCTTCGTTCGTTGTGTGGCCAACTAATGGCAAAAAGGCGAAGGCCGTTCCCAATTGATTGGAAGGAAAAACTTGATTCCGAATCAGGGCCGGGCTCACTCCGGGGTCCGCTAACGCTTCCGTCCTACGGACCAAGCCCTCCGGATCCCTAACGGGGAAGGTGAACCATTTTTGATGAAAATAGAATCCATTTGATTTGTCTAATATTCGTGAACCATATGAAAATTTATTTCCAAACTCTACTTTTACTTTTTGGTTTCTATTTGATTTCCTGCAAACCAGGGGAGTTATCGAATCCTTGTGACCCTGGTTCAAAATCGTATCGAACAGGTACCATCCTCCGTTTTTTAGTGAAAGACAGTTCTCCTTCTTGTTTACCGGGATTTCCCAAAGTCCCTTTGGATCTCTGGGGAGCCCATGACACAAACCCAAGTAATGTGGAAATTTTTGGTCTGGCAGTTCACGATAACAAAGTGTATCTCGGAGGAATTTTTTCCTATTTTGGTCCCAATACAGGCTCTGCAGCTATCCTCAATACGACAAACGGACAGTTGGTGCCTTACGAATCTTGCCCTTATCTCGAAATCTTATCAAGCGCAACGGTTGCCATTCCTGATGGTGAAAATGGATTTTATGTCGGAGGGATCTTCACTTATGCAAAAGGTCAAAATCGCCCGAGCCTAATCCATATCAAATCCGATTGCCAATTAGATACCTCATTTAATGTCGGAACTGGAAGTAACGCTGTTCTCATCAATGATTTGGCGTTAGTCGGCGACAAACTCTACATTGCCGGCAATTTTACTGTCTGGAATGGAGTTTCCAAAAACTATTTAGCAGCCGTTAACCGCATTACCGGTGAATTGGATTTAAATTGGACTCCTTCCACAAATGGACCTGTTTATTCCTTTGCTAAAGATACCGATGGACTCTTCATTGCAGGTTCCTTTTCCACTTTAAATGGTGGTAACTTTGGAAGACTTGCAAAGGTAACCTATGATACAGGTGCAACAATCTCAAGTTTCAATACCAATGCACTCATCACTCTTGGAGACGTGAGGGGTATCTCATTGGGAGTAAATGGATCAGGGAACAAAGTACTCTTCGCTGGGGGTAACTTTACAATTGCATCCAATTTCAATGCACGTGCTTTCGATATGAATGGAGCACTCACATCTTGGAACCCAATCCCCAATTCAACTGTAGAAATTGTTGTTTTTCACCAAAACAAAGTATATTTAGGTGGCTTTTTCACAACGATCGGTGGTGCAACAAGTAGGAATTACTTTGCGGTTGTCGACAATGGAAATGGAGTTGTGAGTTCCGAAAACTTACTTTTGGACGCTTCCTCATCAATTTCACACATGGCCATACAAGATGGCAAATTGTATGTTCTTGGAAGTTTTTCAACTGTCTTCGGTCAAGAGAGAAAAAATGCGTTTTCGATCGACCCTCTAACAGGCATTCTTACGGATTGGAATCCCAGGTTTACTTCTGCATTTACATTCCCTTATGGGAGGATTGCATTTTCCAATGATGGTTCTCGTGTTTTGGTGCCAGGAGATTTTTCGAGTGTCAATATCATCAATCGAAATGGTTTTGGATCCATTGATTTAGTTACGGGAAAACCAACCGATTTCGAACCTTACGTGAATGGAAGTATTGCCTCCTTTCACATGGATGGAGATATTCTATATGTAGGAGGGAATTTTACACAAGCCTTTGGTCAAAGTCGCGAAAGATTCTTTGCCTACAATTTAAAAAACAAAAGACTGGAAGGGATGTCACCAAGTTTATCCAACGTTGTTGAAACAATCAAAACTGATGATAGTTTTGTATATGTCGGTGGGCAATTCCAGAATGCAAATGGACAAATCCGGAACCGACTTGCCAGATATCCAAAGTTAGACGGTACCATCAATAGTTGGAATCCCAATGTGAGTGACATTGTAGAAACTGTGTTACCTTTCGAAGATAAGGTGATTATCGGAGGGAGTTTTAATGATATTGGAGGATTTACCGCTCAAAGACTGGGGGCTGCAAGCAAATCAACCGGCGCCAATTTAAATTATCCATCCGCCACAATTTTCCCTAACAGCACGGTGAACTCCTTAGGTATAATGAACAATCTTTTATTCTTCGGTGGGAATTTCACGAATTACGGAGTCACTCCTAGTTTAGGATTGGGAGCGATCGATATGAGTAATGGAAGTTATATAAACACAAATATCAGTTTTGATAGCACGGTTATAGCGCTTGGTATATGTGAAAATGGGAAAGGTGGCGTTGGAGGTTCATTTACCACCGTAAATGGTGTTAGCCAACAAGGTTTTATTTTATATGATTTTGCAAAACGAGAAACCTTATCGTTTAATCCTTATTCAGTGGGAACCATTCACACGATCTTTCCGAATCAAAATAAACTATTCTTTGCAGGTAGCCTTTCCGAATACCAAAGACATCCTAAAGGTGGATATTCATTTGTTGATTTGGAAAACTTACACTAATTTGATCACGGGTCCGGCAAAATAATCCGCCGAACCCTTTCCAATGATCGAAGTTTATCTTGTACCTTCGTTCATAATTTCGCTATGATTTTTGTTGAGTCCTGCAGCAGTTAGAGAAGGCGCTCTGACATGACCCGCATATTGCGTGTAAGTCGTTTGTCCACTCACGAAGGAAGATTGGCATTTATCGAGTCCACCAGCACGATTGTATCCACAAGAAGAGTGGAAAGCAACTGCATAGTCATCTGCACCAGGTAAAATAAACGAAGAACCAAATCTCGTTTTATAACCTGGGACATGATTCACAAGAACAGATGCTGTTAAATTGTGATTGTAAGCCCCACGAGCAGTTGTCACAACAAGTGATCGATCCATTGCGTTTCCAGAACCACCAACTAAGTTCGCCAATTCAGAACCACCGGAAGCAGCTGCTAGTGCAGTTACTTTTGTGATATTAAATCCTTTAGAAGTGGTCGTATCCCCTAAGTTCGCCAACCAATATTCAATCGCATAACATCCAGCTGAGTGGCAAACTACCTTACAGGAATTCGCACCCTTACAATAATTTGTGAGGCCAGTCGATATATTGGTTTGGGCTCTCGCTGCGCCAAAGGTTCTTGGATCGGAACTGCCATCATATCCAATAAAAACTTTTGCACCTGAAACCACATTGGCGTTTGTTCCCCAATAGCTGTTTACATCGGTTGTTCCCACCCCGTCGTGGTTTTTACTGGATTTACCGTGAATGAACACGGTATACGTTTCGGCACTCATGCTTGTCGCAAATAGCACGGCCATGATTAGGTTGCTTGTAATTTTCATCTGAATCTCCCTTTCAATTTCGTCCAGCTTTACAAATTTGCCTAATTTGTGTCAAATATTATTACAAATGCCATAATTATCTCTGTTAGACAAATAAATGACATATAAAAATCCGACATTTACGCGTGAATCCGTATTATTTGTCATGAAAATAAGGAAGATTCAATTCTCCCGATTGGTTCGGAAATGGTCCGGAGGAAAACCAGAATCCATCAAAATTAAAGTTAGAAGCTAACTTTGTATATCGAACAATGATGTTCCATCTTCCCTCGTTTGTAGCGATGACGGAAATTCTATACCTCATTTAAAAACATGCGACTTGCCATTTCCGTTGGTTTTAGAAAAATAGATTCGCCATGAAAGCACTTCGTTTTACATGATCGTCAATGAGTAGCGATGATTTTCACTCAATTGAATTTGGGAACATGATCGCTTAACAATCGTTTATACATTTTTATGTGGTCAAAGCCAACCTCTCAATCCATCAAAGATATCATTTCAGGTACCGACTTATTCCTGAACCTCTCAGAAGAAACAAAAGAACACCTAGCAAGATCGTTCGTTAAAGTTAAAGTTTCTAAGAAAAAAATTGTGGTTAAACAAGGAGAACACGGAGACGCTCTCTACCTTGTTGCAACTGGAAGTTTTAGTGTTTATGTAACAACGGACGGAAAAAAAGAAAAGGTAGGTGAAATCAAACCTGGTAGCTGCTTTGGAGAAGGAGCACTTGTGACGGATGAACCACGCAATGCGACCGTTGTCTCTGATCAGTCAGGCACGGTTTATCGCATCGGACGGGATGAGTTCAAAAAAGCATTTAAAGATCGCTCAGAAGAGTTGAATGCTTTTGTGAAATTAATTAGCCGTAGGTCTCGTGCTCTCCATCGCAGTGTGTTCCGACCCGAACCAAGGCGAATCAAAGAACTCATTTCCTCCGTTTCATTGTTTAGCGGTGTCGGTGCTAAACTCATCGCTGAATTAGAACCGGAAATGGAATGGATATTTTTACCTGGCGGAGAAACACTCATGCGTCAGGGCGACAAAGCAGATGGTATGTATGTTGTCGTAAATGGAAGTCTTGAATACGAAGTGAGAAATCATGAGAACACCATTGTCTCGACAGGATACTTTTCAAAAGGTGACATCATTGGTGAAATCGCACTCTTAACGGGTGAACCACGGACTGCTACAGTTGTTGCCACACTCTCCTGTGAAATTGTGAAAATCAGTACCGCAGCATTTGAAGCAGTTTTTTCGAAACATCCTCCCAGCATGTACGCTATCACCAAACTGATTGCAGAACGGTTCACAAACGACCGAATGGGAAAACGAATGCCTAAACAGGCAAGGAGTATCATCACACTCTTTCCATTACAAAAGGATCTTTCTGCTCGCAATTTTGCCCAAAACCTTGCACAAGCTTTGAAAAAATTTGGTCGAACTGCCATCATCGAAAGTCGCGACTTCAAAAAACGCCTTGGCAATCGTGAATACGCTGTTTCAGACTTACTCGAATCATTGTATCAAAAACAGGATTCACATGAATTCTTAATCCTATGCCCAGACTTTGAAGACAAACTTTGGACAGAAACAATCCTACACCATACAAATCGCATTTTGTTGTTAAGTGAGGCACATAGAACTGGTGGACTTACTGCAGAAGAGATCCGTTTTCTTGGTGATACAGAAGAAACTTTTGGTCCAACACGCGAACTAGTTTTACTATATTCGAACCCAAACGAAAAACCAACCAATACAGCAAACCTAACACGCATTCGAAGGACAAATTCAGTAAGACATATTCGCACATATAGTAACCATGGATATGAAAGCCTCAGCCGCTTTATCACAGGACGTTCCGTAGGACTCGCATTAGGTGGAGGTGGCGCAAAAGGGCTTGCCCACATCGGACTTTTGAAAGCCATGCAAGAAGAAAACATACCCATCGACATGATTGGTGGCACAAGTGCGGGTGCACTAATGGCGAGTATCTATGCAATGGGTTATGATGCCGAAGGATTAGAACGTGTCGCAAAAGCTCTTATGAGCGACAAAAAAACTCTGAATGATTACACTATACCAACAGTTTCACTCATTCGCGGTAAAAAATTTAACACTGTGATCAAAAACTTTGTTGGGAATCGTATGATCGAAGATCTGTGGTTACCTTTTTTTGCCGTTGCAACAAGCCTTACAAAAGCTCAGAAAGTCATTTTCGACCGTGGTCCGGTATGGAAAGCATTACGTGCATCTGCATCGATTCCAGGAATCTTACCTCCGTTCTACGAAAAAAACGAACTGCTTGTTGATGGAGCGATGCTTGACAACATTCCTGGGGCCGTGATGCGAGAGAGGGGTGCCGATTTTGTGATCTCTGTCGCACTTTCTTCAGAAGGTGATTCCACAGCAGATGAGGTATTTAGTGCTATTTATGAAGAAAATAATTCAGGGGCATTACCTTCAGCTCTCCGAATGTTATTCAAACGAATCATAGGCAAAACACAAAAACAAAAAGAAGTACCAAATCTTTTGAGTTTACTCATGCGTGCCACTTTCGTCGCCTCTGATGCTGCAAAAGCCAAAGCAAAAGCGGAGTCTGATATTTTTGCTGAATTGCCAGTGGAACAATACGGGTTATTCGATTGGAAGAAATTTTACGAATTAGTTGATATTGGATACAAATATGGCAAGGCTCATGCCAAGAGTTGGAAAAAACAACTTGGGATAAGAGGATAAACGATTGATGGAATTGTGATTCGGGAAAAGATTCCATTTGATTCAAAATATCACTAAAATGTGTAATCGATGGATTTCTTCGCAAAAGTGTTGTATCAAAAAGTCGCTTGTTTTTTGTTAGTTTGTTCGTTACTTTAATTAAATCGTAGAATGCATGAATAGAATGAAAATCTATGATTGGATCGCCACTAGCCTTGTCTTATTTTTTTTATTACCAGGTTCTGTGATGAAGAAAATGCAAACCAAGGATTTGCTTGGAGTTTTCAAACAACTTGGTTACCATCTTACGTATTGCCTTTTTTGGGTGCGGCTAAAATTGTAGGATGCATTGGTATAGTATTTCCCAACGTTAGACGACTGAAAGAATGGTCGTCTGTTAGTCTTGTTTTGGTATTGATGGTGCCATTGATTCTGCCCTCATGTTAGGACCATTCGATCCAAGACTTTCCTTTATGATCCTCCCCTTATCTGCGATTTTTGCCTCTTATTTTTTATGGCATAATACTAATCAGCTGAATGCCAAAATCGGGTAAGTTCGGCTCATGCCTTTCGCCCCGATTGGCTACCCCCAACCAATCAGTTACCAACCTAACGTTCGTAATGTTCAGTAAAGAATATCGCACTACCTATATCGTGACTTTTTGGCTCTCGGTGATTTTTTTGCACTCGGAGATGATTTTTTAGGCTCAGACTTATTGCCTGAATCACTAGGTTTTCTTTTTTCCGATTGCCCCTTACTTCGATGTGAGTTTTGTTTGGAGTTCTGCTGTGAGTTCGCATTACGGCCAGAAGGATTATCTCCCGATTGTGAGGGACGTCTTTGCCCTCGATTGCCGCCACCACCAGATCCATGGATTTTCGGAGCCTTACCTGTATGCGATTCCACCCGCGCTGCATGGTAAGGATGGTCCCGATCCACTGGGATCGAAATTCCGATTACTTTTTCAATGTCTTTGATCAGTGATCTTTCGTCTGCCTCGGCGATGGCAATGGCAATTCCATTTTTCCCTGCACGTGCTGTACGGCCAATTCGGTGTACATAGGTTTCGGGAACATAAGGAATTTCATAATTAATGACATGTGTGATGTCATCGATGTCGATTCCTCTGGCAGCCAAATCGGTTGCCACAAGGGCTCTGTTTTTTCCCGAACGAAAATCTTCTAATGCCCTTTGTCTAGCAGATTGACTTTTGTTGCCGTGAATTACATCAGTTTTGATTCCACTTTTGTTTAAGAGTTCCGAAATTTTATTGGCTCCATGTTTTGTTTTGGTAAAGATAATGGTTTTTTTAAAATTTTTATCTTTAAACAAATGAAGGAGAAGATTTTTTTTATCGGCAAGTTCTGTGTACATCACAGATTGTGAAATGAGTTCAACTGTCGATGAAACAGGTGTTATATCGATTCGAATTGGCTCTACCAAAATTGATTTTGCTAATTTTTCTATTTCAGATGGCATAGTTGCAGAGAAAAACAAATTCTGTCTGCGCTTCGGCAAGTACGAAATGATTTTTCGAATGTCATGGATAAAACCCATATCCAACATCCGATCTGCTTCATCTAACACGAATATTTCGAGATTCTTCAAAGATACCAAATTTTGGTTCATCAAATCGACAAGGCGACCGGGTGTGGCAATGAGCACATCCAATCCACTTGCAATCGCCTTGGCTTGGGGATTTTGTCCCACACCACCAAAAATGACAGCCGTTCGAATTTGGGTATACTTTCCATATAAAACAAAACTTTCATGGACCTGAATGGCAAGCTCACGAGTGGGAACTAACACAAGAGACCTGGGTTGTTTTGGATTTGGTTTTGCCCTCGTCGAAATTAAATTATGGATCATAGGCAAAGCAAAAGCAGCGGTTTTACCTGTTCCTGTTTGAGCACAACCTAACAGATCGTGATTGTCTAGAAGAAAAGGAATGGCTTGGATTTGGATGGGTGTAGGTTTTGTATAACCAGTCTCAGCGACTGCTTTTTGGATGGATCGATCTAATTTCAGATCTGAAAACGTTTCAATGTGTTTTTGCAAAATATGCCTTCGTGTATATCCTCCTAAATTAAGAAAAGCTCTCTTTTTGGATAGGTCAAAAATCTCTCTTTTTGAGGCGTGATATGAGAATATGGGTTTGGATCATATCAAGGTAGATGATCCGTTTGTATCGGGAATACGAGAATTGTTATCAGAATTGCGAGCTTGGATGTAGTAATCCTTTTGATCGATTCAGATACACTGAGTAAGTAGTTGCCAACTCAAGAGCGAGGAATTTGCCAATGGACTGTTAAATCAAATGAAAGGCGGACAAGATTAAATTGGTATTTCCCTACAGTTTTCCGTATTTGATGAAACGTAAGCCAAGGGTCTCTCTTGCGGAAAAATGAACCATATAATTCAATCAAGGATCTCGGAAAACGTAATTCAAAAAAGATACC
>NZ_AOGX02000039.1:30000-129711 GCF_000332475.2 Leptospira yanagawae serovar Saopaulo str. Sao Paulo = ATCC 700523
CTGTAAAATTCCTATGATGTGGCAAAAACCACGAAGCTGAAATGGAATATGAAAATCAAAACTCTTTGCAAACTTACGCTCGCTCTTATTTTTTCAATACTTACATTCACTCAATGTAAAATCTTCAAAGAATCGGACCTAGATCCAAATAGCAAATTATCTAATTTGCTCAACTTATTCAGAACCGCTTCGTTCATCGATGCGTTTAATGGAATGAGCCAAACGTTGATGATCGTTCAAATTACTGATTCATTAGGGAATCCGATAGCGGGTGGCGAACTCGTATATTCTGTATACAACGAAAATGATGAAAACAATGTTGCCGTCTCTGATTTTGGAAACACTGGGAATTATAGTCCCTATAAAAATACACTTGGTGCAAACGGAAGGACAATTTTAAAATTTAGCGAAAGAGGGATCGCAGAAGGAATTGTATACCGAAATCCAGGAGATACGAACCCAATCGGTAGTTTCCGTTTTCGAAATTATAAAGGGATTACCATTGAAACATTTTCATTTTACAGTGTCTCTGGTGAGATCAAAGTCAACGTAGAAGACCTTTCCAATTATCCAAATCCAATCGGATACATCACGAATATGGTTCCCATTGGCACTGCGAATGGACGAAGCTTCTTAATTGGAAAAATCTTTTATACTTTTGATGGAGGAAGTGTAAATGGAAGGTACGAAAATTACATACTTTCAAGTGCAGATGGAGTCACCTATGACCAAGTCATCCCATTAAACGCAAACGAATTTGTTTCGAGCACTGGAAGTAAAAGAACCCTTCACTCCGCAATCGCATACGACGGAACACGTTATGTAGTTTTTGTCAATGAAGTCGAATTGGATTCTGGAAACTTTGTAATCGGAAATCGCAATTTAGCTTTTTCTTTCTTCACTACTTCTCCCTCCTATGTTGCTTTAGATCCAATTGTTTTATCACTACCAAACGGAATTCAAATTCTAAACCCTTTGGGATCCGCAGCTCTCAAAACATTTGAACATCCTATGTTTTCTGTGGGGAATCGTTTTTTCGTTGTTGCAGACAATGCAAGTTTTGCTCCACAAAGAGAAGTGCCATACCTAGTTTCACTTACGGACTCAAATCATGTTGAGCTTTCTTCCGCCACTTACAATTGTTTACGAACATCGATTAGCGATTTTTCTGCTTATGGAAAACTAACGTTAGGTGATACCGATTACATACATTGCCCAACAAGTCCAATGCCTGGAACTTCGATCAATGCTACTGTCATCAATGGGAATGACTTGTCATACAATACTCTGACATTTAGCGGCGGTGTGAGCACCGTAAATTCTTTCCCGAGCGTATTTGCAGACCAACTTATCGGAATTGTGATTGTATCTGGGTCTCCCAGAGGGTCCCTATTACCAACTGGATCTTACCTGAGCAATGGAGCTAATATTAGTTTCTCTTCAAACATCCCCAATTTTATCGTTCCATTTGGAAGTTCCAATCCATTATTACGAAACATCACATCATCGCTAGATGTTGGTTTTGCGATTACTGCCGACAATCCCAATTTGGAAACGGCAACCAATCGCGCCATCATCAAAATCACAAACCAACTTGATTCAGGAACCGTATACAACCTGCCAAGCACCCAACCGATCTTTAACGAAAACACAACGACTCACAGGCAATTTTTTTCCACACACGGGAATCTCACTTATTCTTGGGATGCACTACAATCTGTGACAAGTCCAGCTTCAGTTGGCAGTTTTCGATTTTTTGCAACTAGGAATATTGGACCAGATACTTGGAAAGATGTTAAACTCATCCGAATCAAATAATCAATTCTTATGATGTACCGAATGATTCTCGATCGATACCAAAGCAAATTTTCACTTGCAATTTATTGAATGAATGTAAGTTTTTAATCATCCCTTCTTGGATTCCCATATATGAAAAAAATCATTCTTTTCTCTTTCCTTATCTTGTTTTCGTTTCCCCTACTCGCTGTAAATACAGTGATCTTAAAAAATGGTAAAACGATCAAAGGGAAGGTAACGGACCAAAACGAAAAAGGTCTCACTGTCCAAACAAGCGAAGGTACGCAAACTTTCCCCAAATCACAAATTTTGAAAGTTGTATATAAAGATGTGAGTGCAGAAGAAGCGGATAAAATCCGACTCGCAGAAGAAAAAAAATTAAGGGAAAAAGAAGAAAAAGAAAAGGCCAAACTAGAAAAAGAAAGATTAATCGCAGAGGCCAAAGAACAAAAACGATTAGAAGAAGAAGCGAAACTTGCCGAAAAACAAAGGTTAGAGGATGAGAAAAACAAAGAAACCCAAGCAGAAAAAGAAGCAAAAACCGAAGCAGAATGGTTAGCGACAAGGCAATTGGGTCCCTCTCCTTCTGCAAAAGAATGTGGAGGCCGGTTGGCACTCATTTGGCGATCTGCGATCATTCCTGGTTGGGGGCAATTTTGTGGTGGGCAAAAGGTTTCCGCAGGAACGTTTTCAGTTTTATTTTTTGGATCCCTATTCTATACATTGGGTCCTCTTCGCACGGAAGAACAAAATGCAAAATCACATTATGAGACAATGGTGTTAGTGAATCAAATCAGTGGACCAGGGACGAGGTTCAATGCGCAAAATATTAGTTTGCCTTCTGAATTTGTTAACAACTTCTTAGAAACATCCATCACAGAAGATTTGATCAAAAAATCACAAAACAATGCAAAGGGATCGAATACTCGTTACTTAGCAGGGATCGGAATCACAAGTATCATCTACATTACAAATGTAATCCATTCCTATATGATTGGCCGTGACCAATACCCGGAAAGGCCAGTGGTACATCTAGAAGGGAAACAATTCAAAGAAGGATGGGACTTTGAATCACGATGGGATAAACCGATGGGTTTAACCAACTTCCAACCACAAATGAATGCAGTATACGCCGAAGTTCGTTACTCTTATCTATTTTAAAGGAGAAACTTATGAAACGAATTGTATCCCTTTTAGTTTTGTTCTTTTACTTCACCCAATGCAGCATCTTCAAACCGTCGAATCTCGATCCTCGCGAGGATTTAGGGACTTTGCAATCACTCCTCCGATTGCTTGCCTTAGCTGATGCATTCAATACCCAAAGCCAATCCGTTGTATTTATGAAATTCACCGATAGCAGTGGCACTCCATACTCGGGAGGTGCTGTCGAATATTCCGTGTTCAACGAAGCGGATGAAAATGGAGTAGCAACATCTGACTTCGGAGAAACTGGGAATGTTCGAACCTACACCGCCACATTAGATAACTTTGGAAGAGGATTTTTGTTTTTTAGCGAAAGGGGGATTGCAAAACTCAATTTAAAAAATGCAGCCAATACTTTTGTAGGAACTGCTGATTTCCGAATCTATAATGGCATCAACAAACAATCCTTTTCTCTTTTAAACCAAACAGGCAATGCCCAATTCTTAGTGGAAGATCTAGCCAATTACCGCAACCGTTTGGCCACCAATTTCACCTTCACTCCTCTTGGGTCTGCCAATGGAAGGCAGTTTATTTATCTTGAAGTACAAACATCATTTACAGCAACAGATAGAAATACGTCCATCGGTTATATAGCCTCTTCTGCTGATGGAGAGTATTATGACGCCGTAACAAGAATTGATGGTGTCACAATTGAAAAAAATGTTACGTATGAAATCATTTTAAAAATCTCCAATCCAGTATTCAACGGTTCCGAATATATCTTTTTCTTATCCGAAGAGAAAAGAGATTATTCACCACCGAATAATTTCCAATCGAATAAAAACTTAGCTTTGCGTATCTCTGCTTTCTCGCCTCCCAGTTCGGCGACTGTGCAACTTAAAAACTTACCAACGAACTATCGTTTTTTTAATGGTGCAAATGGTAATTGGTATTACCCGGCATTGTATCTAGGGGATGGCCGGTATATGGCAACGCCAACATTATCAGGAGCGCCTCGCCCTATATTATTTTATTTAGATACAGATACAAGTTCTGATTTAATCAGCGATTTTAGTTGTACGATTTCAGCTATTGACCGTGATTTGCTTGGGTTCCAATTGGTAACCTATTCTGGAATCAACTATTTACAGTGCCCACAAAATTATGCAGGAACTTCTTATGTAATTCGAAGCATTCGAGCATCGGATTTGATTTTTAACCAAATCAACTTTACTGCTGCTGCAAATTTTGACTCCCCTGTTTTCCAAGTCGAAGGCAAATTGATGGCACTCACTGGATCCTCGCCTTTTAGTGGAGTTACTTTCCCCACAGGTTCCTATACAAACCTAAATCCAACCATAACGCAAAACGCAACGATTACAAATTTCAACACTTCTTCAATAGGAGGGACCACCTCTCGTTTAAGAACAATCAAAAGTTCCAATTCAAATCATTACTTTGTGTTATCAAATTCACCTACCTTTACTGCACTGCCTACGAATGTTCAAATCTTCCGAAGTAATGATGGCGTAAACAGTGTAACTTCCATACCTGCAACTCCATTTTCTCTTTCAGAATACAGTGTTGCGATCATAAGCCCAGAACAAATCCAATCAACAAATGGATTATTAAATTATAGTTATGCTAAGTCTTTTTCTAACGGATCAGTAAATTTACCTGTATACTTTACCCGATTCACAAATTCCGATGGAACCTGGGAAGATTTGCCTAGACTCATCAAAATCAAATGATTTATTTATTTGTTTAATCGAAATTCTTTAAAAAAATTTGTGATGCTCGTTTCATACTCGTTGGAAGGGCTTTGTAATGGTTTGGAATCTTCCTTTGGCATTGCATACAAAACAATTTGTTTCGATTTTGTTTTGATATTTGTAAAAATCATTTCGGAATCAGTTTTTTTCGTCTCATTCTCGCTAGGTGCCAAAATCAATACAGGTTGTGTGATGAGTTTCGCTGTATTTGCAGGAGATACATCGTTCACAAGAAAATCACCTCGCAATTCAGAGATCGAAAGACTTAAAGGTGTGACGATCCGACTGGCTTCCGTAAATTGATTCACAAACATATCTTCAATCCAAGACCTCATATCGCGGTAGGAAGAATCAGCGATGATAAACCCGAATTCAAACTGGCCATCGGCATATTGTAAGGCAGTTGCCCCCCCAAAATCCAATCCAAATATTCCAATTCGGTCTTCAGGTATGTTATCGATTTCTGAAAAATATTCTACGGCCCTTTCTAAATCCATTTTCTCGTAAAATCCATATGTTGTGCTAGAGCCGTCACTTTCGCCATGCGCTCTCGCATCATATAAAAACAAACTACATCCTTGCCTCCAAAAAATGGGTGCATATGGCATCATTTGGTTTCTGGACTTTCCGAGGCCATGCAAAAGAATAACACCACAGTTTTGTTTTTTAGAATGTTTAAAATACCATCCTCGGAGTCGTAAGGTTCCGTTTTGGAATCGAATTGCCTCTGGCTCAGGCAACGCAAATTCAGAAAATGTTGTTTCGGATAATTTTTCTCTTACGTCTATAGAAACCAAGGATGAGGGAGAGAGAATCAAATTGGAAAAAGAATACGCAGCGACTAGCAAAAACAATGCGAAGATAAAAACAAGGGAACCAATCAATTTTTTCATGTTCAAGTGCCTAAGAGGAAAATCTAGGAGAAAGGAAATGTGGAAAGCGAATTTTGGAAAATCTCCTAATTTGACCCGAAAAAGAATTGCTCTCTCGTATTCCATCCCATCATCTTTAAGGAAATCTATGAAACCATATTTAGCGTTTTTCACTTTACTGCTTAGTATTTCCCTTGGGAATTGTCGAACGATGGATGCCGCCATCCAATACCCTGACGTTGGGAAATCCAATTTAGGAATTTCCAAAGTTGCGGTTCTTGTTTTCGACATCGAAGAGGCCAAATGGGGTGATGAATTTACCGATGCAGTGTCCCTTCAAATTGCCAAATCTCTTCCCTTTAAGGTGATTGAAAGGGAACAACTTTCAAAAGTAGTAAATGAACAAAGTTTTTCCAAAACAGGAATCATTGATACGCAAACAGCCGTTAGACTTGGAAAAGTTTTGGGTGTTGATGCATTGGTATTTGGCCGTGGCTCTTCCCTTAAAAAATTCGATGAAAAAGGAAAACTCATTCCTAATTTAGTGGATACAGTGTCTTTAAAAATCGTTCATATCGAGTCAGGTCATGTGATCGTCAATGCGAGAAAAAAGCCAGGTGCCGATTGGACATTTGGCCGTCTGATCCAATACAGCTTGGGTTTGGGTTTGGTATGGAATCGTGAGGATATCTTAATTGCAACAAGTGAATACGACTTCGTTGCTGAAAGTTTAGTGGATACCATTGTCAGCGAACTAAAAAAATGAGATTGTCAATGATTGGTTTCAAATGATCAGAAATTTTGAATGCAGTCATTTTTAAATACAATAGTAAAAACAAAATTGGGAGAACTACATGAAGATTAACATTGGAATTCCAGAAGAAGAAAGAAGTGCCATTTCGGAATCATTAAAAAAACTTTTGGCTGATACGTACACTCTGTACCAAAAAACACATAGTTACCATTGGAACGTCACAGGTCCCATGTTCCAAACCCTCCATCTCTTATTCATGACACAATACACTGAACTTTGGAATGCAATTGATCCCATTGCAGAAAGGATCCGTTCCCTAGGTTATTATGCACCGATGGGAGGTTGGGAATTTGCAAAGTATTCCAGTATCTCGGAAGACAAAGAAGTTCCCAAAGCAAAAGAAATGATCCAAAACCTAGTAGCCGGCAATGAGGCGGTCATTCGCACAGCTCGTGCTGCTTATGCACCAGCCGAAAAAGGAAATGACCAAGCAACACTCGACCTCTTAACACAAAGACTAGACATCCACGAAAAAACAGCTTGGATGTTACGTTCGTTACTTGAAGAATAAGTGAATTTGAACAGTAGTCAAAACTAGACTGCTGTTCGTAAAACATGGTTTATCACTACATTTTCTTTTTTTTCAAATCCCATCTAACAAACATTTTTTCCTTGCGTACGTTTTATACATTAGTATAACTACCAGTTACACGAGGAAAAAATTGAAAAACACAATTCTAAAACCAACCATCTACCTTTTAATTTTTTTAGGAATTTTCCTAATAGGATGCAACGACAAAAAAGACAATACGACCACGAACCTATTGGCCCTTTATTTGTTTTCAGGTGATCCTACTGATACAACCAATTTGAATACTCCGCTCGGTCGGGCAAGTGCCACGGCAAATGTGGTTTCTTCGATCTCTGCGAATTCCACCACAAGTTCCAATTCTGGGAATTTTACGATGAGAAATCCGAACACAAAACAACCCTTAGACAAACAGTTGCTAGCAGCCATTGTCAAAATTTACCAACACGGGAAAGATCCAGTAGTGGCAAAAGAGGAAATTTCAAAAATTGTAAAAGAAAATTTTATACAAAAGGCAAATTCAACAGAAAAAATTCTCACCGCTTGGTCAAGTGCAACATCCGTCAATGGTCGTAACGAATATACCTATTCTGGAACTTTGAAAGGTAGAATTTTCGAAAAGAAAATGCAAAATATTCCTCTTGGTGGCGGTACAACTTGTCCAATCTTAACTTACTTCGGAGCATATAGCAATTATAACTCACTACAAGAAAAAGGAACTGCCGTATTCACAAACGGTTTATACTCAGTTAGCCAATCAAATATTTTAGATTATCGTAACAAAGCCGATGTTGTGTTCAATGACTTTGGTACGCTATACTCTGATGAATTTGCTTATTATAAAGAATTAAAAAAAAGCAATATATCACTTTTACAATCTGATTGTGCGGGTGTTACCAAACTGTATGAAATAGTTGATCGAGTGACGAAACCTGCGACAGTAAATGGTGCACTTAGTTTTGAATCCAGTTATGAAGTCGCAAGTAGCCCACCAAACATTAGATTCTATGTAAAATCAAAAGCGAATTCTAATGGATTCGTAATTACTCAAGGCAGTATCACAACGCCCACACTTGTTATTGAAAATCTATCGTTTGATGGGGTATTTGATCTTGTAAATTCAGGAACAACTGTTGTTGGAACTGTAAAGGTGACCATTTCTGGTAAAATTAATGGTGATGTATTAACAGAGTCTCTCACCATTACATTATAAATTCAGAAAAAATGATTGGACTAAGGTTCAATCAGGATTGTTTTTTCGGAACGATTGCGTATGATTTTTAACGTAATTCGTTCCGAAGTATCCACTGCTTTAAATCTTTGAAACAATTGCTCATTATTTTTGATTTTGATTCCGTCCACTTCGACGATAAAATCATATCGTTTCAATCCAGCTTTCTCAGCAGGACTTTTTTCCACTAGATAACTTACCAACACACCTTCATTAGATGGCAAATTTAATTTTTGTATTAGAAACTCAGTGAGGACTGGTACTTCTACAATGCCTCTTAAAATTTCAGTTTTCGGATGTTCCATATCCTCAACCGAAGACAGAAATTCATTTAAATATTTTGGTAAAATTGCAAAACCAATTCCCGATTGATTGTGCTCAGAATTTCTAATTTGAAATTGTGCCATCCCTAATAAATTTCCACGAACACCAAATAATGCGGAACCAGAACTACCTGGCAAAATAGATTGATTCACTTGTAAAAATCCAAGTTCGGAATCAATCGAATCCACACCAATCCTTTCCGGATCTGCCACGAATCCCGTTGAAAAACTATCTTCAAAACCGATAGGAGCGGAAATTGAAAAATACACTTCACCTCGTTTAGATTTATTGTTGGAGTTAATTTCAAAAAAATCAAAGTTTTCTTTTGCTTCCAATCGAACCAAAGCAATATCTTTTCGAAGATCCATTGCAATTACTTTTCCAAAATACCGTTTCCCAAGTCCCCCAACTCGCAGAACTAGTTTCTTTGTTTGTTCACCAATTACATGAGCACAAGTTAAGACGTTCCCATCTTTAGAAATCAAAAATCCAGAACCAACCCAATGTTTTTTTCCAAATAAATCTTCCGAATCAAGGGAGATAGACACAGTCCTTGGAGCATATTTTTGAAAGACCTCATCGTTTGATTGACTAGGGGCGCAATGACAAATGGTTATAAGAAGTATTAAAAATATAGGATAGATGAAAGAATGAGAATTGAAACGCATAACGACAAATATTCGTTATTTGAATTTTACAAGCAAGAAATTTAAGTTCATAACATAACTTGAAATTGGAAAATCCAATTTTGTTAATTTCGTTCCAACCAATCTTTCAAAATTTCCAAATATTCTTTTTGGTGCGTGAAATGGATATAATGCCCACCACCTGCGATCGTTTTCTTTTCATTTGCTTTAAAAAAACGATCCATTAATTCAATATCTGATTCCTTAATGTATTCAGATATACCACCTAACAAAAATAGGGTTTTTGTATCTGAAGTTTTTTCAAAAATAAAAGCATCATCAAACACCCTACGCGCTTGATTTAGTCCTGCCACATTCAATTTCCACTGATAAACACCATCTTCTCTACGTTCCAAACTCATTTGTAAAAACTGTCGAATGAACGAATCTTTAACATATTTTGCCATCTCAGTATCAATTTCCGATCTGGAAGCAAAACCTTCCAAAGGAAACGACATCGATTTGATTTCATTGTCATACGAAAAAGGATAAGCTCTTGGTGCAATGTCTTGAATAATGAGCTTTTTTAAGACACCAGGATGTGTTAAATCAAAGTACATTGCTACAAGACCACCCATCGAGTGGCCGAGTAAAATGGGAGTCTCAATTTGTAGATATTTGATCAATTCGTCTAAATCATCTGCCATCAATTGGATGGAATGCTGTTTGTTATGCGGGGAATCACCATGGTTCCTTTGGTCGATCGCGTAAACATTTCCAAATTCTGACAAAAATTTTGAAACGGTCACCCAATTTTTTGAAGATCCAAATAAACCATGTAAGATAATGAAATCACCAATCGATTTTTTTTCCTGATTAGAGTTTTGGAATGGATAGAATTTATAGTTTAGTTTCACAAAACCTCGTTTCTAAAATTAGAAATGTAAAAATATTAACGAAAACATTCTTTTTTGAGGATTTGTAAATGGGGAAGGATTTGTTTTTTTTCTCTTGGCCCTATCTCCGATGCATAACGAAACATTTGATTGATTTCTGATTTAATGGCTTCTGTGACGGGAGGAAAACAAGGAATGGAATCAGGATCCTTTGTCATAGAACTTAAAACTTTCACCACATCTTTTGTATAAAGTACCACATAATTTCCAGTAGGGAACAGGTATAAATATCGCAATTTTCCTTTTCTGATTTCTTCCAATCGGCAACGTAAATCCGCTCCACAATCATTTATTGGAATGCTTTCTGTCGCCAAATAACCAGCGTAATCTGAATGTTTTGTTTTTGGATAAGATTCTAATAACTTCCAAAAATAATTGGAATCCACATAGTATTTTCCGGAAGAATAATCGTATAATAATTTTGTTTGGTGGCGTTTGAGAAATTCCAATGTGTTTGGATCATTGTCTGGTTTAATTCCCTTTTCATTCATAAGATCCACTGTTTTTTTTAAGAAAAAACCAGCTTTCGCACGAAGGAATATAAATTCATCACCTGTAAATTTTCCCGTTGATGAAATAGAAAAAATTGTATCTGTAATTTCCTGTTTTGCCAAAAAATCAATCTGTTTCGATAAAATCATTTTTTCTGCTTCAAAGAGTAGAGTTGATAGGTATTGTTTTGAAGGTACGGATCTGACAACAGAACGTTTGATAAACCCGGAAAGTCCATCTTCCAATTTCACTGGAATCCAATCTTCTTTTGGGCTTTCTAAGGAATCCTTATCAAATCGAACCGGTTCCCCAAATTTTAGTTTTCTTAATACATCACTTTTTTCGTCAGCAAACAAATGCAAGTTGAGCCCTATCACGGGAATCACAATTTCCGATTGTAAGTCTCGTTTTAACAGTTCAGATGGTTTGGATTGTTTTGGTTTTGTTTGGAACTTTGGTTCAGAAAGTATTGGAACAACGAATAAGGCGAAACTAAAATAGATCAAAAAAAAATTCGATCGAAACAAGATTGTCCCTCTACAAAAAAAGTTTCGCAAAGGGACATGTTTCATTTTATTTTTGTAAATCCTCTACCATTTGTTTGATGCGTGAGACACCTTTTTCGATGTCTTTTTCACCTAACGCATAAGACAAACGAATGGCTTTGTCATCACCAAAGGCAATTCCTGGCACAGCTGCCACATTGTATTTGTCGAGAAGGACATCACAAAATAATTTAGAATACGAAGTTTCTTTTTTCTCTGCGAGGAGTTTTTTGAAACCAGGCATTTCATAGACACCAGTCATGTAAGGGAATGCATAAAAAGCACCTTCTGGCATACGGCATTCTACACCTGGGATCTCACGAAGCAGTCCTACGATCAGTTTACGACGTTTGTCAAAGGCCTTTAGCATTTCTGCCACAGGAGTTTGGTCACCAGTAAGAGCTGCCTCAGCTGCCGCTTGGGAGATCGAAGAAGCATTACTCGTAGACTGGCCTTGCATGGTATCCATGTTTTTGACAATCTCGGCATTCCCTGCCCCGTAACCAATCCTCCAACCTGTCATGGAATACGCTTTCGATACCCCATTGATCACAAAGGTTTTTTCCTTCATCTTTTCAGAGATCATCGCCGGATTTACAAATTCCAAACCATCATAAATGATTTTTTCATAGATATCATCCGAAACCGTGATCAAATCTTTGGGTTCCAAAACCTTAACGAGAGCTTCCACATCCGAACGAGTGTAAGCAGCTCCTGTTGGGTTAGAAGGTGAATTAAAGATAAACACTTTTGTTTTTGGTGTAATGGCTTTTTCTAATTGTTCCGGAGTGATTTTAAAACCATTCGAAATGTCCGTTGCCACAATAACAGGAGTGCCTTCTGCCAAACGAACAATATCCGCATAACTTACCCAATACGGTGCTGGGATGATGACTTCATCACCAGGATTGAGCGTTGCCATAAAAAAATTATAAAGAACCTGTTTTCCACCGGTTCCTACAATGATTTGATTTTTTTCATACTTTAAACCGTTTTCGGTTTCAAACTTTTTAATGATGGCATCTTTCAGAGAAACAGTTCCACTCACGGGAGTGTATTTTGTTTTCCCTTGGTCCATTGCTTTTTTAGCAGCTTCTTTGATATGAGTTGGTGTATCAAAGTCAGGTTCCCCTGCTCCAAAACCAACCACATCAAGTCCACTCGCTTTCAATTGATTGGCTTTTGCTGTGATCGCGAGAGTGGGAGAAGGTTCTACGACATCGAGTCGTTTTGCTACAAGTTTCATTTTGTCCTCTAGTTTGTGAGTGATTCTTCTGGAACAGTTTCTTTGAACTGATCCAAAGTATAAATTTCGTATTCATACCCCTGTTCGGTTAGGAAAAGTTGCCTATTTTGACCGAACCTCTCTTCGTTTGTATCTCGCGAAATGAGTGAGTAAAATATCGCTGTATTGTCTTGGGATTTTGGACGAAGGATCCTACCCAAACGTTGTGCCTCTTCTTGTCTCGAACCAAACGTTCCTGACACCTGGATGGCTATGTTTGCATCTGGTAAGTCGATCGAAAAGTTTGCGACTTTTGATACCACGAGTTGTTTGATTTGACCTGAACGGAATGCTTGGTAGAGTTCCTGTCTTTCTGGAAGTGGAGTTTTTCCTGTAATCAAAGGGATTTTGAAGGTATTGGAAATCTCTTCTAACTGATTGATGTACTGCCCAATCACCAAAATATTGTTAGTTGAGTGTTTTTTCAAAATATAACTGATCGCTCGGAGTTTCTCAGGATTTTCTGATGCCAATCGAAACTTTTCTCTGTCATCTGCCACAGAATACTTCATGCGAAGGTCGTCTTCCATTGGAACACGAATTTCCACACAATTGGCTTCTGCAATCCAAGACTTCGCTTCGAGTTCTTTCCAAGGCACATCATATTTTTTAGGACCGATGAGTGAGAACACATCTTCTTCCAAACCGTCTTCTCGGACGAGAGTTGCAGTAAGACCTAATCTACGTTTTGCTTGGAGTTCTGATGTCATACGAAATACAGGAGCAGGTAATAAATGCACCTCATCATAGACAATGAGTCCCCAATTGTTTGCACTGAAGATATGAAAGTGTGTGAAGTCCCCACCTTTTTTCTTTCTATGTGTTAAGATATTGTAAGTGGCAATGGTGATCGGTTTGATTTCTTTCATCTCACCTGAGTACTCGCCGATGTCCGACTCTGGAATATCCGTTTTGTCTAAAATTTCATTTCGCCACTGGCGAATGGACAAAGTGTTCGTAACAAGGATCAATGTCTCTGCTCCGACAATTTGCATAACCCCCATTCCCACGATGGTTTTACCCGCACCGCATGGAAGGACCACAACTCCAGAACCACCTTCGTTACGCCCACCTGCATGAAATGCTTCCACAGAAGCCCTTTGGTAATCACGCATACCAAATTTGATCCCACCTTTTGTTGTCGGACGTAGGTTAAACGGGTATTTATTCCCTTCATCATAACCGGCAAGGTCTTCTACAGGGAATCCAATTTTAATTAACGCTTGTTTGATGTGGCCACGGTATTCTTTTTTGATTCGAATTTTATCACCTTCCATTCCATCCACGAATGGTTGGACAGCACGGTTGTTTGCAATTTCAGTGATAAATCCTTTTTCATTGGAGATGATGTACAATTCTCCCGACTCTTCTTTTACGAGTTTTACTTTTCCGTAACGAGAGATTTGTTCCCGAATTTCGTTCATCACGTTTTTGGGAACAGAATAACGAGCAAATTTTGTAAGGCCTTCAATGATTTCTTCTGCTGTCATTTTGATGGATGCAGCATTCCACAAAGAAAGTGGAGAAATACGATAGGTATGCATATATTCCGGGCTTTTTTCAAGCTCGGCAAATTTGGAAACGAGGTCCCGACACGCTTCGAATTCTGGGTTATCCACCTCTAGAAGCATTGTTTTGTCACTTTGTACGGTGAGTGGCTTGGTCATGGTATTCCCTCTCAATTTAACCAGGCTGTGTAGGGAAAGCGCCCTGTCAACCCATTTGATTTTAAGAGATTTTGGGTGTGTTTTCCTGCCATTTTTAGGGCAAAACCAAAAAAAATCGAACGAAACGATGGGTCAAACCGTCTAATCCTCGTTATTCTTTAGCCTTTTCAAAATTTAATTTTCCACCAAGAGTATGGAAACCCGATCTCTCTCCCATCAAACTTTCAAGCCATGAAGGGCGTTCCCAATTGATTTTGATTTGCATGTTTGGTTCCTAATGGGTCAGGCTCCTCCGGGGTGCGCTTACGCTTCCGTCAGCAACTCGCCGTTAGCCGAGTCGCTGACCTAAAGCCCTACGGATCCTTAACGCATTAAATAATCTTCTAATATGGTTTCGTTTGCTCCTGGTAGATGCATTCGTTCCGTAAGAAACTTACGAAATATTTTTGCGCCAGGTTCGCCGTGGTACAATCCTAAGATATGCCGTAACACATGGTGGACCTTTCCCCCATCCAACCGAAAGGACCGGAGATAAGGGATCATCTCTTGCAATACTGACTCCCTTGTGCGTGGTTTTTCTTTTGAACCAAAATAAAGGGAATCAACATCGGCAAATAAAAACGGATTGTCATACGCTGCCCTTCCCACCATCACCCCATCCACTTTTGTTAGGTGGTCGGTAATTTCTGGATGGGTTTTGATCCCCCCGTTGATGGTGATCGGCAAATTCGGAAAATCATTTTTTAATCGGTATACATCGTCGTATCGTAATGGGGGAATTGTTCGATTTTCTTTGGGAGATAGTCCTTCTAATATCGCAATCCTTGCATGGACGATGATTTGGTCCACACCTGCTTCTTTGATTTTAGAAACAAAATGATGGAGGTCTTCGTAAGATTCTTTTCCATTCACACCAATCCGGTGTTTAACGGTCACAGGAATTTTGACTTTGGTTTTGCAGGAAGCAACCATTTCAGCCACTAGTTCTGGATCTCTCATGAGACAAGCCCCAAAACTTCCACTTTGGACTTTGTCGGAAGGGCAACCAACATTCAAATTGATTTCATCGTAGCCGTAGTTTTCGCCAATTTTGGCACATTCGGCAAGCGAAGACGGTGAATCACCACCTAATTGGAGTGCAACGGGATGTTCTTCTTTAGAAAAATCTAAGTGACGGTGGTTGTCTTTCCCACGGAGGATGGCACCCGTTGCCACCATCTCCGTATAAAGCAAACTGTGTTTGGAGATAAGTCTTAAAAAAAAGCGAAAATGCCTGTCGGTCCAGTCCATCATCGGAGCAACAGAGACGCGGTACGATGGGACGGGAATTGGCAAAAAAATCTCCTATGCTTCTTGTGGGTGTTCCTCTCTGGATGGAAGGCTGAGAACCGAGGATATTTCTGTCGGAACCCCTCTATGGATTTCTTCAGAAGCAATTACTGCAAAGTTCCTTGGGGGTAGTTCCTTTGTCAAAAAGAATGCAAAGGCTTGTCTTAAGTACCTTGAAACCACAAAGATAAGGAACCTGTTCTCGTCCAAAGCCTTTTGTAATTCATTATAAACCGATTCCAGAATTCGAACTCGAATGTCATGCGGAAGGATGATGAGTTTACTCCCATCCGTTTCATCTAAGGTGATACTTTTGTTCATACGATCAATGATCCTTGGATCAATGGTGACAACATGTAACTTGCCATCAGGAGAAAGGAAATCATTGATGATTTGTCGTGATAAGGCTTGTCTGACATGTTCAGCTAAATCGAATGGATTGTTTGTACGTGGAAGGTGGTTTGCAATCGCATCCATAATTTTCGGAAGGTTCTTAATGGACAATCCTTCTGCCAAAAGATTTTGTAATGTCTGTTGGATGATCCCAAGACGACCTTGTTTGTCGTAATCCAATTCTCCCACAAGAGTAGGATGGGTTTGGCGTAAATGTTCGAGAAGTGCTTTCACTTCTTCTCTACCTAAAAGTTGTGATGCATAATTGGAAATCAGTTCTTTTAAATGTGTGATGATCACAGTCGAAGGATCCACAACAGAATACCCTTTGTTTTCCACTTCGATTTTATCATTTGGGTCAATCCAGGTTGCTTTCAAACCAAACGCAGGTTCGGTGAATGGTTCCCCAACAATTGGTTCTAAGTTCCGAGAGGTATTGTTCATCGCCATCAGTCTGTCTGCCCTTACAGCAGATTGCCCAACAACAACCCCGTTGATACGAATGCTATAATTATCATGTGGGATTTCTAAATTGTCAATGATGCGAATCGCCGGGATCACAAGTCCAAAATCAATTGCAAATTTTTTACGAGTATTGGCAATCTGTTCCAGGAGATGCCCACCAGAAGATGCATCCACTAACGGAAGTAAATCGCGACCAAGTTCTACTTGAATCGCTTCCACAGATATTTCTTTGATATAGTTCTCTGGTTTTTTCTCTTGGACTTTTTCTTGTGAAACGGTTTCGATTTTTTTAATTTCTTCTTTTGCCACTTGTTCGATCGAATAGCCCAAATATCCAATGGCACCTGACAAAAAAAGAAGTGAGAAAAAAGGTAACCCTGGTATGAGACTCGCCATCCCAAGTGCCCCTGCCACTACATATAAAGTTTTTGCATTCCCAAAGAGTTGGTCTTTGATCTCTACTGTAAGTTTTTTTTCTGAACTAGAACGAGTGACAATGATACCTGTTGCAGTTGTAGAAAGTAGACCCGGGATTTGTGAGACCAGTCCATCCCCAATGGTAAACTTACCATAGGTCTCAATGGATGCAAGGAACGATTCCCCTCGAATTGTCGAACCGATGAGTATCCCACCTAGTAAATTGATGGCGGTGATGATAAGACCTGCTCTTACATCCCCTTGCACGAATTTGGAAGCTCCATCCATGGCCCCATAAAAATCCACTTCTCGTTGGACTTTTTTTCGTTTCACCTTAGCTTCTGCTTCTGTAATAGCACCACTATTCAGTTCCATATCAATGGACATTTGTTTTTGTGGTAATCCATCGAGTGTAAACCTAGCTGCCACTTCCGAGATCCTAGTGGCACCTTTGGTGATCACTAACACCTGTACAATGGTAAGGATGATAAAGATAATTAACCCCACCACATACTTTCCTAATCCCGATTCACCACCTACCACAAAGGTACCAAATGCTTCAATCACACTTGAATTCATGGCAGGCCCTTTGGAAAGAATCTGTCTTGTTGTCGATACGTTTAACGCCAAACGAAAGAGTGTGGTGATGAGAAGTAAACTTGGGAAAATCGAAAACTCACTCGGTTCCGTCACAGAAAGTGCCGTCATGAGGATAAGGAGACCAAGTCCTATACTCACAACGATTAGGATATCCAAAACAAATCCAGGTAGAGGGACGATTAACATCCCAAGGATCATTAAGGTTCCCACACCTAACACAACATCGGATTGTTTTAAAATATCTCTAAAGTTCATATGGTTATGCCATTCCTACTTTTTTTTTGAACTTCTCAAGTGTGATGAGGATTTGTACCACTGCTTGGAAAAACTCTTGTGGGATCTCTTCTCCCACTTCAACTTGTGCATACAAAAGTCTTGCTTGTTTGGGACTTTCCACAATGGGAACATCGTTTTCACGAGCGATCTTTCGTATTTCGAGTGCTAGGCGATTTTCCCCTTTTGCGATCACACGAGGAGCTGAATCCCTTCCCATTTCATACGAAAGAGCCACTGAATAATGGGTTGGGTTTGTGATGACAACATCGGCTTTGGGAACTTCTCGTAACATATTCCCTTGCATCATGTCACGAGCAAGTTGCATCCTGCGGTTTTTCATCACAGGGTCCCCAGAATCTTCCTTCATCTCTCGTTTCGCTTCTGAAGGTGTTTGTTTTAAAGATTCTTCAAATTCAGATTTTTGGAAAAAGAAATCTGCCACCGCAATCCCAAGTAACAAAAGTCCTGCCGCCATCATGATTTTAAATCCAGAATAGGTAACAAGAGTAATGGCTTGCATCATCCCCATGTTGCCTGTCAGTAAAACTTTTAAAAAATCTCCAGAAATCAAAATATAACTGATCACCCCGATTAACACAACTTTTGCGAGTGACTTCACAAGATTAAATAAAGTTTGGCGGTTTGGCAAAACTCGTTTGAAATTGGGAGAAATGCGATCAAACCGAAAGGATAAAGCCCTCGGAGAGAACATAAACCCCACTTGCACCACATTCCCAACAATGGCAAATACAAGGGTAATTGCAAGGACGGGCCACAGAAGGTTAAAAAAATCTTTGGAAACCCCTGAAAGGATCACTCGGAACTCTTCTGCACCGAAGCGATCGTGGTGCATCCCCATCGGTAGGTATTTTTTTATAAAGAGAGCGGTATTTTTGATAAAAGTATCACCAAGTAAAAACAAAACACCGGTTCCGCCAAGGAGAACCATTGTCGAAGCAACTTCATTGGATTTGGGAACATTCCCCTTTTCTTTTTCTTCCCTTCTACGCCTTTCACTCGGAGGTTCCGTTCTCCCTTCGTCGGCAGCTGCAAATAACTGCAGTTGGATTTCGTATTGGCCTGTGATGTAAGGGTGAGAAAGATTCGCATTGATTACTTTTTCATATAATGGTAAACTTTCGAAAGGTTTGGATCCAATGCATTCTTCATCCAAACTGATTTGTAACAGAGGAAAATGTGATAAAATCCAATATAAGATTTTATTAAGAAAAAACTTATATTTTAAAACTGATTCCTGGTCCACTAACAAACCAAACATGGTATGACAAAACCGGAAGTTTTCAAAATATAAAGAAAGCCATTCTTTCATAAACTAGGCCACTCCCGAACAAGCAAACTTGCTTTGTCCATCGAGATTTGGATCCCTTGTACCATTTGTGTGGCGATAAATGTTAACGTTGCAATTAAGGTAAGAGTTCCTATGAACACCTTCAAAGGAAAGGACATAGACATCACATTCATTTGTTGTGCTGCCTTTCCCATCAGTCCCTCCGCAAGCGAAACCAAAAAAAGAATGCCCATGACCGGGAGAGCAATTTTAAACGAAACCACAAACATCGCACCAATCGCATCTTCCACAAGTCGGTAGAGGCCACTATTGACTTTGCCTGTAAACGAAATGATTCTTATCTTTTCAAAGGAATAGGCAAGAGTTTCAATGAGGAAACGGTGGGCCCCAATCACAAGAAAAAGTGCCGTCGCCATTAGGTTTTTCATGGTCCCAATGGCAGGGAGTGAGTTTTGTGTGACAGGATCGAGAATTTCCGTATATCCAAATCCAATTTGGTTATTAAAAAATTCACCAGCCATTTGGAAGGCACTAAACACGAGTGAGACGAGAAAGCCTATAAAGACTCCAATGAGCATCTCAGATAAAATCATAATCCCAAAATTGATCATATGACCAGGCACAGGTGGCATATAGTTTGCTACGACTGGATATACAATGAGTGATACCATAAAGGAAAAGATCATTCGTAACGAGAAGTTGATCGACTCAGAAGAGAAAAAAGGTGCAACAAGGAAGAGTCCGAGCAGTCGAACTAAAACAAAAAGAAAGGATTGAAAGTGTAAGATGAATGCTTCCATATCATATCTTTTCGATCATAAAAAAAATTTCTCTGGTGTAGTCCGTCATCACTCGCACCATCCAAGCTGAAAAGAAAACAATCACAGCAAAAATGGACACAAGTTTCGGAACAAAGGCAATGGTAGGTTCTTGGATAGAAGTTGTAGTTTGTAATATCCCAACGATGAGGCCCACAACAAGTGCTGTTATCAAAATGGGGCTAGAAATTTTTAAGGTCACAATGAATGCTTCCCTCATCATATTAACAACATCGACTTCTGTCATTTATAACTCCTTACGAGTTCCAGAACGAGTAAGTTCCAACCATCAATGAGGATAAAAAGAATCAGTTTCAACGGTAGAGAGATCATTACCGGAGGTAACATCATAAAACCCATAGCAAGAAGGGCAGAAGCTACAATGAGATCAATCACGATGAATGGAATAAAAATATAAATACCAATAATAAATGCTTTTTTGATTTCACTCAACATGAATGCAGGCACAAGCACATAAGAAGGAACATCTTCAAATGATTTTACATTTTGCACTTTTCCAATTTTTAAAAAGAGAGCTACATCCTTGGTTCCGTCTTTTCCAAGTTGTCTAATCATAAATTGACGTAAGTGTTTCATGGATCCTTCCATAAAAGCAGATTGGTCAATTTTCCCATTTAAGTAAGGTTGGAGGGCTTCGTCATTCACCTTACCGATGGTAGGTGCCATTATAAAAAATGTAACAAAGAGAGCAAGTCCCATCATCACTTGGTTTGGTGGAAGGTTTTGGAGAGATAACGCCCTTCTCACAAAATCAAATACAATCACAACTTTGGTAAACGAAGTCACACTCATCACAATCGCAGGTGCAAGCGATAAAATTGTGACAAGAAAAAGAATCATAAGGGACAAACTGGTTTCTTTTGGTCCCCTCGCCTCATTGACGTTAAATGATAAATTCGGAATTGGAATTCGTGAGCCTTTGTCCTGCGCCAAAAGTCCCGCGAACCCACTCGCCGAGACTAAAAACAAAATGCTAATGAGAAAGATAGCGGATTTATGTCTCTTTACAAAGGAAAAAAAACGAAGTCTCATGTTTCTCCTCCTTCTAAAAGTTTTCTGTGTTTACGAAGCCGTTCCAGTCCTTCTTTTGCTTTTCGTTGGATCTCGGCTGCCCCATCCATTTCTAAGGTTTCCATTTGGTTTGGATTGATTCGGATCTTTCGTTGTGCTTTGGATTGTAAACTTTCGAGCACGGTTTCCAAAAAATTAGGCACGTAAGGATCTGCCTCTTCTTTCATTTTTTGGATTTGGTTTTTTTCTTCAGGCGCTGTGACCTCTGTGAGTAAACTCACGGATCCATCCGCAACACCTAACACAAGTGTACGACCACCGACTTCTATGATTTGAACTGATTGGGTGGCAGATAAAGGCAAACTCGACAAAACCTTCATAAACCCTTTCACAGGGTACTTTGCTGATTTCGACTTTTGCATCTGCAAAATCAAATAATACCCTGCCCCAACAAGGATTGCCAAAACAAATAAAATCTTTAGTAAAATCCAAGTAGCGGAAGGAGAATCATCTTGGTTTTCGGAATAACGCTCTTGGATTAAATTAGGTTCTTCCTTATTTCCATTAGAGGGTGCCGACTGACCATTGTTAGCGGAAGAATTAAACCCATTGCCATTTTGAGATTTTACGTTGGAATCGGAACTTCCATTCAATCCTGAATTCCCATTGGATCCACTTTCAGACCCATTTGGTTTGGATTTTGACTCTCCCAATTCTTGGCGTAAAATTTGATCCAATTCCTTCGTATCTGCGTTTTGAGAGAATAAGGGAGAAAAGAAAAAAAAGAAGAGGATGGAAAAGTACATAACTTTCCTATTCACTTCTGTTCCTGTCCTAGTCTTTTGGATCATTTTTCGCCTTTGAGTCTGTCTGTAGGACTTACGATATCAGTGACACGAACACCAAAGTTTTCATCGATGACCACAACTTCACCTTTTGCGATGAGTTTTCCGTTCACGAGTAAATCTACAGGTTCACCGGCTAACTTATCCAACTCGATGATGGATCCTTCTCCCAAACCCAAAATGTCTTTGATGTACATTTTGGTTCGTCCAAGTTCCACTGTGAGTGCCATCTGCACATCCATGAGTAGATTGAGGTTTGTTTGTCCCGGACCCCCACCAGCTGTTGCCAGTGAAGGAAAATTAACACCCTTGATACCAACAGAACCTTGTCCACCACCCATACCCATGTTAGGTTGCATATTGACGTTCATTCCGCCGGACTGTTGTTGTTGTTTTTGGCCTCCACCCTTTTGAATCTCAAGGATGGAATTTGCCATAGATAATGCGATTACATAGTATACTTTAAAAGATCCAACTCCATCAATATTCAAACTGAGAGAAGTTTTCACCAAACTACTGTCATCTGGAAGTTGCAAATCACGCCCGGAATTTACAAGAGAAATCTCTGGAGGGCTACCAGACATGGTCCCACCAAGTTTCATACCAATTTGAGCTGTAACAGTTCCAAGAATGGGAGCAAGTGAATCTTTTAACGTTTGGAGTTGGGCATTGTCAAGTTGCCCTGGAGGTGCCATTCCACCCATCATTACACCAGCAATTTTCGCAGCGTTTTCTTGTGCCATGATAAGGCAAACTCGTCCCGCCAAACTACCGCTAATCGTTGAATACAAACTAACTGATTTTGTGCCTAATTCTTTTTGGATGTCCGCCGAAGAGCTCGATTCCGTGGCAGGGTTCATAAAACGAGTGTTTTTTGCCAAGATCGTGCCAAGTGTGTTCCCCGCCACCTGGAATGCAGAGCCGATCACATCTGATATAATGTCGCGGTCGATTGGAGATAGGTTGTCCGATGACGAACTGGATGCGCCACTTAAGGAAGAGAGGTCGAATGTATCATCCGCGCCTTGTAGTAATGCGTCTATCTCGTCTTGTGAGAGTGAACCTTCACCCATGCCCTTTTATCTCCGGAAAAACTTAGGATAATGAGACATAATATGAATATTTTTGTCACTCAGTTTTTTTCCGAATTGACAAAAAGTGACCAAACTCTAGTCAAAGGCGCCGGAATTTCCCTCAGCATAGGCCCGCAAATGGTCGTAAGAATAAATTCCTGTATTATGGTAGTCACTCCAAACAATGGAGATGGCATACCGGCCCACTTTGGTCCAAGAAATCAGTTTGATGGACTCGATATGGCCTGTGGCTTGGCCGACTTTGCCACCATGCCCACCCCGACAGGTGGCGCACGGGCATTTTTTCCGAAGGTCTAACAAAGAGTATTTGCTACCATGCCCATCTTTCCAATCGATATAGAGGTATTCGTCATCGAAGGAAATTTCTTTCGGGAAGGTGGCAAGCTGAGAATTCATCATCTTAAAATTTGACCGGTAAACTTGTTTTTTTGGATTTAAAATGACCCACTGTGGTTCCGTATTGGATTTTATCTCCCAGTTGGATGTTTGTCAAATCGATTGTATCATTTTCAAACACTAGTATGACTGTGGATCCCATTTCAAACCGTCCCATCTCGGAACCTTTTTCGATCATGATGGAGACATCTTTGTAGTGGTGTTCTTTGGCAAAACGGATCCAATTGTTTGTGACGATTTTATTATCATAGGTCACTCGGATTTTTCCCACATTGGAAGCACCCACCTTGATCACGGCAATTTTTCCGTATTCGGTTTGTAAAAAGGTGATAAGCCTTTCGTTTTTCGGAAATAACCCACGAATATTCAACACGGCCAAATCATTTACCGGGAATAGTTTTCCAGGTTCATAATAGTATCCTAAAATTTGTCCCGCAAACGGACTGTGGATGCGGTGGTAGTCTTGTGGGGATAAATAAAAGGTGATGTATTTTCCATTTGTGAAATGAGGATAAAACTTTTCGGAACCTAACAGTTCTTTAACGGAATAATCAATCCCTTTTGCTTGGATGATGGTGGATTGGTTGATATTTCCAAAACTTGTGATTTTGGAATCTGTAGGAGAAACAACTGCATTGGTTGCGGAATCAATGATACGAGCCTCTGCCCGAAGTGCTCTTGTAAAAAACTGATTGAGAGAAGCATATTCTTTGATTTCGAGTTCCGCTTCACTTAGATTGATTTTATAAGCTTTTGCAAATGCCTTTAAAATCGGGATCATCATAAATCGTGGAAGTTTCAGTGTTGAAAAGTAACCAAAGATTTTTGAGATTAAGTTTTTAGGGAGTAAGGTCAAAAACAGTAAATAGATGTCCTTAAAAATTTCATACCTTGCGCCAGATTCAGAAAGGTATTTTTTAAGTTCTAAATTTGCGGATTTTCCAAGTAACATAAGGGATACGAGGAGTGGGACACTGGTAATGACGGCAGCCACATACCCCCAATGCATTACAAAACTAAGGACACTGATTCCGTAGTTCACATATAAATAAGCAAATCCTAAGGTAGATCCAATGAATAACATTCTAAAAAAATTGGAGAATTTTTCACCAAACACATAAAATGCGTTTTGTTCCCCACTGTAAAACCAACCCGCTAAACTTAAAACCCCAAAACACAGAAAGGAAATCACAAATAACATGGCTGGAATGGAATTGTTTTGAACCAAAATACGATCTGGAAACGATAAGATTGTTTCTAAATTGACCGCACCATAGGAGTACAATACATACCCAACCATGGTTGCCATAATAAAACCTTCAAAAAAGGAAGCAAGCATACTCACTAACCCTTGTTTTGCGGCATAATCTGTTCTCACAACTCCGGCAATTCCAGATGATTTGCCAACAGCAGTTTCCGTTGACAAAAAGAATGTACTAAGTGAAACCGATAGGGCACGTAAAACTCCAAAAGCACCGCCACCTTGCAATGCTTTGATGGAAAAAGCTTCTTTAGTGACATCAGTAATGAATCCAAAAAAGGAAATCATTCCGTTTGAAAAAAGTGAAAAGTAACCAAAGATAAAAAGTATAATCCCGATGGGGGCAAGGATACTCGCTGCTTTTCCCACTCGCCTAACTCCACCAATAACGATAAAAAGTAAAATCACCGACAGAGAAATGGGACCAGACAAACCCGATAAACTTAACCCTTCTTTTGTTAGGTAAGTGAGGCCTACAAATGGGAAAATCCCACCGAAAACAAGAACAGTAACGAGACTCGCAAGGGAAAATGCAACAGCGAGCCACTTCGCCCGAAGCGCTTTTTCGATAAAGTACATTGGGCCAGATAGGTAACGCCCACTGGGGAGTTGGTTTCGAAATTTCACAGCCAAAGTGGAAGATACAAACCGGATGGGCATCACCAAAAGGCTCATCACCCAAATCCAAAAAAGAACACCAATCCCACCATAGGCAATCGCAAGGGCAGTTCCAATCACAGAACCTGCTAAAAGGGAGGACCCAATCCCAGCAAAAAAAGCCTGAGAATGGACAAGTTGCCCCTTGGAACCTTTAAAGTCCATATTCCCTGTAAGGATTTTCAATGAAAGAAAGAGGAATCGAATCTGAGGAAAACCCAACCGAACGCTTAAGTAAACTGAAGCGAGAAGGATAAGGTAAAAATATGGGCTTAGGATGTCTGATCCTAAAATGAGATTAAACTGAGATCCGTTTTGAAAGAGTGTTTCCATATAGGTTCTTCCTCACGAAATTGGATGAAATTGTTATGTCAAGATGTATTGTAATCCTTTCGATTCTCGTTTTCCCCATTTGGTTTCTAAGAGGACCAGGCTTACTTGCTGAGGGTTCAGGATTTGAATTCGGCCTAAGGTATGGCGCAGGGGAAAGGGTTCCAGGAAGGTTTGATGGTGACTTAAAACAATTCACATCCACTTTCAATCCACTGATTTATTCTGACGTGAGTTTGAGTGGAGGCCGAAACACCTATTTGTATGAAGGATTTTTTCGATTTTTACTCGATTCACGATCTAGGTTTGGATTTGTTGTGGGAAGGAATGATTGGCAGATTCTACAACTAACAGAAGTTACTAATGACTTTTATTACACTAAGTTAAATTCCGAAATTTATTCTTATCATGTTTTAGCGATGTATCACTTCGTTACGCCTGTTTTCAAAAATTGGGAATGGGAAAATGGACTTGGTATGGGGTTTACTTCTGCAGATTGGAACATCAGAGGATACTCCATTGGAGAACTCCCACCCGATACTCAATATTTTAACCAAAGAGGTCGACTCCGGGGGAGTGGACTTGGATACAGGGCCGAAACTGCCATCAATCACAGGTTATACGATCGTACATTCTTTCAATTTGGACTTGGTTACCACCATATTGCCATTGATCGATTTAGTGGAAATTATAATGGTGAATCATCAAGTTTTTATATTGGAGCAAATGGTCGAGTGGGAGTCGTTGATGACACAAGGATCATTGATGCCACTGTGAGCACTGCACAATCATTTCGCCGGTTGGATATGAACTCAGGTGCTTGGATTTTGTATTTTTCAGTCTTCCAAAGGTTTTTGGATTGACGATCCTTTCAATTGAATGAAATTCTTTAAGAAAATTCCATGAAATCCCCTAAAATCATTACCATCGGTATCAAAGAACTGGCCCACCAGAAGGTCATCCTCGCTGCTTGGTATAACTTTCTTAAAGAAAACTTCGACGCAAAAAAAGTTTCTGCGGAAGAGTTTACTTTATATTTACAAGCACATGTAATGTATGACTTGGACAAAGATCAAATTGAGTTGATGTTGTCTGGGACAGAATCACTTTTAGAAGAATTTAAAAAATCAATCTTTGGATGAACTTACAAATCTTCGGCACTAAAAAATGCAAAGATTCTAAAAAGGCACAACTCTTCTTTCAAGAGAGACGTATCCCTTTCCAATTCATCAACCTACAAGAAAAAGAAATGAGTAAAGGGGAACTTAGATCCATTCTTGGTAGCGTCAGTTTAGATGATTTGATTGATACAGAATCAAAAGTCTATGAAGACAAAAATTTGAAATATATGTTGTACGATAAAGAGGAGGCACTCTTGACAAACCCTCTTCTTTTCAAAACCCCAATCGTAAGAGATGGAAAAAAAGCGACGATTGGATTTGTTCCAGATATATGGAAACAATGGATTAATGATTCCAAAAAATAAATGATCGAAACAAAAGTTGATACCTTAATCAAAAAACCAATTAATGAAGTCTTTGCATACGTGCGCGACATGACAAACCAAACTGCATACAACCAAAGTATTCATGCGGTTGAAGTCAAAAACACGGAAGCCACTGAATACAAAATCCAAATTGATTTAGGTATTTTTAAATTAAATGAAATTTATAAAATAGAAGATATCATTGAAAACCAAGTGATTGTTGCAAGTTGCACTGCAAACGGTATGAAGTTTACCGATCGATACGAATTCATACAGGAAGGCAATCATTGCCGACTTACCATTTCAGATAAGATGGAACTAAAAGGCCTTTTTAAATTAAGTGAAGGCCTAGTAAAAATGAATCTCAAAACACAAATGACCGAAAATCTAAACCGATTAAAAACAATTTTAGAATCTTAATTCAAGTTCTTATCAATCTTTATTGTTTTTTCGTTTTGCAAAATCTTTGATCAAGTCAGGTAACATAGGTAAGGCGCTATGGATTCGATGCATTTCGAGCGCTGGCCTTGCTGGAATCCCAAAGTATGCAGTTTTTTCCTTGGAATCTTCCGTTAATCCCGATAGGCCAAGTAAAATGGATCCTTTTTTCATTGTTAAGTGTTCGGCAACGGCAGACTGTCCCGCAAGAAAACATCCGTCCTCAATGGTGACAGAACCTGCAAGAACAGTGGCACCAGCGATGTATACATAATTACCTACACGACAATTATGGCCAACATGTACATGATCGTCAAATTTAGTAAAATTTCCGATTGTCGTAGATTCCAAGGCAGCACGGTCAACCGTACAATTTGCACCCATCTCAACGTCATCACCTACAATCACATTTCCAATTTGTGGTACTTTGTAACGAACTCCATTAAAATCATAAAATCCAAACCCATCGGCACCAATCACTGTGTTTGAATGGATTAAGTTGCGTTTGCCAATCTTACAATTATAATAAACCACAACTCCAGACTTAATCACAGACCCCTCCCCTATTTCCACATTTGATTCTAACACAACATTAGGAAACAAAACTACATTATCTCCAATCACAACATTTTCTTGTACGACGACAAAATCCATGATGGTCACATGATTCCCAATTTTGGCAGTGGGATGGATACTTGCCTTTGAAGAAATCGATGGTGAGTGAGAGGGCTTTTTTTCAAACAAAGAGATCACTTGTATGAATTTGACTTTAGACCCTTCTTCTGGAACGATGATGGCATTGGGAAAACTGGTTGATAGAGAATCGATTGTTAACGCAATCTGAACTTCTAGTGCTTTTTTATGTTTGTTTAAATACTTTTTAGATGCCACATAATAGATGCTATTTGGATCAACTGGTGTATGATGTTCTAAGTCTTTGATACCTTTGATTTCCAATTCACCATTCCCAGTGAAACTTGCACCCAATTGTTCAGCCAAATCTTTCAATTTCATACCAACACCTATGGTGAGAAAATTAATGAGAAGGGACATATTTCAATCATAATTTTAAAAAGCATTCTTTGGAATCATACAATTCAGACCGATCATTATAGTATGCCTTCTTCTTTTTGCTATAAAGTACTAGTTTGTTTTCTGTTAACTTACAGTGTTCAATACATGGGGTTTGGACGGGTAGAACTGAATGCACAAGAAGGTTACATCTTTGAAAATCCTTACCAAAAAACAGAAAAACAAACAGACGTTACTTCGTTCACAATCTATTTCAATCAAAAATCATCTCAAATTCCCAAGTCCGACGAAGTTCGTTTGCAATCGGTAGCAGATTTTTTGAACCAAAATAGAAATTATGAAATTTACATCGAAGCTCATGCCGTGGATGGTAAAAATTACAAAGAAGACATTCTCATCAGTGAAAAAAGATCTTTAGAGGTGGAACGTTTTTTATTGATTCATTTTGTAGAAGAGGGACAAATCCGAAGGTTATTTTATGGCAATTCCAAATCACCTAACCGAACAAAGGCACATGCAGCTTTAAATCGGAGAGTGGAGATCAGGTTACAACAAAAAAATTAACGAATTTCTTTCCATTTTTCCCATTCGTTAACCGTATCGATATCATCAAGTTCCTTTAAGAGCGAATATCTGAAGTGATTTTTTTTGATGGCTTCGAGTGTCAGCTTCAATACAGATTCTGTGCTCCACGGTATTCCACGAAAGACAAACGGTAAATATTCTTTCATTCCAAGTAAATAATATCCCCCATCTATGGCTGGACCGATAACAAAATCTGAATGATCCAAAGCCTTATAGGCATCTGAAAATATAGATGGATTGAGGTAAGGACAATCTGTTCCGATGATGAGAACTTTTCCATTGGATTCTTGAAACTCATTTTGAAATGCATTCGCCATCTTCGAACCAAGGTCACCAGATGTTTGTGTAAAATGCCGAAATCCAAATGTAAAATAAGGATTCGGAAGTTCTGGAATTTGATCCCAATAAACAATTTTATCGGCATCCAAATTGGACGTGACAGACTCAGTGATCTGTAACAATTCTTCATACACATCCAAAGCCTTTGTATCACCTATGGCATGTGCTAAACGGGTTTTCACCTGACCTAACTTAGGTTGCTTTGCGAAGATGATTAGTTTCTTTTCTGACATATAAAAATAAACCTAGTAGTGAATACATCCAATACAAATAAAAATATGATTCTGACACATAAACTACATATGATAAGAATCCAAGACTAGAAACAAAGGCCTGCCACAGAAATGGAATCCGACAAACCATTCCTAATAGCGTAAATGGAATCCAATACCAAGGATGAACCACTGGAGAGAAAAGTAAAAATAAAAAGTATACAAGCAACAATCGTTTTTCTTTCGTTTGTGCCTGGAATTTAGGTTGGAAACTCAACAACATAACTAAAATACCAAAACTGAAAAGTGAAAAAATCCCTGATAAGTAGGAAACACCAAATCTGTGTAAGGGGATATAAAAAAACGGTTCTATAATTCCAGCGAATCGAAAGGAATGAAAAAAAAGACCTATCCCAAGGTTCCCTTGTGCCAACCAATTTCCAAATACAGAAAACTTCCAAATGAATAGCGATACGAAAACAAATCCAGATAAAACTAATAGTTGTTTTGATTTCCGAAGGAAAGCAAAAAGGAAAATGATTGTACTCAGTTTCAATTGAGTCAAAATTAAAAAAACCATTCCGTTCCATTGATTCCCTTTTAGACGTATCAGTAAAAGTAACCAAGGAATGAATAGAATTTCGGGATGCATTTGAGAAATTCCTTCGATGATCACAAGTGGGTTTGCAAAATAAATCCAATAAAATGCAAACGATTCTTTGGGATAAAAACGACGGATGAGAAATAAATTGAATACGTCGATCAATAAAAAAACGATTTGGATTCCTAAAAAGGAAAGTGATAGAATACTGTTTAAAAAGGAAGCACAAATATAAAAGAAAAGTAGTAACAATGGATATACAGAAAAGTAGTCTGCGCTATTCATTTGAGATAATAAATCTTTGTACAACGTAGACATTGTTACATTTTGGATTAGCCAGTGATTAGGAGTATATTGATACGGATTGAGACCAGAAACAAGTAATTTCGCATCGAAGAGATACCGATAGATATCATCACTTAAATGGGGAGTTACACCCAGTACGACACAACGGAGTGCTACGTTATACAAAAAAAAGACAGGAAAATTGTTTTGAAAAATGAAAACCTTTTTTTGCAAAAAATAAAAATACATAGAGAGAGAGACAGTGGAGACTATGATGGAAGTTAAATCATTACGATCCATTCCATTTACGGCAAAAAAAAGTAGGAATGGATATAACACTAGGAGGAACATGTTCCACCCAAGATTTTCATCTGCGAAAAATCAGTAATTTAAAAAAAGTATATAGAATTTTTACACCCACTCGAATTGACATAGAAATTGTCCCGGAGATTTTCGAAACGCCAGCAATTCGTTTTCGATACTGCACAGGGATTTCAATCACTTTCATATGATTTTGTAAGGCTTTGACATGCATTTCGATGTTCCACCCCCAAGTTGGATCGATCATTCCCAATTGAAGAAGAGATTTGTAACGGATGATTCTAAGAGGCCCCATATCAGTGAATTTTTTTTGAAAAAAGATTTGAATGAGAAAACAGGTTAGTGCATTTCCGAATTTCTGAATAGAAGATAGGGACCCAATTTCTGTAACTCCAAGTGTCCTTGATCCTATCACTAAATCGGAATTGTGATCACGGATTGTTTGGTACAAACGTTGGATGTCTTTTGGATCGTCCGAACCATCTGCATCACAAAACAATATATATTCAGGATTTAAATTCTTTGATCCAATCCATTCCAATGCAACAAGACATGCACTTCCATACCCTATCCTTGGACAATCCAATGTTTTGATCCCCAACTCTTTCACAATGGAAGCCGTATTGTCTTTGGAAGCATTATTGACTACAATAAAATTTGATTTTGAAATTCCAGAACCATTCATTAGCCCCGTTAATGCTTGTTTAATGCTAAGTTCTTCATCCCTTGCTGGAATGATGCATAAAAGATCATTCACCTTTTCTTTCTGCATTTCGGAGGAATAATTCTTCTAATTTTGTATCTCGCCGATTTTGCCCTTTGTTATCAAATACACTTTCCAGAACAATTGAACTGTGAGGGTATAAATCTTGGATGTGTTTGACTTTTTCTCGATACGATAAAGGTACATTTTCTGCAGATTGTTGCATATAATCGGAAGTGTTATTTTTTAAACGGACATGGATTGCTTGGAATCGGTATCTAATCATAGAAGGATTTTTTTGTTTCCAATCAACCTTCCACTCAAATTTTCCAAATCCATGAATTCGATTGTCACTTACTTTTTTAGCTTTAGGTGACCATTCCCATTCCTGGCCAATTTTGATTTCTTCCTTTTGAACGATTTCTCCCTTTTGGTTGATCGCATCCAGTTTGAATCGATAAAATCGCTCCGGATCACCAGAAGTCACGTAGTGGCTTGCAAATTGATTTTCTATGGTAAGGATAATACTTTCCTCATTAAAATTGATATTTGTAAGGACGATCCCTGGTTTGTAACCCAATCGCACTTGTTCTTTGTATAAGGCAAAGGATTTTGGAACACCTCCTCCTACGAACCCATGACGATGGGAATTACGATTTGGGCGATTTAAAGATGGTTTCACAAATGATCGCCGAATTTCTGGCATATGACAATTGGCGCATGTTTTTTCTGATTGGGATGATTTTAACTCAGTCCCTGTTTGAAAGGAACAAATCAAGGATTCATTTAAAGTATATGTTTCATTATGGCAATCGTTACAACGATTTTGTAAAAACTCTCGATTGATTTTAATGGGATGTGGAGGAGATGTGTCACCACTTCCACCGATCACATAACTTTCATTTGTATTCGAATCAACACGAACATGACAAGTGGCACAGGTAATGGCTTCCTCTTTCATTTCGGCATTAAACTTGGGATTTGGAATTTGAATTGGTTCAAAATAGTTCCCACCACGTAATGAGGTGACTATGGTTTCTCTTTGGTTTTGTAGAGGAATATGGCAGTTGAGACAGATCCATTTCGGAGAGCTAGGCTTTGCCAATTCAGATTGGAACTGTATGTCACTGAGCGCATTTGCATGAGTTGACAATTTCCATTCTTCATAAATTTCGCTGTGGCAATTTCCACAATTTTTAGCAGTTGGAGCACCAACTCCTTTTAGATCAGGTAAGTTTTCGATTGGCCTTACCCAAATTTTTCCAGGAAAAACTTCTTCCAAAGGCACTTCTCGTTGGTCTTGAAAAACAATGTAACCAGCTAACAAAGTCAATATGGATGTAAAAATAATGAGAAGAATTCGTTTCAAATTTATTTTTCCAAAGGAAGATTAGCGTAAGACGACCACTCCCACATTGATCCGGAATAATTATATGCATTGTATCCATAAGACCGTAAGATTCCTACAACAAAAGCAGACCTAACTCCTCCTGTGCAATAGGCAACGATGGGTTTGGTGGTTGAAATGCCAATTTGATTTAAAATTTGATCCACTTCTTCTTTGGATTTGATCCTACCATTGTCATCAAACAGATTTTGATAATAAAACAATTTGGCACTTGGGATATGCCCACCTCGGGATTCACCATACGGAGTGGCACCTGCAAACTCACGTGGTTCTCGTGTATCTAAAATTTGGTATGCATTCAACTTGATTTGTTTGTTTATTTCCTCCTTACTGATATCTGTTTTTTTGAGAACTCCAGTTTTGATTGTGTTAGTCGAGTTTATGATTGGATTCACAATTTTTTTGTTTTGTTTTCTTTTTTCGATGGTTTCGAGTAAAGAAGAAACACTACCGTCATACCAATACGCGTGAGGATAACCGACTTCCCTCAAACTCCAAACAATCCGCCCCTCCTCTCCCCATCCGTTTTTACCATCACCTAACACAATTACGATATCCTTTCGAGAGATTCCTAGATTGGAAAGGATCTTTTGGATTTTATCCTCAGATTGTAGTTTACCTCGAAAGGGAGTTTCGGACCGAGAAAGTTCTTCCCAACTTAATAACTTTGCATCAGGGATTTTGGTTTTGATCCTTGCCATGACCGATCGAGTATCGATGAGCTTAAATTCAGGAAGTGTTACAGTTTCATTGGGAGACAAAAACCAGTTTTCTTCCCATCGGTTTTGGCTTGGTTTTGCGGGATTGGCAGTGATTTGGAGCCAAAAAGCCCAAAATAAAGCGATTGAGAAGAGGTAAATCCCATATGTTTTCTGAATTTTCATGATCTTACCCTCCTAAATTAAGATTAACACTCTTTTAAGACGAATTTTCCGTCAATAAGATAAACATTTCCTCCAAGAAAACGAATTTTTCTTGCCAAATCAAGTTCCTCTCTCAGTTTGGAAGGGAACGGAGGAAACAAATGAAACTAGGATTTTATCCGGACGTCGTCAATGAAAATGTCACTCGGATTGTGGCATCCACGGTTGTGTTTTTAGGGGTCCTTTCCATTTTATTTCCCAACTATTTTGTGTTAGGCTTTCTATTGCTTGGATTTGCTCTCCGCCTGAGTTACGGCCCTAAGTTTGAACCTTTTGCTTACGTTACATCCAAGTTTTTAGTTCCATGGCTTGGAATTTCTTTTGTTCCATCCGCAGGTCCACCAAAACGATTTGCACAATTGATTGGGTTTTCCTTTAGCCTGGCTGCAATTGTATTATTTGCCAATGGGTTGACCTTGGCTTACCAAATTACTCTTGCAACACTTGTATTTTTTGCTTCACTTGAATCATTTCTCGGATGGTGTGCAGGATGTTTTATGTTTGGAATCCTGATGAAACTTGGAGTGATCCCACAAGAAGTTTGTGAACGTTGCAATAATTTGAATTTTAATAAATAAAAGTTCTTTTGTACGAATGGATTTTATATTTATCCACACTATTGGTTACTATTTTCTTTTTGAAAGTAGTAACCTTTCCCAAATCATTATTTAAACTTCATTTCAAAATATTTTTCTTTATTGGATTTGGACTCAGGATCCTTTGTTTTTTCTTCCCTCCTATTTGGGAAGATGATTGGGCAAGATACTTATGGGAAGGAAACTTAATTCGAAATTGGATCTCTCCGTATGAATTTCCACCGAATCATTATTTCAGAGAATCATTAGATGCAAGTTCGATTGAAATCCTTTCTAAAATCAATCACCCCGATTGGACTACGATTTATAGTCCCTTCATCCTCCTATATTTTTCTTTATTTTCCTATGGTTTTTCCACTTTTTTATTAAAAGTTAGTTATTTGTTCTTCGAAACAATTTGTTTTTCGATTGTTCACAAACATAAAACGAATCATCTGATCTTATTGTATTGGCTTTACCCAATTTTTATCAAAGAAGTGTACATCAATTTACATTTTGAAGTTTTACTTGTTTCTTTCTTTTGGGTTTTTTATACTTTTCTCGAGAAAAAAAATCTGAAATTGAGTGCAAGTATCTTCGGACTACTTGTCCATATTAAATTTATAACCTCAATATACGGACTTCTTTTCCTTCCCTATTTGAAATTAAAAACCATCAAAAAAAAATCTATTGTAGGGATTCAAGTTTTCCTTTCTTTATGCTTTGGGTTTTCCCTTTTTTTTCTAATCTATTTTATATTTTTCCCCAACTCATATGATTTTGGTTTTTCCAACTTACATCATTTTGGTGGTACGATTACATTTAATCAATTTTTGGAACCAATCTGGAATTTCTTTTTTTCAATGAATTTAAGAAGTTTTCCTTTTTTATTCCAATTCCTTTTACTTTTTATCTACCTTTTCCTAACCTTGAGAGAAAAAAATAGAAGCAAACGGTTTTTTATCTTATGCCAAAAACATGATTTTTATTTTTACTTTGGCTATTTTCTTTTCACTATCCTTCCGGTGGTGAATCCTTGGTACTTTTTAGTTTTAGTCCCTCTTCTCGTTACCTCGCGTTCCCAATCAGTTTTACCATGGATCCTCGTTGCCAACTTGCAATTATCTTACCTAACAAGTATTAGACTAAACTTCCCTTTCCAGTTTTTTTACGAAATTCCAAGGCCAATTCTTATTTTGGAAGCCATTCTTTCAATATGCTGCATTTTCCTATATTTCCGGCAAATATTCATTTTACTTTACAATTTATCCAATATATCGAACATGACCCAGAAGGGATGACGATATGGATGAACAAAAAGACGAATCAATTGGACGAAATGATTTAGACCAAAACGTAGACGAAGTCTTAACCGTTGTACTTGGTGAAACTTTAAAACGTAGGCGTTTGGAACTAGGTTTGTCTATGGAAAAACTTTCTCAGTTATCCACAGTCAGCCGTGGGATGCTTGGTCTCATTGAATCAGGTAAAACCACACCAAGTATAGGGATTTTATGGAAACTATCCAAAACATTACGAATCCCCATTGCCGAAATGATACCTGATTTATTTTCACAATCTCCCAGGTTTATCCCGGCCAACGAAGGGAAGGTTTGGATATCTTCAAAAAACTCAAATAAATCAAGGGTTTTATACCAAGAGGACAGAGAACGATTGAATCTTGTCGAATGGAGTATGGAACAAGGAAAATTAAACCAATTCCAACATTTACCGCAAGCTCATGATATTAAAATTTACCAAGTTTTAGGAGCTTCTAAGATCAAATTAAAAAATAAGACCTACCATTTGGAAGTGGGTGAAAGTGTATTTTTTCCAATTTCCGAACTCGATTCAATTGAAAATGAATCTGATGGATTATCTAAGTTTTTATGGATCTCATCGAAAAAATTTCGATAACCAAATCGTTTGAAATCACATCTCGAAACACATTCCAAAACTCTGTAAAATCGATTGGAAATTCCTCCAATATAATATACGCTATTACAGAGTTTTCCTCTGCTAAATTAAATTCCAACTTTGTCTCAAAACTCATCGTTTTAACCTATCCTTAACCAACCCCTTAAGTCTCTGGTGCAACCCCTACAGAGAAAGGATTGGAATGAAACAAAAGGATAGAATATGAAAACAAGTCTTCAACACCAGTTGATCGCCGTTTTTACCGCGGGGTTTCTCGGAGCCTGCGGTGGGAACAAACAAAATGATAACAACAATTTACTTCTGGCTGCCTTAGCCCTCTCCAATGGGATTAAAGTGAACTCAGCAGTAGAACTAGCAAAAGAATCTAACGATGATTATAACCTAAATGAATATGGACTCATCACGCCACAAACTTTAGGGAAATGGGTCAACAATTGGGCAGGTACAAAACCAAGTGGCATCAATGGAAAATTGGTAATCTTACAAAATGGTGCAAGTGCTACTGTTGGAAAAGAATACATCGCAGGGAATGGCAATGATGTTGTCGTTTATTCTTTTACTTTTTCTGACGGAGCCAATGCGTTAGACGGTGGTGATGGCTTTAGCCAAAAGAGAAATAGTGGACTCAGTGATACTGTTTCCATTATCGCGAATGGTCCAAAAGTTGATGCCATTCTAAATCGATTTGGAATTGATCCTGTCAATGACCTTGTTGTATTTGTTTCCGCTGCCAATGCTGCAAGTCATGTTCAAGGAACCTTACGTGGATTTTATTCGTTTCGTTATTGGGGGTTTGATCATAAAAACTTAGCATTCCTGAATGGAACTCTCCCAAGACTTGTGAATACTGATGGAAATTTTGTCCCCTTCCGCTCTACAACAGACATTCCTCCAAATTTAAACAATCGTTATTCGGTAAAAAGCCTTCGTGTGGATAATACAATTTTAATGTTACCAGTCGAAGATGTGATTAAAGCTGTAAAAGATCCGAACAATGTGAATGTTGCAGGGCTTACATCGAGTGTCTTTATCTCAGATGCTAGGTCTTCATCAGGAAGTAGCAATGAATATAATGGCGTTGCTAGAAGCACAACTTCCGAAGTATCTGGTAAGTATGTTGGTTTCGAAGGTCGTATCAAAGGAGCAAAAGATGTTCCTTGGACTGGACTTCTGGACACAGAACATCGCTTTAAATCAAAAGCAGATCTCAAAGCATATTATGAGTTACGTGGGTACCAGCCAGGTCAAACTGCAATCCAACTTTGTAGAACAAATAACCGTTCTCAGGTGACTGGTTTTTCCTACATTGCCATCCTTGGATACCCTTCCACTTATTATGATGGAAGTTGGATCGAATGGGGTAGTTTGACTGGTGGCGGACCAGCACCAAAACTTCCATCAGACTCACCCTTCCGCACAGACATTCCTGAGTTATCAGAAGTGATCACATACAATGTGGCGGGGGATGTGGATCCAAATCTACCTACAAACTTAAATTCGTTTGCAACTACGTCTCGAAAAATCATCGAAGAAGACAAAGCATACAAACGTTGATGATGTAAAAATAACAACGAGTAAGATACGAATTTTACTCGTTGTTTAGTTCAATATAAGTAAATAAAAACTGGGAAATGATTATGAAAAGTTTGATTCAATTATTATTAGTTATCAATTTGTTTTTAACAAATGTAGTATTTGCATCCGGTGGAATTAGTGGTGGTGGCATTGCAAACATTCCACAAGGACAAGACCGTGAAAAATACCATTTAGGAAAGGCGATCTATAACCAAGAAGTAAGTTTAGAAAAACCAACCAATACAAATATAAACACGACAGACCAAGAAGAAAGATTGGAATACCTCCAAGGGAGTTTACCGAATACAGAAAAACGTAGAGTAAACTTACCTGATTTCTCAGGCAAACTCACTGAGGAACAATTACAAGCTCTAGAATATTTCATTCAAGTTCGCTTCAATATCAAACTTCCTGAGAAGAAGAAGGATAAATGATGAGAACTAATTTCAAATTTATAAAATATTTTTTTCTATTTTTTGTAGTCTTTGCTACAAATGTATATTCGCAACAAGCATGGGCTCCTTACGAAAGGCAACTTTGGGTTCGACCTGTATTTGTTCACTCCGAATATGATAGTGCCTTCCTTGCAGGCCAAAAGGCAAAGTATGATGATAATGTACGAATCACTGTTGCAAACCTTGCGTTAGAATATGGTTTTACAGATCGCCTAACAGCCGATTTAACGATCGGCTTTGGAAGATTGGGAAAACATAGGGTATTCAATCGTTATTTCGGATTACAACAAACTCCAGAAGTTCCAGACAAATACGGATTTATGGACACACGTTTTGGACTTCGTTATAAACTACTTGATGAGTTTGATTCGAAATACAGATGGATGCCCACAATCTCATTGCGAATCGGAGGAATCAAACGTGGAGATTATGACCGTAATCCCCAATCATTAGGTGATGGTGCAAGTGGAGGCGAAGTCAATTTGTACTTAGCTAAAGATTTTGGTGTGTGGGGGCTTGGTGGACTTGGAGAATTTTCCTATCGCAAACGAGAAAACCCGGTGCCAGATGATATTCTTTATTACGGTGCACTATACAAACGATTCTTTGAATCGTTGTTTTTAACTGTAGGTATGCGTGGGCAAATTGGACAAGGAGGTTACGCATATGCTGACCCAAGACAAGAACCCCCTTGGAATTTAGTTCGTTACCCTCAACCCACATTTTATGGAATTAATCCCTATGATGTCTATGTTCAAAATGAAAGACCTGCTTGGGGAAGAAAAGAAATATTTCATAACGCAGAAATCGGATTTAGTTATGTGGATAGTTTTGGAAATTTCTACACATTATTTTATTCGGAAACCATTGCAGGTTACAATACCGCCAAACTAAAGACAGTCGGTTTTGCTGTCACTTTACCTTATAATTTATAAGAGGATCCTATGAAAGTTAAACAGTATTTTATATTTTTTCACATTCTAGTTACGTTCATTGGTTGCAAAGGGCTCCCTGAGTATGTATTTTTACCTCAAAGTCTTAAGTTCGACTTAACTCCATTTTTATTTAGAAACTACTCTCCAGCGGAACTTGCAACATTATCCAATGCGGATTACAATTTAAATGAAAGTGGTCTCATCACAGGAACAAAACTTTCGCGGTTTTTATCGAATTGGAACACAAATAAACCTAGTTATGTTTTTGGAAATTTAATTGTGTTCCAAATCCAAACTTCCGGCTCCAGTGGAAGGTATGTTTTTTTTGATGGCAAACAATCTTTTGCATACCCTATCGCCAATCTAAATGATTTGATATCAGAAACAAGAGACGATGGAGTTTTAGCAACAGACGGTATAGTTGGAAAAGGAAAAAAAATCTCAGATTTTTTCGCAATCTATGGAATTGATCCAGCCATTGATTATGTTGTGTTTGCATCCGACACATCCAACGTATCAAATTTATCATCAGCTACTTTTGCTTACTATTCATTACTCTATTGGGGATTCCCAAAGGAAAGACTAGCTGTTTTAAACGGTTCTATTGCAGATTTGACGGCGGCATCAACGTTATTCACAACCCCTTCGTATAATTATGCAAATAGCAATCGAGCTGGAACCACCAAAACATTGTTTCGTGACCATACTTCCTTACACCTTACAATTGGTGACCTAATCCATTCCTTAAAAAATGGGAATAGTAATTTAGAAAATGTAGACCCTCTACCTATTGAAGGTTATTATATTATTGATGGAAGGCAAAATGCTGCTTTTACAGGAACAACAAACTCTACCGCTTCTGGTCCAAAGTATTCGAATTGTACAACAAAAACCAATTCCAGTTTTGTTTCAAATACTTGTGTCACTACATATGAAGGTAGGGTCAAATCTGCTTCTAATTTAATTCCAACAGACCTTTATGATGGAACTAGTTTTCAATTTAGAACCTTTTCGCAACTATCAACAAGTTTAAATAACACTGGTTATCCTGACCAAAAATTGATTTATTTATATGGTGAGGAAGGAATCCAAACTTCAGTGGTTTGGTTTGTCCTCCACCAAATCCTTGGAAAACCGACTAGATTCTATGAAGCGGGTTGGAAACAATATGGTGCTTTAGGACTAAAGTCACCAACTTCAGGATCAAGCCCGAGCGCTATCACACAACCAGCTTCGTATTGGAGGACTGATATCACCCAATTGGCTGATGGGATTACCTCGAATGCTGATGCAAATGTTCCAAATTACCAACTCGATTTGTCTAGGCAATTCATCAAATCTTCCAACAAAATTCGAGAAGAAGATAAATCATTTTTGAGGGGAAGTTCTGCAAACGCTGGCTCTGGTGGTGGTGGAGGCGGTCCTACTGGAGGCGGAGGAAATGCTTGTGGTGGATGATGAAATTGAAATGATTTGTATGAAATGAGATCTCAAATTTTACAGCTAACAATCTGGATGAGCATTGGACTATCCATTGTTAGTTGTAAAAAAAATTCTTTTTTATCAGAACATTGGAATCACCCTCTTTCCACCCAAAGGAATCCTGAAGTACAACTCACTCATAATGAGTCCAATTTGGATCCTAAACAATGTGCAAATTGCCATAAAAGCCAAGTGAAAGCATGGCAATCGAGTTTTCATGCGAAATCAATTGGGAATGGTTTTTTATGGCAAAAAACAGTTTTATCGAAAGATGAATGGAATAGTTGTTTGAACTGCCATTCCCCTCTTCCAGAAACAAAGGCGGAAATTTCTGAAACGTTTCAAACAATTGAAATTTTGGACTCAAAGCGTAAACACTTCCCCAGTGGAATTCCAAATCCTTCCATCCAATGTGCAAGTTGCCATATCCGAAAGCAAATTTGGTATGGCCCACCATCCCGGAATCTAACAGCAAAACAGATTGAAACCCTCAAGGTAAACTTACCACATAACGGATACAAGGTGCAAGAGGAATTTGAATCTTCATCATTTTGTCAATCGTGTCATGAAAGTCCAGATTCTGGGCAAAAACTGAATGGCAAACACCTGATGGAAGTTTATAAAGAATGGGAAAAGACCTCGTTTGCCAAAGAAGGAATCCAATGCCAAAATTGCCATATGCCTGACAGAGAACATACTTGGAAAGGAATCCATGATCCAGATTTTGTTCGAGCGGGGTTACAACCTTCATGGAGTTTGACGAGAACAACGAATGGTGAAATCCAAATCGATGCGAAACTTAAGTCTACCAGAATTGGTCATAAATTCCCAACCTATCTCATTCCCAAGGTTTACTTACGGTTTTATGTTACCAACAGATTTGGGAAACGGAGATTGATCGAAGAATCAATTGTGGGTCGGCTTGTGAACACAAACCTAACGGAAGAATACTTTGATACACGGATAACACCAGGAAATTCACATTTGGTATCTTTTCGTTTCGCTGATAATGAAAAAGAAATCAAAACCTTCGACTGGGTGATTGAAGTGGATCCTGATGAACATTATATCAGAAGTTTTGAAGAAAGCCTCCGAGAAAAAGGAAACATTCTTCCAGACCAATTAAAAAAGCAGTTACAACTTTCCCTTTCAGAAAAAAAAGAAAGCCGTTACGTATTATTTACTTTGAGTTTGCCAGTGCCTGTTTTACTTCCGCAATGATGTCATCAATATGCTCCAATCCAACAGAGATACGAATGAGACCTGGCAAAATTCCTACTGCCAAACGTTCTGGTTCTGTGAGTTTGGAATGTGTGGTCGTGGTTGGGTGAGTGACTGTGGTCCGCGTATCCCCCAAATTTGCAGTTAAAGAAAACCATTTCAGAGCATCTAAAAATTTTTTCGCTCGTTCCACTCCTCCCTTGATCACAAAGGAAACAATTCCACCACCTGAACGCATTTGCTTTTTGGCAATCGCATAACCGGGATCATTTGGGAGAAATGGATACCTAACAAGCTCTACGTCGTTTGATTCTTGTAAAAAAGTTGCTAACTTCATCGCATTCTCAGCATGTCGGTCCATACGGACTGCTAAAGTTTCTAAACTTTTCGATATGATCCAAGCATTCATCGGTGATAGTGCAGGACCAGTATTCCTTGCCATATAACGAATGGGTTGGATGAATTCTTTTTTTCCTAAAATCACACCCGCAATCACTCTTCCTTGGCCATCTAAGTATTTAGTTGCCGAGTGGATTACGATGTCTGCACCAAAGTCCGCAGGACGTTGGATATAAGGAGAACAAAAACAATTATCCACAATTAGGATCGCTTTCTTTTTTTTGCACAAAGCAGACACCCACTCCAAATCTACAATATCAAGGCCTGGATTGGATGGTGTTTCAATATAAACTATTTTTGTATTTTCTTGAATGGCTGCTTCCCAATCCTGTGGTTTATCAATGTCAACGTAAGTGGTTGTCACACCAAACCGCGGTAAGATGTTCGCAAAAATTTGATGGGTAGATCCAAAAATGGCTCTTGCGGAAACTATATGATCCCCTGATTTCACAAGCCCAAAGATAGAAGTAAAAACGGCAGACATTCCTGAAGCCGTTGCAATCCCATCTTCTGTATTTTCAAGTGCGCATAATTTTTCGATGAGTTCTGTTGTGTTGGGATTCGAAAACCGTGTGTATTGGTTGCCTGTAACTTCTTCTGCAAAGAGTGCCCTTGCATGTTCCGCATCATCGAAAACAAAACTAGAAGTTAAAAATAAGGGGGTGGAATGTTCCTTTTCCCCAGTGCGTTTGGTTTGGATGCGGATGGCTTCGGTTTCAAAATGTTCAAACATGTCTCTTACCAAATTTGGTGAAGAGCATACGAATTCATCATTTTTTTTGGAATATATCTGCTATAGAATCGGATTTAGACTGCTATAGCAGATTTTTTATGAAATTTCAGCAATTTTTCCATCAATCATATGGATCCTCTGGTTGGCAGTCGCCGCATAATCAGGGTCATGTGTAACGAAAAGGATCGTTGTACCATCATCGGAATTAATTTTTTTAAAAATATCCATCACCTTATCACCGTTAGATGTATCTAAATTACCAGTAGGTTCATCGGCAAACAAAAACTTTGGTTTTTGGACAAGAGCACGAGCAATGGCTACCCTTTGCCCTTCCCCTCCAGACATTTGGCTTGGAAACTTGTCTTTACAATGAAAGACTGAAAAACTATCCATTAGATGCAAAGCATACTCTTCTACTTGTTTATGATTTCCAGTTTTACGTGCAGGCATGGTAATATTTTCTAATCCAGTTAACTCAGGTAATAGATAATGGAATTGGAAAACAAATCCTATCGAATGGTTTCGTAATGCATGGAGTTCTTTACTGTCCATTTGTTGTAATGATTTCCCACTGAGTTTCACATCACCACTTGATGGAAAATCAAGCCCACTCACAATGTACAAAAGTGTTGATTTACCAGAACCAGACTTCCCAGTGAGTGCTACAAAGTCACCTACATTGATGGAGAGTGAAACATCTTGTAACACAATTTGCGCTGGTTCCCCAAATGATTTATAAATTTTTTCTGCTTCAATTCCTATACTCATGTGGCACCTCGGATGATATCGACTGGCGAAAGTCGGCTTGCCATACGAGCAGGGATATAACTTGCAATAGAGGCACTGAGGACTGCTATCGAAAATCCTTTTACGTAAATCATCACATCCCAGGAAATCATCATTGTTTTCATCAAAGCTTTTGAATTTTGTTTTGGATCACCTATCGGAATACCATCAATGTAATAACAACCAAGGATACCCACAAAGATTCCAATGATTGCACCGAGAGTCCCAAGAAACAATCCTTGGAAGATAAACAATTGGATTGTATCCCTTTCATCAAATCCAATCGAACGAAGGATAGCGACTTCCTTTTTTTTTTGGTTCACGACCATATTGAGTATATTATAAATTCCGAATGCTACAACGAGAATGATGGTAAACGTAGTTGAATTCCGAACGATGTCTTGTGTTCGGAAAACTTGTAAAATACTGGCGTTCACTTCATCCCAACTTTCTACCTTATCTTTGCTAAAATATCGCCAATCTTCCGCAATTTCTTTCGCCATACGAATGTCTTTGATTTTGACTATGATTTGCGAAATTTCACCACTGGACTTTGTGATACTTTGTACGGAAGAAAGTGAGGAGTAAACAGTCACCTCGTCCACAAGACGATTCCCCGTACTTAAAATTCCAATAACTTTGATAGGAATAAGATCTGTCCCTGGAATATAAACAAAAATTGTATCATCAATCTTTGCCCCCAATTTATTGAGAACACCTTCACCGACAATGGCAAGTGATGTACCTCGTGAAAGGTCTTGCAATTTTCCTTCAACAATGTAATCACTCAAATTAGTAACTTTTGGTTGGATACTTGGATCTACACCTACAAATCTTGCAGGAGCAGTCGATTTTCCATTCACAAAGATCACTTCTTTTGTGAGCTGCGGTGCAAAAGACACCACTCTATGGTCATTTGATAATTTATCCATCCAACCAAGAACGTTTGTTAAACGAGAGTTATCGGTTCGGCCAGAGGGTGGAGAAAGCCACCTCACTTCTTTTCCTTGAAAAAAAACATCATCGAATGTTCGCTCAGTAATCAGCTCATCTTTAGGAGAAATTTTAATTTGTCCGTCAGAGTTTACCAATTGGTCCGTGATCACCGCTTGAAAACCAAGCATAATTCCTGAAAATACAATATAACCAGCTGTCCCCAGAATAATCCCAATCAATGTAAGTACCGACTGCTGTGGCCTGGATAAAATTTGGCGTATGGCAAGGAATAACATTTAATTTTTAACGAGAACCTCATCACCTTCTTGTAAATCACCTTGGATCAATTCACCAAACTCTGAATTGATGGCACCAATACGGATTTCAATTTTTTCCCGTTTCCCATTGCGATAACGTGTGAGTTTTCCTCTTTCTACTGCAACAAGGGGAACAAGGACTACATTATCTTTGGAAGACACTTCGATCGCAACATCGGTAGTCATATCAGGTAAAATCCCTTGTGGCAATTCATTGGGAGAGATTCTGACCAAAAATTGTCCGTTTGATGGATAAATCCGTTCCACTTCTCCTCTGTAAACATTTCCCCGAATGGATTCAAAACTAAGTTGGGCATGTTGGCCTGGTTTGACACGTAAGGCAGACTCTTGGTCGAGGGATACGGATACATAGACTTCTTTTAAGTTTTGGATTTCTAGTATAGGTAACCCAGGCATTGCTGTTTCATTTTTTGCGATACTTAGTTTGGTAATGGTGCCAGTGAATGGCGAACGGAAGGTAATGCCTGAATCATTCAGAAGGAGCGGATCTCCTTTTTTTACGGACTGTCCTTCTTCTACATAGATTTCACGAACAGAAGCAGCAATTCCAAATTTCAAAACAAAACTATCAATCGGCTTCACTGTACCCAAAGCATACACTGCTTCCACAAGCGAACCTTTATGGATGGTCAGCCGATCGGATTTTGAACCACGAAATAAAAACACAAAGATCAAAATTAGAATGATTACAATCGATAGGATTGATCCGTACAATTTTTTACGATTCATGATGACCTTATCATGAAACTTTCGTTGGATTTGGAAATACTTTTTCTATTGGTTTATCTAGCAAAGGTGAAGAGAAATTCACCTTCTTTGTCTTTGGCAGGGAAATATTCTTCACACCTAACATCGACAAACTGACCATTTTGTAAGGTAGCAATCGGGAACGACTGCGGGAGGTGTCCTTTTAAATAATTATCAGTCACAAGCCTTCCATCATTTTCCAAAATGGCTTCAAAGGTTTTCCCAATCGCTGTTTTTGCATAGGATTGGTGTAAAGAGGAACTAAGAGCCATTAGATCCAATACACGGCGTTTTTTTTCATCTCCAGGAATCGGGTCACCTAGGGCTTCTGCAGTAGTTCCCTTTCTCACAGAGTAAGGAAAAACATGTAATTTTGCAAACCCAAGCTCAATTAACAATTGTTTTGTTTTCATAAACTCAACTTCTGTTTCAGAAGGGAATCCTACAATCACATCGGTTCCTAAAAACAAATTAGGAAGTTTTGATTTGGCAAGTTCCATCCTTGTGCGGAAGGCATCTGGATGGTAGGTTCGTCTCATATCTTTTAAAATTTTACGGCTACCACTTTGGATCGGGACATGTAAAAATTTACAAAACCTTGGGTGTGACATGAGATCAAGTAATCCAGATCCCACATCGGGTGGTTCAATGGAAGACAATCGAATGCGAGAGTATTCTAAAACCTTTAGGATATCTTCCAATAAATTTAAAAAACCCTTTTCTCCATTCTCTAAACGATACCAACCCAAGTTAACACCCGTTAACTGAATTTCACCAACACCATTATCTTGTAAGTATTTGACTTGGTCTAAAATATCTACGTAGTTTCGGCTAACTCCGAGTCCCCGAGCTGCTGGGATTTTACAATAAGAACATTTCCGATTGCAACCATCTTGGATTTTTAAGTAAGCCCTCGTGTGACCTTCTGGCAAAACATCCGAATAAGAAAACCGATCTAAGTTTTGTGGTTCTGAATAGGATTTTCCTTCCCAATCCGCTAAGATTTGGTAAGGCAAAGAACTCTTTTCCGTATTCCCAAACACTCCATACACACCTGGGATGTTTTGTAATACTTCTTTATCGGTCTCCGCATAACAACCAGTAACAAAAACCTTTGCACCTGGGTTTGACCTGATTGCATTACGGATGATATTTCTGTTTTTGACATCCGCTTTGTTTGTCACAGTACATGTGTTTACAACTATATATTGAGCATTTTCATCTGTTTGGGCAAGAGTGAACCCCTTGTCTTTGAGGACAGAGTACATACCGTCTGTCTCAAAAAAATTCAAACGACAACCGAGTGTATGAAACTTTATTTTCACAGTGCTGTGAGTGCTAAAATCCTTTTTGAATTTTCCTTAATTGTATTACTTTCTCCATTTAAGGATGAAGCCTTTTCAATACAGGTTTTTGCTTCCTCCAAATAAGGATTTGCAACATTCTTTTTTCCCAATTTTTTATTGGTTCGATAAAGAGATTCTTGGACAAGAGCCAAGTTATTCCAAATTTCACTTGAGTTTTGGTTGATACTGGATGCCCAACGTAAACTCATATCAGCTTTGTCGTAATTTTTTAATTGGTAATAAATTTTACCTTCTAACTCTAACATACGGGCATCACTAGGACTTCCTGCTTTTGCTTTTTCAATTTGGGAAAGTGCAGTTTTTGATGCCCCTTTTTCAGCAAGGGCCAAGGCATAAAAATACCGGATTTCTGGATTTTGTGGATACATGGGAATTGTTTTTTCTGCAAGTTCAATCGCAGGTTTCCACTTTTTATGACGAGTTAAGATGGCAAGACTACCTTGTAATAGGTCTTCATCATCAGGTTTACGTTTTCTTGCTTCCAACATGTTTTTGTAGGCGTTATCAAAATCGTTTAACTTATCGTAGTTGAAAGCAAGTAAGGCATAAAATTCGTAGGATGATTTTCCATCTACGAGTAGGCTTTTCACAAGTTCGATTGATTTCGCATAATTTTTTGTTTTGTATTCATCAACTGCTTGGAAATACGCAGAACCAACTTGTTCCTTATCTTGAGAGTAAACTGAGGATACAAGTAGGCAGATAACAGCCATGATGTGAAGTAAGTGTTTCATAATAGATCCGAGGGAACCGTAATGGAGTTCAAATTGACCGTATCGATCCTGGAATGGTAAGGTTCAATAGGGTCCAGGTATAGGAAAACGCTTCCCCCTTTGGAAAGCAAGTAATGTTCGATATGTTCTTCGGTAATGATCTCTAAATCGCCTACATAGAGAATGGGATTTTCCCCTGGTCCTAAGTGCAGGTGGAATTCTTCCGAGGGTAAAAAATCAGATAAACCAAGATACCCAGACCCAAAATACAAACCAGATTGGAAATAGTATTTATAATGAACTTTGACTTCAGGAAGGATTAGATTGGGTCGGATATAACCGAGCTCGATGCGTTCAATGGTTCCTACGGTTCGGATCTTCCGAAGTTGGAACCAAATTTTACGAATGAAAAAATAAGAAAATAGGAAGACGAGGGGAATGAGAATTGCCATTTCCTTTCGCCTTCCCCATCACTCTCTAAACGAGAGCTAAGTCTTTTTCCTCAGTGTTTGGGGAAGATCCATCATCTTTTTTAGGAACTTCTTTGTAGTCAGACCAAGGGGTTTCGGAATACACAAGTTTTCCTTCAGCCAAATCTACCAAAATTTTAGTAGGATTGTCATACACACCTTTTAGTGACTGCACTGCCATATAATCTTCCAATTCTCTTTGGAATACTCGTCTGAGCGGACGTGCTCCATAGTTCTGGTCGTATCCAATGGTTGCAAAATGTTCTTTTGCGCTCAAAGTGAGTTCCACTAGGACTTTTTTCTCCGTCAAACGTTTGTTAAAATCTTTTAACATGATATCCACAATGCTAACGATTTCTTCTTTTTTAAGAGGAGCAAAATAAACCACTTCATCCACTCGGTTTAAAAACTCGGGGTTAAAGTGTTTTTTAAGTTGTTCTCTTGCTTGTTCCGCTTTGTAAGACTCTCTTTCTTCAGCAAAATCTTCAAAACCCAATCGCCCACCTTTGGAAATTTCCTTTGCGGCAATGTTTGAGGTCATGATGATTATGGTATCTCGGAAGTTTACCTTACGACCTTTTGTATCTGTTAAATTCCCTTCTTCCATAATTTGGAGTAGGATATTAAACAAATCGTGGTGCGCTTTTTCAATCTCATCAAGGAGTACCAAACTATATGGTTTCCTTCTCACAAACTCAGTGAGTTGGCCACCATCATCATACCCAACATAACCGGGAGGAGCTCCAATCAGTCTGGAAACTGCATGTGGTTCCATGTATTCAGACATATCGATTCGGAGCATATTGTCTTCTGAACCAAACAACTGCTCGGCGAGTGCTTTTGCAAGTTCTGTTTTCCCTACACCTGTTGGCCCAAGGAAGATAAAGGATCCCGTTGGACGTTTCTCACTCTTAAGACCTGTACGAGAACGTCTGACAGCACGGGCCACTTTTTCAATGGCCTCTGTTTGCCCAACAATACGAGCTTTGATGTCTTCTTCCAAATTGAGAAGTTTTGTATTCTCGGATTGTTCCATTTTTTTCAATGGAATTCCAGTCCATAGGCTCACAACAGACAGAATGTCTTCTTCTTCAATGGAAACTGCATACCCTTCCATTCGTTCTTGCCATTGTTTGGTTTTTTCTTCCAATTCACCTTTTTTACGATTCACTTCATCCCTTACGGCTGCGGCTTTTTCGTATTCTTGGCTACGAACCAAATCTTCTTTTTTGACAGAAAGTGCTTTGATCTCTTCTTCAATCTCTTTGATTTCATTGGGTCTTTGGCAATTGGCAAGGCGTGCCTTTGCCCCTGCTTCATCAATGATATCAATCGCCTTGTCTGGTAAAAACCTGTCGTTGATGTATCGATGTGATAATTTCACAGCTTGTTCGATGGCTTTTTCCGAATAACGCACCTTATGGTGAGCTTCATACGCTTTTTTCAAACCATCCAAAATGAGGACCGCATCACCAACCGACGGTTCAAGAACCTTCACCATTTGGAACCTTCGTTCCAATGCCGAATCCTTTTCAATGTACTTACGGTATTCGTTATTGGTTGTGGCACCTATACATTGTAACTCCCCACGTGCAAGCGCAGGTTTTAAAATGTTTGCCGCATCCACTGCACCTTCCGCAGCACCTGCCCCAATGAGAGTGTGTAATTCATCGATAAAGATGATGATGTTTTGCGAAGTGACGATTTCTTTCATGATCTTTTTCAATCGTTCTTCAAACTCACCACGGTATTTGGTCCCTGCAATCAGGCTTGCCAAATCCAAAGATAACACTCGTTTGTCGAATAAAAGATCAGGCACTAGTTTTTCTACTACTGCTTGCGCAAGGCCTTCCACGATAGCCGTTTTTCCCACACCCGATTCTCCAACCAGTACTGGGTTATTTTTCGTTTTACGAGATAAGATTTGGATCACACGTTCGATTTCTTTCGAACGGCCAATGACTGGGTCCAATTTTTTTTCACGTGCGAGTTGAGTGAGGTCACGTGCAAATTCGTCGAGGATCGGAGTTTTACTTTTTTCTTGTCTTGGTGTAGCTGTTTGTGTTTGACCTTGTCCTGTGGATTGTGTACCAGTTGTCCCACCACCAACTGCCCCTGAAGGAGGCGCACCAAGTAAGCGTAAAATTTCCGATTTGATGACATTGTAGTTCACGCTAAAGGAAGATAACGATCCCCCAGCGATATTATTATTATCACGAAGTAATGCGAGTAAGATGTGTTCCGTTCCCACATAGTTGTGTTTGAGGCGTTTTGCCTCTTCTTTGGAAACTTCGATCATTTTTTGGTACTTGTCTTGTCCTTGGCTGACATCGAGTAACAAAGCCCCTGAACCTTCACGAGTACGTTTCTCTACTTCCTTACGGAGTTCGTTTAAATTGATGTTTAGATTCGTTAGAATCTTTATCGCGACAGAGTCCTCCTCCCGGAGAAGCCCAAGTAGTATGTGTTCAGGACCGATAAAATCGGAACCTAAACGTTTAGCCTCATCTTGGGCGATTTCGTTGATGACTCTTTTTGCTCTTTTGGTGAATTCCAACATGCCGCACCCTGCCTTTAGTAATTAGACGAACGTCCTTGTTCCCATCCTGACCGTACTGGGTCAAAGGGAGCCTCGTAAACCAAGAATTTTGTAAAACTGACGTTTTTGGACCGCGTATGCGTTCTTCCACGAGATTTTTACGACAAGCCCTCGGAACTTTCCCAGGGACTCTCTTCTATGATCGGTGGAAGGAGCAAATTCTATACCAAATTCAGAAAGTTTCTCAAAAAGTGAAAAGAAGCTCGGATCCACTCCAGGTTCGATGCCAAGGAGGATGGAATCCCGCCTCCCCCGTCCCACATTGGTAGGACAGGAAGAGACGTACCCGATTCCCTTTGCAAATGCCCAATTTTGTTTTTTGAAAATGAAGCGAAGTAAGGATTTTAGCTTTTTACGTTTTGCAACTGCCAAATCTACAGCTTCGGCGGGATCCAAACTTTCACAGGGTAAAACTTTACGTAAGGCCTCAAAACGCAAATGGTCTTCTCCACCAAAATACAACCGAATCATAGAATCTTTTTCTGTAAAAAAAGAATTCGTTTCCTCATCTAAAAAGTCCATAAGCTCATTTTCAGCTAACAAGCGCTTCACTTCTTCTTTCTTCAGATCATAAAAGGGAAAAAGACTATGGCTTAGGTTACGAGTCAAACGTGTGCGAATCATCAAGATCTTGGTTTTGGATTCCGATTTTGTAAAGATTCCTTCGATTTCCTCAATTAGAGATTTTGGAATGGGGGACGGTTTACTTTTGATTGGATCAAAAAATTGTGTGACACAATGTTCACACCCAAATTTGCCTGAAATCCGAAACTGGGACTCTGTGGTTCCACAGAATCGACAATATTTCATACACTAACGGGAGTTAACTTACCAGATACGATCCGATTTCGTTTGTGCGCCATGGACGCAAGCTCCAAATCATGTGTCACAAGGATGAGTGAAAATTTAAATTCATTCTGTAGTTCTTTGATGAGATCCATGAGATGACGTGAATTGTCTCGGTCAAGGTTCCCTGTTGGTTCATCTGCGAGGATGAGTTGCCTTCTTCCGACAAGAGCACGTGCCACACCCACACGGGCGCTTTCACCACCTGAGAGTTGGGAAGGAAAACTTTCTGTCCTTTCACCAAGCCCTACTTTTTTTAGAATGTCGATTGCTTGTGCTTTTGCTTGGGTTGGATTCATCCTTGCAATGAGAAGGGGCATCATTACATTTTCCAAAGCTGTAAAATCAGGAAGGAGAAGATGTTGTTGGAAGATAAAAGAGATTTTTTCAGCACGAAAACTTTCTCTTTGTTTTTCATTTAAGTTTTTTAAGGAAACACCACATACGTCCACCTCACCATCGTCAAACGAATCCATGGCACCGAGGATATTGAGCAGTGTTGACTTACCAACACCCGAAGCCCCTTCTACAGAAACGATTTCGCCAGGTAACACTTCAAAGTCGAGACCTGAGATGATATGATACCGTTTGTCGACAACTTGGTAATACTTTTCTAGTTTTCGTACGGAGACTGTTGGTTTGAGTTCAGAATTAGTCATTGCGAATCGTATCCACTGGGTTTAGATTGGCGGCCATCCGAGCAGGGAAATACCCAGCAAGGCCAGAGAGAATGGTAGCAGCAGTTGTCACCATAAAGATAAAGGAAATATCAATATCAACAGGGATATGATCAAAATAATAAATGTCTTTTGGAACGAGTTCCACAGGATCCCAATCACCAGGATTTAGGATACTTCCCACTCCATTGATGATTTCAGAAATGGCATTGATGATGACTTCCAATTTTGTGGCGATAAAAATCCCCGTCATCCCACCCACAAGTGAAGACAAAATTCCCACTATCATCGCATTGAGTGTGAAAATGAGTAAGATATCATTGGAAGCAAGTCCAAGTGCTTTTAAAGTTCCAATCGACCTACGTTTTGCACGGATGAGAGAGTGAACGGTTGCAACCATCCCAAGGGCAGCAAGGACAATGAACAAAAAGACAATGATGGAGATGATGGTTTTTTCCAAACGAAGTGCCGCAAGAAAGTTCTCCTGTTCTTCCGCAATGGTCCTCACTGACCAAGATGTATCATCTTGAATTTTTTGGTTCCAATTTTCTTCGTTTAACCTTGATAAGATTCTGTGTTTGGTGAGTTTTAAGTCATCCAATGAGCGAACCTTAATTGCAATTTGGTTTACCGCTCCTTTCATTTTAAAAAACTCTTGGGCCTGTGGCAGGGATAAAAACACAAACTTAGAATCGTAATTGTAATAACCTGTTTTGAAAAGGCCGACCAAACGAAAGGACTGTACATTGACTTGCACTCCTCTCTCCACGGTGAACCTGCCACCAGGAACCGCCATCGTGATCTCTCTGCCAATTCCATACCCGTAAATGGCACTCATCTCCTTTCCAACAACAACCATCTTTTTAGAATTGATCGAGGAAATTTCATCCCGGTTGTATTGCAAAATTCTTGGAAAATTGGGAAGTCCATTTTCGACTAATTTTTCAATCGAATCAATCGGTACGGCACGAATCATAATCGGATTGAAGTTATTATTGCTTTGGATCAGTCCGTGGCTTGTGATATTGCCTTCTACTGACACAAAGGATTCGGCAAGTTTTGGATCGGATTTTAAGTGCGCAATTACGGTTTCGTAATCATAAATGGCACCAGAACCATAGGAATTTTCAATGGTGATATGAGGACCACCTTGCCAGAGGGATTCCTTCACTTGTTTTTGGAATCCATTGAAAATGGAGAGAACCACAACAAGAAGGCCTACCCCCACTGCCATCACGATGAACGAAAGCCTTGATTTGATGGAGAGGAATCCCAAAACGCGGGACCCTCGGATGTAACGGATTGTGATTAAAGAGACGATTCCCATGATGACCTAATCTTTTTGACAGCTTTCTTTGAAAGATGGATACTGTCAAAAAAGAACCTTATGCCTGAAACACCAAACTATTATTCTGTCAAAGTCAATCTACGAGACGAAGCCAATATGGTGTACACCATGGTTTCTGCCATCATTGACCCGGTTGAAATCAAATCGGTGAAATATGAGGGTGTTTCTTGTACAAGCCCCCTCGCTCTACTTCCTGTTCGGTCTACGTTTCAGGACTTTTATAACCGGATGCAACGTGTCATTTACAAAGGTGAACAACAAAAAAACATCACAAAGTCCCTACAAGAACTCATCAAAACCAAATTTGGTTCGGAAAGTTTTTTGGAAGAGATTTTGCATTACATGGACCACAATCTCACGGACCGTTTGGACTTTGTTTTCAGTGAAATTCACAAACGAACAGCCGGGAATTCAGAACCCAAAGTTGAAATCCACTTCGAATTAATTGATCCCAATGATATGACAAAAACGACTGTGGACGAAGAGGAAATTGCCAAAAAAGAAGCACCTCCTGTCACTCCGGTTCCGCAAGCCTCAGGATTTCTCATTCCTGCTGACAAACAAATTGTTCAGTTTAAATTCCAACTTTCTCCTGTCAACGGTGTACCACTCGTTGAACTAAAGGCAGGTGATAATGTATATGTTCGTTTGGTGCCAGGGGATTCGATCACTGATTCCATTATCAATACTTTGGAACTCAAAGATGAATCAGGAGCCATCAAACAAATCCCTGCAAAAATTGTGAACATATCGAATAACAAAAATTTTTCGGAAGTCGTGATCAAAATCAACGAACAAATTTACGGAAAAATCATTGAAGAAGAAAACTCGGTAAAAATCAAAACGACTGATAGTAGCCAAGGTGCCGCCAATATCATGAACTCCGTTGCCTCACCAACAGCTAAAATTTCGAAATCAAAACAAAATCCAAATTTGGCTGCCGATGAAAGTTTCCATTTAATGCCTTATATCATTATGCTTGTGGTTCTTGCCATTGGAATGATGACAATCTTTGTAATTCTCTAAACAAAATGACCAAATTCAAACAAAACTTACCAATCCTTTCCCCTCTCTTCATAGCACTTGTGATTCTTCACTCTCTCTTTGTGGATTACTCAGTTCAGTTTCCTGACTTTATCACAACCGATTCTCAAGAACAAAACGAAGAAATGATGAAACCAAAGGTGATCCAAGAATCTGGATTGATTGGTAAAATCGCATACCTTGAATCATTTTTAGTAGAGTTAGAATCAAAAGAACTCCCGATTGATACAGACTTAGAAGAAACAAAAGATAGCGTAAAACGCGTGCTAATCGGACAAAAACTTTTTTTAGGATTGGTGTTGTTTTATCTTTTTTTGACCTTCTCTACTGCTGTAACTTACGCATTCCGCGCTTGGTTTCATAAATCCATTGCCCATGTTTTGTATCCTGTTTCACTTGTGGTTTTGTTACCGAAACTTTTTATCCAATTAAATTTAATGGCCCAAAAGGACATTTTGTCCTACTTTTATTCAGCATTTTTGATATTCACTTATGCCATCACCATTTTGGCTTACAGAACCATCATCAAAGACAAAGAATTGTATGAGGGATTCCAATCCTTACAGTTTTCTTCTTCCTTAGAGGAAGAAGGTCGTTCTCCGAGTAATACCAAAACAGGGTCTTACTTTGCTCCAATTTTTCACGTGATTGTGATCATTTTTATAGGAATTCTAATTGGGAACTTAATCTATATTCCTTTGTTTTTACTCCAAAAACACTACGTAAGTGAATTTAGTTATTTTATCTTCTTTTTGATCGCTCTTTTGTCAGTTTTTTATATCTTCAATTACAACAAAGTGGGTGGAGAATCGAAAAACAAAAATTGGCAAAATTTGACTGTGAGTTTCGCTTATCTGCAATATCGATTTTTACGAAATGGATTTTTATCAATCTTTAGCACAATCTTGATCATTTTGTTTGTCACATTTTTATTCAGTTTATTACTCTTCAACATTGACCTTATCCAAAACAACCTAGGTTTATTTGGAAAGGCATCCGAGTTTTAAAAAATCATCATAGGAAAACGAAGTAACGCCATGGGAGAGAACGCTCCCATGGGAATTTGAATTTCCTTACTAAAGTTTTATTGGCAAATTGGAGTTTGGTTCTTTTTTGTAGTACACCATGAGGAGCCATTCGGATAATACGTATTACGCGATAATAATTCACCAGTATCCGAATAAAGTTCTGAAGCTTCTTTTACACCGGTAGGATAATAATAAAACCACTCACCAATTTTTTTATCTTCCGCATAACTTCCTTTTTCTTCCACTTTTGTATCAGGATAATAACGAACCCAATCTCCTGTACGAAGTCCCCCATCAAAAAAACCTTTTTCGTTCAAACGCCCATTGCGGAAATAACGTATATAAGCACCATTTTCGTTTCCTAGTTCTGCTGTGAGGATCCAAAGTTGTTTTTTACGGTAACCTGCTTTGTAATTTTGTTCGATGTATAGTTTGCCATCGGAAAAATAAAATTTCCATAATCCATCTCGTTCTCCATTAACCAACTTCCCTTCCATAATGGTAATTCCATCGAGGTAGTTTAATTTTTTTCCAATTCCATCAGGTTGTCCCAATTGGTTTACAGGATATAGGGTGACTAAGTTGCCATTTTCATACCATTCACGAAAAAAACCTTCACTCGTCATTTGGTAGTGGTTTGTTTTTTTATCAAATTTGGCTTGTTTGGGAACCGAACCTGGTCTTTCTACAGATCCCTTACAGGGTCCGAAAGCAATCCCCGATAATAGTACAAACAATAGTAAACCGAATATAATCCAGATGGAATTGTCTTTAGTGGGTGTGGATGTAGATGTCATTTTCTTCTTTGAATTTTGTTAAAATTTCTTTTGAGATGAGGATACGATTGAGACGTTTGGAACGAATGGGTGTGAGGTAACGTAAACATAACAAAATGGTTCCTTCAGGCTCTAATGAAGTATAAACGATAGGAGTGGTCTTTCCAAGTCTCACAAGATAATTTTTTGACATCTCTCGGATTTTTGATTCCACAAGTTCAGGTGCAAGCACCAACTCTTCATGTAAAATTTGAGAACAAATTTTTTCAGCTTTTTCCCAATTTGATTTGAGATCTAAAAAAATTCGAAACTCATCCCAGACAAAGTCCATCGTTTCCGAGACGATGAAAAACCGATGTAATACGATATTATAATTTGGAAAATGGATCAACCTATTTGTTGATTGTTCGAATCTTGGGTCTGGTGCAATTTCCAGTAATGTAAATTTAAAAAAACCAATATTGACAACATCACCTTTGATGTTATCAATTTCAATTCGGTCTCCAACTTTAAATCCGTTGGCACCCATGATCATAAACCAACCCACCATATTCAGCCAAACTTCTTTGAGTGAAATGACGATACCTGCACCAGCAAGTCCAAGGACGGTTGGTAACAAAGACAAACTGGAAAAGATAACAGGAAGGTATGCAATGCCAAATATGAAAAGAAAACCCATCCTTGCCACTTTCCTACGATTGTATTCGTGGACGGGATCTGGTGCTGGTTTGATCCTTTCGACAAGCACCATTGTGATTTTGTAACAAATCACAGCAAAGATCACCATGTAAGCAAAAAGGATTAGAGTTTCGGCGAACTCCCTGTTCGAACTTCGAAGGAGTGTCAACGGATTGAGATCAAGATAAAATTCTTTAATACTTCCACTACCCATTTAGTTTCATTCCTTTATGGAGTTTCAATATTTCTAATATCATTTTTCTTTCTACGGGAACACCGAATTTTGGTTTTCCAAAATCCTGAAGCAAAACAAATTTTAAGGTATTACCATCTTTCTTTTTGTCATGTTCCATGTGTTGCAAAACAAGTTCAGGTTTCTCATCCAAATCAGTCGGTAATTCCAATTGGTTCATCATTGAAATTGCGGTTTGAAAATTTGTTTCCGAAAAACCTAATATCGATTTGGACAATAATAAGGCCGTAACAAGCCCTACTGACACTGCTTCGCCATGTGAATATTTTTTATAAGCAGTAAGAGACTCAATGGCATGGCCTGTTGTATGGCCTAAATTAAGAACTGCCCGAAGACCTGACTCTCTTTCATCTTCTGCTACTATACTCGCCTTCACTCGAACTGATTCTTCTATCGCATAACGCACAGTATCCGATTTTTCATAAAAATCTGACCGTTTCCGTTTTGAAAGAGTTTCTAAAAAGAGACCGCCATCTAAAAAAGTATGTTTTACCACTTCAGCGATCCCACAACTCCATTCTTTTTTTGGTAAAGTTGATAAAGTAAAAAGGGGTGCAAATACAAACTCTGGTTGGTAAAACGCCCCAACCATATTTTTACCAGAATCAACATTGACGGCTACCTTACCACCAACGGACGAGTCAACCGAAGCAAGTAAAGTTGTTGGAACTTGGACAAAACGAATCCCACGTTGGTATGTGGCCGCAATGAATCCAGCAAAATCTCCCACAACTCCACCACCAAACGCTACGATGACGGCATTTCGATCGGCTTCTTCTGCAATCAATTGTTGGTAAACTTTTTTCACACGATCAATGTGTTTATTTTTTTCTCCTGCCTTTAGATAAATAAAACTAAAAGGAATGGATGTGTTTTTTAATTCTTTTGTGATGTATTTTTCGTAAATCCCTGCTATTTCGCGGTTTGTTAAAACAAAGATATGGGATACTTTTTTGAGTGAACTAAGTTTTTCAGAAAGACCAACAAAGTCTTCATGTAATTCGATAGGATAACGAAATCCCGATCCAACAATTTCTCTTTCTGATAACTTCATGGTTCATTCACCCATGGGCTGGAAATATATCGAGGTTTATTTGTACTTTTTGCTCGGAAGTAATGTTTTATATCTGGCCTTAAATCCATCGCCAAAATCTCTTTGGGAGTGAAATACCCAAATCCTGAAATTGCTTTTTCTTTGGCATTGAGAACTGGCAATAGTTCTTTCACTTTAGTTAAAAAAACAATTTGAATCAGATGTCTTTTTTTATTAGGATCGATGGATTCGTTGAGTAATAGAAATTCTGTGTGGCTGACTTCAAGAGACAATTCCTCTTTTAGTTCTCGTTTGAGAGCCTCTTCTCCTGATTCTCCAAATTCAATCCCACCACCAGGAAGTAACCAGTATCCTGATTGTTTTTTTTGTTGTTGGACGAGTAAAATTTTTCCTTTTGAATCTTGGATGAGAGCCGCGACACGGACACGCATGGATTTGGATTTTAACAAAAAATCGATCATAATAATTTTAAAATACGTAGAGCCGATTTTGCAGCCATTTGTTCAGCCCTTCGTTTATTTTTTCCATCACCACTTGTTTGGAAGTATTCTCCACACGACACTGAAACTAAAAATTCTTTATCGTGATCAGGCCCTTCTTCTTTCAAAAGAACATACTCTGGTAATTTTTTCCATTTCTTTTGGCAAAATTCTTGTAAAATGGTTTTATAATCTTTTGTTTCTTCTGCATTTTCCACCACCTTTTCCATCTTCTGGAAATGAGGTGTTAAAAAGATCCGACAACTGTTTAAACCTTGGTCTAGATATAATGCGCCAAGAAAGGCTTCGAAACAATCTGCTTGTAAATTGAGATTTGCTTCTCCCTTTTCCTTCTCCCCTTTTCCCAGAAGTAAAAAATCAGGAAATCGGTAGAGACGTGCTAGTTTGGCAATGGCAGGTGCTGAGACCATTTTGCTCTTCAATTTGGCGAGGATCCCTTCCTTGCCCTTAGGAAGTGATTTGTAAAGGTATTCGGCTGCAAGGATTCCAAGCACAGAGTCTCCTAAAAATTCCAATCGTTCGTTATCAGAAAGGTAACGATCTGAGTCTTCATTGGCAAATGACCTATGAACAAAAGCTAGGTGGAGGAGTGAAACATCCTTAAAACTCGTATTGGTAATGGATTGTAATTCTTTGAGGTTTGCGATTCTTTCGGGAGAAAGTTTGATGCGAATGGTGTTAGACAAGGGAAAAAGATCCGGGTTCCTCTATTCGGGGAACCCGGTTTTTGGATTGGGAATTACCCCTTAAGTTTATCGATGAATTTAATTACATCGCCTACGGTTTGGATTTTTTCTGCGTCTTCATCAGAAATTTCCACACCAAACTCTTCTTCAAGAGCCATCACTAGTTCAACTGTGTCAAGAGAGTCAGCACCAAGATCATTGATGAAGTGAGCTTCAGGTGTAACTTCTGATTCATCAACACCAAGTTGTTCTACGATGATTGACTTAATTTTTTCGAAATCTGCCATTTTATATCCTCCAGGCCACTGTGAACAGTGGGGCAAGTGTTAAATCGTTTTCCGCCAGGTATATATGTACGCCTAGCGTTTTTTTAAAATGAAATTGTCGGAATTTTTGGCAAGTCTAAATAGATTATTTTCCTCTTGAAACCTTTGACATCATTCTAACATCACCTAACAATTATTAATATCAAAGGACTTTCCATCTTTCCTACAAAAAAGAACCAATCCGTTTCCCATTTCAGCCAATGATAATATCTTACGCCGATTTCCAATCGATTGATCCATTTTAGCAGATTTATATTCCGTTATAACGAATACTCCTTCCCCTTTTGCGCTTCAGTGGAGAAACCGTTCTTAAGAATTTCAATTTTAGGAGAATTCCATGATTCAGAAATGGTCAACAACTCTTTCCGCATTCCTCCTCGTTTCCTTTTTCGCATCTTGCGCTGATAAAAAAGAGGACAATCATGCATTACTCGCAGGGCTACTGTTCCTTGCTGCCAACCAAATCAAAGTGAATACTGCGAGCGATTTGGTGAATGAATCCAACGATGATTACAACCAAAACAATTGGGGGCTCATCACAGCGTCTACTCTCAATCGTTTTGTTTCCGATTGGCAGGCAAACAAACCAAGCCATATCACAGGAAACCTGATCATCTTACAAACGGATGTTGCAAACAAAGCGAATGGTGGAGGCGAAGCATGGAATCCCTATGTCAAATCAGATGCAAATAAGGGTGTTTATGTTTATGCGCTCAATGATTACAAACCTGCTAGTTTGCCAAGTGGTGGTTTTCGTTTTAACCAGACAAGAGATTCTGGTCTTTTTTCCAATTCCATTCGATACCAAGCCAATGGCGAGTTTGTTGATGATTGGTTGAATACCTTTGGGATCAATCCCACAAAAGATTTGATCGTTTTTGCTGTAGGTACAGGAAACTCAGGCAACAATAGCGAAGATCCTATCACTGGATCGGCACCTGCAGCAGCAACTGCTGCTGGTGGAGTTCAAGATATAACTCGTGGAGTGTATTGGTTACGATATTGGGGAATTGATATCAAACACCTTGCGATTTTAAATGGAAACTTACGTAGTAATTTTGCACAGGTGTATCCGACTCAAACGAGTGCAACAAAAAGCACTCTTCCAGTAAAAGGAAATTTCACTGTCAAAAGTATTAGAATCGACAACACTGTCATTACATCGGGACTCGAGGATATCTACGAAATTGCAAAAAACAATTTAGAAGCACAAATACCAGGACTGACGACAAAACAGTTCTTAATTGATGCAAGACCAACAGCGCAATTTACCGGAGCCTCTGGACTTTCTGATGATAGAAGTACCTTAAACAACATCCCAGCTCAAGCTACAAAAGGGTACATCACAACATCATATGCGTCCTCTGGAGGCCCAACAGCTGGGGGAACACAAACATTTGTTCCTTTTGAAGGAAACATCAAGGGAGCTGTTTCTTTTCCCTGGCTAGCTTTATTTGAGGGAATCAACGATACAGGCACTTCCATAGACAATGCAGCAGCTTTTGCGATTGGATATCGTTACAAATCGAAATCTGCTCTTAAAACCATTTTTGCTAATAAAGGGTATACTTCTGGTGCCACAGTCGTTAGCCAATGCCGAACGAATTTTGAGGCGCAAGTCAACGGATTTGCTGCACTGAATATCCTAGGATATCCATCGACATATTATGATGGTTCCCTAGTTGAATGGACAGCCTTGGTAGCAGAACATGCATCTTCCGCTATCAATCAGGTACCTACTGATTTCAAATGGAGAACTGATTTGGCAAGCGTCTCAACTAAACTCTGGGATAATACTGCCACTTATATTGTTCGACCAACGGTTAATCTCACAGCAACCACAACAAAAAAATTCATCCAAGAAGACAAAGCTTACAAATAGTTCTGAATCTTTTCCCAGTTTACCCACACTCGTCTCCTGGTTAACGCCAGGGGACATCCTTTTCGAATTTCCCTTTTCAATTTTAGTTTTCCAACTTATTTTGTCTCTATGGCAAGGAATGAAAAAGAAGAGTCCATTCAGATTGGATTCCGTGAGGCACTGGCATTAATTTTACCTTACTTTCGAAAGAAAATTTGGATCCAGTTTCGTTCTGTGATTTGGATTGTCCTCTACCTCACTCTCTTCCAACTCCTTGTGTTACGTGTGCCAATCAAAGAGGCAGGACTGATCACATTAGGAATTGTTTCCGTGATCATTGGACTTAGTTTTTTTTTGGAAGGTTTATTCCTTGGTCTCATGCCACTTGGGGAAGCTTTAGGACTTAAACTTCCACAAAAATTAGGCATCGTAAGCATCATGGCATTTTCCATCTTACTGGGAATGGGGGCAACATTAGCGGAACCTGCGATTGCCATCTTAAAAGCTTGTGGCAGTAAAGTCACCCCATGGGAAGCACCTTTACTCTATTATTTGTTAAACGAAGGTTCGGATACCCTTTATATCTCCATCGCCACAGGCGTTGGGATTTCAGTGCTTTTAGGGATGTTACGTTTTTTATATGGATTTTCATTGTCCAAAGTTTTAATCCCATCGATTCTTTTATTGTTAGGTGTGAGTATTTTTGCCTACTTCGATGAAAATTTAAAATACATATCCGGACTTGCCTGGGATTCAGGTGCTGTGACAACGGGACCTGTGACTGTACCTCTCGTAGTGGCATTAGGGATCGGAATTTCTAAAGTATCAGAAAAAAATGAACAAAGTAGTGCCTATGGGGTGGTAACTCTTGCCTCATTATTCCCCATCCTTTCAGTTTTTTTGGTAGGGATTTACTTTTCAATGCAGGTTCCCAAGCCAATGTTAGAAGGAGAATTTTTCCAAAAAGAAATCCATTCAACGAAAGGTAAATTTTTGTTAGGTGGAAAAACCAAAGATTTCGAAACAAATCAAAAAACAAGTTCCACCACTCCAAATTCCCTTAAAAAGATTCCAAAAGGGATAGGAAATCATATCTACGATGCATTTATGATTGCCCTTCGCGCCATTTTACCTTTGTCCATTTTTTTGATCGTTGTCTTGTATTTGGTATTAAAAGAAAAAATTCCGTATCCAGAAGAGGTAAGGCTTGGCATTCTATTTTCGGTGATTGGACTCACCATCTTCAATTTTGGAATCATGTTTGGACTGAACCAATTAGGAGACCAAGTGGGATGGAAACTCCCTTCCACGTTTCGTTCCATCGAACTCACTGACTCAACTAAATACATTCAAAACTTTAATCCCAAAGCAGTTTTTACTGCCCTTAACGAAGAAGGAAAGGAAGAGAAGTTCTTTTACCTAAAGGAACGAAAATCCTACACAGAAATTCCCTATAGAGAAGAAAATTGGGACCAATCTAAAAAAGTTTATGAATTCACTCCCATCCATGGACCAATCTTTGGAAAAGAAGACAATTTACTTGGTTATGGTATTGTGTTGGTTTTTGCTTTTGTATTAGGATACTCTGCCACGTTAGCCGAACCAGCGTTATCTGCTCTTGGCAATGCTGTGGAGGAAACCACTGTTGGAACCTTTCGAAAATCACTTCTCATCCAATCCGTTGCCATTGGAGTTGGGTTTGGGACATTGATTGGAATTTTAAAAATCATTTTGGAGATTCCTATTGTTTGGATTTTAGTCCCGGTGTATTTATTTTTATTACTTTTAAATCGATTGAGTAAACCTGAGTTCATCGAAATTGCTTGGGATAGTGCGGGCGTGACCACGGGCCCCATCACCGTCCCCCTTGTGATTGCCATGGGACTTGGGATCGGAAACCAATTGGGAACAACGGATGGATTTGGAATTTTGGCATGTGCTTCGGCGTTTCCTATCCTCACGGTTTTAGTGATGGGGATCCTTGTGGAAAATTCTCGTAAACTTTCGTTAGACGATTCGGAACAAAAACAAAAGTAACCTTATGAAACAAAAAATGTCTAGGATCACTGCCATTGTCCATCGAGACCTAACAGAATCAGTGATTTCCGCTCTCAAAAAAAACGGAATTCTGTACTACCATTTAGAACAAGGAAGGTATCCAGTTCTTGCCAAAAGAGGAGTATGGTTTTTGGATTTTTACCAAAACCAATCCATTATCGATACTCCTGTTTCCATATTTGAAATCCTATGTGAAGAGAAGTCAGAAAATTTTTTACTCGCCCTCATCCGTGATTCTGCAGAACTCAATGTACCAGGGCATGGAAGTGTCTATTCAGAATCCATTGATTTCATAGGAGAAACACCGATTGGGTACACATTTACATCCAAAGAGAAAAGGGAACCAATAGGATTTACAGGTCTTACTGGAATTTTTTGTGTGTTACCGAGGGGTTCCGCTGAACCAATCGCCCGTTTGGTGTTACAAAATGGAATTGCTGTTCCCACCATAAGTTTTGGAACAGGGACTGGCCTTCGAGATCGATTGGGACTTTTAAGGATCACAATCCCCAAGGAAAAAGAAATCCTTAAACTTGTGGTTCATTCTTCAGACAGTGAACATGTACTCGATTTTATGATTGAAGTGGGTCGATTGGATTTACCCGGTAGAGGGTTTATTTTTGAATTCCCCGTTGGGAAAGGCCTTCTCAATACCAAAGTGAGTTTGGAAGGACCCAAACAGGCCGCAAGCATGGACCAAATCATTTCCGCCTTAGACCAGTTATATGGGAATATGGATTGGAGGAAAAAATCTAACCAATTTAGAATATCAACAAGGCATAGGAATTATTTTGAAGGAGTGAATTTAGTCCTTAACTGCAAAGAAGAGATGATTGAATTTGTAACAAGTGCCGTACGTAAAGTAGGTGTGACAAGTTCCACCATTTCACTCAACCGACTTTCCCATACAGGAAATACAGATAGTGTTTTCACACCTGCAAGAGAAGTGGCGACAGTCCTCATCCCGAAAAAAAATCTCACAGAAGTGATCGAAGTTTTAAACGAGATCCAATATTTTTCATCAAGTTTTGAAGGCATTGCCTATACAATGGAAATTCCCAGAGCCTTCTCTTACCAATCGAAGAAATCGAAATCCAAATAGAGCAGAAATGTAGGATTAAAAAGATGGGATCAAAGGAATTCTATTTCAATTTGAATCGATTATCGAATCAAACGCTCATAAATTTGCAAAAAAATCACACCTAAACCACCGATCGTTGCCCCCACAATTGGGATCCCTAAAATTCGAATGGTGAAGTTGATGGCATCCAATCTTTTTTCAATGGATTCAAAACGAGCGTCCATTGTCGATTGCATGGATTCAAAACGAGCATCCATATTTGTTTGAAAGGATTCGAATCGAAGATTCATCTCATTTCGCAAAGATTCTGACCTTTGGTTCATATCATAGCGAATGGAATCGAATCCCGTTCTCACTTCCTGGTGCATGGGAAGAATCTTTGTTTCTTGCATGTTGGTCAAACCTTGGTCTCGTTTCGCTTCAATAGTATCAACGATCCAGTCTTGGATTGCAACCGCGATTTTCGTATCGATATGGGCTTTTTCTAGAATTTGGTATAGTTTTGGTTGGGTACGCATTGATTTCTCTTTGGTATAGGAGAAATAATGCGTTCTTGGTTCTACTTTTTATGACAAAATCTTCCACTTGAGAATTGAATAGCCCAAGTGGAAGGAGTGATCCTAATTTTAGTGACCGCCACCTGGCAAAAATCCACCGCCATTGATATCAAGGATATGACCTGTGATAAAAGAAGATGCGTCAGATGCTAAGAAGGCAATTCCATTTGCGATGTCTTCAGGAAGACCAGCACGTTTCAATGGGATCGCTTGCACCATACCTTGTCTGATGTTCTCAGGGATTGCTTCAGTCATTTCTGTTGCAATAAAACCTGGAGCAATTGCATTACAACGAACCTTTCTAGATGCCATCTCAAGAGCTACAGCTTTTGTGAAACCAATCACACCTGCTTTTGAAGCAGAATAATTTGTTTGTCCAATGTTTCCATTTTCACCAGAGATAGAAGATAAGTTGATGATGGATCCACCATTTTCTTGTTTCATCATCACTTTGATTGCTGCTTGTGTACAGAGATAAGTTCCTGTTAAATTTACAGCAATCACTGCATCCCACTGCTCTTTTTTCATTCTCATGAGAAGTGTGTCGCGAGTGATACCAGCGTTATTCACAAGGATATCAACAGATCCAAATTCTTTTTTTGCAGAATCAATGAGTTTTTGCGCATCTTCTTCCACAGATACGTTTGCTACAACGGCAATGGCTTTATAACCTTTAGATTTAAGTTCTTCTGCAGTTGCATTGGTTGCCTCTGGGTTCATGTCTGCTACGACGATGTTTGCACCAAGAGATGCAAGTTTCAAACAAGTTGCCTTTCCAATTCCTCTTGCACCACCGGTTACGATGGCTGTTTTCCCTGATAAACTGATCATTTTTGGTTCCTCTTTTTTCTAATTCCTAAACAATTTACTTAACAAAATTCTAAAAAATAAAATAAAACCGATCCATCGATTCGTTTAACGAAAAAAAATCTAGTATAACAAACACTAAGCGATGGGAACTTAACTCCATCAATTGGAATCTCCCAAAATGGTTTTGTATTCACCAAGTCTTTCTCGTATCCTTTCGTTGATTCCATGTTTGGCACATTCAGCAATCACTCTCACTGCATTTTTAACAGCTAAAGCATTGGAAGACCCATGTCCAATCATACAAATGCCTTCCACACCTAACAGGAGTGCCCCGCCATATTCAGCGTAATCTAATCTTTTTTTCACGGCAGTAAAAGTGGATTTTAATAATAATGCGCCTGTTTGGGCAAGACTGGATTGCCTTATGGAATTACGTAACACATTAAAAATAGATTTTGCAAGGCCTTCAGTGGCTTTTAATACAATGTTTCCAATAAAACCATCACATACGACAACATCAACTTCGCGACCACTGCCATATAAATCTCGGCCTTCTACATTCCCAACAAAGTTAAATGGAATTTTTTTTAAGAGATCAAAGGTTTTGACGGAAACGGTATTTCCTTTTTTGTCTTCTTCCCCATTGGAAAGTATGCCTACCTTTGGATTTTTGACACCAAAGAGTTCTCGTGAGTAGATTTCACCCATAACCGCAAACTGTGCTAAATATTCGGGTTTGCAGTCTACATTGGCACCGGCATCTAACAAGATAACAGGTGGTCCTTCTTCTCTTGGAATGGGTGCAGCAATAGGAGGACGCAAAACACCTGGTAGTCGGCCAAGATGCAATAATGCAGCGGCCATAGTAGCTCCAGTGTTTCCAGGTGAAAACACACCGATACATTCTTTATCTGCTACCAAACGAACTGCTTTGACTACGGAAGAATCCTCCATAGCGCGAACTGCTATCGAAGGAGAATCATTCATACCGATGATTTCGGTAGAATGTATGACACGGATTTTTTCTGTGTCATAATCGAATTTTAACAGGATATCAAGTAACTCTTGTTCATCGCCAACGAGCGAAACAGACAGTCCGAATTCTCGTACTGCCAGTACCGCGCCCTCGACGATTGCTTCAGGGCCGTAATCTCCGCTCATCGCGTCCACGGCGACCCACATAACGGTTAGTTATCTTCGGTTGTTTTTTTAACTTTTTGAGCGACTACGAGTTTTCCCTTATAAAAACCGCAATAAGGGCAAACACGGTGGGACAGAACAAATGATCCACAATTGGAACACGGGTTTAAGTTAGGTTTGCCAATCGCATGATGGGCTCTTTTTGTTCTAACTTTCGATTTTGATTTACGTCTCTTTGGGACTGCCATGGCTATCCTCTATGGAATTATAACTGGTTTTTACTATGTTTTGGAAATCCGATGTGAAAACAATATTTTAATTTTCTAGGCTCTCGATAAGAGACCGTAATTCGGCGTGTTTGTGATAAAAAGAGGAGCGATTGCTTACCAAACGGGCCGTACTATACAAAATCGACTCAAATTCTTTGAGTCCATTGGCTTTTAAGGTTCCACCAGTGGAAACTAGGTCCACGATACAATCCGAAAGGCCCACAATGGGTGCTAGTTCAATGGATCCATAAAGTTTGATGATTTCACAGGATATGCCTTTGGAAAAAAAATACTCGCGGGTAAGGTTTGGGTATTTGGTGGCCACACGCACTTTGGAACGTTTGGCAAACAGATCAAAGTCAGGGAAGGAAGCGAGAGAAAGCCTGCATGCACCTAGTTTTAGATCCACAGGGGCTACAAGGTCAAAACCACCCTCTTTTAAGATGTCCCAACCAACAATTCCTGCATCCGCCGCAGCTTCTTCCACATAAGTGCAGACATCTTGGGATCTAACAAAAAGTAAACGGAGGCGTTTGTCTTCGGAGACATAGGTGAGTTCTTTGGAACCCTCAGATGGCAAGTTTTTTAGCCACCCTTTGGATTGCAAAAGAAGAGCAGTTTCTTCGGCAAGCCTACCTTTCGGAAGAGCCAAAGTTAACATAGATTAGTTTTTCCCGAGTTTCAGCAGTAAATAACTAGAAAGGAGTTTGACTTCTTCCCCAGATTCTGCGCCATCAAGTTTCACAGCTTTTTCCAGGAATTGTTTTGCTCCTTGTTTGTCACCAGTGAGGTAAGACAATCGTCCCGCTTGGTAGTACGACCACGCCTTAAACCCATTGAGTTCACGTGCCGGTTCCACCACTGTTGCTGCGATTTTATAATTTTCTAATGATTTCCCATTATTTTTTTCACGTTCACGGTAGTTGCCCGCAATGTAAAAATAAAGAGCTTTGATTTCTTTTGGAGTGTCGATTTTTTTTGCCGCATCTTCTAGGTAAGTTGCTGCCTTTCCGAATTCACCTTTTTCTGCATACAATTTGGAAAGGTCTTTCCAAACACGAAGTTCCATACGACCGGTACTTTGGTTTTGTAAAAAAACTTCCAAACTTTGTATTTGTGCATCCAAACTAACATTTGCTTTTTGGTGGGTAAGTTTTAAATCTTCTAATGTAACAGTTTCTTTTTCAAATAAGTATTGTCTATACTCAAAAAAACCGATGACACAAGCTAACACAATAATGGCGGAAGCGAGAGAAATAAAAACTGACTTACGATTTTTAGCTAAAAAATGAGTGAACTTTAAAAACAAAAGTTCTGCTTTAGAACCTTCAAAGTCAGCGAACTCATCCTTTTGGATGAGTTCGGCTTGTTTTTTTTGTTCGATGATGTTCTTTTTGTGAAACTTATCCATAGACCTATCGGTTTTGGTTTAAATTCATAAAAGATCCGATGGATTCACGTGAAGGTTGGTTGTCTTCCTTCATGTATTTCGCCATCTCTTCTCTTTCTACCGCTTTATCAAAGTCTTTGATAGAGAGAGAAATCTTTTTGTTGTTAGGTTCAATTTTCACAACCACTGTGCGAACGGAATCCCCTACTTTATAAAGATCTTCTAATTTAATGTTTCGACCATCTGGGATTTCAGAAATATGAACAAGGCCTTCGTAACCTGGTTCTACTTCTACGAATACACCGAAACTAACAATCGACTTCACACGGCCTTCCACAAGTGTACCCGGTGGGTATTTTTTGCGGAGTGCTTCGTATGGGTGCTCGGAAAGTTGTTTCAATCCACAGCTAATTCGTTGTGCGTCTAAGTTCACATCGAGGATTTTGTACTGAACCGATTGGCCTTTTTTGAGTAGGTTTAGTGGGTTCTTTTCTTTTTCATCCCAAGTGATATCAGAGATGTGAATGAGTCCTTCAATTCCACTTTCTACTTCCACAAATGCACCGTATTTCGTAATGCCTGTGATTTTACCTTCGAGCACGTTTCCGGCACGAACGTTAGCAGAAAGAGCTTCCCAAGGGTTAGGGAGGAGTTGTTTGAGTCCGAGAGACAAACGTCTTGCTTCGAAATCAATGTCTAAAATTTCAGAGTCAACTTCTTGGCCTTTTTTCAAAACATCTTTTGGATGAGGCGGTTTTTTAGCCCAAGAAAGTTCTGTTGTATGGATGAGACCTTCCAAACCTTCTTTGAGTTCTACAAAGGCTCCGAAGTTGGTAAGGGAAGTCACGATTCCTCGTACGACCATTCCTTTTTCAAGTTCCTTCTTCGCCCAAGCCCAAGGATCTTCATACAACTGTTTGATGCCGAGAGATAGTTTGTTATTTTCCTTATCAACTTCGAGTACGATGACTTCAACTTCAGCGCCGATGTTAAAGTATTGTTTGAAAGGAGCAAATTTTTTATAAGAGATATCGTTTTGGCGGAGCAGTCCCACCACTTCGTAAACAGAAAGAAAAACACCAAAGTTGGCGATTTTCACAACCTTTCCTGTAACTTTGTCCCCTACTTTGACTTTCCCGAGGAGTTCTTCCCATTTCTCGCCGTTGATTTCGTCGAGAAGGGTTTTACGAGACACCACACCGGTTCTTGTTTTTTCATTGAGTTCAATGATTTTGAATGAAAACTCTTTTCCACCTTCAGTGGATTCTTTAAATCGAACTCCCACATGAGATGCGGGAAGGAAGAGCTGAATGCCTTCACTTTCCACAAGGTATCCCTTGTTTTTCACTTCTCCAACGATTTTACCCGAAAGTGGGTAACCGTTTTGGCTTGCATCTTTGATGGTTTCCCAACCAACTCTTTGGTCCGCTTCTTTTTTGGAGAGGACACAATACCCGTCGACCCGTTTTTTGATGATCGCACTGACTTTCTCACCACGTTTTGGCGTTTCAGAGAAGTCTTCACGAGAAACACGAGCTTCTAATTTTTCTCCAATATCAAGGAAAACAGTGTCACCGATGACATCGACTACAGTCCCTTCAATCAGGGTGCCTTTTCCTGCGGAGTTCTCTTGTTCTTGTGCTTGTGACTGCGATTCCCACTTCTCTAATAATTCGCCGAAGGAAGTGGTCTCATTTTTGGGGGAGGATGGGTTGGTTGAATTCAATGGTTACCGGGATACAAAACTTAGATTTGCCCAGAGGGTGAAACCTTGGACAGGATAGTATTTAGGACAGTTTCTGTGTCGAGGGTGCTCGTGTCAATCAGGATTGCGTCCGAAGCTTGTTTGAGTGGGGCCACAGTACGGGTGGTGTCACTTTCATCCCTGGCCACGATTTCCTCTTTGATGTGGTTTAGGTCGGCTTTGAAGCCTTTGGCAACTAATTCATCATATCGGCGTTTGGCTCGGACTTCCACAGAAGCAGTGAGAAAAAATTTGTATTTGGATTTGGGAAATACTTCTGTTCCGATATCGCGGCCGTCCATAACCAATTTATGGGTTTTGGCAAATTCTCGGATGTGGCGGTTCAGAATTTCTCGGAAGGCACGTCTTGGGGCTATGTAACGGATTTTTTTTGTGATTTCTGGGTCTCGGATTTCATGGCTTATGTCCCTTTCGCCTAAAAACATAAGGTTTTCCCCTTGGGAAGAAAGTTCACAATGTACGGGGATCTTTGCGACTGAAAATCCGAACTCAGCTTCCTCTTTCTCAAGAAGGGTGGCATCGGCAAGTTTTTCGGTGAAAAAGGGAAATCGCGACTCATCTTCTTTTGTGGTAAGGAATTTTTCCCAGAGTGCAAAAGTCAACGCACGGTAAAATGCGCCTGAATCCAAATAATGATACCCCAGTTTATTTGCGATCATTCGGGCAAGGGTACTTTTTCCGGAACCGGCAGGTCCATCGATGGCGATTACGTTTTCTATCAATTGTAAACTCATAACTAGATGACCAAAATACTAGAGAGGAATTGAATTCGTCGAGAGGAATTCTTGGCGGGAATCTTAAGCTAACCAGAGGTAGTTGTATTCCTATTGACATGTTTTTTTTCGTCCCAATGATCATCGGAAGAAGGTGGGAATTTCGTGAAAGTTCGAAATCGTAATCTGGATCCAGAACGCATTGCTGACTTTGAAAGTTTCCGCAGTGGGATTTTGGAACTCATTGTCAAAAATGCTCCCCTTCCCTCCATTCTCAATGAAATCGTTTTAGGGATTCAAACCCTTAACCCATCGATGGTATGTACGATTGTTCTCATCCAAAACTCGAAAATCAAAATTGGTGCTGCCCCCACATTGCCAAAGGAATACAATGATGCCATCGAAGGAGCAACCATCGGCCCGGAAGCTGGTTCTTGTGGGACCGCAGCTTACACTGGCAAACGAGTCATCGTTACTGATATCGATAAAAGTCCATTATGGAAACATTATAAAGAAATCGCATTGAAAGTGGGACTACTTTCTTGTTGGTCAGAACCCATTCGTTCTCATGACGATACCATCCTTGGAACCTTTGCGATTTACCACCATGAAATTGCAAGTCCAGATGAATTTGATATTTTTATCATCACGGAAACAGCAGACCTTGTCAGTATCGCAATCGAAAAATCAAAGACATCAATGCAACTCACAGAAAGTGAAAAACGATTTCGTGATTTTTTTGAAAAAAACTCATCTATGATTTTGATCATTGATCCAGAATCAGGAGAGATCCTGGACGCCAATGAATCTGCAGTTTTATTTTATGGGTATCCCCACAAGGAACTCACCAAAATGAAAATTGATCGAATCAATCATTGGGATGAAACAGAGAAGGAACAAAAAAAAATTTCTGATTACCGGGAAGGCAAAAGTTTTTTAACCTTCACACACCTTTTGGCAAGTGGTGAATCAAAACAAGTGGAAGTATATTCAACACCACTTGAATCGAACCATCGCCAACTTCTCTATTGCATCATCCACGATGTAACGGAACGAAAGATTGCGGAAGAAAAAGTAAATGCCCTTCTCTTAGAAAAAGAAATGATCCTACGTGAAGTCCATCACCGAATCAAAAACAATATGACAATTCTAAGCAATCTATTACAGCTACAAATGGTATCAAATGATAATGATGCTGTCAAAAATTCCTTAAAAGAAGCGACAAGTCGCATCAAAACTATGTCAATCCTCTATGATAAGTTGTATGCGGGAAAACCTGTCCAAGAATTTTCTTTAAAGGAATACTTGGAACCACTTTCAACGGAAATCATTTCCTTGTTTCCATTTCCAGTACAACTCCAGTTCGTCGCAGAAGATTTCAAACTGAGTCCGGAAAAATTGCAAGCCATTGGGATCATCACGAACGAACTCCTCACCAATAGCCTCAAATACGCTAAAAATAATACAAATGATCTAACGATATCCATTCGAGTTTCGAGAGAAGGGAACCATTTTCATTTGGAGATTCGAGACAATGGGAGTGGGTTTCAAATTGAAACCACAAACACCGAAAACCAAGGTTTTGGAATCAATTTGGTGACTATGCTCACCAAACAGATTAAAGGTGATTTTTCCTTTTTTGGAGGGAATGGAGCCGAATATAAATTCAAGTTTCCTTTTTAAAATTCTTTTTCCTTTTTAGTCAAAAACAAAACGCAAATGACTCAACTTAGTTTGGATTCCAAAACTTTTAGGTTCATATGTTTGTAACCTCATCCATCCCAATCGATTCAAAACGATTTTAGGATATCAAAAAAACCTGGGAAACTTGTGTCAACCCAGCTTGTATCATCAAACGAAAGTTCGACGCCCGATAATTTTGACAGGATGGCGAAACTCATTGCTATCCTATGGTCCATAAAGGTTTCGATTTTGGTTTTTAGTATGGAATCAATTTCACCAAATTCATAACCGTCTTTCACTTCATTTACCTTCACACCTAATTTTTCTAAATTGGTGACCATGGAATGGATTCTATCTGACTCCTTGGCTCGGAGTTCCTCGGCATGGGAAATTTGGAAACCACCTTCGGAAAAAAGACCTGCAATGGTAAGGATTGGGATTTCGTCTATGATAGAGGGGATTAAATCTTCTGTGATGATCGTTCGCTTTAGTTTGGATGGGTATACAAGTAAATCTCCAATCTCTTCCCCACATTCCACTCGTTTGGCGATGATTTCAATTTTACCTCCCATATTTTGTAATACAGTGAGGATTCCTATCCGAGAAGGATTGAGTCCAATGTTTTTGATGAGGAGAGGTTCACTTCCCCCAACACAAAGTCCAAACACAATGTAAAATGCTGCACTGGAAATATCCCCCGGGATCACATACTTAGTCCCTTCAAAGTTGTAGGGAGGTTTGACAATAAAGTGAACAGGAGAGTGGTGGACAATGTTTCCACCTAGGAACCGAATCATGTTTTCGGTATGGTCTCTCGAAACTTCCGATTCTTTGTATTCGATTGAGATACCAGAAGCCAGAGCAGCAAGCACAAGTGCACTTTTGATTTGTGCTGAGGCGATCGGACTTACATAGGAGTAACTTTGGAGTTGTTTTCCATGGATCTGAAGTGGCGCTCGATCGTTCCCTGCAACGGAAAGGATATCAGCTCCCATTTCTTTTAATGGGTTCATGATCCTTGCCATGGGACGTTTGCAAAGAGATGCATCCCCTGTGAGAGTGGCATTGATTCCAGGAAGGCCTGCAATTAGCCCTGCCGAAAGCCGTATCCCTGTCCCTGCATTGCCGAAGTCCAATACCTTACTTGGTGATTTTAGATTGTTTTTGCCAGGGCTTACCACTTGGTAACTCCCCTTCCCTAGAGATGTGACAGAAAGTCCCATTGATTCAAAACAATGTAAGGTATGAAGAGGGTCTTCCCCTTCTAAAAAACCATGGATTTCGGATTTTCCTTGGGAAAGGGCACAAAAAAGCACCGACCGATGTGAGATTGACTTATCCCCTGGGACATAAATTTCTTTTTTGGCATTTAATTTGATTTGTGGTCGTAACATGTTGTATTTTTCTAAAAAGTATTTTGCAATTTGGCGCTTCTTTATTAGCGTTTGTCGGAAACCTAAGTTTCTTTTACGAACAACCAAATGCCTCTAGATACCAGTAAAAATAACCAAAAGATCCCAGTCAATCCAGGTGAAGTCCTTTTCATTGGCGGTAAGGCCTCAACGTCTATGAACATCCTCCACGAGGGTTCCGTACGAGTGGAGACTACTCTCGGCGATACAAGCATTGTACTTTATAGTTTGGATGGAGCAAACCTTACACCTGGTATCTTTGCACTATTAGAGGGGACACCTTACCCTTATACAATTCGTGCCAAAACAACATGTGTGGTATCCACGTATGTAATGAACCAAGCCAATGCAAAAAAAACACTCACGACAAAGGTATCAGTTGGGGTGATGGCCGTTCGTACCTTACTCAAGGAAATTGGAGAACTCTACAAACGAGTATTGTCCATCAAAGGACTTTCTGCAAAGTTTGAACAGACCATGGATAACCTTGGTGCCGTTTATTATATTTTAAATCCTTCAATCTTTTCTGATGTCACTCCAGGTGCTCTGATCACTCGGGATGATAATATCATTGATCCTGTGATGAAACTCATCCGAAACAATTTAGCTGGTTACCAAGAACACGGTGGAATTTTACCAGACAAACCTTCAATCACATTTTTAGAAGAAGACCATGGAGAGTTTTTCGAAAAAGATTATAATGAATCCATTGAATGGAATGATGCAGAATTCCATTTCATTCGAAAAATCCTTTCTGTGAATCCAAAAATTTCACAAGCTTTGTTTGAAGCCGATCCAAGTCTTTTGCAAAGTGCTGCGGAAAGTTATGTAAAAACCTACCGCGAGTTATTCGAACTTCTGAGCAAAGAAACTTTTGATTTATCTGAAATGATGAGTTCTATGTTTGCAGGAGAAAACGCACTCTTAGAAAAATTCAACCTCACATTAGATTTATTTAATACGGGTTATTCGACGATTCCTTCCACTACCCTTCTCCCAATCACGGAATGGGCATTAAAAAAATCAAAAGCATTACTTGAGGAATACAAACAAATCTTTGGAACAAATTATGCTTCACTTGGCAATAGTTTGGACAAATTAGAATCCAAACAAGCGGAGCTCACTTCCAAATACGGCCACGAACTCAGTGCACAAAAAAACAAAGAAGAAGCGATTGCACAAGGAGGGGATCCTATCCGCGCAGGGATTGATACCAAAGCGTTAAAAGTGGAGTTATTAAATTCCGCAAGTCAGATTCTCAATTATTCCCAAGCAGATCCCGAAGCAGTGAAAGAGTTTTCCACTTTAATGGTAAAACTTAAGTCTTTCAAAAACCCACTGGATCCAGAACCTGATAATCGTAAAATTCGTAGAACCATCGCCAAAACCTATTGGGATGTTTATAAAAAATCCTTCACCAAATGGTTACAGGCAGGTAAACAAGCACCCAAAGCCGTCGAACTCATGTTACGTTACGGTTATTTTGATGAAACCTTACTTGATGATGGGCATATCGTAGAACTTGTAGGGCGTTTGTACCAACCTGGAGGGAATCCGAGTGCTCCCATCCACCATGGCACCGATTGGTTAGAAAAAATTTATTCACGAGAAGTTCCAACTTCCGTGGACGAACTTGGCCAAACCTTTTTTGAAAAATTAAAAATGGATCTAAAAGACTCAGGGATCAAATCCGAAAAGGACATCCCACCTGATTATGATACAGGAGAAGCGAGATTAGCATCAGAAATATCTTCCATGTATGAACCAAACGTTCGTTTGACGTCAGGGAATATTGCGAGTCACTTTCCAATCCTTACAAAATACCATATCACAATCCCTCTTGAAAAATGTTTTGTTTCCAAAGATGATGTCGAAAAAGCCTTACAGTATATATTAAGTATTGATTACACTGCTTTCAATCGTGAGGTCATTTACCGAAATGAAGAAATTGGAATCAAAAACGAATTCATCCAAAGATCGATCATTCCTGATTTTATATTAGTTCCATCGATTGGACCGAAGATCATGATGTGGCAAGACCTTTCCATTTTCCGTGGCGCAGGTTCAAAGGAATCAAGAGGTCGAATTTGTATCCCACATTTTGTAACAGGTGATCTCAAAACCTTTATGTTGGAAGCGATTGCGGCTTTCCGATGGGAACTTTGTAAAAATATCCTTGGACCCGATTGGAACAATGTGGGAATCCCATCCATCACAGCAGATTACACAGATTATGTGCAGTTTTATAAAAAAAGTAAGGATCTGTCTCCAGAACTCAAAGAAAAAATTTCTTCTGAGTTCAAACGATTCCGTACTGACCGAGATAAATTTGCATACGACTATTCTTTATGGATTCGTTATGAAGCAGAAGGTGTACAACGGGTAAACCGTGTTGTCCGTTCGATCTTTTACAGACATATCCCTTTTCACAAAAACATTCGTGAGAAGGTTTCCACCCAACCAGCGTATTCTGAACTTCACAACCGCTTCAAAAACATTCGGACCCGCCAACACAAAGAATTTGAAAACAAGTATAAAAAGTACATGGATGCAAGTGGAAATTTACCAAAAGAATTGTATGAGAATTTAACGTTTTACGAAGTTTAATCCTTGCCAGATTCCATAAACGCAACATAGTTGCATTTATGGAATCCACTCAAAATGCTGATGTTGCGATCATAGGTGGGAGTTTTTCGGGACTCTCTGCGGCCCTTTCGCTTGTTAGATCCCTTCGCAAAATCATTGTCATAGATGCAGAAAGACCGTGTAACAAAAATACGCCTGCTTCTCATAACTTGATCACCCATGATGGGATTCACCCATCCATGATTCGTAAAAAAGCAATATCTGACTTAATGCAGTATCCAAACTTTCAATTATTGTTAGGAGAAGTTACAAAAATCAAACCAGATGGATCTGGATTTTTAATCCATGGAGATGGTTTTTCTGAAATCCAAACCAATAAATTGATCTTTGCGACTGGCTTAAAAGACATTTTACCGGAGATTCCTGGATTTGCAGAGGCCTGGGGAAAATCGGTCATCCATTGCCCGTATTGCCATGGATATGAATTTGTGGGCTCCCATACAGGTTTATGGATGAATGAACCAGGTGTATACGAACATTCTAAATTTCTAAAACATTGGACCAAGGAATTAACTGTTTACACAAATGGACCCGTCCAGTTTCCAAAAGAAGAACAAATCCAATTAGAATCAGAAGGGATTTCTATCGTCACCGATGTCGTAAAGGCGCTTTATCATTCGGAAGGACAGATTTCTTCGATTTCGTTCGGTTTTGGAAAAGAACATCCCATCCAAGCTTTGTATACGAAGTTACCAATGATACAACATTCAAGATTACCAGAAGAACTTGGCATTAAACTTTTACCCAGTGGTCATGTAGAAGTGACAAATTTTTATGAAACCAATTTACCAGGAGTTTATGCAGTAGGAGATATGGCTTCAATGTTTCGGTCGGTAGCACATGCAATCCACTCAGGGAACTTGGCAGGGGCAATGCTCAACCGAGCTATGATTTTGTCTTAATTAAACTTCTTCTACAAAGTAAGGTCTTGTGTATTCGCGGACAATCTCTACCACAAATCGACCCCATAACTTCGGGTCTTCTTGTGAGATGTTCACTTGTTTGATTTTAGGAAAGTAGGCTGTTGGTTTAAAAACAGTATGGGTCAACTCGAGCGCCCGTAAGTAATTATCCAATCGTTTCACTTTTACAAAATTGATGATTTCGGTTTGGATTTTTTCTTTGGGAAGGTATCCCACAATGATCATACGAGGAAACAGGTTTTTCTTGAGGAGTCCAATGAAGTCTTCAAAACTATCCACACGGTCTATAAAACCTTCGTACGCACCACCACCCAAATTCATGATCTGAGTCACAATGTCCATGGAAAAGGACACCCCTTCCATCGTAGACATGTCGGAAATGATGACAAGTCCTTCGTCTGGTTGGAAAACCTTAAACATATCCGCACCTTTGAAGTGCCTACGAAGCAGTTTTGCGGCAGAAACGTCAATTTCCTGAGCTTTTGCCAGAAGTACTTTCCCTTGTGGGTCCAAAATGGGGTCTCGGGTGATGAGATACCGTTTTTTCACGGCATTTTGGTTCATTACTCGAAAGGCCTTTACTTTTTCTTCAATTTCATCTAAAGTAGAGTAACCAATTTTGAGTACGTTCTCCCGTTTTCTTTTCCCTATGTCTGTTTCTTCCATGAAAGCTTGGTGCCTAAATCTTTGTATTGCTTATCCTATGGTAATTCTGCCAATGTATAGCATATTTTTGTCTAAGGGTTAAAATGCGGTTCAAATTTTACGGTTTTCTATGCATTTGTTTTGTTTGGGGATGTTCTTCTGTGGATTTTATCCCTGAACCCGATTTTAGGCCAAATGATCACCGTTATAGGGTGCAAACATGGCAAGAAGTGGAAATCTTAAGAGAAAGACCCAAAAAACTCTTTAAAATTGTGGGAGAAATCATCATTCGCAATACAGAAGACCTTACTTGGGAAGAGTATGAACCCAGATTGAAAAAGGACATGTTCCAACGTAAAATCGATGGAGTTTGGATGACGGAAAAAAATCAAACCATGATTGACAATGTCTCGGTACAAACCATGGACCAACGAGGTCGCACCACGAATTCCTACCTCCAACAATCAAACCTTCCCTATTGGAAAGGATATGCCTTTCGTTATAAATAACACCTATGCCAAGAAAATTTGATTCTGAAATTTATATCGCATCTAATGACGAATGGATCTTTCGCGGAAATCCTATCGATAAAGAAGAAATCCTCACCTATTTTCGTAACAACCTTCATGGAAATGAAAAAGGTGTGTATATCGAAAATACCTTTGGAGAACTTTCGGAACATGGATATGTAAAAATAGATGGGTTTCCTTGTCATGTTGTCCATGTGGAAATTGATAAAGGAGAAATTACCTTTATCACAGATGATGGCCGTAATTATCCATTTGGTGAATTTGAGATTTATGAAACGAATGACGGTGGAATCCTAGGACTTAGGTCAAATGAGGTTAGGATCAAATACCGTTTCACTTGGAATGCGGCAAAAGAATTGTCAGATTTGTTGATTGAAGAAGAGGGAATTACCTATTTAGATTGGGGTGGTGTAAAAATGCAAATTCCAATGTATGAGGGAGAAGTGAAAGTTCCTCTCCCCACTGACTACAGTTAATTGGAAGGAGCTTCTTCGTCTTTTTTTAGTTCCAACCAGAGTTCATTTGCTTCCATAAAATCTTTTTTTAAGGAAAGAGCTTTGTGAAGGTATTGTAAGGACCTTTCTGGACGGTTCCAAAGTTTGTAAAGTGTTGCTAAGTTGAAATATGAGATGTGAGGTGCATCATTTCTTTCACAACGAACAGATTTTTTTAACCAATACACTGCTTCTTTGTCATTCCCCATTCTGAGGAGTAAAACACCAATTTCATTGCATGGATTTCCATATTCATGGTCTAAACTGACTGCTTTGTAATACGAAGCCAAAGCATCACTCCAGGAACCTAGTGCGTTTTGGACAAGTCCCAAGTAAAAATAAGCTTCCTCTGATTCTTCCAATTCTAAACTGGAACGAAGGTGGAACTCGGCACGGTCTAAATCACCGATTTTAAAATGGTCTTTTGCTAAATCTAAAGAAAGTTGGAAAGAACTTGAAGACAAAGAGATCCTCACCTGTTTTCTTTCATTTTCGGAAGTCTTAAAAATCTCCTTGAAAACTTATTTTTTATTTTTGCAAAAGTAGAGTTAAATCCTCGGCAATTTGAGAAGCTGTCAAACGGTAATGCTCTAAGATTTGGTTCCTTTCTCCGTGGTGGATGGGTTCCAAAGGTAGGGCAAAAGTTTTTAAAAACTTGCCGATGAGTGAATTTGGAATTTCGTTTAAGAGGTAACCAGAAGCACCTGCGTGGAGGTAACTTTCATCTAAAATCACAAATTGTTTGGTTTTTGTAATGTAGGAATGGACAAGATCCTTATCGTATGGTCGTAACCAAAACAAATCAATCACAGAAACAGAGATTCCTTCCTTTTTCAAAATCTCAGCAACCTGTTTAGCAATAGGTAACATAAATCCAATAGAAAGAATCAGTAATTCGTTTCCTTCCAATACGACTCTTGCTTTTGCTTTTGTCACTTGGTTTGGAGTTTCAAACTTTAACTCACGTAAGTCGCCGTTGTCTTTTGGAAAACGAATCGCAATGGGATGGTCTGTATAGTCTTTCATAAAATGAAGGCTATCGATGATGTCTTGGGCCGAACTTGGAACTATAATGTCCATATTGGGAAGACCTGCAAGATACCCTAAGTCAGACAAACCTTGGTGGGTCTCTCCATCGGGTCCTACAATCCCTGCTCGATCAATGACAAACCGAACCGGTAAGTTCATTAGGGATACGTCTTCGACCAATTGGTCAAGAGCTCTTGTCAGAAAAGTAGAATAAATACACATAAATGGAATGGCACCGCCATTTGTCATGGCACCTGCAAAGGCAACTGAGTGTTGTTCGGCGATCCCCACATCAAAGGTGTGGTTTGGATAGGTCTCGTGATAATCCCGTAGACCTGATCCTTCAATCATTGCCGGTGTGATGACCGCAACACGTTTGTCTTTGTTTGTTAGATCGATCAGAGTTTTTCCAACGATTTTCGATAGACCAATTTTATTGGCATCAGCGGAAGCCATTTTACCCGATTCTTTATTAAACGGTGTGACTCCGTGGTATTTTATCGGATCTGCTTCTGCTGGTTTGTATCCTTTCCCTTTTTGTGTGAGAACATGCAGGAGGATGGGGCCTTGGATTTTGGATAGGTTTTGCAACATCTGAACCACACGATTCACATCATGTCCATCGATGGGTCCAAAATAAGTAAATCCCAAGTCCTCAAACAGCCCACCTGGGCGCATCATAAAATGTTTGAACGAAGTTTCCATATTATGAGCTAGCGCCTGCAAGGCGGGCCCAATGAGTGGAATCCATTTTAAAAATCCATAAAAGGCAGTTTTCCCTTTATTATAAACTTGGGAAGAGATGATTCGATTGAGGTAGTTGGAGATGGATCCAACATTTTTGGAGATCGACATGTAGTTGTCATTGAGGATCACAAGCATATTCGGTTTGATGTGACCACCATGGTTCATGGCTTCGAGTGCCATACCCGTGGCAATGGATGCATCTCCAATCACAGCAGCGACTTTATACGACTCTCCCATCAGGTCACGGGCACAGGCTTCTCCTAAGGCTTGGGAGATGGAAGTGCCAGCGTGGCCAGTGTTGTACAAATCATACGGAGACTCTTCGCGTTTGGGAAAACCAGAAAGACCCATCCATTTGCGAACCGTAGGGAGTTCTTTTTTACGACCCGTAAGGATCTTATGTGGGTAGGTCTGGTGGCCAACATCCCAAATGATTTTGTCTTTCGGAGTTTGGAAGACGTAGTGGAGGGCGACTGTGAGTTCGACAACACCAAGGTTACTGGCGAAATGCCCCCCCACATCGGAGAGGGTGTCGATGATGTATTCCCTGACGTCACGGCAGACGGCAGGGAGGTCCGTTTCCTTTAAGGTTCTAAGGTCTTCTGGAAAATTAATTTTGTCGAGATATGGATACGATGGCATTGAAACTTCATGTTGCCGCCTTTTGGAGAGGCCGCTTCATTTTCTCCATATCTTCTGGGTTTGTGATTCCAAGCAATTCGTAAATCCGAACAGGTTGGGTTTTTCCTTTTACACGCACCAAATCGAGTTCTCGTGTCACCACGCGGTCTTTTACTTTTTCGTAAGTGTATTCCGAGATGATGATATTTGTGGTGTACATTTTGTTAGATCCTTCCAATCGGGAACCAAGATTGATTGTATCACCCATACAAGTGTATTCCATCCTATGTGAGGAACCCATGTTTCCGACTACGGCCGGACCGGAGTTCAGTCCACATCCGATATCGATTACAGGGACATTCCGCTCAGCCCATTTTTGTTGTAGTACTTTCAAATGATCGAGCTGGGCAAGTGCTGCCACACATGCGTAATAAGCATGGTCTTCCAAAGGAACTGGTGCTCCCCAGAAAGCCATAATCGCATTACCCATGTATTTATCGATTGTTCCTTTGTATTCAATGATGATGTCCGTCATCGCAGAAAGGTATTCATTCAACAATTTGACCAGGTCTTCAGGTCCTAATTGTTCGGATATGGTTGTGAATCCACGAACGTCAGAGAAAAAGATGGTGATTTCTCGTTTCGAACCACCAAGTGCTAAATTGTCTGGGTGTTTGAGGAGCTCATCCACAACGTCTTTGGATACGAATTTCGAAAAGGTTTGGCGAATGTATTTAACGTTTTCCTCTTCTGTTAAAATCCTAAATCCAATGATGGCCACGAAGACAACAATTTGTTCGATTGTAACAGAAGGTAAAACCGTGATCAAGTTGAAGGCTTGGAAAATATAAAGTGCTGCCACAACATACAGTAATAACTGCGTTAACATAATCGCAAAACCGATATGTGTTTTCACACGTGGTTGCAAAAATCCGATCATCACACCAAGTCCCACATAAATGAGAAAAATCCCCCAGTTCGGTACAGTGGACAAAAAGTCTTGGTTTAAAATCGTGTTAACTGCATGAGCGTGGTGTTCAATTCCAGACATATCGCCAAACGGAGATAAGTGGGAGTCTTTCGAAGCCCCACGGCCTGTAGCATAGTACATCGCAACTAGGAAAATTTTGTTATTAATTTGGTTTGCTTCGAGTAATTCCTGATTCCAATCATTGGTGACTTCGAAGATTTCATTTTGTTTGAAAGAATACCTTCCTCCCACAAAGTTGATTTCCATTTGGCCTTCCCTATCAATGGGAATGACCACTTCCCTATTTTCATTTGGGATATGCATGACATCACGTTCTTCAAATTTACGAGCTTTGACGTTGAACTCGCGAATGATTTTTTTAGGGATGTTCTTTAGTTTAACATAATGGCCCATATTCACTTCGACGTCTTTTTGCACATTGATCCCGTAGTACTGGCAAACAATGAGTAAATCGATGGAAGGGAAATATTCTGTTTCACGATCACGTCCCGAGTTGTAAACCTTAACCACAAGAGGCATCTTTCGGTTGAGTCCAGATTCGTCTTTTTTGACGTTCGCAAAACCAAGACCAGCTGATAAATCACCGATTGGCTCGATTGGTGGTTGTGGGAATTTCACCCAAGAAATTCCTGCATCGTTTTCATCGATGACATTTTTGATTTGGAATTTTCTTAAGATATCAATTCGTTTCTCTAAATTGAGTACAGCTTCTTTGGACTCCGCACTGACTTCCATAGGGTAGTCAAATAAAACATTGCGATTCTTTTGCAATGCAGCGACCATCTCTTCGGTTTGGCCTGGTTTGTAATCTACGAAGAAAATATCGAACATTAGAATATTGTTCGAATCTTTAAATGTTTCTATGATATCCGCATAATAACTCCATGGCAGTGGCCAAGTCCCTTGCAATTTTTCAAGTGACTCTGTTGTGATACCAATGATATTGATATCCTTTCTGGCATTGGCTGGAGGATTGTATTGGATGTATTCAATACGACCTGTATCTCCTTCACTTTCTGTTTTGGTATTGGAACCTCTTAAAAATTGAAACCGAAATGAAATGGAATTTTCTTCCAACTCTTTCAAAGGTTGGAATGTATTTACCATCGTATACATAAAAATGGCAATTACATAAGACAACCAAATAGCACCTGACCTTTGTTTGTCTTTGGAAACTTTTTCAATGATTTTATATACAAAGTAGGAGGACGCAAGTAGGAGGAGCATCCCACCAATTAGGAAGGAATACTCGTATACCCAACCTGTCATCAGAACGGAAACGATCACACCAAGTGACCCAAGTGTGGCAACGGCAACACTGAGGTAATCCAAAATCGAAAGCGATTTTGATTCTTTGTCGGACATAGAGCCTCTTTATTCGTTTAGGAATTTCCGACCATTTTCTCGGAAATTTTAAAGAGACTCAAATGTTTTTGAGAGATTGTGGAAAAAAATTTAGGGAATGGATGCCCGAATCTTTGCAATGTACTCAGCCAAAGCATTTTGAGCAGTGGTCACGTTTTCCCCATTTTCTTCGATCACCCTTTGGATGGCTGATCCTATGATGATTCCATCTGCATACCCAGCGATTTGGCTCGCTTGTTCTGGAGTGGAGATCCCAAATCCTGCACAAATGGGAAGCTCGAGGGTATCTTTTAGGAATCGAATCCTTTCTTTTAAATCCACCGAGAATTCCCTTCTCTCCCCAGTCACCCCAAAGGAAGTCACATAGTAAATGAATCCTGATGAAGTTTTCTTTAAGGCTTCAATTCGTTTTTTCGTCGAGGCTGGAGTGACCAAATGAATCAAATCCATATCCCTATTTCTTAATTCTTGGAAAAGGGTTTCACTTTCTTTGGTATCAAAGGGTAAATCAGGGATCACAAGACCCACAACACCCGCGTCCTTTGCTTGGTTTAAAAAGTTTTGGATCCCACAATGGTAAATTGGGTTGAAATAAGTAAGATATACAAGTGGTGTTTCTTTTTTGTGTAAGTGGATTTCCTTCGTCACTCGAAAGATTTCCTCAAACGAAAATTTATTTTTTAAAGAACGAGCCACTGCTCTTTGGATCACTGGTCCATCTGCTACAGGATCCGAAAAGGGAATTCCTAATTCTAAAATATCGGCTCCATTGTCCAAAATCGTTTTCCCAAAAGTTATGGAGTCATTGTAGTTTGGATCTCCCATCGTAAAATATGGGATAAAAGCCGATTTTATTTTCCCACTATCAAAAAGATCTTTTATTTTACTCATTTGTTTTTTCACCTAACAAACGCAACACTTCAGTTACGTCTTTATCACCACGACCCGATAGACAAATGATGAGGTCTTTCTTTTTGCCTAAATCTTTTGCAATATCACGGGCTACATGGAATGCATGAGCCGTTTCCAATGCAGGAATGATTCCCTCTACACGTGTAACTTCCAAAAAAGAATCTAATGCTTGTTCATCGGTAACCATACGGTAATCAACCCGTTTGGTTTGAGATAGGAAAGCATGCTCAGGTCCAACACCAGGATAATCAAGCCCTGCGGAAACTGAATGTGCAGGTACAATTTGCCCACCATCATCTTGGATGATGAGAGTTTTTGTTCCATGTAAAAATCCTGTTTTACCATAAGTCAACGTGGCAGAGTGTTCTCCAGGTTTTGGTCCCAGTCCTCCTGCTTCGGCACCATAAATGGCAACGTGTTTGTCTTTTAAAAAAGCATGGAACATTCCAATTGCATTGGAACCACCACCCACACAGGCAACAATGGCATGAGGGAGTTTGTGGTTTTGTTTTTTGAATTGAGAACGAGCTTCTTTTCCAATAACAGATTGTAAGTCTCTTACAATTGTTGGGAATGGATGAGGCCCAATGGCTGAACCCACAATGTAATGAGTAGTGGATACATTGAGTGCCCAATCTCGCATGGCTTCACTCGTTGCCTCTTTGAGTGTGGCTTCACCTGCCGTGACTGGTAATATTTTAGCACCTAACATCTCAATTTTTTTGGCATTGAGATTTTGTCTTTGCACATCTACCGCTCCCATATAAACAACGGTTTCCATTCCAAACATAGCACCAACTGTTGCCGTTGCGAGACCATGTTGGCCAGCGCCGGTTTCAGCAATGATTCTTTTTTTGCCCATAAATTTGGCGATTAACGCTTGTCCAATGGCATTATTGATTTTATGAGCACCCGTATGATTTAAATCTTCACGTTTGAGCCATATACGAGCACCTCCCCAATGTTTGGTGAGACGTTCTGCATATGTTAAAGGACTAGGTCTTCCGACATAGTTTTGTAAGTAAAACTCTAGTTCTTTTTTGAACTTTTTACTTTTCTTTAACTTTTGATAGGTGGATTCAAGCTCTTCAAGAGCTTCTGTTAGAATTTCTGGTGCGTATCTGCCACCAAATTCTCCAAAATATCCAGGTTGGTTTTTGCCCATATGTCCCAAGATAAGGGGATAGGCGAATATGAAAACTGCTTCTTATGGGGGAAGTGAGGGATTTTTTCGATAGAATTCCCCGCCCGCATCGAACTGGGTGGGGATAACCACCCGCCACCCAATGACCTCTGTTTATCACAAAGGCCAATGATTATCGAGACGTTTCGTTGATCTTCAAAAAATTTTTTATAAAATGTTCATGTTCCCGCAAGAGAAACACCCGTTTGGAGCTCCTCTTCGAGAGTATGAATTTTCTTTTGGATATTTTTTACCAAATCTTCATTTGTCGTAAAGTGAATTGTCTCTTCTTCCATTGACTTTCGATTTAGGATCGTGATTTCATTTTTTTCTAAAAATCCTTTTCCTAACGTGATTCGAATCGGAAAACCAATGAGTTCAGAATCTTTAAATTTAAAGCCAGGGCCAAGGTCACGATCATCCCAAAGCACTTCTATACCCGCTGATACGAGAGAATCGTAAATCGATTCTATTTTTGCAATATCGTCTGGATTTTTCGCAATACTCACCAAACAAACCGTAAACGGAGCGATGGAGATCGGCCAAAAAATCCCTTTTTCATCATTACATTGTTCAATAACGGTGGCCATACAACGGTTCACTCCAATCCCGTAACAACCCATGGTTGTGATTGTGGCTTTCCCTTTATCATTGAGAACGGTAATGTCGAAAGCTTTCGAGTATTTTTGACCAAGTTTGAAGATATGGCCCACTTCAATCCCCTTCTCGGCGGTGAGTCCCGTTCCGCAAGAAGGGCATGGGTCACCAACTTTTGCTTGGGAAACATCAATTTTTGTAACTTCCTCTTCTTTGAAAAAAGATGAAAGTTGAACGCCTGCAATGTGGTGGTCTGCTTCATTGGCGCCAGCAATATAAGATAAATTCCAATCAATTAAAGCATCAATGTAAACTTTGAGTGATTCTGATTTCGGGAACCCTGGACCAATAAAACCAGGAACTAGACCCAGTTTCTCCATTTCTGCAGGTCCCATTGGCCTCAGCTCATTGCAACCCAAATGATTTTTTAGTTTGTTTTCGTTTAGCTCGCGGTCACCTTCCAATAAAACAAGAACGTATTGTCCATCGGCAACAAGTGCCACAGCTTTCAAAAGATTCTCTTCTTTTGTATTTAAAAATTCTGCAACTTCTGCAATTGATTTTTTAGAAGGAGTGTGAAGTTTGCCTTTTCCACTAAACGCTTGTTTTGTTGCATTTTTATTCGTTATAACAGGAGTTTTTTCAATATTGCCTGAGTAATGACACGATGGACAAATCGTTAGAGTTTCCTCTCCAATTGGTGACACTACCATAAACTCTTCTGATGCAGAACCACCCATATTTCCAGAATCAGCTTGTACAGGAATGGTTGAGAGACCCATTCCTGCAAATATCCTGCGGTAAGTCTTTCTCATAGTTTGGTACGTTTTATCTAAGGATTCATCATCCAAGTGAAAGGAATAAGCATCCTTCATAGTAAACTCACGAGATCGGATCACCCCAAATCTTGGGCGGATTTCATCACGAAACTTGGTATGGATTTGATATACATTGATCGGTAAATCTTTGTAAGAACGAACCATCGGTTTCACTAACACACAAAACGATTCTTCATGTGTGGGACCAAGGCAACTTTCATTATCATGACGGTCTTTTAATCGAAACATTTCTTTACCCATTTTGTCCCAACGACCTGACTCTTTCCAAATTTCACTTGGAGTTAAGATGGGGAGTTGGAATTCCAATGCACCGGCATTGTCCATTTCCTTTCTGACAATGTTTTCAATTTTACGAAGGACTCTTAAACCCATTGGTAAATACGAATACAATCCCGCTGCAGATTTACGAATAAGACCCGCACGCATCATCAATTTATGAGAGGCAACGACTGCATCTTGTGGGTCTTCTTTCGCGGTAGGTATTAAATAAGAACTAGCTTTCATAACATTTTTCTCTTTTTATCACAATCTAACAATTCAAAGTTTGATTTTTAAAAAATACGCATCACATCATTAAAGGACACGTATAGTCCAAGTCCAATGAGAAAGAAAAATCCTAATCGGAAAATGGCTTCAATTGCCTTTCTTGGAAGTGGTCTTCCTGTGATGGCTTCATATGCATACAGAACAATGTGTCCGCCATCTGCCATGGGAATGGGAAGTAAATTCATCACCATAAGGGCGAGGGAAATTTTGGCCACAAAATCAAGGTAGGTCACCCACCCATATTCCAAACTGATCCCTGCAATTTGTACGATTCCAATCGGGCCAGATAAATTTTCCTTTGCTGATAATAATCCTGAAAACAACATCCCAATCCCTTTTAAAGTTGTGGAAACATTTTCATAAACCTTATTCCCTGCACCCACAAGAGACGAATAAACGGTGGAATCTTTTTGTAATTTCTCGGCTTCAAATTTCATAGAAGCGCGAAATCCAAGTAGGCCGATGGGTTTTACGTTCACATCTGCAAAATATTTCATGTTCCCAATCCAAATCTCTTTTTTGCCAGAATTGGTTTTTAGATAAGCAGATAAAGAATCGGCAGACTCAAAAATTTGGTTTTGGATTTTCAAATTGGATAATCGGTTTTCAATTTCGGCGTCATAACTATCCAACCGAAAATATGGGATTGCTAATTCTGGAAATTTTGGATGTTCAATATTCCAAAATTCAAATACATTAGCACCTAACACAGGAATTTGAATCGTCACTTTTTCAGTTGCCCATGGAGTAAGGAGAGGATAGGTTTTACGTTCCACTTCTACCGGGATTGTTTTTCCTTGGTGTTTCCCAAGTTCTGTTTGTAATTCCGGAACTGTATGAACATCCACACCTGCTACTGTTAAGATCATGTCTCCGTCTTTCAAAAAAGATAGAGCACGGCGCCTAAGAGATTTTTCCCGTTCAGCAATTTCATGTTGTTTGAGAAGTTCTTCAGGGATTTCAGTTTTACGTTCCTCAATTTTCTCTTGGAAATAATGAGAAGATTTATCTTCCTTATCCAAAACATTTGCCATAAAATGGCTGATTTGTTCCCCGTAGGTAAAGGTTGCGACTACCCTTCTTTCCCCGTACGGCATGACACCAATGGTTGGGTGTCCTCCAGCAGAGTATAAATTAGGGACAATTTCTACGGTTTTGATTTCTTCATTTCGTTTGTATGTGACTAGGATGGGGTCACCCGATGTTAAACTCACATTGGTAAAAATATCTTCAAAACTCTCAGTTGGTTTTCCATTTATCGAGAGGATCAAATCTCCGGTTCTGAGACCTGCATGATAAGCGGGACTTGCCACTTTGTTTGCATCTTCTATGAAAATGCGATTGGAAGAAGGGCTATCACCCGAGAGTTCTAAAATAAAAAGCAGAAAAAAACCTAACACTAAATTGGCGAAAGGTCCACCCAGAACTGGGATCATCCTCCGAAGGGGAGGCGTGGCAAGTAAATCACCTTGTTTTGGTTTTTTGTTTTTGCTATAATCATCCCCACGAAATAAAACGTAACCGCCAATTGGAATGGCAGTGATTTGGTAGATGGTTTTTCCAATTCTTTTTTTCCAAATCCCCTTTCCATAACCTAACGAAAAAATGCGAGCTTCAACTCCAACTAATTTTCCACACAAGAGGTGCCCCAACTCATGGATAAAAATCGATACAGCTAACATGAATACGGCGCCGAAAATCATTATGATCATGTAGTCACTCCCCCTTTTTTGAATTCTTTTTGGATATAATTTCTTGTTTCTTTGTCTTTCTCCAAATATCCTTCCAAGGTTTCTGGAAATACATTTGTGATTTGATTTAATGCAGATTCAATAAGCCTTGGAATCGTGGTAAAAGAAATTTTTTCCTCTAAAAATAGAGCCACTGCTTCTTCGTTTGCGGCATTATAGATACAAGGTGCCACTCCACCTGCCCTTCCTGCTTGGAAAGCCAAGTCTAAACCGGGATACCGTTTGGTATCAGGTGGAAAAAATTCTAATGTTTTCCAAGTGGATGGTTTTCGTTCAATCAGCATTTGTGGTGTTGGATTTGGGTAAAATAAAGAATGAGCGATTGGATACACCATATCGGGATGACTCGTGTATTGCAAACAAGCACCATCCAAGGTTTCAATAATCCCATGCGTCAACGACTGCGGATGGATTACCACCTCTATTTCGTCAAACGAAAATCCAAAAAGAAAATGAGCTTCGATTACCTCTAGTCCTTTGTTGATAAGGCCCGCTGAATCTACAGTGATTTTGGGTCCCATGGACCAAGTTGGATGGTTTAATGCCTGTTTCACGGATACATGTTCCAAGGCTTCTATGGGAAGTGTCCGAAAGCTCCCCCCTGAGGCAGTAAGCGTAATGGCACGTATATTGGAACGCGTTTCCCTTTCAATGAGTTGGAAGAGTGCATTGTGTTCGGAATCCACAGGGACCATAAGGGTTTTGTGTTTTGCCACCAGTTGGTTGATAAGAGGTCCAAAGGTAACAAGTGTTTCCTTATTCGCGATTGCAATTTTTTTACCAGCTTCAATGGCAGCAATGGTAGGAAGGACTCCCCTGGCACCAACCACTGCGGTGACGACCACGGCAACATTTGGCAATTTTACCAATTCTGAAAGATTCTCATCTCCGTACAAAATTTTTGTAGATCCAAAGGAATCACCAAACTGACCCACTAACTTTGGATCGGTGATACAGATGACTTCAGGAGAAAACTCTAATACCAATGATTTGGCAATTTCCCAATTAGAATGAACGGAAAAACTACGTAAAGAAAATTGGTCTCGGAACTGGCGGAGGACTTTCACAGTGGAAGACCCAACAGAACCTGAAATTCCTAAAACAGAAACTCCTACCATATACGCTTTAGACTGTCCGAACCGAGGACTTTAAACTGGGAAACCAAGGAAACCTTTGAAAACAAAGTAATAATAAATTACGGGCACAGTAAATAAAAGTGCATCAGCTAAATCGAGAATCCCACCATGTCCAGGAATCAGACTTCCTGAGTCCTTAATTTTGGCATCTCGTTTCATAGCTGACTCAGCCAAATCTCCCATCACTGAAATGACAGAAATTACAAAGGATAAAATAACAGTTTCCAATATTCCTACTGGTAACTTCACACCGGTAAAATGTTCCCAAGTCACATTGAGAATTTGGGCTCCAATGACAGCGGTTAGGTTTCCTGTGACATACCCTTCCCAAGTTTTTTTCGGAGAGATTTTAAGGCCAGCTGGGTGTTTACCAAACCAACGACCTCCAAAATAAGCACCCGCATCACTCATAAAGGTAATCACTGAAACAAGGAAGATGTAATAAGTTCCAAATGGAAGGGCAAGCAGTAATAAAAAATGACCAATCGGAATGGCAATGTAAATTGGGCCAAGCATTGTTCCGCCAACGGAAAACAATGCTCCATCTAACGGGCGCTTGAGAATCTGTAAAATCCATACCGTGATCGACAAAGCCACTAACAAAAAAGGAACCGGGTGGAATCCTTCTCTTAAAATCTTGGAAAGTTCTAAAACAAATCCAGGAGGAGTCACTTCAAATTGTAATCCCAAAAATTGGATGTAGTACACGGTAAAAATCAATAGGGAAAAGAGTAATCCTGTTCCAAAAAATGGTTTGGATTCCTCTGTTTTGCAGAATGCATATAATTCTTTTAATCCAAGGTAAATCAAAACAACACCGAAGGTATAAAATTCCAAGTAATACCAGGAACTGTGAAAGATCATAAATACATAAACAAAAGTTAAAACAATTGCAGATAGGATACGGAGTGTTGTCTCACTCATAACAAACCACCAAATTTTCGTTTTCGGGAATCAAAAAAAAGAAGAGCTTCCTCAAGAGAGGTCCTTCCAAAATCCGGCCAAAGTGTACTCGTAAAAAACATTTCTGCATACGCACTTTGCCATAAAAGAAAGTTAGATATCCTTTGTTCGCCCGCAGTTCTGATCAATAAATCTACGGGTGGTAAAGGAGATGTATACAAATATTTTTCAAATTCTTTCACCGAAATGGCTTTATCCAAAGGCTCTTTTTTTGCCTTTCTTGCGGCCATGACACGCGAAAAACTACTTAAAATTTCTTCATGTCCACCGTAATTCAAACAAAAGTTAGCTGTGAGTTTTTTATTCTTTTTGGTCACAGCCATTGCATGGTCAATTTTAGAGAGAACAGTTTTAGAAAGTTTGTTCCTTGCCCCACTATGGTGGATCCGAATTCCTTTTTCGTGGATGGTATCGAGTCGAGTTTCGATAAACTCAACTAACAGACCAAAGATAGCTTGGATTTCGCTGATTGGGCGTTTCCAGTTTTCCGTGGAAAAGGCATAAAGGGAGATATTTGGGATTTTATATTCTAAAGCCACGTCCAAAAGGCGATCAATAGCATTTGCCCCTTCTCTATGGCCTTCGGTTCTTTTTTTCCCTTGGTTTTCCGCCCACCTACCATTTCCGTCCATAATGACAGCAATGTGGGCAGGGATGGTTTGCAACTTCATAGGAAATTAAAGAGTAGTGATCTCTTTTTCTTTTTCCTTTTCTAAATCTCCCAATTTGGCGATATAAGAATCCGTAATTTTTTGGATTTTATCTTGGTGGCCTTTCATTTCATCTTGGGACATTTCGGATTGGTGTTTTTTTAATTCATCATTGGCATCACGGCGGATATTACGAATCGCAACTTTTTTTTCTTCCGCTTTTTGTTTGACCACTTTTGCCAATTCTTTTCGTCTTTCACCTGTTAGCTCAGGGATATTGATCCGAATGCTAGAACCATCGTTGTTAGGGGTAAGTCCAAGGCTTGCCGCAAAAATTGCTTTTTCAATGTCTTTTAACATTCCCTTTTCAAAAGGAGTGATGAGAATCACACGTGGTTCAGGGCATGCAATTTTACCAAGTTGGTTAAGAGGAGTTAAAGTTCCATAGTAGTCAACCCTTACATCTTCTACCATCATAGGACTTGCTTTACCCGTACGAATTGTACCAAAATCTTTTTTTAAAGCATCAACTGTTTTGTCCATTTTGGACTGCATGGATTTTATAATTTCATCTACCATCTAGAATCACTTCCTCTGTATTGGAGATCAATGTACCAATTGGTTCTCCATCGATTAATTTTCTTAAATTACCAGCTTTAAATATATCAAACACTATGATTGGCATGTTATTATCCATACATAGACTGAGTGCTGTTGAATCCATAACCTTTAATCGGTGTTTGATGGATTCCATAAACGAAACTTGTAAATACCTTTGTGCGCTCGGATCCTTTTTCGGATCAGCAGTGTAAACGCCATCCACTTTTGTTGCTTTCAGTATCACTTCGCATCCAACCTCAACTGCTCGTAACGATGCCGTTGTGTCCGTTGTGAAGTAAGGGTTTCCTGTCCCACCAGCAAATATAATCACACGATTTTTTTCCAAGTGTCGCACTGCTCGCCTGCGAATGTAAGGTTCTGCAACAGATTTCATTTCGATGGCAGACAGTACTCGGGTAAACATCCCTTGTTTTTCGCATGCATCTTGTAAGGCGAGTCCATTCATGATGGTTCCAAGCATACCCATATAATCGGCAGTGGCACGGTCCATTCCTGATTTTGCCAAGGTTTCGCCGCGGATCATATTCCCACCGCCAACAACCACAGCCACTTCCAGGCCTAAGTCATGAACTTCTTTGATTTGTCCGGCAAGTGAGAATGTTTTGTTGGTATCAATACCAAGTTCACCCTCACCGGCGAGTGCCTCGCCGGAGATTTTAATTAGGATGCGTTTGAAACGCGGACTAGTTCCCACCTACTTGGAACCTCGAGAACCTACCAACAGTAATGTTCTCTCCAAATTTCGCAATGGCTTCTTGGAGGAGGTCATTGATGGTTTTGGAGTTGTCACGGATTGATTTTTGGTGGATGAGACAAATCTCTTCGTAGTACTTTTTCATTTTACCAGGAAGGATTTTTTCGATTTGATCCGCTTTTTTCCCTTCTTTTTCTAGAAGAGCTTTTTGTACGTTCATTTCGTTCTCAATTTCAGACTTAGGGATGGACTCTTCACTCACATAGAGTGGGCTCATGGCAGTGATTTGCAGTGCAATTTCTTTTCCAAGTGCTTCAAACGCTTCGTTGTTTGCCACAAAATCAGTTTCACAGTTCAGTTCGACGAGAACTCCTGTTTTACCGGTTCCATGAACGTAAGCGATGACCTTACCCTCACCAGTTTCGCGACCAGCTCGTTTTGCCGCTTTCGCTAAACCTTTTTCTCTTAAATAGGTAACTGCTTTTTCAATGTCGCCACCCTTTTCTTCGAGGGCTTTTTTGCAGTCCATCATCCCCGCTCCCGTACGTTCGCGGAGGTCTTTGATTTGTTCGGAGCTAACAGCCATTACTCTTTACCTTCTGCTGGTTTTTCTTCTGTGACTACTTCAGCAACTTTTTTAGCCGCTTCAGCATCCACTGGGATGTCTTTTGCTACTGGAGGAAGTTCATCGTCCATAATGAATTTTCCGGACTCATCATACTCACCTTGGTATTCAAGAGCAAGTTGTTCTGCGTCCATATCTTCAGCAAAATTCGTTTGAATGACTTCTCCACCTGTTCCCTCAAGCACTGCATTTGCCATAGTATCAAGGAACAAGGAAATGGCACGGATCGCATCATCATTACCTGGAATTGGGTAATCGATAGGCTCTGGATCACAGTTTGTATCAATCACAGCAAAAACCTTTAAACCAAGTTTTTTTGCTTCGTTCACTGCGATTTCTTCTTTTTTGGGATCGATTACAAAAAGAATTTCTGGAACCACTGCCATATCTTTAATCCCACCAAGTGTTTGGCGGAGTTTCTCTAACTCGCGTTTGAGGGATAGTGCTTCTTTTTTCGTTCTAGCTTCTTGTTCGAAAGAGTTGTTCTCTTCCATTTGCTCAAGTCTTTTCAAACGAGCAATTGACTTCTTTACTGTATTCCAGTTTGTTAAAAGTCCACCTAACCAACGGTTAGATACATAGTACATACTGCACGCTTGTGCTGCTCTTTCGATGGCACCACGAGCTTGTTTTTTTGTTCCAACGAAAAGAACTTTTTTTCCTTGGCCAGTTAACTTTTTCAAAGCATCATAAGCTTCTTTTGTTTTTTGAACTGTCTTTTGGAGATCAATGATGTGGATACCGTTACGAGCTGTATAAACATACGGGCTCATTTTTGGATTCCAACGACGTGTTTGGTGACCGAAATGTACGCCTGCTTCTAGCAGACTTTTCATGGAAATTACTGACATAGTTACCCCTTTTTTAGTGCGAGATATCCAGACGCTACAAGACCAACGATACTTGCAGGGGTTAGCTGGAACTCGACCTTAATTATGTAAAGCTCAAAAGATACTGGTGACTCGAACAAAAACCTAGAGAGTGTTGTAGTGCCAAAAAGTCTGTCTAAGACAACTCCGGCCACAGCTCCCGCCATCAGTCCCAAAAAAAGCACCAAAAGCAGGTTCCCCATCTGGGTTTTGTTCATCCAAAAGCACCTTTCTCAAGCTTTCCTGTCAGGATTTGGAATTTGGGCAGATTGTCAAGGGGAAAGGAATTGTGTGGCCTCGAAATTGGACCTTAGCGCTTCCGAAAGCACCCCAAACATGGCCCAAATTTCCCATTTCCAGTTTGGGCGGCTCCCATCCGTTCTCATTGCCAGAACGCTACCGGAAAGGACCGGGCTCTTTGTTCCAATCTCCGCTCTGCTCCGATTTCCACTGCGATCCCTGCCGCAGGAATGAAATGCTTAAATTGCTCTCAATAGAATGCAACTTATAATAGGATTGAGCAACTAATGGATGTCAATTGTAATTATCAATTGCCGTTTCACTCAAAGCTCAATATTTAGTCATAAATACTTAAGAATATTAACGAAATAATTGGTAATTTCGTTCATTGCGGGCTGACAAATTTTATCTTCTCAAGTGGAAACATATTGTGACTAAACTCGACTTTCAAAATCTCAAAAGAATTTCAATACATCTGATCCCTTTCGTGTTATTCCTTATTGGTTTCACCGTTAATATGATTTATGCAGGAATCGGTTATATGCCACTTGATCAATCCATTGTTTTTGATGGCGCATGGCGAATCCTTCAGGGCCAAACTCCTTACTTGGATTTTTATTTGCCAAATGGCCTCGTTCCGATCTATCTACAAAGTTTATTTTTCTATATATTAAAACCAAGTTATCTTACTTACTGCCTGCACTCGTCCATATTCAATGGACTCTTCGCAATTCTATCCTATTTTTTTCTATTAACATTTCTAAAAAATAGAACCAGTTCATTCCTTTATTCTTTAGCTACTTCATTTATTTTTTATCCGCCAATGGGTACGCCTTACTACGACCAACACTCCTTTTTCTTTATGCTTGCAACTTGGCTTACCATCTTACAGCTCAACTCTTCCATTTCTAAGAAAAAAGCAATAATTCTTGGGATTATTACCTCGGTATTTTTTGCTGCTGCATTACTTAGCAAACAAGTTCCTGCAATTTTCCTAATCCCAATATTAATTTGGATAATTATACGAAATTATTCTTTACACAACAAAACTACCTCAGCTTTTTTAATAGGTTCTTTTTTGGCTGGGATTTTGATCTTAATTGCGTTTTGTATATCCTTGAATTTAACCTCATTCCAAATGTATGCAATAGAACTTCCATCAAAAGTAGGCAAAATTCGAACGGCGGAATTAATGGATAAACCTTCAAAACTAATATCCATTACTTTGGATTCTTTCGATTATGTCCGCTTGAGCTTTATCACTCGAATTTTTCATTTAAATTTTATAATTTTCGCGTTATGTTTCGCCTCATATGCATATTCTTTTTTAAAACCTGCATCAAAAACTTCACTCAGTCAGTTATTGCGAAGATTTGCACCAAATATCAAAATTGCGACAATAGCCATTGCATTATTGATGATTTGTTTTTTTTACAATGCCTTCACAAGAAACGAAGTTTCAAATGGGATACCATTCATTTTTCTCTCGTTAGGTCTATTACATAAGGTTGGCTTAAATGGAATTAGGCTGATTTCCAAGACTATGATTAAAGTTTACGAAAAAAAAGAATCATACTTTAAATTAGCGCAAGTTATTCGAAAGATTGGACCAACCATCTTTGGAATTTCCATGATTTATTTTCTTTTAAATTCAACCTTTAAATTTGATCGCGCTGTTAATAAAACTAGAATTACTTCTAATATTTATTATATAAGCCAAGACCCACTTCTATCTCCCATTTCCCCTTTGAGTTTTTTAAAAATGGAAAATGGTTTTACCGACCACGTTCGGACGGAAGAATTAAATGGAGTTATGGAGTTTTTTAATCAATATAACGGGAACTTTTTTCTCTTTGGTGACTCTTCAATTTTATACGGCGCAACGGGTCGTCCCTCAATCTTTCCTTCCCTTTGGTTCCACCCAGGGTTAACATACCCCGAGTTAAAATCGAAAGAATTTGATAACTACGATTCACTTCTCCTTTCTCGCATCAATTCTTATGCAGTGATTCATTTTGTAATAGAAGGAGAAAAAACATACATGAATGCACGTATAAAAGAATTTCCAAAAGTGTATGATTATTTCAACAAAAACTATTGCCTCAATAAATCAGTTGGGAAGTTTCAGATATATTCGCTTTGCAAGAAATCAAAGGATACAAATGACAAATCAAAAAAAGGTAACATTTTATTAAATTTTTAAAAAGGAACCGAAGCATTACTGTTTATTTAATTTCAACGTCTTTGTTTGTATTTTTTGTCACTTTAGCAAGGACATGGAGCAATTGGATCTATCATTTGTTGGCGATCAATATATCTTTCTCTTCGCAGAACATCCTATAAGTAACCATAGTTAAAGATTGACCCCATTTAGAAAACACAGGTAATTATGCCGATCTATTTCTCTAGCGACATGCCATGAAGTTCCTAAGTAAAAATATACTCACGAATAGGCATGAAATTCATTTTCAAATGTAACAGGAGCTTTGTATCCAATTTTAGAATGCAAACGCTTTCTGTTATAAAAAACCTCGATATACTCAAATAGAGAACTTCGAGCCTGTTCTAAGGAATGGAAGTTCTTATGATTTGTAAACTCTCTTTTTAATGTAGCAAAAAAAGATTCAGCAGGAGCATTGTCCCAACAATTTCCTTTTCTACTCATGCTTTGAATAAATCCTTTTGATGTTAGTTGTTCACGAAATTCTCTACTCGCATACTGACTTCCTCTATCGGAATGGATGATAAGTCCTTTACTTGGTTTTTGATTCTCAATAGCATTTTCAAATGCTTTCATAACGAGAGATGTTTTCATATGAGTGTCAACAGCCCATCCAACAATCTTCTTTGTGCATATATCTTTGAATTTACATAGATATAGAAATCCAAACAAATAGGGAATGTAGGTAATATCAGTCACATACACTGTGTTTGGTGTAGAAACGTCAAAGTTTTGTTCAAGCAAGTTTGGACTAATTGTTTCTTCATGATTGGAATCTGTCGTCACAGGAGGCTTGAATTTCCTTGTTGTAATGGCTTTTATCCCATTTTCCCGCATAATTTTAGCCACAGTAGGTAAACTGACTTTGATTCCCCTTGCTTTTAGTTCTTTCTGAACTCTCGGACTTCCATAAGAAAGCAAATCTCCCTTGTGGAATCTTTGAATTTCAGATAAAATCTCTATACTTTTTTGATTTCGAATCAACTTCGACTTTTTCAACCAAGGATAAATCCCTTGTGTTAATATCTAATACTTCGGACA
>NZ_AOGX02000038.1 GCF_000332475.2 Leptospira yanagawae serovar Saopaulo str. Sao Paulo = ATCC 700523
TTCATAGAATGATTTTGCATCCAATTTCATTCTTCCTGAAAATAGTTATTCGATTTTACGATTTTTCGACCAACCTTCGTAAACGGTGAATACAATAAAAATAATGTTATTAATAATGACCTGCCCCCATTTTCAGTACCAATGGATAAGTTAGTTTTCTCTAAACATTTCAACCATAAGATCGCTTAAACTCTGAAGGAGTCAAGTAATTCAATGAAGAGTGAAGACGCTCGTCGTTGTATTCCTTTTGGAAAATTCGCAAAGCATCGGTTAACTCTCTTTGATTTTTAAAGTAGTGTAGATTCAAACACTCATCTCTAAGTTTACCATTGAAACTTTCTATAAATGCATTTTGTGTTGGTTTTCCTTTTTCAATAAAGTGAATTTCTATCCCCTTATCTTCTGCCCATTTCTGGAAGTCTTTGGATGTAAATTCTGTTCCATTATCCAAAACAAATGCTCTTGGAAGTCTTTCGAGGGTGTTTAAATATCTGATCAACTTTTCTGACGAAAAAGTAAACTCTGCCTGAAGTATGGTATTCTCTCTTGTTAAATGATCAATACCTGTTAAAATTCTTTGCTTTCTTCCATCAATCGTCCGTTCGAAAACAAAGTCCATTGACCAAACTTCGTTTGAATTCTTAGGCAATGGTAGTTGCTGTGATGATGCATTTCTTTTCTTTCGCTTCGGTTTTGTCCTTATTTTAAGCCCTTCTAAGCAATATAGTCGATATACTTTCTTATGATTGATTGTCCTACCCGACCTTCTTAACCTTCGGTAAATTCGTCGATAGCCTTCCCGTTTCCATCGAAAAGCAAGTCTTCGAATTTCGTTCATTGTCTCTTCATCAATAGCTTTCGGCTGATAATAATAACTTGATTTAGGAAGAAGAACAACATCTAGGCTTCTGTTTAGAGAAAGTCCCTCTTCAACTAGCAGATCAACTGCTCTCTCCTTCGTTGATCTGCTCAAAACTTTTTTCCCAAAACATTCTTAATTGCTTGGATTTCGAGAGCCATGTCAGCTACCAATCTTTTGAGATTTGAATTTTCCTGCTCGAGTGCCTTCATCTTCTTGATTTCGCTAAGCTCCATTCCTCCATACTTGTTACGCCAGCGATAAAATGTTTGTTCAGTGATTCCGTATTTTCGTGAAAGTTCCTTGATTGGAATACCTGTTTCTGCTTCCTTTAATATCCGAAAAATCTCGCTTTCTTCTATCTTCTTTCTTGCCATAATGCTCTCTCCTTAATATCGGAGAAAACTAACTTAAATATCGGTGCAGTTTTTGGGGAGCAGGTCAACAGGAAGAACTCCCAATGTTAGAAAATTAGGTAAAAACGAATTCAAAATAATATTATATGAAAAACTGATAGAAGAGCATGCTGAATTAATTAAGGACAATACTATATCTGAAGTAGTTGATATGATTGAAGTTTTATTAGCTATAGGTAATGAAATCGGCTACTCAGAAGATAATATAATGGAAGAATTACGTAAAAAAAGAGCTAGTAATGGTGCGTTTCAAGAGCGAAACTATCTTATCTCTATAAATTAACAATACTGCGGCTAACAGCGACTTTCCGCTGCGCTTCGGGTCTTCGCCCTCGCTTGGCCTACGGCACATAGGCTTCTGGCACTCCCCTTGCATTCGCAAGTGTCGTTCCAGTCCCTAACGTCCCGTTACCGGGACTCAGGGTCGCCTACGTCGGAAAGTCTATTACGTTATGCGACATTTTCAAAAAAAAAAGATCAAATACCTAAATATAAGAAAAGAACATTGAATAAATTTAAAAATCTAAAAATTTCTTTATTAATTCTTTTATTCTTCAAAGTTTGCTCCTTTGCACAAGATTATCAAACTTTAAATTCGCCAGAAAATAAAAATGTAAACAATCGACAAAACTTAATTATTGAATTAAACAATTTTGATGATTTTCCGTTGACTATTAATGTTCATATTATGAATACAAAAAATCTTGATGGGAAAAATAACGTCTGTGGAGATTTAATTAGTAAATATCAAATCAAATATGATAAAAAACCGATCATATTAAATCTAAATAATGAAAAATATTGTGTAGATTTTTTCTTCCATTATAGTACTTTTCGACCTTTTCAAAAAAATTATAAAGCAGCATTAAGTTTACATTTTAACACTAACTCTTCTTGTCTAGAACAACCAAGACTAGCGGCACAGTAAATTCATACATATAATTGGCCAATTTTAGATTTTCAAAATTCATCTCGAAAAATTATTTTAACAAATGTTTCAAAAGAAAAAATTGACGAACATTTGGCGATTATCTCTTGGGGAGGAACTATAATGACTGCGACTAGACCTCCTCCTTTATTATACCTAACTCCACTTCATTTCTTTTTTGTTGGCTATGTAACCGTAATTAATAAAATAGAATTCGAAATTATTTAATTACCTGTACAAATTGAAAACGTCGCATAACAGCGACTTACCGCTTCGCTTCGGCACAAGGCCTCGCTCGGCCTGCGGCAAATTCCCCTTCTGGCATTCGCCTTGCTTTCGCAAGCTACATGCCAGTCCCTAACGTCCCGTTACCGGGACTCAGGGTCGGGGAACTTCGGTAAGTCTAGTTCGATAATTGCAATTGGTTGATCAATAGAAAAAGGCGCGCAAATTTTTTTGAATGTGAGTGATGTCGATTAAAGCAGAATGAAATACATGGCTGTGTTACTCCATTTACGTCTGTTACAGGATTTTAGCTTTTTTAAGAAATAAGAGAAAAATTTGCGCTTGATTGGATATTACTAACGACTTCAATTCTTTTGTATTCGTAACCAACTGCAATTATCATCCGCTAACCACTTCGCTTCGGGACTAGAGCCCTCGCTTGGGCTGCGCCACATAGGCTTCTGGCACTCCACTTGCCTACGCAAGCGTCGTTCCAGCCCCTAACGCCTCTTCGAGGCTCAGGGTCAGCCTACGTTGGTTAGCTTTTTCGTTATACGACATTTTAAAAAAATATTTTAGGAATTTAATTAAATGAATAAAAAATTTAAATACATTACATCAAGTT
>NZ_AOGX02000037.1 GCF_000332475.2 Leptospira yanagawae serovar Saopaulo str. Sao Paulo = ATCC 700523
CTCTTGCTTACGCAAGCCTCGTGCCAATCCCTAACGTCCCTTCCAGGGACTCAGGGTCAGCCTACGTCGGTTAGCCTATTCGATAATTGCAATTGGTTGATCAATAGAATAAGACGCGCAAATTTTTTTGAATGTGAGTGATGTCGATTAAAGCGGAATAAAATACATGGCTGTGTTACTCCATTTACGTCTGTTACAGGATTATTGCTTTTTTAAGAGATAAGAGAAAATTTGCGCTTGATTGGATATTACTAACGACTTAAATTCTTTTGTATTCGTAACCAACTGCAATTATCATCCGCTAACCACTTCGCTTCGGGACTAGCCCTCGCTTGGGCTGCGCCACATAGGCTTCTGGCACTCCACTTGCATACGCAAGCGTCGTTCCAGCCCCTAACGCCTCTTCGAGGCTCAGGGTCAGCCTACGTTGGTTAGCTTTTTCGTTATGCGACATGAGCTAAAAATTCATTTTATTTAAAATTTTGAAGGATGGAAGAAATTGAATAGCGTAACTATTTTTTAGTTGCAATTTCCTCGCTTTCGAGTTAATTTACAATTTAGTGTCCAAAAAAGATAAGCTTTTAGCTAGATTATTATCCAAACCAAAGGATTTTACTTACGATGAACTCAGAAAGCTTTTGAATGGATTCAATTATACAGAAGACAATTCTGGAAAATCTTCTGGATCAAGAGTTGCTTGGATACATGAAAAAGGAAAACATGTGATTCGGCTGCACAAGCCTCATCCTGGTAATATTTTAAAGGCATACCAAATCAATCAAATTATTGATGAATTAAAATCGGAAGGGTATTTAGAATGAAAGATTTAATGGAATATAAAGGATATCTTGGTTCTGTTCATTTTGATTCAGAAGATGAAATTTTCTATGGAAAAATTGAAGGAATCGAAGATTTAATTTCTTTTGAAGGAAAATCTGTTAATGAAATAAAAAAAGCATTCATTGAATCAGTTGATGATTATCTTCACTTATGCATAAAAGCTAAAAAAGATCCAGAAAAATCTTTTAAAGGTTCTTTCAATGTCAGAATCCCAACTGACCTTCACAGAAAAGCTTACCGAAAATCTTTGATAGAAGGAATTTCTTTAAATCAATTAGTTCAAAAAGCTATTGAAAAGGAAATCAAACAAGACAAAGCTCACGTCGCATAACAGCGACTTACCGCTACGCTTCGGGACAAGCCCTCGCTCGGGCTAAGCCAAATTCCCCTTCTGGCATTCGCCTTGCTTACGCAAGCTACATGCCAGTCCCTAACGTCCCGACGGGACTCGAGGGGTCGGGAACTTCGGTAAGTTCGTATAACTTCGTATATGTATGCTATACGAAGTTATAACGAAATTACGAATCAAAAAGCTATTGAAAAGGAAATCAAACAAGACAAAGCTCACGTCGCATAACAGCGACTTACCGCTACGCTTCGGGACAAGCCCTCGCTCGGGCTAAGCCAAATTCCCCTTCTGGCATTCGCCTTGCTTACGCAAGCTACATGCCAGTCCCTAACGTCCCGACGGGACTCAGGGTCGGGGAACTTCGGTAAGTCTATTCGTTATGCGAAATGACCTGAAAAATCTAAAAAAGTAAATTGACTAAATTATTTATAACATAACACGTGGTAGACATGTCAAGATATACAATAAGAATTGAATTACATAACATTCAAGAGAACCAGTCTGCATATTCAGACTTGCACAAAGAAATGCAAAAGAACGGATTTTCAAAAACAATACAATCAAAAAGTCAAACCTACATTCTGCCAAATGGAGAATACAACTATTTGTCTACAAACGAAAGTATAGATGAGATCTTATCAAAAGTTAAAAATATAACAAAAATTACTAAACTTAAATCCTCAATATTAATAACAGAATCAAGTAAAAGAGTATGGACAAATCTGGAAAAAGAAGAAGACTACTTAGATTTCACTTCAGAAACAGAAGATTTTTAATCGATCTAAAATAAGGAATACTCATGAACAATTATTTTACCAAAGCATTTTTAGTTCTCTTAAGTATCGTAATTTCACAATGTGCAACTCAAAGCGCAATCGATAATCCCAAATTAAATTCTCAAGATAATTTGAATGTATTTAATGAGATATTATTTAAATCCAAAGTTGCTGAATTAACAGGCACCCTAAAAGAAAATAGCATTGTTGAAATATCCGAGGATAATCCAATAGATTCTAAAATATATGATTTTTATGCCATCCATTATGATGAAAAAGAAAATCGAGGAATTTGGAACACAAGTCAATTCGATTTAAATGAATTTATATTCAATGAAAAACTTCAATATAGAAAAGAATTAAAGAATAGCATTAAGTATGCTTTATTTATAGAAACACTAAATACAAACAATGTAAACGAATACGATTTTAACAAAGAAGAATATAATTTCAAAACTTCATTTGCAAACGCAAGCCTAGGAGGATCTTTTCCCCCTAGATTCATCAATAATTTTCTAGAAAATTTTGATAGTCTAGTTAAGGTAAAGATTGATCCTAAAACCGCAAAAATGATAAATGCAACAGTAACTGAAAATAGATATTCACCTGCCAAAGTTAAAGAAAACAAATTGTTAGGAAAACTTATAACTCTATATGAAATTAATATTCATAATAAGGAAATTTCCGAAAATGATTGTTTAAACTTTATGGGCAGCAAGTGTATAAAATTTGGACGAGTTAAAAAGAAAATTAAATATATAGACTACAAACTGATCAAATATAATTACATATACAATAATCAGGAATTTAAAAATTATTAATCCTCCTGACCTGCTCCCCAAAAACTGCACCGATATTTAAGTTAGTTTTCTCCGATATTAAGGAGAGAGCATTATGGCAAGAAAGAAGATAGAAGAAAGCGAGATTTTTCGGATATTAAAGGAAGCAGAAACAGGTATTCCAATCAAGGAACTTTCACGAAAATACGGAATCACTGAACAAACATTTTATCGCTGGCGTAACAAGTATGGAGGAATGGAGCTTAGCGAAATCAAGAAGATGAAGGCACTCGAGCAGGAAAATTCAAATCTCAAAAGATTGGTAGCTGACATGGCTCTCGAAATCCAAGCAATTAAGAATGTTTTGGGAAAAAAGTTTTGAGCAGATCAACGAAGGAGAGAGCAGTTGATCTGCTAGTTGAAGAGGGACTTTCTCTAAACAGAAGCCTAGATGTTGTTCTTCTTCCTAAATCAAGTTATTATTATCAGCCGAAAGCTATTGATGAAGAGACAATGAACGAAATTCGAAGACTTGCTTTTCGATGGAAACGGGAAGGCTATCGACGAATTTACCGAAGGTTAAGAAGGTCGGGTAGGACAATCAATCATAAGAAAGTATATCGACTATATTGCTTAGAAGGGCTTAAAATAAGGACAAAACCGAAGCGAAAGAAAAGAAATGCATCATCACAGCAACTACCATTGCCTAAGAATTCAAACGAAGTTTGGTCAATGGACTTTGTTTTCGAACGGACGATTGATGGAAGAAAGCAAAGAATTTTAACAGGTATTGATCATTTAACAAGAGAGAATACCATACTTCAGGCAGAGTTTACTTTTTCGTCAGAAAAGTTGATCAGATATTTAAACACCCTCGAAAGACTTCCAAGAGCATTTGTTTTGGATAATGGAACAGAATTTACATCCAAAGACTTCCAGAAATGGGCAGAAGATAAGGGGATAGAAATTCACTTTATTGAAAAAGGAAAACCAACACAAAATGCATTTATAGAAAGTTTCAATGGTAAACTTAGAGATGAGTGTTTGAATCTACACTACTTTAAAAATCAAAGAGAGTTAACCGATGCTTTGCGAATTTTCCAAAAGGAATACAACGACGAGCGTCTTCACTCTTCATTGAATTACTTGACTCCTTCAGAGTTTAAGCGATCTTATGGTTGAAATGTTTAGAGAAAACTAACTTATCCATTGGTACTGAAAATGGGGGCAGGTCACTCCTAATTCTTACGAACAGTAGTCTCTGCTTTGATTCATAAAGGTCACTTCGCATAACAGCGACTAACCGCTTCGCTTCGGGACGAGCCCTCGCTTGGGCTGCGCCACATAGGCTTCTGGCACTCCCCTTGCATTCGCAAGTGTCGTTCCAGTCCCTAACGTCCCGTTCGGGACTCAGGGCCAGCCTACGTCGGTTAGTCTAGTTCGTTATACGTAATCGCCAAAATCTTTATAGGAAATTCAATGAGCAATACACAAGAAAAAAAGATATTATCACAGTTTTTAACAAATATAAAATTTCTAATGAACAGTTCAAATGATGACGGATTTGAAGCATTAGAAGGAATCATAAACTTTATGAAAAAAGAATCCCTTTTTCATGAAATAATCAATAAGCTAGAGGAAACAGAATATTCCGAGGAAATACTTTATAAAGGAAGAGATTATAACAAATATAAGTTACCATCCAATTCAGACCAAAGAAACTCATTTATTTGGTCACTAATCAATGATTGGGTTACTAATCATAAAAATGAGGAGTATTTTAATCTAGGAGATCTATACGGAGGTAAAACAACGAAAATAGATGACCATGTAATAAATTTTCATGATTTAGTATTGCGACCATTTTTTGAAGGAATATATACCGATCTTGATTTAGAAATCAGCAAAACTGGAAAACAAGAGACAAATATAAACATTTCGAACACTAGCGGACCTGTTACTGTTCAATCAAACACAACTAGTTCAACAATTAACGTAGCTAGTGATATAAATTCCAATATTCTTGAATTAATTAAGGAAATAAATCTATCAAATTACAAAGAAAAAAACAAACTCATTTCACTTCTAAAAATATTATCAGAGAACAGTGAGGAAAGATTAAAAGACAAAGGATTTCTAGAGTTACTTATGGATAAATGGAATCCTTATTTATCTCTAATAGAAAGTTCTCAACATGCAATTTCTTTCGGAAAATTAATTGCTCCATTTTTAACACATTTATAATAAAGTTGGCGACTTCGTATAACAGCGACTTACCGCTACGCTTCGGGACAAGCCCTCGCTCGGCCTCCGGCAAATTCCCCTTCTGGCATTCGCCTTGCCTTCGCAAGCTACATGCCAGTCCCTAACGTCCCGTTGGGACTCAGGGGCGGGGAACTTCGGTAAGTCTAGTTCGATAATTGCAATTGGTTGATCAATAGAATAAGACGCGCAAATTTTTTTGAATGTGAGTGATGTCGATTTAAGCGGGATTAAATACAAGGCTGTGTTACTCCATTTACGTCTGTTACAGAATTATTGCTTTTTTAAGAGATAAGAGAAAAATTTGCGCTTGATTGGATATTACTAACGACTTAAATTTCTTTGTATTCGTAACCAACTGCAATTATCATCCGCTAACCACTTCGCTTCGGGACGAGCCCTCGCTTGGGCTTCGCCACATAGGCTTCTGGCACTCCACTTGCCTACGCAAGCGTCGTTCCAGCCCCTAACGCCTCTTCGAGGCTCAGGGTCAGCCTACGTTGGTTAGCTAGTTCGTTATACGTCATAGCAAAAAGGAACAACACATGAAACTAAAAAAACTAAATATTAAGAACTTTAGAGGAATTAATGGAGATCAGAATTCAATTGATTTCTCCAAATCAGATATTCTTTTTCTCATCGGAAAAAATAATGTTGTGACCTGCCCCCATTTTCAGTACCAATGGATAAGTTAGTTTTCTCTAAACATTTCAACCATAAGATCGCTTAAACTCTGAAGGAGTCAAGTAATTCAATGAAGAGTGAAGACGCTCGTCGTTGTATTCCTTTTGGAAAATTCGCAAAGCATCGGTTAACTCTCTTTGATTTTTAAAGTAGTGTAGATTCAAACACTCATCTCTAAGTTTACCATTGAAACTTTCTATAAATGCTATTTTGTGTTTGGTTTTCCTTTTTCAATAAAGTGAATTTCTATCCCCTTATCTCGTAATAACTTCGTATAGCATACATTATACGAAGTTATACGAATATCGGAGAAAACTAACTTAAATATCGGTGCAGTTTTTGGGGAGCAGGTCAGGAGGAAAAACAACATTTCTTAAAGCATATAACTTTTTTGTAGAACCAAAACAAACAGCTCAGTTACACGATTTCTTGAATCATGATCTTAAAAATAAAATTGAGATAGAGGCAATTTACACGGTTTCGCCTGATGAGGATAAAAAAGATAAATCTCTCGGCAAAGAAGATCCTGAATGGATAAATAAGTGGGTAACAACTGAAAACGAAATAAAAATTAAAAAAACATGGAATAATATTGGTGAAATCGGCGTTAAAAATACCTTTGATCCGAAACAGAACAAATATGTAGATGGAGGTTTTGGAGGATTTGACACTTTATTAAAAAAATACTCTCCTTCAGCTATAGAAATAAATGCAGTCTTGACCATAGAAGATTTAGAAAAAAGTATTAATGATATAATAACAAAAAACCATATTAAAAAACTAGAAACTACATATAAGGATACATATGAAAAATTAATAAATGGAATTCAGAAGCTTAAGGAAGATATTTCAAAATCATCTGACATCCTAGAGATTAATAATAAAATGAATGATTTTTTCTCCAGAATATTTCCCAAATTTGAAGTTTCTATTTATCCTCTACCGGATGAAGGAATTGATTTAACAAAAACTTTAAAATCTACACATGGACTACTTGTACATGAGAAAGAAAAGCAGAAAAAAGATATCGACCTTAAACTAAATGGCCACGGTGTAATCCGACAGGCTTTTTTCAGTTTTTTATCGACGTATCAAAATGAAATTATTGGATCTGATAAACAGTATATTATTCTTTTCGAAGAACCAGAACTTTATTTACACCCTGAAGCAATCTATACACTACGAAGACAATTATACGATCTCTCCAAAAATAGTCCTTACCAAATTATGTGTGCAACTCATGCACCTCTAATGATTGATTTAAGCGAACATCATTCTTCCCTAATCCGTTTAGTAAAAAATGAAGATACAGAGATTACCAAAACCTACCAGGTCGATTTTAATGCGTTCGATTCTGAAGAAAAAGAAAAATTGCAAATGATAAATCGATTTAATCCACATATATGTGAAGCATTTTTTTCGGATCAAGCTATTCTTGTAGAAGGTGATACTGAAGCAATAATCTATAGAACTCTGATAGACAAATTTTATCTTCCAAATAAATATTTCATTTTAAATACTGGATCAAAATCTAACATTCAATTTTATCAAAAAATACTAACTCATTTTGGCATAAAACATGTCATCGTTCATGACTGTGACGAAAGAGAATATATTGATAAAAATAAAAAAAAGAAGATCAACCCTATGTTCACCGTAAATGAAAATATTTGGAAAGAAATTGAAAACTCAAATAGTATACATCCATTCATTTCTCGACGATATACTCATTATCTCAATTTTGAAAATGCCCATGGCTATGAACATGATGAAAAACTCGGTAAACCTTTAAGTGCTTTTAAATTTGCAGATTCCATTGAAAAAGATCTCAAATATCCTTGCATCGAATTCTTAAATGACTTATTTTCAAAAAATGAAATAAATCATGATCAAGATTATTTACTAAAATTATATATCTAATCATTGCTACGACGTATAACAGCGACATACCGCTACGCTTCGGCACGAGGCCTCGCTCGGCCTGCGGCAAATTGTCCTCCTGTCACTCGTTTGCTTCCGCAAACTACGTGCCAGTCCCTAACGTCCCGTTCCGGGACTCAGGGTCGGACAACTTCGGTAAGTCTAGTTCGTTATGCGAAATCGCAAATATTCAAAATTATTCAGGAAAAGTAATGAAGTCAGAATTTAAAACATTAGTATTCTTATTGTTAATTGTTTACTGTAAATCCAATGAAAAACTATCAGAAGATGAATTACTTAAATATTCAGAATTAAATGAAACAGCTGTGTTCATAAATTATGAACTAACCAATCATTGCAAAAATAAAGAAAAGATAAAAGAAATTTCAGATATCAACAAAATGGAGTGGAAAAATACAATCTATGAATTTTATAAGACAGAAAATTTCATTTATATCAACCGAGATGACCTAGACATTATATTAAAAGAAAAGTATTATTCGAAAACAGGATTATTCAAATCAAAAAAAGAAGAAGAGAAACTCTATACCGCAGAAAAAATTCTTAAAATAAAAGAAACTATCAGGTGTAATATGAATCGATTTAAACTTTATTCAACAGTATACTGGATTGATGTTTCATCAGGTACTAATTCGGCAGAAATAACAAGAATTCAAGAATTTGAATTGAGAGAAAACGGATCTAAATTCATTCTAAATAATAGCATAAAAGGAAATTAATGAAAATTATATCAATTCTGATTTTAACATCTATTTGTTTTTCAAATAGTTTACTTTCAATGGACAACGAAACTTTTATCAATGGATTAAAAGCATTCGAAACTGATAGAAAGAGGAAATTAAACAATGAAGAATTATTCTATTATTTAACAGTGTATCAATATATAGGAGGAATTCTTGATGGAATTACCATTGAATATGAATACAATTCTTCAATTCAAAATAGAAAGAAATACTGTATTCCTGAAGCTGGAATAGACTTAAACAACTTCGCTCCTAAAATCTTGCGAACTATTAAAAAGAAATATAACCCAATGCTCACTCCTAGAATGTATGTCGCACTTACCCTAGAAGAAGAATATAGTTGTGGCGGATTTTGGTAAGAAAAACTCATACAATCTTTTTGCGTCTTCGCATAACAGCGACTTACCGCTACGCTTCGGCACAAGGCCTCGCTCGGCCTACGGCAAATTCCCTTTCTGTCACTCGTTTGCATTCGCAAACTACGTGCCAGTCCCTAACGTCCCGTTGGGACTCAGGGTCAGGGAACTTCGGTAAGTCTAGTTCGTTATACGAAAGCCCCAAAAATATATTTAACAAAATATGAATCTAAGTGAATATTCACTTGACTGAATTCTTTACCTAGAAAAAATAAAGGAGTGTGGGAAATTGAATCTACTAAAGAATTAGATTTATGGCTTCAAAAACTCGATTCAACCACAAAAGAAGAAATATTAGCGCACTTTTATCTTTTACGACAAAAAGGTCCTCTACTTGGAAGACCTTTTGCAGATTCGATCCAAGGATCCAAGATTCAAAATCTGAAAGAACTTCGTGTTCAGGTTAAGTTGAAAGTAATTAGAATCTTTTTCGTTTTTACAGAAGGAAGAATCGGCTTATTACTTGCTGGTGGCGATAAAAGAGGAAATGATAAGAGATTTTATGAACAAATGATTCCGATGGTTGAGAAAATTTACAAAAATTGGTTAATCGAAAACGGGGAGAATCCTGATGAAAGCAAAAGTAAAAAGAAATCCAATAGAAAATCTTGAGAAATCACTTTCTTCGGAGAGTGTTGCTAGGGCGAAACATAAAGCCGAGCAAATGCTTTTTCAAATTAATCTCGCTGAGTTAAGAAAGCAAGTTGGTTTGAGACAAGAAGATATAACTAATTTTTCACAATCTGGACTTTCTAAACTTGAGTCTAGAAAAGATATGAAAATATCCACTTTAATAGATTACTTAGATAGCCTTGGAATGGACCTTGAAATTAAAGCAAAAGTAAGAAATAAAAAACATGGAAAATCAAAGAAAGAGTTTGTTCTCTTAAAAGCCTCTTAATATTTTTTAAAAAAAATAAATTTAATACCTGGGGCCTTCGTATAACAGCGACTTACCGCTACGCTTCGGCACAAGGCCTCGCTCGGGCTACGCCAAATTCCCCTTCTGGCATTCGCCTTGCTTCCGCAAGCTACATGCCAGTCCCTAACGTCCCGTTCCGGGACTCAGGGTCGGGGAACTTCGGTAAGTCTATTCGTTATACGCAATAGGCAAAATCTCTTCTAAAATAAAATATGAATTCTAAACTATTAATATGGATAACTATCTCTTCGCTATTCTTACTTTGCATTCCAAAGAAACCTGAGGAAAATTTCACTAGAAAAGAAATCGTTAATTTTACAGATAATGAAAAAACAGTAGTTTTTAATAATGACAGTCTCAAGGAAATTAGAAATTCCAATCTAAACTTGCGTTACAGAGTTCTTCCATATAGCGAATCTAAAAATGAAACTATAAATGTGAATGATTTGGTTGATTCTTATAATATTCTAATTTCTTACGACCAAAACCTATTCAACAAACTAGATTCATATAACTTCAAAATAATTCCATTTTCAGATCAGTATCATAAAGTGAATTTAGATTTAAGATATAAAATTAATTCTAATACTGATGAAAAATATTTTCCTACAGTTATTTTAATGGTTCAACACGGAAAAATTTGGCCAGGTCTTACTTCTTTCAAAGGTGTAGGTTTAAAAATTTTTATTCGATTTACTATTTTTAATAGAAATGGTGAAGAATTAGCTTTCTGTCAAAAGAAATTATTTAAATCTATATTCTCAAACGATTTCTTTGATCAATTTATAATTTCAAATAATTCTCCATTTTTGACTGATCTTAACAATTCAATTTATAATAATAGCAATGAATTTATGATTTTTAATATTATCAGGGAATGTAAAAAAGAACTAAACTTAATGAATTAAATATCAAAAGTTGCCTACAGCGTATAACAGCGGGGAAACGCTTCGCTGCGGCACTTACGGCCTTGCTCGGTCTACGACACATTGTCCTCCGTCACGCTTCTTGCTCCGCAAGAAGGCGCGCCGACGCCAACACCTACTTCGTAGGCTCGGCTACGGACAACGTCGTCTCCCCTAGTTCGTTATGCGAAAGTCGTTAAAATCACATGAAAATTAATAAAATATATGGCATCATTAGAAGATTAGTTTCAAAACCAATTGCCTATTTGGTACCTTTAAATAGAAAGGAAATAGAATTATTAGAATATAATTTTGAGTTCTATAAAAATTTAAATCATTCTGATCGAAAAAAATACAATTATTTAATCAAACACTTTAAACTCTCTAAATCTATCAAATCTTCACCAGATATTTTACTAACTAAGTATCATAAAACTTTTCTTGCTTGTGTTGCTGTCAGGTTAATTCGAAAAATTGGCCTTAAACATTATGATTATATTAACAATATTATCATTTTTCCTGACAAATTTGAAACTCATGAATTTTCTTTCAAACTTGATGGAGTAACTGGTGAAAATGGATATCTTGGTTTATCATGGAGAGCAATTATTCGCGGTATTTCCAATCCTGTTGATGGAGATTGCGTTATTACACATGAATTTGCTCATGCTATTGATCTAAAATCTGGTGATTTTGATGGTATACCAAAATTAAATTCTGAAAATGATGAAAATATCTGGGAAAAAATATTTATTAAAGATTTTCAGCAGTTGAAGTATGAACTTAAAAACTTAGTACCGATTATTTCTGATGAATCTGAATTATTTGCTTATTTAAGTGAATTTTTTTTTGAAAAACCACAATTCTTAAAAGAAAAATTTCCAAATGTTTTTATTTTATTTAATAAATTCTACAAAGAATATGATATTGATAAATAACGACCTTCGCATAACAGCGACTTACCGCATCGCTTCGGGACAAGCCCTTGCTCGGCCTACGGCAAATTCCCCTTCTGGCATTCGCCTTGCTTACGCAAGCTTCATGCCAGTCCCTAACGTCCCGTTGGGACTCAGGGTCGGGGAACTTCGGTAAGTCTATTCGTTATACGACATGCCAAACAAAATTTACTATGACAGAAAAGAGTTACAATCCTAAAGATATTTTAGAATGATTACAGAAAGCATGTATTGATAACGCAACTGGATCTTCATCTTACGAAACTTATGAGGAAGAAAGATCCTCAGCCTTATCAAATCTTTTACTGTCTAAAATGTTACCAGATTGGGTAGTAGGAAATAGATATGGGAGTCAATATTGGAATTTCATAAAATCAAAATTTCCAACTTATAAAGAGAGACGTAATTTCATTTATAGTGAATTTTCACCTATATTTGATTATATCGAAAAATCTGGTATATATCCTATTTCAGAATCATTTGAAGAATTATTAAAAGTTTGTAACTCGCCAAATCTAGAAATAGTTTGGAGAAAATGTATCGAAAGACGAATTCATGATCCTGAAGGCGCAATAACTTCTGCAAGAACACTATTGGAATCAACTTGTATATATATTTTAGAAATGTTAAACGAAATACCTGACAAATCTGGAGATTTACAGCGTCTTTATAAGCAATTAGCTAAATCGATGAATCTAGCACCTGATATGTATCATGAACAAGTTTTTAAACAAATCTTAAGCGGTTGTGGAACAGTAGTCGATGGTCTCGCTGGACTGCGAAATAAACTTGGAGATGCTCATGGTCAAGAAACTAAACAAGTAAAACCAAGTAAAAGGCATGCAGAACTAGCTGTTAACTTATCTGGTACATTGTGCAGCTTCTTAATATCAACATATGAAGAAAAATACAGAAACAAATAATAGTTTGGCACGTCGTATAACTTCCGCTAACCACTTCGCTTCGGGACTTACGCCCTCGCTTGGGCTGCGCCACATAGGCTTCTGGCACTCCCCTTGCATTCGCAAGTGTCGTTCCAGTCCCTAACGTCCCATTCGGGACTCAGGGCCAGCCTACGTCGGTTAGCTAGTTCGTTATGCGCAATAGGAAAAAATACTTTTACAATTAACTTTTTAGTTAGAAATTTGAAAAAATAAAAAGATATTAATAAAACGACTTTGTTTAACTTATAATTTCCATTTAAATAAATTCATTAAGCTTTAGTTTAATTCAATGAATAAGCTAGTATACATTTGTTGTTTATTCTTAATATTTAATTTCTTTTACAATGGTTTTTCACTACTAGAAGCTATATTAGATAATTCAATCAATGCAAATAATTTTACTACAAAAGAAACGAATTTATACTTTGCGAAGTGGAATTCTATTGACATTAAATACGGTATTTTCGAAGGGAAAACTATTTGGATTTCAAATAATGAACCGATTTACGGATTGAAAATAATATTTAATCCAGGTAAATATACGAGTATGACTGATTACGATGGAATTTTCAGGGTAAAATTACCTTTTGGAAAATATAAACTTGATATTTTCTATTTAAATCTTTTATTAAAAACAGATTATATTATTATCGATTCGGAAAGCCATACCAAACTATATTCATTTCAGGATTTACCCAATCAATCAACAATAGAGATTAAAAATAGTTTATAAAACTTTCCTACTGCGCATAACAGCGACTTACCGCTACGCTTCGGCACGAGGCCTCGCTCGGCCTACGGCAAATTCCCCTTCTGGCATTCGCCTTGCCTTCGCAAGCTACATGCCAGTCCCTAACGTCCCGCAGGGACTCAGGGTCGGGGAACTTCGGTAAGTCTATTCGTTATGCGCTATTTGTTAAAATACAATGAATAGAAGAACATGAGAATGGAAACAAATGTTAAAAAAAGCAAAAGCCTACTTGGATATCAGCTACTGGAATAATAGGTATTATTTT
>NZ_AOGX02000036.1 GCF_000332475.2 Leptospira yanagawae serovar Saopaulo str. Sao Paulo = ATCC 700523
TGCTGTATTCTCTCTTAAACTTGATGGTAAATATGTTGGCAAACCAATGGATATCGATATTCCTCAATATGCAATACACATCGATAATGAAACTAAAGAAGAAACACCTTGTGTTGTTATTCAAGCTGAAATATCAGAATTAGATGAACTCATTGGATGTGTTAACATAAAAGATAATAGTCACTTAGTTGGAATGAAAAACGAATTCAATCTTCTTGGCACCAAAAGACCAAAATAGAGAGATTTTCGGAAATATTAATTATACAAATTTTACTTCGCATAACAGCACCTTAACGCTTCGCTTCGGCACAAGGCCTCGCTCGGTCTGCGACACATAGGCTTTCTGTCACTCGTTTGCATCCGCAAACTACGTGCCAGTCCCTAACGTCCCGTTACCGGGACTCAGGGTCAGCCTACGTCGTTAAGGCTAGTTCGATAATTGCAATTGGTTTATCAATAGAATAAGACGCGCAAATTTTTTTGAATGTGAGTGATGTCGATTTAAGCGGGATAAACTACATGGCTGTGTTACTCCATTTACGTCTGTTACAGGATTTTAGTTTTTTTAAGAGATAAGAGAAAAATTTGCGCTTGATTGGATATTACTAACGACCCCAATTCTTTTGTATTCGTAACCAACTGCAATTATCATCCGCTAACCACTTCGCTTCGGGACGAGCCCTCGCTTGGGCTACGCCACATAGGCTTCTGGCACTCCACTTGCCTACGCAAGCGTCGTTCCAGCCCCTAACGTCTCTTCGAGGCTCAGGGTCAGCCTACGTTGGTTAGCTAGTTCGTTATGCGCAATTTCATCAACAATAACTTATGAGAACAAAAAAAATGAATTTCAATTTCCTTAACATAAGCATTTGGACATGGCTAATAGCAATTTCTGGAATTGCCTTAGTAATTTTTACTTTTATAAATGAAAAAGTCAATAACGACGAAAAACTAAAGGAGAAAGATGAACTTATAAACGAATTAAAAAATATTATAACAGGAGGAGATAGTTATTTCTTTTTTCAACCTCAAATTGTTTCAGGAAGCAATCGGATATTATTGTTATATAAATTTTCGGGAAAATATTCCATTTATGACTCTTCAATTCAAATTCATGAATATGACTTAATTCAACTAAATAATTTAAAATATAATTATCAAAAAGTAAATACGCTTACCGTAAATCATTCAACATTAAATCCATTAATTGAAATGAACTATTTGCTTGAAGTACAAATACCTAATCATTCGAGTCCAAATTCACAATTTGGCAAAAAATACTTTATGACTATAGCATCAAGAAATGGATTAATTGAAGAAGATATTATTATACGAAAAGAAGGTAATAATCAACCAACTATTGCCTATAAAGTAATTTCTCACTTACCAAAATTTAGTGAAAGTTATCCAAATTACGATCATTCAACTATCAAGGCTAGAAACAGACATATTGACCCCGCATTTCCCGTTCATGAATTAGATCATACAAGAGGTGATTCAAGCTGGACGGCAAAATTTGAATTTTTTACTGGTTCAGATCTTAAAATTAATGAAAGTGAAGAAAGATGAAACTTCGCATAACAGCGACTTAACGCTTCGCGTCGGGACTTACGCCCTCGCTCGGTCTGCGACACATTCCTCTCTGGAACTTCTCTTGCCTCCGCAAGCGTCGTTCCAGTCCCTAACGTCCCTCTGGGACTCAGGGCCAGCCTACGTCGGTTAGTCTAGTTCGTTATGCGAAATTTCCACAATCAAAAAAAGGAAATCAATATTTTGAAATTTATAATTTTTTACGAAATATTTTTGACTGACATTTTTCGCCTAACAAATTAGCTTACTAAAATAAACTGTGATTTCAATTCTACAGGAGGATACGATTTGACATTCAGAATTTTCATTACAAAAATAATCGTATTTAGTTTAATTTCATGTTCAAGTTTTTGGGAGGATGTAGGAATTAAAGAATCTAATTCATCCGCGGATAACATCCTTCTTTTGTCGTTATTAACCGCTAGCAATAATCCAATCAAAAGCGAAATTTCCGCTCGAGTACGTTTGGCGTCGGAACAAGTTATAACTAATAATACAGAAACAGACATACAGTTTACCACGGTTGATTATGATAACACAAATCTGTGGAATTCCATTTCTGGGTTCAAAATCAAAACATCTGGAAAATACTTGGTCGTTCTCAATGCAGCTTTTCAGTCGAATACAACAGGAAATAGATATTATCATATAGGATGCAATTGTTCTGGCTCCGCTACTCCTCTAGCCACGGCTGCTTATTCAAATGCACAAAATGACTTTGATTCATCAGCTAGTATAAGTGCGATCCGTTCTTTTCAGGTAAATGATGTAATTTATTCGAATGTTCGTCAAACTAGTGGGAGCAATTTAAATCTCAGAGCAAATATAACTACACTCTCGATTTTTAAATTAGATTAGAGAAACATATTTAAAAAAACTAATATCCCGGAAGTCTTTGGCAAAACTGATGGAAACTTCGCATAACAGCGACTTACCGCTACGCTTCGGGACAAGCCCTCGCTCGGCCTACGGCAAATTCCCCTTCTGGCATTCGCCTTGCGTTCGCAAGCTACATGCCAGTCCCTAACGTCCCGTTGGGACTCAGGGGCGGGGAACTTCGGTAAGTCTAGTTCGTTATACGACAGTCAGCAAATGTATGCCTCAGGACATGGGTAACATTAAAGAAAAAAACTCACAAAATAGTGATTGACATTTGAACGAAATATATATTATATAATATATATGAATCGTGCGAAATTATTTAAAAATGGTGACAGTCAAGCTGTTAGACTCCCTAAAGAATTTAGATTCAAAGGAAAAGAAGTCTACATTAGAAAGGATGGAAATTGCGTTATCATTTCTCCTATCGACGATGCCGTTGACAGATTATGGAAATCTTTAAATGATTTTTCTGATGATTTTCAAATTGAAAGAAATCAGCCAAAGTCTTTCGACAATCGAAGTTCTATATGAATCAATATTTATTAGATACAAATATCTGTATCTATATCATAAATAAAAAACCTGAAAAAGTTTACCAAAAATTCAAAAAAATTAGCTTAGATAACATCTTCATTTCAAGCATCACTGAGTTTGAATTAAGATATGGGGTTCAAAATAGTAAAAAAGCTGATCAAAATCAAAAAACTCTAAATGATTTTCTGGGTTACTTAAATGTTATTAACTTTGACTCAGAATCAGCTTCCGTAGCGGGATCTATCAGATCTAAACTTGAACAAAAGGGAGAAATCATTGGACCATATGATTTACTCATCGCATCTCAGGCTATTGCTAGTGACATTATTTTAGTTACAAATAATGAAAAAGAGTTTAAACGAATTAAGGAAATTAAAATAGAAAATTGGATTAATTAATCTGCTGACCGTCGTATAACAGCGACTTAACGCTTCGCTTCGGGTCTTCGCCCTCGCTCGGTCTGCGACACATTCCTCTCCGTCACGATTCTTGCTACGCAAGAATACGTGCCGACGCTAACGCCTACTCCGTAGGCTCAGCTCCGAGGAACGTCGTTAAGGCTATTTCGTTATGCGAAATAACAATAACTTAATATAATTCCATGAATAGTGAAAAAGAAAACCAAATAGATCCCAAAGATTTCGAATACTTACTTCAAAACTCTGAAGTTCCTAAGTAAAAATATACTTACGCATAGGCATAAAATTCATTTTCAAATGTAACAGGGGCTTTGTATCCAATTCTAGAATGCAAACGCTTTCTGTTATAAAAAACCTCGATATACTCAAATAGAGAACTTCGAGCCTGTTCTAAGGAATGGAAGTTCTTATGATTTGTAAACTCTCTTTTTAATGTAGCAAAAAAAGATTCAGCAGGAGCATTGTCCCAACAATTTCCTTTTCTACTCATGCTTTGAATAAATCCTTTTGATGTTAGTTGTTCACGAAATTCTCTACTCGCATACTGACTTC
>NZ_AOGX02000035.1 GCF_000332475.2 Leptospira yanagawae serovar Saopaulo str. Sao Paulo = ATCC 700523
ACTGCATTTAAATTTCTTTCTGAAAAGTTCCGTTTATCTTCGGTGAGCATCTTTCAGAAATATGAGGGTCTTCGTTCTCTTTGCGAGAGGGATAGAAAGGGCGCGTTAGCGGTCGCTTGGCGACCGAAGCCCTGGATAGCCCGACCCCAAATTCGATCTTCAATTCAGAAATGTTAAAATAACCACTTTATTTTCTATTCGGATTTTTGGGGGCTCGCCCAAAAAAGAAATTAGCTGTTAGATGGGGTGATTTAAAGTGAGACCTCGTGAAGAGGGTGAAGTTACAAAATCTTTTCCTTAAGCAAATATTCTAGCAATAATAGTTGTGAGAAAGTATCGGAAGGTGCGGCTGGATCACCTCCTTTTATAAAGGAACCAATTACCTTTCGTTAGGATTGTTGTCACGCTACGTTGTATATTGTAAAAGAATTCTCTCTCCCCCTTCGATACGAATGGGCTCGGGAAAGATTTATACCAGTTCGCTGGTTCTGGATAGAAGCCTCACCTAACAAGTGGGGCTTTTTTGTTTTTTTGGGTGGGGGAGCAAGCTTGAAAAGGGATATGATTCTTTTTCCTTCTTATCTATGTTCATCTTTGGTTTCATTCTCTTTCAATGTTGCATCACCGATGAATCAGGAATCATTCTAGGGTGACTAAACCATATTCTTTCACTTGACTCTAGTTTTTTTTGTTTTATGCTATTTTTATGGGTTTTGCCTACGGACAATTACAGATCAAAAATCCCAAGAGATCTGATCTCCAACCTATCAGTGTAGTTGCCCTTGCCGATACAGGTTCCGTTTATTTGATTATTCCCGAACATGTCCGAGTCCAGCTGGACTTGCAAGAACATTCCAGAAAAGAAATTGAATTGGCGGATGGATCGAAGCAGTTTGTTCCTTATGTTGGGCCGATAGAAATTGCATTTAAGAATAGAATTGCGTTTGTTGGAGCCATTGTGATGGGCACTGAGGTATTGTTAGGTGCGATTCCAATGGAAGATATGGATCTCGTTGTAATTCCAAAAGAAAGAAAAGCGGATATAAATCCAGAAAATCCTAATTTTGCCGCAGCGAAGGCAAAAGGTTGTTTTTTCAAATAGTCATTTTGATTTTGAAAAATATGATCTGCTTTTTTCATAATACAAAAAGCAAACCAGGGTAAGGTAGATTCCGTATAAGTTTTTTTTGCTTACAGTTGCAAATTAATATACGGAAGATGTTTAATACTAACCCTTATTTCGTTTAAAGTAAATTCTAATCTAAGGGTTATGGAGAATCAATGTTACTGATTTTCCAAAATTACACTTAAAGTTTTAGAAAGATCGTCAAAGTTATCTCTTAGGATCATCATTGAAAATTGAGATGGAGTCGTGCCACTCGCATTATACAACCAACGATTACTAACGGAATTGTCTCGAGTCATTCCTAAGGTATTGGCTCCTTGCACCATCGTAGATTGCACGAACGGGCAGGAGGTTGAAGTGGATTTCCTTTCGCCTGGCCCAAAATCATTTAGGTCTGTGCCAGAATAGACGAACCGAACTCGGTCTGTACTAGCTACGCCAGAGAAAATTAATACAACACCTTGTATCTCACTACCACCATTTCTCGTTGTCTCCCATTTGTCAATCGTTCGCAAAGTGCGATTCACTTCAAATTTACCCGCTGCCGTTAAAGGACCTGTATTAGTCCGATACCCGCATTCAGTATTGACACTACTGGATGAACTCAGTGCGTTCAAAAGCAATAATTGGGTGATGTCGTCTTTTTTTTCAGTAGAACAGTTAGTTAAGGTAAGAAAGAAGGCAAGGCAAGGCAAGGCAAGGCAAGGCAAGGAATTGTTTCATAAGGTAACACTTATTACTTGTCTTTTAAAATTCAAGGAAATAATAATAGGGTATCTACAAAAAAAAGAGATTAGTTTTAAATAATGTGGGGATCCATCAGAAATCAATAATAAGAGAAAATTGGCTAGCGAAGCCAAAATCACCCACCCGAGTAAGGCCATGCGGGGATTGGCTCGTGGGAAGGTGACAATTTCCCCTATAAGACAATTCCACAAATCAAACAACTCTCTTCAGAAAAACCTAAATTATATTCTAAATCTTTTCACCTTTGCGCCATGTTGCACGGTAATGACTTAATGCACAGTGTTGGCGCTAGTTTAAAGGCGACCGTATTTTATTTGGAATGGTTAACCAGTTCAGTTGGTCAGGTCTCTCTCATATTGTAACTGTAATCCGCAGTAGATGATTTAATAAAAAAATGGAATGAATTTTTAGATTCTGTTTTTCCTTCTTTCATACTCCTGTTTGCATCAATTATTTTCGGATAGTTCTGTATTAATAAAAGTAAACGAAAATATCTATATGTTACCATCTTACACATAGTAGTTTCCCACATTTGCGGAAAACCACTATTTTGAAACGGCTTGTGTCATGTGAGAATGCAATCATGAAACGAGCCGTTTACCTTGCATTCAGTTTTCTCTTGTTAACGATTCAATGTGCGAACATTCAAACGAGATCAGAAGAGCGATTTCACAATCTTTATTACCAAGTTGCAATTGGTAATACGGAAAGAGTCCGACAGCTTATCAGTTTAGGTTACGATATCAATAAACCTGAAGACACATTTGAAAGGTTAACACCTCTGATGATTGCTTGTAAGGAAGGTCATACGGAAATTGTATTAATTTTGGTAGCGATGAAAGTTGAGTTAGATGCAAAAACCAGAAACGGACATACCGCTTTGATGATGGCATCTTTTAACCGTTACCCGCGAATTGTTAAACTATTACTCGATGCAGGAGCAAATCCTAATTTAGTCTCAAATGAAGGTCATACTGCCTTGTCTGAAATTCTTTTTTCCGAAAGAGAAGAGATTGTTCGGTTGTTGGTGGAGAGAGGTGCCAAATGAAGATGTTACCTTTCTCTCCTAGATTATTCTTTTCATGTCTGTTTTTATTGTTGTTTGTAAATTGTTCGAATACATTTTCCAATGATTCGATCGATAGTTGTAGGAAGAAGTGTGTAACGGACCAATCCCTTTGTTATCTCATTACGATGCAAAGTTCCTCTGCAAATCCCAATCAACTCAATCTTACCTGTCCAGTCCTATATATGGCTTGTTACTCCAAGTGTGATTCGAAAAGTCATTCTTCCTCATCTCGGTCTTCTTCGTCCAATCGATCTGGGAGTCGTTCTGGAGGTGGCGGTCGCTCTCCTTCAGGAGGTGGAGGAGGGAGTGGTAGCGGTGGATCCAGCAGTGGTGGTTCCAGTGGTGGTGGTCATGGAGGAGGAGGGCATTGAGAAATTATCTCCTTTCCTTCGATCCTATCGTTTCGCAATCGGTGTTTCGATTTGGCTCGGTAATCATGTAACATAATGTAAATGCGATTCCACAAACCCCACCTGAGTTAGGCCATGTGGGGTGTGGTTCATGGGCTTTGCGAATTTTCCCCTAACACAAACCAATCGTTTGTTCCACTCGATTCATGAATTTCCAAATTTGATTTCCAAAAAGTTCATTGTGTCGACTGAATCAAAGACAACTCATACACTCACTTTACCTTCTTAAAAAGATTTTTGAAAGTTCTGGAGTGTTAAACCTATTGAATCTTGATCGGATCCATCATGTATCGAGAGAGCGAATGTTTAAAATTTAAAAAACGAATCAAACAAAGTAAGTTTTAAAAATATCCGGAATCATGAATCTGGATAAAACGATAATGGTAAATTTATTTTTTTAAGAGACAAATTGAAATCAATCGATAGACTCTAGATTTTCGGGGGTCGACCATGATAGCCAATTTAAAACCAATCCTACCACTTACACTCATTTTATGTTTTACCTTAGTCTGTGGACCAAAAAGGGTAGAACGGTATTATCCTAATGCAGATATGAAGTTAGAGTATGCAATGAAAGACAATGATGTCGACCTTGCAAAAGAGGCAATCAAAGAAGGTGCAAATTTAAATCCTGTTGTGAAAGAATTGATGGGTTATACACCACTTAATTTTGCAGCCTCATTGGGGGAAGTTGAAATCGTAAAACTTTTGTTAGAGAGTGGTGCTAATCCCAACTTGGGAGACGTTTATGGCAAAACACCAATTATGAGTGCCGCAAGCTTAGGAAATTCCGATGTTCCGTCAGGGACTTATTTAGAAATCATTACATTACTGATAGAAAAAGGAGCCGATGCCAATGCATCAATGACCCATCATGTTGGTTCCAATGGAAAATTGACCAAGGGGAATGGAAGAAATGCACTCATTATGTTGGTACCAGGCTCCCCTACCTATCGTGCGAAAGAGAAAATGAACATACTTAGACTTTTGGTCGAGAAGGGTGCTAAACTAGATGCTATCGATATTTGGGGGCAAACTCCTGTTGGTGAAGCGATATTCAGTCATAACTTTGAAGCGGCAAAATTTTTACTCGAAAGAGGTGCAAATCCAAACCTTGCAAGAGAATTAGAACGTGCTGCCAATACTTCACTGATTCGTGTTGCACGTTACCTCGAGAAAGAAGATATCCTTCCCTTTTTAAAGTTATTACTCCAATACAAGGCTGATATCAATGGAAAGGATAAATATGGGGAGACTGCCCTCATCTCTCTTGCTTGGAACAATCGAATTGAGGAAGCGAGATTCTTATTGGAAAATGGTGCTGACATTCATGCAAAAACCATTTATGGTGATACTGCATTGCACAGGGCCGCGCAACAAGGATTTGGCGATATGGTAAAATTACTTTTGGATTATAAAGCCAATCCTAAAATAAAAGACAAAGATGGACGTACGCCACTTGCGGTTGCAAAATCATTTGGACATACAAAAGTAATTGATATCCTCAAAACATATTGAAACATTCTGGCTTTGTTGTCTTTGGCTCGGTTGTTGTTTGTTTTCTGTTTTCCTTTTGATGAAACAAAATGTACCAAGATCCAATCAGAATCAATCTCGATCCTTTTCATTGCTAAAATGCTAAAAAGGATCGAGGGCAGTTCTCAATGCTTTTGAATTAGAACGATCCATTTACTTCCGTTCCAATCCTCGTAATAGGCACTGGGTAACTCCAAATAAAGCATTAGAATCAAAATCGCATCGAACCTTCATCATTCATTCAAAATACTCGCAAGGAACAAGAAGTTTTGATAACCAATCTTTCGGCATGCGAAAGGGCTTAACATTCGGAAGACGAAAAAATCTTCTTGATCTTATGTTTCTACTGGGCTTTTATCCAACATGCCCCAATCGTTCCCTCACTCTCTCTTTCTGCTCCTTTTCGTTTTGCATTGTTCGACGATCAGACGTCCTGATCCAGATGTTTTTGTAAGAGCCGCCGGGGACGGACAAAACGAAATTCTTCGGACCTTCCTCAAAAATGGTGCGAATGCAAATGCACCCAATCGCCATTTAGTTTACCCGTTGCGAATGGCAGCTACCTGGGGGCACACTGATTCGGTAATGTTGTTACTAGATTCGGGAGCAAATATCAATGCACAGGTAGTTGGATCCCCCTCACGCGCGACCGCTTTAGAAGGAGCGGCAAGTGAAGGGCATATGGAAACGGTGAAATTGCTTCTCTCTCGAGGAGCCGATGTCAATTTGACTGCACCGATTGTGGCAGCTTCAGCAAATGGGCACACCGAAATCGTTCGCCTTTTAATAAAAAACGGTGCCAATGTCAATGCACAAAACAATGAACATACGACAGCCCTCTTCGAGGCAACCAAATCGGGTCATATTGAGATCGTGAACTTACTGCTTGCTTCAGGGGTAGATGTACATTGGGAGGCTAAAGGGGCAGGCAATCGGAGTGCACTTGTTTTGGCGTCTGGCAGAGGAGATTTAAAATTAGTGAAACTCCTGCTTGGAGCTGGCGCGAACCGAAAAGTGCATACAAGTAAAAGCCTAATTGCTGTTATAGGATATAAAGACCATCCAGAGAACCTGCAACGCGAAATCATACGTCTTTTATTGAAGGCAGGCGCTGACCCGAATGCATCAGATCATTTTGGGTTAAGTGTTTTGGGAATGGCAACGTTATACAAGCGAAACACTCTCGTAAAAGAATTGATCCATTATGGAGCCGATGTGAACGCAAAAGATAGAGACGGTCGCACTGCGCTGAGCATTGCTCGGGAACATCAATTCAATGACATCATACGGATGTTAGAAAAAGCTGGAGCAAAAGATTGATCTGTTTGGGAACGAAATATGGTCTGAAAATCAGAATGATGAATGAACCAACTGACCTTTTTCTCATCATTTAATTCTTTTGGTTAACAATCGTTAAGGAAGAACCTCTATCACTCCTAAAAAACGACCTTGGGTAGAATAATTATTGACCATTCCCAAACCTCCTGCCCAAGGATTGCATTGTCCACCAGCACTCCTCCAGATCGTAACCATATAAATTCCAGGTTCTATCGGAGCGGCAAGTATCCCATTGAAGGATAGGTTTTTGGGATGAGGAGCCGCATCGTTAAAGGTTTGGCAAACACGAGAATCAGGTGTTTGGTTTAATTTAGTGGATCCATAAATTCCGATTAGAAATGGTACGTTACAACTTACATTACAACTTCCAGTAATAGAAAAATCCAAAGAAAACGGAATGGTTTGGTTGGAAAGTCCCACCCAATGATTTGATCCTCCATTCAAACGAAATGTTTGTAATATGCTTCTATCAACTGAAACAAGTGTAACATCAGGTGCATCGTTATCTACGATACGAACTTGTATTTCATTTAAATTGATTGATTGGTAACGAGAATCATTGGAAAGTAAACTGGGTATGATTACAGCGGAATGGGCTCCTTCAGAAAGCGAGTCATCAAAAGCAGATACACTGAATGTTTGTGATACATTCCAATTTTCCGGTGTAAACACAAATGAACTTTGTCCCAAAATTTGGATTTCAGAAGCTGAGTTAAAGTTGAGTGTAACCGTGTCGAATGGTTGCGTTGATAATTGAATTTCAAATGAATCTGCGTTTCCACTTTCGGCTACAGAGAGATTTGTTTTGGAAAACAAAACCCCCACATCATTGCTATCGAGGATCATCACATCTAATTCAATTGGCTTCGTTTGGTTAAAATTGGGATCATTTGATAGAAGATAGTGTTGTATCTTGGCCTTCGAGATTCCCTCTTGGTACTGATTGGCGGTTGCAGTCACAGTTAGTGTTTGAGGTGAGTTCCAAGTATTCGGATCATACTCCAATCGAATCCCTCCCAAATTTCCGTTGATCATGAGCGAACTATCACATGAAATATCGATGGATACGTTTTCTGTCGGTGCAGTTTTTAGCTTGAGTTGGTATTCATCACCTTGATAACCTTCTACAACCGAAAGTTTTGTTTTGGAAAACTCCAACAATTCTTGATTTGTTGTGAGACTTAACCCATTTTGAAATATGCTGGTAAGAATGAGTTGGTTCTCCGTGGATTTTGATTTTGATTGGAATAAATCTTCAATGTACATTTCATAATGTGCATACCCACAGTTCCAAAAAAACAAATTGAAGAACAACAAAAGGAAACGATACCATTGTTTTAATTGAAAATCATCAATCAACAGCATAACGCACCTTTAAAATATCCCTTCGTAAATACTTTTGTCTTTTGCCGTCACTAGTTTCAAGTTCCAACTCCTCAGAATTTTGATTGATAACTTTTCCTTGTTTGATCCTTCCATCTATGAACCATACTAACGGTAACTGGGAATTGAAATTCTCACCTAATTCTCGTTTTGCACGATCTGTTAAGAGTTGAGGCAGCTGATTGTATTCCTTCTCTACTTCCTCTAAAATTTTCGATCTCTCTTTTACAAGGAGTTCTGTTTCCACTTCTGGAATTGGTCCACAGTCTTCATAAATCGTTGTTTTTTTCCCGATAGAAAATAAAACTCCAAGTGGAATGGTCCAAATAAGATCTGGAATCGATACTTCTTCTCGGATCCGAATTTTTTTGTATTTTTCTGATTGGAACTTAGTTTCGTTAATCGAATAGGAACCGTACAACCATGTGTAGGTTTTTATTTCAATCATTGGTTTGCATTCAAGTGGCGATACATACGAGCTTGTTACCAAGTTTCCTTGTTCGACCAAAACTTGATTTGTTTTGCAAGAGAATATAAAAATTAAAACAGAAAAGGAAATTAGGGCCTGAAAAAGGTAAGTGCGCTGGTTTTGGTACAATCTTTCCATGAAATTTTCCACATCTTAAAGATATAAAAATTACCAAGGTCTGTCGTCCCATTGTATACAATTGGACTAAAAAATGATTTCTTTTTAAGGTTTTGGTGTTGGATCAAATTTTTTCCGATATTCACTGGGGTTCAATCCCAAAGATTTTTGGAATACAGAATGGAAAGTAGACTTTGCATTGAATCCACATTCTAAGGCGATTTCCAAAATTGTTTTTTGTGGTTCCGTCTCCAATAGTTTGCAGGCCATATTCAATCGATATTCATTCAAATATTGCCTGAACGAGATCCCTTTTTTTACATTCAAATATTCTGAAAGTTGATGGGTCGTTACTTCAATTTTATCCGCAAGTTCAGGAAGGTTTAAATTTTCATTTTGATAAAGCCGATCCAATTCCATTACTTTTGTCAATTTAGTTTCAAGAATGTCCAAATCCAAGTCAGATAGGCGAGAATACTTGTAAGGTTTTGTTAATTCAAATTTAGATTTAATGAGATAATTTAGATAGAGTTTGTATCCTATGAAAAAAATAGGAATTGTGATTGCAGAAGCGAACAGGTGAGAATGTAAATATTCATTTCCCATAAAGATCCGTTCCAACAAAGCAAAAAAAGTGCGAATGATGAGAACAATACAAATCACTATCACCACTTTGATTGACTTTTCCCCTAACTTTGTTTTGGCCCTGTAAATGGTTACGAAAAGTCCATATATTTGAAAGATTTGGGCAAAGATAAGTAAAGTTGGAGAAAAATAGTCAGTTGAAGTTAAATTAGATTTAGTGAGGATGCGAACGAGGGTCTCATGCCGATTTTCGAAGTTCAATGCATAAAGCATCCCTGATATTCCAAAAAAGAAAATATGAAAACGTAATTGGTATAAGACTGAACGCACGTTTCTGCTTAATTCCTCACTAGTGGAAAGGTTTGCAATACAACGAAGAGATCTTGGCAAAGCCCACGCATGCACAAACATCATTGGACCTGTAAAATAAACCAAATGTGCTGCCATCACATGTTGGTTGGAGATAATCGACCATCCCAATAACATAAAGAAACTATGCACAAAATAAATCAAAACAAGATAGAGTCTCCATGGATGTTTGCCTCTGGATCCAATTTCTGTAAGTAGGAGGAGAAAGGACAAACCTCCAGACGCAAAAGTAATTCTTTCTAAAATGATATCCATTTTTGTAACATGATTTAAGAAATCAAAAAGACACCAATCGGTTTTCCAAGGAAGAGTCCGCCAATGACTCCATAGGAAACGGAATGTGACAACGAACGAAATAAGTCACCTTCGATGGTGATTCCCGCATTGGCAAAGGCATCGTTAATCCATAGTATGAGTCCTTTGGAAATTACGAAACTTCCAATTGAAAATGTAAGATTAATGTTTTTGAAATCTTCATAAACATTTTGGTAAGGAGAATTAGCCCATACTAGGGCAACGATAGATATAAAAAATAAAATCAGTCCACCAGTAGCTCCAAATTCTGCAAACCAACGAAAGGGATTGGTTAATTTGTATATTATCGCTTCTTTTTTGATCGAAGCAATCGTCCCAATTTTTTCCATATCATAATATTCTATCTTTAGTGATTCATGTCTAGATTTATCTAAACTATCTTGGCTAAATATTGAATCAAAAAAAATGTTTTATGCTATTAAAGGGTGTCCATCTTTGTAACGGCATCATAAAGTGGAGCATTCATTTCGGGATCGATGATGTAAATGATCCTTTGGGTACTGGAAGTTTGGCCTGCAAGGTCGATTACAGCTCTACGTTTGTCCATCCGGATTTCGTTGATATCAAAGTCGGCAATGCGATATTTGATTCCTTTTTTGAATAAAGGTTTGATTGTGCATAACCTTTGTATTTTAGGCCTAGTTTGGAAACGATCAACTTCTAAAATTTTACATATATCAAAATGAACTTGTTTTTCTGAATCAATGGAGGCAGTGATGACATAATCACCAACATTGATGATATTTTGGTTATTGGTTAAACTTGCACCAACATAGTCTAGTAAGTGACGAATGTTTCGATTGCTATAGGAAAAAAATGAATCGTTGACGATCATTTTTAATGCAGTTGCCGAATTGAAGGCTTTTCGCCAGGGTTGGTTTGTTGTTAAACTTGCATATTCACTTGCAAGTGAAAGAATCGCAATGTCTTCTTCAAAATTAACTGAGTTTACATTAGATTCTTGGATTCGAAGTTGAGCATCAATATCCGCTACAATCATTTTTTTACTTGGATCCTTAACAAACTTATCTCGTAAGACCATCAGTTTTCTGAACACTGTCTGATTATCAGGGAAGTTATTATTGATAGAGCTACCTCGGAAGGGTCTGTGATGGTTGAGTACAAGGGTTCTAATTTCTTGTGTGATTTCTGGTGCTGCTAAAGTCATCAGATAACTGATAATAGGATGTTGTTGGATTGCATTGTATTCTTCCTTGGTCAAATTCGGTTTGTCTGGTAGGACTAATTTTGAATAACCAATGTCTGCAAGGAAACTTGCTGTCATAACAGAAAGATGGTCTTTTTTGTTTGGTTTGTTGTCTTCGCCAACTCCAATTTTTTTGGTTCGGACTTTCATTCCCATGGCAACTATCGTTCGTTTGGTCATGAGCTCAGATTCAACTGGAACACCAGCATGATTCAATATTTCTAATATATTAAATAATCCTGATTCAAAATCTGGATTACTTGTGAAATCATCTAAAACTTTTCCAATTGATTTGTGAACTCGTAGCGCATGGTCTGAATTGAATGCTTCTTTTTTTAGCTCAAGGATTAATGTTTCCGTTTGTTTCGCAAATTCTGTTGTTTTGTCTGGATCAAAAAGTTTTGTGTTACGAGGGTCAGAAGTTTCTCCCGATGGGACTCGCAACGATTTGACTTCAGTTTTGAGGTAGTAGGCACCTTGTAATTCAATCTTCAAAAGTTTCCCAAAATCCTCTTCTGTTGGGTTCTTTTTTTTGGACATGATGAGTTTCCCTGTGCGATCATAAAGATCGAGTGGGATTTGTTTGTTTTTGCGGTAACTACTCAATAAATCATCATTGAATTCAAATTTAGCAAGTTGGTCAGGGGTGATGGAAGGGGTATCGCTCAAAAATGAATGTCCAGTGATGATATGATGGTTTAGGGATATCGGACGAAAAGAAGTACCTGTTCCCAACAATCAATTTCCATTTTTTTTACGTCGAAAACACATACTGCAAAGTTGAATGTTTGCTTTGGGAGATTTATTTTGATAACGAACCAATCGTTCGAAATGCACGGCGTGATTTTTTTCCTTCAATCGTATCGGAAGTGAGTGAAACAATTTGCATTCAGAGGCCGATGTGTTAAGATACCGATGTTGCGGTAGTGAACTGATTCAATCCATGAAAAAAATAATCCTTACCTTATGTGCTTTTATCCTCATTGCAAATGTCTCTCTTCGAAGTGAAACCATACTATTGAAGTCCGGAGAAAAATGGGAAGGTTCTATTTTAGCTCAAGACAAAGATTCTTTGACGATCAAACTTGCAGACGGAAGTACAAAGGTATTTCCCAAATCTTCAGTTCGAAAAGTTTCCTTTGCAAAGAAGCAAGAGCCGACTCCTTTGAAAAATGAAACCCAAGTTTCAGAGAAGGAAAGGAAACTCAAAGAAGAAAAAGAACTCGCTGAAAAACTAAAACAGGAAGAAGCAGACCGTAAAACCAAGGAATCCAAAGAGAAAAAAAGAGAAGAAGACCTTTCACAGGCGAGGCGCCATTACCTCGAAGGTTCCTTGGGAGTGGGAAGAGGTGATAGCCAATCAGAACTTAGACCTTTTTTCCAAACGATCCAATTTGCGGGCCTTCTTTTTAGTAGTAATGGCCAAGCGGAGATACAAACAACCCCTTACGTAACAAGAAACCGAAGTGCGACCGCCCGTTTGTTTTATGCTTGGAACCGGTTCACTGTGGAAGTTCGTGGAACAGAGGCAAAAGGTAATTTAGAAATTGAAGGCATTCAAACTCTTGCATTTGGAAGTGGAGGAGGATCATCTTCCATTTCCGATAGAAGTACAAATGTTCTGGTTGGAAACGGTGATACAAAATTTCAAAAATTTTCTTCGAGAGTTGGTTTCTCACCTTACCCACATCCTGTCCTTGACCTTCAAATTTTAGGAGGTCTTGAAAGGATTTGGACGAAAAGTAACCAAGAAGTTGATAGCATAGGTGGGATTACAGCCACGGGACAGAATCCCAATCGAATCAATTACCGCAATACAACCAGTCATCTTAAAGGTTACAGTGTTGGCATTGGATTCGAATGGAAATTTTGGGAAAGGTTTACTCTGCAAGGACAGATTTTACATTTGGATATGCAAGGTCCATCTTCCTTTCGGAGTAATGAATTTCGAACGGATTCCACTTCTTTTCGTTACAGTCAAAACGGCCTTGATTACCAATGGAAATCGATTGGAACGGAAGTGAATTTAAAATTCACAACAAAAGTCAAAGAGAACTTAAGTGTATTTGTCGAAGCAAGTAACATGACTTTAAATAATAAAATACAGTCAGGTTACATCACCGAAAACGATGGAAGAGGAAACTCTGATCCTTCCCAAATCTTACTTAGCTTTTATGGACCTAAAACGTTAATTCCGATGTTGTATGATTCGAAAACAAGTTTGAGTTATGTGCAAGTTGGAACCAATTATCGTTTTGATTTTTAGAATCATAAACAAGTATCATTGCAAGTTTCCATGATAAACTTGGAATGATACGGATACGAAAAGGTTTTTTCATTGTGAAGGAACAGATTATATAAAGTTGAGCAACATCTTCCAGATCATTATGAAAGTTTTTTTTATAATAGGGAACTCATTCGCTTTTCCAATTTCCATTCTTCGGCGGATCTTAAAATTTCTTCTACAAGCATCGTAAGTCCAGGACCAGATTTTTTCCGATAACAGAGATAAAATTTTCTCTCAGCATTCCAGTTTTCGAATTTTATTTTTTTTAGTTTGGGACTCATGGAGTATTCAGATAAAAATCCGATTCCGAGTCCTGCTTCCAAGGATTTGATTACGGATTCGACACTCCTGAGTTCCATGGCGATATTGGAACTAAACTCTTTTGTAAAGGATTTGATTTTTTTTTCCACAGCTTTTCTGAGAGCAGATCCTGGGTGGAAAAAAACAAATGTATGTTTTTTTAAGTCTTCGATTTTGATTTTCTTTTTTAAAAAAATAGGATGATCTTTTGCTGCACAAGGGAAGATCCGATCGGATAAAAATTCTACAACATTTAAACTAGGTTCTGAGATGGGCCCTGTCAATATTCCAAGATCAACTTCTCCCTTTAAGACTGCGTTTTTCGTTTCAATGGCATCTCCTTCTCTAACCGACAGAGAAAGCCCTTTTTTTGTTTTTAGGATTTCCTTTAAAATTTGAGGTAAAATCCAAGCAGAAACAGTTCCTCCTGCGGAAATAGAAAAGTTTCCTTTCAGTTCATTGTCTTTGGAAAAACCATTTTGTATTTCTTCCCATAATTCTTTCATTCGAATGGAATATTGATAGAATCTTTCACCTTCTATTGTTAAGCGAACTGTCCTTCCTCCTCTTTCTAAAACACGGACTCCTAATTCCTTTTCCAAAAGATAAATCTGTCTAGAAAGTGCCGGCTGTGTTAACCCCAGTCGCATAGCTGCTTTTTGGAATGTTCCAACTTCTGAGATTGCGAGGAAATAAGTGATTTGTCTGAATTCCATATGACATATAACATTTTGTTATAAGTTATATAAAACCAATTTATTTGCGTTATATTCATTTATTTGATACTCTTAATTCCAAGAGGAATATATGGGAAAGACTCTATATGACAAAATTTGGGAAAGTCATCAGATAGTAGAGAGTGAAGATTCTGAATCCATTTTATTTGTGGACCGGCATATCCTACATGAAGTGACATCTGCGCAAGCCTTTGAAGGTTTAAGATCTAAGAAGCGAGATGTGAGGAGAAAGGATCTTACCTTAGGAGTTGTGGATCATAATGTTTCCACAAAAGATCGTAAAAACAGGGATGCCGCAGGGCCTATCTCACGTTTGCAGATTGATACAATGGAGAAAAACTGCAAAGATTTTGGAATTTATTTACTTGGTCCAGAAGATCCCGATCAAGGGATTGTACATGTAATTGGTCCTGAGTTAGGATTCACAATTCCAGGATCTGTGATTGTATGCGGTGATTCTCATACAGCGACTCATGGAGCCTTTGGTGCTTTGGCTTTTGGAATCGGGACTAGCGAAGTGGAACATGTCCTCGCAACACAAACTCTCAAACAGGCTAAAACAAAATCAATGTCTGTTCGCTTTGTCGGCAAACCTGGATTTGGAATCACAGCAAAAGATGTCGTACTCGCACTAATTGGAAAGATGGGAACTTCTGGAGGAAGAGGGTACACAATTGAATACACAGGTGATTGGATTCGTTCCCTTTCCATGGAAGGGAGAATGACTATTTGTAATATGAGCATTGAGGCCGGAGCGAGGGCAAGTCTTATCGCTCCAGACCAAATCACATTTGATTATTTAAAAGATAAAAAACTGATCCCTAAGGGAGAAGGTTTTCTGAAAGCAATTGAATATTGGAAAACATTATTCACGGATGAAGATGCCATTTTTGATAAAACCTTTGAATTCGATATTTCTAATATAGAACCTCAGGTCACTTGGGGCACCAATCCTTCACAGTCTTTGTCCATTGATGGGGTGATCCCAAATCCTGATGGATTCCAAGACCAACGGGAAAGAGAAACTGCGAGGAATGCCTTGGCATACATGGGTTTACAACCTGGGGCACCCATTTCTGAGATTCAGATCGATAAGGTATTTATCGGTTCGTGCACGAATGCAAGGATAGAAGACTTACGTTCTGCAGCTCATGTTGCCAAAGGAAAAAAAGTCCATCCAAGGGTGCAGGCTTTGGTAGTCCCAGGTTCTGGGGCTGTGAAACGGCAGGCTGAATCAGAAGGATTGGATCAAATTTTTAAAGAGGCTGGATTCGAATGGCGGGAGCCTGGTTGTTCGCTTTGCCTCGCAATGAACGACGATGTTTTAAAACCGGGGGAAAGGTGTGCCTCTACTTCGAATCGAAACTTTGAAGGAAGGCAAGGAAGAGGGGGAAGGACTCATTTGGTCAGTCCACCGATGGCAGCTGCGGCAGCAGTGTACGGAAAATTTGTAGATGTGAGGAAATTGGCATGATGAGACAAAATTGGACAATCCATACAGGTGTAGCCGTAGCAATCCCAAGAGAAGATATTGATACGGACCAAATCCTACCCAAACAATTTATGAAACTCATCGATAAAAAAGGATTTGGGAACCATTTATTCCATGATTGGCGGTATTTGGATGAGGAAGGAAAAGTGGTCAATCCAGACTTTATTCTAAATCAGATAGGATACCAAAACGCTAGTGTTTTGATTGCGGGAAAAAATTTTGGCTGTGGTTCGAGTCGGGAACATGCACCTTGGGCTCTTTCCGATTTTGGTTTCCGAGCAATACTTGCCCCATCATTCGCTGATATCTTTGCCATTAATTCTGCAAAGAATGGGATCGCTCTTGTTCGTTTGAAAGCAGAAGAAATCCATTGGACAATGGAATGGATTCAACAAAAACCTGGATCTGAAATTAAGATCAATTTGCAATCCTTAGAAGTATCTGTTGGGAACAAAACATTTTCCTTCCATTTGGATTCTGCATCGGTGAATCGAATCCGTAATGGTTGGGATGATATAGACATCACTCTAAAAAATGAAAGAGAGATCTTTGAATTCGAACAGAAACGGAAAATGGAAAAAACGTTTTTGGAAGTTTGTTGGTAAGGACCGGAAGTTTGGAATGGTTCCGAGGTTAAACATCACACGGAACCTAATCTCTAATCTTAATCCCTCTAGATCACTCCATCTAACTTTGCTTCTTTTAATATGGAGTGGACATGGTGGACCACAATTTTTTTCAATTCAGGAGTTTCAGGGAATAAAGGCCAAAGTGGCAAAAAGATCCACCCCATATAAATTCTGATATGGGATTCTCTTGCATATGTTTTGGCCTTACCTGTTTCATTGTTTCGAAAGGTAATTTCTGTGGAGATTATATCGTGACCAATCCCGGGTAGGATGCCAAGACTTAGACCTGTGATGAGTGGGCCTTTGCCTGTATCTGCGTTTCGTGTATAAAAAACCAAAGCATAAATTTCGTCTTCTTTATTTCCCAGTTTCACTGATTTAAAATAACCAGATTCTTCAAAGGCTTGCTGAATTCGTTTTGCATCGGTAACAACGATTTGTGGGTGATTGATCGTAGAAGGTGGATATATGGTGATGGATTTTGCAGAAGGATTTTCTTTTAGTTGTTTCATAAAAGATTCATCCACTTCCGACAAATTATTAGCGAAAGATATACAATTGAATAAAGGTATTAGAATAGTGAAATAAAGTAGAGTATTGAAACGCATTTGCAAATTTTCAATAATCACCACCTAATGACAAGTTATTTTTTGTTGACAAGTTCAATTGTTTTTTCTCTGATAACACAATGTTTTCCATTTCTCTTCAGTGTCTTAGCTTTTTATTCGTCTTATTATTCAGTTTTTCGTGTAAATCAACCACGGAACGTTTGTTTGATCCGAGAGATTCAAAGGACGAACAAGTAAAAACATTGGTTGGCTTTTTGTTATTCGATGAGACCGAAAGGACAGATATTTTAATCGCTAGTAGTTTCATTTCACTTCAGTCATTGAATGGTGATAATATTGATATTTATGAAATCCAAGAGATGGATGAAGCGAAAAGTATATTTAAAGGTGGGTCTACGAAGTTGGGATTTTATTATTTTGAAGAAGAGGAAAAAACATACGTATCCTATTCATACTCTTCTAAGAATTCGATGTACAACCCTAATGTATTAGATGGCAACAAAGAGTATTTGATCCGTGAACTGAAATGGACTAGGGGTTGCGGCGAACGATGTACGATTTCGATGAATTCCCGATTAAATCCATTTAAAAGCTACAATACTTTAAAAATAAAGGGAAAACCCGGTGAAATTGTATTTTTAGGAATTTATACTATCAAAACCAAGGCGGTACCTGGTTCGACTTCACTCTTTTCAAACAAAGGTAATTTTACAATAGAATTCAATCAAATCTTAGATGATTCAGAGTTTTATCATCGAAAAATTGATCCAGATCGAGAAAAGGAAATATTTGATTTGAAATACGGTAAAAATCAAAAGTCCGCCGAAATCAAATTTTTACGATCGATCATAGAAATGCAAAAAGAAGGGTTCTGGCATACAAAGGCAAAAGAAAAATTAAAATTGATTGAGAATTGAAATGATCTCCCGATTTACCTTCTTTCAGAATTTTTTTAGTCTAAACTAAGATTCCATTCCTGGAGGAAGGTGTTTGAGATCCTTGCCAATCTATTTTATCTGTTTATTTGTATTCCTGATTTTGCAGTGTAAGGCTTTTGGAAAAGACCCAACTGGTGACCATTTAGAAAAAATCAAAACATCCTCTCACTTCGACAATTCTCGCGAACAGTTCGTCAACCGACGCCCTGATATCTTAGAAAAAATGAGAGAGAACCAAAGTTTTTTTTCCATTCTCACCAAGTTTTTGTTTGGTGGAGATAAACACCGAAGACCAGATATAAAATTGCCTGAGGAAAGACCTGATTTTAAGGAGTTTCTAAAACCAAATGAGAGTATCAAATTCATTTGGTTTGGTCATTCCACGTTTTTGGTCAATATCGAAGGAAAACTGCTTTTATTTGATCCTGTATTTTCTGAATCTGCGGCACCATTTAGTTTTATGGTGAAACGATTCCAGGATGCTGTCGTGAAATTGGAAGAATTACCAGATATAGACTACATCATCATCTCCCATGATCATTATGACCATCTTGACTTACCGACCATTGAATTTTTTAAATTGAAATCGACAAAATTCATAACGCCTTTAGGTGTCATTTCCCATTTAAGAGAATGGGGGATTGGAGAGGACCGACTAACGGAGCTTGATTGGTGGCAAAGTGTTGAAATTGGAAAACTGAAATTGGTTTGCACACCAGCACAACATTTTTCAGGACGAAGTGGACTGAATGGTAACAAAACCCTTTGGTCTTCTTGGACTGTGATCGGGGAAAAAGAACGATTTTATTTTAGTGGTGACTCAGGTTATGATGTGCACTTCAAAGACATTGGAGAAAAGTTTGGGCCGTTTGACTTAACATTTATTGAAAATGGACAATACAATCCAATGTGGGAAGCTGTTCATGTTTTGCCTGAACAAACTGCCAAAGCACATATTGATCTAAAGGGAAAACGACTTGTGCCTGTCCATTGGGGAATGTTTGATTTGTCTTTGCATAGTTGGTATGAACCTGCTGAATCCTTGGAAAAGGAATCGGAACGTTACCAAATTGATTTACTCACACCGAAATTTGGTCAATTGGTGAAACTGAGAGAACCCAATCTCATGGAACGATGGTGGAAAAAATTCATCCAAAGGGATTGATGGAAACGTTGAATTTGCAAGAGGGATAGGAAATGCGCGAGAGCAATCGCATGTAGCAACCAAAGCATCTAACAAAGATCAGACCCCACAAACTACCAATCACTTATTCAGTGCAAATGGAAACCTTTTGGTTTTTATGTTAGCTTGTGGAGGAGTGCCGGGAACTGTATGGATCAAAACAATCGTTTTAGTCTCCTAAAACTTTTGTATGTTTTTTGATAAGGTCTGGGTCATAATCAGTTAATATCTGTTTTAGAAGTTTTCTAATTGTATTCCAACTTCCATCGATTTTTCTTCTCATCACAAAAGAAGAACCTATTGTGTCCCAATGTTTTATCAGTTCAGAATTGGAATCAAAAGAGGAACCAGATACTTCTGCTTTTTCTTTTTGAAACGCAAGATAACTTAAATCGGCAGAGATTTCCTCTTTGTCTTTTGTATCTTTTGCTTTTTTCTTAAACCATTCTTCAAATTCCTTTGCGTCAGGGATAGTTTCCAATAAGGAAAGGCCTTCCATGAACCGGTTCATCTCTGGTTTGACTCCCTTTTTGTAGAGTTCAGAATATTTGAAACCGAAGATTGTTTGGTCAGGTTTTCTATACATCCTTTTGAATAGATCTTGTAAGACACTGGTATTCACTGAATGAAATCCATATTCGGTTGAGACTAAAAATGGGTTACCGGTGATACTTTCTACCGACTCATTAAAGTATGTAAATAATCTCCTTTGGGTTGTGAACGCAGTTTCTTCACAAAATTGTTTTGAATACTTTCGTTTATCAGAATATCCTTGTTTTGTAAAATAGAAATCCAACATTAATTTTGTTTTACAAAAATCCATTTCTTTGGGGCCACCATATGACTTGGATTCTTTTGCCTGGCGAATCAATTCATCATCAAAAAATGAAGAATTAAACTCGTATTTGGAAGAAGCTAGCCATAAAGAATTCATCAGGTGCAAAACCGCATTGGTGAAGTATCGTTTTGAGTTTGCTTCATACGAAGTGATTGCATTTAAGAATGCTTTTTCTACTAATTCCGTTTCTGTTTTGGCTAAACCATCTTGGTGGGCCCAACCATCCATTTTTTTGCCTTCTATCGGATCAACAACCACTCGAATTTTTTCATAAATTGATTTTGGATTATTGGGATCAGGTTCGGTTTTACCTAATAATTCGACTTGGGTTCGGAAGGGAAAATAACTTAGAGTTTCACTTCGGTCTTCCGTGGATACATTTAGGTCGATTGGATCGGCTACGTAAGCGATTTCCTTTTTACAGCTGGTCGTTAAGAATAGGATGAGAATTGGTATCAGAATTTGGTACAACATGTATCCTCCTGGATTAAGGATCATGAATATAAGTAAGTTTGAATGGCTTACAAGATATTTTTTTTCTTGGCAATAGAATTTCTAAAATTTCAATCAATTCAATATGAAATATTCTAAGGTGACTTGTTTGATTCTTCTCTTTCCTATGATTTCAGTTTTTGCAGATTCGTCTGCTGGAAGTTCTGGAAAATTTGGATTAGGTTTAACATTATTTGGCCCAACTGGGATCAGTGGAAAATACATTCTAAACCAAAAGTCTGCTGTTGAAGGCAGTTTGGGTTTGGGAACAATTGGAAATGGAAAGGCACATTTGCATGTGGTTTACCTTCACAATATCATGGAACTCAGTCCTTCTTTGAGTCTGTATGTGGGTGGAGGTGGGGTTTACCAAGAACGAAATGCAGATGGGAATTCTGGTCGAGGGAGAGGTTTAGGAAATTTATTTCGGGATCGTAGTTACGAACCTTCGTTGGGCATTCGGGCTCCACTTGGTCTGAGTTTTTTAACACAGGATAGGCGGTTTGAGTTGTCAGGTGAAGTGTATATGCAAGTTTTTGTAACTGGAAAAAATGGAGCAGATGTAGGCCTTGCGTTGGCGGGAAGGTATTATTTTTAGTGAACTAAAGTATCTTTCTTTTTATTTTTTAGATATTGGATCGATTCATAGATCCAATATCACATAACCACCCTTTGGTCGATTCCCCACTTGTGTGATTTTTCCGCTGATAAAATGGCGATTTTCTATGGAGAAGGATCGACTTACATTTCCTGTGGAGGGAAGATCCAAACCAAACACTTGGTCATTGTTAAAATCATAAAACGCAAATCCTGCTTTGGCAACACCATTCATCGTCGTAAAATTTCCACCAATGATCCCTTTTCCATTTTCTCCAACAGAGATGGTGGATACATCACTGTCTGCGGTGATTAAGTTGTAGGTATAGGTTCCTGTTAGGCCATCAAACTTAGCAAAAAATGGAGAGGCTTGTGCGCCAATAGAAGTAAATGCGCCACCAATGTAATACTGATTTTGAAAGTTTGTGATTTTGTTTACATTGGCATTGGGAAAGTTCGTATTCGATGGGAATAATAAATTCAAAGTAGAGTTTCGGCTAACTTCAGTTAGATTTGGAGTCGCAGAGCCAGCAATATTGGAAAAAGAACCACCAACAAACAATCGATCATTGGAAGCGTTCAGGGAAAACACCGCGGCATCAGGATTGGGATTCCAAGAATCTACATTACCAGATTTCATTTCTAAACGAGATAAATTATTTCGAGGGAAACCAGCTACGTTGGAAAATGTTCCACCCAGATACAGGTAGTTATCATCTGATTGGATATCATTGAGACTCGCATCAAAGGTGGGAGCCATTCCTTCGAGGGTTAATGAGTCGAGATTTAAGGCAAAAAAATTGGTTCTCGAGACACTTAACACGGAACTGAATGCGCCCCCAACATATAAAATTTTGTCTTTGGTATGGAATGCATTGATGTTTCCCACAAGTTGTGGATTGAAGTCCGTAGGTTTTCCGTAATGAGATCAATGGATCCAAACCCATTCCGTTCGACTACATTTACCGAGTAAAAATTTCCAGGAACTAATACCTTCGATCCATCGGAAGAGAAGGCTATTTTTCCTGTATTGGATGAGAAACTATTGGTAAATTTTGGATTCCAAGGAGTAAGAATGGCGTTAATGGGATCAATCGAAAATCCAAATTGTCGTGGAGTCCCAAATATGGATGTAAACGTTCCCAACACATACAATTTTCCCCCAAACTCAGTGAGAGAAGCCACACTATCACTTGCAATCAGCCCCAAATTTTCAGTTCCAACACTTCCTGTGTTATTGTCAACGACAGCAAAGTAATTGCGTACGGATGCACCCATAAGAGAAAATGTCCCACTCAGGTAGACTTTAGATCCTAGTAAAGCAATGTCCGTCACTGACCCGTTAGGTGCTGGGTTCCAACTTGTTTGGCTTCCGTCCATAAGGAAGGATCCTGCATAGGTTGGAGACACTGTTATAAAATCCCCTCCCGCATACAAAACCTTATTATCATTTGCATCTTGGCCGAGGACAATCCTTTGCACAGAAACACCTGTCACATTAGGTGCAAAACTTGATACCAATGCTCCCGTGTCATAGCTGATCTTTGCCAATCGTCCAAATAAGGGATCTGCATTTAATGTTGTAAATCCACCTGCGACAAAAATTCCATCAGTATCTGGGGCAAGTGCGCTTACCGATCCTGAAGCATTCGGTACCCAAGTATTGTCCAATGCTCCCGTATACCGATTGACAGCTGCTAGGTTAGATCTAGCCTCTCCATTCCAAATCGTAAAACTTCCTGCAATATAAATTTTATCACCTACCAATTGAATGTCATTGATGGTAAATCCAGCGGACCCTGTTCCTACATCAAATTTTGTATCGAGGGAACAGTTTGCATTGATATGAACGATGCTACGTTTTGGTTTGCCTTGGACATGGGTAAAACTCCCTGCTAAGTAGAACCCTCCGTTTTCGTCCGAGATGGCAACATTGCTAAAGGTTAAGACTTCCAAATAAGGGCAGACGGTTTCATCCAAAATCGTGCCGTCGGTGGAACTGAGAATAGCGGCACCACCAGTGTTTGGTCCAAAAAATTTAAATGTCCCACCTAAATAGAGTTTGTTGTCGTAAATTGCCATTGCTTTTACATCCACATTGGCAGGAGAATCGCTATAAACCCCCCAAATTTGAAGGGGCAGTTTTGAAAATCCAGGCAAACAAGATGGTGAAGAATCATTGGTAAGGAAACGAAGAAAAGTTGCTGTTAGATAGGCATCCGATTTTGGGTCACAGGTATTGGAAAGTTCTGCCGGTTTGCAGAAAAAGAAAATCGGGAAAAGGACAAGAAGAACGGTGGTTTGCCAAATTCGCTTCATGGGAATGCCTTTCCAATCCTAGTGCAAATCGCCTTCCCCTGACAACTGCTATTTTCTAAGGTATGTATTGAAAATAAATGGGTTTGTCAAAAAATTACCAAACAAATTGGCATAGGTTCGAATCAGTCCTTGGTAGTTTTCCTATGGATTTCCTTAAGAAATTTCTTTCGTTTGACAATTTCCGATGGCAAATGAAGTTTTCCATGTAGAGTCATCCCCAGTTGAAGTCCCATTTTCGTAAGCTCTTCCTTTCCATCATACTTTGTAACCACGTTCTTCTTACTTCTTGTAACCAAGCCCAATTAGAAAATGGCTGTGATCCAAGTTCCGAATCTTACCGTACATTTTATCTCGCACGCATTTTAAATGATGATGACCGCGAGTACTGCGGCTCGGTCGCTCCGAACAAATCCATCTGTGAAATGGACATTTTATCCGTGATCCAGCCGAGGCGATGGAAATACGTGCAAGCCGAACTTCGAAAGCAAGCGGCCCTTGGGACAGATGGTCTTGTGATTGGTAATTTAACCACAACGGTGACAGGTTCCGCGAAGTGGCTTGGTGGGGTCCTCACACCAAAGGGAAAGATTGTCTCTATGCCTTTTGAACAATCGGATATCTTACTCATTGATCCTTTCACCAATGAAACTTCCTTTTTATCTACAGGTTTGAGTGGATCAGGTAAATGGGAAGGAGGTGTCCTTGCTCCCAATGGAAAGGTATATGGAATACCAAGAAACGCAAATAAGATCTTAGTCATTGATCTAGAGGCTAACAAAACATATACGATTGATTCTCCGCTAACAGGTGGTAATAAATGGAGAGGGGGAATCCTTGCACCCAATGGATTGATTTATGGAATCCCTATGGCAGCAAACCAAATCCTTGTGATTGATCCAAAAACGGATACGGTGCGGACCATTGCCTCACCTTTGGCAGAGACCAATATGTGGGAAGGTGGAATCTTGGCACCGAATGGCAAAATTTACGCCTTTCCTCTTGTCTCAAATTCGATCTTGGCCCTGGATCCCTTTTCAGAAAGGAGTTACCTCATTCCAACATCAGAGGAACTAATCAAATGGAGGCATGGGGTTCTTGCACCGAATGGGAAATTATTTGCGATGGCTGCTGATGCTCCCAATTTTTTAGTTTTGGATCCGAATAATGATTCTGTTACTTATTTTCCTGTTCCAGCAGTTGGTGGATCAACCACTGGTAGGTGGAGAGGTGGAATATTGGCACCCGATGGAAAAATTTATACGATCCCTGCTGATAATGAAAACATTGTGACAATTGACCCGGATACACTTTTAACATCTGTTGTTAATTCGGGATATGCTTCCTTCAACAAATGGGGTGACGGTGTTTTAGCACCTAACGGAAAAATATACACAATCCCCCATACGGAAGACGATGTATTGGTGATCAATCCTGGTGCCAAAGGAAATATTTGCAACTCACTCATCCAAAGTAGTTATTGGAATAGTTATTAAAGAATATGCGAATCCAATGGAATTGGATATGAAAATCGATTCTCATGATTTACTTCACTTATATCGCATTTTGAAATTAACATTGACATACTTGGTTTTGCCCTTTACAAATTGAGGATGCGATGGAAGGCATCTCAGTTTTGGAAAAATGCATCTCCTAACGAACTTTTATCGTTTTTTCTTTCCATTGAAAAAGGGGAAGATCTCAGGTCTCTCGCCAATCACATGTTAGAAGATCACGAGTTTTGTGATTTGGTTTTTGAATATCTATGGTTACTTCGTTCTGAAGATGCCACGAAAAAATTTCTAAATGATGAGAACATCAAACCTGACCTTCTTATGAAATTCATTTACTTCGGTTATGGGAAACAATTTTTATTAGACCAATTTGATTCGAATTCTTATTTTTTGCAAATCCGTCAATTGTTTGGCTCGAGCCAAAGTTTGCGTATCCTTTCTCTCGGTGAGGAGATGGACAGAGATCCCACCCTCAAGATCCACCTGCTTTCCAATTTGGACCCACAAACATGGGAGGCATACTTTGATCTCTTAGAAGAAAAAAATATGACGATGCAAACCTTACTTGGGATTTTTTCTAACTTACGAGAAAACGAAATCCGTAAGATCCTTTTGAATAGCCACACATTGTACTATTACTTACGGATGATGATGGTTTCTGGAAAACAATCAAACGAAGATACCACTGGAAAGGAAAAAGAAAACCGTATCCGCCTTGAGTCGATCTTAACTGCAATCCATGTTTGGGAAACCTTTTGCCAAGAATTAAAAGAGAAGTATGATCTCACTAAGGAAAAGAGTCTCGCACCTAACAAACGTGATTCCTACCGTTTGTCCCTCGTTTTAAAAGAACTTGTGAAAGTGCAGGCCCAAGACCGTTCTGATGTGCTTGTGTATTTGAAAGGCAATGGAGTGATCCTGGACAGTTGGGAAGAAACAACCGTGCTCTCTGCCCTTGGGAATTACGACAAAGTAGGGAAGTATTTTTGACTTCGGTTTCGATCTTAGAATTCCTTTGTTTCCTTCGCTTCTCATTTCCTTCTCATTCCCTTTGTTGCCTAACGTAAAACAAAGACACTCCCAAACCCAATCCCTACTGTTTTGTATCTGAATTGGTCCATTGCATTCGATTCTTACAGACCGAAATGTCCTTGAATCCACAACAATGCGACTCTGAAACCGAAAATGATCTCCGATTTGTCCCTAGAATCATGACCTAGAAAGAGGCTCTGTCCTAACATCTTCTATAAAATTGAACTAAGTTCAAAAAATTGCAATGGTTCGGAAATAAATTATTTGACACTCGTTCAAAAAGACACCAAAATGTCGTAATTGTTCAAAATATGTTGAAAATGTTCCGATTGGGAGGAAATATGAACACAAAAAAAGCATTCGGATTGGTGCTCGTTTTGTTGTTTGCTGGCTCATTGTCAGCCCAAACACAAAGTGAAATGTTCCAAAAAGTTGGGGTCATCGGGGATTCCTTGAGCCAAGGGTTCTTCGGAGTGACTGTTGAAAAGAAAACACAAGATTGGGCGTACCCAGTACTTGTTTCCAAACAAGCAGGTGCTTCTGTATCGTACAATGTTTTAAAAGGGCCTTTTGTCAATTTAGAGGATGTACTCAAATGGGACTGCGGTGTGTTTTGTATCGCAGAAAGCATCATTGGTGGAAATGCCTCCACTGTTTCCTTACCGTCACATGCCGGTATTACAGGTGCTGAGTACACAACCGTTCTCAAAACTTCTGGTAAATGTGAAGACATCACTGCTACCAAACAAGTGAAAGAATGGTACTGGGCAAAATGGTATTGGTACACATACCGTTGGATCACAGTGGCAGATTGCCAAGAACCAGATAAGTTCCACCGATTTGGACTGCGAGATGCTGGTACACAAGCCCAAGTGATGGAAAAAGTAAAACCTACATTCCTTTTTGGTTCCGCTGGTGCGAATCATGTTCTTTGTACTGCACTTCATACTTCTACTGATTGTTTGGATGAAGCACGTTTCAAACGAGACATTCGTGAATTTTTCCGTAGAATGGCTGCTATGGGAAGTTTAAAAGGTGGTGTATTGTTTACCGTTCCAAATGTAACAGCGATTGCTTTTCTGGAAAATTATCGAGACCCAAATGGAAGAGCGAACTATTCCGGACTCAAGGCATTCTTTCGCAATTCAGTGTCTGATCCAAACCAAGTTCTTGATGCCAATGAAGTGGCTACGATTTCCAATTTCTTGAATATGTTAAACAATGAAATCAAAGCACAAGGAGCTACAATGCGTTTTGCAGTGGCTGATTTACGTGTGATCTTTGATGACTTAAAAGAAAATGGAAGGCCTATTCGAAGTGCATCTGGTTGGTCTCCAGGAAATGCAAGAGCAAATTGGCCACTCCCTAACCAACCTGGTGTGTTTGGTTTAGATGGTGTTCACCCAAATATGTATGGCCACTCATTATTTGCTAACGAATTGATTAAGGCAATTAACACTCGTTACGGATTCTCAATCCCACAAGTGAGTGAATACACTGCTTGGTATTATGATTCACTCAATAGAAATCCAGTTGATTTGAAAAAATTCTTAACAGAGAATATTTTCGGTCAGGCCATTTCTTGGGTAGTTTCTATCTTTACGTAAGAGGATAAAAGAATGAATAAACGGTTGATAGGTATCCTTTCTGTATGTGGTTTTTTCCTCGTATTGTTTTGCATCACCCTTTGGAAGATGTCTGGAACAAAATCGAATGAAAACCAAGTTGTGACAGACACCAATTTTGGTAGTTCAGAAAAACACGCTAATTCCCTATTTGATGATCCGGAATTTGCCGATGCTCCCAATCCAGAAGAATTGGAATTGGCACAAGCAGAAGTCCTATGGCCGTTTGCTCTTGAGAAAAAACCAAATCGGAAAGAAGAAATCAAAGAGGAGTGGAGAGATTTTGCGGCAAAATACCCAAACAATTTTTACATTCCTCGTGAGATTCGTACTCCCTTAACGGAAAACCAAGAAAAGGAACAACTGGAAATGTTGGATTCTTTTACAGCCATGGATGCAAGTTTTTCTGCAAGTGTATCCAAAGAAAAATGGTCTGATAAACCGAGTGCAGAAGAACCAAATGTTGGAGAACGTCCTTCTCCAAAAGTGCAAAAAGCATATTTTGATTTTAAGATCAATGAGTTAGAATCACGCATCCAAATGGTTGAATATTGGTTAGAAAATAAAAAACCAAGTGGAGATGTGAAAAGTTCTGCCGAAAAAGATTTACAACTTTGGAAAAAAGAACTCGCGAGCTTAAAAGATGTAAGGAACCAAGTTCCTAACACCTAAACGTATCAATACAAACCAAAGGTTATCTTCCATCGATAACTTTTGGTTTTACATTCCATCTCCTTTTCCATTCTATAGTTCTATGTACCTCATACAAAAATTCATCATCATCATCTTATTATTTACCTTAATTCAAAATTGTTTTGGTGGACCAAACGAACCTGAGACAAAAGAGGTTTTGCCAATGGAAGAAGAACTTTCCAATGATGTTTTATTACAAACCTTGGAATCAGGTTCCAATTTTGATAAAGGCCAAGCTGCCATTCAATTGGGAAATCGTGGAGTTTCTAAAGCAGTTCCACTCCTCAGGCAATTATTATCAGACAAAGATCCTGGGCTTCGAGCGGGTGCAGCCATTGCCCTCGGAGATTTAAAGGACAAAATTTCGTCATCCAAAATTGCCAATTTGATGTGGTCGGATACAGAAAATCCAAAGGATGTTTATTTGGATGCTCTCACACGTATGAAAGACCCTAGTGTTTCCAATCGCATTTATCCTTTGTTAGATTCAGAAAATCCAACCATACGATTGCAAACCGTAGATACTCTGGTGCAAATTGGTGCCAATTCTGTTGGTTCTCAGATTTTAGCAATGGCTACCAAAAACAAAGATAGAGAAAAAGATAAAACTTTTGCCATGGTCATTGGAAAATTAAAAATCTCTTCTGGGGAAAACTATTTATTAAACTTAACGAAAGTCCAAGATGATTCACCTACACTTGCTGCCTCTTATTTAGCTTTGGGAAGGATCAAAGCAAAACATGCGAATGAAGTTTTGATCCAAGCTTTAACTCTGCCTTTTGATAAAGGGAAAGAAAATGCTTCGTTAGCTCTCATTGAAATTGGAAATCCTACAGTAATCCCAAAAGTGTTTTCTGTCTTAAAAGGAGAGAATATAGAATCCAAACTTTATGCGACTGATGTGCTTTGTTCTATCCCGTCAAAAGAAGCAGGAAAATTAGCCTTTGGTATCTTAAATTCTAATGAAACAATGAACTGGGGTTATGCAGCAAAAATCATTGGCAAGCAAAAATACAAAGAAGGTAAAAATCGTTTGGAGGAATTACTCTTAAAACCAAATACACCAGATAGGGATCATTTTGCCGAAGCACTGGGTTGGATAGGAGATCCAAGTTCTGTTCCTATCTTAAGGAAGGTATTATTGTCTGGTGAGAAAGAAGGTCCTTACGGATCTGCTTGGGCACTTGGCGTGATGGGGGCAAAGGAATCGGTTCCGGATCTCATCCTCGCATTAGAGAAAGGGGATGCAAAATTAATGGTTTATGTTCTTGAAGCATTGGGTTCTATTGCAGACCCAAGTAGTTTACCAAAATTAAAATTACTTCTCTCTGACAGGCCTAAAATGGCACCGCAGATTTTATCCACCGTGGCACTTATCAAAACCGAAGAAGCGCGATTGGTTCTCGAAGATGCAACGCGTTCTAAAAATGCAGAAGTGTATCGCCCTGCCATGGAAGAGGTAGCCAAACGAAAAGATAAAAAGTCGATTCCATTATTACTTGAATTGGCAAATGGGGAAGATGCCGAAAAACGTAAGTTAAGTTATTATGCGTTGACTTCGATTACTGGTCAAAAATTTCGATCTGCTAAGGAATGGAATCTATGGGTGAAGGATAATCCTTAAATTCAACTTAAACTGAGTCTATCCTTAAAAATATACGAGGATTCAATAGGACCTCAGGCGATTTGTGAATGCATCCATTATTTGGATCATATGGATTCAAATCGCCTTTCGATTCGGTTTAAAAACCGTTTGATATTCGGAACTCCGTATTGTTGTTTAGGTATGTAGCTTGCTATGATTCTGCCATCGTAAAAGGCAAACAAACCATGTGCCAAACGATGTGAATGAGAAACACCAACCCCTAATGAATTTTTGAATTCAGAAACTTCTTCCGTATTGCAATTTTGCAATGAGTATCCTTTTGCTTTTATATTTGGATGGAGTTTTTTAATTTCAAACCAAGAGTCCTTCCCACAAGAAGCAAAATGGAAAATTTTAGCTGGAAGTTTTCTTTTTTTGATCTCTTCTTCTAAATCCAAAACTTGTGTAGAGCAAGCAAAGGATTTTACATTTGGCAGTGTCGAAACAAATACAAGTCCCTTTACTTGGTTTAAGTTTGGAAACTTATTACTTGTATTCAGTGCAGGTTTAAAATCAAATTTCCCTGGGATACGGTCTCCCAGTTTTGGACGTTTGCCAGTGAGTTCCACTGGCATATCTCCTAAAAAAACTTTCATTTTGATACCATCTCCGAATCAGATTCAACTTTTTCTTCTCCTTCGGACGAAGAGATCATTTCATCCCAATTTGGAAATGGATCTTCTAAGGTTTCCCAATACTCTGGGCCTTTTTCATACTCATCCTCGGTTAGTAGGCATTGATCAAGAGATGTTCGGATATTTTTTTCGTTCATATCACGGCCAATGAGAACGATTTCTTGCCGACGATCCCCCCAAGGTTCCATCCAATTTTGTTTTAAATTTTCAATGACTTCAGGTTCATCTGGAATGTCCTCTTCAGCGATACTTGCCCACCAATACCCCTCTGGTTTATAAGAAGAAAGATTTCCTGCTTGGGAATAGAGTAAAACCCAATCCATTTTGCTTGCGAGCCATACAAATCCCTTGGCTCGGACTAGGCCTGGTTTTTCCGAATCTAACCAATCGTAAAATCGTTTTGGATGCATGGGCCTTCTGTTTCCATAAACAAAACTTTTGATTCCATATTCCTCAGTTTCAGGGACATGTTCTCCCTTTAGTTCTTTTAACCAAAGAGGGGAACTGCTTGCCTTTTCAAAATCAAACTTACCAGTATGGAATACTTTATCTAAGGGAACCTTTCCATAGTCAGTGGTAATGATTTCAGCTTCTGCATTTAAGGAGCGTAAAATTGTGAGTAATTTATTTTTTTTGGATTCTGATAGAAGGCTGATTTTATTGACAACAATCGTATTACTAAATTCTACTTGATCCACAAGTAAGTCCACTAAATCCCGATCATCTTCTTCACCGGCACCTAACTCACGTTCTTTTAGTGAATCTACGCTTTCAAAGTCTTTTAAAAAATTAACAGCATCGACAACTGTGATCATCGAATCTAATGTTACCAAGTCTTTTAGGCTAATGCCTTCTTCATCTTCGAACGTAAAAGTTTCTGCAATTGGTAACGGTTCGGAGATTCCAGTGGATTCAATGAGAATGTAGTCAAAACGGTTTTCTTTGGCTAACTTAGTGATTTCAATGAGTAAATCTTCTCGGAGCGTACAACAGATACAACCATTCGACATTTCGACGAGTGATTCATTGGTTCTGCTAAGACTTGCCCCGTTTGCAACCAGTTTCGCATCGATATTCACTTCACTCATGTCATTTACAATGACGGCGACACGCAAACCCTCTCGGTTGGATAAGACATGATTGAGAAGGGTCGTTTTCCCCGCGCCGAGGAATCCGGATAAGACTGTTACTGGAATTTTTTTGTCCATTTTGGCACCTGTTTTACGCAATTCAGTTGCATTTACTAAAGGAAGGACAATTTTGTCAAATACAAATGCAACGTTGTTGCAAAAAAATGTTCTGAACCTGTCAGCGGGCTTGTGGCATTGATCGTACTTGGGGAGAGAATTCCATTGAAAACAGGGAGTTCTTAGTAAATTTTACCTTGGGTGAAAAAATAAAGTGACCGTAGGTAGTGAGTTTGGTTTCCTAATGACTGCAAGATTAGTTCATGAAAGATTATTTATTTTCTGTTTTTAAAACCAATCCCCTCGAATTGAAGGGTCTCAATGGAATCCGCGGGATCGCTTTTTTTATGGTGATCTACACTCATATGTTTCGTCCTTACAAATATTTTGGATTTTACGAATCCAATGTATGGATCGAAAACTTTTTAAACAATGGTTCCCTTTGTATGGATGCTTTTTTCGTATTGAGTGGATATCTCATTGGTGGTCAACTCCTTAAAGAAAAAATCAAAACAAATGTGATCAATTATGGAAACTTTCTCACAAAACGTGTGTTACGAATTTTTCCTCCTTATTACATATTTTTAACCTTTCAATTTATCTTTATTTATCAACTTTCTAAACATGCGACTGACGAACTTGTAAGAACTGAATCAGCTCAACTAGTCCACAGAGTCATTTGGGATTACACTTATATGAGTGATTATTTTGCAGGGATTATGATCCATGGATGGTCTCTCAGTGTTGAAGAAAAATTTTACATTCTTTTACCAATTTTATTGTTTCTGATTTTAAAATTGAAACAACCAAAACAGATTTTGATTTCACTTTCTACATTAGTGATTTTACCAACAATCATGCGTTATGTTCATTTTTCTATGATTAACCCTGAAAACCTAAATTTTGGAACTTATACGGGAGCTTTTTATTATCCTTTTCATTCCAGGATGGATGGATTGTTTTTGGGAGTTTTGATCGCCGCAGTACAAATTTATTTTCCAGAATGGATCAATCGGTTTTTAAAGAACAAATATTCTCCGTATGCCGTCCTGCTTTCGATATCAAGTTTGTTTTCGATCATGTTTTTCACAACTGAAGACAGGCCTGAGTTGTTTACTTGTGTGTTTCGATTTTTTGTCGCATCGATTGCTTGGTCTGTGGTTTTAATCAAAACATTTGATGAAAAGACTTGGACAAGTAAGGTTTTATCCATTCCTGTGTTTTCTCCCGTTGCGAAGTTATCCTATTGTGCTTATATCATTCATTTGCTTTTGTTAGGATACCTTTCTAAGAAATTCATTGGTTACCATAAAATCCATTATTATGAAATTTTTCTTTGGACGATTCCAATTGGAGTGATGATCTTAGGATATGCCTATTTTTATTACCTTTTGACTGAAAAACCATTTTTAGCACTAAGGAATCGAATTTTGGCTCAGAAAAAAGTGGGATAGTGCAAAAGCCAAATCCCTTGATGATTCTAATCGTATTTTGACAAAAAAATAAAAAGAGAACGATATGGACGAATATACATTACGATCTGCTAAAACCATCAACACCATTCGATTGATTCTATTTGGAATTTATGTATTGGGGATTCTTGGAAGTTTGGGATCCATTCGAAAGGATCAATTGTTGGTGATGGTCACAACAACGGTGTTATACGGGGCTCTTGCCTTTGTTCAATTGTATTTGTTTCGAAAGAAGATTAATCCTTATCCTTTTTGGTTTGTGGTGGGTGATGTAATCCTAGTTGGAATTTCGACTTGGGGCCAATCACTGATTACTTTGGATTTGGCTGCGGCTGCTCTTAAGTCTGGGATCAATTATACCATTTGTTTTTTTGTGATTTTATATTCGGGATTTTTGTTTTCTAGCAAAAGAACGATTGTGATTGGGTGTTTACTCATCATTGTACATATTGGTTCCCTTGTCTTTTCCTTTCGAGAAGGTGTGAGTTTTGTTGATCGAAATGATGTGCATACGTTGGCTCATTCTGTTTCTCTGCCCATTGAAATCGTAAAGGTTGTCTTTTTGATTTTGGCAACTTACTTTATGAGTAAAATGGTTGGTTTGCTCATCGCAATTCGGGAAGAGGCAGTGGAAGGAAAAAAAGAAGCTGATTCCCATTCCAAAATTGTATCGGAACAAAAAGAAGCGATGATTGAAACTGGTGAAAATTTAAACCAATCAGTTGCCGCCTTAAAGGTGTTTACCGATGATTTGAATGGTCTTGTTCAAAATCAAGCTGCATCCATTGAGGAGATTTCTGCTTCTCTTACAGAAATTGCACAGTCCACAGAAAATTCATTCCAATTTGTAAAAGACCAATACTCGAGGATTGAATCTTTAAATGAAGAAAGTCAGACATTGGAAAGAATTGTTGGATCAGTCAGAAACGAAATAGAACAAATTTCCAATCAAATCAAAGAATCTTCCAAATTTAGCAATTTGGTCACAAATTCTATGGAAAACTTAAACAATGTACTTTCGGAAGTAAGTTCAAGTTTTCAGAAAGTAGAAGATGTAAACCAAATTATGAAAGAAATTGCTGACCAAACCAACTTACTTGCGTTAAATGCTTCGATTGAGGCTGCAAGGGCTGGAGAACATGGTCGGGGTTTTGCTGTTGTTGCACAAGAAGTGGCGAAGTTGGCGGAAAATTCCGCATCAAATGCTAGCATCATTTCCAAAACCATTTTAAAATCGAAATCAGATCTCATCAAAGGGAATGGATCAGCAAAAGAAGCGACAACTCTTGCAGCTAACCAAGAAAAGGGAATGTTGAATATCCAAGCCAAAGTCATCAATTTTAATGAAAAAATCATCGATATGCAGAAGTTAAATGCTCGAGTTGTGGAATCCCAAAAGCAGTTAAAGGATATCTCCTCCCAATTGGAAACCATCGCAAAGGAACAGTCTATTGGTAACCAGGAAGTGATGCGTGCTGCCCAAAACATTGAAGATGCAGTCCAAGTGGTGGCAGAAAATACGCGGGTTCTGGCAGACCACATTGAGGACATACAAGTTCTCGCAAACAGAATTCGTTGATCCAAAATCCTTGGTTAACACCATTAACTTAACGATAGAGAATTCCGTTCAGGATTGAGACGGGGAAAATTATTTGTAATTCTTTTGTGCCAATTCAACCTTGAGAGAAAGTCTTGGTCTGGAGCCAAAAATTGTATGATATCTAATAACTATTTTAATGATAACGATGACCTAATTGATCATTTCGATTCCCTCACTCCTTGGAATGCGGTCATCGACCAATACGAACAAGGATTTGAAGATTTTGCCGAATACCAAAAATCGGGAAAAGAAGAACTTACCTTTGCTCCTGGAAATTATGAAGATGCCATCGAATTTTATCGTTCTACCTTAGAAGCAGGTGGGGACATTGCAGGAAACGATATTTCACAAATTGCAAAACAAATGGACGAAGAAGGGCTTAAATACAAAGACGGACAAGTTGGTTTCCCAAAACCGATGTTAGACGTGGTTGAAAAAATTAAGTCTGCCGGTTTATTACCGTATGGGATCCATAGACATTACGGTGGGTTAGGACTTCCTTCGGTCGTACAATCGATGTTATCTGAATGTGTATCGCGAGGTGATGGATCCCTTGCCATCACTCTTGGATGTATGAACCTCGCAGAAACTGTAGAACGATTTGGAACAGAGGAGATGATCCATGAGTATGTTCCCAAGATGGCAGCAGGTGAACTCTGTGGGGCTATGGCACTTACCGAACCAAATTACGGTTCAGACCTTCCCAATTTACAAACGAAAGCAGTAAAAGGGGACGATGGTGTTTGGAAAATCACAGGAACGAAACGATTCATCACTCACGCATGTGGGTTTGGAAATGCACCTTCCATCATCTTAACCTTAGCACGAACTGGTTCCACAACAAGTGGGGCAAGAGGACTTTCATTCTTTTTAGTGCATTCAAAAGATGTATTTGTAGCATCCATTGAAAAGAAAATGGGCCTCCATTGTTCTCCCACTTGTGAAGTGGTATTTGAAAACTCTCCAGGCATTCTCATCGGGGAAGAAGGAAAAGGCCTTGTGAAATATTCGATGGCGATGATGAACCAAGCTCGTCTCAACATTGCAGCGCAAGCCATGGGGATTGCAACGGCAGCTTACTTCGAAGGTAAGAAGTATGCAGAAGAACGAGTGCAATTTGGAAAAACAATCAGTAATATCACAGCTGTAAAAAAAATGTTGGAACGAATGGAACGTGAAGTGGCAGCGATGCGTTGCATTTTATACGAAGCAAGTTTTGCTGTAGACCAATACCGTTGGAAAGAAGAACGAGGGAAGATGAAAGGAATTTCCGAGAAAGACATCAAAAAAGATGAGTCTTTCAAAAAATGGGAAAAACTTGCCTCTCTTTTCACCCCACTTTCCAAATACTACATTACTGAAATGGCAAACTTAGTGGCATATGATGCACTCCAAATCCATGGAGGTTCTGGTTATACTGAGGATTATGATGTGGCTCGTTTGTATCGAGATGTAAGGATCACGAATATCTATGAAGGTACCACACAACTCCAAACAGTCGCTTGTATTGGTGGGATTGTTTCGGGTATGACGGAAACGGGAATTTACCGAGAATACTTAAAATCGGAAATGGCTGGGTTTGTTTCTTCTTCCGAGTTAAACGATCTTTTCAAACAATTCGAAACAGTTGTGGCGGAATATGCGGAAATCGATTCCACTCCGCTACGTGAAGAGTTAGCGTTTGAAGTGGTTGAGTCTGCAGCGCGTTTCCACAATAGTTTGTTACTCGAAAGGAGTATTGGAAGGTCAAAAGTGGAAAGAAGGGCACACCGAAAGTCAATCACCGAAAGTTATATTTTGGATAGTGCAGCCATTCTTGCTTCAAACCTAACCAAAATTCGTGGAAAGAAAAAAACTCCAGTCACTGCATAACGAGTCTTTAGACCATACCTTACTTCCCTGTTACGCTTGTTTTGCGGGGGAAGTTCGGGATGGTATTTCAGCCAATCTTTCCGACATTCGGATTGCCTCTCCTTTTTCTTGGAGGGGCAAAAGTTTCCCACCCATTACCGATGCCGAATCTCCAGAACATTTAAAACAAATTTCTGATTTGGGTATCCCATCCATTTTTGATATCCACACTCATTTTTTTCCTGAAACCATCATGAAGTTAATTTGGCGATGGTTTGACAATGTGAACTGGGCCATAGGCTACAGGTTACCGGAATCGGAACGAGTGAATCGATTGCACCATAATGGCATCAAACACTTCACCACTTTAAATTATGCACACAAAAAGAATATGGCAGAATCTTTAAATGATTGGACCTTTGCCAATTTTAAAAACTGGGAAGGAGCCATTCCTTTTGGTACATTTTATCCAGAAGAGGGTGTACTTCGGTATGTAAAACGTGCGGTGGAAGAATACGGGTTTTTGGGATTCAAACTCCATTGTGAAGTTTCTAAACTCAATTTAAATGATCCAGAACTCGGTGATTGTTTTACTTATTTAGAAAAAAAGGAAATTCCCATTGTGATCCATACTGGTACGGCTCCACTTCCTGGAGAATTCACAGGGATTCAATTTTTCAAACCCTTCATTGAATCTTATCCTAAGTTACATGTGATTGTGGCGCATATGGGAGCCCACGAAATCTCCGCATATGCTGCGTTACTTGGTGATTTTCCAAATTTAGCATTGGATACAACAATGGTTTTTGTTGACTTTCTTGCGACGGGCAAAGTGGAAGATGTGGATTCTGCCATTCCAATTTTGGAAGCCTACCAAAACCAAATTTACTTTGGGTCAGACTTTCCCAATATCCCTTACAACCTAAACCACCCCATTGCAAACCTCCTTCGCCTTCCCATTTCAGACAAAGCCAAACAAAAAATCCTCTACCAAAACGCAAAAAACCGATTTTTTAAATGAAACGTGGTTGCATTTGCAACAGCGTTGCAAATGATAGGCAAACAGAGGTAGATATGAAATTCTTACAACCATTCATGATCATTTCCATGTTATTTGCATTTGGAAATTGTGCTGAGTTATTTTCTTCAAAAGACAAAGACAATAATGAAGATTTGATTTTGGCAGCGCTATTGGCGGGACCTGGCTGTGGACCAACAGCTGTATCAGGATCTGCAGGCAATGGAACTAAATACAATTTCGCAGGCTGTACTGGAGATGCAAACGTTGTCCTTAATGGTTTTGGGTTTACCGTAAATGGAGTTTCTTTTAACGCTGGAATTCAAGGTACTTCAAATTCTTCTACCATTGTTACAAATGCATCTAGTTTATCTGAAACAGGGAATGAATCGAAGGCAGGAATTGAAGTTGTGTATGTTATGAACCAAGCAGGATCGAGTATTGATGCAATGATTCAAACTACAACTAGTTTGGCTGGTCCAGGTGTCCGTTTGAGTCCAACATCAGCGCAATGGTTAAATGCAACTAATGCTTTTGCATTCGGAACGAAAGCCGGATCTCCTTGGGCATCTTCTGTTTCCGTTGAAAAAACTGTTTGCCTTGAAGTTCATAATGAGAGTGGAGATGCACATATTTTCGGTTGGTCGTTACCTTGCAATCAAGTTGATCGAAGTAATTACGAGTTTGAAGAGGATGGAGCGACTATAAGCGATTTCTCAGGAAATAGAGTTGGTTTAAGAATCAATAATGCTGTCATTAAATCAATAACTATCTATTCTTCGGTAATTGGTGCGGTTGGTTCCTTCCGCTAGCAATGAAACAGGATCAAATTTAGATTTGATCCTCGAATGAAGGTCAAAAACAGTTAAAACAGTGAAATTTAGATTCTCAAAAACCATTTCTTTGGTGCGACTGGTGGGATTTGTCCTGCCGGTCTTTTTTGCGTTTTGGTTGTACGCAGACACAAATGATTGGGAAAAAGAATTAGAGGATCCAAAGGAATCGAAATCGAGTTCCAAAGCCCAAACAACTGGGAAAACAGTGAACTCGGAAGACTGGGAAGCCGAACTCGACAAAGACTTAAAAGACCAAGAAACGCGTAGCAAGGTCACGGAAGGGAGCCGAGGTGTGACTTCCAACGCACAGCAACCAAACCAAATCAATCGCTCCGCACAAAATTTGATGATGGATGTGTCGGCGGCCATCGACATCGTGGGCGCTTGGGACAGAAACAAACCGAGAGGCACTGGGGAGCGGATTGATAACAAACTTGATGTGCGCTCCGCTGAGTTTGGTTTTACGGCAGCCGTTGACCAGTGGATGCGTGCCAATTTCCTCGGAGCAGCTCACGGAGAAGATGGAAAGTATTACTTCGAAGTCCATGAAGCCAATGTGATCTTTCCCTTTTTACCGCTTAACACCTCACTAAAAGTGGGACAGATGTTCATCGACATTGGACGTCTAAACCGAATCCACTTACATGACAGGCCCTTTACCATGAATCCCATTGTTCACGAAAAATTTATCGGTTTTGAATCGGCAATGGATACGGGCGCTGAATTTAGTATTTTACTCCCTTGGAAATGGATCACCCAAGAACTCGTATTAGGTGCGACGAATGGTAAAAAATGGGGGCATTCCCATTCCGAAGGCCAACAAAAAAATAATCCAATGGGGTATGCCCACCTCAAACATTTTTATTATTTTGGAAATAACTGGGGAACCCAATTTGGATTTTCTGGTGTACGATTTGAACCCACAACGGACAGAAGGAACCAAAGGTATCTGTATGGAATGGACGCTGTTTTACGTTGGAACCGCTCTAATTTGCGGGAACTGATGATCATGTCTGAAGGTTGGTACCAACAGGAAATATTCCCGGAACAATTAGATCCAAGTACCTTCCGAAGCTCAAAAGCTCCGTCTCGCGACCAATGGGGGTATTATTTTTTTATGGATTATAAGTTCCACCAACTCTGGTCTCTTGGATACCGTTATGATTATTTTACCGACAAATCCCTGGTCGACAAAAATGGAAAACTTGCGGACAATGCAATCGAGGCCCATTCCGCACAAATTACCTTTCATAGTTCTGAGTTTGGAAGGATACGAGGATCTGTGGAAAGACGATACATCCAGGACTATTCCAAAACGGAATTCCAAGAACAAAGGGAATGGAGATTTTATGTGCAAGCAGTTGCAATCTTAGGATCCCATCCGGCTCATAGTTATTAAGAGGAAAAAACAATCATGATAGCAATCATTCATACGATCCATAAGAAATTTGAATCCAAACGTATCCCTTTGACAAAGTTTTGTTTGTTATCATTGATTTTATTCACCTTCCCAGTTTTTGCAAAAGTTTCCCTTGTTGCAAGTATCTCTGATATAAAATATATCGCCGAACAAGTTGCAGGTGATCGTGCAGATGTATATGGAATGATCCGTGGAGTGGATGATCCCCATTTTGTGATGACTCGCCCTGATTTTTTAGTAAAGCTTAGTGAGGCAGATGTTTTATGTGTGATTGGTCTTGATTTGGAAGTGGGTTGGGTTCCTTATCTGCAACAACAATCGCGAAATATGAAAATCCAAAAAGGACAACCAGGGTATTGTGATACTTCCTTTGGAGTGAAAATTTTGGGTGAACCAACGGTAATGATGGATCGTTCCATGGGGGATATGCACATTTATGGAAATCCTCATTATTGGAATGATCCCATCAATGCCATCCAAATTGCACAAAATATTAAAAATGCTCTTACACGAGTGGATCCATTGAATGGGGAATACTATGAAGGGAATTTTAATTCCTTTAAAAAACGCATCATCCAGCTGACAAAGGAAGAAATGAAAAAAATGGAACCATACTTTGGTCTAAAAGTAGCTGTTTTCCATGACCAATTTGTTTACCTTGCTTCTAGGTTTAAATTTAATGCCAATTTAACCATAGAAGAACGCCCGGGTGTTCCACCTTCTGTTCGTTATATGGACCAAGTCATTAGTTATATGATCGCGGAAAAGATAAAAATTATCTTGATCGGACCTTATCACAATCCAAAGTATGCAGAGTATGTCTCTTCGAAAGTACCAGGGTCAATGGTTGTCACAATTCCTGTCTCTGTCGGTGCGCTTGATACAACAAGTTACGAAGAAGCCTTACGAATGAGTTTACAAAAAATACGCGATGCAAGCGATAAAACCAAATAGTCTGGCAAAACCAATCACATTTATCCACACAGATCATTTGTCTGTGGGATACAGAAAAGAATTCCCTGTTGTTACAGACATCCACCTTCATATCGAAGCTGGTAAAACCTATGCACTTGTGGGTGGTAATGGCGCTGGCAAAACCACACTATTCCGCACACTCACGGACTTACTCCCACCACTTGCTGGTTCCATTCAATTTTCCAAAGAGATATCCACTTCCTATGTGCCCCAAGCCAAAAAAATGGCTTTGGATTTTCCGTTACGTGTGCAAGACGTTCTTTTAATGCCCAAAAACATTGGTTTTAGTTTTTTGCCGAAACGTAAATTTTCCGAAGAGGATATGGCTCTCATTGAAAAAACAGGTGTTAGTTCTTATTTAAAAAAACAAATTTCTTTATGTAGTGGTGGGCAATTGCAAAAGGTTTTGATTTTGCGATCTCTTCTCACAAAAGCCAATTTGATATTTTTAGATGAACCAATGGATTCTTTGGATCATAATGCAAGGGAACTTTTCCAATCCATTTTATCGGAATACTTAAAGATAGGAAACAGATCTCTTTTTTTTATCACCCATAGCCTCGAACATGATTGGGGTTTTGGATTTGATGAAGTGTTTGAGATCGACGAAGGAAAGTTATACAATATCACAAAGGGAGAGAGGCCACCAAACTGCCACCACCATGACTAGTCTCCTTTCCAGTTGGAATTTATTTTTACCACAAATCTTAGTGGGTAGTCTTGTAGGGGCATTACTCTCTGTCCTCGGGATACTCATTGTACTTAGGGGTATGACTTTTTTTGGTGTGACCCTTTCGCAAGCCGTTACGTTTTCTGTCGCCTTGTCTCTTTTTATGGAATGGCCAGGGGAAGTGTTTCCGATTTTGTTTTCTTGTATTTTGGTATTTCCACTTCTCTATGTCCGCAAACTTCCCGGTATGAAGGAAGAGGTGATCCTCGGGATCTTGTTTGTTTTTTTTTCTGCAGCTTCCCAGTTTATGCTCGCACTCGGTGGCAATGTCCAAAACCATTTGATGGCCGCTTTTTTTGGGGACATTCTCACTTCACAGGTGAGAGCCGATTCTCTCGGGATTTATGTTGCGATTTTCTTTTTTTTCCTCTATTTGAGTTTTTTCAGAAGGTTTTTGTTCATTAGTTTTGATCGGGACGAATACAAAATCCAAGTGGGAAACCCACTTCCTTTTGATTTGTTATTTTATATCATCCTTGCGGCCTCACTCACGGTCGCAGTGAATTTACTTGGAACATTTTATAGCATAGCTCATCTTTTACTCCCTGTGTTTGCCTTATTACCCATTATTCGTTCTTTGAAAATCCTAACGATTGTTTGTGTCTTGTTTTCTATTTTCTCCACTTGCATTGGATTTATGGTCTCTCTCGTAGGCCTGGAACGAAATGGTGAAATGATATACTTTCCCACATCTTCAAGCATCATTCTTGTGCTTTGTTTTTTTGCTTTTTTAATCCATCTGATTCGTTTTCTTATCTCTTCCGTTTTTTCTAAAAGAAGCCGATAAATATTTTGTGGAAACCATTCCTTGTAATACCTGCGGTAATTTGACCTTTCGACCTCTATTTACTAAAAATAGCCCACTTGGTGAAACATTCTCCATTGTCAGTTGCCAGTTTTGTGGGCTTGTGCAGGTAAATCCTCAACCAAGTTTGGATGCGGTGAAAAAATACTATGATGATTCTTACTTCACACAAAGGACTGAACGTGGGTATGATAACTATTATTCGAGTGAATTAAGAAAAGAAATCTCTCGTGTATTCCAATTGAATTTAAGGGATCTGGATTTTTTTACTTGGGAGTTAAAACGCAAAAAAGAAAGCGAAATAAAAGGCAAAACCCTGGCCTCTCTTGATATTGGTTGTGCCGCAGGTTATTTTGTCGCTTACATGAAAGAAAATGGGTATGAGGCAAAAGGAATTGAGATTGCCGATGGACCAGTTAAGTTTGCACGAGAATCACTTGGGCTTTCGATTTTTCAGGACAATTTTTTAACTTGGGATTTGGAGTTTCAAAACCAATTTGATGTGATCACTCTTTGGGCGACCATTGAACACCTACACAAACCGAAGGAAACTTTGGAGAAAATCAGAAAACACTTGTTACCTGGTGGAATCTTAATTTTGTCCACTTGTCGGTATGGATTATTAGCCAAATGGAATGGTTTAAATTGGCGTTACCTAAATGTCCCAGAACATTTGTATTATTATTCCTTTTCCGGATTAAAAAATCTTTTACTGTCTCTTGGTTATCATTCTCCCAAGGCCTTTACCTATGGGAGTGGGCTTACAAATAAAAAAGATGCCTCAATCTTTTTTCGAATGCGAAAGGCCTTTTTTGACCGTTTCGTCAAATGGTTTAATCTGGGAGATATGATGGTATTTTCTGTTAATAAAGAGTAACCAATCAAGACAGTGACTTTAAAATATCTTCCACACAAAAGTTAACCACTTCATCCAAATCAGCCGTTGCGTCCACAAAGATGGTAGAGTCAGGAAGGATGGCAAGGTAGTTTTGGTATATGCGGGTTTGTTCTCCTTCGTCATCAAACACTTCTTTGTTGCCACCACGAGAATTTCTACGTTCCAAAGCTTCTTCCGGAGATAGATCTAAAAAGTAAACTCGGTTTGGTTCCGGAAAACCTTTGTCCTCATTCATGTACAAAATGTCCGCGGCATGTTCTTCATCTTTTCCTTGGTAGGCAGCCGTAGAAAAATAATAACGATCTTGAACTATTGACTTTCCATTCTTTAACGTTGGTAAGATGGTTTCATTCACTGAAACTTCTCTATCGAGTAAAAATAGTTTTAATTGTTCGTCTTGGCTTAGTTTGATTTTCCCTTGGAGGAATTCTCTGATTTTTTTGCCATAAACACTTTCCGTTGGCTCCCTGTGCCACTCTGTAGGGATGGATTTTGAGTTTAGAATTTCCGAAACTTTTTTTGAAACTGTCGTTTTCCCGGAACCATCGATCCCTTCGAAGACAAAAAATTGAGAATTTTTGGACATATCTCTTCCATTTTCAGAATCAACGTTTTTTCCTCGACTTATTTACGAATTTCGACAGTTTAGTCTAAGGAGCAAATACATGAAAAAAATTTCGTCTATGCTAATCATTGCTTTATTGGCTGTATTTATGATCAACTGTGCCTCTGAAGAAGTGAAACAACCGACTCAGCCAGTGGTAGAAGAACCAAAACCTTCTAAAAAGCCAAAATTGGATGAATCATTCAAAACAAGAACAAGAGACATCAAGTAATTGTTGTTTCCGTTCGAGGCCACTCAGGGTGACTTGAGTGGCTTTTTTTTTACCTTTTTGCTAATTAATTCTACAAAAATCACGAAAATTCAAACACTGCGTTCTTTAATGCTCCTAATTTAAGCATGATGCAGTAAACTTCACTACAATGCTCATTGGTACCGATCTTGCAATAAATATGCATGTATCCCTCTATGCATATCGAAAGCGAAAGTCATAAACTAGTTAGGGAATGGAAGGAGTGGCTTGCCAAGGGGGAACTCACCCCAGTGTTCCAACCGATTTTGTCATCCGAATCCACAGGGATTTATGGTTATGAACTGTTAGGACGTTTGGCTACAAACGAAGGTTACCTTAGTTTAGGTGAATTTTTTCTAACTCATACATTGGGTTACGATGAACTGTTTTTTTTAAAAAAACAAGTGGATGAAACCATACGTTATACCGCTTTACAAAAGTTTGCAAGTGATGCACCGCCAGAAACAAAATTATTTCTGAACATTTCACCGAACATTTTGTACCATGCTTTACTGAATTTGGAAACAACCTTACCACAAACCATTCGGATGGTGAGAGAAATTGGACTCGACCCAACTAGGATTGTAATTGAAATCACAGAAGAACGATTTCCTCATAATTTAGAATTATTAAAACCTGTTTTGAATTTATACCGTAAGGAAGGATTTTCCATAGCGGTGGATGATGCGGGGTCAGAAGCGAGCAATTTAGATCGAATTGGTTTGTTTCATCCTGAGATCATCAAAGTGGATTTACAAATGTTACGTCGTTCCACATTTTCCAGAAATTTTAAAGAGATCCTTCTTAATTTATCAAAGTTAGGCGAATCATTAGGTAGTAGTTTATTATTTGAAGGTATTGAATCCGAAGATGAATTGTACAATGCTTTGAATTATGGCGCTCGTTACATCCAAGGGTATTATTTTGCAAAACCAGAAGTTCCATTTTCGGGAAGATTTGAATACCGATCTGAGATGCAATCCTCTTTGGAATACTTCCATGCACGGAAACAAAAAGAGATGAACCACCAAATCGAATGGGAAACCATTTGGAAAAACAAACTCTCAGAAATCGTGATGGGATTTGGAGAAGTGGATGGGATTTGGGAATGGCAGGAGAATTTTAACACAACTGTATTTGGAGATGGCGATTTTTTTAGGATGTACATCACCAATCATATGGGATTTCAAGTTTCTCCCAATTACTCTCGTACTGACATGGGGGATATGAAACCTGATTATTCCTTCCTTGGGAAAAACTGGTCCTTTCGGCCTTATTTTTTTGAACACCTTCACAAATCCAAAACCAGCCGTGATGCTTGGACTCTTTCGCATATGTACCATGACATTTCCGAACGTATGATGTTACGGACTTTTGCACGAAACCTATCTGAAAATTTGATTTTATTTATCGATGTGGTCGTTTCCCGAGGCTGAAAGGTTTTGCGTTAATGGATTGGATAGGGAATTTTGGTAAGAGATATGGCAAAAATGCAGTTTTTGCAATTACCAGTTCCACCTCCAAGTTATTTTGCAGCTACCGGGAATGTTCCACTAGCAGCTGCTAGTTTAGCCAGTTGTTTGGAATCTAAGGACGATCCTGTAAAAGGGATCACCGCCTCTGTGATTTCACCAGAAGATACCGATTCACTCGGAGACATCGACTTAATTGATCGGATTTGTAAAGAAGGCCCTGATTTTTTAGGCCTCTCATTGTATTTATGGAATACCGAACGTAGCATTTATATTGCTAACGAAGTCAAAAAAAGAAATCCTGAAATCCAAATCCTTGTCGGTGGCCCAGAGGTCAATGAAGACAATCCTTTTGTGTTAGGTGAGACTGGTTTTGACATTGCGGTTTCTGGAGAAGCAGAACATAATTTTCGTAATCTCATGAAATCATTACTCCACAAAGAATCATTAGAGAATGTGGAAAATGTTGCGTATCGAAAAAAAGATGGGAGTCTCAGTGCATTTGGAGTTCCATCACCAGCAAATTTCCCATTAACAGATTTTCCTTCCCCCTATACAACAGGACACTTACAAGTGGATCCAAAACGGTCCACGTATTTGGAAACCGTGAGGGGATGTAAATCGCAGTGCACGTATTGTTTTTATCCGAAGTCTTCCCAAAGTTTACGAACACTGGATATCAAAGAAACCATCCAATTGATCTCCAACTTAAAAAACCAAGGAGCAAGGGAACTTGTTTTTTTAGACCCTACTTTTAATCACAGACCAGGGTTTGAATCCTTTCTTGATGCCATTGCTGAAGTGAATGCCGATGGCCAAATGACCATGTTTGCGGAACTTCGATCGGAAGGAGTAACACCAAAACTTGCCACCAAACTTCGAAAAGCTGGGTTTAATCGGATTGAACTTGGATTGCAGTCTGTAAACGAAGAAACCTTAAAACGAGTGAAACGATATGGGAGTCCAAACAAAGTAGCGGAAGTGGCAAAGATGTTAGCGGGAGAAGGGATTGATTTACTTTTAGATCTCATCATTGGACTTCCAGGTGACACACCAGACGATGTGGAAAGGGGAATTCATTTTTTCTTAGAACATGGACTCGGTGAGTGGGTACAAGCCTTCCCCCTTTCTGTCTTGCCTGGGACCAGTATGCGGAAAGATGCAGAGAAAGAAGGATTGGTTTATATGCCTAAACCACCGTATCGAATCATCCAAACACCTACGTTTAGCCCAGAAGACTTACGTGATTCCGTTTATTTTGCAGAAGATCTACTGGAACGAAGGTTAGACGAATTCCCAAGGCCTTTTTTATGTGATAGGGTTACTGGAATTTCTGACCGATTTGATTGGTATCCGGAGGATTCGAATGAGTCCCATCCATCTCAAGTTGGTGTGTTGGAAGCGGGGTCGAGGCACCAAAGCATTTGGTTCCATCCTAAATCACTTTCGGAAGACCTTAAACAAATCCAAACACTCATTGGAAAAAAAATCGAAAGAGAGCCATTTTGCACAATTGATTTCGTGATCGAACTGGGAAATGTTCCCAATGCAAATGAAATCCAATCCTTAGTTCGTTACCTAGAGTCAAAACGAAACTCCTATCTCTCCAAAACATTGGCATACAGAGGTGAAAACTTACAACACCGATTGGTACTGGTTATCCCTGAAGGAAACGAAAGGCTTCGTAATTGGTGTTCCCAACTAGACGGACAAGAATCATTTTTAGTGTATGAAACCATACCACCTTCTGCAATTACCAAATTGAATCCAGAAGTGACTCATTTTTATTTGTTAAAAGGGGATACGGTAACCAAAAAAGATTGGGATCACTTAAAAGAGGTAATGGATCCAGAAACCATTACCTTTTCCTCTCGGGCTTTGGAGGAGAGGTGGTGTATGGAAGTATTGGGATATGGAGAAATTTAAAATCAGAACCTTACGTTTTTTGGATTTGTTTACGAAAGAATTCTACGTTCTCTAAAAATCTTTTTTTCTCGCCGGCCCTTGAAGAATGGCCTGCGATAGCAAGACCAACCGTTAAGTGGCCTTCTTCGTTTTTTGTGATGGTTTTGATTTGGCCAAAAGCAGTTAATGGGGATTGCATTTTAAAAAAAATATCAAATTGAAATCCGGAAAGTTTTGGTAAACTTTGCATGAGATCCGGGTGGTCCACAATCACTTTGAGACCACCTTCTGAAATATCAATGACAGGAAATTTTCCATCCGACTTAATCATGTTAGAGTGACGAATTCGGTCCACCATCTCAAAACATAATGTTTTCATCTCCATGGCTTTTAAGAGATCAAAGTTTTCCGTTTTACTTTGCATGTGGATATAACCGATGGGAATGGATTCATCTTCATCATTCAGATACAAAACGGGAAGTATGAGTTCCGATTTGATTTTTAAATTTCTGCGGTTATTAATTTCTTTGTTAATGTCTTCATCAATTTCATCTGCAAAAACAATAAAGTCCTCATTTGGTGAAGATTCGTAACATTCCCGATTGTTGACATCTTCTAGGAGTAATCCTTTTTTTGTTTTTTTGATCAGTCGTATCACTTCGTTATCTTCACGAGAATTGAAGGTTGAAATTTTAATGAAATCCACAGTGTTTTTTAATTTGGTTTCATAGTCTTGGAAGTTGACTTTGACAGCGGTTGGAACATGGAACATATCGGTTTCAATTTTTGCCTTACTCGAAACCACATTCGTAATCCAAGCAGAACCAGGTGGGACAGGGATTCTTGAGCTTTCTCTGTCTTTTTTGGCGATGGCAATTTTATTCAATTGGAGGATGTATTGGGATTCACCCTTATCCTGTTCCACAGTACATTCCAAGTGTAAGTAACGACCAAGGATTTTGTACAGAGTGATTTTTTGACCGACGGACAGTGTAATGGTTGGGCGAACACCCACAAGGATTTTGTTCCCATCTTGGGATACCTTTTTTAGGTAACAGATTTCGCCTGAATGGATGTCATCTTTTAGGTTTAATTCTTGGTTTAATAAAAATTTGGTCAAAACATGCAGTTTTTTTTCCGTGTCGGAAAAAACATCCAAGGAACGTTTGTTTCTTTCTACTGTTTCCATAAAAGGTCGTGGTACTCACTATTATCGGTCAATTTTCTCCTGAAATTCTCTTGCACGCAGAGTTTTCTTACCTAAAGTAGAAAAAGGAAGGATAATTATGTCAAATCACCCCCTACCAGGATCTGAGCTTCTCGATGGAGTCAGTGGACAAGAGCTCTTCTCGGTCAACATGGGACTCACGTATCGAGATTTTTTAGTACTACCTGGATATATAGACTTCAATCCAAGTGATGTGGAACTCGAAACAAAACTTTCCAAAAATATTTCACTCAAAAGACCACTCATGAGTTCGCCCATGGACACAGTGACAGAGTCTGAAATGGCCATTGCACAGGCGCTAATGGGTGGGATCGGAATCATACATTATAATAACACGATAGAGGAACAAGTAGATCTCGTTCGGAAAGTAAAACGATACGAAAATGGATTCATCAAAGATCCAATCCTCCTTTCACCAGAACATACGGTCGCTGATTTAGATGCGGTCAAAGAAAAATATGGGTTTAGCGGAATCCCTATTACGGAAAACGGAACCGCCAGTACCAAGTTAGTTGGAATTGTCACCAACCGAGATGTGGATTTTGAAAAAGACCGCAATATTAAATTAGGTAAGGTGATGACCACAGAACTCATCACCGCAAATGTAGGAATCAGTTTACTCGAAGCGAATGATATCCTCCGTACAAGTAAAAAAGGAAAACTTCCCATTGTGGACAAACAAGGAAAACTTGTGGCACTCATTTGTCGAAGTGACCTGAAAAAAAATAAAGAATTCCCCCAATCTTCAAAAGATGACCAAAAACGATTGCGTGTGGGTGCTGCACTTTCCACCTTACCGGAGTCACGCGATCGTATGGCTGCTCTTGCAGGAGTTGGAGTGGATGCAATCATCATTGATTCTGCGCAAGGAAACTCAAGTTACCAAATTGAAATGATCCAATGGATCAAATCCAATTTTCCAAACATCGATGTCATCGGTGGGAATGTGGTCACAAAAGCACAAGCTGCCAATCTCATTGGGGCTGGGGCTGACGGATTAAGGATTGGAATGGGACCTGGTTCCATTTGTATCACACAAGATACAATGGCAGTTGGTCGAGCGCAAGCGACTGCTGTTTTCAAAACGGCAGAGTATGCGCAAAGTCACGGGGTTCCCGTCATTGCTGATGGAGGCATTTCGAATATCGGTGACATCGCCAATGCACTGGCGATTGGGGCTTCCATGTGTATGATGGGTTCCATGTTTGCAGGAACAAAAGAAGCACCTGGTGAGTATTTTTATGAGAACGGCATTCGTCTAAAGAAATATAGAGGGATGGCTAGTTTGGAAGCGATGAGCAAAGGTGGGGACAAACGGTATTTCTCAGAATCACAAAAGATCAAGGTAGCACAGGGTGTTTCTGGTTATGTTGTGGACAAAGGATCCGTTCTCAATCTCATCCCATACCTTGTGCAAGGCCTAAGACAAAGTTTCCAAGATATGGGATACCGAAATATCCCAGACCTTCACAAAGCCTTACGCGAAGGAAAACTTCGTTTTGAACGTCGGACGGAATCGGCACAGGCACAAGGAAGTGTTCATGGATTGTATTCTTATACGAAACCTTCGATGAGAGCTGAATAAAGAAATTACATGCGAAAACTTTGGATTTTATTTTTTTTGATTTCTTTTGCCACACTCGATGCACAAACACCTGATACGAGTTTGTCGGCACAAGAACTTTTGGCAAGGCTTGACCGAGAAATGGATTTTGGAAAAGGCCTTGTGAAAGGAACCTACGTTCTCATTCGTAGGAACGGAACATCGGAAACCTGGAAGATCAACCGGTTTTTCAATGGGGAGGATGCCCTTTTGTTGTTTGATCGAAAGGGTAGAGGTTTAGAGTCCAAACTCCTCACGAAAGATGAAGGGGAAAATGTATTTTTCTTCAATGTCCTCAGTGCAAAACTCTTTCGCAAAACCGATGATGAAAAATACGAATCCCTCATGGGCACTGGATTTTTTTATGTGGATTTGTCTGGATATTCGTATCAGGCAAATTACAACCCTCTAGTCAATGGAGATTTGGAAATTGGTGGAGAAGTGTACTACCGCGTTTCTTTGAAACCCATTTTACCATACTTTTATAAGAAGTTAGTTTTACTAGTTGGTAAAAAAGATCTAAAACCCTATCGTGTGGACTTTCATGACCGTGATGGTATTTTATTCAAAACCTTAAACTTAAAGTATGGTCCTGTCAAAATCAAAGACAATACAGGCAAAGTGGAAGAAATCCAAAAAGCCTCTCGGTTGGAAATGTTAGATTTGAATACAGGTAGCATCACTGTTTGGGAAATCCAAGAAGTGGATAAAACAGTGAACCCAGATGCTTCCCTTTTCAATGTGGATAACCTAAGCCGGTAACATTCATTTTGGTTGAACCAGGCCTTATCCTCTTTCGGACAGCTTTCCAAAAAAAAGAATCCATCCAACTTTCCAAAGAAGAGTTGAACCACCTTCGGGCGCTTCGATTGCAAAACGAATCTACCATCATCCAAATCCGTGATGGAGAGGGTGGGCTCTTTAATTATATCTACTTGCCCAATTCCAAAGAACTATTTTTCCAAAATGAAGAGTATGTTCCGAGAAAAAACCATCGTAAAAAAATAGCAATTGCCTTACCGAAAGGGAATCGATTGGATTTCTTTTTACAAAAAGTGACTGAGATCGGTTTGGATGAAGTGGTATTTTTGGTTTTTCGTCATTCGATCCGGAAAGAATTCAATTTAGAACGAGCCGAAAAAATAGTAAAAGAAGCAGCTGCCCAATCCAAACAAACGGAAATTTTAAAACTCTCCATTGAACCTGCGGGAAACTGGTTAGAAGCACATAAAGAAAGTTTGGTGGTCTTCCATCCTTTTGGAAATCAACCTTTCGAGATGGGTACATTACAAAACAAAATTCCAGTGATTGGGCCTGAAGGTGGGTTCCATATGGATGAAGAAAACTGGATGGAAAAAAACCGAATCGAACGTATCACTTTGCCCGGTGGGGTGTTACGTACCGAAACTTGCGGAATTGTTGCCGCAAGTTTTCTGGTTTATGGAACAAATTGAACTTATTTGTTTGTTAAAAGTAAAATCGTTCCTGATAAATTGCAATTGGTAGAACAGTTGCTAAAACAAGTGGAAGCGGCAGTATAATTTGCCCCAGTGATATCAGGATACGCCGCAGCACATCCAGAATTACAAGCATCCAAACTCCCTCCCGTACAGGATACGATGAAGGTGAACAAGTTTCTCTCCAAGGTTTTGTCTTCTCGTTTTTGGCAAGATGTAGATAAGAACATGACAAAACCCAAAACAATCAGTAAAATAAAACGTTTCATAACACTAAGACTCTTCTCTCCTAGCATTTCGTCAATCGGTTCGTAAAAATCTTGACCCTTGTGACTTTTCCTATGCATTGGATGAGATTCCGATATGGCAGAAAGTTCTAAAAAAGTTTTAGAGAAAAAAGGACAGGGGGAATATGAATTCACCGCCTATGGGGAATTTCTGTCCTATTTCCACGCCCATATCGATATCTTCAAACGCCTACTCAAAGCAAAAAAAATGGACCCTGCCAAAGTGGATGAGGTGGCAAAACAAATTAAGTCTTACATGACGGGGAATATCAAAAAAACAGACCAGTTTTTTGAACACCTTCCGCAATTTGCGACCATCCTCGGGGTTTCCAAAGAGGAAGTTTCGGCTTACCTCAATTCCAATTTTATTGAAGTTTTATCAAAAGTACAAGAAAAACTCAAAAGCCAAGAATTAGAAAAATTAGAAAATGCTCCGGCACCAACGTATACATCCATCTCAGAAGAAATCGTTGAACGGTTGCAAGTCACTCATCCCAAGGACTTTGTGTTTGCCCAAAAAGGCATTTTGATGGTTTTAGAAAATCCTCTTACGGGAGAAATCATAGAACCTCAAGGACTGATGGCCGCATCTGCTAAAGCCGCACTTGCCATGCCTGCTGGAACCGATTCGGAAAAGGAACCTGTCTCCCTAACAGAGGCACTTGCCGTTGCCAATGCTCCTCCTACACCAGTAGCGAAAAAACAATCCCTAATCCCCGAAAAAGATAAATCCATCCTACAAGAAATTGTGGAAACGTTTGGTGAAAATCTAACAGGCGAATTGTTAGAGGTCAAAATTGGACCAGAAGTCACTGAAACGCCTCACGTAGAATCCAGTTCCTCTGCCTCATCTACAAAATCAAATGAAGAATATGAAATCGAAGACTTAGAATTTGATGATTCCACGGAATCCGAAAAGGGAAGTGGATCATCCACATCAGGCACAGATGACCATGATGATTTTTCCGATGACCTCGGGATTGAATACGAAGAAGAAGTTCCAAAACCACCAGCAGTCGATTTAAATTTGGTAAGGCTTGGCAATTACTCCGTAAAAGAGTTTATGGATTTGGTGCAGACCATCACCACCTACCAAACGAAAGGTGATCAAGTTGGGTACCAAAATTGGTTACGAAGTTTATCCGAATTTGATAAAGCTGTGGTTTCCTTACGAACCCAAGTTTTAAAAGAACAAAAAAATGAAATGGTCGATTGGAATTCTCTGTTTCAGATGACGAGTTCCAAGTCAGAACTAAAACCAGATGTTCTAAAAGGGATCGTTAAAAAAATCAAAAACTATCAAATTGTCAAACTGACGTTAGACCGCATGATCCAAGAATTCAAAAAAGGAAGTCCTGAGTTCATGCAAATCGTAAAGATGGCATGGCCTCATATTCAAAAGTCTTTTTACGAAGTTCCCAATTACCCACAAGTTCAGAATTTGCTTCGAGGGATTTTGTCTCGGGTGAATGGTGAGGCACATAAAAAAGAATTTTCAAAAATTTTCACTATGGCCCTCAATTTCATCCAATCCAAATTCCAGGTGTAAGTGATGCACCGAGAGAATCCATCTCTCAAATCCTTCCATACAAAAGGTAATATTGTTTTCAGGTACAAGCGAATAACGATCGTTACTTTTCTATTATTTAGTTTTCTCTTGTTATTCTTGGAAAGTATCCATTCACAAACAAAAACTGATATCATTGTTGATCCCCTTTTACAAAAACCTTGGATCCCAGATGCCGAGGAAGAAGAATCAAGAAGTTACCACCGCTTCTTATCTGAATTCAAAAACAAACAATCCTCAGTAAAAAAAAAGGATTCATTTGGTCGTAACTACTTGGTTTCCCCTTCAGGGAAAATTCGTTTTTTGATCGATGATGAATACAGAAAAGAATTTCCGGCACAACGCGAAGCCGATATCGCTGCCAAAGAACTTGAAGTTTTGTATGAAGTGAGAAAAGAAAAGGAAGTGGTTTTCTTAGGAAAGGGGATCCACCTTTGTTACCGCTTAAAAAAAGAAAAAGACCCAGGTTTTTTTCCTGAATGGCTCATCCGTTCCAATGAAATTACAAATAAAGCAGCCAATGAATGGTCGGACCAAACCATCCCATTGGATTTGGTGAGTGAGCCATATGGTTGTTATGTGGATGAAATCTCTCCCATGGACTTTTTGTATTTAGAGTCAGAGTCCTTTCGTTACCGACTCAAAATTCCTTCCAGCTTGCGGTATGAGGGTCTTTTTGGAAATCGATTAGGGATCTACGGGGAAAATCGTGATAGTATATATCGGATTGTGCGTTTCGTCAAATTTTTATCGAATTACCTGCCTGCTGGTCAAACAGAATGGGATGAGGCCCTGAAACTCCAAACCTCAGGCAAAAAAAAGAAAACCTTACCGAAAATCATTTTGTCAATTGGATCTAGTTTTGATAAAGTAAGGCCACTCCGAAATCCTAAAAATTATTTTGTCTTTTGGGATTCTGTTCGTTCCTTATCCAAGAGTCAAATGCGTATGTTGCAATTCAAACGTACAGAAGTGAATGGTGGGTATTTGAGTGAGTGGGTGGAAGTGGACGAAATTGGAAATTCGATCCCGATGGAAATGATGGAATATTATGTATACAATGCACCTAGGGGATACTTTTTATCTTTGTCGTATCCAAAACGAGAAAAGGAATTGGCCACTACCTATTGGAATACAATTCGAACGAGTTTTGTAGTGAAAGACTAACGGGAGATTGGTGGATGTTCACTTCATTCGTAGAAAACAAACACCGAAGGAAAAAAGAACCAAGTGATGATTTTCCTTCATCATTCGAGTTGTTTTGGATTGGGTTTTTACTTATTTTTATATTTTCTCTCATCTTATTACCGTTTGGTGTTTATTGGCAACTCTCTCATTCGATTTGGATTTTATTCATTTTCTTTTTGCCACTGGTATTTTTGGGAATTCATATTTCAAAATCCTATGGAAACAAAATTTTTTTTGCAGTTTTTTTGTCCTTACTTGCTGGTGGGAATGTATTACTTTTTTTAGGTGACTCGATGGGTTACAATCTAGGCCTTACGGCAAAGTTTGATGTATTACCAGAAGAAGTGCATTTTCACCTAGGGTATCGCTATTTGTATTTAAAAGAATTTCGTTTGGATGAAACGGATAGCGGAAGTTTTAATTCTCCTTTGCTTGTGAGGCGCCGTTCAGGTGGGGCAGTATATGGACCTGTCATTACCTTCCAATACAAACGCATTTTATCTCTTTCCGGAAAAGAAACAAAGCGGCCGTTATATGCCATTTGTTATTCGAAAGATTCAGGAACTTGCCAAATTTCAAGCCTTGGTACAGGAGGAATCCTTCTCCGTGAATCCATTTGGGAAAAAGGTGGAACTCGTTTGAAGGAAGATTCTCTTTTTATCGTTTGGAAAAACCGTATCGATCATGAATCCGAAACTAAGGGGATTTATTCCCTTTTGTTTTTGGTGTTTGTCCATCTGCTATGGGGGATTGTGGTGTATTTTCCGACACGTTCGGTGGGGTAAACGAATTCTTTTTTCTTTGAAAGGCCTTCGATCTTTCCGGATTTTGAAAACCGAAATCAATTCGATTCGGTCTAAAACATGTTCATAGATGTTTCTCCTTATGAGACCCGCAGGGAGGGGCCAATATCCCTGATTTTCTTTTTTTTCTTTCCAAACCCATTCCCTTTTCTAATTTCTCTCCATGTTCTTTCGCCTTCGAGTTTTATTCTTACTCCTCATGTCCCTTGTTTTGGTTGATGCCGATTTCTCCCAAAGCGCACCACCTTCGATAGAATTTTTTACTCCCAATGGTTTTGTCAAATTGCCAAAACAAGTTACGGTTCGTTTCACAAAGCCAATGGTGGCCCTAGGTGATATCCGGCCTGTCACCGAAATTTTCCAAGTCAATTGTCCTTTTCCAGGAACCAGTCGGTTTATCGATTCCACCACTTGGGTGTATGAATTTGAAAAAGAGGTCCCGGGAGGAGTGGTTTGCCGGTTTGATTTGAAAGAAGGTACCAAATCCTTCAGTGGTGAGAAAATTCAGGGAGAAAAGAATTTTTCCTTCCATACGGGTGGTCCTTCGGTAAGGTATTCTTCCCCATATAACGGAAGTTCGATTGCAGAAGACCAAATCTTTTTATTACATTTAGATGGAATCCCAGATTTAACAAGTTTTCAAAAATTTGCTTATTTTCGTTCCGAAGAATTAGGCAATCGAATCCCTGTGGTTCTTATCTCAGGTTCTGAACGAAAAACATTTTTGCAATCACTTGGGAAAAAGGACAAAGAAGAAACAGTTGTCCTAAAAGCAAAACAAACCTTTTTACCAGATAAACAAATCCAATTGGTTCTTGGAAAAGGGATCAAATCAGTGTGGGGCGGAGAAATTCAAGAAGACGAAGTGCAGTCATTTACTGTAAGACCCGTGTTTTCCGCTCGGTTTAGTTGTGAAAGAACAACCGCAGATGCAAATTGTATTCCCATACTTCCTGTGAATTTGTCCTTTAACTCTCCCGTCTCACAAACGTTAATTGAAAAAATCAAATTGATTGGGAAAGATGGAAAAGAATACCCAAAACAAAAATCAAGTGGCAAAGGTAATGAATATTCGGATTGGGTGAGTTTTCCTGGCCCGTTTCCCGAAAATTCAGAATTTGAAATTAGAATCCCTGAGATCGTTGATGATGCAAACAGAAGTTTGGCGAATAGCGCTGCTTTCCCTTTAAAGTTTAAAACTGATGAATTTCCACCACTTGCAAAATTTAGTGCCAAGTTTGGGATTTTAGAATCCAAAGCAAACCCTGCTCTTCCTGTCACCTTACGAAACGTAGAAGCAAACCTTCCTGTTAAATCCACTTCCCTTGGCATGGGAGGCAAAAGCCAAAAAACCATGGACATTTTGGAAATCCAAAAATGGTTCCAAGCCCTTTCGAAAGTGGAAAGGAACCAATCTGTTTTCCAATCACCATCATCGAATGCAAAAGTAAATTCCTTTCAATTACCAAAACCGAATGGAAAAAAACCAATGGAAGTGGTTGGAATCCCATTTGATTCCCCAGGATTTTATGTTGTAGAGACAACAAGTGAGGTCTTAGCAAACCATCTGTTTGCCAGTGGTGAAGGGAAAAAAATGTATGTATCCAGTTCGGCGCTCGTAACCAATTTATCTCCCCATTTCAAATGGGGAAAGGATACAAGCCTTGTTTGGGTCACAAGTTTAGATACAGGTCTACCAGAAGCAGGTGTTCAAATTAAAATTCTGGATTGCCAAGGGAATTTGAGAGGGGCAGGTATCACAGGAAAAGATGGAACCATGCTTTTTGGTAATATCAATTTCCAAGAAGTACCATATTGTGGTTATCATGAATTAGGTTCTGGCCTAACAATATTTGCTCAAAAAAATGATGATATTAGTTTTACATCGAGCACATGGGAAAAGGGAATTGAAAGTTGGCGATACCAATTGCCACAAGCAAATACAGGTTATGCGAACTATTTAGAATCGATTGTATTGGATCGTACCCTTTTTAAAAAGGGAGAAACTGTTCACCTCAAACACGTTCGCAGAAGTTTTGGAAACAAAGGATTACAACCTGCAGATCCAAAAGAGTATCCAACGATGGTTGTGATCAAACATGAAGGTTCTGGAGAAAGTTATACTTCACCTCTTGTTTGGTCTTTTCCTGGTCATGCAGAATCAGAATTTAAAATTCCAAAAAATGCAAAACATGGTGTGTACTTAGTCACTTATCCGTATAACAATGAGGATACGAGTTATGGAAGGACCATCACTCAGTTTCGAGTAGAAGAATTCCGTCTTCCCGTACTCAAAGGAAATATCCAACTTGCAGGTGAGTTTCAAAACCTCATTTCACCGAAAGAAGCAAAAGTTCTATTTGGATTAGAGTATCTTTCTGGTGGAGGGGCAGCGCAGATTCCTGTGAAAATTCGATCCCAAGTTGTACCAAGTTTTTACTCTCCAAAGGAAGAGTATTCGGCATTTAGTTTTTTTCCTGATACCATCAAAGAAGGCAAATGGAAGGTTAGCGGTTACGAAGAAGAAGAAATCGAAGAAACCAAACCAAAAGTAGTTTCGACAAGTGCCAAAACGGATGAAAAAGGATTTTTATCACATACGTTTACTGATTTAAAATCCATCCCTGGTTATGGAAATTTACAAGTGGAGATGGAATATGCGGATCCAACAGGTGAAATCCACACTGCCTTTCGTAGCTTTCCAGTTTCCCAATCTGAATACCATCTCGGTATTTTGCCAGATGGTTGGTATTTTACAGAAGACAAAGTGAAACTCCAGTTACTTGTGTTAGATGCGAAAGACAAACCAGTCGCCTCTCAAAAAATCAAAGTAAATGCTTTTAAAAAAGAATTTTATTCGAACCGCAAACGTCTTGTTGGGGGTTTTTATGCATACGAACATTATGAAGAAGTCAATCGATTAGGTGAATTCTGTGAAGGAAAAACAGATTCCAAAGGCATTCTCATTTGTGAAGGAAAATCACCATCAACAGGTGATATCGTTTTTATTGCAGAGACAAAAGATAAAAATGGTAACATTACAAACTCAAGTTACAATGTTTGGGTAAGTTCCAAAGAAGAAATGTGGTTTGATGTGAGTGATCACAACCGAATGGACATTTTACCAGAAAAACGTTCTGTTGAAGTGGGAGAAACCATCAAAGTGCAAGTTCGTTCGCCGTTTCGAGAAGGGACAGCATTAGTGAGTTTGGAACGAGAAGGGATCATTGATTATTTTGTGACCCCAGTGAGTGGTAAGGATCCATTTATCAGCATTCCAATCAAAAAAGAATACGCACCAAATGTTTATATATCAGTTTTCCTTGTACGCGGTCGTATGGGAGATCCAAAACCGACAGGACTTGTGGATTTAGCAAAACCAAGTTACCGTTTGGGATTGTCCATGGTGAAGGTAGGTTATAAACCGTACAGTTTGTCCGTTTCAGTCACTACCAACAAAAAACAATACCAAGTTCGGGAAACTGCTGATGTTGAGTTGGAAATCAAAACTTCAGATGGAAAGGTACCAACAGAAAACACGGAAGTGGTATTAGCTGTTGTAGATGAGGCACTACTTGAACTTTCTCCTAATCCCACTTGGAATTTGTTAGATGCTATGATGGGAACAAGACCCCACCAAGTGGTCACTTCCACAGCTCAGTCACAAATCATCGGAAAACGACATTTTGGTTTGAAGGCGAAACCGGAAGGAGGGGGCGGTGGGAAACAATCCACTCGTTCCTTATTCGAAACTCTACTTTATTGGAAGGGAAAGGTGATTGTAGGTAAAGATGGGAAATACAAATTTAGTTTTCCGTTAAATGATTCCTTAACTACCTTTCGGATTGTTGCCATTGCCACATCAGGTTCCAAAGAATTCGGAACTGGAATGGCAAAAATCCAAACTTCTCAAAAAATCCAATCCTTTTCAGGAATACCACCAATTGTTCGGTTAGGTGATACATTGCAACATGAAGTGAACCTTCGGAATGCCTCTGATACCAAAGAACAACTACGTGTTCGTTTGAGTGTGGTGGATACAAAAAATGGTTTGGAAGTGAAATCTGATTTGGAAACAAAGTCAGCCATGTTGGCACCTGGGGAAACGAAACTCATCACATGGGATCTAACAGTTCCAGAAGATACCACTAAACGAAAGTTTACTCTCGAAGTATCGACTCCAAACGGAAACGTGATGGATTCACTCACGGTAGAACAAACGGTCATTCCTGCTTTTTCGGAACGTGTTTACCAAGCAGGGTTATTTTTATATGAGGCACCATTTAAAGAATCTGTTGTAACACCACCAGGTTCAATACCAAACTCAGGTAAAATGGTTTGGAAAGCATCTCCAACCATTCTCACAAGCCTCGGTGGGATACAAAAATATTTCCAAACCTATCCGTATGCCTGTATGGAACAAAGAGTATCGAAAGCAATTGGCTTACGTTCCGATGGATTGTGGAATGATGTATTCTCTGATCTAAATTCATTTTTAGATTATGATGGTCTCGTGAAATACTTTGCACGTATGGAACATGGAAGTGAGATCCTTACTGCGTATGTATTAACTTCCGCTAAACTATCAAATAAATCCATTCCAGAAGATACCTTGGTAAAAATGACAAATGGACTACAAGGATTTTTGGATGGAAGGGTGTATGGAGAACGTTACCGTTTTGGTGCTGACCTTGTGGTACGGAAAATCATTGTTTGGGAAGCACTCACTCGTTACCAAACCTATGATTGGGAACAAGTCAGACCTATCTTCGATGGATTAGAGTTTTTGCCAACTGCATCTCTCATTGATTTATCTGAAATTTATAACCGAGTGAATGGGGCCGATCCAAATGTAAAAAATCGCCTGTTTAGTGTATTACGATCAAAACTCAATTTACAAGGATCCGAACTCATCATTGCTGATTCAGGATTTACCAATCCTTGGTGGATATTAGGAAGTCGGGATTATACAATGGCAAAGTTTTTGTTGTGGTCTATCACTGAACCATCATATAAAAAAGATCTTCCTCGCATCATCAAAGCTTTTGTGAAAATGCAAAAACAAGGAAGGTATGATAGTACATTAGGAAATGCATATTCTGTCCTTGTATTTGATCGGGTGAGTAAACTCCTTGAAGGTGAAAAAGTGACAGGTGGTAAAGTCAAAATCCAAACTGAAAAAGAAAGTTTTTCCTTGGAGCCAAATGGCAAACAGACCCTATCACAACCCATTGGCTCTACCCCTGAATCTCTGACTGTATCCTATGAGGGAAAAGGGAAACCTTGGCTTGAGTGGTCGGTGCAAAGTATCCTCCCACTAAAAGAACCAATTGCCAGTGGGTACAGGATCAAACGTACCTGGGAACCTTTGCAGGTAGCAAAACCAGGAGTATTGTCAAAAGGGGATACCATTAAGGTCAAATTGGAAATTGATGCTGATTCGGATAAAACTTGGGTTGTCGTTGAAGACCCGATGCCACCTGGTTCTCTTCCCCTAGGTCGTGGGTTTGGGCGGGAATCCCAAATTGGGCAAGACGGTCCAAAGGACACGTCCTACTACCTCAGTTTTGAGGAGAAAACCTTGTCCCTGTATCGGGCTTATTTTGAGTATCTGCCAAAAGGGAAACATGTGGTCGAACACAGTTACCGTTTGAACCATGTGGGAAATTTTGTGATGCCATCCACTCGTGTGGAAGCCATGTATTCACCGGAAACCCATGCCGAATGGCCGAACGAAATCGTAAGGATTTCGGAAAATAAGGAATAGGAAAAGTTTACGGATAAAGAGGGTTTGGAATGATGACTCTAATGGGTCCGATCCAAGCCCCTCTTTTCCCGATCCGCGTTTTTAAAATATCCCTATACTATTCAGTTTTTTTTTATCTATTTTTCCTAATCTTTAATACTAGTTTTACCATTATGGGAGTTGATGTTGGTGACTTCCTCAAACAATACTTAGGTGCATTTTTTGGAGTTTATCTCACAACAACCTTAAAAGTTTTTTCAGTTTCTCTTTTTCTACACACAAGTTTATTCACACTTGTCCATTTAATTTTTAATTTCTTAAAAAAACCAAACCCAAGTTGGTATGTGTTCGTTTGCACGGTGTTTGGAATCGAATTTTTGGCACTTGTGCAATCAATGATCCAATTCCCTCAAATTTATGGTGAATTTTTTTTCTTCCGGTATCCGAGTTTTGCACCTTTCCTATATTTTTTGACAGACTATATCCATCCCATCCTACCTTCAATGGTTTTGGTTTTGGCTTTGGGAGTTTTGTTTGGTTTGCTTGTCCGCCAAGTTTACCTGCATAAATCAAAAGAAAGTTTTTTTGCCATCAATCATGTTTTGGTTTTAGGTTTCATCCACATTCATGGATTGTATTTTTTTGGTTTGGTTTATTTTGCCTTTCTCCTATGGCAAGGCAAACGTTACCAAAATGTTCACATCAAAACCTATGGATTTGTTTTTGTTTTCTTTATTTTTTTGTATCTCATTCCAAATCTTTGGATAGGAATCTCATCTTTACGATATTCGAAAGTGGAAGGGAAACCTCCTATCTTTATACTCTCAGCTGATTCACTTCGGTATGATAAAATTGGATTTCAAGTAAATGGATCTTCCATTACACCAAACATTGATTTGTTTAAAAATGATGCGTTCCAGTTCCACGACCACCATACAACCATTCCGCGAACCTTTCCAAGTTGGGCAGATACTCTGACGGGCAAATATGCAATGGATCATAAAGTGCGGGATATGTTTCCCTCTCCCGAGGAAAAACAAAGGATAGGTTCTTCTTCCTTTCCCACAATCCAACAAATCTTAAAAAAAATTGGATACGAACACTATGCAATTGGTAGTTTTGCTGCGGACATTTTTCCAAGAGCCAATTTCGGGTTTGATGCTGTTTATGCACCAAACTTCAATGCTCGGATCATGACTGTGCAAAGGACAGCGGAAACACAAATTTTGATTTTACCATTTCTTGTAGGTTCTTGGTTTTCAGGGGGAATGTATTTAGAAGAATTGGATGGGCTTTCCACATGGGGTGATGGGAAGAGGCTCATCAATCGATTCCATTCTTTAGTAAAAGAAAAAAAAGATTCTCCTTATTCCATTACCTATTTTTCAAGTGTGATTCATTTTCCATACACTCCTTCCTATCCATATTACAAACGTTATACTGATCAAAATTACTACGGAAAGTACAAATACCTCAAATTTGTGGATCCAACGGACGCAAATTTACCAAATCAGGTAGAAATCTCTCAAATTCGAAGCTTATTTGATAGCGCAGTTTATGCCTTTGACCAAGAATTTGGTGAAATGGTTGGTTATCTAAAAGAACAAGGGATTTATGAGGACGCAATCATCATCCTCACTGCCGATCATGGCGAAGCTTTGTATGAAGATATCCACGGCCAAGGACATGGGGAACATCTTAGAGGGGAAGCCGTTACACATGTTCCTTTTATGATTAAGTTTCCGAAAACATCGAAGTTTGGGCAATTACAAGAAAACCAAAGGGAATTTACGGGGATCACATCAAGTGTGGATTTTGTCCCAACACTTATGGATTATTTTAATATCCCTTTAACTTCTGAATATCCAGGCAAATCGTTGTTAGCAGTTCTTCAGGATAAAGATTGGAAAGAAGATCGATTTGTATATTCTGAAACTGGGATATGGTTTTCTGATGTAGGGAATCATTTTTTCCAAAAACAAAGGATCCCATATCCAAATATCTTATCTCTCCACCAAGTAGTGCCGGAAGAAGATTACCAAATTATGATCACCGATCCAATTTATCGGGAAACAATTGCATTTTCAAAACACAGAAGCATTCAAAATTCGAACTATAAACTGATTTACATTCCCACAAGAGAAGGTGTGAAGTTTGAGTTATACGATCGTAAAAAAGATCCTCTAAACCAAACAAATCTTTTTCCCAATCACCCCATGGCTTCCAAAATGAAGGACGTTTTGTACAAAACAGTTGTGAAATGGGAGAGTGCCTCGGTTGCCGGGGAATATTTAATTCCAAGTTCTTTATCAGATATCAATGAAAACTTATAAGAAAAAAAAGAGGAAACTATGCCGCAACGTAACGACTTAAAATCAATTTTGATCATCGGATCCGGACCAATTGTCATCGGGCAGGCATGTGAGTTTGACTATTCCGGAACCCAAGCCACAAAGGCACTGCGGGAAAAAGGAATTCGAGTCATATTGGTGAATTCCAATCCGGCAACCATCATGACCGATCCCGATCTTGCGGATGCCACCTACATTGAACCTCTTACCGTACCAGTACTTGAAAAAATCATTAAAAAAGAAAAACCAGATGCCATCTTACCTACAGTAGGTGGACAAACAGCTCTGAACTTAGCCCTTGCTTTACATCGTGAAGGTATTTTAGAAAAGTATAATGTTGAACTCATCGGTGCTAAAGTTGATGCCATTCGGAAAGCGGAAGATAGAGAGTTATTCAAACTCGCTATGGAAAAACTCGGGATACGGGTTGCCAAGTCGTTTATGGTTTCCGATATGGAAGCCGCGAGAAAAGCAAAAGATGAAATTGGATTTCCCATCATCATCCGTCCTGCCTTCACCTTAGGTGGAACAGGTGGTGGAACCTGTTACGATGAATCTGAATTTGAAGAGATCGCACAAAAAGGGTTATCGGCTTCTCCAATCTCTCAAATCCTCGTAGAAGAATCTGTGATGGGTTGGAAGGAATTTGAATTAGAAGTGATGCGTGATCTGAATGATAACGTGGTTATCATTTGTTCTATTGAGAACCTCGACCCAATGGGTGTTCATACAGGAGATTCGATTACTGTTGCCCCTCAACAAACTTTAAGTGATAAAGAATACCAAAGATTACGTGATATGTCCATAGACATCATCCGAGAGATTGGTGTGGAAACAGGTGGATCCAATATCCAATTTGCAGTAAATCCAGAAAACGGTGATGTGATTGTGATTGAGATGAACCCGAGGGTATCACGTTCTTCTGCACTGGCTTCTAAAGCCACTGGATTCCCAATCGCAAAAATTGCAGCACTTCTTTCCATTGGTTATACTTTGGATGAAATTCGAAATGATATCACTCGTGTAACACCTGCTAGTTTCGAGCCTTCCATTGATTATGTGGTAACAAAAATCCCAAGATTTGCATTCGAAAAATTCCCAGGTTCTGACAATACATTAGGCGTACAAATGAAAGCAGTGGGAGAGGCGATGGCCATTGGTCGTAACTTCAAAGAAAGTTTTCAAAAAGCCCTACGTTCCTTGGAGACTGATAGATTTGGTTTTGGAAGTGATGGATATTTAAAAGAACTGATGGAATGGGAATCTATTCCAAAAGAACAAAGAAAGGAATGGCTTACTGCGAAGGTAAAACGCCCAACCGACAAACGGATATTCTATGTTAAGATGGCGTTTGATTTCGGAATGAGTGTGGAAGAAATTCACGAAATTTGTAAAATTGATCCATGGTTTTTATACCAATTTGAAGAACTGTTCCAACTAGAAAACAAATACCGTAAGGAAGGAAATGTTATCATCGAAGAGATGAAACGAGCTGGCTTCTCGAATCGCCAATTAGCTTTCCTATCAAAAGAAGAACAAATTTTAGCACAGGTGAGAAGTGGTGCTGCCATTGAGATTACAAAAGCGAAAGTGGATAAAACTCTTAGGGAAGAAGAAGAAAAAATCGAATCCTATTTAGAAGAAAAAAACATACGTCCTGTATACAAACGAATTGATACTTGTGCGGGTGAATTCGAAGCGTTTACACCTTATATGTATTCTTCTTATGATGAAGAAGATGAATCGGATGTCACTTCCAAAAAAAAGGTGATGATCCTTGGTGGTGGTCCCAACCGAATTGGACAAGGGATTGAATTTGATTATTGTTGTTGCCATGCTTCGTTTTCCTTACAAGAAGCAGGAGTTGAATCAATTATGGTTAACTCCAATCCAGAAACCGTTTCCACGGATTATGACACTTCTGACAGATTGTACTTTGAACCTCTTAGTTTAGAAGATGTGATGGCAATTTTTAAAAAGGAAAGGCCAGATGGTGTCATAGTTCAGTTAGGTGGTCAAACACCTTTAAAACTAGCAAAGGCATTGGAAAAACGAGGGGTTCCAATCCTTGGAACAAGTCCTGATTCAATCGACCGTGCCGAAGATCGTAAACGATTTGCGGAAGTTTTGGAAAAGTTAAACTTAAAATCCCCAGAAAACGGAATTGCATCTTCCAAAGACAAAGCAAGAGAAATCGCAAGAAAAATTGGATATCCCGTACTTGTAAGACCATCGTATGTGTTAGGTGGTCGAGCGATGCTTATCGTGAATGAAGAAACGGAATTAGACAAATACATGGAAGAAGCAGAAGAGGTATCAGAAGATAGACCTCTACTAGTGGATTCTTTTTTGCAAGATGCTACAGAAGTGGATGTGGATGCACTTTGTGATGGCAAGGATGTATTCATTGCAGGAGTGATGGAACACATTGAAGAAGCAGGAATCCATTCTGGTGATTCTGCTTGTGTATTACCACCTCAAAGTATTTCCCAAAAGATGATCCAAGAAATTGAAGAGGCAACCTACCGCTTAGCTTTAGAACTTGATGTAAAGGGATTGATTAATGTCCAATATGCAATCAAGGATGAAACATTATATGTTTTAGAAGTAAACCCAAGAGCATCGAGGACGGTTCCTTTTGTTGCAAAATCCATTGGAATTCCAGTGGTGAAGATAGCGGTGAGATTGATGCTCGGTGAACCACTCGCTTCATTTAAATTGGGCAAACGTTATTCTGCTCCGATGATCACTGTCAAAGAAGCAGTTTTACCATTTAGTAAGTTTCCAGGTGTTGATACCATCCTTGGTCCCGAAATGCGATCCACAGGTGAAGTGATGGGTGTTGCAGCTACAAAGGGTGAAGCCTTTGTCAAAGCTCAAATCATGGCAGGAGAAGAGCCACCAAAACACGGAACTGTGTTTGTTACAATCAATGACAAAACGAAAAAAGAACTTTTGGAATCAGTAAGGTCACTTTCCAATCTTGGATATAACATCATTGCAACGGAAGGAACTCATAAATTTTTATCGGACAATGGAATTTTATCCAGTAAGATCAATAAAATCTATGATGGGTATTTTCCAAATGTGATTGATTATATCAAAGAGAAAAAAATCCATCTCATCATCAATACACCGCTTTCAAGGGTAACACGTGAGAACGCATTTACAATCAGACAAGCGGCAATCAAATACAAGGTTCCTTGCCTAACCACTTCCCAAGCAGCGAAGGCATTGATCCATGGACTTGTTGAAATGAAAGACAAAGGATACTCCGTAAATTCCCTTCAGGAAATTCATAAGAAAAAATAAGAGCTAAAAATTTTAATGCCAATCGCGAATTCCTTTGTGGGAAAGGATTCGTCGATTGGGTTTTCGTGAGTTAACAACAGGGAAGGGAATACAAACTTTTTTCTTAAATGGAGAGATCCTTTAAAAGAGTTTCGATTCGTTTTCGGTTCACTCCCAAATCTGATTTGCCAAGTCTTGATGCCGAACGAAAATGCAAAAGTTTCGATTTCTCATCAAAGTAAAATTCAACATCGTCCACATAACGCATGAGTAACGATGTATATTCCACATAAAGATAATTGTTTTCTTCTTTGATGATTTTTGTGCGTGGGGTATCCTTAATCCTTTGTTTTAAGATCAGAAGGGCTTCATTCGTTGGTTTGGTATACGGTGCCGGTGCTCGGAAATGTTCTTTGTCCGAGGGATCTGCATAAGAGCTCACACAATTAGGAGTGGCTGGGCATTCTAATAACTTTCCCGATCGGATTCCTAAATTGTCGGGTCTTGTGCCGGTGCAATTCAGAAAAAATAATAAGGGGACGGTGGTTCCTATCAATGTGATTAAATATTGTTTTTTCATCGGTTCCTTTTCCTTCTTTTTTAATATCTTCATTTGTTATGATATTCCTTTTAGACGATTTCCTTTGCCACAAGTCGTTTGGATTTTAATATCGAAAAAATAAAGAAGAGTAAAGTGAAAATACCCAGATAAAATAAGATTGTTGTGATATAACCAGAGATTGGTGGGTAAATCAAACTGTAACCAAAATCTGGGTTTTCTGTTTCCTTATCTAGTTTTGCCTCAATTGGTGTTTTTTCTCTTAGTTCATCGGAAGAAGGGTAAGTATATGGATCAAAGTTGGCAGACCATTGGTAAGGATTTCCGTAATACAAAACATAGTTTTGCGATTCTGTATCGGAGTCTGTAAAAAATAAAATTTCTTCTAACGGTTGCACAGTGATGACTTCTTTTAGGTGGAGTGTTTCGTTTTCGCCATCATTGATTTCAATCGTAAATTCTGAATTTACTGGAGAAACGATGGGAATTTCAGCAAAAGATCCTTCGTTTTCTTTATGGTTGATCGTACCTTGGAAAACAGTGTCCCATTCCTTTTTGTTGATTTTTGCGCGAACGGTGATGTAACGTTCCCAATTCTTTTCTTCAAAACTCAGTTTGAGTGTTTGGAAACTGCTTTGGTTTTCATTGGGAAACGTAAATAAAACTGAGTTTTCCTCTAAGTTAGGGTTTGGAATGGGTTGTATTTTTTCAAAGTAAAGATTTTTATTTCCTTTGATACGTGTCACAGAAGGGAATTTTAAATTTGATCCATTTTCAACTTCCACTCGAAGATAACGATACTTTGTATTTCCTAAATCAATTTCACCAGAAGTTTGTGACCCATACTTATATAAAAATACATTTTTTGTTTCATAAAATGAGTTTGGATTATCGCCTAATTTTAATGTGATGGAGGTTTCATAATCAAAATCACTTGAGACTGTTAATTTAGAATAACTCATTCCTTCTGGAAGTTTCGGAAGTTCTAAAACATAAACCTCCATATCATCTTTTTTGGTAAAAAGCAATTCCGGTTTTAATTTTTCAGTGTATTTGCTAATCTCTTCTGCGTTTTGGATTTTATACGGGACAATTTCTCCATTTTTTGTGACACGTAGATCACCATAATAGGAATGTTTGTAAAACTCATCATCAAGTAAAACCCTTACGATTTGGTTGGATGAGTTCTTTGTTTGGATCGATATTTCCTTTTTGTATTTAAAATTCTGTATCGGCAAAGGTCTTGCGACTATCGAAACAGTGAATAGAATTGTAATGAGCGAATAAATTTGAAAAAGTGATTTCATGTGGTTTCCTTTTTGATTCGATTGTAAAATGTTCCTGTAACAATAAGTGTGATTCCTAAAAATAACCCTGCAAGGATTCTGTATCCCAAGGATAAATTCCAAAAATCATATAGATAAAATTTTGCGATGACCAGTGCCAAAGATACAAATCCAGCTACTTTTAGTGATTGGAATTGTTTTTTGAATCCTATAACAAGTGTGATCAGTCCATAAAAAATCAAACTTATCGAATATAGGAAAAGTCTTTTTTCTTCTGGAAAACCCAAATAAATTTCAACAAAGTTTCCAAGTAAAAAATAGGGATAAGCCAAATATAAGAAGAGATTGGCGAAAGGGGAAAAATTTCTGCTATACCAATAAGACAATACTAAATACAAACTGCCCGTTGCAAAAATTAAAAACCTTCCGTTTAAAAAAGGAATTTCGTTGAAAGAGCGATAGGTGAAGGCAAAAACATATAACAAAGTGAAAAACCAAACTGGAAATGTTGCCAAATACATGTACATTTGTTTAGAGTAGGTACTTGCCATCGTAACAACGAAGGCAAAACTGATCAGACTAAAAGCCAATGCCTTACCAGTCATGCCCATTACAATGACGCTGATAATGAATGGTAAACCGAAGAGACCCACAATGTCATAGGTAGATTTGGCTTTCTCTGTTAATGTGATCCCTTTCAGGGACTTACTATAAAAAATGTAAAAACTCAAAAGAAACATCGTGAGTAAAAACGGTTTCAGAGTTGGATAAAAAATTCCAAATATCCAGAAGGCTTGGATGAATCCAAGTCCTAATGTAAACCCTAGTGTTACCAAAGTGAGGACTGGTTTTTTTTCGCGATTGGTTTTTAAAACTTGGAATTCCCTAATTAGAAAGAGGAGATAAACACCAATTTGGAATGCCAACGGATAAAATAGTTTTGCATTTTCCAGTTTGGAATCCGCCCAAATCGCAAAGATGAGGTGGTTTGCAAATAATACCAAAAGTGGAATGACTTTCCATGTCATTTCCTTTCGGATCCAAAAGAAAAGAGCATTCCAAATCAGTAAATAGGTAAAAAGAAATGGATACGAATTTTGACCTGTAGAGACTAAAATTGGAGAAAGGAATACTCCTAAACTTGCAAATCCAAACAAAACTTCACTTTTTTCTGCATAAGAAATTCCAACGGCAGTTAAACTCAAAAGTATGAGTCCAACAAAACATGTTTCTGTTCCGTACAAATCGTACCATATATACCCTGAGTAATATGCAGAGAATAAAACGGCTATACCTAAGCCAAGTAAACTGGGAGAAAGGTAAGGTCGTGAGTCTTTCGTTTTGTGGCCATACCACAATATGGGTAAGGAAGATAAAATCCCAATCCATATCCGAACTGATTCATTGATCCAATACTCTTCGATGGCCAAATAAAAAAACCAAACGGATGCGAGGATCAGGGAAAAAACACCTAGTTTTACAAATAAATTTTGGCCAATCCATTGGATGAACCAATTGGGTCCTTCTTCCAAAGAAACAGTTCCTTCGGATTCATAAACCTTGGTTTCTTTGGGCAATTCGGAAGGTATTGGTTTCGGAGTTGTTTTGGATTCCGAAAGAGAAAGAACTCTTTCTTTTAAGAAAAAAAGTTCTCTCTCCATCGATTGGATTTTGGATAAAATTTCTTTTGATTCGTTTTCTTCCACCTGGATGAGATTACAGATGGAAGAAACGAATGGAAACTATTTTTTATTCTGGATCGTTCCACATTCCATTTTCACGAATGAGTTCAATGAGTAGTTCAGGAGCTTCCACTTCTGATACCCCTTTTTTGACAATTTCCTTTCCTTTGTAGAGGTGGACCTTACCCACACCAGCACCCACATATCCAAAATCGGCATCAGCCATTTCACCTGGTCCATTCACAATGCAACCCATCACTGCGATTTTTACTCCTTTTAGGTGACCTGTTTTTTCTTTGATTTTTGCGGTAGTGGTTTGTAAATCAAACATCGTCCTTCCGCAAGATGGGCAAGAGATGTATTCCGTTTTTGTCAATCGAAGCCTAGTGGCTTGTAAGATATCAAAACTCAAATGCAAACATTCTTCTGCTTCCCCATCTCCATACGAAAGACGAATCACATCACCAATTCCATCCAGTAAACTACCACCTGCCTTAATGGAAGCATTGTACATCAATTGGTCTTTGTTTTGGTCTGTTACTTGTAAAACGATGGGGTAATCCGATTCTTTTAATAAAAATGCAAGTTTACGGATGGTAAGTAGGTCTCCATCACTCACAGAAAACAAAATGTTTTCTATTTTTCTTTTTTTGCATTCTTTTAAAACAGGTTTTACATCTTCGATTTGGGAAGCAGTAAAGGACCATTCTACGGAACGTTTGTCTTTTGCGAAACGTGAGACAAATTGTAAAAGATCATCCCATGATTCTTCTGATTCCTTGAGGAAAAGGGAAGGAGTGATGACCCATTTTTGAAACTTATACAATTCTTCAGCGAGTGCATCGTATTGGTAAAGAAGGTCATTCGAAAGTGATACAGAAACCGGAAGGGGGAAAGAACCTCGCCGAACCATCGTTCCAAGAGATAATAAATCCATTTCAGAATTGATATGGAAATGTAATAGTTCAGGCACTCGACCTGATTTGGATTCTCTTTGGATGAGGTGGAGGACTTCTTCGGCAGTTCCCTCACCAAAAAATGGAAAACAGGATTCAATCCGAACTGGATTCGTATCTCCAATCTTAGTTTCTCCAATGTTGATTTCTTTTGAATAAAACTTAGAGTATTGGTAAGGGTCACGAAATTCTGTAAAAATCGTTTCCCTTTCGTTTTGGATTGGATTCGTTGTGCCTGTGAGAGAACTTAAAAAAAGTTGATTGTATTTCCGAACCAGTTCCTTCGCAACGGGGATTTCATGGATGGCATCTTCAGTGAGGGACACTCGGATGGTATCACCAAGACCATCTTCCAGTAAACTACCAATTCCGATTGCAGATTTGATCCTACCATCTTTGCCATCACCAGCTTCTGTCACACCTAAATGTAATGGGTAATCCATACCTAAATCGTAAAATCTTGCAACTAACATGCGATAGGCTTGTATCATCACTTGAGGGTTCGAAGCTTTCATGGAGACAACGATATCTTTGTAGGAATTTTTTTCTGCGATCCGAATGAATTCTAATGCAGACTCCACCATCCCAAGGGGAGTGTCTCCGAATCGATTCATAATCCGATCCGATAAACTTCCGTGATTGGTTCCAATCCGCATTGCTACACCTAGTTCTTTTGCTCGAAGCACTAGGGGAGTAAATACTTCTTCAATTCGTTCGAGTTCTTCGTTATAGTCTTTGTCAGTGTATTCTATGATTTCAAATTTTTTTTTGTCGGCAAAGTTTCCTGGGTTGATGCGAACCTTTTCGACCCATTCCACACATTTTAAAGCAACTTGTGGAGTGAAGTGAATGTCAGCAACTAATGGAACTTTTAGACCTAGTTCTTTCATCCTTTTTCGGATATTTGGTAAATTGTCGGCATCTGCCTGGCTTGGCACTGTTAGGCGAACGATTTCAGAACCCGCTTTTTCTAACTCTAAAATTTGTTGGATACTTGCGTCCGTATCTCTTGTGTTAGATGTTATCATGGATTGCACGCGAATTGGATTTTTGCCTCCAATCCCTACATCTCCCACCTTCACTTCCCTCGTGGGACGTCTTTTATAGAAAAAGGGTGATTCGTTATATTTGGTGCTCATTTGAATCTTATGTTCTCATTATCTAGAAAATTAAATTCGAAATTTTGGGCAAGCAGTATGAAAAAAATCTGTGACTTTCAATTTCACTCCCTCCCAAACCGAAAATCTATTTAGGAAGAAACCCTGGGCTTTTTGAACCAATGAACACGGAAGTAAAACAAGGATTACAACGCAAATACCGAGTGCAGGTGACTGTGGCAATTTACCGAGAGGGAAATTTGTCCTATAAAAGTGAAATTTTATCACCGGCCTATTATGATAAAAGGCAAGAAGCTCGCGACCACATCCGCCAAGAAATCCGCGAACGATTGGCCCATTCTAAATTCTTCCGTTCCACACGATTGGACTATGATTTGGTCCGTTATACCGAAGAGGGGAGTTGTAATACCTACCTCAGGTATAGCATCCAAGATTCGGACCTTTGAACCCACAAAAAAAACTCCACGATTGGTACAGGTTACACAAACGGGATTTACCATTTCGTAAAAAAAAACAAGCCTATCCCATTTGGATATCTGAGGTGATGTTACAACAAACAAGGGTTGCCGCGATGTTACCTTTGTTTGAAGCTTTTTTAGAAAGGTTCCCGAACCCAGAATCTCTCGCCAAATCAACCGAAGAAGAAGTGCTTTCGCATTGGAAAGGGCTTGGGTATTACAGCCGTGCCCGTAATATTCGAAAGGCTGCCATCCAACTCGAAAACCAATTCAATGGATCCTTTCCGAAAGACTTGGAATTGGTCCTAAAACTACCGGGGATTGGCAATTATACTGCTCGAGCTGTTTTATCCATTGCTTATGACCTTCCTTATGCCGTACTCGATGGGAATGTAAAGAGAGTACTTTCACGTTACTACGGTTATACGAAAAATATTCTTGGTCCAAAAGCAGATATAGAACTACAAACGAGAGCAGATGAGTTTCTAAACACAGAATTTCCGGGTGACCACAACCAAGCCATGATGGAATTGGGAGCCACTCTTTGTTTGCCAGAATCACCAAAATGTTTGGTTTGCCCGTTAACAGATGGATGTTTTGCAAGGATTCATGGAAAAACAAGTGAGATTCCCGTACGTGAAAAAAAACAAAATCAAATTTTTTTACAGGGAAAGATTTGGGTGATCCAACATGGAGATTTGATTTTACTGATTAAGGAAAAAGGAAATCGGTTTTTGAAAGGTATGTTCCACTTTCCCTATGGTTTTTTTGGGGAAATTCCAAATGAAGCGTACAATCCGTCTGAATTTGCAAACTTTCTAAATTCGTTATGGAAAGAAACGGGAATGAAAGGAAAAATCAAACATACCATCACCCATCATAAATTAGAATATTCCGTACAATCCATAAAATTGGGAAACTTGGAAACAACCAATCCAAAGGTTGAAGTTTCGAAGTTGGAAACGCAACTAGATCAATTTGGTGTGGAATACAAGTGGGTAGGAATGGAAAGTTTGGAATCTGAGTTCCCATCTTCACTCGCAAAGAAAGTGAAAAAGATTTTGCTTTACTAATCTAAAAATACCCTTACGATTTTTCCGTCATGGCAGAGATCCTCATTTGGTTAGAGTTCATCATTTCCAAAATTCCACTGCCAATTTTAGAAGTATGGGGACGTTTTGCTTTTTTACTTGGTTCCCTTCTTGCTATCTTTGCGTATACTGGATTTACCTTTCGCAATGGAAAACAATTTCGTATCTCTAGAGAAGTATGGACTTGGAATCTCAAAAGTTTTTATTTTTTTCTCATCACCTTTGTTTCCATTTTTGTTACAGGTTACCTTGGTAGTTCTGTAGTCCTGATTCCAGGTGCTCAAACCTTAGAAAGCCTCAAAGACTTATCCGTATTCCTTTGTCTAAATTTTTTTGGATATCCGGCATTACTTGCCGTACCGTTTGCCTATGGATTATCAGATTTGATTGAAGGTGTGCCTCCCGACTTTTTATGGGACTGGTTACCAGGGTATTTTATCAATCCGTCACTTTTTTGGATCTCTTACCAAATGATTGGGAAGTCACCAAATTTTCGTAATGTGAGAGTATGGGTTTATTATCTTATTTTTGTCGTATTGTTTTTAGTTTTGGAACCTTTTTTGTGGGGGTATCTCTGTTCCAAACAATTTGGTTCTGAAATTTCTTATCGCACCATTAGTTCCGCCTTAATCTTCACCACAGGTCTCACATGGATTTTTGCTCCTTTTGTGACTGGATTCCTCTTTCCTATTGTGAAAAAAATTGGTTATTTTTGGGCCGAAATTCCTTCCCAAGTGAAAGAGGTAAGTATCACCGAACCAAGGTTAATATGGAATTCTTCATCTGAAAATTTAACACCTTCAAATCAAATCACTGAAGACAGAACGGGAATCTCTTTACAACTTTTTATCGTGGCACCTTTTGTCTGTTTGGTTTTGTTACTGGTTGGCATTACCTCTTATGTAACTTTAAAAAATGCAGAAGACTCCGCATACCAAATGGTTGAGATTTTACACAAACAATGGTCAAAAAACATTCGTTTGCAATTATCCAATTTGGAATTTCGAGAAGGTTCCATTTTATCAGATAAAGTGAAAATCGAACAATTATTGGATGCGTCTGTTGTTCATACACAAGGCCGTGTGTATTTGTTAGATTCCAATTTGGGATTCATTGCGAGTGTTTCCAACGAACCAAAATCCTCTCTTCTTTTGGAAACCTTACGTGTGGAACTGAGCAAACAATCCACAGACATTCGGTATCCAGAATCAAAATTGAGTTTTTCAGTTGTTACAAAAAAACCTCTTTCTCGCGAAACTTGGAATGCAAATGTTTCCTGGGTGGAGGTTTCGAAATCTCAGAATGGATTTTATCTTGTGACCCTTTTTCCCAACTCTTTTTATTTGAGTGGGGTATATACAGGTAACAGCGAATCTGCCATGGTTTTTGCTTGGGCTATCCTTCGGTTTGCAAGTGCTTCCAAGTCACTTGCAAAAGGAGATTGGGATATCCCTGTTGGGGAAAGTATGATTGCTGAACTCCGTGGGCTTTCCGATGCCTTTCGTTTTATGTCAAGGGAACTCAAATCCAGTTTCGAACGAGTGAGTGCAAGCCAAAGGATGGTCATGGAAACCAATGCCAATTTGGAAAAAATTGTAAATGATCGAACGAATGCCCTTATGGAAAGCAATCGTAACCTTCTAGATACCATCGAAACCAAAGAACGGATTTTACTCGACCTCCATAATACACAAAACCAATTATTGCTCAGAGAAAAATTAGCGGCTCTTGGCCAATTTGCTGCAGGGATCACACATGAATTGAATACTCCACTTGGTGCCATCTCATCAAGTGTTCGTGCCATGTCGGAAATCTTAAAAAAAGATGTGATCAAATTACCTGAATTTATAGAAACCTTAAATCATGAAACCTTAGAAGATTTTAAAACATTACTTTTATTGAGTGTCAATTTTGGAGATCGAAGTTCGGGGTTAATGAGTCGTTCGGAAAAAAAAGAAAGATTGGCGTTATTACGTGAAAAAAATATCGAATACCCAGATGAGACATTAGACCATCTAACATCGATTGGAGTCACAAATTGGGATTCAGATATCTTTGCCATCATTCAAAAACCAGGTGCAAAGGTCTTATTGCAAAATGTAGTCACTTTGGGAAGCCTCTACCGTTTAGTATATGTGGTTCAATCTGCTACGGAAAAAGCCTCACAAGTGGTAAACGCTCTCAAACACTATTTGTATACAGACCAATCCATCGTCGATTCTAACTCGCAAAAGGTGAACATACCAACAGAACTTGATTCCATTTTGACACTTTACCAGGCAAAAATCAAAAAAGATGTCGAAATCATAAAGAACTATTTCACATCTGATTCTTGTTTGGCGGATAGAGACAAACTCAATCAAGTTTGGATCAATTTAATCAATAATGCTTTACAAGCAATGGACTATAAAGGTAAGATCAAAATCTCTGTTACAACTGAATCAGAATTTATCCTAACATCGATTAAGGATAGCGGAAAAGGAATTTTACCAGAAATCCAAGATAAGGTCTTTTTACCTTTTTTTACGACAAAAAAACATGGAGAGGGAATTGGGCTTGGGCTTGACATTTGTAAACAAATCGTGGAAAAAATGAATGGAAAAATCGATTTTATTTCCGATCCTACTGGAACGGAATTCAGGGTATACATACCAAAAGTTTTGGAAGGGGAAACAGTTTGAATTTATCGCAAATCAAAAATGAGAAGAATGCCATACTCTGTGTAGATGACGAACCCATCCTCCTTCTATCTCTCGTACAAGAACTAAAACGAGAAATTGGGGGCAGTTACACGTATGAAACGGCCCAAAATCCAGAAGAAGCGATGGAAGTGATCGATGACCTATGCCAATCGGGAGTGGAAGTGATTCTCATTTTGTCAGATTGGCTGATGCCAGGGATGCGTGGGGATGAATTTCTCATCAAAGTCCACCAAAAATACCCCCATATCAAGTCGATTCTCATTTCTGGCCATGCCGACCGAGATGCGATCAACCGCGTCAAAGAAGAAGCCAAAACCTATGCTATTTTTTCCAAACCTTGGAACACCAAGGAACTTTTGGATGCAGTTCGTTTCTGTTGCAATTTGACCTAAGTCCATTTTTTTGGACTTAAGGTGCGTACCATCTACATCCGCAAACTCAGGTTCGAGGAAGCTCGGACCAAACTGGAAAGGGAAATCCATGATGCCTTTATGGATGGGGAAACCTATGTGGAAATCTTGCACGGGATCGGAGAAGGGATCCTCCGTCAGATGGCGATTGACTATGTGGCCACTTGTGGATTTTTGAAATTGGTAGAATCTGATCCGATGTTTAGACAAAATCCTGGTTGCACCCTTGTGGAAATCCTCGCTCCCTCCAAAGAATACATCAATCGATTGAAAGCATGACAGAACCAAATTCCAAAATAGAAATTTTAGACGTAACCTTACGTGACGGTGAACAAACAAATGGTGTGTCCTTTTCTTGGCAGCAAAAATTAAATATCACCAAACATTTATTAAAAGATCTTAAAACTGACCGAGTCGAAATTGCAAGTGCTCGTGTTTCCCCTGGTGAATTTGAAGCTGTCCAAAAAATCATCGAATGGGCAAAAGGGGAAGGCCTCCATAACCGAATTGAAATTTTAGGATTTGTAGACTATGACAAAACCGTTGAGTGGATGAAAGGGACTGGTGTTAAAGTTTTAAACCTTTTGACAAAAGGTTCCTTAAACCACCTAACTAACCAACTACGAAAAACTCCGGAAGAACATTTTTCAGATATCAAACAAACTGTGGATTTTGCAACGGAAGCAGGGATCACAGTGAATGTCTATTTAGAAGACTGGTCCAATGGATATTTACATTCCAGGGATTACGTCATCCAATATTTACAAACAGTATCCCAGTATCCAATCAAACGTTTTTATTTAGCAGATACACTTGGCGTCATGTCTCCCGAAGAAGTAAAAACGGCAGTCACTGATTTGGTGAGTGCGTTTCCAAACCTTTGGTTTGAGTTTCATGGACACAACGATTACGACCTTGCAGTTGCCAATTGTTTGGAAGCTGTGAAAGCGGGAGCACGTGGGCTTCATGTTGCCGTGAATGGCCTAGGGGAACGAGCTGGCAATTCTCCATTAGAAGCAGTAATCACATCCCTCCATGACAAAACCAAATTTAGAACCTCCATCGTAGAAAAAGAAATCACAAATGCCTCAAGGCTTGTGGAAGTGTTTTCTGGCAAACGTATCTCGGATAACAGACCCATTGTGGGAGAAGATGTGTTTACCCAAACAGCGGGAGTTCATGCCGATGGAGACAAAAAAGGGAATTTATATGCCAATCCCATCCTTCCTGAACGGTTTGGACGAAGCCGAGTTTACGCATTAGGAAAGTTAGCTGGTAAAGCAAGCATCACTGAAAATTTAAAACAACTTGGAATGGTTTTATCACCTGAAATTGAAAAGAAGGTTCTCGCACGAGTGATTGAACTCGGAGACCAAAACAAAACTGTCACAAAAGAAGATTTACCTTACATCATTTCTGATATCTCGGGTGAAAATTTAGAATCCAGCTTCCGCATAGAGTTTTGTACGGTGACTAGTGGAATCGGTGTGAAACCAAAAGCAGAAGTAAAGGTCAAATTCCAAGGGAATCTGTATGAAGCAACGGGAGAAGGGGATGGTGGATACGATGCATTTATGAATGCCCTTGGGAAAATCTTAGAAACCCTCAACATCCAAATTCCAAAACTTTATGATTACGAAGTCAGGATCCCTCCTGGTGGCAATACCAATGCCCTTGTGGAAACGGTCATCACTTGGAAAAAAGAGGGAGATGTTCATCCCATTCGTTCCATTGGGATCGACTCTGACCAACAAGTTGCTGCAGTTAAAGCCACCGAACGTATGTTGCATATTGTGCTTGGGAAATTATGAACCATTTTTTAGTCGTAGGGCTTGGAAACCCTGGAGAAAAATACAAAAACACTCGTCATAACATTGGTTTTATGATCTTAGATGTTTTAGCGAATCAATTTGGTGTAACATTCAAAGATGTCAAAAAATATGCTGAGGCCACCCATACTTGGGAAGGGGATAAAATCCATTTATTAAAACCATTGGAATTTATGAACCTTTCGGGAAAATCCACACAAACCCTTGCCAATCTCTACAAGATCCCACCCTCCCAAATCCTTGTGGTGCAAGATGAAGTGGACTTACCCTTTGGAAAGATCAAAAACAAAATTGGTGGTGGTACGGCTGGCCACAATGGTCTAAAAGACATCGTGGCAAAACTTGGATCCCAAGACTTCCATCGTTTGCGATTTGGTGTTGGCAAACCGGAAAAGGGAGGAATGGAAGTGGCTGATTTTGTTTTGCAAAATTTTAATGCAGAAGAACATTCCCAACTTCCTACACTCATCGGGGAATCCGTTTCTAAAATCGAAGAATGGGTGAAAACAAATCGTATCCTCATCCAAAAGGAATCCAAATCCTAAATGAAAGTTCTAATTTTTTCCCAATCGAAAGGTAATTTACATAAATTCCAATCAGGACCCAAGTGATGACCAAAGAAAAAGATCCATCGATCAATTTGAAACGTCTCATCATTCAAACTGTGGGCTCAATTGTTCTCGTGCTTGTGATCGTGTTTGGGCTTGCATTTTTCTTTAGAACCGAGTTACTTGGATTTAGCGAACACTTTGTTCGGATCTTTGGTTATTTCGGTTTATTTTTTGGTATGATCCTATCGGATAGCCTACCTGCCTTTGTCCCACCAGATGCCTTTTTAGTACTCGCCATCTCTGGGGAAATGGATCCAGTTTCGACCATCCTTTCGATGTCTATCGGAAGTATCATTGGTGGGAGTATCGCTTATTGGATTGGTTTGTACCTGATCCCACGTTTCCACTTGGGCCGCCAAATGGTACTCCATTATGAAGACAAACTGCTTCCTTACATCCGTAAATATGGATTTGGTGCAGTGGTTCTCAGTGCCCTCACTCCGATCCCGTATTCTTGGATGGCCTACACTGTGGGAACGTTTAAGATGCCGTATCGATTGTTTTTACTTGGTTCTCTCTTTCGTTTTGTCAGAGTTTCTGTTTACTTTTATGCCATGTACATTGGTTGGATCACTGGAGGTTAAAATGTCCGAAAATCGATTGTTTCCTAAGTCAGTGGATGAAGTGATTTTGGAGAAAGTAAGGTTTTTCTTTTTACCTGATCGAACAGCTGCCTTTGTGAAAAATCTTATCGATGGGAAGGTTTCGGAAAGGTCCCTTATCTGTTGCAACTCAGGTTGTGATGTTTGTAATGAAACCATATACAACTGTTATGTGGCAGTAAAAAAAGAATTGGATTTATAATCATTTGGATTCGCTTTTTGCAAATACAAAACAAGTGCCACTTGCCCACCAAGTGCGACCAAAAACTTGGTCCGAATTTGTGGGGCAAACAAAGGTGGTCTCTGCCCTTCGCTCTATCCAAAAACCTACTTCCATTTTATTTTATGGACCTCCAGGCACAGGGAAAACAACACTTGCCCATCTCCTCGCTGAGTCTTGGAAATTAGAAAAACGGTATTTGAGTTGTGTGACAAGTGGCGTGAAAGAAGTACGTGAGGTTTTGGAAGAAGGAAAACGCCTCGGTACCATTGTCCTATTTTTAGATGAAATCCACAGATTCTCCGCTTCCCAACAAGACGCCTTACTCTCTTCGGTGGAAGAGGGCGAAATCATCCTCATCGCAGCGACGACGGAAAACCCAAGTTTTCGAGTGAATAAAGCACTCCTCTCCCGAATGCTTGTGTATCGACTCACCACTCTCACAGAAGAAGAAGAGGAAAGAATCTTCACCTCATGCCTTGCAAAGCAAAATACAACCCGAACGATCCCCGAAACAGTGAAACAGGAACTCTTCCGGCGGAGTGCAGGGGATGCACGAAAACTCCTAGGGTATTTGGAACGGATTCTAAGTGCTACCGGTGAAGGAGAAGAAATCACGGAAGAAAGATTGTCCGTCATCCTTGGGGACAGTCTTGTCACGTACGATAAAAATAGTGAAAGCCATTACGATATCATTTCTGCCTTTATCAAGTCCCTACGAGGCAGTGATCCAGATGCATCTCTCTTTTATCTGGCACTTATGCTCGAAGGTGGGGAGGACCCACTCTTTATCGCAAGGAGGCTTGTGATTTTTGCGAGCGAAGATGTAGGAAATGCAAGCGTACATGCACTCCCCCTTGCCATTGCCACTTGGCAAGCGGTAGAACGAGTGGGGATGCCAGAAGGTAGGATTCCCCTTGGACAATGTACCACGTTTTTAGCCTCGGCGCCAAAATCAAACGCAAGTTATGTGGCAATTAATGAAGCATTGGCATTCGTAAAGGCAAGGAATCAGACGTTTCAAATTCCAAATCACTTAAGGAATGCACCCACCGCCACACATAAAAATGAAGGTGCTGGTGTTGGTTACAAATACCCTCATGATTTTCCAGGACATTTCCTAAAAGAACGATATTTCCCAGAGTCCTTTTATCCGAACCCGCCAACCTTTTACGAACCCACAAACCAAGGGATGGAAAAAAATCTGAAAGAACAATTGGATAGGTTGTGGGGAGACCGTTATTGAGAGTTTATCTCAAAAATTAGACTTCCAGCCTCAAATCTCGAAAAATACACGAAAACAAAGGGGAAATTCTTTCTCATCTTGACAACTAACCCCTTTCGTGAGAGCATTTTCATACATGGGATCCGCACCGGATAGTTTTGCACCAATCCTCTTACAACTTTTGCTCGGAGTCGGTTTCTCCGCTCTGATCTTATCACTTGCCTTTCTTTTAAACCCAAAGAAAAAATCAAAACCACAAGATACCTTTGAATGTGGTGTGACTTATTATGGAGATGCGAGAGGGCTCTTTAACATCAAGTTTTACCTTGTGGCAGTCCTTTTCATTCTGTTTGATATTGAAGCTGTTTTCCTTTACCCATGGGCTGTGAATTTGATTGGGTTTAAGGAAGCGGGACTCGGTACGTTTTTTCTTTTCGAAATGTTTTTCTTTTTACTCATCCTGGTGGTGGGTCTATATTATATCTGGAAAAAAGGAGCACTGGAATGGGATTAACAGAAACACTATCCAAACCCGGTGAAATGTTTGGTGACATGTTCCAAGTTGCCACACTTGAGAATGTTGTGCAGTGGGGGCAAAGTTTTTCATTGTGGCCTTATCCTTTTGCCACTGCCTGTTGTGGGATTGAATACATGAGCACTGCTTGTGCTGATTATGACATTGCAAGGTTTGGTGCCGAAAGACCTTCTTTTTCTCCACGCCAAGCAGATATGATTTTAGTACTCGGAACCATTACGTATAAAATGGCTCCCGTATTACGCCAGATATACGACCAATTGGCAGAACCAAAATTTGTGATTTCTGTGGGAGCTTGTGCCTCCTCTGGTGGAATGTTTCACACCTATGGTGTGTTACAAGGTGTTGATCGGATTTTACCTGTGGATGTGTATGTCCCCGGTTGCCCACCAAGACCAGAAGCGATCCTTGATGCCCTTGTGAAGTTACAAAAAAAAGTCCAAACCCAAGGGTTGGAAGCTCGCCGCCAAGAAGTCATGAAAAAGATCCAAGAGATCAATGAACGTAACAAACCTCTCGTAGTGGCATGAAAGAAACGATTACCGAATTCCTTCAGTCTCGATTTTCCGATTGTTTACTCCCGCAAAGGGACATAAACACAAATCTACTCTTTTTTAGCATCCGAAAGGAGAAACTACCAACCGTTGTACGTGCGTTAAAGGATGAGTTTGATTTTAGTTTTTTAAATGACCTAACCTCTGTTGATTGGCTCGGGAAACGAGAGCCTAGGTTCGAAGTTTTGTATCTATTGCGTTCCCCGAAACATGGACATTTCCGAGTGCAACTTCGGGTTCCAGTCGGGGAAGGGGAATCCGTTCCGAGCCTTTCAGGCATTTTCCCTGCTGCCAATTGGCCCGAACGAGAAGTATTTGATCTTATGGGGATCCCATTTTCTGACCATCCGAGAATGGAACGACTCATCATGCCTGATAACTTTGTAGGTCACCCTCTCCGAAAAGACTACCCACTCGAAGGCCCAGGCCAAGATTACCTCATCGAAGACCTACTGACCATTCACGTGAAAGAGGATATTACCGAGTAACCGGTTAACAATCATTATGGTAATGTACGAAAAAACAGCCGAACATTTCGGCCAAAAATTCAAAGACCTCCCAGAAGGCCATTTACTTGTCAACTTAGGGCCAAGCCACCCTGCCACTCATGGAATTTTACAAAACGTAATCCAAATTGATGGGGAACGTGTGGTGGATACCGAGTCTGTGATTGGGTATGTGCACCGTTGTTTTGAAAAGTTAGGTGAGAGGTACGACTACAACCAGTTTTTGGTTTGTACCGACCGGATGAACTATGTATCCACTCCCCTGAATAACATTGGATGGATCCTTACCGTTGAAAAAATGATGCAAATCCAAGTTCCGGATCGTGTCACCTATGTGCGTATGATTATTTCCGAACTGTCTCGGATCATGGACCATATCATTTGTAACGGAATTATGGGTGTGGATCTTGGGGCTTTTTCTGGTCTCTTGCATTTATTCCACCACCGTGAAAACATTTACCAAATTTTAGAAAAACTCACTGGGGCACGGCTCACCACAACATTTTGCCGTGTGGGGGGAATGGAACGTGATATTTATCCAGAGTTCCAATCCGAAATCAAACTCATTTTAAAAGGCCTAAAACCAGCGTTAGACGAATTTGAAGAACTTCTCATCCGTAACAAAATCTTCAATGAAAGGACAAAGGGCATCGGTGGGATTTCCGCTGACCGTGCCATTGCTTATGGATTTTCGGGTCCCAATTTGCGGGCAGCAGGTGTCCCTTGGGATGTGAGAAAAGATGACCCGTATATGTTCTATGATAAGGTAAACTTTGACATCCCTGTGGGAGAAGACGGATCAGCTCTTGACCGAACTCTTGTGCGAATGGAAGAGATGCGCCAGTCCATGCGGATCATCGAACAACTGATTGATGGGATTCCAGAAGGTCCATACCATGCAGATGTTCCTCATGCCTTCCTTCCACCAAAAGACCGTGTCTACAACAATATGGAAGAACTCATTTACCATTTTAAAATCATCATGCATGGTGTGAAAGTGCCTCCCGGTGAATACTACCATGCCACAGAAGCTGCCAACGGCGAACTTGGATTTTATGTGGTTTCAGAGGGGGATAAATCACCTTGGAGAATACACGTGAGACGGCCTTGTTTTTGGTACTACCAAGCTTTCCCAGAGATGGTGAAAGGTGGGTTACTCGCTGATACCATTGCTACCATGTCATCACTCAATGTCATTGCAGGGGAGCTTGATTGTTAATGGCGTATCAATTTTCACAAGAATCAGAAAAAAGATTCCAAAGACTTATCCCACAATTCCCAAGTAAACGTTCCCTTATCCTTCCTTGTTTGTTTTTATTACAAGCTGACAAAGGTTTTGTGGATACAGAAGGGATGCAGTACATCGCCGATCGGATTGGTGAACCTGTATCCCTTGCTCATGTACACGGTGTGGCAACGTTTTATACCATGTACAACAAAAAACCAGTTGGGAAATTCCACATCCAAATTTGTGCGAATATTTCTTGTTACTTGGCTGGCTCCGATTCCATTACGGAACATGTTTGTTCCAAATTAGGTATTGAAAAAGGAGAAACCACAAAAGACAAAAAGTACACAGTGGATGAAGTGCAATGTCTTGGCGCTTGTGGTTTTGGTCCTGTGGCACAAATCAACGACAAATACTATGAAAATTTAACTCCAGAATCCATCGCAAAGATTCTTTCTGAATTGGAAAAAGAAGGATAACATGGGACTTAAAACTTTACTCACAACGCATATCAATGCAACTGATTCACACACCTTGAAACACTACCAATCTGTGGGTGGATATGAGAGTTTAAAAAAAGCACTCTCGGAAATGACCGCCGAACAAATTGTAAACGATGTGAAAAACTCTGGACTTCGAGGACGAGGGGGAGCTGGGTTTCCAACGGGGAACAAATGGGGATTCATACCCAAAACCGACAAACCAAAGTACTTAATTTGTAATGGGGACGAAGGGGAACCAGGTACATTCAAAGACCGGATGCTCATCGAACGTTTCCCTCACATGCTCATCGAAGGGATGGCGATTGCAGCAAAAGCCATTGATTCTCACCAAGGGTATATCTACATCCGAGGCGAATTCCACAAAGGGATTCGGATTGTGGAAACAGCAGTGGAAGAAGCTTACAAAGCAGGACTTCTTGGCAAAAATATTTTGGGCCTTGGGTATGATTTTGATTTAGCTGTGTATTCGGGTGCAGGTGCCTATATCTGTGGGGAAGAGTCGGCTCTTATCAATTCCCTCGAAGGCCGGAGGGGCCACCCACGATTGAAACCTCCTTTTCCTGCAGTTTCAGGACTTTATGCTTGCCCAACTGTTGTGAACAATGTCGAAACATTTTGTAACGTCCCACATATCATCCGTATGACGGGAGAAGAATACAAAAAAATTGGAACAGAAAAATCTCCTGGCACAAGGCTCTTTGCTGTGAGTGGGCACGTAAAAAAACCAGGGATTTATGAAGTGGAAATGGGAACTCCGATGAAGGAACTCATTTTCGAGATCTGTGGTGGAATCAAAAACGATAAGTCATTAAAAGCAGTGATCCCGGGGGGAAGTTCGTCTCCGATCCTTACATCTGAGGAAGCCATGACCGCAACAATGGATTATGAATCCATTGCTTCCCTCAAATCCATGTTAGGTTCGGGAGCCGTGATCATCCTATCAGAAGAAGCAGACCTTGTGGAAACCACATATAGATTGGCAGAATTTTATTCACATGAATCTTGTGGGCAGTGTACTCCTTGTCGCGAAGGAACACATTGGGTCAAAGACCTCCTTCATAAAATCAAAAAGGGAGAAGGAACAGAAAAAGATGTAGAACTCATCTTTTCCCTCTCTAGGAATATGGAAGGTGGCACCACCATTTGTCCGTTAGCGGATGCATGTGTGATGGCAGTTCGGCCAACCATGACGAAATTTAAGGAAGAGTTTTCTCTTCGATTGAAAAAGGAAGTGAGTGTTTCTCACTAAAGGTCACCAAAACATATGGACTGGGCTTTAATTCTTGCTTGGGGGATCAAAATCCTCTCATTATTTTTTGTAATCCTTACGGGTGTGGCATATTACACTCTCGCAGAACGGAAGTTTGCTGGATTTATCCAAGATAGACCCGGCCCAAACCGAGCTGGTCCTTTTGGAATTTTCCAACCATTGGCTGATGGGATAAAGTTTATCGCCAAGGAAGAAATTTTCCCTAAAAATGTTTCGAAAGGGATGTATCTCCTTGCACCAACGATCTCCATGACATGTGCGATTATGGCTTGGGCTGTGATTCCATTTGGTGGAACACTTCCTGCGCCAGAGTGGCTTACGACACTCACTGGTGTTGCTACCATCGACTTACAAATTGCAAACCCAGACTCTGGGGTATTGTATATGCTTGCGATTTCTTCTCTTTCCGTTTATGGAATCATGATTGCTGGTTGGTCAAGTAACAACAAATATTCGTTACTCGGTGGTGTTCGTTCCACAGCACAGATGATCAGTTATGAACTTCCGATGGGGCTTTCGATTGTTGCCATTGTGATTATGACTGGTTCATTAAAACTCACTGACATCAGTGACTCTCAAAAAGAAATGTGGAATATCCTTTCACCTCCAGGTTTTGTTGCTTTTTTTATTTATGTAACGGCGATGTTTGCAGAAACCAACCGCTTACCTTTTGATTTGGCGGAAGCTGAATCGGAACTTGTGGTTGGGTTTCATACGGAGTATGGAGCGTTTAAATTTGCTCTTTTCTTTTTGGCAGAATACATGAATATGATCACGATGTCCTGCCTTACCACCTTACTATTTTTTGGTGGTTATAATGTTCCCTTCCAAATTGGGGCTGGTTCGGAATACCAAGCATTTATTGGTCTCGGGTTTTTTATCGTAAAAGTTTTATTTTTTGCCTTTTTGTTCATTTGGGTTCGTTGGACTCTTCCTCGGTTTCGTTATGACCAGTTAATGAAACTCGGTTGGAAAAAAATGATCCCGTGGGGGCTTTTTGTTGTGATGTTTGCATCCATTTACACAGTGTATTGGAAAGAAGGATGGATGAAATTATTTATATGAATTTAGAAACCTCACCATCACTTTTACTCTTTGTATTTTTTGGCACAGTGACTGTGATCACAGCTCTTAGTGTGATTTTCCAAAAAAATCCTGTGGTATCAGCAGTTTCCCTAGTGTTTACTTTTTTTTCCCTCGCAGGGATTTATGGGATCATGGGTGCCTTGTTTATTGCCACCATGCAGGTGTTAGTGTATGCAGGTGCCATTATGGTGCTTGTTGTTTTTGTTCTCATGTTACTTTCCCAAAGAGCAGAAACCATGTCGCGTTACCGCAATCACCCAATTCGATTGGTGTTACTCTCTGTTTTTGTGCTTGGATTTTTTTTCCTGTTATATTCGGCACTCACTACAGGTGTTCCCCATACGGAACAAATGGGAAAAGGTTATGAGAATACCGAGTATTCTTTTCCCATACAAGGAACATCCACAGTGAATGCGAAAGGAAACGTTGCCACTGTAGGGGCATCCACGTATTTGGATTACCTTTTGCCTTTTGAGATGATATCGATTTTACTCCTCGTGGCAGTCCTTGGGGCAGTGATCCTTGCCAAAAAGAAACTCACGGAAGTGGACCAAACAAAGGATACCGTTTTATGAACCAAATCGTAGGTGGCATTCCCATAAACTATCTCTTAGGCCTTGCCGGAATTCTTTTTTCCATCGGGGTACTCGGTGTTCTCATCAGACGTAATATTGTGATTATTTTTATGTCTGTGGAACTCATCTTAAACTCCGTGAATTTAGTATTTGTTACTTTTTCCAAAGCCTTATCCCACATCAATGGGGAAACCATTGTTTTTTTCGTGATGGCAATTGCTGCGGCAGAAGCTGCTGTGGGACTTGCCCTAGTGATCGCGATTTTTCGGCATAAAAAATCCACCAATGTGGATGAACTCCAATCGATGAGATGGTAATCCTATGTTAGATTTATTTCCAATTGTTGTCCTTCTCCCTCTCCTTGGTTTTTTGCATAACGGTCTATTAAAAGACAAGATCCCACATCGATTTGCAGGTGCCATCGGAACCTTGGCTGTGTTCATTCCATTCCTCATCACCTTAGGTGCGTTCAATGAGTTTAATCCGATGGAACGAACTGCACCTCATTTGGTGCCAGTGTTTGATTGGATCGTGATCGGTAATTTTAAATCCTCATTTGGTTACCAAATTGACCAACTTTCTTTGTACATGACCCTTATCATCACAGGAATTGGATCCCTCATCCATTTGTATTCGATGGGGTATATGAAGGGAAACAAAGGATACAATCGGTTTTTCGCTTATCTCAATCTTTTTATCTTTTGTATGTTAAACCTTGTCCTTAGTGACAATTTAGTGTTAACCTTTCTTGGATGGGAAGGAGTGGGGCTTGCTTCCTACTTACTCATTGGTTTTGATTATGAAAAACCATCTGCTGCTGAAGCAGGGATGAAAGCCTTCATCCTCAATCGAATTGGAGACGTAGGTTTTATTTTAGGAACTGGATTTCTGTTTTGGTTAGGTGGTAGTTTGCAATACCTAACCTTACAAACCAATTTGAATGGGCTTGGTATTTTCTCTGAGTATGCTAATCTGATTGCACTATTTTTTTTCATTGCTGCTATGGGAAAATCAGCACAAATCCCACTTTATGTTTGGTTGCCGGATGCGATGGCAGGTCCTACTCCTGTGTCGGCACTCATCCATGCAGCAACCATGGTAACAGCTGGAGTTTTTCTCATTGTCCGTCTCAATTTTGTATTTTACCTTGCTCCTGATACTTCCTTTTTCATCGCTTGCATTGGAGCTTCAACGGCACTCTTTGCTGCGACAATTGGTCTTTTACAAAACGATATCAAAAAGATCTTAGCGTATTCCACCGTATCCCAGCTAGGTTTTATGTTCCTTGCAATGGGAAGTATGAGTTATGTAGCAGGACTTTTCCATTTGATGACCCATGCTTTTTTTAAGGCATTACTCTTCCTCGGTGCAGGTTCCGTGATCCATGCCCTCCACCATGAACAAAATATCAAACATATGGGAAAGTTATTTGGTAAAATCAAAGTCACATCGATCACATTTTTACTTGGGACTTTGGCCATTGCTGGTTTTTTTCCTTTCTCTGGATTTTTCTCAAAAGATTTGATTTTAGAAAAAACATACAGTTATGGTGCGTATGGTTCTGTACTTTGGACGGTAGGAGTGGTTGCTGCTTTTTTCACTTCTTTTTATATGTTCCGTCTTGTGTTTGTTGTGTTTTTTGGAAAAGACAATACAGACTCACACCACAAAATCCATGAATCCCCATGGACCATGACCTTCCCACTTGTGATCCTTGCGATTGGTGCTGGGTTTGTTGGATTGTTACAAACCCCACATTTTTTCTTACATATTGATTCGTTAGAACGTTATTTTGCTCCTGTGTTACGAAGTGGTTTAGAGTTTGCTACTCAAAATGGGACTTTTGTCCAACATATGGAACTCACTCATGAAGTAGAGTTCTCCCTCGCAATGTTTTCTCTAGGTGTTGCCAGTATAGGTTTTGTTTCGGCATATTTGGTTTACCAAAAGAAACAAAGCCAGGTCCTCGAAGAACACACTGGCTTTCGAAAGATCCTCTTTCACAAATACTACATTGATGAACTTTATGATTTGTTTTTTGTAAAACCGTATGTGTTTGTATCGAAGTTGGTTGCTTATACCTTTGATACAAAAATTTTAGATCGTTTTTTCATTGGGATTGGTGGAAGTTTTGGTGTAATCGCAAATGGGCTACGAAGGTTACAGTCAGGGTTTATTGGAGATTATGCATTGTATGTAGTTCTTGGTACGTTTTGTATCTTGGTGTATTTGTTAACTAGGGGGGTGTAAGGTGCCGGAACAAATTTTATCCATCATTATCTTTTTACCAATTGTTTCCTCACTTCTCATCGTCATCCAAAAACGAGTAGGGGCAGTGATTGTGATCTCCGCACTTTCTTCTGCCTTCACAACAATTTTATCTGTTGGACTCTTTTTCTTTTATGATACATCCAAAGCAGGGTTACAATTTGTCCATTGGATTCCCGATTGGATTCTCTCAGGAAAACTCAGTGTGGATTATCATGTGGGGCTTGATGGAGTATCCCTCCTTTTATTTGCCCTCACTGCGTTTATGTTCTTTTTGTCGAGTATAGCCTCTTGGTCCAATATTCCTAAAAAGATCAAAGAATTCCATATCTGTTTGCTTGTATTAGAAACAGCAGTCCTTGGAGTGTTTGCTTCGGGGAATCTCGTTTTGTTTTATGTATTTTGGGAACTGATGGTACTCCCAATGGTTCTGATGATAGGGATTTGGGGTGGTGAAGAAAGGACAAAAGCCGCACTCAAATACTTTTTGTTTTCCATGGCGGGCTCCTTATTCATGTTAGGTGGAATTTTGACTCTCTATTTTAAAACTGGGAAAACTTCCATTGAATCTTTGTCTACGGCAAGCCTTGTCATGTATTCTGAGCCATTACAATGGTTTTTGTTTTTTAGTTTTTTCCTAGCTTTTGCGATCAAAATTCCACTTTTCCCTTTCCACACTTGGATGCCAGATGTCCATACCCAAGCACCTACAGTTGGTTCGGTGGATCTTGCGGGAGTTTTATTAAAAATTGGAGCTTACGGATTCATACGGTTTTGTATTCCATTTTTTCCCGAACAAAGTTTATTCTCTCAAACTGGTGTACAGATCCTTGCCGTTATCGGAATTGTATACGGGTCGATGGCAGCCCTTGTTCAAACCGATATCAAAAGAATCATTGCTTATAGTTCTTTGTCCCACCTTGGGTTTTGTATCCTTGGGATTTTTTCTTTTACGACAGAAGGTGTCGTGGGTGGAATGTTACAAATGGTGTCCCATGGGGTATCCACTGGTATGATCTTTCTTATGATAGGGATGATTTACGAAAGGGCACATACAAGAAACATATCAGAGTTTGGTGGTCTCGCAGGACAGATGCCAATGTTTTCCACTTTTTTTCTCATCGCTGTTTTATCATCAATAGGACTACCTGGAACGAATGGATTTGTGGGTGAGTTTCTTATATTAATTGGTTCCATCAAATCGAATGTTTGGATTGGTGGGATCGCGGCAACAGGTGTTGTGCTTGGAGCTTTGTATTTGTTATGGTTTGTAAAACGATTTCTTTTTGGAGTGAGTAAAACCATACAAGCAAAACCTTACAAAGACTTAAGCTTTCGAGAAATTGGAATCTTAAGTCCACTTGTAATTTTTATCTTTTGGATTGGACTTTATCCAAAACCATTTTTAGAAATTTTAAATTCATCTTCCAATGTGTTTTTGAATGCAGCAACAACACAATCGATTGCGGAACGCAAACAAATCCAAAAAGATTTTTTGGGAACAGGCGAACAAAGGTTATATCCTGACTATCTTAGTTTGGGAAGAGAACCAAAGTCATATGAAGATAGACTTGGATCGTTTCAGTCAAAGTTTGCCCTACCTAATTTGGTTACTAGGAAGGAAACAATTCCGAAACCAGAAGACAATTTGGAGAACTTAGAAAACTCCATCGAATCTGATTTTGATTTGGAAGGAACTCCAAAAGAGAATAAAGGAAATTAACATGTCATATACTCCCTCCTCAAATGACTTAATTGCAATCTCACCCATGCTGATTTTATGTGGGGTGGCTTTACTTTCTCTTGTGGTTCAGTTTTTGATTCCAAAACAAGAGGAAGGAAAACCTCTTTGGGTCCTATCCGTTCTCGGTATCCTTGGGGCGATGTATGCCCTCTACCATACAACCAATTCACCTGGATATGGTAAATTTTTTGGTTCACAGGTATCAATTAGCCCACTGACTGTTTGGCTCAGTGCCATCTACCTCATGGCAGGTCTTATCACTTTACTCATTGCACCTCCTTTTTTATCCCAACACAAAACCTTATTCCCTGAGTTTTTTCCCTTACTCTTGTTTTGTTTATCAGGTATGATGTTTTTAACATCAGGTTATGATTTGATCGTAATCTTTGTGGGATTGGAAATCCTCTCCTTGGCATTGTATGTGATGATCGGGATGGCACGCACTTCTGTATCTTCATTGGAAAGTGCCATGAAATATTTTTTACTGGGAACCTTTAGTTCTGGTTTTATGTTACTCGGAATTGCTTTTTTATACGGTGGTTCCGGCACAACGAACTTAGATGGGGCACTCAGAGGATTATTTTTAAAAGGATACGAAGCTAATTTTTCTAAACTTGGCCTTGGACTTTTCCTAGTAGGAGTTTCGTTTAAGGCGGCACTTGTTCCTTTTCATTCTTGGACACCAGATGTCTATGAAGGAGCACAAACACCGATCACTGGTTTTATGGCTAGTGCAGGGAAGGCTTCGGCGCTTGGACTTGTGATCATTTTATTCAATCATGTTCCAATGGGCGAAATTGGCAGTGTTTGGAAGATTTTGATGGGAAGTATCGCTCTTGTTTCCATGACTTGGGGGAACATCGTTGCCTTAAAACAAGATAACCTAAAACGGATGTTAGCTTATTCATCGATTTCCCATGCGGGATATATTGTCGCTGGTATCACTTGTGGGGCAGGGCTTGAAGCACTGTATTATTTGTTTTCGTATTCCCTACTCAATTTAGCAGCATTTGCCATTATTTCTTACTTAGAACAAGGGAAACATGAGGTGACGGTAAATGGAATCTCTCACCTGAGCGGTGAACACCCGTTAACGGCACTTGCTCTCAGTATCGTCTTTTTATCCTTTGCAGGTTTTCCTCCACTCATCGGATTTTGGACAAAACTTTTCCTTTTACAAAAAATTGCAGAGTCTGACCTGCTATTCAATCGTATCCTCCTCTTTGGGGCGGTGGCAAACTCTTGTGTTGCTTTCTATTATTATATGAAAATCACGATCCAATCCTATATGAAACAAGAAACGGGGGCAGTGGCGGGAGTTCGTGACATCCCCAGTATGCCAACCCTAGGGTTTCTCGTGTTTCTGCTCTGTGTGTTTTTTACGGCGGGATGGATTTTCTTCCAGCCGGGTGCCTTATTGTAATTCTGTTATAACAGAATTACTTCTAGGATAGCGAAAAACAAGTTGATTCTCATGGCCAACCGGAAAGTTTGTTCCTAAGTAGGTAAATTCGTATGGCAACGATAGTGAGAAAACAAGAAACGATCCAGGACAAAGACCAAGTGAAGGCATTCCTTACCAAAAAAGGCCTTGTGTATGAGTCTTACAAAACCCCTGAATCCTTGGATTTAATCCTTGGCCAAAAAGGTTTATCCGATGCGGAAAAAGAAGAAGTACTTTCTGGTCTGGAATACCGTTTTGACCAATTGAAAAAAGAGCATGGTTACAAAGCAAATGACCTCGTGGTCCTGCATGACGAAGTCCCTGGGATCAGTGATATGCTCGCAAAATTTGACAAACTCCATATCCATACGGACGAAGAGGTTCGTTATATCATTGATGGGAGTGGGATTTTTGGTTTCATCATCGATGGGGAACGTTTTGAAGTCCATGTCGGAAAAGGTGATTTCATTTCGATTCCTGCCAACACAAACCATTGGTTTACCTTGGACAAAAATGTACGAATCAAAGCAGTTCGTTACTTCAAAGACAATTCTGGTTGGACACCTGTTTACGTAGATGAGTCAAAAGTTTTGATCAACGCCTAAACAAAACATAAAAACAAAAGATACAGGTTCAGTCAGACTTCATCTGATTTGGGCCAATTTAATTTTGATACGATTTACAAACTTCACCCTTTCGAAAGGACGGGTGAAGGAAAAGAATCCTTAAAGTTCAATCAGATCGACGGAGAATACTTTCCTCACATCTCAGATTTCCCAAACCATTCTACGATAAACTGCAAACTGGTTCTTCCTTGGTAAAGGTTTTCTTCTAAACTTCCCACTAAATCAAAACTCCCTTGTTTTGACATAAACGATTGGAATTCTTCGCCTTTGTTCCAAATCATAAATTTTAAAGAACCACTCCCTACGATATGGAATCGAACATGTTTGCCTCCACTGAGTGGTGTTAGGTGGATGGCTTTTGCATTTTTAATGCCAAGTTTGATATCGGGATTCCCTTGGCCAAAGGGTTCTAAGTCTTTCCATTCTTTTAATAGTTTTTCACCCATTTCTTCTGGTAAAACAGTAAAATCTGTTTCGATCAAATGCTCTGTTGGCCGATCCTTATCTTCGTTTAACCAAAGTTTTGCCTTTTCATACAATGCGGCTTCAAATTTTGGGATTTGCTCGATAGAGATGGAGAAACCTCCTGCTTCTGGGTGACCACCAAAATGCAAAAAATATTCAGATAAGGATTCCAGTAATAAAAGGACGTTTTCTGGCCCATAAGATCTGATGCTTCCTCTCGCATCACCATTATCAGGTGCGATAAAGATGGCAGGTTTTTTATAGGTGTCCACCATCCTTGTGGCGACAATCCCACTCACTCCTGGTTCCATATCAGGTTCATAACAAAATACCACTTCATGGGTTGTACGTTCTGGTTTCCTTGCGAAGTAACGTTCCACTCGGTCCATATTTCGTTTGGTTCTTTCCTTTCGTTCTTCGTTGATGGAAAGCAGGAGTTTCGCACGTGTTTTGGCTTCGGTTTCGGACTCTGACAAAAGGAGAGATACGGCTTCTTCTGTTTTTCCCATTCGTCCTGCGGCATTGACAACAGGACCGATTGACCAACCCAAATCTTTTGTAGTGATTCCATTGGGGTTTAGTTTGAGTTCCTTTAAAAGTTCTTTTAATCCTTTTCTCTTTTTGTCGCCAATGTAAAGTTTGGTGAGAGAATCCAGAGCCAATTTGACAAAATGCCTATTTTCACCAATGAGGGGCATCATGTCGGTGATGGTACCTATCCCTGCTAGATCCGTTTCTTCTTCTAATTGTTCAAAAAAATTTGGGATTTTTTGGCATTGGTAATAAAATAATTTTCTTTCATCATCTAACGGAATATTGGTGGTAAAATCCACTGGATAAGGAAGGGTATTTGAGATATCGAGGGATTCAGAGTTCTTTTGGTTTTGAAACGAATCCAATTGTTCTTTGGAATATTGGATTCCGTTTAGAAAGTATAGAATTTCACTTTTTCCATTTTCATCAGTAATTGCTTTGGAATAAAGTTTGTTCCATTCAGAACTCAATCGAAAGAGAATGGCGGAAACTAGTTTGAAAGATAAAACCGCCGTGCAGATTTTTTTTTCCGGGTAAGTGGAATCGATTCGCCTTGGATTCACAAGGGCACAGTTTTTTGGGATGCGCACTGGTACTTCATGGTGGTCAAGGACGATCACTTGGATGCCTTCTTTTGTCAGTGAATCAATTTCATCTGCTTGGCTTGAACCAAAGTCTAATGTCACAAGTAGATCTGGTTTGGCATTTTTGATTTTGACAATGGCTTCTTTACAAAGTCCGTAAGGATCACTTTCTGATGAAACCAATACTTCAAAGTTTGCATTTACAAATTCTGGATGGGAACGTAAGAAAAAAGCAAGTAAACAAGTAGAACTCACTCCATCTGAGTCACGGTCACCATAGAGAAGGATTTTTTTCTTAGATTTTGCGAAAGAGAGAAGCAGTGAAATGGCAAGGTCGATATCGGGAAGGGAAAAGGGAGAATGGAAACAAGAAAATTCAGAAACGAGAAGTTCTTTTGGATGGGTGTTTTTTAAACCCTCCCTTCGGTCCACTAAGTAACGAAGGATGGGTCTTTTGGAATCAATTTTGGTTCTAACTTCGGACAATAGAGGTCCAAAGTGAACCTTTGTTACATGATGCAATTGCCAATGATTTTGGAACCAAACTCCACTTCAAGGCCTGGGGTTTTGATATCTCCTACAACCTTTCCATTCTTTTTAAGTTCCACTTTTTCTTTTGCATCGACATTGCCTTTTAGATTGCCATGTACTACCAAACTGCCTACTTCTACATCTGCTTCTACGTCACCGGTTTCGTCGATGATGAGTTTGCCATGAGAGGTAATGGTGCCTTTGAATTGGCCTTTGATTTTGAGTGTTTGGTTAAAGGAAAGTGTTCCGCGAAACGTGATGTCATCGCTGATTATGGTGTCTATCGATTCGTCTTTCATCAGTAGGGATAGTGTTGTTGCCTTACTTTGTTTTGGCAACTCTATCGTTTTCTCTGTTTTGTAATAAAAGGAAAAAAGTTCATATTTTGAGGGGAATTCTCTTGTCGCATGTGTTCCATCTCTGAAACTGGGTCTCAAGAATAGGAAACAGCAGTGAACATTAGGCGCTTCTGGAAGTCAGGATTCATCCTACTTTTAGCGGTTTTCATCAATCTAAACCTGGTGGACGACCGGTTTGTTTCTCCTCTCGAAGATTTGGATTTCCAATACCAATCCTACGAGTTGGAGGAAACGACTCGTGTGCTCTCCTTGTCGAAAGAATCCAATCAATTACTCAAACTTGTTCCAGGCAAACGAGAACATTCACTTGTCAAGGTATGCCTCAACCGTTTCTCCATTTTGACAACAGAAACGGAATTTTTTACTGAAATCTCCATCTTATTTTTCTTTCTTTACCTCCCACCGCCCATCTTGGCGTAAACGTTGCATGTAATTTACGTCCGTTCCCTACCAATTCAGATTCGTAGGGTGAAATCATATTTGAAATAGGTATTATGTTAGAAAAAATCATTCAGTTTTCCATTCACAAAAGGGCTATGGTTCTCGTCATCACAGCGGCTCTTACCCTTGTGGGATTTTACAATGCACTCAATCTTTCGATTGATGCGATTCCCGATGTGACAAACGTCCAAGTATCGGCCGTTACTTCAGTCCCTGGTTTATCACCGCTAGAAGTGGAACAATTCATCACATATCCCATCGAACTTGAGTTCAACGGGATGCCGAAGGTCACCGAAATTCGTTCCATTTCGAGAACGGGTGTAAGTTCGGTAACAGTTATATTTGAAGATGGTACTGATATTTATTTTGCAAGGCAACTTGTAAATGAACGTTTGAAACAAGCAGAAAATTTCATTCCTAAATCCTACGGCAAACCTGAGTTATCTCCCATTGCCACAGGTCTGGGGGATATTTACGAATTTGCTTTGGTTTCTGAAAGCCATACTCCAGAGGAGCTCCGAACCGTTATGGAATGGGAAGTCGCAAGACAACTTCGTTCTGTAAAAGGGATCATCGACGTAAACGTAGTAGGGGGAGATGCCAAACAATTCCAAATCAAAATTGATCCCAAACGTCTGTTATCTCATAACCTAACGCTTTCTCATATCACGGAAGCCTTGGAAGGTGCTAACGTCAACCTTGGCGGTGGTTACATCCAAAAAGGGGAAGAGCAGTTTGTGATTCGGGGGGAAAGCCAATTCAAATCCATTGATGACATCGCAAGGCTCTCCGTAAGAACTTCTCGAGATGGAATTCCGCTTACACTTGGCCAAATTGCACGTGTGGAAACAGGTCCAGCCCTTCGTTTTGGTCTTAGCACCATGAATGGCAAACGGGAAGTGGTTGGTGGAACTGCAATGATGTTACTTGGTAGTAACTCCCTACAAGTTGTTGGTCGAGTCAAGGAAAAGATGAAAGAAATTGAATCAAGGCTCCCTCAAGGGATGAAGATTCAAGTGTATTACGATAGGTCTGAATTCATTGGTCGCACTTTATCTACTGTTTTTACAAATTTAGTGGAAGCAGCCATAATCGTTCTCGTTTGCCTCATCCTCACTCTGGGAACCGTCAAAGGTGCGTTTGCTGTTGCCCTTGCCATTCCTGTTTCCATGATGATTGCCACAATCCTGATGAATGCCTTTGGCATTGTCGGTAACCTCATGTCACTTGGAGCTCTTGACTTTGGTCTCCTTGTGGACGGTTCCATTGTGATGTTGGAATCAACCCTACATGGATTTTTAATCCGGAAGAGTTTCCTCCTTTCCAAAACTTCCGCGCAGGACATGGAAGATGGAATCGAAGATGTGATAATGGAATCCTGTATCAAAGTAGTGAGGGCTTCCGCATTCAGTGTGGGGATCATTTTACTCGTATATTTACCACTCATGACATTGGAAGGTGTAGAAGGTCGGATGTTTCGTCCAATGGCAATCACCGTAGCATTTGCGTTAGGTGCTGCACTCCTTTATTCCATCACAACTTTTCCTGCCCTCATGTCTTACATTTACAAAAAACCCATTTTACATGAGTCAGCGTTTTGGGATAAATTCCAAAACAAATATGCAGAAATCCTCACATACGGGATGAAATTCAAACGCCAATTTACGTATGCCGGGATTGGTGTTGTTGTTTTGTCTTTTATGTTGGCCTCAACTCTTGGGTCTGAGTTTTTACCAAGGATTGATGAAGGGGAAATTGCAATTGATATCAAACGTCTTCCTTCCACTGCCATCAACCATTCCCGTGACCTCAATTTAGAAATGGAGAAGGTCATCTTAAAATTCCCAGAAGCAGTGAGTGTGGTTTCCAGACAAGGTCGTGGTGAATCCGCCGCAGAACCAATTGGTTCGGAAGAAGGGGAAATGATGGTGAAGTTGAAACCCAAAAAAGAATGGGTAAGCGCCAAAGACAGAGAAGAACTGATGGAGAAAATGAAAAACTCGATCAATGAGAATGTTCCTTCGTCTTATATCAGTTTGTCGCAACCAATTGAAAACCGGGTGAATGCTTTATTGTCTGGTTCAAAAGCAGACATTGTGATCAAAATTTATGGTGATGATTTGAAAACCCTCAAGTCCATTGCTGATAATTATGCTTCCAAAATCAAAAAGATCCAAGGTGCCGCTGACTTAAGGGTTCAGAAACTCCTTGGTCTTCCTCTTTTAGAGATAAAGATGAACCGTGGTAATATGGCAAGGTATGGTGTCAGAGCAGAAGAAGTTCTCACCACGATTGAAACCCTTCGAGTTGGATTTAACGCCGGTAAGGTGTATGAAGGCTACAAACGATTTGATTTGATTGTGCGTTTGGATGCGGATGTAACTGATTTAGGTGTGATTTCCAACGTTCCCGTGATGACAGAATTAGGTGGAACGGTTCCTCTCGGACAAGTAACAGACATTGTGATGACGGAAGGTCCTGCCGCACTTTACCATGAAGGCCTCAAACGAAGGATCCTTGTGGAAGTGAATGTGCGCGGTCGAGATATGATTGGATTCGTGAATGATGTACGAGCTGCAACAGAATCCATCGAAACTGGTTTGCCCCAAGGGTATTATGTGGATTGGGGTGGGCAGTTTGAAAACTTCACTCGTGCTAAAAATCGATTGGCTATTGTGATTCCTATCGCTGGTGCCATCATATTTGGTATGTTATTCATTGCATTTGGCAGTGTGTATTATGCGTTAGGTGTTTTTATCTTGGTTCCTTTATCACTATCTGGTGGGATATTGTCCCTTGTGATGAGAGGGCTTCCGTTTTCCATCCCTGCAGGTGTTGGTTTTATTGCCGCAGCCGGTATATCGGTGTTAAACGGAGTTGTTTATGCGTCAGCATTGAAAGACCAACTAAAGGTCACTCGGGATCCTTCTGTTGCCGTTGTGGATGCGGCAGTGTATACACTGCGTGCTGTTGCCACAACAGAACTTGTGGCCATCATTGGATTTTTGCCAATGGCAATCGCATCAAGTGCTGGGGCCGAGGTGCAAAGGCCACTCGCCACAGTGGTTATGGGTGGGGTATTAGTTGCGACAATTCTGTCTCGATTTTTATTGCCGATTGCATTTGAGTTTTTAGTAAAACTCGCACAAAGACAAGAATTAAGACAAATGGAACGTGAAAGAAAGATGAACGATTATTTTGTCGAAGAAATGAAAAAATACAAAACATCTGATTTGGTTCACACGTCTTCCCATGGACATGGACATGATCAAGATGCATATACAAGTCATTCAGAAGAAGATGGGAAACCATCAAAAGAAAATCAAAAAACAAAAAGAAAGAGGAAATAAATGAAACCGAATTATTACGTTGCACACCCTTGGCATGGATTGGAACTCGGACCTAAGGCTCCCGATGAGTTGGATGTTTTTATTGAGCTCACTCCGCAAGACACAGTGAAGTATGAAATTGATAAAGCATCTGGTTTCATTCGAGTGGACAGACCACAAAAATATAGCAACCGTTCCCCAACTTTGTATGGATTTATTCCAAGAACTTTTTCCGGGGAAGCTTCTGGAAATCATTGTTCGGAAGTTGTTGGAAGGGCAGGTATCGTTGGCGATGGTGATCCGATTGACATTTGTGTGTTAAGTGTGAATCCAATCACTCATGGGAACATGATCCTTACCGTCATTCCGATTGGGGGACTACGTATGATTGATAAAGGAGAGGCTGATGACAAAATTGTCGCAGTACTCAAAGGAGATGAGGTGTTTGGGCAAATAAAAGAGATATCGGAAGTTCCAAAGGCCCTCATCAACAAACTCCACCATTATTTTCTCACATATAAATTAGATCCGAACTCTCCTTCCACAGGGACAGTCGAAATTACAGAAGTGTATGATCGAGCAGAAGCCATCAAAGTCATCCAATTCGGTATTGAGGACTATATCAAAAAGTTTGTAACTGTATGAAATATGTAATGAGAACTGTATTCATTTTAAGTTTGGGATTCCTAACCACAACTATACTCCCTAAGGAAAAAGCGGTTTATGAACTCCATTCTAAAGATGAATTGTTTTTTTTAGGTGAAGAATCGAGAGCCCAGGACTCCAAAGAAAAATGGAATTTGGAGGAATTGGAAGATTTTGCAGTTACCAGTAATCCTTTGTATTTGCGTGAAAAACAAAATATTGGGATGGCAAGAGGTGATATCATCACAGCTAGTTTGTATTACAATCCCATAGTCAATATGCAACAGCAGTTTATTGGGGCAAATGTCAAATCAGCAACTGGTTTACCAGAAACATCTTTTATCTACAACCAACCATTTGATATGAGTGGAGTCATTCCACAAAGGGAAAAGGTCGCCAAACAAGAATTTTTGGCAACGATTGCTAGTTTTCGTGATTTTGATCGGATGTTCCGTTTGCGCCTTCGCCAAAACTTTTGGACGTATTTGTATGTGACAGAACAAATCAATTACCAAAAAGAGTTTTTGGAAAATTACCAAGACCTTCTCGACTTAACCAAGTTACGTGCTGAAAAAGGGGACATATCTTTTTTGGAATATGATCGATTGGCATTAGAACGTGTTCAAATTGAGAGGGAATACCGTAACGCAAGAATCCTAAGAGCACAAGTAGTTAAAAACTTACGTGTGTTAATTGGTATTTCTGATATCAATTCTCCTTTAAGTATCAAAGGTAGATTGGAATTTATCTCCACAAAAGATTTTGGAATTGATTTGAATGACTTTGATATCGAAGAAAGGCCAGACCTTGTTGCCTTAAAAATTAGACAACAAAGGGAACGAATGAATATCGAACTCAAAAAACGAGAAATCATTCCACCACTTACTTTAGGTGTCGAGTTTTTGAACAAGGGGAATGAAAATGTAGCTGGAATTTATGCAGCAACACCCCTTCCTCTTTTCGATCGCAAACAAGGTGAAATTTTGAAATCTGAAGAATCTTATAAAAAATTAGGATTTGATGTAGATGCAAAACGAAACGAAATCCTATCCGAAATTTCTGCGGCTATCAAAGAGTTGCAGGCAAGAGAATCACAATTACTTGATTACCAAAAGATGGGATTACTTGAAAAAAACAAAGAAGTGCAAGAGAAGTCAAGGCTTGCTTACATTCGCGGAGCTTCCAATTTGGTTACCTTTTTAGAAGCAGAAAAGAACTATCTTAGTGTACTGAGGAGTTATTATGAAATCATTTATCTCTATTACAACGCTTTGGAAAGTTATAAAGCATCCATAGGAAAAATGGATTCTTCGGAGTATTAAACCTATATGCAAAAAGAATTAAATTTAAAAAAAATTAGAAATCTAGCGATCCTTGTCCTTATCGGGAGTTTACTGTATTTTGGTTATTCTAGGTTTTTTGGTGCTGGTAAAAAAACAGAGGCACTCACCGATGATAAATCAAAGTTCATCATCTCAAAAGAAATCCAAAAAAATCACCCTTTTTCGATCGTATACTTACAAGAAAAAGCACTCGAAGAAGAACTACAATTACCAGGAACCGTATCGTATGACATGAATAATGTGGCGAAAGTGGGTTCACGTGTGAATGGTAGGATTTTGCAAGTGTTTGTGAAAGAAGGGGAGTATGTAAAAAAAGGTACGGCTTTAGCTTCGATCCAATCTGTTGACCTAGGAACAACAGAAGCCAATTACCTAAAAGCTAGGGCAAGGCTTGAGGCATTGAAGGTACAAGCCGATCGTGCAAAAGATTTGTATGAAAGAAAAGTGACTTCCGCGAAGGAATATGAGATGTCACTAATGGATTACAAATCGGTCAAAGCTGAGATGGAAACTTCTAGAAATGCATTGGAAAACTTGGGTCTCAATGAAACGGAAATTGCAAATTTAGAAGCAGGAAAATACAATTCTAAAAACCTATACATCCGAACTCCTATATCAGGCACTGTAACAGAAAGAGAAGCCATCATTGGTCAAGCAGTGAATGCTCGTGATAATTTATTTACGGTCGCCGACTTATCTGTGTTATGGATCAATTTAGAAGTGTATGAAAAAGATTTAGCATCAATTCGTATGGGGAATGAAGCCCGAGTGATTCCTATAGGATCTAAAGAAGAATCAATTAAAGCAGTAGTTTCTCATGTAGGAGATGTGATCGATCCAATCAAAAAAACAGCTGAAATCCGTTTGGAAGTTCGTACGTCCAAAGGAAAGGTTCGCCCTGGACAAAGTGTCACCGCAACTGTCGTGGGAGCTATGGTTGCCTCTTCGGTAAACAAGGCAAAGGTGATCCCATCCAATTGTATTCATAAAATTGAAGGAGAAAATTTTATCTTTGTCCGCAATGGTGATGGATCCTTTTCCGCAAAAAAAATTGGGATCGGAAAGTTGTATGACAATTGGGTAGAGGTAACTAACGGAGTGGAATCCGGAGAAGCCATCGTAGAAGAAGGCAGTTTTGTTTTAAAAAGTGAATATTTAAAACTATAACAACTAGTTTTTTGTTGACATAACGCCTATTTCCTATTTATCTGTTTAGTATGAAAGATCTCACGGAAAAACAAGAATTTGTTTTGCAATACATCTCGGACACGGTCAGGGAAAAAGGATTCCCTCCCACGATCCGTGAGATTGGTGACCAATTTGGAATCACAGCCAAAGGGGCTTACGACCACCTCAAGGCGATTGAAAAAAAGGGTTACATCCGCACCTCAAAAAACCAGAGCCGTGCCATCGAACTCCTCAAGGGTAATGCTGACGAGGCACTGCTTGTGCGAGCGTCTGGAATTCCCCTCCTTGGGCAAGTGGCGGCAGGTTCCCCGATCCTTGCGGAAGAAAATATTGAAGAATACATTGCCGTTCCCGATGATTTGGCCACAAAACCTGGCACCTTTGCTTTAAAAGTCAAAGGGGATTCTATGGTGGAAGCCGGTATCAGTGATGGAGACATTGCCATCATCCAAAAAAAGGACACTGCGAGAAATGGAGAGATTGTTGTGGCAATGATTGAAAACGAAGCCACACTCAAAGTTTTTTATAAAGAACCAGACATGATCCGATTGGAACCCCGAAATTCCAAATTGAAACCAATCCGCACGAAGAAAGCAACGATTATCGGGAAACTCATCGGACTCTATCGCATTTACTGATTGACCAAGAGCAGGTTTTCTTTGAATCTAGAAGGGATGTCGAAACATCTCTTCTTTTCCCTTTTCCTTGGAATTTTCCTTTGTTTCACCAGCTGTGCTCCCAAAAAACAAGAAATCAATGCCTATGATTTAAAACGTGTTTTGGAACGATTTGCGCAAAATCGAATCCAAACGGGACTGATGGCTGATACAAAACGACCCACTCCTTCTGATATCCAATTATTTGAAGAAGCTTGCGATGTGTATCGTCTATCGATACCAGAAGCAAAAGCAATGTTAAAAAAAGACAACAAGGCGTTGTACGAGTCTATTTATGGAAATGAATAAAATCAAATTTTCGGAACGGTATCTTTGGTTAGGTGCCACCTTGTCTTTACTCAGTATTGTTTTTTTCTTAAGTATTGAAAAAGTGAAAGCCATTTCCACTGATGGTGAAAGATATTTACAGATGTTACATGAAGTGGTTTCTTATATAGAAAACGACTTTGTGGAACCTCAAGAAGAAAAAAAGATATATATAGGTGCTATACAGGGCGCTTTACAAAGTTTAGGTGATCCTTACTCTCGTTTTATCGATGTCGAAGAGGCCAAAGAACTTGAAAATGAAACCAAAGGAAGTTTTGGTGGAATTGGAGTAGAGCTCAATTACCAAGAAAATTCTTTTGTAATCATATCTCCCATTGAAGGAACACCGGCTTGGAAAGCTGGATTATTACCTCAGGATAAAATCATCGAAATCAATGGAAAAAAGGTAAAATCACTTTCACAAGCGGAAGCTTATTCCATGATGCGCGGTGATGTGGGTACATCTTTGTCCATGAAAATTGAACGTAAAGGCATCAAAGATCCTTTTAATGTCAATTTAGTTCGAGAGTTGATTAAAATCCGTTTTTTACGATCCTTTTACTTACCAGAAAAAGAAACCGGTTATATCAAATTGGTACAATTTATGGGTAAAGAGGAAACGGCAAAAGAACTTGCGCTTGCTGTGAAAAACCTACGTGAATCCGGGGCCAAAAAACTAATCATCGATTTACGAATGAACCCTGGTGGACTTTTGGATTTAGCGATTGAAATTGCTGACTTATTTTTAGCTCCAAATTTAGAAATTGTTTCTGTAAAGGGACGAGGTGGCGAACTCATTAAAAGTTTTAAATCACAAGTCCGCGAACAGAAGTATTTGGATATCCCAATTGCCATTTTAGTGAATGGTGGTTCGGCAAGTGCTTCCGAAATTTTAGCAGGTGCTTTGAAAGACAACAAACGAGCGTTAATTGTTGGGACACAAAGTTTTGGAAAGGGTAGTGTTCAGTCCATCATCCCACTTTCCTTTGGAGCAAAGGTAGCCATTACCATCCAAAAATACTACACACCATCTGGTGTTTCCATCCATGGGAAGGGAATCACACCAGACCATATCGTAAATCCTGTTTCGGCCAGCGAAGACGAAAAGTTTGCACTCGAAAAATTATTCAAAAAAAATCTAATCCGTCCTTTTATGGAATCACATGTGGAATACAACGAAACGGCAGTTTCTGATTTTAAAGAATTACTCAAAAAAGAAAATTTAAAGATTTCAGAATCCGTAATCAAAATCTTTTTGTTTAATGAAATGAGAATGGGTAGTTCGCAAACAAAGCCCAGGTTAGACTTAGACGTTCAATTATCAGAAGCAATTGACCTTCTCAAGTAAATGGTCTACGGATTAGGAATCGAATCCAGTTGTGACGAAACTTCCATTGCCATTGTCAAAGATGGCAAGGAGTTGGTTTCTTTAAAACTGTATAGCCAAATCGAAACACACTCTCCATACAGGGGAGTGGTTCCTGAAATTGCCTCCCGTGCCCATTTAGAAAAAATCAATTCACTACTTTCTCTCTGTATGGAAGAATCCAATCTTTCCTTCCAGGATTTGTCGTACATTGCTGTTACAGGTTACCCAGGTCTAGTGGGTTCTCTGATGATCGGAGCCCAACTCGCTAGGTGTATCTCGCTTGTACATTCCATACCCATTGTGCTTGTGAATCATTTGGAAGCACATCTGGCTGTCATTGGTTTGGAAGGGGAACTTCCCGCCTTTCCTTGGTTAGGTGTCCTGCTTTCCGGTGGAAATTCTTCTATTTATATTTACAAAGGATTTGGTGATTTGGAGTTACTCGCAGACACTCAGGATGACTCTCTTGGTGAGGCCTTTGATAAAGTGAGTGCGATTTTAAATCTTCCTTACCCAGGCGGACCAACCATAGAAAAAAAAGCGCTCCAGTACCAAAGGCCAAAGGGTGAAAAAAGTCCCTTTCCAAAACTTCTAAAAGAAGATGGTTTGGAATTAATCCGTTTCTCCTATAGTGGATTAAAAACAGCTGTTTTATATTATCTAAAGTCACTTGGTTCAGATTTGCCGGTTGATAAAGTTTCCTATTACTTTCAGAAAACAGCATTTGAACTTGTTTTGCGTAACATAAACAAGGCCATCCAAAAAACCCAAATCAAAACGGTTGTTGCTGCTGGGGGAGTCCTAGCAAATGAAACCCTCCGTTCTTTACTGGAAACGGAAAAAACGAATCGTTCTTTTCAACTCTATTACCCACAAAAAAAAATTTACTGCACGGATAACGGAGCGATGGTGGCATGTCTTGGATACCATCTTTGGAAAGAAAAAAAATTTGTGGGTCTCGATTTTAAAGTCAGCCCAAAAAGAAACTTTGAACAAATACTATGAAACTTAAATTAACTTGGATCCCCAATACCTTAACTCTTGGAAACCTTACCTTAGGGTTTGTTTCCATGTTACTTGTCTCTGAAACAAACCCTAACCAATCAAATTCCCATGAATTGTATACACTGGCAGGTGTTTTTATCATCTTAGCTGCGTTATTCGATGGATTTGATGGGATGGCGGCAAGAGCCCTCAATTGCACAAGTGAATTGGGTGCTGACTTAGACAGTCTCGCGGACCTTACCACTTTTGGAATTGCTCCAGGTTTTTTGGCGTATAAAATGTTCTTTTTTGATATCAAACTTGATATCTTTGATAAACCAGATTACTTTCCATTGGGAATGTTCATTGCAGCACTGTATCCGATTTGTGCGGCATACCGATTGGCAAGGTTCAATGTAGCCCATGATCCCAAATCGTTTAATGGACTTCCTTCACCAGTAGCCGGTGTTGTGATCGGAATTTTCCCACTTGTGTTTTCTGTTTCCCAAGTTCCTTTATGGACAGCGGTCACTTTTTTTGTGATCACAGCCCTTCTCATGGTATCCACTCTCAGGTATAGCAAACCACAGGTGGCGATGAGAGGACTATTCTCTTGGAAAAAACTGGGAATCAGTCTTGTGGGTCTTGGTCTTATCTTATTTGCCATTGGTTTTTACCGTTGGCCTTATGTGATGTACGGTGCGGTAGGGTTTTATGTATTTTCTGGTATCGTCTCCTTTCTCATCCAAACCATTCAGGATTACCGAGTGTAATCATTCGGTTTCAAAAATTTCTAATAGGTTTGCGACACTGAAAATGGTTCTGATTTCGTTAGAAAGATGGGCCATTTTTACTTTTTTCCCATTTTCTTTGGTCCAACTGTAAGTGTGGAGAAGGATTCCTATGCCAGATGAATCCAAATACGTTAAGTCTTTAAAATCTAAAACCAGTTCCTTCACTGAATCGGAATCGATGAGTTCTTTGATCTCCGTTTTTAATTTGGGAGTGTCCCGAAGAGACATGGATCCATTCAAATAGATAAAGGCTTTTTCCTTTTCTCGTTTGATTTCATACTGAAACATAACTATAGTTAAGACAACATCTGAAAGAGGAAATACAATCAAAAAACGTTTGATTTTTCCAAAAAGGACTCTAGAAAAAGAGCAATGAAAATTAAGTTTTGGGGTGTACGAGGTTCCATTGGTTCACCCATCCGGCCAGAAAACGTAAAACACAAAATTGAAAAAATCCTTTCTTTGGCTAGTCCTACTGATATCCAAAACGAACAAAGCATTCATAGTTTTTTAAATTCCCTCAGTTTTTCCTCTTCGTCAACTTACGGTGGTAATACGACCTGTGTTGAGATCCGAGACAAAGAAGGAAATTTAATCATCATCGATGGTGGGACTGGATTACGTGAACTTGGAAACCAAATGATGGCTTCTGAGTTTGGAAAAGGTGTTGGGCATGCCTATTGGATTTTGACCCATACACATTGGGACCACATCCAAGGGATTCCATTTTTTATTCCTTTATTTTTACCAGGAAACCATTTCGAATTTTTATCATCAATGGGAGATGCCGAGAAGAGATTGGAACATCAATTTGTATTCACTCATTTTCCTGTTTCTTTTGATCATTATGCGGCAAAAAAAACATTCCAATTCATCGAAGAAGGGGAAGTGGTATCTCTTGGTCCAAACATCCAAGCGTTTAGTAAAGCGGTGCGACACCCTGGAGGAAGTTTTTCTTACCGATTCACAGAAGACGGGAAATCCATTATCTTCGCTTCAGATGCTGAATTCAATTTAGAAGAGATGGAAAATATTGATACGTATATCGATTACTTTCGAGACGCCGACGTTTTGGTATTTGACACTCAATATACCTTTGAAGAGTCATTACAAAAAATTGACTGGGGCCATAGTTCGGCTTCCATTGCAACAGACATCGCCTTAAGAGCAAAAGTTAAAAAACTTGTGATGTTCCACCATGATCCGTCTTATGATGATGAAAAATTAGATTTGGTTTATTTACGTGCATTGAAGTATAAAGAGATGTTTGATCCCCATGGAAAATTGGAAATTATAATGGCATACGAAGGTTTGGAAATAGAGGTATAAAATGGCAAAAAAGAATTACATCATTGGAATCGATGCGGGAACTACAGGGATTCGTACATTTTGTTTTAATGACAAAGGAAAAGTCATTTCGTCAGCGTACCAAGAATTCAAACAATATTATCCCAAACCAGGTTGGGTGGAACATGACCCAGAAGAGATTTGGTTAAAAACACAAAAACTCATAGCCCTTGCCATCAAAAATGGAAAACTCAATCCCAAAGATGCGATTGCCATCGGGATCACAAACCAAAGGGAAACATCTGTAGTATGGGATAAAAAAACAGGGAAACCGGTTTACAATGCCATCGTTTGGCAATGCAGACGAACATCTGATATCTGTAAGGATTTAAAAAAACAAAGTTTAGATTCCAATTTTCGAAATAAAACGGGTCTTGTCTTAGATGCTTATTTTTCAGGCACCAAAATCCAATGGATTTTAGACAATGTGAAGGGAGCAAGGGAACGTGCTGAACGTGGTGACCTACTTTTTGGTACCATCGATACATGGCTTTTATACAAACTAACAGGCCATAAAGAACATAAAACTGATCATACCAATGCATCTCGTACCTTACTGTTTAATATCCAAACCAAAGAGTGGGATGAAGAACTTTGTAAAATTTTAAAAGTGCCCATGTCAATGTTGCCAAAGGCATATAACTCAAAAAATCTATTTGGGTTTACTTCTAATGTTAAATCAATCCCAGATGGAATCCCTATTTCTTCGTTAGTTGGTGACCAACAAGGGGCTCTCTTTGGTCAATTGTGCACAGAACCAGGAGAAGCAAAAAATACCTATGGAACCGGTTGTTTTTTACTTTTTAATGTGGGAGATGAATTCAGAATTTCTAACCAAGGACTCATCACCACACTGGCGCTCGGACCAGAAGGAAAAACTGTATATTGTTTAGAAGGTTCAGTGTTCATTGGAGGTGCCGTTGTCCAATTCCTCCGAGACAATTTAGAATTTTTTAAATATTCAAAAGACTCAGAAAAACTGGTGAAGTCTATTAAAACCAAGGATGATATTGTTTTTGTGCCCGCGTTTGCTGGTCTTGGAGCCCCTCATTGGGACCAAGAAGCACGTGGTGCTATCTTTGGACTCTCACGTGACACAACTCCTGCCCAAATCACAAGAGCTGCTTTAAAGGCAATTGCGTTACAATCCTATGAACTTGCCAATGCAATGGAAAAGGAAACGGGAAAACCACTGAAGTTTTTACGTGTGGATGGGGGAGCTACATCCAATGCTTGGCTTATGCAATTCCAAGCTGACATTTTAGGTACCAAGGTGATCCGACCACAAAACGTAGACACTACGGTTCTTGGTGCAGCATACCTTGCTGGACTTGAACGAGGGTTTTATAAATCAGTGGCACACCTTAGGAAAGAAGAAACAAAAACCACTCAATTCACTCCAAAAATGAAAGAAGGGGAACGTAAGGAAGAAATTGATAAGTGGAATTCGGCTATTTCGCGAGTGAAAACTGGAAATTAATCAATAATCAAACCATAACAAAGAAAATTCAAAACATTTTCTTTGTTTGGTGATCCCAGCTCCCACGAGGAATAAACCTGTTTCGTAATACGGTATCTCAAGGATCAGATTGTTTGGCAAACGATGGAATTCATGTGTTTCAATTTCTTTTCGAGTCAGAAAAAAATCGAAACGAATGGTATCCATCCATTCATTCAATTTAAAAAATAATTTTGTATTGGTTTTCCCATAAAAACTGATCGCCTCACCATTCACTGAAAAATCAAATCGTTTGGAATCCTCAAAAAGAATTGTTTCTTTAAACGTTTCCTCACCTTCTTCTCTGTAAGTAAAGATCGTACCTTCCTCATAATACAAATTCCTAGCAAATCGTTTGTAAAGTTCTGATTCGATGATCGAAACCAAATCTTCACCTTCTGGTGGTTTTGTGGCAGGTGCAGATTCAATTTGTTTCATTTTATTTTTCGATATAGAGTTTCGAATCACACTTAAAACTGGGGGAGAGAGTTTTGGTAATATATAACGAAAATACCTTTCATCATGATTTCGAAGTATTTCTTGTAAAAATAATCCATGGATGAGGGGGATGAGTTCCACCGTGAACATCTGTTTGCTTAGGAAAAATGCAAACTCAGTTTCATACCGAAAGAGATTGGTAATGATTTTCATCTCTTCTTCTTTTGTGCCTCCGTAGAGGATTGCCACCAAACGATTGAGATACAGTTTACTTTTTTTATCCATGTAAAGGGAATCAATTTCTCTTAACACCATTGATTCATCAAACTCAGGGTTTACAATGTCCCTAAGGGATAGGTATTTGGTTTGGTTGTATTGATCTCGTTTGCTCCGATATAAATCAATTCTCGATTGTTTTTCTCCACCAATTGTCCGTTTGGTGGGATAGAATCCAGGGATTGTTTTCTCGGAAAAATCAGATTTTTGGTCCGGGTTTTTGAAATAGGGAGGGGTGGTGATGGGTTTTGATGCAAAGTTTTGGCGGTTGTATTGCAATTTGTATAAAAAACGAGGGAATAAGATCGGGTCTGTGGAAACAGAGGGGAGTGTTGGTATTTTGTTTATGGGAACTGGGTAAAATGGATCGGGAGTGGCAACAAAACGTGCGACTGAATCCAAATCTGCTAAGTAAAAATGATAATTGTTTCCTTGGTAGTAAATCAAACGGGTGGAGATTTTTTTAATTTCTTTTGGATACGAATGCGAAAGTGTTCCCAGTTATAATCTTTTTTTAAAATTTCTAATTCCTGGTCCACTCCAAATCGCATAAAATCAAAGATCTCTTCGTGTTCCATCCCCACAACAATTGATAAGTCTTGGATGACTCGTTGCAGTCTTCTTGCATCCCTGTCGCTTAAGGAAAATGTTTCTAAGAGTTTTTGTTCAAATTCGGTGAGTTGGATCAAAATGTTCCTAAAACGCAGCCACTAGGATGGTTTCGATTTCATTTTTCGGAAGTTCTCTTGGAAGACAATCAAGAAATGAATACGTAGCCGCTAGTGTGGCAATCCCAGGTAAGTCGATTTTTTTCACCTCATACTCTGAGAGGCGCTGTGGAATCCTGAGTTCCAAATAGATTTTACGAATCCCTTCCACAGCTTTGATCGCCGCTTCAATCACGGAAATGTTGGTAACATCTTCATCAAGGGCACGGGCAATCATCACATATTTACCAGCTGAGGAAGTGAGGTTGTATTCCATCACGTGTGGGAGAAGGATCGACATACTTTGGAAGATATCTAAATTTGTGACAGTAGTCACAGCGAGAGAAAGTGCATAACAGAGTCCAAGGCTACTTGTGGATTGGGCAATTCCTGCGAGTAAACTTGCCGCATAAATGGAGTTTTTCGGTCCTAAGTTACGAGGTTCGCGAATGGCTGGAACAATATTTTTAGAGATAAGTTCAATGGAACGTAATGCTGTGGATGATGTGATTTCGTTTGCATACTTGGAGAGAATGCTATCTACTGCTGCGGATAATATGGAAATTCCCGTTTTTGCCGTTTCAGAGCTCGACATGCCAGCTCCAATTTTTGGGTCAGAGACAATCAGTTCAGGGAAAGCCCATTCATGAGCAAAATACTTTCTGTTTTTGTCTTTGTCATCTACGATGGAAAAAAATGGAGAACATTCATTTCCGAGTAGGGGTTTTGTAGGAACTACGACAAGAGGTAATCCTTTTTTTTTAGGTTGTTTTCTTCCGATAAGTAGTTCTTCGGCAAACAAATCATTGGTTGCAAGTAGAGACGCCGCTTTACCAGCGTTCATCGATTCAAAGGAACCATAAGCAACCACACAATCCGCATTAGAAATTCGTAAAAAATGAGCGCAAGTGTCTAAGTCTTTGAAGTGAACTCTGTCTACGATGTCATCGTAGATGATTACACCTTCTGCGTGTTTTTCTAAACTGGTTTTGATAATGGAAAGTTCTTCGGAGTTTTCTAATTCTTTTTGTGTGGTGATGAGTAAAACTCTGGATCCAATGTTTTTAACAAAAGATCCTAGTTTATAACCACAATCGATTTCAAAATGAATTTTTGGTGGAAATTGGAAATTGATCCATTCGGGGAGAACTGGCATATGATCCCCTAACTATGAATAAGCGAAGCGTGAGTAATCCTCGGAGAGGACAATAAAAAAGGATCCCTCACCACCTGTCCTTTTTACTGTTGTCCGAGGAAAGACGTTGCAATTTGGTCGGAAATTTTATCCAACATCTCTGGTGAAAGAGTGTCGTAGTCTCCGTTTTTCAATCTTTCTTTGATCGCTTTGATTTTTTCTGTGCGATCTTCTTCCGGAGGAGCTTGTACAATTTGTTTTGCAATTTGTTTTACTTCCGCCTGAAGTTTTGCTTCAGAAGCAATTTTTTTGGCAGCGTCCGAGATGGAGATTGTATCCACTGGAGCTTGTGATTCCGTTTCCTTTGGTCCTTGTGGTTTTTTCGGTTCATAACCGTAACCACCAACTCGACCTACTTTATCGATGTTCATATTCTAGTCCTCTTCCTACATCACATATCGGTGGATTCTGAATTTCCCTTAAGTGATTTTTTTCGATGGTTTAAGAGAAAAACGAATTCTCCCTTCGCATTGGGTGGTTTTTCAGCCAATTCCCTAGGATTTGCATAGTAAAGTACCTCTTCGAAGGCCTTTGTCAACTCCCTTCCCACAAGGACTTCTGTTTCTGGAAACAATTCCTCTAAGATCGGATACAACCGAGGGAGTTTGTGCACGGATTCATAAAAAACAATGAGCCCATCGATTTCCCGTGCCTTCTCTAATTCTCGGCGTTTTTTACTCGGTTTTTCAGAGAGAAATCCTAAAAAATAAGTTGGGTTCACTTGGAATCCAGAAACAGATAGAATGCCCGTGAGGGCTGAGGCACCCGGAACGGGGACGATGGGAATTCGATGTTCTCTGGCAATCCGCACCATCTGGCTACCAGGATCGGAAACTCCCGGTGTTCCAGCGTCGGAAACGAGTGCCATGGACTTTCCCTGTTTCAATTGTTCGATCACATTTGCATAGGGAGATTCGGAATGGTCTTTGTAAAGGGCAAGGACTGAGGTATTGATCCCTAATTTGTGGAATAGTGATTTGGTTTCCTTCGTAGATTCACATAATACAAGTTCCACGTCTTTTAACACTTCTAAGGCGCGGACTGTAATGTCTCCCAAATTGCCAATGGGAGTGGCCACCACATACAAGGTGCCAGGTTCTCGTTTATGGGCCAATGTATTGGCACCCAGGAGGGGTTTGTCCTTGGGGACAGGTACAGGCTAGGTCATTATTCCCTTTGGTGCAAGGGTTACAAGCGGTTCCGAGAGCACAGGAAGAAGGTGTTCCGCAGGAAGGGTTGGAACAAAACGTGGTATTGCAACCAGCCCCTACGGCACAGTCTGTTTGGATGTCATTGACCTTGTTCGGAATGGCACAGGTGCTGACAGCTGTAGAAGGGTTTGAGATGAGCCCACCCGTGAGCATGGAACGCAAAGTGAAGTTATAAATTTGGCATTTTTGGAAGAACTCAGTACCAGGTGGTGGGACTGCGAATCGAATCCGTTTGGTGATGATCTTTGCCGATGAGGTCGAAGCTTCATACGGCAGGTGAGGAAAACTCGGTTGCACCCCATCTTCCAGCCACTCCCCTTGGATGGTTTGGATGATGCCAGGAAATGCCGTTGTGACATAGAGATTGTAACCGACAAACTGAGGTTCCCTGTTTGTGACAAAGTAACGCAAAACATATTCTGGTCTTGGTGTCAAAGATTGGTTCAATGGATCGAGTTGGAAATCATTGGTAAGGTTGCTATTCACAGCTACCACGGAAAGGATTTGTGGGACACTGGGTGGCACCAAAAACACGAATGGTGCTACGGGCGTGTCTGTGTTCACTCCACAATGAAAAAAAGAGAGAAAAGATATGCAAAGATAGGATATTGGATGGAATGAAGGAAAACGCATTCAGTTTCTCGTTTCTCTTCCAAGTTTTCAGGAATTCAATCTATGGGAATCCAAAAAAAATTACTCTTTGTCTCCATTTCGCTAATTGGTCTTTTTTTTCTCATCCTACTCTCTTTGGGAGGGGATGGTGAAGAAGAATCTCGTCGTAAAAAAGAAAAAAGTTCGGCTGCACTTTCTTTTTTAGGAGGGGGGCCAAGTAACCCCAAAGGCACCAACCGATTGGGTGTTCGTGGGGAAGACGCAGGATCGATCTTTGATTCTGATTATTACAATGCGGGTGGCATGCGTTATGAAGACGATCCCAATATCGCCTCAGGGGAAGCGGGAGAAATTCCGATCAACCCACAAACCGGAAAACCTTACCCTCCAGAAGCCATGCAAGCTTTTGAAGAACTTCGGGAACAGTTCCCTGACAATGACCTGATTCCGAAACGGATGACAGCGGAAGACAAAAAGAAACAAACGGAATTCAATCAAAAACTAACAAGAGCCACAAACTCAGTGTTTGGTGGTAGTCCGAATGCAACCGACCTTTCCACTTATTATGGACATGTCAGAAAACAAGGGAAAGATCGGCTTGAAATCATAAACTACCTCATTGAATCACAAGGTGGGGATGATCCTGAAATGGATAAAAAATTCCAAGAGATCTTAAAAAGCATCCAATTCCAAAATGAACAAATCGAAAAAGAAGCAGCGAATGCGTATGCGAAGGCGGGATTACAACCCCCTCCTTAGGTTTCGTTAGAAAGTATCGGGAAACGGTAACTTGATTTTGGATCGAGGCCGTATTCGTCCAAATGGAAAGAGGGAGGAAGTCTCTCTCGTTTCCATTGGGAGATCCCAAATAGTTTTTTAAATTTTTGAATGTAACCTAACAGTTGTTCTTTGGTTTCCCAAGGAAATTCTGTTTTTAATCCTTCCAAAACTTCAGACTCAAGGTCTCCCAAATACACTAATTTCCGTTCTATGGAATTGAGAATCGGGTATGGCATGAGATCCTTTTCGTCTTCTTGGTGTTCTGCAAGGGGTTTTAGTTCGGCTGTTGGTTTTGTTTCCCTTAATAATTGGATGGAATGTTTCGGAGTGATGTAACGGTTGTTTCCCTTTTGGATGTCATCGAGCCAGTCCAATAAAAATTCCTTACTCACACCCGCAAGAGGTGCGATCGATCCCGAAGAGTCTCCATCCATCGTTGTATATCCCACGGCTGCTTCACTTCTGTTTCCTGTGGATAAAAGTAAATGTCCATTCAAGTTTGCTAATAACCAAATCAGAGGGGACCTCACCCTTGCTTGGATATTTTGTAAGGCCAAGTCATGTTCTTGCCAATTGAGTTTGGTTCCCTTTATCGTTTCAATCAGAGAAACGGAAGAAGAAACCATTTCATCGATCGAGATGGAATGGAATTCGCAATCCAATTCTTCACTTAGGGATTTTGCGATCTCTTCTGTGATTTGCGAATTGTTTTTTGTTTTTTGGTACAAAGTGACGAGTAAGTTTTTTTCAATGATCCCAAGTTTTTGGAAGCAATCCTTGCCATTTTCATTCCTTGCAATCTCTGCCATGGCAGAAACAAGAAGGGCACATGTCGCACTATCCGCCCCACCGGAAAGAGAGAGTGTGTATCCTTTGGTATTGGACTTACGCAAATAATCATAAAGACCTAACGATACTGCTTTTGTGAATTCTTCAAATGGACTGAGTGACTCCGTATTTTCCATAACTTGCGAGTTTCCAGTTTCTCGTTTGTCTTCGACCTTCAAACGGAACTTACCATTTGCCTCTTGGTCTAAAACTGGTTTTAAAACGATGATTGGAATTTCGTTTGGAATTAAATTTGGATTTGGTTCTCGAAAATTACGGGCCTTGGATGCTCGGATTTCGTTTGGATCAAAGTTGTGGCTTGTGATTTCGAATGGTGTGAAATGGAGGCGTGGGCCTTCTTTCACTATCATTCCACCAGAGGCAAAAAATGCACCTCCCTCAAAAATGATCCTACCCGATTCATTTCCACAGAGATTGGTAAACACTTGTAAATTGTTTTGGTTACGACTTGTTTCTTTGAAGATTTGCCTGCGAATGTTTTGTTTTCCCATCGCAAAATGAGAAGCACCAGGTGAGAGGATGACATCGGTTCCTTTCACATTATAGATTTGTGAAGGTTTGATAGAAGACCAACTATCTTCACAAATTTCAATCGCAAAACGAAAGTTCCGAAACGAAAATACAAAATGACCAAACGGAATGAGTTCTCCAGCAAATGGAATCTGTTTGGTTTGGAACTCATTCGGGGCATGGAACCATCTCTTTTCATAATGGACACCGGTATTTGCCAAATTGAGTTTGGGAACCAAAGCTTGGATCTTTCCATCAAATAAAACAGCCATACAATTGTATAAAAAGGAATTTGAAAAAACAGGAAGGCCTACCACAATTACTTGGTTAGGTGATAAATCTTTGATTTGGTTTAGGACTTGAAACGATTTTTCCCAAAGTTTAGGTCTGTAAAAAGCATCTTCACAACCATATCCAGAGATACAAAGTTCGGGAAAAAGAATGATGTCTGCATCTTGTGCATCTTTGGAAAAGATGGCAGACCGTATGGTTTCAAAATTGCCGAAAACGTCAAGGGGAGTGGTATGTAAGGAAACAGCGGCAATTTTAGATTTTGTCATACGGAAAAACTCGGTTATAAATCTTTTCCGATGCACCTCTGTTTTCTACAACAAAGTTTCGATTGCTATTTCCCATCTTTTCTCTCTCATCCTGGTTCTGGACAAGTTCTGTGAATCGGGATACAAATTCTCTTTCATTTGTCGTTTTGAATAGACCACCTAATTCTTGCATAACGAGAGCTTCGGGGGCATTTTGGATTTTTGGACCAGTGACGAGAGCAAGACCCAAAGCTGCCGGTTCAATTGTATTGTGAATTCGATGGTGAAAAGCCCCTCCCACATAGGCAAAACTTCCATACTGATAGGCAAAAGCAAGGATCCCCAGAACATCAAAAAGTAAAAATTTGGGTAGGGGGGCATTTGCTTTCATTTCTGAAAAAACGCCAACTGTCCCATAGGCAATCAATTTCGTTTGGAATTCTGACATACGTATGGGTTCCCATTTATGTGGAAATATCCAATAGTATTCCCTGTCTTTAGAGTTTGTCAAATAAGACAAAAAATAAGATTCGCAGATCGGATATGTGGAACCTAGGATAACAGGTTTTATTTTTTTAAGGGTATCTGATTCTCGTTTTACAAATTCCGTAAACAAAGGGTTAGGTGAACCTTTTTCTAACTTATTTAAAACTGACTCAAATCGTGTATCACCCAAGATCCTAAAATCAGTGCCAAAAGAAACAAGTCCTTCAAATTCTTTTGCCATCAATTCATGGCTTGGGTAAATACCAGAGAGGTAACGGAATGAAGATTTAGTAAGTAATCTCACCAATGGATTTTTCCTTGAGGACTCTGAAGATAAACTCGCACAACATAAATAGGTTTTTGTGCCAAAGTGATTTGCTTTTTTTAAAAGATTGGGCCAAGTATCCCATGCCATGATAAACAAATATTTGGGCCGGAATAACGAAAAGATTTTGTTATAAGCAAAAGGTAAGTCAAAGGGCAGATAAAAATACGCATCCGCCAATGGATCTAAAAAGGCAGTTTCTTTGACAGAAGAAGAAAACACAGATTGGATGATGAAAACATTTTTTCTATGACGGCGAATCGTTTCAGTTAAAGCCTTTGCTTGGTCAAGTTCACCTACACTTGCTGAATGGAACCAAATGACTGTTTTGTCTTTTGGAACTTTTTCATATAAATTTTTAAGAAAATCATTTCGTTTGGAAATCTCCAATCGAATGGTTTTAGAAAATAAAGAACTTAATTTTAAAATAAACCAAATTTTTAGAATGAGTACATTATAAAAGAAATAGACCATTTAGCGTTTGTTACCCCAAGTATCATTCACTTCGGAGCCAGGGTAACTGAAGGTTCTTTTATCAATCACAAAACATAAATTGTCAAAGTACAAATGGAACTCACCTTTTTTTTGAGAGGCGAGGCTTTTTAAACGAAAGGATGCAAACGATATGGGAAAGGACATCGATTGGATGAGTCTCGTATTTTCTTTTGGCAAATTGATTTTGAATTCTAATCTACGCCACCCAACAAAATTTAAAGTTCCCAAATCAAAATACAAGTCTTTGGATTTTTTTTGGGATAGGCCCATACTCAAATTGATATGGTGGCCTTCGGAATAGACCCAGAGGATCCCTTGGATTGGCATCCCTAGTGGGAGGAGGATGGGTTCCTTGGGTCTGATTTCCCAATGGTCAAGCCTTGGATTTTCGACAAAACTTTGTAAAAGGAAACTGGTTTGGTTTTGTAAGTTGGGATAACCTGATTCTTTTAATAATTTGGTTTCTTCGATAAATGCATCTGATTTGGCAATGGAGGCTGCAAATTGAGTTTGGGCTAAAAAGGAATCCACTCGGTAAAAATCCCATGGCCTATCTCCTTCAAAGTCTTCCACTAAATAGAGTAGGTAGTGGGTGTCCAATGCAAGTGCTGATCGTAATATTTGGACTCTTCCCAATTCATCCGGGTCGTACGGCCTCGGAAGAGACAAAAGACTGGTAAAACTCAGGAAGAAACCTAGAAAGAATGTGAATTTTTTTGTGTTTAACATGATTTCTCACTTTGCGAAAGCGCAAAAACGTGTACTCTATCCGTATCAAAGGAAAGGAATCCGCACGTCATGGGCCGCCGCGACAATTTGAAAATACTCACAACTGCCATTCTAGTGGTCCTACTTCTTTCATCGTTCATTTTCGCATTTATCTATAGAAACGAAATTTACCAAAAGCTCCAAACCATCGGAAAAAACAAAGAAGTGGAGATGGTAGACCGCGAAATTGCAAAATCTCCGGATACAATCCCTCCGCCAAAAGAATCTTTCTCGGAAAAAGAGAATCGCGATTCCAACGAGGATCGCACTAGCCTTCCAGAATTGCCAAGCCTTGACGATATGGAACCTGATTTGGGACGACCAAGGTCAGTTTCCGTTTCTGGTGCAAAGGCAAAAGACACGAAAGAGAGTGGTGCAAGACTTAAGGAAAAGTTGGATCGTGTGGAAAACGAAATCACTCCGAAACAAAAAGACAATGCGGAATCAAAAACGAGTGCCAAAGATCTTGATACAAAACAATCACTTTCTGAGAAATCGGAAGTTTCGAAACAAGTAGAGGAATCTTTTTCAGAACCGAAGAAAACTCTTTCTAAATCCAAAAAAGGGAAATCGGAAAAAGAGACTTCTCACTCTGCCATTGCAAAATCAAAATCAAAAAAATCATCTCTCAGTTCCAAACGTAAAACACAAAGTCCAGAAGTACGAGTCTCGCGTGTGACGAAAAAAACAAATTCGTCTTCGACTGCGCAAGGATCTTCCTTAGAAGTTCGAATGAGGGAAGTGGAACAAAAACTGAATTCACAGTCAGAGAAAAACGAAAAACGGTTTTTGGAAATCGAACGAAGAATTGATTCTTTAGAAAAAGCTTTAGCAAAGTAATCGTGCCTGATTACATCACAACGTACCAGTCCATTCAAAATGAATGCAAAACTTTGACAAATGGGAATCCTCCCACCCTCATTGCGGTTTCCAAAACAAAACCCTATGAGGTTGTTCGGGAAGCCTATTTGCAAGGAATCCGTGAATTTGGTGAAAACTATATCCCGGAAGCAATTGAAAAATTTACCAAACTAAGAGAAGAATTTCCGGATGCCGATACAAGTGTGAACGTCCATCACATAGGACCAGTACAATCCGGAACATTACGTAAGTTATTCGGTGTTTTTTCGTATACCCATGGTGTGGGATCCTTTTCAAGTCTCCATGAGTTATTGAAACGTGCCGAAAAAGAAAAAAAGAAAATTCGGTATTTTTTACAAACCAATCTCACAGGTGAAAATACAAAACATGGTTTTAGTTTGCAAACCTTACTCGAAAACAAAACCAATTTGGCCAGTCAGCAAAATGAGTTTTGTGTATGGGAAGGATTTATGGGAATGGGTCCTTCCTCGGGAGATCTTATGAAAACGACAGAAGTGTTTACAAAATTAAAAAATTTCCGTGAGGAACATTTCCCTGGTTTAAAACTATCTATGGGGATGAGTGGTGATTACGCATTGGCTGTTGGACTTGGATCTAACTATGTAAGGATCGGATCAAAAATATTTGGAGAAAGAGAGTATGGCGCACACTCCGTTTAAATCAGTAGGAATGGTGGGACTAGGAAAGATGGGAGGAGCTATGGCAAAGGCTCTTATCTCCCAAGGTACAAAGGTATATGCTTTTGATCCCCACATAAATGAGTCGCCGATCGATGGGGTTCACATGGTGACGACCCTTGACAGTTTGGAAAAGGAAGCCGGACTTTTTGTCATCGCCGTGAAGCCTAGCTTCGTCGAACCAGTGTTAAAAGAATTCCAGAAACCAGCCATTTTTATCTCCATTGCGGCAGGGATCTCGTATTCACAACTAGTTGGATCATCTCCCAAAGGTTCGACTTGTGTGCGAGTGATGCCGAATTTACCACTGGTTTCCAATCGCGGTGCGATGGGTTATTACTGTGAAGACCAAGCCGTTACACATGCCGAACGACTGTTATTTGGAATGGGGGAGTCTGTCCGTATCACAAAAGAATCTTTGATGGATGTGGTCACTGGTTTATCGGGTTCTGGACCTGCTTATGTTCTTACGTTTTTACAAGCAATGGCGGAAGGTGGGTTACAAGAGGGTTTGAGTTACGAAGAAGCCTTAGGACTTGCCATGGAGACAATTGAAGGCACTCTTGTTTACTTTCGGGAATTACGTTCAAAAGACCATTCCCTCCATCCGATGGAAGTGCGAAACTGGGTCACGTCTCCAGGAGGAACAACCATCCACGGACTGGATGCTTTGGAACGAGGCGGATTTTCCACCGCAGTGCGGGATGCTGTTCGACGGGCAACAGAGAGAAGTAAGGAATTGGGAAAGGGATGATAACGGTTGCGCGGACAGGATTCGAACCTGTGGCCTTTGGGTTATGAGCCCAACGAGCTACCAGCTGCTCCACCGCGCGGTATACGACCATTGTTTTTCAGATTCGTTTATCGTCAACACAATGAAAGAAGAAACTTTCAAAAATCGACCTGTTCTGAATTTTATCGATTTCCGTCAAAATCTTACTTTACAGGCGTCAAATATAGCGAATGATTCCTATCTTATATAGAATTCTGGCGGTGCGTTTTGTCTTTTAAAGAAAACACTGATATCGTTTTTGAGCATTACGAAAAAAAAATATACGACCAAAAACAACTACTGGAAATCTCCCGTGCATTAAATTCCACGTTAGACTATAAGTACTTAATTGATGCAATTCTTAACATCTGTTTGGCGCAGTTGCAAACACTGCATGCGGCGATGTACCTGGAGCCAGAAATTGACTTAGGTCTTTTTAAATTAGAACCTCAATCCATCAAAGGTTTTGAATTAAGTCCAGAAGAACAAAACTACGAAATCAAAATTGATAGCCCACTCATTCATTATTTTGAAGAAAAACCAAAAGCCATTACGATGGACCAAATCCTCCAGATGGAAGTGTTAAACAAAATCCCAGACATAGTGTACTTGCGAAAAATGGGAGCAGAAATCCTTGTCCCACTCAATGCAAAGGGGAAGGTAAATGGACTCCTTGTCCTTGGGGACAAAATGACTTCCGAAGAATTTTTGGAAGATGAAAAAGAATTTATGACCACTCTTGCAAACCTGGCAGGGATTGCTGTAGACAACGCTCGGTTGTATGAACTTGCCACAGTGGATATGATGACAGGATTAAAAATCCACCATTACTTCCAAACCAAACTCAAAGAAGAGATGGAACGTTGTCGGAAAAAAGGAACCAAGTTGTCCCTTCTTTTTACAGACGTGGACAAATTCAAAACCTTCAATGATACCTATGGGCACCAGGCTGGGGACGTTGTCCTCATTGAAGTGGCAAAGCAACTCATCCAAAAAGCACAACGCCACCACATCCCTGCGCGTTATGGCGGGGAGGAGTTTTGTTTGGTCATGCCTGGTGCGACGGAAGAAGAAGCCATCGCCAAAGGGGAAGAGATCCGAAAGGCTGTGGAAGCTATGGTGGTTAAAAACCCAAATGATGATTCTGATTTGAAAGTCACCCTTTCCGTTGGGGTTTCCAGTTTTCGGCCCACTGATAGAAACAATAAGGATCTTATCGAACGTGTGGACAAGGCACTATACCAAGCCAAACATTCTGGCAGAAACCGCACAATTTGTTATAAAGATTAGGGAATTTGCCGATGGGTAGAGTATGGCAGAACCTGCATACCTACTCAAAGACCTTTCACCTTCTGTTCCCTCAGATGTGTATGAATCAATACGTAACCGAGCCCTTGGACTTTCTTCCTTTAATTTCCAACCTTACTCGTGTTTCATTGAATACAAATCAAAAGATGCCAATACAGGGATCGAATATAGAGATTGTACGGTAGACTATTCCAGATGCCCACATTCTCGTTGTATCAAAAAATTGGTTTAGTTTTCCTCTGCCTCAGTGTTGGGATGTGTTTGCCAAACCCAACACGAAACATTTCTCGAAACGATCCAAGTTCTCAGATCCTTAAACCATCTCTTCCTCATCCAAACCAGCCTTCCCAAAACGTCTCGTTTCCACGAACACTCCCCCCTCACACCAAAGTACAAGTGTTAGATACTGGTATCTCTTTATTATTACTTGGATTCCAATCAGAGAAAGGGGAGAAGGTTTCTTTTTTATGGGATACAGGTTCTGATATTAGTTTTTATGAAGGTTCCGATTCTTTGGAGGCAAAAGAATTCCAAATCGGTGAAAAAAAAATTCGGCTCCGAAGGGGGGAAGGGATTTTACCAAAAGGCATCCAAGGTTTACTTGGTCTTGATTCCTTCCGAGGATCCTGTGTGTTTTGGGATCAGGACCTTTTGTATTGGTTTCCCAGTGATTCATCATTTTGTGACCACCCGGATGCTTACCTCGGTACCCAATTGAAATTCCTTATGACAAAACAAAAAGGGGAACATTCTTTTGTCCAATTTGAATACCCAAAATCCATGACATCATTTGCACATTTGGACACTGGGGCCTCGTTGTCAATTTTACCGAAAGAGGGTGGGGAAGTTTACCTCGGTGAAAAAAGAGTATTCCGTCCAGGAGGCACCATCCTCACATTGGAACACTGGCAATCAAAGGAAACTCTCACGGTTTTTAGCAAATCTGGGTTTCGTGAAGAATATCCGAACGTTGAGTTTCTCACAGGAATTTCACTTGAGAATTTCCATTTATCGGGGGACAAGGATAAGGAAGAGGTTTGGGTGATCGGACTTGGTGTTTTACGGACTCGTCCCTTGTTTTGGGATTTTTCCAGGAAACGGATCGGCATCATCCACCAAGAGAACTAAGGTGAAAGAAAAAGAAAAAATCATAGTGGCGATGAGTGGTGGAGTGGACAGCGCTGTTGCGGCAGGCCTCCTCATGGAAGCGGGATACGATGTCATCGGTGTGAACCTTAGAACTTGGGAATACGAAGCTCCCGCTTGTGATACCACTAAAAAATCCTGTTGTTCACCGGAAGATATCCGAGATGCCCGTGATGTTGGTCTCTCTCTCAACATTCCATTTTATGTGATCAAAATGGAAAAGGTATTTGGGGAACGTGTGATCGATCGTTTTATCAGTGATTATAAAGATGGAAGGACCCCAAACCCTTGCGTAGAATGTAACACCTTTGTGAAGTTTGGTGCACTTTTCGAGCAGGCTAAAAAATTAGGCATTGATAAAATAGCGACAGGGCATTATGCACGAGTCATCGAAGTAGATGGTCGATATGCAATTCGCAATGCCGTTGATATGAAAAAAAACCAAGCGTACTATTTGTACGGACTGAGCCAAGACAATATCAAAAATACTGTTTTCCCTTTGGGAGAGATGGACAAATCGCAAGTTAGAGAGATTGCCAAACGAATGGGTTTACCCGTTGCTGAAAAACCAGAATCACAAGAGATTTGTTTTATCCCAGAAAATGATTATAGGTCCTTTCTTAAAAAGAAGGGAATGGAATTCACACCTGGTTTTTTTAAATTGGCTTCCGGCCAAATCATCGGCAAACACCAAGGTAAGGAAGGATTTACCATCGGCCAAAGGAAGGGTCTTGGAATCGCTTGGAAAAATCCATTGTATGTTCTCGCCATTGAAGATGACGGTACAGTTATCCTTGGGGAAGAAGAAGAAACTGTATCCGAGTCCTTTGTCTTGGAAGAAATTACTTACCAAGGTTTGGCGCCCCTCAGTCTGAACCAATCCATGGAGATGAAAGTCCAAATCCGTTACCGAAGTGCACCTGTTCTTTGTCAGGTGACCTCACTTGGGGACACTTGGAAGGTTACATTTTTAGAGGATGTAAAAAGTGTGACACCTGGCCAATCCGCAACATTTTACCCGGCAAACGGAGATTATTTGTTAGCTGGTGGGATCATCCAAAAAGGATCCATCACTCGTAAAGTCAAACCAAAGGTGGAAGTTTCTAGGGAGAGTGTTCCCATTTGAAATCAGTTGAAGGAAAAACAATCCTCATCATCGGTGGAGGGTTGTTACAAGTTCCCATCATCCAAACTGCTAAAACAATGCGACTGCATACAGTTGTTGCGGATATGAATCCCACTTCCATTGGATTCCAAATTGCCGATGAAACCATTCTTATGTCCACAAAGGATGTGGAAGGAATGGTTCGGGAAGCAAAAAAGTTTTCACAAAAAACAACCATCCATGGAGTGATCACGGCAGGCACTGATGCCAGTATGACCGTAGCAGCCGTTGCTTCCGCCTTACAACTTCCTGGGATTCGGTTTGTGGATGCGGAAGCTGCTTCCAATAAGGTGAAGATGCGTAAACGCCTCAAAGAGTTTGGACTTCCCATCCCTCGTTTTGCACCTGTTTGGTCCATGCAAGATGCAAAGGACGCTTTGGATGAACTTACTTTCCCCCTTGTGATGAAACCCGCTGACAATATGGGGGCTCGTGGTGTGATCAAAGTCACAAACCGCGATGATTTACAAGTTGCCTTCCGTCATGCCAAACGATTCTGTCCAACAGGTGAATTGATTTTAGAAGAGTATATGGAAGGACCAGAACTTTCGGTGGATGCCCTTGCCTTCCAAGGCCAAATCCGAATGACAGGCATTGCGGATCGAATCATTGAAAGAGAACCATACTTCATTGAGGTGGGTCATAATATGCCTTCTGCTTTGCCAAAAGATATTTTGGATGAAGTGGAACGTGTGATGGCAGGTGGGATGAGGGCACTCGGCATCCATTTGGGTGCGGGAAAAGGGGACATTAAGGTCACAAAAGATGGTGTAAAAATTGGTGAAATTGCGGCCAGGTTGTCCGGTGGTTTTATGTCTGCCTTCACTTATCCTTTGTCAACGGGTGTGAACTTAAACCGAGCTGCACTACTTATCTCTCTCGGGGAAACACCAGACAATTTAGAACCTGTAGTCAATCGTGTTTCCATTGAACGGTCGTTATTGTCCAAACCAGGAAAACTCATTTCGATTAGCGGTGTAGAGGAAATCAAAAAAATTGAAGGGGTTTCTGAAGTTTTTTTGCAATCCAAACCTGGAGATATCATCAAGGAACCCACAAATAACATTGATAAGTCGGGCCATGTCATCATCGTTTCTGATACTTTAAAAGAAGCAGAACAAGTTTTTGAAAAAGTAAAACAAACCATCCAATTTGAAGTGGATGAACAGTTTTCCATCACAGAAAAAGAAATTGCAGACCAAGCTCGGATCCGATTTGGAAAAGATATCTGTTGGGTTTGTAAGGTTTGTGATGGAAAAAATTGTGCTTCAGGGATACCTGGAATGGGTGGTGTGGGTCTTATGGAAAGTTTCCAAGACAACCACGAAGCTCTTGCTGAATATAAAATTTTACCGGGGTATATCAGAGAACATGTTAACCCTTCGATCCAAACCAAATTTTTGGGGTATGATTTAAAAACTCCCATTATGGCAGCTCCGATGACAGGGGTTGGCACGAATATGAACTTTGTCATGACCGACGCGGATTATGCGCAAATGGTGGTTCGTTCCTTTGCTTTACATGGAAGCCTTGCATGGCTTGGTGACGGAGCCTCTCCTGAAAAATACAAAATCATGTTAGACGCATTAAAAAAAGTCTCAGGAAAAGGGATTCTCATTTGTAAACCAAGGGAAGATGAATCCTTATTGCTTGAAAGATTCAAACAAGCAGAAGCGGACGGAGTGTTCGCCGTCGGAATGGACATTGATGCGGTAAATTTTAAAACGATGGTGCAAAAGAATTTAGCAAGTGTTACGAGACCATTGGAAAAACTCATTAAACTCCGTGAAAAAACAAAACTCCCTTTTATTTTAAAAGGCATTATGAATCCAATGGATGCCAAATTAGCAGTGGAAGGTGGTTTCTCTGCCATTGTAGTTTCAAACCATGGGGGAAGGGTGCTCGATGGAATGCCTGGAACCGCAAGAGTGTTACCAAAAATTGCAGAAGAAGTAAAAGGGAAAATCCCTCTTCTCGTTGATGGGGGTGTCCGCTCAGGAATGGATGTGTTTAAGATGATTGCTCTTGGGGCTGATGCCGTCCTTGTGGGACGACCAGTTGCGATTTCTCTTGTTGGTGGAGAGGATGCTGGGATTCGATTTCTTTTACAAAAATATTCGGAAGAACTAAAACAGTCTATGAGTGTGACTGGGGCAAAAACTTTAGTAGACATCAAGCGTTCGATGTTGCTTCATAAACAACACGGTTGAGTATGGATAAAGAAATCAAAGACCCTGAAGGTATTTTGAAGGTAATTACCGCACTTTTTGGGAAGTTACCAGCCTATATCATAAACTCAGACAAAGAATTTCCTGTTAAAATCATTGCCCTTAAAAACAAAGCTCTCATCATCAATACGAGTCTCAAGTTTCCGAATCGTGACCGTGTGTTAACTGTAGTTCATAATGGTAGCAAATTCCTTGCACACTTCAATTTAGCTGGTGGTGATGGAAATGGAATCGAGATTCTAACTCCTGTTAAAATTCAAATCACTTCTGCGTCACGGCAAGGAACAAGGGTTGAAGTTAGCCAAATTCAAACGGGAATGATTGTTAACAACATCATCAACGTGAATGATGTCTCAAAAGCGATAGGATTTGATGATAAAAAAGTAGATACGATTTTACTTGCGTATCGAACAAAACTTGCAAAAGCATTTCCTTTATCATCTATCTTTTTTGCCGGTAGGATGGACAACCGGTTGCGACTCATGCACCATTATGATAAAGATATCTTTATCGCGGACAGAAAAGAAAAATCAACTGCGTTACCTGAATTTTTCCCGTTTGATGAATACCTTCGTATCTTTGAAAATTCTAAAATACCTGATAATTTTGTATCAGAAATTTGTGTACCAATCAAATACAAAGGTTATGTTCATTTAGGTTATGTTCAGGTGTTATCTGAGAAACCACTGGATTTTGAAGTTTATAAACAAATCCAAATGTTCGCGAGTGCTGTGAGCCGAGATATTATCAACACAGGTGTGTTCCAAGAATCAAGAGATGTTTGCCAAGTGATGGATTTAAGTATGGGTGGTATCAGTTTCATCCATGCACCTTCCAGATCATTCTCTCGTTCTGTTACTCTGAATGGAACCATACTCTTTGATTTGAATTTAGATGCGGGTAAAAAAGTGACAATCCGCGGCATCATCAAAAACATTCGAAACCAAGAGACAAACTTTCGTGTAGGTTGCCAGTTCTATAACCTAACAGAAAAAGACACAGAGATCCTTGAAGAGTTTCTCAATGTCGGAAAAGAAGAGGAAACAAACTCTGAAACTTTCAATGTTTCCTCGGAAGGACAAAATGCTGAGACAGGTGAAGTACAGGGAAGTGGTGAAGAGGATACGAATTCAGTTGCGAAAGAGGACTCCATTGGTGATTCTATGGATTCTGAAAGTTCACAGGAGGATCCTTTTGCCAACCAATTGGATGATGAGTTGTTAGATGCTCCTGACGACCCGAAGTAAATGACAAGTTACCAGTCAGTCATTCGCCCTCCCTATGTGGGGAAAACGGTGATTGATTTTTTGAAGGAAAAATTTCCTTACCACTCTTTTTCCGAATGGGAGTTTTTGATCCAAGAAGGAAGGATTCGGGTAAATGGTGAATTGGTATCTTCCGAAAAACAATTGTTTGATGGTAATGTTTTAGAATACGAACCGATCCCTGGGCGTATCAAAGAACCTGAAGTGAATGTAGGTTATTCCATCTTAAAGGAAACGGATGAGTTTCTTTTTGTGGAAAAACCTGGTAATCTCCCGATGCACCCGGCAGGTCGCTATCGGACCCAAACCTTACTTAGTTTTTTAGAGAAACAATACCCAAAGATCATCCCAGTCCACAGGCTTGACCGCGAAACTTCGGGCATTGTGATTTTTGCCAAAACAGAAGAGAGTCGGAAATGGCTCCAAAAAAAATTTGAGAATCGGCAAGTTTTTAAAGAATACTTTGCTTTGGTACATGGAAATTTTAACGAAGAAATCCAACTGAATGGTTATATTGGAAAAGACATCCATTCTGCAATCCGCAAGAAGATGGTTTTTTCACCAAACCAGTTCCCTGAATCCAAATCTTGCCAAACTCAATTTTTACCAGTTTCGTATCATGAGGCAGAAAATATTAGTTTGGTGTTTGTTCGGCCAATTACTGGAAGAATCCACCAAATTCGTGCTAGTTTATTGTTTTTGGGATTCCCGATCCTTGGCGATAAAATGTATGGCAAAAGGGAAACAATCTTTTTGGATTTTGTAAACCATGGCATGACGGATTCCCTACAAAAAGAATTGGGTTTTGAAAGACAATTGTTACATGCATATAGCATTCGTTATATGGATGAAAGAATAAACCAGGACGTGTTTGTAAAAACAAATGTTTTCCCGGAAATGGAACTTTACTTCCCCAATTGGAAAAACTATGTCCCATAGATTTTAATAAAAATCCAACGTAAGAATCAACATTCCTCCGATCTTTTAAGAAAGAAAGAGGAGGCTTTTGCAAAGGATGGCAGGAGCAGGCAGATTACTAAAGGATTCCGATAAAATTATATTTGGTGAATTTTGGACGGCAAAACAAAGGCAAGGCCATCCAATCCATCACACGGTAAGTTATAGAGCATCATTCAAACCAGAACTTCCTTCTTTTTTTATGAAGGAATTTTTAAAAAAGAAAAACAAAGTCGTATATGATCCGTTTGGTGGTCGTGGAACAACTGCGATCCAAGCGAATATCGAAGGTCATGCTGCCATTCATAATGACATCCATCCTCTTTCTATCTTTTTGGCAAGTGCTAGACAATATGTTCCAAAATATTCAGAATTAGAAAAAAAATTATCTTCGCTCGATTTGGATCAGGAAGTAGAGGATGACCCATTTGATAAAAATTTGTTACCTTTTTTCCACCCAAAGACATTAAAAGAAATTAAAAACTTAAAAAAATATATGGCAATCGATGATTCGATTGAAATGAAGTTTATTTCACTCATCGCCTTGTCGCGGTTACATGGTCACAGCACGGGTTTTTTTTCTGTTTATACATTCCCACAGGTTTCCATACCACCAGAAGCTCAGGCTAAAAATAATGCCAAAAAGGGAATTGTGCCAGAATACCGACCGATCAAACCAAGAATTTTGCAAAAGATGAAACGGGATTTAGCGATGCCTATCCCACCATTTTACCATGAATTTTCTAAATACAATTTGTATTCCTTAAGTTCTGCCAATTCTGTACCCCATGTAGAATCTGAATCGGTGGATTTGATTGTGACTTCGCCGCCATTTTTAGACAAAGTGGATTATGAAGGGGACAATTGGTTACGCCACTGGTTTTTAGACATTAGCAAATCCAAAGACCGTAAACTCAGTATCTTTAGTAATATCAATGATTGGAATGAATTCATCCGTTCTACTTTAAAAGAATCTGCTCGTGTTTTGAAAAAGGGTTCTTACATGGTGATGGAAGTAGGGGAAGTTAAAAAAGGAAATTCGATCCTTTATTTGGATGAGGATGTAGTTCGGATGGCAGAAGGGACAGGTCTTGTCTGGAGCAAAACCTATGTGCACACTCAAAATTTTACGAAACTTTCGAATTGTTGGCAAGTTTCCAATAATGAAAAAGGCACAAATTCGAATCGTTGTGTGGTCCTTCGAAAGGTAAATTAAGTCTAAAGAGTATGGTACGGTATGTAGTATTCTTTATTTTGTCTTCCATACTTGGATTTGGATTTACAAGTTGTAACGAATCAAAAGAAATCCAAGCGGAAGAATCGTTTGAAACCCATCCGATAGAAGTGACAATCAAAAATAAATCTCTAGGTAAATATGAATTGGAATTGTATTTACCAAAAGATTTTGGATTCCAAATCGAAGCTCCCCATCGAATTTTTTTATCAGGAACAGATGGACTCAAAGTCACTGCCGCTGATTTGAAATTAACAGGTCCTATCCATCCAAAAAAACCTGAATACTTTGAATATGTAAAACCCTTAACTTTCCAAGTGGAAGGGAAAGGGAAATTACAGATGGAAGGAAAGTTGTTTTATTGTAACTTTGTAAAGAATATTTGTATTCCCGCCAAAATCAGTAAGTCGTTTGTGATTTAAACAAATTTGATCCATCCCTAAGATGGATCAAATAGATCATTCTAAGTCTTTTGTAACCAAACGTTTCAGATTGGGTCTTTGGATTTGGTAGAGAAAGAAGTAACGGCCACCAACTGATACGTTTTTGTTTACAATTTTACCTTCTTTGGATATCTCTCGTAATTCTTTTTTCCCTTTATCCGATAGATTCGGAACTGTATAGGTTTTCAATAAGTTGAGAGATTTTTGTTCGGCGATGGATTTTGCTTCTTCTTCTCTTTCTTTTTCAGAAGGTAATACACTAGAGATGGCAACTTGGAATAAACTGTCGGTTAAAAACCCTTCTTTTGCTTTTGTGAATTCGATGATGAGTGGAGATTCTTCAGGTTTTGTTTCCACAGTTTCTTGTACTTCTTCTTTTGTTTCCTTTATCTCTTTTACTTCTTTGGATTTACATTGGAAGAGGAAAAAAGAAATCAAAATGGATAAAATTGCAATTGTTAGGTGTTTCTTCATTTATAGTTTCCTAGGTTCAGAGATAGGAGTCTTCTCCACACGTTCCATCAATTTAGGTTGAATGTTTCGGAATAGGAAAGCACATTTTGTTTTATCGGAATAATCTTCTTTGTAGAGATGTAAGCTGTCGAAAAACCAAGCAAAATTGTGGAGATTTTCACTATCGTTCTCTTTTTGTTTTTGGGGATTCCCCCTAACTTCGTCTAGGTTCTGTTTGGATGGGGAACCTACATTTTGTCCACTTGTTTGTAAGTTTGGATCTTGGCCTGGTGTATTTTGTGGTGAGCCTGTAGTCGTCATCGATCCTGTAGCAGCCGTTCCCGTACCCGTTACCCCTAAGGTTTGGGGCGCATTGGTGATGAGTCTTGTTTGTCTGTCCATTCCTTCTAACGATTTTGCATACGCATCAATGCCTTCACCAAACTTGTGCTTTTGCCTTTGGATTTTGACAAGGTAGGGAAGGGAAAGCGTTTCGCGTTCTTTGAAAGCTCTTTTCTTACAATCCTCTCTTTTTTCCCATCCAGGGATTTCACGGTAGGTCATCGGAATTTCCACTTTGATTTGGAAAAATTCTCGTGAGATAAATCCTTCATCGGTTTCGTTTTGTAAGGCGCGTTCCACATAGTTTGGATCGGCGATGGTAAAGAGGCGGCAGGAACAAAAGAGAGTTAAAATTAGAAGTTTACGAACCATTTCCAACTTCAAGACTAGTAGATGATGTCGAAATTACGAATCTTTTTCCTTTGTTTCACTCTACAATTTTTACCCTTATTTTCAGAAGACGCTTTTTTCGGAACCTCTTTGGCACAATTCCGCGAAAATACCAAAACCATCCAATTGGAAAATGGACTCACCGTTGTGATGATGAAACGTGGCACATCCCCAACCGTTGCCCTTTATATCAAATTTTTGGTGGGTGCTGTTGATGAAACCCCAGAAGAAGCCGGAACCGCCCACCTATTGGAACATATGTTATTCAAAGGAACCAAGTCGGTCGGTACTACCGATTACCAAAAGGAAGAAAAATACCAAAAACAAATCGAAGTTTGGGGGACGGAACTTGATGATTTGAAACTAAAACGAAGGGATCTTTCCACCAGAGGTGAAATTGTTCCAAAAACGTTAGAAGAAGAAATTGAAACATTAAACCGAAGGTTAAAAAACTTAATCCAATTACAAGATGAGTTCATCGTAAAAAATGAAGATTCCTATATCTATGAACAAAATGGAGAGATGGGTTTTAATGCGTATACCTCGCAAGACGTGACCAATTACCAAATCCAATTGCCAAACAACCGAATTGAAATTTGGGCAAAGATAGAATCGGATCGTTTGAAACATCCTATTTTACGTGAATACTATACAGAACGTGATGTTGTGATCGAAGAACGTAGGATGAGAACGGATGACGTCGGTGGTGCTGTGTTACGCGAAAAGTTTTTTTCCATTGCCTTTGAAAGCCACCCTTACAGAAAACCTGTCATTGGGTATTCGGCAGAAATTCCATATTTAAAAATAGAAGAAACAAAAGCCTTCTTTGAAAGGCATTATACTCCCAATCGTATGGTGATATCGGTTGTAGGGCAATTTGATTTTCAAGAAACAGAAGGCATCATTCGAAAGTATTTTTCTGATTTAAAACCTGGAAAACCAAGACCACCGTATAAAATTGAAGAAAAATCTTTTCCTGGAGAAAAACGATTTAAGGTCCAACATCCTTCTGCTAGTCAAATGATGATGGGTTGGATCAAACCTCCTTACCCTCACAAAGATAATGCAAGTTTTGATATTTTATCGAGCATCCTAACTTCAGGAACAGGATCACGCCTTTACAAACGATTGGTTTTGGAAGAGAAATTGGTTTTAAATATTGGAGCCGTCAATGGATATCCTGGGGAACGTTATAAAAACTATTTTGTTTTCTTTATCAGTCCCAATGAAGGTGTGGATCCAAACAAAATTGAAGCCATCATATGGGAAGAGATCAATCGGATTCGAGAACAAGGCATTCCCAAGGAAGAATTGGAAAAGGTGAAAAACCAAATGGTTTCTGATTTTATGAAAACTATGGACAAAAATGGAACCATTGCAGATTTACTAAGTTATTATCAGTTGTTATATGGAGATTGGAGTGGGTTGTTCAGTCAATACCAAACCATTATGAATACCTCAAGTACTGATATCCAACAACTCATTCCTAAATACCTCACAAAAGATTTAGTTGTAGTTGGTTTACTCGAGGATATAAGGAAAAAATAAATATGAAACGTTTTCTCATCATCATCCTCTTTTTATGCTTAACCCCATTGTTTTCACGGGAAATGGGTGAATTTGTAAAAGACATCCAGTTTGCACCATTGGAATTTGAAGTTCCGAATATATCATCTACGACAAATGTTAGTGGAGTAGAAATCTTTTCCTTAAAAAATGCAGAGTTTCCTATTGTATATGCAGATATTCTAATTTATCACGGCAAAAAGAATTTAGGAAAACGACCCATTGAGATTGCTCGTTTATTGGAAGACAGTTGGGAACTCTCAGGTTCCAAAACGTATCCGAAAGAAAAGTTTTTAGAAACTTTGGAATTTTATGGGGCATCTTTTTCTGTTTCTGTTGATTATGAAAAAACTATATTTACAATTGCATACTTAAAGAAAACAGAATCGATCATTTTGCCCATTCTCAAATCATTTTTTACATCACCAAATTTAGAAGAAGATCTAGTTTCCACCACCAAGGGAAAATTAACCGAGGAAATCAATCGTCGTAATGACAATGTCACATCGCTTGCAAAAAGAAAAATAAGAGAAGTTATGTTCCGAGGAACCATCCTTGGAACTTCGATGTCTAAAACAAATTTGGATCGAATCAAAATGGATGATCTTTTGGGTTTCCAAAAAGAAATCCTATCAACTTCAAAAAGAAGACTACTCATCACAGGTGATTATGATCTAAAATCTTGGGATCAGTTTTTTCCCAATTTAGAAAAAACGAATCCATCTTCAGGCGAAGTGATCACACCAAGTACAATCAGTGCCAATATTTCTAAGGAAGGAAAACAAGTCCGTCTTGTGGAAAAAGATGTGACACAATCCTACATTGCGTTGTCGGGAGTTTTGCCGGAACACAACCATCCAGATTTTTATGCCATTCAGGTTTTGAATTATATCATTGGTGGAGGAGGGTTTAACTCCTATTATATGAGAGAAATTCGGAATAACAGAGGATTGGCATATTCGGCTGGAAGTTTTACAGAATTCCAAGAAAGTTATGGTACGATTACCTTTTTTGCCATGACAAAGTCTGAATCTTCTAAAGAGGTTTTGGATTTGATGAAGGAACTTATCGAACCAAAACTCATCGACTCTATAAAAGAAGAAGAACTTTTACGAGCAAAAAATGCCATCATCAATACCTTTGTTTTTCAATTTGAAGATGATAAACGGACACTTGCAAGTGAAATCAGAAGGCGTGATCACAATATGCCAGAAGGATATTTGCAAAACTTTCGTAAAGAAATAGAAAAGGTAACTCTAACCGATTTGAAACGAGTGGGGAAACTTTATTTCCAATCAGACAAAATGATCACAACAATGATTGGTCCTAAATCTTTGGAACGATTTTGGAAGGGTTCAGTCAAACTGGTCCAACCGGAAGATTGATGTTAACCGCAAGTTTCGAATACAAGGGAACTAAATTTGAAGGGATCTCGGAAGGTGGGATCCGGACTTCCATCATTTGTCCTTCCCTTGATTTTATGTTTGATTTTGGTTTTATCAATCCAGACAAAATTCACATTGGGAAAATCCTTTTATCCCATGCCCACCTCGACCATTCCTGTGGGATTCCCTATTATGTTTCCCAAAGGAGTTTACGAAAACTCCCTAAACCTAAGATTTACGTACCAAAAGCACTGGAGCCAAAACTTTCTCAAATTTTAAAACTGTACTCAGAAATTGAAGAGTTCGATTACGAATGTGAGCTGATTGGACTTGAGTATGGTGACCGAGTGGAACTAAAACCTGGTTATTTTTTTAAACCCTTACAGAGTTTCCATCGTGTCCCATCACAAGGGTATACTGTTTATGAAACCAAACGTAAGTTAAAAAAAGAATTTTCGGCACTAAGTTCCGAAGAAATTCGTAAGTCAAAAGAAAATGGAATTGATCCAACAGAAGAGATCGCAAGTCCCTTTGTTTCCTTTTCTGGTGATTCAAAAATAGAATATGTTTTGGAAAACGAAGACGTTAGAAAAAGTAAAATTCTTTTTATGGAATGTACGTATTATTGTGAGAAACGGGATGTGAGTCGTGCAAGAGAGTGGGGGCATACCCATTTTGATGAAATTGTGGAACATGCATCTTCATTTGAAAACGAAGCCATTGTTCTCATCCATCCTTCCAAACGGTACAGTTATCGCGAGTTAAACGACTTACTCCGCAAAAAAGTCCCATCCATTTTAAAAGACAGAATTTCTTTATTTTTACCTCCCAAATCATGAAACCAAGACCTAGTATTTATATCGATGGACTCGAACCATTCATCGATTCAGAACTTGTATACAAACCGAATCCCGTATTTTCAGAAATGGAACGTTATGCCAAAGAAAAAAATATCCCCATTGTAACAGCCGCAACGGGAGGAGTTTTATCACAAATTGTTTCGTTCATAAAACCAAATAAAATTTTGGAGTTGGGGACAGGGCTTGGTTATTCCACACTTTGGATGGTAAAGGGCAATCCTTCCTCAAACATCATAACGATTGACCGGCACGAAGAACAGGCGAAGTTATTAGATGGTTATGCCCAAAAAATGGGTTTGGAAAGCCAAATGGATGTTACTCGGGTGAATTGTTCGGTTATCGATTATTTAGCAAATGAGAGTTTGTGGAAGGATGTAGATTTTTTCTTTGTAGACTGCGATAAAATCACCTATCCAACCATCTTTCGTACCCTTTGGCCTAAGGCAAAGAAGGGGGCCAGTTTTGTGTATGATAATGTGCTTTGGCATGGGCGGGTCTTAGATCCCGATCCTAAAAAACCTTCCGATATGGCGGTGATGGAACTTTGGAATGAGGTGAAATCCCAAGTTTCGGAATATACATTGTTTCCTGTGGGTGATGGTTTACTCTTTTTCCAGAAGTAGAAAAAATAGTAGTCAAACCTAGTTCTTTTGTTGTATTCTGCTCCTTGGTTTAAGGAGAAACGTTTCGTGTTAAAAAAAAGTTTTTTGATTCTTTCCATTTGTTTGTTTAGCCTTTCAGTCTTCGCACAAGAATCGGGTGCTCCCGAAAAAGGAAAGGAATCCTTTGAAGAATTAGACAAATTGGACCAAGGTACCAATTTAGAACGCAAACAATTCAAAAACATTTCTGAAAACAACAAAGACCGAGTCATCAATTCGATTAAATTGTTAACCATTGTTACGGCAAACTTTGGGGATGAAGTAGCCGATTCCAAAACGGCTTTGGAAAAAATCAAAAAAGACTACCAAATTGTTTTACGATACTATTACCGCAGGGCTTACATTGCATCAGGAAAGGCTATGGTGGCACTGGAAAAAGACATTAGTACCTTACTTGGTAAATTTGCAAAGAGTTATGATACCAAAACCCAAAACTTACTTGCTGAATGTGCAGACACCATCACGGCACAGGAACAAGCACAACTGGTAGATACTTCTACGGAAGGGGCAAAACCTGTGGTTCCTTACCGCGAAATTGCAGAAGCGCAACAAAAATTACGCATTGCATATGGCCAATTGGGTCTTGCAACTGATATGACACGAGATGATCGCTTCTACGATGCAATCGTACATTACCGCATTGCCAAAGACTATGGGATCAAAATCCTTTCTGATTTCAAAGAACAAGAAGCCGACAAAAAAGCGATTACTGATAAATACGCTAAAGATTTGGTTGATAACAAAAATCAAATCGCAAGTCAAAACACAAAATAATTCCTTGAAACTTTACTTTTCTCCGCTCGCGCTTGGGCGGAGAATGGCACAAGCGTGTCAGACTCAAAATGGACCCATTCCAAAATTGAATTCCTCTTACTTCTATCGTGTTTATGTTTCACGATCTCGTTAACAGCCGAACCAAGTTTTCGGGTCGTGATTGATCCAGGCCATGGCGGAGTGGCTAAAGATCCCAAAGCCCAACATGGGGATAAATATGATAGTGTCACACAAACCTATTTAGAAACATACAAACAAGGAACCGAACATGGAAGTATCACGGAACGAAAAGTGGTCCTGGATCTATCCAAAGAAGTCCATAAAATTCTAAAATTAACGGAAACAGAACAAGGTTGGAAAGAATTTGAGGGGTATTTAAAACTATTTTCTAAAAAAAATGAATTCACTCGGGTAAAATTAATCAGCCACCTAACAAGAGAATCTTCCTTTGATGATGACGGAAATTCTGATGATCCGAATGCCCCTTACCGTTTGTATGATTTTCCCGATCCAAAAACATCTGTTAGGAAAAAAGGTAGGCTCTCTAAAATCAATGAAATCAAACCCCATTTGGTTTTATCCCTTCACCTAAATCCTGCAAGCAAAGGGCAAAAAGGAGGGATGGCCGCTGTTCTCACACCAGGTTATAAAACCTTTTCTCTCTTAAAAAAAATTTCGAACAAAGAAAAATCGCCGAATGGATTTTTAAAAGGGCCCTGGTCTGATTGGCTTGTATTCCAATCTGGATGGAGCAAGTTAGAAAATGCAATGGCTGACACTTGGATATACTTCCATGGGTATTGGTCCAAAAAAAATGGTAAAGAAGCCGATTTAACAAAGTTTGAAGGATACCGCCAAAATATGATTAGTTGGAAGTATGCGGATGATCCTAATTGGGAAAAAAACATAGGTAAAAAAGGTCCTTATGCTAAATCACATGAGGATTTTGAGCCAAGTGGTCGTTTTTTTGAAAGGGAAATGGGTAAAAAGGAAGAGTGGAGGCGTGAAGGGGGAAGGGAAGGATTTGGTGGAGACAACCATTACGTCACAAAAGAACTCATGCGTTTTGTCCAATATGGGTTACCTGTCCAACTGAAAACCAAAGACTCTCCGTACCCTGAACTGGGACCCATCCAAAAACCATATATATCCACCTATAGTTTGCCTACCTACACAAATGCCCTATGTGCCTTTATCGAAATTGGATATGTCAATCGTAGTCGTGATATGAAATACCTCACTCAAAATAAAAAAGAAACTGCCATTTCTCTCGCAGTTGGCATTTATTCTTTGTTTGTTGGTCTGGAAGTGAAAAAAAATTCCAACTTACCATACATTCCCAAAGGTAAAAAAGTAAATTGGGAACGGTATGAAACATATTTTGATGAAGTGATTTAGAGAATTGCATTCGAATGAAACCTAAAAAAGAAACTTCGAAAGTATTAAACCATCCCTTATTCCCTGCATTTATTTCTCTGTACCAGAAGTCCTTGGTAACCCGTTATTCAAAAGAAAACTTAAAACAATACCCCGAGTTTCATTCGATTTCGGAAGTTACGATTCAAGAACTTTTAGATTTCTTTTTGGAATACCTGTATCCAAATTATGAAAAGAGAAAAAAACTCGATGCCGCCTTTGATGCGTTATCTGGTTTTGTAAACCACCCAACAAAAATTTGGGGGATCCTTGGCAATTTGGCAATGTCCATTTTCCGATTTGGGAAACACTTTCCCTTGGCATTAAAAGCAGGACTCTCTGCACTCCATTCCTATGTGACCGCACATAGTTTTGAAGAAGAGTTGGTATTGGCACTTGATACAAAAGATTCTCCCAAAGAGTTTTTGGAATCACAAGAAGCGATGGAGAAATTGATATCTTCAGTTGAAAAATCCAAAGCAGATGCTTTCCGAAAGGATGTTGGTGAACTCTTTGGAATTTTTTCTGATAAGGAACTGGTGCGAAAAATCATCCTCATCATGGAAGATATTTTGGTGAAAATGGAATCAAAATCCACACTCTATACGATCGATGATAAAAATGGAATTTCTTTAGGGGTTTTGATATTGAAAGAGGGAAGGAAAATTTTTAATTTGATGACTAAGGAAGAAATGAACCTCGTCTTACAAGCGATTGATAAAATTGAAGAAAACTTTTACCAAACTGCTTGTGAGAGGTTTCGAAGTAAATAACGTTTGGTACCGATGGCCGGAATCGAACCGGCATGATGTTACCATCGGTGGATTTTGAATCCACTGCGTCTACCAATTCCACCACATCGGCGTTATTAGTCTTCAGCTTCGATATATTTACCTTTTCCGCGGGCCACTATTTTGCCGATCTCATTTTCGATTTCAGCACGGTTTTCGATGATTTTTTTATTCTTTTTCACAAACCATCCGCGTAAGTGGAGGGGTTCATTCACCTTAGCAGGTTGTAGGAAACGAATTGTGAGTTCCCCAGTAGTGGTTTCGAAATTCATCGCTTCGTTGATCTTGACCATGATCTCATCTAGGATGGTAGAAATAATCCCTGGGTGGATTTGATCCGGTAAACCCTGGTATTTTTCGGGGCAGGTGTAATCACCGAAGGCAGTTTTGGTGTCTTCGTCAAATGTGATTTTTAACTGCAACCCGTCTGCATTGTCCGGTGAGGAGGCAAAGCTGAGATTTTTTTTCGCAACGGATTTCATGCCACCATGGAACGCAAGAATTTCTCTTGTGTCAAGCAGAAAAAGAACTTGCGGTCAGTTTGATCCCAAAAGCCTCGTAAAAAGCTTGGAAATTCAATATTATTCGGTTATTTCTTAAATACCAGCTCTCTAAACCTCGAAAATAAAGAGTAGAACCCTTCTATGTTAACCACCCTAATGATGTTACTCGGTCTCTCTGGAACCGGTGCCGATCTTGACGAGATCGCCCGGGGTGAAGGGAGTGGTGGGCCCGCATCCGATCTAAGTCCAAGGCAAAAACGTAGACTCAAACAAAGACAAGGTGAAGAAACAAGTCCTCCAGAACCAAAACGAAGTGGAGGAGGAAGGCCTTCGCGGGAAACGGGTCCTAAAAAAGGAAGGGGAGAAGAACTGGGATTCCAAACGGATCCAAAGTCCTCTAAACAAAAACCCAAATCATTTTCAGAAAAATTAAATGAGTTACCAGATTTAGATGGGGAAACAGGCGAACCAGGATTAGGTGAGGAAGGACAGTCTAAACCTTCCAAACGAAAACGCGAAAAACAAAAACCACCAAAAGATTTAAGTGAACTTCCCTTAGGTGATTTTGGGGAAGAGAGTTCAGGATCCGAAAGTGCACCGGAAAGGCCGAGACGTGAAAGTCCCGAAATAAGTTTTTCGGCCGATGATATCATTTCGAAAAATTCAAAGTATTCTTTTCACAGAAGGCCACTCCTCAATGCGGAAGCACTTGTGGAAGCAGAACAAGTGGAAGAAGCCATTGAAATCTTTGAACGAACAGGAAACCGAATCCCCGATCCAGCAATCAAAGAAAAAATCAAAAAAAACATCCAGGATTTAGAAGAGTTCTTAGAAGACAATCCTCCTCCGAGTCCTTCCGATCTTGGCAAAGATGGACAAAAGGAAGGGAAAGATTCTCTTCCTAAGGCGAAACCAAAACCTCCTGGGAGTGGAGAAAAACCGGATAAGGACCTTAGTGATTTGGTGCATGCCTTAAAAGAGGTATCAGAATTATTTGCGGAATCCATTGCACGTGCGATCCAATTTGCACAGAACGCACCACCACCTAACTTTCCGAATCTCCAAAGAGAACCACAATTCCCACAACCGCAAAATATCGGAGAATTCCCGCCACCTCCGCTCCCCAAAGAGAAACGAGACATTCCCTCCTCCAGTGGACCACAAATCAACCAAACAGTGGAAGGTGGAAACCAATTGGTTCATCCAATTGTGTATCAGTTTTTACAAGGGAGTCCTCCACCTCAAAATTTAAATCCGGCACTCATCCAAAACCAAGACCAACTCTTACAATCGTTAAACCAAGGTTTGACGCAAGGAGGGATCACTCCTGCGATGCCAGGAATTTCTGCTGCACCAAGTGGATCAGGGATTGTTGGTCCCTTTTTTGTTCCACCAGAGAGTAAACAAAGGACAGAAGAAGAACGTAAACCATTCGATTTACAAGAGTTAGCGGAACAGATTTCCAAAAAAGATGTTTCAGAACTTGATTTACCAGAAGATACTTTTTTTTCCAACGATTGGAAACAGTTCAAAGACCTTCCCCTTGTTGACAGAAGGTCTGGCGAAGAGAGAAGGAAAAGCCCTGATCGTAGGACCAATGTTGCAGGCAGAAAGGATCGACGTTCTGGTGAAGACAGACGGAAACGAGACCGTTTCAAAGAACGAGAAGAGTTTTTAAAAAAACAAGCCCTTCAAAAATTAGAAAAAAAGGCAAAGGAATTTGAAGCGAAAGGGGAAGAGGCCTCTCTCAACGATTTACTCAAACCCTATTTTCCAGAACAACCCAACTTAAAATTACCTGAATCTTGGGACCTCGAACCCATTGGTTTACCGGATCCAAATGACCTTCGTCGCGATGAAAAGGAGCCTCTCCTCCATCCGGATGAACGGAAACCATCCGAGGAAGAACCAAATTGGTTCCAAGAAACAACCGATTCCTTACGAAAAGAATTAGAACTACCAGATCCCGTTGACCCTCAAACTGATGAATTGATTTCTTCGAAGGTGGAACTGCCGGAAGCAGTTGATCCTAACAAACATAAGTCGGAAACAATCATTGAAACGGATATGCCCATCCAAGTGGAGTTAACCAATAGACCACTTGTCGCGGATGATATCAAGATCGGTTTGCCTGATGCGGATGAGGTGTTCCGAGATCGGAAACTAAAAGAAGAGGCCGGGGAAAAAGAAGGCCCATCTTTTGATGACGTAGACGGTCCCGAAATCGAAATTGTGGATGGGGATTTGGGTGAGATTGCAGAAGAAGAATCTCCTATCCCTCTTGATGAGATGGCGGAAAAAGCCACAGAGGATGAACCGGAAAAAATCATCCATGGGGTATTGGAATTAAAACCTCCAGAAGCAGACGATGCACCGTTTCTCACGTTAACGTATGATTTTGGAAAAATCCCACATGCGTTTCGGTTGTCGAAAAATTATTCCATTATGGAATATTCCTACTATAAATACAAACCAATGCTCATGAAGGCACAAGAGTTTGCCCGTCGAAAGATGTTAAAAAATGCACTCAATTATTACCGTGTCATCAAATCACAAAATATCCCACCAGAACTGCGTAAGATGATCAACCGTAACATCCGGGACATCACAGAGTTTATGGAAAAATTCCCCATGGCAAAAGGGAACTAATCTCGATACCAGGTAACGATAAAATCTTTTGTCTCAGGTTCACACGAGTTTCCATTTTCACTTATTCTTGACAAGATTGATGATCGTTTCAGTCTAACAGAAAAAAGCGAGGGCACTCCGATGAGACTTACAAATCCTAACTAGGTAAGCAAAAAACAATAAATCACCATTTCCACTTTTCCTCTTCAAACTAGGACAAGACTTGCTTACCATTTTCCAATGGAAACCAATAGGAGCATGTTTTATGTCCAAACACTTACGCATCCAAAACGGATCCTTCCGTTACGAAACACAATCAGAACCAATCTTTGAAAACTTAAATGTCCATTTCTCCACCGGTTGGACTGGAATCATTGGCAAAAATGGAAGTGGAAAATCCACACTTGCCAAAATCCTTTTACGAGACTTGAGTTTAGACCATGGTAAAGTCGAAGGCCCAATCCATGTTTTGTATGTTTCACAAGATACAGAAATAGATCTGAATGAAGTGAATGATTTTTTGTATGATGATTCCAAAGAAACAGGTTTTTGGAAAAGCCGATTGCAAATCAAAATCCAATCAGCCGAGGAATACCAAACTCTGAGTTTTGGAGAAAAACGTAAGTTTCTCCTTTCTCATATTCTATCAAAACAACCAGAGGTTCTAATACTGGATGAACCAACAAACCATATTGATGCGAAGAGCCAAATGATTTTACGCCAGGCAATGCGGGCTTACGAAGGGATTGGAATTTTGATTAGCCACGACAGGTCTTTGTTAGATGAAATGACAACTTCCTGTGTTTTTTTAGAAAAAAACTTTTTAGAACAAAGGCCTGGGAATTATTCAGAAGGCAAACGGGAAAGAGACAGAGAAGCGAAAGCAAGGATTCTTAATTGGCAATCTACGAAGGCGGAACGGAAAAAATTGGAGAAGGAATGGAAACGTAGGAGAGAGGAAGCAAGTCTTTCTCATACGAAGCGGTCTAAAAAAGGTTTGGATCTCCATGACCATGATGGTAGGGCCAAAAAAGATTTAGTCCGCGTTTCTGGAAAAGATGGTATGGCTGGTCGATTGAAAAACCAAATCGAACGAAGGACTGAGAGAAGTGCTGAAAAGGAAAAACAAATTTGGGAAACATTACCAGAAAAAGAAATCATAGGCATCCAATGGCAGAGCCACCTAACAAAACGTAACCATTTGTTTCAATATGATGCAGAAAGGTTGGTTTTACCTTTTTTATATTTAGAATTGCAGTTTCCCATAAAAATTGGAACCCATTCAAGGATTGCCATCACTGGTGCGAACGGTTCTGGGAAGTCGAGTTTATTGCGGTATCTTTTGGAAAGTTTTGAAGGTAAACAAATTTCGTATGTGTACCTTCCACAGGAATTTTCAAAACGAGAACTCGAGGCCTTATTCCAAAAGTTCCGATCCTTGTCTGATAAGGAACAAGCCGAATTACTGGCGATTGTCCATCGATTGGGGAGTGATCCCAAACGATTTTTGGAATCCAAATCCTTAAGTCCTGGAGAAGGGAAAAAATTAGCACTTGCGATGCAAATCGAAACCAAAGCAGAAGTGGTCCTCTTAGACGAACCAACAAACCATTTGGATTTAAAATCTGTAGAAGCTTTAGAGCACTCATTACAAGAAATCCAGTCTGCACTTGTATTTGTCAGTCATGATGCAAGCTTTGTCAAAACATTGGCTCGTGAAGAGTGGGTTTTGGAAAACTTCCGGCTCACACAAAAACATCTAGACAGAATCTAAGGACTGTACTTAGAATAATTCTAAGGAGTGACATTATGCCACAAGTGACATCACATGCCCCTGATTTTAAAGCAACCGCAGTGATCGGGGACAGTTTCAAAGAAATCAAATTATCTGATTACAAGGGAAAATGGGTGGTACTCTTTTTCTATCCACTTGATTTTACATTTGTATGTCCAACAGAGATCATTGAATACGATGCAAAACTAGAAGATTTTAAAAAGATCGGAGCTGAAGTTTTGGGTGTATCTGTTGATAGCGAATTTTCACACTTAGCTTGGAAAAAAACGCCTAAAAAAGAAGGTGGTATTGGAGAGATCAAATACCCACTCATCGCAGACAAAACAAAAGAAATTGCAAAGTCTTTTGGTGTTCTCATTGAGTCTGGTCCTGATGCAGGAGTTGCGTTACGCGGAACTTTCATCATCGACCCACAAGGTATCATCCGCCAAGCAACTGTTAACGACCTTCCAGTAGGACGTAACATTGAAGAAGCACTCAGACTCATCAAGGCTTTCCAATTCGTGGAAAAACATGGTGAAGTTTGTCCTGCAAACTGGGATGAAGGGAAAAAAACGATGAAAGCAGATCCTACAGGGTCCAAAGCTTACTTCGCTTCTGTCAATTAATTGAACTTTCTCGAATAGAGAATGGGAGAACCAATGGAATCTACAACAAACATAGAAAGACCGAATGTCGAATTTTACCAAGCAAATAATTTTCCAAAGGGTTTGACACGTAAGGTTGTAGAGTCCATCTCCCATATCAAAAATGAACCGAGTTGGCTTGCCGAGTTTCGTCTCAAAGCATTTGAGGTGTATGAACAAAAACCAATGCCTACCTGGGGTTTTATCCCACAGTTTCAAATCAACATCGATGATTATGTACATTATGTAGGTTCCAATCAAAAGAAAAAAAAATCTTGGGATGAAGTGGATCCCGAAATCCTACGAAGTTTCGAAAAATTAGGAATTCCAGAACACGAACGTAAGTACTTGGCTGGGATCGAAACGATGAACGATTCCGAAACCATTTATGCCAATGTCAAAAAGGAACTCACTGATTTAGGAATCATTTTCTGTGACATCGACACTGCCATCCGTGATTACCCAGAACTGGTTCGTGAGTATTTGGGAACCGTGGTCACGATCGGTGATAATAAATTTTCAGCTCTTAATTCTTGTGTTTTTAGTGGTGGTTCGTTCGCATACATTCCCAAAGGAGTCAAAACTCCTATGCCACTGCAGGCATATTTTAAAGTAACCGCCGCAAGTTCCGGACAATATGAACGGACACTTCTCATTGCCGATGAAGGGGCACACTTGGAATACAGTGAAGGTTGTACCTCTGTCCAAGATAAGGGGACCAATTTCCATACAGCTGTTGTGGAACTAGTCGCCAAAAAGAATTCTAAAATCTTTTATACGACAATCCAAAACTGGAAAAAAAATATGTACAACTGGACCGTGAAACGTGGTATCTGTGAAGAAGCAGCTCACATCACATGGACAGATTGTAACATCGGTGCCAATACCATCAAGTACCCAGGGATCATTTTACAAGGAGACCATTCCACAGGGGATGTGCTTTCTCTCGCCTTTGCTGGGAATGGCCAAGTGCAAGATACGGGTGCTCGGATCATCCATGTGGGTAAAAACACAAGATCTAATATCTTAGCAAAAGGTGTGGCTCTTGACGGTGGGATCAATTCCTATCGAGGTCTCGTGAAGTTTGAACCTTCTAGCAAAGGATCTTATAGCCATATCAAATGTGATGGGCTGATGATGGACAACCGTTCCCAATCGCATGCGTATCCATATAATGATGTATCAGGCGAAGAAGGAACTTTGAACTACGAGGCTACCGTTTCCAAAATTGACGATGACCAATTGTTTTACTTACAGTCTCGTGGGATGTCGGAAGACGATGCGAAACTCCTCATTATCAATGGGTTCTGTGAAGGTGTCACCAAACACTTAGATGTGGAATACTCAGTGGAGATGACAAAACTCATCCGTATGATCTTAGAAGATGGGAAAGTCATCGCGGAAACATAAGTTTTCAAAACTTCGATTTATTTTTTAAAAACAAAACCCCAAACCGCGGATGCGGCAATGAGAAGCCCCAGGGATTCTCTCACTTCCTCCACTTCCATCCCAAAGTAGGGAGCTTCTGTTGCATAGTAAACAGATAGGACAAGATACAATGGGATAATGGTATACCCAATCCATTTCGGCAATCGACGGAAAAAACGAATGCCGGCAAGGATTGCGACAATGGCATAAATCGGAAACCACAAAAAAGGATCTGGATCGTTCAGTTGCAAATAAGCAAATAAAAGGAATAGAGGAATCGAGACTAAAGAGAAAAGTTTCATCACAGTTTCCAAAGTTTTTTGATTGCGGGTACAAATCCAAGCGAATTATCCTATGACAAGAAGACGTCGTATGAAAATCCAAATCATTGTTATTTTTTCCCTTCTTTCCTTTTCCCTTTCCTCCCTTGCCTGTGATGATTTTGGTCGAAAGATCTTAAAAACATTCAACAAAAAGTATGAGACCGATGGCAAAGTTTTGGGCAGTAAACCAATCTTCATTGGACCCGATGCCAAACGGAAACAAATCACAATTTCGCTTCAGGAAGTAGTCAAAGTAAAGGAACCAACTGATATCCAATTCCCACCGGGAGATAGTCCCTTTTTATTTGTTTTGGAAAAGGCAGGGGATCTTATCTTGTTTGATCGAGAAAAGAAGACCAAACGAGTGTTAAAGTCGTTAAAGGTAATCACAGATAGTGAAGAGGGTCTTCTTGGTTTCACCTTCCATCCCAAGTATCCCAAAGAACCTAAGGTTTACACACATACTGTCATCAATTCGTCAAATCGAGATATGACTGTGATTGCGGAATGGGAAGTTGAAAATCCAAACTCCTTTGAAAAGATGGATTTAAAAAACGAACGAGTGTTACTTGAGGTAGAACAACCATATCCGAACCATAACGGGGGGCAAATTAGTTTTGGACCTGATGGGCATTTGTACATTGGACTTGGCGACGGCGGATGGCGAGCGGATCCAAAAAATAACGGACAAAATCCAAACACGCTCCTTGGTTCGATTTTAAGGATATCACCAACCCCTGATCCCAATGGGAAAAAACCATATTCCATTCCGAAGGACAATCCTTTCATCGGAAAACCAGGTTTTTTACCTGAAATATTTGCTTATGGAATCCGGAACCCTTGGAAGATGAGTTTTTCGCCTGACGGACGTTTGATTGCCGCTGATGTAGGGCAAGATGCATATGAAGAAGTAGACATCATCTTATCTGGAAAAAATTACGGATGGAACCAAACAGAAGGATTCCATTGTTTTACTGATGGGTGTAATCCATCTCTATACCAACCTCCATTTTATGAATATGGAAGGGAGGAAGGCCAATCCATCACGGGTGGGTATGTTTACACCGGATCTTCAATTCCAGAGTTAAAAGGCAAATACGTGTTTGGTGATTTTATCCAGGGGAAAATATGGGCGATTGACCTTCCAAAACCCGGAGAAAATAACAAAATTACGGAAACCATTTCTCTTGGAAAGTGGAACATCCTGATCCCAAGTTTTGGTCAGGACAGTGACGGCGAAATCTTTGTTGCCGATTACCAAACAGGAACCATTTACAAATTAGGAAAACCGTAAACCATTGCATTTGGAATCAAACCAATTCAATTGTTGCAAATTTTAAAGTAGATTCATTTATGAAAAAATTCTTCTCTCAGATACCTTTTTACATTCGATTCCATCTCTTACTTGCAGGTCTTGGAATCGTTTTTTTAACCATCTACCGGGCCGCATTCTTTTTGATGTATTCCTATCGGATACATGACAAATCCATTTGGATCATTCTGAAAGCATTTGTAAAAGGAGCAAGATTTGACCTTTCCGTATTATGTGTGTTACTTGGATTTAGTTTGGTCTATTCCTCACTCCATTTCTTCAATCGGAACAAATGGTATCGAGCGGTTTGGAGGACAATCCCTGTTGTTTTCATGATCCTTTTGTTGTTTTTACTCATCGCAGACTTAATCTACTATGAGAATGGGAACAAACACTTGGGTTATGAAGCATTTGCTTACCTAGGTTTTGAAATGTTACCTCTTGTGGGATCTGCTTTCTCACAAAACCCATTATTGTTTTTATTTGGCTTAGTAGTGATCGCAAGTATTGGTTTTGGAATTTATAAAATCCAATCCAATTTCCCGTATTCCCATGTGAACCTACATTACAAATGGGCAGGCCTTCAGTTTTTACTTGTCCTTGCCTTACTTGTACTTGGTATCCGAGGAGGCGTACAAACAAGCCCACTTAGAACCAGTGATGCCATCATCACAAAAGAAACAATTATCAATGATTTGGTGTTAAACCCTGGGTTTACCGTCATCACCGACCTAAAGATGACAAAGGTGGATGACCGCCATTATATGAAATTAGAGGAAGCTACCTCCTTTGTTCGAAAGGAAGTCGCTTATCCGGGGGCCGAATTTGTGAGTGAAGAATACCCACTCCTACGAAAAACAACTGTTAGCTCAGGGAAACAACTCCCTCATATTGTTGTGGTTGTGCTCGAGGGTTGGACTGGAAAATTCATTGATATCATTGGAACAGGGAAAGTGGAAGGGAAAGTGGTCACACCTCACTTCAACCAACTCATCCGCCAAGGGATGTTCTTTAAACATTTTTTTGCCAGTGGGGGAAGGACAACCAATGGACTTATGGCATTGATGGGTGGAATCCCAGACAGACCAGGACTTACAGCAGTTCGCACACCCCAAATCCTCAACCGGTTTTCGGGCCTTGGGAATATTGCAAAAACAATCGGGTATGAAACTCTATTTGTTACGGGAACTGATTTAAGTTTTAATAACAAGGGCAGTATCATGTACCATTGGGGTTTTGATACCCTTGTTGGCAAACAAGACTTAGAAAAAAATCCAGAGTATAAAACTGGGCCATGGAGTTATTTAGACGAAGCATCTTTGGATGCAATGCACAAACGTCTGTTAAATGTAAATCCAGAGAAGCCTATCGTCTCTGTCATCCATACAGGTACCACACATTACCCGTACAAAGTTCCAGATGAAAAATACCGGTTGTTTGGGAAAGACACCCAGGATAGTGAATACTTGAATGTCTTACATTATGCTGATTTTGCCCTTTTCGAATACATGGAAAAAGCAAAAAAAGCACCTTACTTCAAAGATACCATTTTCTTTTTTGTCTCAGACCATAGCCACCATAGGTTTCTCAATTATTATGAAGATCGAAATGTTCCTCTTCTCATTTATGCACCAGGGAAAATCAAACCGGAGATTAGGGAAGACATCACTTCCCAACTCGATCTCATTCCCACGATCCTTGGATTTATGGAAAGAGAAGTCTTCTTTAGTGTCATGGGTCGTGACCTGCGAAAGGTAAAGGGGACCTCCGCTTATTTTGCGTATGGAAATATCTTTGGTTGGATTGAAGGTGATTTTTTGTATTACCAATCGGTAACAGGAGGACAAGGGGAAACCAAAACCATCAAAGAACCATTTGTTGACATTGGACTTTGTTATCAGGATTTGAATTTATGTAAAAAACATGCAGAGAAAACAAAAGCATATTTGAATTTAGGAGACGAACTTCTGAAGTCGAACAAATTGTTCCCTTCAGAGTCCGCACTTAAGGAGATAAAATCTAATACCAAGTATTAGAAATATTACTCAAATCGAAGAAGGTTTTTCGTTTGAGGATGATCCATACTAAGGATACAAACGAAAGACCGATGAGAGGGATGGCAAACATTGCGATGTTCGGGATATTGGAATAAACTAGAGCCAATACAAAGGCAATGATAAAGAGGACATTGCGCACCACTTCGGTTCGTCTTGACCAACGTTTCATCTCCATCGTCCGATCAATGGAAAACAAACTAAAAATAATCACAATGGAAAGAATTCCAAGTGTTGTCATGTCTTGTTCTAAATTGATTTTGGCTACTTTCCAAATCACAAGCCCCACAGCCATAAGGACTGCCGCTTGCAGTGCCACATACACCATCACACCCATTGGCGGTTTGGGATCATACTTTTCCGTATACGCTGGTTCTTTGAAAGCATCATCTGGTGTTTGTAGGTAAGAAGGTTTCCAACCAGGAGGCCCAAATATGGTTTTGAACACATCACCGATTGACTTACATTTGAAGATTTGTAGGAACATATCCTTGAACACGTGTAAGTTGACAGTAATTGGGTTAAAGGAATTGACTGGTTTGGTTAAACCATAAATGGGTTCATCGGTTTCCCATTCAAAAGATCCAAACATTCGATCCCAAATGATGAAGATTCCACCATGATTGCGATCCAAGTACTTCCTTTGGGTTCCATGGTGGACTCTGTGGTTAGAAGGGGTTACCATAAACTCTTCTAAAAATCCAAGTTTTCCGATGAAACGAGTGTGCACGACAAATTGGTATACTTTTAAGATCCTGTGGCTCAGTAAAAACATCGCCCAAGGGATCCCAAGGAGAGCCATCGCAAGAAAGTACGTATACTCAAAAATCCTTTGTAATCCATTCCCTCGGAAGGCGACCGAAAGGTTCATTTCTTGGGTGGAATGGTGGGTGACATGGGTTGCCCAAAACAAATTGATTTCATGGCAATGCCTGTGGAACCAGTAGTATATGAAGTCAGCAAATACCACAGAAAATGTCCAAGCTCCAAGTGCATGCCAATTCACAACAAAACTAGGTGAAAATTGAAAGGGACTTTCTAATGGAAAAAAATGATAACCAAGAGCAGATAAAGAGTAGTTCGTTTCGACGATATCATAAACATAAAGGGCTCCGAGTAGGATGACCACTCCTACCAGTGCAAAGATCACACCTGTACTCACATCAGCGATGAGAACGTTCAACCGGTAAAACTCTTTGCCCTTCATATAAGAAACAAAAATTTCAATCCCGATCAGTGCGACCATGACGATAAAGGCGTATTCCATAAAGGCATCGCTATTCATGCGTTTATTTTCCTCACTAGAGACTAGGCTTTTGAATCATGTCCACTAAGTCAATGTCCATTTCCTCTAGGAAACTTCCTTGTTTGTGACGATTCTATGAATTTAGACTTGTTCAATTCGCCTTTTTGGAGTAAGACATTTAGAAAGAGTGTAATTTCTTGTCCCGTAAGGTGGCAAAGAAAAGATTGGCTAATGGTGAAAGGACCTACACGATGAAAGAGGAAACCCCAGTTCTCAAAGGGAAAACCAAAAAAGAACTAGAAGAGATATGTGTTTCCTTAGGTCTTGAAAAATACCGAGCAGCACAAATTTATACCGGAATTTATAAGAGTCGTTATACGACCATTGACCAGTTTACCACTCTATCCAAAGAAGTACGGGAAAAACTAAAAACACACACGTTATACCCAGAAATTGAAATTGGAAGGGACTTGGTTTCCAAAGAAGATGGAACGAGGAAATTTACCTTTTATGTCGGGGAAAACAAAGAGATCGAAGCCGTATGGATTCCCTCGGGAGATGGTGGTCGAAAAACCATTTGTATCTCCTCTCAAATTGGTTGTACCCTTAATTGTAAATTTTGTGCCACAGGCCTTTTGGAATACAAAGGCAATTTGCATACTTGGCAAATCCTAGACCAAGTGTTGCAGGTAGAACGCCTTGTTGGGGATCGCGCCACAAACATCGTATTTATGGGAATGGGGGAGCCCATGCACAATTATTTTTCTGTGATGAAGGCAGCCCATATCTTACGGGATAAGGATGCCTTTGGACTCGGAGGCCTTCGGATCACCATCTCCACAGCCGGTGTGACCACAGGGATCAACCGTTTCATTGAAAACAAAGAACCATTTAATTTTGCGATCTCTCTCAACCACCCAAACCCCAATGCACGTTCTTCTGTGATGGATGTGAATGACAAACACCCTTTGGAAAAACTCATTGAAAGTGCCAAACGGTTCACGAAAGAACTGGATCGGGCCATCACATTCGAATATGTAATGATCCCTGATGTGAATATGGGCCGAGACAATGCAGAACGGCTCGCAAAAATTGCAAGGTCTGTGAACAAATGTAAGATCAATGTGATCCCACTCAATACAGACTTTACGGGATGGCGTCGGCCAACCGATGAAGAAGTGAAAGAATTTGTGATGCATCTCAAAGCGAAAACGACTGCACCCATTCTCAATCGCCGAAGTCCTGGACGGGACATCAATGGCGCTTGTGGGATGTTAGCTCTCAAAGGAATTCGAAGTGAAACAACAAAATAAGTGGATATTGGTTTTATTTTTGGCCTTCAGTTTCTCGAACTGCCAAGACATCGTGGAACAAAAATGCCAAATGGCATGTGAAAAATTTGTCTCATGCACAGAAGAGGAACTCAAACTCACACTCGCACCCGATGTGAAACGAACAGGACGGATCCAATGTATGGATGGTTGCACCACACACAATAGTGACATATTACAATGTTATGATCAAGAACCTAACTCCTGTAAGGGGTTTGGCCAATGCCTTGTGCAAATAGGTACTTTTGAATGAAAGAAACTCTTTCTCCCTCGGAACGGATTTTTTATCGAATATTGTTGCTTATGGCTTCCCTGCCTATCTTATTCACATTGCCATTAGATGTGATTGATATTGATAGCGCACAGTATGCAGGCATCAGTCGTGAGCTCGTTCTTTCCAATGATTTTTTTACACTCATTGATAATGGTAGAAGGTATTTGGATAAACCCATCCTAACCTTTTGGACGATTGCCACTTCCTTTTTCTTTTTTGGCATTAACAACATTGCCTTTCGGATCCCTGCGATTTTTTTAAGTTTGTTATCTGTTTATTCCATCTATCGCATCACCATTTTAGCAGGTGGAAAAGAAAGACAAGGGTACCTGGCATCAATTGCCTATCTACTTGCTCCAGGTGTGTATGCCATGATTGTCGATCCAAAAATCGATGTTTACCTCACTGCATACCTGGTATTTACGTATCATTTTTACTATTTAGGTAGAAAACAAAATCCCAATTATTTTTACCTGATGTACCTTATGATGTCTATGGGTTTTATCACAAAGGGTCCTATCTCTGTTGTGATCCCAGCCATTTCGATTGGTGGAGACATCTTATTCCGTAGGGATTGGAAACTTTTATTCTCGATGCGAATTCCAACGGGGATTTTTGTTCTGATTTCTTTACCAGCACTTTGGTGTACCTTTTTATACCAAAACTTCAATTCCTATGGACCTGTTTTCTTTTTATGGATCCAATCCTTTGGTCGTTTCTATCGTGAGATGTACGACATCAAGTTTGATCCATTTTACTTTTACAAATCCTTTTCATGGGCTTTCTTTAGTGGGCTGATACCCATGGTCATCTATCTCAGTTTCCATTCCTACCAATATGTGAAATCCCTTGGTTGGAAGGAAATTCTAAGAAAGATCCGAGCCAATGAATACAAAGAAATAGATTTTGTGATTCCATTTTGGGTGTTTCTCTTTTTGTTCCTGATCTCCTTTTCAAGATACCCACTCCCACAGTATACCTATTGGGTATTACCTGCTGCTGCTTTGTACTTTGGAAAAATCATGGAAGAGAGTTTGTTTCAGTCCAATGTTGCAAGGCTTAGGCCATCGTTTCTCATTGCGGGCCTTGTCTACTTAGTGGGTTATTTTTTATTCCCTGTTTTTGTTTCCGATGTGGGTATTTTGTATTATGTGTTCGGAGCCATTGGGATCTTATTCATCTTACTTTCTGCACAACTCATCCCGTTGGAAATCCTTGTCACCCTCGTTGGGGCAACTTTGTTTTTGAGTGCCATCAGTTTGCAGTTTTATCCACTTCTCACAAGTTACCAACCATCTCGTGAATTCGGTGCCAAAATCAAAGAATTGGAACCAGGGGAACCTGTTGTTTATACCTATTGGATGTCCAATTCCAAACGGTCGTATGGGTTTTATGCGGAACGAAATTTTAGGAATATCTACGATAAGGATAAACTGGATCGTTTGTGGTCGGAAAAACCAGAACGACTGATGATTTTGCCATCGGAAAAACTCACTCAATTGCAAGAGATGGCAGGGCCTTCCTATGAAATCATCCCAGTCCTTGAAAAGGATTCGTTCAAAGTAGCAACACCAACCATCAGCTTTCTCAAAAAAGAGACAAGAAACCTTGTCACAAAGAAAATTTCTTTGGTTTGGGTGAAAAAAAAGCAGGGGAAATCTTTAAAAAACTCGAAAGTATAACTAGGCTAAATTGTGTAAGTCTGGTTTTTAGGGCCCTTCGATGTCAAAGTCAGGGCCTTTTTTTTTACTCCCAACAACCATTCTTTAGGATTTCTCCGTCGTTTGGCATTCACGTTCCCATACCATCCAAAGCATCTGGCTTTAAAATTCTAACATTTGTTCGCTGGTAAAAATGCAGTTAATTGAGACTTAGTTTCAACAAAGAATGTTCGGAAAAAATATCAGATTATGTCTCTTTTTATGTTTTTTCGCAACCAAAACCCTTACATACTTGCTTTTTTTCGGATTTTACCTTTCCTTGTCAGAAGACAGTGTAAACGGATTCAGGAAATCTGCGAATGAATATAAAAATACTCAAGATCTCTGTGCCTATCGTTGCTGTAGCAGCGCTTGCATATTTGATTTTTTCACCTAGCCGTTATGTGGGCTATTCACCCGACCAGCCCATCCCATTCAACCATAAGATACATGCTGGCGATAACAAAATCGACTGTAAGTATTGCCATACAGGCGTTGAAAACTCGGCCCATGCCACAGTTCCCCCAAGTTCCACTTGTATGAACTGTCATGGAGCAGGTAACGTAGCGGGAAACCAAGAACATGTTAAGTGGCTCAAAGCTCAATACGAAAGCAACACTCCAGTTTCCTGGGTGAAGGTCCATGACCAACCAGACTTCGTATACTTCAACCACTCAAGACACGTGCAACGCGGCGTTGATTGTTCCACATGTCATGGCAACATGGCAGAGATGGTAAAGGTTAGACAGTCTAAGTCCCTCAATATGGGATTTTGTGTCGATTGCCATAGAGAGAACAATGCTCCTAACGATTGTTCTACGTGCCACAGATAATCGGGAGACAAGTAATAATTTATGATGAAAGACGATAGTTTCCAAAAAGAAAAAAAATCGCTTTGGCAGTCTTATGAACTTCGCGGTACTTCTCGCGAAAAAGAACTCCAAAAACAAGAGTTCTACAAATCACCAGACCCTTTGATTGCAAAAATCAAAAAAGGTGACTTTGATAGAAAAACATTCCTAAAGTTTATGGGTGCATCAGTTGTGATGACAACTGTTGGTTGTATCCAAAAACCTGCTGAAAAAATTGTTCCTTATGTGAACCTCACCATTAAAAATCCAGACAACAACGAAGTAGAACAATACGACTTCGTAAAACATGGACATTCGTATCACTATGCTTCGGTATGTGGTGGATGTTCTGTTGGATGTGGGGTTTTGGTAAAAGCAAAAGATGGCCGTCCTTTAAAACTCGAAGGAAACCCAAGCCACCCAATTTCCGAAGGTGCATTATGTGCTTCTGGACAAGCTTCTATTTTTGATCTTTACGATGCAGACCGAGCGAAAGAACCACAACAAGTTGTGAATGGTGTCGCTAAGTCCAGTGACTGGTTTGTTCTCGATAAAGACGTAAAAGAAAAACTACAAGCAAACAAAGGAAAGACGGTCATTGTTACGAAACCTCTTTCTTCGCCTGCGACCAAAGAATTTGTATCTGAATTTTTACGTTCGGTTGGTGGTGGAAAACACTTAGAAGTGGCGTTTGCTTCTTCTGATGATGCCATTACCATTGCTCAAGAAAAATCATATGGTAAGGCAGTTCTACCGAACTACCACTTTGACAAAGCAAAAGTAATCCTCTCGATTGATAGTGATTTCTTAAACCAAGTCAACTACCACAACGATTTTTCGAAACGAAGAGACTTACAAAAAAACTCTAAATCGATGAACGTTTTCATCGCAGCAGAATCACATCCGTCTATGACAGGATCGAATGCTGACCAAAGAGTTCCATTAAAACCGGGTGACCAACGAAAGTTTGCTCTTTTGATTGCGAAGGCTCTCTCTGATTTAGGAGTGGGTGGAGCAACAGGTGTTTCTGGAATCAATGTCGATACAACTGCTTCTGAACTTGGAATTTCCAAAGAAGTAGTGGTTCGCACAGCAAAGGCTCTCGCCTCTGCAAAAGGTGAGTCCCTTGTCATCGCTGGTGGTTCCAACACATTAACTGAAGACGCAGTCGATTTACAAATCGCGGTCAACATGTTAAACAGCATGCTTGGTAATGATGGAAAAACCATCGATGCCGGAAATCCTTTGAAAGAAGGAAAATCCAATTACGCTGAAAACTTAAAATCTCTCGCAAAAGACTTAAAAGAAAGAAAGGCCGGAGTGGTCATTCTTTATGGTGTGAACCCTGTGTATGAAGCACCTAACGGTGATGAGTGGAAAAAACTCCTTCATGAAGCAGCTCAAGTGGTACAAGTTTCTGACCGTGTGGATGAAACTGCCCTTGCTTCCAACTGGCTTGCTCCTGTATCACATTTCCTTGAGTCTTGGGGTGATAACGAATCCGTAGCAGGGATTGTGGCAATCCAACAACCTACGATCCGACCGCTTTTCCAATCCAAAGCATTTGAAGATATGCTCATTGGTTGGGCTGGTGGAAAGTTACTTGGTTCTGAGTCCCTCTACGAATACCTCAAAGCAAAATACTCGAAAAAAACCAATTGGGAAGACTTACTTCGCAAAGGTGTTCTTGTTACTGGGAATCCAAAAGCAGACAAAGGTGGTCGTTCCTTCCGAGGAACCATTGCTCCACTTGCACCTAGCAAATCAGGTTTAACTGTTTCCCTTTATGAAAGCACAGCGATCGGAACAGGTGAACGAGCTAACAACTCCCAACTCCAAGAACTTCCAGATCCAGTTTCCAAAGTGACTTGGGACAATTACGTTGCCATCAGTCCACAATACTCACGTTCGTCGGGGATCAAACTAAACGACGTAGTCACTGTGACTGTAAACGGAAAGTCGTTTGAACTCCCAGCTCTTGTCCAACCTGGACTCCATCCAGAAGCCGTGGGAATTGCTCTTGGTTATGGAAGAACAAACGTGGGTGAGATTGGAAACGGTGTGGGTAAAAATGCAAGTATCCTTGCAGCAGAAGTAAACGGATCTACGGTGTACTCTGGTTTATCCATCACACTTTCCCCAACAGGAAAAAAATACAAACTCGCAACCACTCAGGACCACCATATGATGAGCCCTGGTGTGATGATGGGTGTGGAATGGAAAGAAAGACCTCTCATCATTTCTGCGAAACTTCAAGACTATACTAAAAATCCAAGTGCAGGAATCCCTGAACCTGAGATCCCAAAAATCTTAGTGGATGGCAAACTACAAAGGGCACAAGGTGCGAACGCTCCTTCTGACCAACCAGGAAGCCAATTTGCATACCCAGGATACAAATGGGGAATGGCAGTGGACCTTACTTCTTGTTCTGGTTGTGGTGCTTGTGTTGTTGCATGTAACATTGAAAACAACGTGCCAATGGTTGGACGTGACGAAGTGAGAATGGGTCGTGAGATGCATTGGCTTCGAATTGACCGCTATTACATAGGTGATCCTGAAAAACCAGAATCACTTGAAATTGCCCACCAACCTTTGATGTGCCAACATTGTGATAACGCTCCTTGTGAGACAGTTTGTCCAGTGGCTGCCACCGTTCACAGTTCAGAAGGAACAAACGACATGGTTTACAACCGTTGTGTGGGAACACGTTATTGTTCCAACAACTGCCCTTACAAAGTGCGTCGTTTTAACTGGTTAGAACATTGGAATGAACACAGCTTACTTGGTGATGCAACTCCTACATTTAAGGCACGTCCTCCAAGAAACTTGGGACTGAACCCAGATGTAACCGTTCGTTCTCGAGGGGTGATGGAAAAATGTAACTTCTGTGCGTCTCGAGTCGCTGAGAAAAAAATCGCAGCGAAAAACGAAGGCCGCACTCTGAAAGATGGGGAAGTGAAAGCCGCTTGTGAACAAACTTGTGCCTCTGGTGCCATTGTGTTCGGTAACGTAAACGATCCTGAATCAAAAGTAGCGAAGCTCTTGAAAGACCCTAGGTCTTACAAACTTCTGGAATACCTAAACATCGGACCTGCTGTCAATTATTTGACCCGAGTTCGAAACGAAGTTTAACAGGGAGAACACAAAGGGAATGTCATTAACACAAGCAGTTAGAGATAAATTAGATATCCCCGACCTGGTCACAGGCGGGAAATCGCTTAAAGATGTAACCGTTGATATCGCAAAACCAAACGAAGATTTCCCAACCAAACTTTGGTGGAATACTTTCTTGTTGGTTCTTACGATCACCCTGATCGACGTAGCCATTATCGGTTATTTGTTTTACGAAGGCCTTTACCTCCTTGGGATCAACAACCCAGTTGGTTGGGGATTTTTCGTCGTTAACTTCGTATTCTGGATTGGTATCGGTCACGCAGGAACTTTGATTTCTGCCGTTTTATACCTGTTCCGCCAAGGTTGGAGAACAGGGATCAACCGTGCTGCGGAAGCGATGACCATCTTTGCCGTTCTTGTAGCGGCATCGAACCTCATCCTCCACGTGGGTCGTCCATGGCTTGGATTTTGGCTCTTTCCATATCCAAACGAAAGAGGTCCACTTTGGGTGAACTTCCGTTCCCCACTGATCTGGGATACATTTGCGGTTTCCACATACCTTTCGATTTCGATGGTGTTCTGGTATTTGGGTCTTATCCCTGACCTTGCAACCCTTAGAGATCGTGCAACAGAAACTTGGAGAAAGAACTTATACAACATCCTAGCCTTTGGTTGGGTTGGTTCGGCAAGAGCTTGGTCTCATCTGGAAATCGTTTCCATGATCCTCGCTGCTCTTTCCACTCCACTGGTTCTATCGGTGCACACCATCGTATCCTTCGACTTCGCGGTTTCCATCCTCCCAGGTTGGCACACGACCATCTTTCCTCCATACTTCGTTGCCGGTGCGATTTTCTCCGGATTTGCGATGGTGGTAACTCTTATGGTCATTGCACGTGAAGTGTTCAATTTAAAGAACTACATCACCATGAAACACTTGGACAACATGAACAAAATCATGATGGTGACAGGTCTCATCGTTGGTCTTGCTTACGGAACAGAGTTTTTCATCGCTTGGTATTCTGGAAACGAATACGAAGGATTTGCGTTCTGGAACCGAGCATTTGGACCATATGGTTGGGCTTACTTCATTATGATTTCCTGTAACGTATTGTCACCACAGGTATTCTGGTTCCGCAAACTTCGTTACAACATCCCAGTGATGTTTGTTGCCTCACTTGTGGTAAACGTAGGTATGTGGTTTGAACGATTTGTGATCATGATGACACTGAACCGTGACTTTTTACCATCCAGTTGGGCCATGTATACACCAACTCTTTTCGACTACGCTATGTTAATCGGAACGTTTGGTATCTTCTTTACTCTCTTCCTTCTCTGGTGCCGAATCATGCCAGTGATTGCGATTGCAGAAGTAAAAACAGTGATGCCACAAAAAGAAGGAGCACACCACTAGTATGTATCTTCCAAAATTAGAACAGTTTCATAAATACAAAGAAATGGACGAAGGTGTGCTCGGAATTTTCGACACTCCGGAAGCCATCATGCATGCGGCAGAAAAAACGAAGGAGAAGGATTACATCGGATTCGATTGTATCCTTCCTTACCCAGTGCACGGAATTGACGAAGCCATGGGAACACCTCGATCTGGTCTCCCTTGGATCACTTTCTTTGCAGGGATTTTTGGATGCACAATTGGAATTTTATTCCAATACCTAACTCATGCACATGACTGGCCTCTCAATATTTCGGGAAAATCTCTCAATGCGTGGTTTGCCTATGTGCCCATCATCTTTGAATTAACTGTATTCTCCGCAGGGATTTATACAGTTGCTGCTTTATGTTTTTTAAGCGGTATTCCCAAAGCAACTCGTCGTATCCTTCACCCGGATTTGACGTCTCATAAATTCGGCCTTTGGATTCCAAAGTCTGCAAAGGGTTATAACGAGTCCGATGTGGTTTCGTTTGTGAAAAGCCTTGGCGGATCCGAAGTCACCGTAGTGAAACCGGAGAACCAAAAATGAAACAAAACATCTTTCGAGTTTTCGCACTGGCGGCAGTCGTTTTTGTCGCAAATTGTGATTATAAAACTCCTGTTTATGAATACTTTCCAAACATGTATGACTCTCCAGCAAGAGAGTCACAAGAGGATGATTCATTTGCATCCAATGGATCGGCTTCTCGCATTCCACCAAAAGGTGCGATCCCAGTCGGATACTATCCATACCCTTATGCAACAGAAGCAACTCCAGACACTCTTCCAGGTGCCGATAAAGGATTAAAGAATCCAATCGCAAAGGTAAGTTTAGGGGATCTGATGATTGGTGAAAAACGATACCAAACATATTGTACACCATGCCATGGAGTACAAGGTTTAGGAAATGGATCAGTTGTGGGACCGGCTCCAAAATTCCAACAACCACCACCATCAGTTGTTTCTGATAAAATCCGCGGTTGGTCCGATGGACAAATCTATCATATCATAACAATGGGTCGAGGTCTGATGGGAAGTTATGCTTACCAAATTGAACCAGAAGACAGATGGAAGCTCATCGCTTACATCCGCAAACTTCAAGAATATGAAGTGAAAAATAAAAAGGCGAACTAGGGGAAATTATGAGCTCTACAAAAGCAGCGAAACTAGACGAATCATTATTGCAGTTCAAACTGCCAGGGTCCGTTCGTAATGCACTCATTGCCATGATCGGAGTGGGAGTGGTGAGTTTTCTCATCGCCTTTTTTGGTTTTGGTCATGAGACGTCTCGCCATATGGACGAGGCTGGTCATTTCCACCACACGAATTTAGGATACCATATTTTACTCATTGGCGCTTACTTCGTGATTGGGCTTGCCATCACAGGGATTTTCTTTACAGCGATCCAGCACCTAACAGGATCTCAGTGGTCTGTGACAGTTCGAAGGATATTCGAAACATACGGACTTTTTGCTCCTGTTGCGGGACTTCTCCTAGTCGGTGTGATCTTTGGAATGCATGATCTTTATGAGTGGGCAGATGCGACAGTTCGTGAAAACGACCACCTCATCCACCACAAAGCAGGTTATTTAAATCCAACCGCTTTCATCATCCGATGTGTTCTCTTCATTGGAGTATGGTCTGTGTTTGCTTACATTTTTCACGGAAAATCTGTGGGCCAAGACAAAGACAAAGTTGTGGATACCACAAAGACTCTTGCTAAGATTTCAGGAGGATTCATCCTCTTCTTCGCATTGTCATGGTGCCTCATGTCATTCGATTTACTCATGTCACTTTCCCCACACTGGTTCTCAACTATGTTTGGTGTGTATGCCTTTGCAGGAGCTTTCCAAACGTCTCTTGCATCGTATTTGATTGTCATTGCGATTTTGAAGAAAAACGGATACCTCGGTGAAGCAGTGAATGAAAACCACTACCATGATATCGCAAAGTTTTTACTTGGTATGACAACCTTTTGGGCTTACGTGGGTTTCTCACAATTTATGCTCATTTGGTATGCAAACATTCCAGAAGAAACTTTCTTTTATGAAATGCGAATGACTGGCGGTTGGGGTTATACAACACTCATCCTTCCATTTGTAAAGTTTGTGATTCCGTTCCTACTTTTACTCAATCGACCAAACAAACGAAACATCGATTTCCTTTGGAAATTGGCTGCTTGGATCCTTATGGTTCAGTTCTTTGAACTTTTCTGGTTGGTATTCCCTGCAAATTTTGAAAAATTCTCAATCCTTCACTTTGTTTTAGCGTTTGGTGGCACTGTGGGAGTGGTTGGCCTTTTTGGTTTCTTTGTCTTCAAAAAGTTCGAAAAACATAGTTTAGTTCCGGTTGGTGATCCTCGATTAAACGAGTGCCTTCACCACCACCAATAGGAGAATTGTTTTGAAACAAAAATTAGTAACACTACTTATTGTTGGAATGAGCGTAACCGCTTGTTCCAAAAACGCTGAAGTGACTTGGCATAAAAATTGTGATGCCAAAACAAACAAAGCAAGTTTGGATTTTACAGTTCCATTGTATTCAGAACCAGATTCTAATTCGAAAGTAGTAGAGTTTGTTCCTGTTGGAACGGTTGTAAAAGTATTTGATGCACGTAACCACAACGTATGGGCACCAAAATATTTTATCAAAGTACAAACGGCGAAAAACGAAGGTTATATGAGCCCTCGATGTTTTGTTGTTGGGCAAGATCCAGCAAATAGCGTTTGGAGATATTCAAAAGGACTCGTAACGGATTCAAAACCTTTTTACGATCCTGCGGATAAAACCCATTACCCAAGAGGTACTGAGTATGGAAACCTTAAGGACCTCCCAAAAGATAAAATCCCTCTTTCTGAACTATCAAAAGGTTTGGAAGAAGGACCTTATGTAAATAAAAACATGTTAAAACAAAACTAATCTGTTTTTGTAAAAAGAAGGATAACAGTGGAAGGGGAATTCCTTCTTGCCACTCTTCTGAAAAAGACCCAAGGGAAACCAAGGGTCTTTTTTTTTTAAAATGTTTCCCAAGTTATCATGTTATGCTTTTAGACTTTCTTTTGATTTTGTGAGGATATATCCTTCATAACTTACAATTGCCAAAATCACAATCTTTTCCCAAATAAAATAATAGGCTCCAATGGTTTGGATCTCGTTCCAATATTTAATGAGGAAAAACATGGATAAGCCACAATAACTCAAGTTTCCAATGATCACTCCTACTAAAAATAATTTCCATTGTTTTGGTTTTTGGATGAAGCAAGTATTGGAATAAAAAAACAATACTCCAGCAAAGATTCCTAAGTTGTAAAGTGCATCCATCGGCATTCCGATTATGTATTGGAACGGTACGATCACTGCAAATAACACAAATAAGGAGATAGATGCACCAAATGCATCCAGAAAAAAAACGGTATGGGGTTGGAAATGTTTGAAAAGTTTTTTTATCATAGGTAGAATCCTAGTTTTGTTTGTCTCCTATTTCCAAAAACAGCGGTGGTTTTCCGTATCCATTAACCGCAGTTTCATTAAAGGAGTATGATCCCCATTTCTCAATTTTGATTTTTATTTGTAACCTATTTAATCAAGAAAATTCCAGTTTTTGGTTTCTGGATTCTCAAAAAGACACACCAATCCTTTGGATTTTGAAAGGAAATTCTGATCTTAGTATGTACTACTTTCTTAAGATGGTTCCCAAAAATGAAATTTTAGGTTTACAAAAAATATATATCTTAGTTACTAAGATATATATTTGCAAAGAAAATGATTTGTTAAAATATATAAAATTTTATGGAAATTGAAGTTTTTAAAAAAACAACCCGCCAGTATTTCGAAACCGCCCTTTCTATGCACGAAATCATAGCAGCACATGTTGGGTTATCTGATACAGACCATAAATATTTAGGATACCTAATTGAAAATGGTGAGATGACAGCGGGTGAACTGGCAAAATTATCTGGTCTTACCACTGGTGCAATCACAGGTGTCATTGATCGATTAGAGAAAGCTAAATTGGTAAAAAGAAAGTTTTTACCAACGGATAGACGAAAGGTTTTTATTGTACCTAATTTAGAGAAAACGAACCAACTGTTTTCTCCAATCTTCAAAAAACTGCAAAAAGAAACAGACCAATTGATTTCTAGTTTTTCAAACCATGAGTTAGAAGTAGTGCATCGATATTTTGATTCTGCAATTCGAATCATGGAAAAAGTGACAAAAAATTTAAAGGAAACGAATGGGATATGAATGGAATTTTAGACAATTGTTTTGGATTTGCAGTTACGATGGGGATGCAAGAACTATCAATTTTTTTAGCCAAGAATTCTTTGTCGATTGCCAAGTATTCTTTAGTATTAAATGTACTGATATATTTTTCGATGAATGGTGCTCAAATTTTTGAAACTTTTGTCTTTGTTCCGCGCTGGGCTTGTGGCAATGATCCAAATCTGAGTATTTTGCATACAGAATATAAGTCTGCTGATCTAAAGTACTTTTGGATTTTGTTTCATTCCATACACGAAATTATTTTTTTAGTATCTCTTATCTTCTGTTTCCCATTAGAAGGGATCGGAAACTATTTGTTATACCTTTTCATTTTTCATATGGGTATCAGGGTTTGGACAATCATTTATTTCGCAAATAAGATCATATGGTTCCAATCCTTTGCGCAGACTATTGAGAAACTTCCAATCAAAGTATTACATGAAATCAGGAAATGGATATTTTGGAATTATTTCCGGGTGAGTTTTTATATTGGAATTTCAATTTGTATGATACCCCTTGTGATTAAAATTCTAGAGATCAATGGATAGTTTCTTTGAAGGATTTGATTCTACAGCTTTGGATCTTTTTTTCTATTTTCTAGTGTTGGTTCCAGAAAAACTGTTTTTTATCTTTTGGTATAACGTTTCTTGACATTTCCCTTTTCTTTGTTATACTCCCTCGCATGGGTCAAAAACGTGCGATAGCTACATCCGCCTCGGAAGAACGATTGGAAAAATTATTGGAAGAAAGGTTAAATCCTGGTTCCAACCAAGAAATCATAGACAAACGAATTTGGGATTTGTTTGGGGAAACTTGGTGTGTGATGTTTACAGACCTATCTGGGTTTTCGAGAGGAGTTGCCAAATTTGGGATCATTCATTTTTTACAAACGATCTATGAATCCCAGAGAATCCTGATTCCCGTTTTAGATGAATTTGATGGAATCCTCATGAAAGATGAAGGCGATAGCCTTATGGTTCTCTTTCGGAATACCAATAAAGCAATTCAATGCGCGATCCAAATGCAAAAAGCATGCAAACGTTATAATGAAGGTAGAGTTTTGGAAGAACAGATCCTACTTTGTGTAGGACTTGGATATGGGAAAATTTTGAAAATTGGGGATACGGATGTGTTTGGAGCAGAAGTCAATGCTGCATCCAAGTTAGGGGAAGATACAGCAAAAGCTTGGGAGATCCTCGTCACGAATGCCGTAAAGGAAAATGCAGATGAAACCTCTGATTTTGATTTTGAACCGATCACAGAAATTCCACCGGGTTCCGAAGGTGCATACAAACTCCTTTATACCTTGGATGAACCAAAGTGGGTTGTGTTGTAATTTAGCATGATTTTCATGATTCTAAAAAACGAAAAAATTGAAAGGACCGTTTATTCCATAAATTCATAGATGGATCGAATTTCTCCATTGGCTTCTATGTAGTTGTAAAGGTCTTGGAATTCTTTATGGCCACAAAGAGTTGAAGAATCTCCAACAAGAATCAAATGTGACTTCGCCCGAGTGAGGGCCACATTCAAACGTTTTGGATTCAACAAAAATCCAATTTCCCCATCAGGGTTTGAGCGAACAAGACTTAGAATCACAATTTCAGATTCTCTACCTTGAAAGGAGTCGATGGTTTGTGTATAAAAATTTCCATTTGCCTTCTTCGTTAATTTTTCCACCTGTCCTCTGTAAGGTGAAATGACTACGGAAGATTCTTTCGGTAATCCTTTCTCAAAAAAACTTTGGATCAAATCTGCTTCTGTTTCATTAAAAAAACTGGGTTCCTCACCTTCTGTTTCTTCCATGGAATCACTCCCTGCCGTATCGATCCAGAGCAGTGCGGAATCAGTTCCGAAAATTTCAGTAAAAGCAGGTAAATTGAAAAAACGCAGATCGGGGTGAGTGAATACTTTGTTTTCATAATAATTGGCATTGGGAAATCCAAGGATTTCCGGTTTCATCCGAAACTGTTTGTCCAAAAAAATGATTCGTTCCCCAGAATCCTCTTCGATTGCTTTTTCTAAAAAACTATTCACGGTTTCATGGTCTGGATGGTTGTAGTTTACTGCTAACTGTTTGGGATCACCAAAGAAAAATGTTTTTTTCCCAGAGAAGATTGCCATATAACAACCTGGATCCACACTTTGAGTGGCTTCATCTACAAACACATAATCAAATTTCCGGCCTTTTTTAAATTCAGTCCCAAATCCAGAAAAGGTAGATACGATGAGTTCACTTGCATCAAGTAGTTTTGCTCTAATATTGGATTCTGATTCACGAATCGTTTGAAGTAAAAATTTTGCTTCTTTCCGTAGTTGGTACCGTTCTTCTCTTTCTTCTTTGCCAAAGTTACGTTTCCAAGAATTGATTTTTTTCTGAATGGCTTTCAATTCCGTTTGCCAATTTTGGATTTGTTTTTGGTCGGGATGGGTTTGGATGAGGTGGTCTAAGTGATACGGTAAGACTTCGTCTTTGATTTTTGTGGAATTGCCAAGTCGAATCACTCGGATTCCATTTCGGATCGCTAGTTCCACGATGTAATCACAAGCAAAGTTAGTTGGACAAAGGGTAAGGACAGACAATTTTTTACTTTGGATTTCCTTTACAGCTTGCATCAGTAAGGTGGTTTTGCCCGTCCCAGGTGGTCCAAACACAATCCCATAATCAGCAATGGTAAAAATCCTTTCTATTGGAGGTAACTCCATTGTTTTTTTGGGGGGAGTCGGTTTATCTCCTGTCCCATAACCTAAACACCATTTGAGTTTTTTGTAAGATTCACTTTCTGTTTCATTCCTTACCTTTCCGATGATTTCATTGTACAAATCATAAGTAGATTCAGGAAACCATTTGGAGATTGTAAAGTTTTCGCTTTCCCAATCGTAATCACCCCGTACTTGGATGATGAGTTTTGATTCCTTCCATTGGTAAACATTCCCATAAATCGATTCGTTTTGGTTTTGTAAAAGGACTGGCACTCCTGGTTTTAGCCAAAGTTTGGATTTATTAGAAAGAATCACTTGGAATTCAGCCCGCCAAGTATTCCCAACAAGAAAACGAAGGTCAACAAGTTCAGCTGATTTGATGGATCCTGACTCCGATTCCATTTCTAAAAAAAGATTTCTTTCGATTTCCCTTTCTTTTGCCAATAAGGATTCCGTATGATTTAATTCTTCTTCCAGTGAACCAAATGTTTGTTTTATGGCTCTTCCCATTCGATATTCTCCAAGGTAGTAAAAAAACCATTGCGAAGCAGTGGTGCAAAATCGATAAAATCAGCAGCTTTCAGAAACAAAGAATCTTCAATGGAATATGCTTGGATGAGATTGTTTGCTGCTTCCTCTACTTTTCCCAACCGGCAATGTGCTCTAGCTAAAATGATCAGAGTTTCTGGATCAATTTCCTTACAATATTCGATATGCGTACGGATTGCACTCAGTGCATTTTCTGGATCTTCTGCATCTAAGTAACATAGAGCAAGTAAATCATAATGGAGGAATTCCTCAGGTGCCACCATCTTTAGAGATTTTTTGAGAGAGGCAAGTGCTGAGTTAAAATCTCCTCTTGAAAAGTATAAGGAGCCAAGTTCAGCCCAAATGTCTTTTCTGTCAATGCCACGCCCATTACTCAAATGTTCTTGTGAGAGTGCTTTTTTTAGGACTTCGATTGCTTCTTCGGATCGTTCCATATCCTTTAGGAGCGAAGCAAGTAAGAGATAGTTTTCTAAGTAAGAAGGGAATTGGATGATACTTTTTTGCAGTTGGACTTTTGCGGATTTAAATTTTTTAAGTTTAATCAAATAACGTGAGTAAACGGTGATACTCAAAGGGTGCGATGGATAGTTTTGGACAATGTCTTGGAAAACTGATTCTGTTTCTTTTGGATTTCCAACAGAGTACAAACACCATGCTTTTTTCGCTTTGATTTTGATGAGAGTTGATTCGTCTTTTGTGAATGCTTCACTTTGTGCGTAGAGATTAAATGCACGTGTGAAATCCTTTTCCTCTTCCAATTGTTTTGCTTCACGGATCAGAGAAAAAAAAGGGTTCATCGTTTTTTTTTACTTCAGGAAATCACGAAATCGCCGATGGGTAGAATAGGGAGTAAAGATTGTAAAAGGAGGTCCGATTATGGTTCCATCTACACCTATTAATCCAATTGCCAATTTGCCAAAAGAAATTTTCCAGGCACAAAACCAACTCACAGAAAAACTTATGAAGTTGGCTGTGGAAGAAAAAGTGGGTCCAGTGGCAAAAAGCGAACGGTTACTCGACATCTACTGTTAAGTATTGATTGAGTTTTTTAATCCACTCGGGTTTCTGGATTGAAGACAGGTCGTTTTCTTTCCAAAAACCCACCAATGGCACTACGGAAGTCCTTGGAATCCAGCATACTTGCATTCCAAACTGCAACATAGTCTAAACCTTCATCGATGGTTTTTCCAATTCCATGATTTAGCACTTGTTTGACCCCACGAATCACGATGGTTGGATTTTCTGCGATTTCCTCAGCAGTTTTAAGACCAGCTTCTAGTAGTGAATCGAAGTCTTTTGTTACCTTTGTAACAAGGCCCATCTGAAAGGCTTCAATTGCTGTAATGTCTTTTCCCGTAAGGGCAAGTTCCCTCGTATGGGCATTGCCTATAAGGTGTGGGAGTCTTTGCAAAGAACCCATATCAGCAACGATAGCCACTTTGGATTCACGTAAGGAAAAAACGGCATCTTCAGACGCATAACGTATGTCACATGCTGAAACTAAGTCAAGCCCACCTCCAATACAATGTTTTTGTACGAGGGCAATGGAAGGTTTTTTGGAATTGTAAACAGCATTGATTCCTTTCTGCATTGTGAGGATGAGTTGGTAGAGTTTTTCTCTACCATCTGCCAATTCCCCTTGCACAACCGGTTTAAATTCTTGGAAAAACTCTTCCAAATCAAGTCCGGTTGAGAAAGATTTCCCTTTGCCTGCGATCACAAATGCATGGATTTTGGGATCGGCATTGATTTCATCCACCATATCGGGAAGGTCCCGCCAAAAAGGCCAGTTCATGGCATTTCGTTTTTCAGGGCGGTTTAACCAAAGGATTCCAATATTCTTTTTTCTTTCGATTGTAAAAAAAGGAGATGGGTTCATGCGTTACTTTCTTCCTTTAACCAAAGTTTTTTGGAGATCATGAGATACACACCAAAGAGGATAAGGGCAATCGAGATATACTGTGACTGAGAAAATCCATGCCAGTAGTATCCCGTGAGAAAGGTTGGGTTCCCATTGGCATCTGGAATATTGACTAAAGTTGGTGGATCGATAAAAGGAATCACTGCTTTATTCACTCGCAAAAATTCAATGATGAGTCTTGCAAACCCATGGATGATGAGAAACTGGGCACCGATGCTCCATTTCCGAAAGTTTTGGTATCTTGCCCAAAATTGAAAATACGAAAAGTATCCAAATGCCATGATGGACTCCATCACAGGCGTATTCCAAACAGGAACACCAGATGGATGCGCTCCATGGAATTCAAAAACAAAAAAAGGAATCCTTTCGTCAGTGGCAAATCCATAACATCCATCACCACTCACAAAACAACCAAGCCTTCCAATCGCATAACCCATGCTAATCGCAGGAATCACTGCATCATAATAGGCACCAATATCAAGTTTGTAATAACGAAAGTATAAGGTGATGAATAACCATCCAAAAAGAAGGCCTCCAAAGAATACAAGTCCACCACCACTAAAGAGGGAAGACCAAAGTCCTGGATGACCAGGAAATCCGTTCCAATGGGTGAGTGGGTAGGTATACTTTCCATCGTAACCCGGGACATCGATGAACACTTGGTCCCATATTTCAAAGATAAAGAAAATTTTTGCTCCAATGAGTGTGCCTAAAATCCCAAGAAAAATCAACCAATCGGAATGATTTGGATCCAATTTTTTTCGTTCTAGCTCTTTTGGGAGGAGGTAGGAACCAACAAGGAAAGCTAACATCATAAGTAGGCTGAAGGTGGAGAGACCCTCCCAGCCAAAAGGATTGGGAATCGGAATTCGATCTAACATAGGGGAAAGGGTAAAATCTTCGCTTACAGGGGAAAGGAGAATTTAAAGCGAAACAAGGGAGAAAAAGGGTAGGGAAAAATGATGAAAATTATCTTGACTCTAGATAGTTTAATATTAAACTATCAAATATCGATCTAAGGAGAGTTAACTATGTTTGATATTCTATTTTCTACTTCAGGGGACATCATCCCTCTTATTTTACGCATCACAGCCTTTGTTGTGATTTTCCCACACGGTGCCCAAAAGTTACTCGGTTGGTTTGGTGGATACGGATTCAAAGGAACTTACGGTTTTTTTACAGGGACCATGAAATTCCCAGGTTTCCTTGCTGTTCTCATCATCCTCGGTGAATCGTTTGGATCTGTTTTGTTACTTGTTGGATTTTTAACAAAATTTGCAGCTCTTTCCATTGCCATCATCATGTTCGGTGCTGCTTTCCTTGCACACAGACAAAATGGTTTTTTCATCAATTGGAATGGAAACCAAAAAGGCGAAGGGTATGAGTTCCATATTTTAGCAATTGGACTTTTACTGGCTCTCATCGTTGGCGGAGCGGGTGTGTATTCCGTTGATTTTAATTTGATCGGAAAGTTCTAATCAAAATTGGTTTCGATTTCGCTGGCTCTGATTTGAGTTAGGAAGAATCATTTGAAACGATACCAACCTTTTCCTAGAGTCATTTTGGGAAGGTTGGTTTTTTTATCAGAACGAAAATTTGGGAACGTTTTAAGCTCATCACCTTTAGGTGGTATCTCAAAAAACTGACGGAGGGTATGGCAATCTGAAAACCTTGGCAGAAGACTATCCGTTCTTTTACGCCAATGATTTGAATGATTATCTTAAGTGGATCAATCTAAGTTAATGTATTCTTCCGGATCTAGGGGAGCATCAAGACCAATGCGCACTTCGTAGTGAACATGTGCACCCGTTGCCTTTCCTGTTTGTCCTACAAGCGCAATTTTATCCCCACGTTTCACACGGTCACCTGGGTTTACGAGGATGAGGGAGCAGTGGCCATACAAAGTAAAAAATCCATTTTCATGGTTGATGCGAACTGATTTTCCAAGTCCACCAACCGCTGTATCCACTGCAATGATCCCAGGTCCCGTCGCATAAATGGGTGTGCCTTCTCCAGCAGCAAAGTCAATCCCCGAGTGGTATTCTCCCACTGGTAAAATTCCAAATGGATCACTGCGGTAACCAAAAGTAGAAGTGACAACGCCTACACCAGGTTTTAGTGGTCGACCCCTTGGCATGGAATAAAAAATACTTTCTCGCATCGACAGGTAATCAATGGCATTTTGAAAATTGGGAACTAGGTTACCGAGTCTTACACCAAACTGGGTATAGGTGGTAACTACTTGTTGGAAAAGTAATAGATTCGAATCAAGTTCGCTTGCATCTTTTCGAAACTCTTCTTTGAGAAGGTAATCTTGTGTGATCATTTCCTTTTCTGGGATTTCTTCCCAGGCAAGCAAATTGAGAGATTCGGTCATCGATTCCAATTCTTCCACAGATTCGCGGAGGTCTTGGGAGAGTAGGTCATAGAACAGAAAGGAAACAAGTTGGGTTTCTGTTTTTTTCTCTAAGGAAAGATTGCGTTCAAAGAAAAAGGAAAAATAGAGTAAGAGACCAAAGGAAAGTAAAACAAGGGAAACGGAAAGGCCAAAGAGAAACCCGAGCATCCCCACAGAAATTTCAATTTGCGCTAGGGGTTTTTCATCATTGGGGATGAGGACAAAACTCACCTTTTCTTGGCTTCGGGAAATCCACTTTTGAAAGCGTTTTTTCCACCGTAAATGTGCAATTTGGAGCCTTTCGTAGGCGGTTGTGACGTAAGTTTCTGCCAATGTTCGTTATCCAGCCAATTTTTTCCTTGCCCATGCCATTTTTCAGGGGAAAGTGGATGAATCCAATATGTTTAAATTTCTCACTTCTCTTTTCAGAAAGAAAGCCGACTCTGTCGATTCCTTTTTGATGTACCCCGAGGGAAAGAGATACTATCGAGAAACTCACTCCATACGCAGGGCCAATATCGATGAAGATGCGATTAAAATCATCAATCGATTGAACAAGTTTCGTTACAAGGCCTATTTAGTCGGTGGAGGAGTCAGAGATCTGCTGATGGGCAAACGCCCAAAAGATTTTGACATTGTCACAAGTGCGACACCAAACCAAATCAAAAGGATCTTCAATAACTGCCGGATCATCGGTAAACGATTTAAAATTGTACACATCATTTTTAAAGGCAAAATTATTGAAGTCTCAACGTTCCGATCATTACCGGAACATCGTTTGGAAAAACACAAAGCAGAAAACGATTATCTCATCAAGCGGGACAATTCCTTCGGTACAGCAAAGGAAGACGCGGCAAGACGCGACTTTACCATCAATTCACTCTTTTACGATCCTAAAAACGATTCCATTTTGGATTACGTTGGTGGGTTTGAAGACATCCAAAAGAAAATTGTTAGGGTCATTGGTGATCCAGACATTTCCTTTAAAGAAGATCCAGTTCGTATGTTACGAGCCGTTAAATTTTCTGTTTTACTTGGACTTGATATCGAGAAAAAAACCAAACTAGCAATTAAAAAGAACCGTTTGGAACTCGAAAAATCATCCACAGCAAGGCTTTTGGAAGAGTACAACAAAATGTTTCGTACTTGGAAAACTTCCATCATCTTTGAAGGGTTAGCCGAAAACCATCTACTCGATGTTTTATTCAAAGAACCTGCTGATAAATTAAGGAAAACAGATCCTGAATGGCGTGAACATTTTATGGACACTCCACTTGGAAAAAGACTCGCTGTGACTGACAAACTTCTTTCTGCAAGGGAAGAGATGACACCCGCGATCTTTTATTCGTTAATTTTTTACGATATCGTAAAAGACCTATACGAAGATGATCGTGGCCACCTAGCGCATAACATCAAAGAAAGTTTAATGCCTGTCTTCGAACGTATGGGAATACCAAAACGAGAACAAGATAATTTGGTAAAAATTTTTATCAGCCAACCTCGTTTCCAAGTCACAGACGACGAAAAAGAAAGGCAAAATTCTTTTTTCAAAAAGAAAGACTATTTTTACGATGCGTTTATGGTGTACAAAATTGTCGCCATTTCCGAAAACAACGAGTCTGCCGTACAAACTGCATTCTTTTGGGAAATATCACTCAGGCAAAGACCAAAACCGGATAGCCACCAATTTGGCCAACAGAATCGTAAAAAAGAAGGGAACAAAAAACGACCACCAAGAAAAAAACACCGTGATCGAAGGGGTGGTGGGAATCCCAACCAAACGAATGTGCAAGAATCAAGTTCCAATGGTTCGGAAGAATCCAAAGGATTTGCTTCTGAAAATCCAAAGGAAGATTCCATTGGAGAGGACATTTAGTATTTAAAAAAAACAAAGTCACTGTTTTTTGATTCAGTGTTTCCATCGTCAAATCTGATTCGATGGAAACATTGAATTCTCTCACTCGAGTGATCCTACTCGAAGACGATCCCACAATTTCAATTTTATATCATGGCCTCCTGCAGAAAAAAGGGATGGAAGTGACTAGTTTTGCAAAGAAAAAACCAGCCATTGATTATTTATCGGAAAATCACTTTCACAACCAAAATATCCTAATCACTGATTTACAATTACCTGATGGGAATGGCTTAGATTTTGTTCGGGAAGTAAGAAAAGTTAATAAACATATACCTATTATGGTCATCACTTCAACAGAAGACCCAAAACAAATCATAGAAGTGATGAAGGAAGATGTTCAGGAATATTTGATAAAACCAGTGATTCCTGCGGAATTGATTTCTAGAATCGAATACCAACTTTCGAATAAAAAAGATGAATATATCCATTCTGATTATGAACGGGAAAAAATACTGTCGTTAGAAAAATTATTAGAATGGTATACTTATAAAAATACTCGAATTCAAAAAAGTGACTTCAATTCGAATGAATTAAACAAAAATCTATTTTATGGATTGCGAACGAGTTTGGCACAAGGTGCAGGTCTTGGAGTTATTACGGAGTTAATCGATATCATTAAAACTATGCCGAAAGTCGAGAATGGCGGAGTTATCCTTGATCCTGAAATATTGAAAATATTGGAAGAAAATGCAGTTTATTCAAAAAAAGTTTTAGATAGGTTTTCGGAAATTGAAGCGGTGATTTTTGATCGAATTAAAATAGAAGAAGTTTCTGCCCTTAAACTATTCAATGAAATGCTGAAAGTGAAAGAAGAGATTTCCTCTCTTTTACTCATTAAGGATCAAGTTTTACTCATTCCTGAGTACAAAGGATCAAATCTTAATTCAAAGATGATCAAACTGAATTCCGAATATTTTAAAAAGATACTGTATGAGTTACTCTTGAATGCGATGAGATTTTCAAAACCATCCAGTAAAATTTTCTTTTTGATTCACTATGATGCTGATGGGATTTATCTTTCCACAATCAATTCATATGATGATGAGGAATCAGCAAAAATTGGAATTTCGAATCGTTGTTTGGAACTGATTTTCGAACCATTTTATCGGATGAATCAAAACATATATGACAAATACGGTTCCTTAGATTTCGGAATTGGATTAAGTTTCGTGAAACAAACAATCGAGAAATTTGGTGGTTCAATCCATGCATTGAATTTGGTGGATCACACAAATGAAA
>NZ_AOGX02000034.1 GCF_000332475.2 Leptospira yanagawae serovar Saopaulo str. Sao Paulo = ATCC 700523
ACGCCTCTAGCCACTTTTTGGATATTGCGTATAACGAATAGACTTACCGAAGTTCTCCGACCCTGAGTCCCGGAACGGGACGTTAGGGACTGGCATGTAGCTTGCGTAAGCAAGGCGAATGCCAGAAGGAGAATTTGGCGCAGCCCAAGCGAGGGCGGAGTCCCGAAGCGTAGCGGTAAGTCGCTGTTAGGCGCAGTAGTTAATTTAATAAAACTGATTCTTTAAACTTAATCAGCTGCGGTTTCAAATTTGTGTATTGCTTATCTCTAATACCCTCAAAATCAACAACTATATCTTCTGCCTCTTTTGAAAATATGAGCTTGTTTATACTTGTAATAGCAATAGAATGTATCAGCAATGTGACACAATATAGCCTTGCAAAGACCCTAAATTTATCGAAAGATTCTATTTCTTTTAAAATTTCCGGGATTGGAGATTTATCTGCCCTCATTGGAGTTCCAACTCCTGAGAATACAGCATCTTCAAGAATTTTCTTAAAATCCTCATCATCTATACTATGGAAATGCCTATTCAATAGAATTCGCTTCACTCTAATTTCCGCAATTTCTTCCGTAGTGTATCCTTCTAACCCCATATCCGTTATTGTTGCCAATCTAGATGCATCTCTTATTTCGAAAGTTAACTTATAGGTCTCTTCACCATTTTCAATTTTCTGAATACATTCAAGAAGAGTAACGATGTACGAAGAAAATCCAAAAGTTACAACGATTCCTCTACGGTCGGACTTTAAATCTTGTAAAAAACTAGAATCACTAGGATTAGTAATTTTTGCAGTTATTTCTAAGTTTTTATCATTAGTGATCTGATTAAACTCCAGAACGCGACTTATTCCCTTAGTCGAAATTAGAAGAAATTGATTTTCACTTATTACTTCACCAACTCCCTCTATTTCTTTCTTTTTATCAAATTCAAAAGTTTTCGAAAGGCCATCTATACTTGGCTTTCTAGTGAACAAATCTTTTTTTATTAGATCAAGTAATGATTCTAATTCATTCTGATTTTCAACATTAAAGCATGTAAAATCTGATAGAAAATTTGGCATGAATTTCCTATTTCCAGATCCAAAACATATCGGTATAAATTTTCGATTTAAATTGCCCAAACTAAATAAATCTCGCCTGACAATTGAACCTTCCCATGTTCCTCCTGAAGCTTGATCAGTATTTTCTTCAGCTTTCCTTTGGTATTTTTCAGAGCAGACCACTAGGACAAAATTTGCTTCACTTATTCTATCGATCATCCATTTAGTCCACCCTTCTATCGGGAAAACTGTATATTGATCTAGTTCACAATCTATTTCGTTAGAAATAAGAAAGTCGGCAAAATTCTTTACTTTGATTTTATATTCTTCACTATCGTGAGTATAGCTTATAAATGTTTTCTTCATAATTCAATTTTTTAGCTATTGCGCCTAACGAACTAGACTTACCGAAGTTCCCCGACCCTGAGTCCCGGTAACGGGACGTTAGGGACTGGCATGTAGCTTGCGAAGGCAAGGCGAATGCCAGAAGGGGAATTTGCCGCAGGCCGAGCGAGGCCTTGTGCCGATGCGAAGCGGTAAGTCGCTGTTATGCGAATTTGATTATTTTCAATATTTTATTTCTTTACCGTTGTTAGTAAGTCTTGTGGAATCAGTGGATCGTCTAGCGTCACATCGAAGCCTCGAGACCGAACAAGATTGATTAAACCTAGACCATGTAAAAAGATTACCTCATCCTCGGTATCCGAATATTCCCCTCTAGCTTTGCAGAGCTGTTTGTGATTTGCAAGCAGTGTCTCAAAGCCCTTTTGCATGGACTTTGAGTCATTATTGATATATGCTTGGATGATTGCCGCATATCCTAAATAATTTTTTGCATTCTTTTGAGTTATAGATTCAGATAACTTATCCGAGTATTGTTTTAGATTTTTGGAGTCTTCTAAAACCATATACTTAATCGAATAACTGAGAGCGGGGAAAAATCCTTTTTCCTTTTTATCTGTATCCAGATTCCCAATGTACTTGGCAATTGTTTTGGCAGAAGCAAAATTCAAGGAAGTATAAGAATCTAGCATGTGTAAATACTGATTCCACTTAACGTAAGCTATACTAGTGATTTTTCCAGAATGATAGTCCTCGAAAACTTTGGCAACAAGAGATACTGATTTGGAAAGTAATTCCAGAAATTTCTTTTTATCTCCGTGTAGCACATACTCACATGCTGCTAAAAATCTTAAGTTGGTAGACAAATCATACTTTCCACCACCATCTGAATCATATTTAGATGTATCTACCCTTGGTACTAGATACTCAAGACTCTCCATATGTTCTTTATACAATATATCTAATCTATCAATAATATCTCCCATTTATTTTCCTCTACTTTTTTAGAATTTTTAATACTGAATTTTTACTTTTCTTAAGTATGAAATTTAATCAATTTCGCATAACGAATAGGCTAACCGACGTAGGCTGACCCTGAGTCCCGGAAACGGGACGTTAGGGACTGGCGCGTAGTTTGCGCATGCAAACGAGTGCCAGAAAGCCTATGTGCCGTAGGCCGAGCGAGGGCTCGTCCCGAGGCGATGTGGTTAGCCGCTGTTATACGCAGTATCCAATGTGAGAGAATAAAGTAATTAGAAAACAATTTAGTCAATATTTTGTATTCTTTCATTTTTTTTCTTCCTAAATTTTTTGTTTTCAAATCTTTTTAGAATTAAAAAAAAATCCTAATCTCCAATATGTAAAAATAGAATCGCCGTCCAAAAATAATTACTTAATTAAGATAAAACCAAGAACTCTTCATTTCTATCTTTAGTTCATCTTTTTTCTTAATTCTTATTTCTTAAAGTGAAAATTTTCATTAAAATTTTCTACTTAACCAACGGAGCTGCGATAGAACGAATCGCATGAATGAAAATGCGTTAATTCAAAGATATTGGCGTAATTACTTACCAAGAGTATCTTAATCACTTTTTGGATATTGCGTATAACGAATAGACTTACCGAAGTTCCCCGACCCTGAGTCCCGGAACGGGACGTTAGGGACTGGCATGTAGCTTGCGAAAGCAAGGCGAATGCCAGAAGGGGAATTTGGCGCAGCCCGAGCGAGGGCTCGTCCCGAAGCGTAGCGGTAAGTCGCTGTTATGCGAAGTTTTTTGTTTTACTTAATATTTAAATTAATTAAATCTTTCAAAAGCATTTTGAGCATGCCTGCTTTAATTTCATCTAATTGTCTTAAATTTTCGAATGGTATATTAAAGAATAAGAGAATATGGATCAGGTGTGAAATAGATTCTTTGTATTCAAAAGTTTGTAAAATTGTTCCGTCGGTCTTTTTGACAATAGCAAGTAATTGAATATCTTGTTTATAATAGACAGGGACGATCCCAAGAGTAAAAAGAGTTACTGCATTTAATAAACCTTTGTCTTTATTCATATCATCATCCCAGTATAAGCTAAGATGATAGTCAGAATTAGATAATCCATTTGAATTTCCGTAGATAGTATCAATTGAACCGGTTTTAGCGAATTCTTTATTTAATTGATTAAAGCTTTCTAAAGAAGATTTGCACGAATAAAGATCGTCAGGGAAACAGCCATCAATTGAAACAGTTAATTTAATTTTTTTCGAATAAGATACATTGATATTATTAGGATTTGGAATATTATTTGTTCGCCAAATCAAACATCCAGAATTGAAAGATAAGATCAGGAAAAGCGCAATTAATATTTGATTTGTTTTTTTCAAAGAATACCTTCTTTGTTGTTTTTTGAAATTCTTTTAGAGAATGTATTATTTATTCTTTTGTAAAGTTTAAAAAATTTCGCATAACGAAAAAGCTAACCGACGTAGGCTGACCCTGAGTCCCAACGGGACGTTAGGGACTGGCACGTAGTTTGCGAATGCAAACGAGTGACAGAAAGCCTATGTGCCGCAGGCCGAGCGAGGGCTTGACCCGAAGCGAAGTGGTTAGCGGAAGTTATACGCAGTTGTTTATTCTTGAGTATTGATTGTTTCTAAAAGTTCTTTTTTAATCCAAATTTTCTGTAAAATCTGCTTCGAATTCAAATTTAGATCTAAAAATCAGCTTTTTTATCTTTTTAGGGAAATACTCTTTCTTAAAGGCAACTATAAATCGAATGGTTCTAAGATAGTTTACGAGAGTATAGCCGTAAGAGGACGATTTTATACGGTGATTGTAAGCCTCTTCAGGCTTGATAGGAAATGAATCCTTTGTGATCGACATAGATTCCATAGAACCAGCAATGCCATTATTGTATTTGGACAGTATGATATAATCATAAACAAAAGCATTAGTTTTAATCAGAGGAAGTTCACCTGATGAAATAGAAAAATTAGAGAGATTAATTGAATTTGAATCTTTTTGAACATTTATTGAAAACATGTAAATATCTGAATGTTTTAGATTTAAGTCTTCTAGATTAAGTGGTAAATCTCCATCAAAAAAAGTATTATTCTTATCGTAAATAATTTCGGAAAGATTTTTTTCGTTATTTATTTTGAAAGCTCTTATGTCGATTTCGTCTCTGATTTTAGGGTTATTTGTGAAGTTTTTGAAACTTATTAATTCTAATTCAGAATCAGACGTAACTCCCTGGGAAAGTATTTCATGCGTTATGCAATTGGTGCAAGCAACTGCAATAAAGAATAATTTGATAGTAAGTAATTTCATAAAATATTTTTAAACAATTGCGTATAACGAACTAGACTTAACGACGTTCCTCGACCCTGAGTCCCAACGGGACGGTAGGGACTGGCACGTAGTTTGCGAACGCAAACGAGTGACAGAAGAGGAATGTGGCGTAGCCCGAGCGAGGGCTTGTCCCGAAGCGTAGCGTTAAGTCGCTGTTATGCGCTGTGCCAGATTTTTCTAAATCCTAATTTCCCGTCCATAGGTATTCTCTTCTTCGTCCAGGTCTGGTATGGAAAACTCTTGGGTCTTTGTCTATTAAAGATTTCAGTATATGTCCTACGTCTCGACCAGCCATATTTACAGGGTCAGATGCCCCATTCTGAAGATGCCAATTATATAGGACGTATAACGGAGTTCCTTCCCAAAAAAAATTTTCTCCACCAAAAAGATCAGATGCAATAAACCAAAGATTTTCACCATTATTATCTTTTACATTCTTGCACCAACAGTATACAGCTCCTTGTATATAAGTATTGATTCTTTCAAAATCTAATGAATCTATTTTTGCACTGATACTGCGATGAGTTACACTTTCTATTATCATTTTTTCTTATTCCTTCCGTTAGTTTAGAATTCTACTTGCTTTCAAAATTTGGATCATGCGAATAAAATCGGAATTTTCGACGTAATCGGATGATTTTATATTTATATCTTTTATTAAATCTTTTAATTCAAGTATTTCAATGGATAAAAGATTAATGTTTTCATTTTTAAAGTTTTGCAAGATTATCTGATTTTTCTGCCATTCTAAAATTGATTCTTTATTCTTCGCATATAGTGAAAGTATAATATATTTTATATTCTTGAAGTTTTTGTTTTCTTCTTTAATTCTCTGAATAAATCCTTTGTTCCATTTAGGACTTATTAATTCTCTAAAATGTTTCCAATATTCCTTACCACCAAATTCTTTTTCATGGTTACTGGAATCCTTTAGCATTTCATCAAATTTCTTACAATCAAAACCATCCATCCATGATTTGCAATTTAGAATAGTGACGATATCTAAATTATTTATATTCAAGGATAGAATATCAATATCTGAATAAATATTGTCTTTTTGAATATCAAAATCGATTGATTCTTTCGGTGGTCTATATTTTAAATTTGTTTTCACATAAACAGATGGTTTTTGTAACAGCCAGTCAGCGCCTATAGTTTCTAAGACATCTTCTTTCATTATTTACCTATTTAAATTAAATTAATCATTTCTGGCATTGCGCATAACGAACTAGACTTACCGAAGTTCCCTGACCCTGAGTCCCGACGGGACGTTAGGGACTGGCACGGAGTTTGCGGATGCAAACGAGTGACAGAAAGGGAATTTGCCGCAGGCCGAGCGAGGCCTTGTGCCGAAGCGTAGCGGTAAGGCGCTGTTATGCGAAGAACTGCAGGAATCTAGAAATTTATACCTGCTCCAATTTTAGCATTTACTTCATTTATTGTCCAGACTCGAATTTCTTCAGAATTACCTATTTGAAGAAATGAAGATCTAGTGTCATAAGCATCATACCTACTTGTAAGAATTTCTGTAAGTAAGTAAATGTTATTATTAAAGAAAATTCTTGTACCAATTCCAATTCCAGAATGGTACACTTTTGGATCTAGAGATGAGTATTTTCCGTATCCTAAATATAATCTTAAATAAGGATCGAATATACTATTCTCCATGAAATGATAAGCTAAATTGAAATTTAGTGTTCTTATATTTGCAATAGGATTAATTGAATATTGAAAGTAAGGTTGACCTGCCCCCATTTTCAGTACCAATGGATAAGTTAGTTTTCTCTAAACATTTCAACCATAAGATCGCTTAAACTCTGAAGGAGTCAAGTAATTCAATGAAGAGTGAAGACGCTCGTCGTTGTATTCCTTTTGGAAAATTCGCAAAGCATCGGTTAACTCTCTTTGATTTTTAAAGTAGTGTAGATTCAAACACTCATCTCTAAGTTTACCATTGAAACTTTCTATAAATGCATTTTGTGTTGGTTTTCCTTTTTCAATAAAGTGAATTTCTATCCCCTTATCTTCTGCCCATTTCTGGAAGTCTTTGGATGTAAATTCTGTTCCATTATCCAAAACAAATGCTCTTGGAAGTCTTTCGAGGGTGTTTAAATATCTGATCAACTTTTCTGACGAAAAAGTAAACTCTGCCTGAAGTATGGTATTCTCTCTTGTTAAATGATCAATACCTGTTAAAATTCTTTGCTTTCTTCCATCAATCGTCCGTTCGAAAACAAAGTCCATTGACCAAACTTCGTTTGAATTCTTAGGCAATGGTAGTTGCTGTGATGATGCATTTCTTTTCTTTCGCTTCGGTTTTGTCCTTATTTTAAGCCCTTCTAAGCAATATAGTCGATATACTTTCTTATGATTGATTGTCCTACCCGACCTTCTTAACCTTCGGTAAATTCGTCGATAGCCTTCCCGTTTCCATCGAAAAGCAAGTCTTCGAATTTCGTTCATTGTCTCTTCATCAATAGCTTTCGGCTGATAATAATAACTTGATTTAGGAAGAAGAACAACATCTAGGCTTCTGTTTAGAGAAAGTCCCTCTTCAACTAGCAGATCAACTGCTCTCTCCTTCGTTGATCTGCTCAAAACTTTTTTCCCAAACATTCTTAATTGCTTGGATTCGAGAGCCATGTCAGCTACCAATCTTTTGAGATTTGAATTTTCCTGCTCGAGTGCCTTCATCTTCTTGATTTCGCTAAGCTCCATTCCTCCATACTTGTTACGCCAGCGATAAAATGTTTGTTCAGTGATTCCGTATTTTCGTGAAAGTTCCTTGATTGGAATACCTGTTTCTGCTTCCTTTAATATCCGAAAAATCTCGCTTTCTTCTATCTTCTTTCTTGCCATAATGCTCTCTCCTTAATATCGGAGAAAACTAACTTAAATATCGGTGCAGTTTTTGGGGAGCAGGTCAGGCAAGAAACTTTCTATACGGCTTATTTGTTCATTAGAAACATTATCAATTAAATTTGTATTTTGTCTTAAAAGATTTGCAAGAATCAGAAAATTTCCTTTTGACAAAGAGAAATTAGATCCTTTATATTCCGATTCTGTAACGCTTAAACCAATTCCTAGTTTATTCAAAACCATATATTCAAATAGAAAAGTTAAACTTTGTCCGGAGATTTTTGGTTTTGGTGCATTTTTGAAAGCATAAGCGGAGACAAGTTTGTCTTCATCTGACCATACATTAGAAGTATAGAAATTAAAATTTTCTAGCGGTCGACGTCTATCTGAAGAAAGAGGACCACCAAATTTATTTACGTTAGTGTCCGGGTATAAAACTCCTTTTTCGTAAGCAAATTCTAAAAAGATAGTTTTTCTTCCTTCTTGAGCTGAAATTTGATATGCTGACATTGTCAGACAAATAAAAAATATTCTAGTTATATTTTTCATTAATTTTCCTTTAAAAATTATTTTTGCAGTTTTTCGCATAACGAATAGACTTACCGAAGTTCCCCGACCCTGAGTCCCGGAACGGGACGTTAGGGACTGGCATGTAGCTTGCGGAAGCAAGGCGAATGCCAG
>NZ_AOGX02000033.1 GCF_000332475.2 Leptospira yanagawae serovar Saopaulo str. Sao Paulo = ATCC 700523
GACAAACTCAAAATAAAGTGAGTAAGAAAAATCTAGGCGAACTAACCTAGTGACGAATTATTGGACACATTTTTACGCAGCATTTACTTCAAATTGCACAGGACTCACAAAGTCTAATGACGAATGAGATCTGTGTCTATTATAATAAACCTCTATATGATCAAAAAGTAATTCTTCGGCTTCTTGAATTTTATAAAAGTAATTATATTCCATTTCTCTTTTCAGAGAACCAAAGAAGGACTCAGCAACTGCGTTGTCCCAACAATTTCCCTTTCTACTATTACTCCTTCTGAGTTTATTATTTAACAGATACCTTCGAGTTTCGTACGAACAATAATTGGATCCTCGATCCGAATGAAAAACTAAACCCTTAGGAGGATTTCTACATTCGATTGCTTTGGAAAGAGCGGTGCACACTAACTTAGAATCATTAGAATTTGAAATCGACCAACCCACTACTTTTCGAGAATAAAGATCCAGTATTACACAAAGATAAATCCACCCGAAAGAGGATCTTAAAAAAGTAATATCTGAAACCCAGATCCGATTCTTCTGATTCGGTTTGAAATTCCGTTGAACTAAGTCCGGAGCAACCCGATTCCCATGATTAGAATCTGTTGTGGCAATCCGAAAACGTTTCTCCTGTTTTCCTTGAATTTCACAAAGTTTCATCACTTTTCGAACCGTTCTTGCTCCGTAAATTGAATACACTTTCTTCACTTCCCGAAGCAACCGAACTAAGCCGTAATTCTTACGACTTGTTAGCCACGTTTCCCGAATGAACTCGACAAGTTCGGGATTATATTTTTCTAATTCGTTTTTACTCCGTTTTAGAAATTGATAGAATCCTGAACGAGACACTCCTAAAACGTTAGCCATGCTTTGAATCGAATACTCAAATCGATGAGTTTCCATGAACATCAATCGGGATTTTGTTCGCGGGAAAGCATGGCGGCAAACTTTTTTAGGATATTAACTTCCTCTTTCAGTTTCAGATTTTCCTTCCGAAGCTTTTTCAGTTCTTCACTTTCTTTTAACTGTTTATCCGTAAGTGGAAGCTGATCTTCTGATTTTTTCAAGTATTCTCCCCTCCATTGTCGTAACACAAAATAGCTGATTCCAAGTGACCCTGCTACTTCTTTTATCGTAAACGAACCAGAAAGTGTTCGCTTGACTGCTTGTTCTTTAAACTCCGGAGAGTATTTTCCTTTCTTATTCATATTCACCTTTACCTCATTCGCTGAGTAAAAGGTGTCCGTTTTTACGTAACTAGGTTAGTATTCAATTAAGTTCAATTTTGATTCT
>NZ_AOGX02000032.1 GCF_000332475.2 Leptospira yanagawae serovar Saopaulo str. Sao Paulo = ATCC 700523
ACTTTCTCTAAACAGAAGCCTAGATGTTGTTCTTCTTCCTAAATCAAGTTATTATTATCAGCCGAAAGCTATTGATGAAGAGACAATGAACGAAATTCGAAGACTTGCTTTTCGATGGAAACGGGAAGGCTATCGACGAATTTACCGAAGGTTAAGAAGGTCGGGTAGGACAATCAATCATAAGAAAGTATATCGACTATATTGCTTAGAAGGGCTTAAAATAAGGACAAAACCGAAGCGAAAGAAAAGAAATGCATCATCACAGCAACTACCATTGCCTAAGAATTCAAACGAAGTTTGGTCAATGGACTTTGTTTTCGAACGGACGATTGATGGAAGAAAGCAAAGAATTTTAACAGGTATTGATCATTTAACAAGAGAGAATACCATACTTCAGGCAGAGTTTACTTTTTCGTCAGAAAAGTTGATCAGATATTTAAACACCCTCGAAAGACTTCCAAGAGCATTTGTTTTGGATAATGGAACAGAATTTACATCCAAAGACTTCCAGAAATGGGCAGAAGATAAGGGGATAGAAATTCACTTTATTGAAAAAGGAAAACCAACACAAAATGCATTTATAGAAAGTTTCAATGGTAAACTTAGAGATGAGTGTTTGAATCTACACTACTTTAAAAATCAAAGAGAGTTAACCGATGCTTTGCGAATTTTCCAAAAGGAATACAACGACGAGCGTCTTCACTCTTCATTGAATTACTTGACTCCTTCAGAGTTTAAGCGATCTTATGGTTGAAATGTTTAGAGAAAACTAACTTATCCATTGGTACTGAAAATGGGGGCAGGTCACAAAAAATGACTCAATATATGAAAAAAATAATACTCAACCCCCTTTTCTTCTTTTTTCTTTTCAATTGTGCTTTTGATATTCGGCAATTGCCTAGCCCAAAAAAAATAGATTTCCCAATTGAGAGAAAAAACAAAAATATTTTAAACATTGGTGATTTTGAAATATTGAATAGTGATTTAAAGGAAATTGAAAGTGCATGGAGATATATTTTTATTTCTTATATGAACAATGATGTTTCAATTACTAATAAATATTTTATTACTGATAACGAAATGAACCAAAATGCAATTAATCTCGATGTTAAAATAAGACCAATTTTAATCGAAAATAGAAATCATTGGTGGAGCTTACCTATTATCTATCCGGCCACTTTGTTTTGGCCTTTTCATTTTAGAAAAATTGATTATAACATTTCTGTTGATTACACAATTAGCAAAAGCCGTAATATAATTTTATCTGATACTTTTGAAATTAATAATGAAGAAACAATCTATTTTTATGGATTAACAAGAACATTCATTTTTGAAGAATTTATTGAAGATTCGAACAAAAAGGCGTTAGACAAATGCATATCAAAAATATCATTACAACTCTTTCAATTATAATCTCTTTTTCTTGCATTTCCATACCAGAAGTTCCAAAAAATGAAACTCCTGAATGTTTAGCTCATTTCTTTGAAACTAGAACTAAAATGAAAAACTATCGCCATGGGCAATGGGGTATTTCCGGCGGTATAGCTTATTTGTCACTTTCACTTGCTTGGGCTGCTGGAGTCGATGGTTTATTTCCGTTGATCACCATTCCTTATTTTTTGTATATTCAAAAACAAGATGCAAATAAAATTTATGAAAATTACCTCGAGAAACATTGTAACAAATAATTTAACTCATCACTTAGACTTACCACTAAGCTACATCACCACAACCTATTTCAATATACTTAAAAGGGAAATAATTTATACATTTAAGATTCAATAATGATGATAACAGATGAAGTTCAAAGATATATTAAAAATTGTGTCCTTTGTTGGCTTGCAACTTCCAATCTAGATAGTGAACCCAATGTATCTCCCAAAGAAGTGTTCACACATAAAGATAACTCTACATTATTAATTTGCAATATTGCTTCTCCGATTAGCGCACTGAATATTTTGCAAAATCCAAAAGTATGCGTTAGCTTTATCGATATATTTATTCAAAAAGGCTTTAAGTTAAAAGGTTTTGCCCGTATCATAGAGAAAAATCATGATCATTTCGATGTTCTAATCAAATTCTTTGATCCTAGTATTATCTCGATTTTCCCAATTAAATCAATTATCCATATTGATGTAAAAGAAGTTCAACGTATAATGGCGCCAAGCTATCAAATTTTCCCAACAAGAACTGAGGATTTTCAAAGAAAATTGGCTATGAAAAATTATAATGTAACGGAGATACCTCCTTATGAATTTTGAAATCATTTCCTACTCTGAAGAATATAAAGACTACCTTAGAATTTTAAATTACGAATGGTTACAAAAGTATTTTAGAATTGAAGAGGGAGATGTTTATTCTTTATCCAATCCCAAAGCAGCTATTATTGACAAAGGTGGATACATTTTTTTTGCTAAAAGGGATATGGAAATTATTGGAACTGCCTGTCTCATGAAAAAATCAGAACAATTATTCGAACTTGGAAAAATGGCTGTTACTGAAAAGATGCAGGGATACGGCATTGGTACCTTACTACTTAAACATTGTTTAGAATTCTCAAACTCGATGAAAATTAAAACACTTGTCTTGTATTCAAATACAGAATTAAAATCCGCGATACACTTATACGAAAAATATGGCTTCAAACAAACTGAATTGGAATCGGGTCTTTATGAAAGAGCCAATATAAAAATGTTTAAAGACTTATTCTAAAGGATAGAAATTGGTTATTCTAATCATAGTGTCGTAATTTATATAAATTTAATCGCGACTCTCCATTACAATTTGGAATGAAGCTTCGTTTGATAGTGACACAACGTTCTTTTTTTCAATATTATTTAGATCAACGAATACGCCATCGGCTGGGTTGATATGGGGGTGAATCATGTTGTGGATTCAAATTTGGAATTCCTTACGGCATGCTTGGCGAAGGGAATCCATTTCACCAGAGCTAGGTGTAGAATTTCGCATTCCGAATCATTACAGAAACAAATGGATAAAAGTATTTTTCTGTAAGAAAAAATTAGGGTTTCTAGAAAAAAAGATGTGTTTATTACCTCAAGGAAATAATTTCTTTTTCCAAAAAGTCGAATCCACCTAACCTCTTGAGGACTGTCGATTGCAAAGTTTTGTGTGTACAGCTGATTTAGAGAAAGTCAATGCATACATTTTCAGAATCGATTTTACCGAATCCATTCTCTCGATCAAAATCCTAAACAAATGGGATATTCCCTCGTAATATGGAATTTTAAGCTTTGAATGCTAAAATGAGCTGCCAAACTTCTCCAGATTTAAAAATCGGAGTTCTGAAGAACAGGTTAAATTTTCGGGTCCGAACTTACTTCTTCGATGGATACCGAACAAATACTTCCAAACAACTTGCTAATACGTTTCGTCCGATCAAGTAACGACTCGACTGCAATTGCATATGACCTAAGCCTTGCGCTTAGAAGAAGGTTTGTTTTCCAATGAAAACTCAAGACTAAACACTTCATAAGCAGACAACACCAATAATTGCCAAATGGAAATTCTATTTGAAAAGCGAAAGAGAAAATTATAAAATCTATTTCCAAGTCAGAATCAAAAAATCTTAACCCAAAAAAACATTGCAACAATAATCCTCAATCTATTTAAAACTTCCCGATCCACCAATCAAATTTGTTCCTTTAGCACAATCTAACACAAAAGAATAGACCAAAATTCTAGACTATCCACTATTAACCGACCAAATCGTACCAAATTCCTAGATCCATTGAAAATCTCGCATAACAGGAGAATTCAACTAAATTGATAAACGATCGCTGTTAGGTTATACAGATTCTGAAGATGTGAAATGGGACCTAGAAATTCGTTCGTGTGATTACAAAAAAATACTAAAAAACAATTTTTTTTTTGACAAATAACAGGTACTATCCGATTATTCCTTTGCTTTGGACCTCTCAAACCTAACAGATAACCCTGATAATGTAAAGAACGTAACCGTTAAGCCGAAAGATGATGGCTGTAATCGCGCAGATTTTTCACCCACTCCGCAAAACAAAAACAACTGTTTAGAATTTGATCTAAATTCATTCAAATTCCAACTCTTTTCAAACACTTCAGATGATTTGTCACTCATAGAAAAAGACCAGGGTAGGATTTTTAATGAAATAGAAGTTAGTTTATTGGAAGAGAAAAATCGTCCCAAGAATCAGAAAAACGAAACGCCGTGTTTTATTGCAAATGAAAACCCAAAAACGAAAGATCAGACTATATCTTTTCGTTTGATTGATCAATTACCAATCAGAAAAATCATTCACGATATTCCAGCATCACGAAAAAAATGCAACTGCGGCGAAAAACTCAAATCGTTTGGATCAGAAACTATTGATAAAATCGAAATCCTTCCCCCACAAATCAATCTCATACGACACATTTGCCTAAAGTATGTTTGCACTAAGTGTAAGGACTCACAAATCAGAATTGCATCCGCTTTTCCACAATTTCTTCCAAAAGAACTAGCAGATGTTAGTATGTTGGCTTTTCTTTTTGTATCAAAGTTCTGTAAAGGGATTCCCTTCTCCAAACTTGGAACGCTCTTCTCTAATTTTGGTTTCGAGTTCAATACAACTACTTTCTGCAATTATGCATTTAACAGTTACGAACGATTAAAATATTTAGAAGATGATTTTTGGAAAGAATTATTTGCAAGTGTATCGATTCAAATTATTGAAACACCTATAAGAGCATCCAAAGAAAAAAATGAATCCAAAACACAGGCGAATCTGTATGTATTACGAGGTTTGAATAGAGGGAAATCAATCCTTCGATTTCATTACATCCATAGTCATAACAAACAATTTCTTAACGAAAAATTAAAATATTACAAAGGAATCATCCAAACGAAAGATATTGTTACATTCAAATCATTAACAAGTCCTGATTCAAAAATATCGAATGCTTGTTGTTGGGGAAATTTCCGAAGGATGTTTTCCGAAATCATTGCGACAGACGAAAAACATGAAGGTGCGATAAAACTTCTAAATTTTATAACTGAAATCTACGAAATTGAAGATAAAATCAAACCATTGAGTAGGGAAGAAAGAAAACTATATAGGCAAACAGTATCTAGGCGAGTCATAGATAAAATTTTTGAATTCATTGACAAAGAATTAAAAGTAATTCCTACCAATCAACTTTATGCGAATGCAATCCAATCGTTAAATTCCCAATCAAATCAACTTCTCGTTTTTATGGATCATCCGGAAATACCATTGGATACGGATCTAGCAGAAAACGATATACAACCATTCGTCAATCCAAACGAAAATTGGTTGTTTTCTGGTACTTCCGAAACTGCAGAAATGAGCACGTTTTTCTACTCCTTGTTGGAAACAGCTAAGGCAAACGGATACGATCCTTTTTTGTATTTAAAATCTTTATGTTTAAAGATTCAATCAGGAGAATCACCCAAGTTATTTCAAGTCGATTGATGCTCCGTTTCGTATCGATTGTATTTAAATTTCGTTTTCATCCTTCCGCCCGATATAGATCCCCTTGAGAGAAAAGCATAAATTCCCTCTCCTTTGAATGCTTTTTCTCCTATCTTCAAATCTATTGTGTATGAGGAAGATGATATCGAGTTTACAAGAAAAGTAACAGAACAAAAGTTCATCCTTAGGGTATAAAGTATGAATTGGATTCTCTTGTTGGTTGCAGGTATATTTGAAGTGATATTTGCATTTTGTTTAGGTAAAGCAAAAGAATCACAAGGATATGAAACGTATTATTGGTATTTGGGATTTTTTATCTCCCTATTGATCAGTATGGGTTTACTAATAAAAGTTACCCAAAGTTTGCCCATTGGAACAAGTTATGCTGTATGGACAGGTATCGGAGCAGTAGGAACAATACTGATTGGAATTTTATTTTTTAAGGAACCTTTAGAATTCTGGCGGATCTTTTTTCTGATTACATTGGTTCTTTCCATTGTTGGGCTAAAATTTCTATCTCATTAGAAACGTTACATGATTTCCAATATTCCCAGAGATAATGCTTTACCTGATTATTTATTCAATGTACAAAATATTTTATTAAATCCGTTGAAGGTAAACATACGCGAATTTCAGATGGAAGATGAGGGTTTTGAATACAAAGCTTGTCATTTCAAATGCAATCAAAAAAATATCCTCTTTCGAAAGGCAAAAATCACACCCAAAAAAATTGGTTTTTTTGTTACCTTATGGAAACGAAATACCAACGGTCAGATCCAACCGTTGACACAAAAAGATCCTATTGACATTTGCATCATAGAGGTTATCGATAAAAAGAAAATTGGTTACTTTCTTTTCGATAAACATATATTAAATGAGAAGGGAATTTTATTTGGAAAATCTAAAGGGAAACTTGGATTTCGCATTTATCCAAAATGGACTAAACCAACAAACAAACAGGCCATCGCGACGCAGAAATGGCAAATGCCTTATTTTTATGAGCCGAACACCAACGAAAACCAATGGAAATCAATTGCGAACCGATTCTCATAATCGTGTTTGTTTTTAAAATTAAAACTACGTCCCCCCAGATCAATTGTAAAATCAGAACATTCATTCAAAGATTAAGTTTGCATCCGCCAGTAAAACCTACCAAAAATTCCATTTTCATCCAAAATTCCTGCTTCTATGACGAACGGTAGACCATTTGGTTCACTTTAAATTCGATTTGAGCAAAGGATTAAATTTCAACAGATTTCACGAACCGAGTGTTTATGAATTTTTCTTTACCATCCAATGATAACCAAAAGAAAGGTGGTATGAATCAAATTTTTCGTAAAACGTTAACCACCCGGCATTTCGATTTGGACTGGAACAGGCATGTTACAAGTCGAACCTACGAAAAATTTGCCTATGATGCACGATGCGAAGTCCTAAAAGAATTTGGATTCTCTATCGAATCCATGTTAAACAATGCGATCGTTATTTCACCAAACAGCTCCTATGTGCGATTTTTAAACCAACAATTTGTTAATTCAGAAATTGATGTAGAAACGGAAGTATTCTCACTCCCAAATTCATCATTGTTTTGGAAACAATTGATGGTTGATAAGGATGGAAAAAAAGTTTGTACGATTGAATCAGTATCGTCTTTGTATCAAAATGGATTCCTACTTTCAATAGAAAACATTCCTAAAATCAATAATCAGAAACAACACGAATTTTCGATCCATCCAAAACCAATACAACAAAATTCTATTGAACATGACTATTATATTCCCTATAGTGATATGAATTGTTTTTGGATTTTACCTGCCGATGCAATTTGGAAAATTTTTGAAGAAGGTCGGTTTTTATTTTTTAAAGAAATCGTAGATTTTCAATTGATCAAAGAAACCGATTCCACTACTTTTTTTATGGGAGGTGAAATCCAAATTTTTCACCAACCAAGTCCAGGTTCCCATATAAAATTATATAGTTGGATCGAAAGTTTTGAGAAAATTCGATTTTACTTTAGACAAGATATAGTAGATGGTAATGGTAAACTTCTTGCGAGTATGAAAGACGAACAGCTGTTTGTTTCTTTGTCCAATTCTCGACCAAAACGAGCTCCATCTGCCTTTTTTGAAAAAATAGAAAGGTTTATTGAATGAATCATTATCTCAGTTTTAACAGTGTTTCTTCTTCCGGTGTAAGTTCCCGATAACTCCCTAATGTAAGATTTGGATCCAAAACCAAATTTCCCATCTTCACACGTTTCAAATATAGGACTTCTTTTCCTAAACTTTGAAACATCCTTCGAATTTGTCGGTATTTCCCTTCTTTCAACCATACGGTAACAACTTTTGGATTTCCTGGATTGGGAATGGCGAGTCTTGCTGGAAGAGTTTTGTACCCATCATCCAACACAATTCCATGTTCAAATTGTTTGATATCATCTACAGTCACTTCATCTGATATTTCTGCGTAATATTCCTTTTCAACAAAATGTTTTGGTGAAGTATAATAATGTGCCAAAGTGCCATCAGTTGTGAATAATAGTAATCCTTCTGTTTCCTTATCCAACCTTCCCACTGGAAACAAATTCATATTCTGATGTCGACTTGAGAGATAATCCATTACTGTTTTTTCTTTTGGATCTTCGGTGGCAGTGATACAGTCAGGAGCTTTGTTCATCATGAAGTAATAAAATTCTTTTCTCTCCAAAACTTCTTCATAATAAACAATAACATCGTCTAGGGAGACTTTAAATCCTGGATCTTTAATGATCTGCCCATTAACTGTTACACAACCTTGGTAAATTTCTTTTTTCACATCGGAACGTGAACCCAAACCATAATTACCAAGAACTTTGTCTAATCGCTCTTTTGCCATTTATGTTTAACATGGAAAAATAAATCTGAATTTAGAAAAGTGCATTTCTTTGTTTTCCTTTGAAATAAAACAAAAAATGCTACCGATTCGGATTCACAAAAACAATCTAACCAATATGTTCGGAACCTTTTACCGTATAGTCCAATCCTCTAAAACTGCTTTCCATCTATCATACAAAAGTTCAGCAAAACTGACAGTACTCATCACACTTCTGACAATATTAAATGGATTATTCCCCTCTATCCTTGTATGGATTGGCAAACTCATCATTGATTCAATTTTAAATTCCAAAACAGTATTCACGAGTTGGAATGAAATTTTAAGATCCGAAACTGCGATTTATGTTTATTTGGAGGGAATCATTACCATATTTTTTTTTGGATCCCAAAAACTTTATTTTTTATGTACAACCTTACTTCGGATCAAACTAGGACAAGAAGTAAACGAAAGGATCTTGTCAAAAGCAATCACTTTGGAACTTACACATTTTGAAAATTCTGAAACATATGACAAGATGACGCAGGCACGTTCTGAAGCTTCCTCTAAACCTCTATCTATGGTGAATCGTTTTTTTACCATCACTCAATCTTCCATCACAATCATTAGTTTTTTTGGATTACTTGTAAAATTATCTCCTATTGCCTCTTTCATTCTCATCATTGCTGCAATCCCTACCTTCATCGCTGAAACACGTTTTTCTACACACAGTTTCCGTTTATTCCGATGGAAAGCCAAAGAGACAAGAGAACAAGTATACCTTGAAACATTAATGGCAAGAGAAGATAATGCAAAAGAAATATTATTATTTAACCTTGGTAAAGAATTTTTAAACCGTTATAAAAACAATTTTCAAAAAATTTATTCAGAAGATAGAAAACTAACTTTGAAAAAATCTATTGTAAGTTTTTTCTTAGGACTGATTAGCCAATTAGCATTCTACGGTACCTATGTTTGGATCATCAGTTTAGCCTTAGAAAAAAAAATCACTTTAGGTGAAATGACAATGTATTTGGTGATTTTTCGACAAGGCCAAACAACTTTTGCCAACGCATTGTCTGCTTTTGGTGGAATCTACGAAGACCACCTTTATATCGAAAACTTAATGGAATTTTTGAACCTACCAATTTTACAAAAATTTGGTAAATTCAAAAATCAAAAAAACAAATCAGGTATCATTTTTGATTCGGTTTCTTTTCAGTACCCAGGATCCCAAACAGATTCATTAACGAATGTTAGCTTTGAGTTAAAATCAGGTGATAAAATGGCAATCGTTGGTGAAAACGGTTCTGGCAAAACAACTTTAATAAAACTATTAACTCGTCTGTATACTCCCTCTTCGGGCTCTATTTTTTTAGATGGAGTCAATTTAATGGAATGGGACGAAGAATATTTACGAAAACGCTTCGGGGTCATCTTTCAAAATTTCGTCCAATACCAATTTAAAGTAGGAGATAATATTGGAATGGGAGATGTAAATAAAGTCCAATCGGAAAATGAATGGACTCATGCTGCAAAATTAGGCATGGCACATGATTTTATCAACCGATTAGAGCTCAAATACCACACACGTTTAGGTAAATGGTTCCAGGATGGGAGGGAATTATCAGGAGGGCAATGGCAAAAAATTGCGCTTTCAAGAGCCTTTATAAGGTCTGAAGCAGATATTCTTATATTGGATGAACCTACTTCGGCAATCGATGCAGAAGCTGAAATGAAAGTATTTGAACATTTTAGAGAACACACACTTGGTAAAACGGTGATCCTCATTTCCCATCGATTTTCTACGGTGAGGATGGCAGATAAAATTTTAGTTTTAGAACTAGGTAAAAAAACGGAATGGGGAGATCATAAAAGTTTACTGGCAAAAAAAGGAAAATATGAAAAACTATTTCGATTGCAACAAGCTGGATATCAATAAGATTTAGGCCGACTCCGATACTCTAAATAGATCTAGTTCCCGAGGTTGGTGAAAATGGATGATCAATATTCAAATTTGGGGATGCGAAAACTCAAAGAACTGATTGATTCCTTTGGGGAACGTTCAAAAGAAATTGGTTCCGTTGCATCTTCAATCCAACAGGTAGCAAAGCAAACCAACTTACTAGCGTTAAATGCATCAATAGAAGCAGCTCGAGCAGGAGAACATGGCCGTGGATTTGAAATCGTTGCAAATGAAGTCACAAAACTTTCGTTCCAAACATCTGAAGCCACCAAAAAAATTTCAGAAATTTTATCTCGAATTAATTTAGAAAATTCAGAAGCAAATGCAGATGTTTTAGAGATGGAAAAACAGTCCATCATGGAATATGCAGAACTATGGACGAACAATATTGCAAAAGAACTCGAATCTAAGTTTTATATAATGGCGACTTCGCTTTATGGATTAAAGTTTTTAATACAAAGTTTGGTTCATGCCAATATAGGAATGAAACGAGAACATCTTTTACTCATTCTACAAGAATATTTAATTCAAAACGAACAACAGTTAGCTTACGCAATTTGTTGTGAACCAAACGTGATCGACGAAAAAGATTCTGAATATACAAACAAAGAAGGGCATGACTCAAAAGGAAGATTTGTACCATATTGCCATAGGCATAATGGTCGGATCTCAATCGAACCTCTGCAGGGATATGACATACAAGGTGAAAATGATTGGTACATCCTTCCTCGTGATTTAGGGGAAGATGTGATGATGGAACCCTACGATTATCCAATCGAAGGAAAAACGGTAAAGATGACAAGTCTTATGACCAATTTATTTTTACATTCAAAATTTGCGGGAATCTTAGGTGCAGACTTTTCATTAGAGCAACTTCAAAAAGAATTATCTCCAAAACAACTCTTTGGTCTGGGAAAAACATCTTTGGTTACCTATGAAGGTAATTATGCATCCAATCCTGAAATGGAAAAATTAGGAACTCGAGTTGAATCACTTCCAACCGACGCTTTCCTTGCCATTCAGAAAGGAGAGGGTTATACCTTTATCGATTCGAACCAATTTGCCCGCATTTTAAAACCAGTACGAATTGGCCAAAGCAAACGTCCCTGGAGTATCTTGGTAGAATTCAATATTATTTCTATTTTGAAAAAGTAATTCGTCTAATAACAGATGAAAGAATCAAGAGACGAAAACCTAGAAGCGCAAATCATAACTTTGTACAAAGAAAAAGAAGAACTAGAACTAAGTCTCGGAACTTCTGATACAGATGCAATTTTAGAAGAATTTGAATCCTTAGGGAAAGAATTATCAAAACTATATTCATTCAAAGAAAATTATAGAAAAGTTGATACAAATTTGATTCGAATCGATTCCTTACGCGCCGCATACATTCCAAAACATCGATTCGAATCGACTTAAAACGAAAGGCATCATTATGGAACTACATTTCATCAAAGATAAATTGACCAATCATTCGTTTACACGTTCCGTTTCAGAAAACCTAGATGATTGGGTCATTGGTTTTGAGCAAAACCAAGAGCAAAAAAAACAGATTCAATCTTGGTTTGATTCTGTGATCCACCAATTCATACACATTTTAAATGATGTGGAAGTAAAGGAAGAGTTGAGTGTTCTCCTATTTTCAAAGTATGTAGAACTAAAATGTTATTGGAAACAGTTAAATACCCAAATCCAATACCAGAATTTTAACCGAGGGGACGCGGATCCAGATTTGATCATCAAAGCTTCTCTCACTACTTATATCCTCATCGCATTAGAACCGATGATCCATGAAGAGGACTTAACTGAGATCCAACAGTTTTTAACCAAACCAATCCGTGAACTTATGATTGAGGAAACATCACAAGATCTCATCCAAAATCATTCTGATGAATCCGAAAACTACTTGTTAGAACAACAAATAGAAGCCTTGTACTATGACAAAGAGAAGTTACTTTTACAATTGAATTGTACGGATGTGGCTGGTGTCATAGAGGTCATGCAAAACATGAGAGACCAAGTCCAAAGTTTGAAACAAGAAATGGAAGATTCGTGCATTCTGGATGGGCAAATCCACTTCACAGGAAAACGTAGGATTAGGATTCAGAAAAACTAATCCCAAAGAGAGTTGCCCTAGCCCAATGTTCCTAAAATTCTGGTTTTATGGACATCGATTCTTTACTTGGTGAATTAAAAACACTGATCAATTCACCCAAAGAACTTGTAACCTTACCAGAAGAAAAACGGCTGGAACTCATGATCCTTTGCGGAAAAATTTCCAGACCAGATCGAAATGAAGTTCGTAAACGCAATCGTACTGTCCGTGTTGAAAAAAAACAAATCATCAAAATTCAGGAAAAGCAAAAAACTGCCTTAACTGGCATTAGACGAGCACGCGAAAGTTCAGTTTTCAAAGCACCATTACAAATTTCCAATACTGCCGGTTGGTCCTGGGATACGGCAACAGAATTATCACAGCCTAAACCATGTTATATCTGTAAAACACCATTCACCAAACTTCATTTTTTTTATGACTCAATGTGTCCGAATTGCGCGGATTTAAATTATTCAAAACGATACCAAACAGCTGATTTAAGAGGGACTGTGGCCGTGATTACAGGCTCACGCCTTAAGATTGGTTACCAGGCAACACTCCTACTGCTTCGAGCCGGTGCGAGAGTCATCGCGACAACAAGATTTCCAATTGATTCGGCCATACGTTTCACAAAGGAATCTGACTTTCATATGTGGAAGGACCGATTACAAATTTTTGGTTTGGATTTACGCCACACCCCGAGTGTGGAAATTTTTTGTAAGTTTTTAGAAAACCATTTAGAAAGATTGGATATCCTCATCAATAATGCTGCCCAAACAGTGAGAAGACCACCAGGTTTTTACGCTCATCTATTGGAAATGGAAACAACAGCCATTTCTGATTTACCAGCTGAAACACAAAAACTATTATCCTTTTACCAACATTGTAAAAACGAATTGGACTCGTATCGTTCTGATACAGAAATGAAAGACACGGCAACTGCACTGGCTGTGAGTTGGAACCATAAAACTCCAGGTGTGGGCATTCGTTCTTCGGCGGCTCTTTCTCAAATTCCATATTCTCATGACAATTCCCATGAATTAGAAGCAGTTTTTCCTGAGGGAAAGTTAGATGCTGACCTTCAACAAGTTGACCTTCGCAAAACAAATAGTTGGCGATTGAAACTTGGTGAAATTAATACATCTGAAATGTTGGAAGTACAACTTGTAAATGCAGTGGCCCCTTTTGTTTTGTGTAATCGATTGGTAAGCCTCATGCGAAAAGATAACACAGGTAAAAAACATATCATCAATGTCTCTGCTATGGAAGGGAAATTTCATCGCTTCAAAAAAGAAGATCGGCACCCCCATACCAATATGGCAAAAGCAGCACTGAATATGATGACTCATACCTCCGCAGAAGATTTTGCAAAGGATGGGATCTTTATGAATGCGGTTGATACAGGTTGGGTGACAGATGAAGATCCGATTGAACTTGCCAAACGCAAACAAGACCTACATGATTTCCAACCACCTCTTGATATTGTGGATGGTGCTGCAAGAGTCGTCGATCCATTGTTTGACGGAGTGAATACAGGAAAACATTGGATAGGGAAATTTTTGAAAGACTATTTCCCTATCGATTGGTAGTTTGTGAATCGCTGGTAAAAGATTAGGTAGTTGAAAACTGTTTTGCGTATAAGGTTGCGGGAGAGTACCCAAAACGAATTGGAACAGAAAACCCGTATCCTTTCAAAATCATAGCAATGATGGCATAGTGGTGCACGGTATGCGATACTAAAAACATTAATTCTCGTTCAATTGTGGATGATAAAACCGGTTTGGGAAAATCAGGATTGTAATTTTGAGAGACAAGGATCTGTCCCTCCGGAATTCCATTCTGTTGCAATTCCAAACTGATCGAACTTAACGTTTCGATGGCAAAGGCTCGATTTGTTTCGAGTTTCACATTCCTTTTTCGGTTATCGTAATCAATGTAACCACAAGACATTCCCTGAAAAAACATTTGGTAATGTTCTATGATGTGACGAAAGTGTTCCCCAACCGAAGAAAGATTTTCATTCCCTGCTGGATGGTACAAAGAATCAGGCAAAACCTCTAAAAGAGTGATTCCTTCTGACAATAGAATTTCATTTTCTTCGAATAAATTTGGCATCTTTTTCCCATTTTAGACCAATCAATCAAAAACTTCCTCAAATTAATTTTGCCTTTGGAAAGAATTAATTTTCAACAATACCTGTTTACAATTCCGAAACCCAACCTCAGTTTCAAATTCTCGCTTAGACAAAAAAAAATGTAGAATGAGTGAAAAAATCTCTCCAAAAAACGAATTCTGTTTTGATACTATTTCAATCAACTGCCATTTTATTATATTGACTGACCAGTCAGTTTTTAAGTTTATGGAAAACTATGGTGATTATGGTTCCCATTTTGAGTGCCCTTTTAGTTTTCATTTTTGGAGCCATCATTGGATCGCCTGATGCCCCTTTCCCACAAGGGGATGAAATCATGCACATCCGTTCCATTCGCGAAAGTTTGGAAATGGGAAGTTACTTACTTCCAAGTCTTTCCGGTCTACCAAATCCTTACAAACCCCCCTTACTTTTTTGGTTCGGTATGACTTCCGACCAAATTTTTGGTGTGGGTTATGTTTCGGAACGACTTGTTCCTTTGGTTTTTGGTTTTGGTAGCTTATATCTACTCTATCGATTGGCATTTTTGATTCGTAATGCAAGAATTGAAGCTGCTTTCACATCCATTTTGTTTGGATTTTCATTTTTATCTCTAAAATTCTTTAGCCTTATGATGATGGAAGGGCTGATGGTATTTTTCGTTTTGTTTTATTTTTATCATTTTTACCTCTACCGTATAACAAAACGAAAGGTTTACTTGGTTGTGGGCAGTATCGTATCAGGAATTGGGTATTTATTAAAAGGTCCTATCCTTCATGTGTATCTATCTCTATTTATTTTAAGTTATTTTTATGTGACAGTGATTCGTTTTAGAAAAGGAAAATTATCTTTCAAGTGGAAACAATTTTTAGAAGATAAATTCGTTGTATTGTCCTATGGGTTAACCTTTATTGTTCCCGTTTTTTGGATTTTGTTTTTGTATTTGTACGTTCCGTCCGGGAAAGAGTTACTAAGATTTTTCTTCATCACGGAAAATGTAGGTAAGTTTTATTCTGCAAACCAACCAGGCATTCGTATTTGGTTTGGATGGATTCTTTATACGATTCCTTTTACAATACCTTTGTTCCAAATGTTATGGAACTCCGTCCTCAAAAAGAATCAAACGAAACAACAAATCTATGTACAAACTATTTTTGTATTTTTAATTTTGGTCACAAGTTTACACCTCCTTCCAAATCGAAAAGATCCTTATTATGTGACACCCTTTGTAAGCTTTTTATTTTTGCTTCCACTCTTTAATCGTATGAGCTGGAAATCATATCTATTAACAAAAACAAACCAGTATTCAATTTTAGTTGTCTATTTCATTTTGATGAGCATCGCCATCATTGTGAGACTCCCCTATTTATTTGCCGTTTCACTTTTTGTTACAGTGGTTGTAGCCGGTTCTTTATTTTTGGACCAAAACAAAACTAAAAAATTTTGGGTCATTTTGCTCTCACAAATAACAATCATTCCGATTTTAATCTTTTTTTTACTACGACCCATGTCAGATCCAAACCTACCGGAACAGACATCAGATGCCAAACGAGAGAACATTTGTGTTGTGGCAGAGAATCCTTGGACAGCGATGGATGTACAAAACAAGTTGGAAGAAGCAAAAATACAATTCTCTCTTCCATTAACCATTAAAGAAAATTGTGCCAATTCAAACTATTTAATCAATTATACCAGTACAGAAGTTCCTAACGAATACATACTTGTAAATTCATGGTACCACTGGACCCAACACTTACAGATGGATTTACCAACCATTTTCAATTCAATGATGAAAATGGATCTAACAAAATTCAAAACAAAAATTTCATTATGGAAACGGGGAGTTGGCAATTGAAGAAATACGGAATCTTAGTATTAATTTTGTTTTCAGTAACCATTTGGGACCTCTCCAAAAACAATTTCCTGCAATTTGGGAAAAAAGTTTCTACAATGGAAGCACCTAAATGTAAATCGATGTGTGAGTCAGTAAACAGATGTTTGAGTGATGAACAAAAACAATTACAAGACCCAAAACTTGTCCAGTTTGCATGTGAGATACTCTGCACTAAACAATACCAATTGTTTGAAGGATGTTCCCAAGCCATTTTAACTTCCTGCCAATCAGGAGAAGTATGTATCAAAAATTTAACAAAGGGGCTTTTTTAATTATAAAGAAGTTGAATGACCAGTCATGCAAGATAAAACAAGTATCATCATTCCAACATACAATGAAGCAGGAAATATCAAAAATTGTGTAGAAACGATCACTCGTGTATTAGAGGAACAGGCAATCACCTTCGAAATTATTATTGTGGATGATAATTCTCCAGATGGAACTTACGAAGTAACAAAAGTGATGGCAAAATATGACCAGAGGATCAAACCCTTTGTCAGACGAAATGAAAAAGGATTGAGTTCTGCCGTTACCTTTGGATATGACAAAGCAAGTGGTGATAAATTGATTGTTGTGGATGCAGATTTCCAACATGATTACACTAAAATCCCTGATCTAATCCAATTGCTGAATGAAAATGATATCGTTGTTGCCACAAGAAGGAGCCAAGATGGAGGTTACGGAAATTTTCCCATCTTACGCAAGTTAGCAAGTCTTTTTGCAACAAAAATATCGGAGTGGTTATTCCCTGTAAAAATTTCGGATCCGATGAGTGGTTTTTTTGGAATTCGTAAATCCGTGTATTTAGACACCAAAGACAAATTACACCCTAGGGGTTATAAAATTCTCTTTGAAATCTTAGGTGTTGTCAAGACGGACAAAATCGCGGAAATCGGATATACCTTCGGTCTCCGTACTTGGGGGCATTCCAAATTGGATTCCTTTGTGATCTTTTACTTCCTTTGGGATTTGGTTTCCATCAAATGGAACCAATGGAAGGAGTCCCATCCACTTTTATACGGTTCAAAGGGGAGGAATTCTCACACCCATCCATAATTCCAACTTGAGTGAATTTCAAAAAAAACATGGATTGAAAAAGATTTTTTAAATTCGTTTTTTGCATTCGATCCCTAAGGTATTTTGATTGATTACCGTAGATCATTTTGTGAGGGACAAAATGGTTACGGAAATCACAAACGAAAAAAGTTACCGAGTGGAAACCAATCGATTGGACTTGTATTCCGCAAAAAGTTTGGAAGAAGATATGACAAACCTCTTCCAACCAGGAACAATTGCCATCTATATCGACTTTTCCAATGTAGAAGAGGTTTCCTCAGCCGTTCTCGGATTACTCTTATACAAAAAGATGACCTTCCAAAAACAAGGTGTCCGATTGTATTTGGTCAATGTAAAACCACAAATCCATAAGATCTTAAAAATTTTAAATCTTAGTCACCACCTACTTCCTTAACGATTTGGATTCCGTCATTCGTAAAATCATTCCAGACAGAGAAGGCAATTCCAAAAACGATTCTCTTAGTTTCGACCCACCAAAAGCATAAATCAAATTTGTTTTATTTGTTAGAGGTAACTTTTGCAATTGATTTCCAAAATTGAGATACACATGTAAGATTGTCTCTTTATACTTTCTTTCAAAACACAAAACATCCATTACGTTTGTCTCAATGACTTCTAAACTTCCTTCCCTCACTGCTTGCCACTCTTTCCGAATCTGGAACATGGATCGGTATTGGTTCCATAATGAATCTTTATCTCTTTTTTGCTGGGCAACGGTGTCTTCTTTTTGAAAAGTTCCCACGGGTAACCAAGATGTTCCATTGGTAAAACCTGCATTTTTAGAATCGTCCCATAACATCGGCAAACGGCAATTATCTCGGTTGATATAAATTCCAATTAAGTTTGATAAAAACAAAGGAACAAACCGATTCATTTTAGCAATTGGATCTTTACCTTTGAAGTTGGAAATACGACCTTCCTTACGCCCAATTTCTTCCCCGTAATATATAATGGGGACACCTCTTGCCATAAACTGAAAACAAACTAATAATTTTGCTTTTCTTTTATCACCGCCTAATCGATCGATGTAACGCCTTTGGTCATGGTTCCCGAGTACATACGTAGGTGTAAATGGTTTTGGAAAAATGGTTTCATTTTTTAAAAGTAAATTCTTAAAAAACTTTGCTTTGAATTGGAAGTGGATGAGTTCAAACTGAAACACTAAGTTAAGACCATCAGCTTTTTCACCCAAAAATGATTTTAGGACTTGGTCAGAACCACTCACCTCTCCAATGAGGAAAGGTTTGTGTTTGTATTTTGATACATGTTTTCTTACTTCTTTGGCAAAAGAAAATGATTCTGGTAAATTTAGATTGTATTGTTTTTTTTGAAAAAACGCCTCATCATGGTTATCTGGTGTGGGAAAAAATCGAAGGCTAAATGGATTATCACGAAAACTTTCATCTTTATAAATGGAATTGAAGATATCCAATCGAAATCCATCTACACCTTTTTTTAACCAAAAATCTAGCACACCGAACATGGTTTGTTTGACCTTTGGATTTCGATAATTGAGGTCAGGTTGGAAGGATAAAAAATTACTATAATAGTATTCGTCCGTTGCTCTGTCATAATTCCAACCTGATTTTCCTACCATTGAAATCCAGTTATTGGGAGGTTTTTTGGAACCTTTTTTCCAAATATAAAATTTTCGTTTGGGATTTGATGGTGAAGATTTTGATTCCAAAAACCATGGGTGTTTGTCCGACGTATGGTTCATCACCATATCGAGCACCACTTTCATTTTCCGTTTGTGAATTTCTTTGATGAGCCGATCACAATCCTCCATCGTTCCAAAACGAGGGTCAATCTTTGTATAATCAGCAATGTCATAACCAAAATCTTCCCCTGGGCTCAAGTAAAAGGGAGAAAACCAGATTGTTTCTACCCCTAATTCTTGGATCTCATCCAAACGATTGAGGATTCCCTTTATATCACCAATTCCATCCCCATTTGAATCCTGAAATGACCAAGGGTAAATTTGGTAAATCGATGTTTGTTTCCACCATTCCGTCTTGTTTTCCATGACTTTTCTAAATTCCTTTCGTTATTTCAGTTGCTTCTTACCTAATCACCGAATTTCTGTTCTTTATACAAGCAGGTAGCAATGGATAAAGAAAAAATCAAACTTTCCGGTTTCAACAATCTGACAAAAGTTTTGAGTTTCAACCTCTACGATTTTTGCATCACTCTCGATGATGAACAAAAAGGTAGGTACGTTAGTTATATCCACGACAAATACAATGCTAGTAAAATTACAGAGATTTCAAAAGAGATCGTGAAGCGAATTGATGCCAATATCCTTTCTGTTTCAGCACAGGATTACGATCCAGTTGGTGCATCTGCCATGGTCCTGATGAGTGACGTAAAAGGTGGTGGAAATCCCATTCCTTCTGCACAAGTGAGTATGCACTTGGACAAATCCCATATCACTGTCCACACATACCCTGATGCCGCCGATCCTGATGGAATTTGTTCTTTCCGAGTTGATATCGATATTTCTACATGTGGGGAAATCATCCCTCTTGATTCTATTAACTTTTTATTTGAAGCTTTTGAGTGTGATGTTGTTTATATCGATTACGTTGTAAGAGGTTATACACGACTTGCGGACGGTAGGAAAATTTATAACGACCATCACTTCAATTCCATCCTTGACTTTATCAAACCAGAGATCAAAAGAAATTATACCTATCTTTCGGATATCAATATGCCTCAAGATAACACTTGGCAAACAAAAATGATGATTCGTGAACTAGGACCTGAAAACTATTTGTTAAATCCTGAAGACATCTCTCATCCAGAGGTGCAAAACAAAATGAAATTACTTAGAGAAGAGATGAAAGAAGTGTATCACATGATCCATTAATGGATCAAACTGTGACAACAGATTTAGGGATGGGTCAAAATTTCATTTTGGATTTTAACCCAATCCTTCTCTTTTAATTGTGGTAGAGTATAAACAAACTCTCTTTTTGGTGGGATCAGAAAAAATTGGGTACCATGTTCATCTCTTTGTTTCAGTATTTCATGTTCAGGTAAGTAGGCACCTAACCTTCTGTAGAATCTTTTTTCTGCTTCGGAACTTGACCGAAGGGCGGTAATCTGCAAAGACTTTTGGTAATATGCTAAATACTCCCCTATGGCTTCTTCTGTTTCCTTTGGGTCAGTCACTAAAAAATAAAACGAAAACTCTGTTTTTGGGAAACGATTTCGAAACTGTCGTAAGGCTTCGAGTGCCAAAGGGCATTTTTTACCACAACCAACTAATCCTGGATAAATGATAATCCAATTCGAGTTCAATTCCGACTGAAATCGAATTTTACAAAAATCACAACTTACTTTTCGATAAGAACTACCGAAAATTTGTAAATAAAAACTGAAACCAAAAACAACAAGGGCTGCAAAAACCCAAACCCATCGTTTCCAATTAAATTTAGTTTGCACTTCCATGATCGATCATTGAAGCAAGAGTCTCCACTGAATTGTTTAAATTATTAAAGATCACATTCCCTTTATCAATAAATGAAATCATTTCAGAACTCGTATTCAAATTGGTTTGTGTTTTTAAATTCAAATCCATAATGGAATCAGAAATTTCGATCATACTGGAAGATTGTTCTTTGCTCGAAAGTTGCATTTCCTTGGCAATTTGATCGAGTGTGGTAAGAGCATTCTCTTGTTTTTCAAACGCAGACAGTGTGCCTGAAATTTTTTCCGTTAACTCTCCCATTCCAACCTCAGAAGATAAAATAGATTTCACGAAACCTTGCACTGTTTGGTTGATTTGATTTGATTGTTTGAAACTCACTTGGATTGCCGATTTAATTTTGCCTGAAATTGAGGAGATGTTTTTTGTCGCTTCTGCTGTGGAATCGGCTAGTTTGGAAATCTCTGATGCCACTACGGCAAATCCTCTTCCCGCATCACCAGCCCTTGCTGCTTCAATGGATGCATTTAACGAAAGCAAGTTGACCTTTTCTGCAATGTCAGAAATCAAATCTAAAATCTCTTCCATCTTTTCAGAATCATCGACTGCAACTTCCATTGATTGGTACAAAGTTGAAAACTCAGATTCTGTTTTTTTCACTGACTCTGCGGACTCTTGGATTTTTTTTCTCATCACTTCTAATGATTTTACAAATCCTTCATTCAAATTAAAAAGGTTACGATTCAATTCTTCCACTTTTTGCACTTCTGTGATTTGGCGGTTACTTCCTTCTAATATCAACTGGCTCGAAGCAGTGGTTTCTTCTGTTGCGGCAGAAATGGCTTCGATGGAGGAAGATTGGTTTTGGAAAGAAGATTCAAACTCGCGAACTGCTTTTGCAATTTGATTTGAATTTTCTAAGTACATTTTTGTGCCTTGAGACACCTCGTCAATCGCAGCTGTCACACCAGCCATCACTGTTTCTAAATTTGTTTGTGTTTCAATTTGTACTCTTAAATCTTTCACCGATAAAAACGAAAAATAAATTAAGATCCCGGTTTCCATCACAACAAAAAGTGCATGGGTAAAAACAATTTCGAGTCCTGTTCCATAACTATAAACAATCACTTTGGTATCAAAGAAAACAGCTCCAAACTCTTGCAAATAATTCCCCACTAAATGGTGGATGGCAATGGTTAGTGCTGCAACAAACATTACCTTCCAATCGTCATACACAAATAAAACGGCGAGTGCACTGAATACATGAAAGTGCATTTCGATCCTGCCAAATTGGGCTTGGATGAGTAGCGCACTAAACATCATGAGTACGGTACCATTCCAGGCACGTAAGAAAAAACTTCCTCGAAACATCCGATAAAATAAAAACGATAACACTGCAAACAAAATGGCTGAACTAGTGACAACAAAAGTGGCACCATAACCAAGTGAGAGAAAAAAAACAAGGGGAACGTGAGCTAAAATTGCCCAAACAAAAAATGTATCAACTTTCTTCTGGCGTTGCAACAAAACTTCTGCCAATCTTATATCCATATACTAATAGACGGATTTATCTTATAAAATACGAGTCAATAATTGATATCCGAATGTTTGCGTTCATAATTCTCTTCGTCATAATCGAAATCCTTCTATTTAAGTTAGGAAAAGAGTCATTTTATCTATTTTACTTCCTATGATTGGGATCAAGTTACAAAATCCTGAATCGATTCTTTTCTTTCATTTCTCGTAAATATCGCTACTTTCTCTCTTGCCCTTTTCCTAATTCTTCTGTAGACTAGTGACTTAGCAGGTGCATTTTGGAACCATTTTCAGAACTTGGTGCAACAGAAAACCCACACTTGGGCAGTGTTTCTGAGCCAAATTATTTTATCTCCTTACCTAAAAATATTGCCAGTTATTCATTAACCTCGCAAGCCATCTTAGAAGAATTAAGAGTTAGGCACCGAAGGTTGGAAATGCATGGGAGTGCAGAAATCACTCCAACTTTATTTTTAACTTTGGATTTGATTCCAGAACTTTTATCAAAACAAGTTCACTTAACGGATTCCCATAGATCAGGCTCGGCGATTAAAGAAGCTCTGAAAGAACTTGCTGGCCTTACCGAACACAACAAAGAACCTGTTGTGTATTTTTATCCTTTCATTTTACAGGTTGACCAAAAATTGATTTTTCGGGTCAGTATGATCGCTCCTCAAATCAATGAAAAAACAGATATTGTTCCTTTCCGAAGGTCTTGCTTTAAATATAGCATTGATTTGGTGGATCTATTACTCAAGAATCGATCAAATCAGAATTTGGTATTAGAGGAAGAGAATCCAGGTTCAAACCTAATACGTGCCGACCAAAAAGGGAAGGTTTATTTTTTCCCAACCAAACTCAGTTTTGAATCAGAACTTGAATCCATCATACGCAAAAGTATGGAGCCATATGGACCGTTACCTGTAAAAGACTTTATCATTGATGTCATCACTCGTGGAAAAGAAACAGCAAACCTAGTTGAGATCGTTCCTGGGTATCATTTCGTATTGCCAAGTGGATCCCACCACCCTGAATATGCCAAACACCTAGCTGTCCAACTTGATGGACTCAAACAGTTTGCTTTCCCATTTCTAAAACGGTATGCAAGTGAGAATCATTATGAATCCTATAGCGAAACACTAAAACATTTAGAATCCAAATTTCCAAAACAAACTGAGGAACTTTACAAACAAGGTCCTCTTCTGATCCCAGAAGTACTTCAAATTTTAGGAAACTTTCCTTTTGATAAACTGAATGGAGACGAAGCCACTCGCATAAAAAATAGTATCCAAGATAGTCTGATCATTTTACAAAAATTATCACGTTTTCTTTCAGAGCAGGAAAAAGAAGATGCGGAAGACGAGCTATTTTCCCTCATCCAACTCCTAAGTACAAAAATAGAAGAGAATACAAAAAACACACTCACCCTTACCAAACTCAACTTGTATTCTGAGATCAAAACACTGAACTTAAAATCTGATTCCGAGAAGAAAAAGGCAATCGATACAATTGTAAAAACATTATCGGATACATACGGGTGTTTGGAGATGAAGGAAGAAAATTTCCATGTATTATTTGCTTTGGACCAAAAGTTACTCTCGAAGGTAGAGGAAAATACATTCAAACTGGCAAAAACAAACCCTGAGGTTCGAAATGAACTTCCGATCCTTGATCAGATCCGCATCATCTTGAAAAACCGTTCCGACGTTTCCATCGACAAAGAAGAAAGAACGGACGAAATAGATGAAGATGGAACAGAGGAAAAAATACCATCTACGAAATCAGAACCAAGAATCTCTTTTTCTGCCTTACAAGAAAAGTTTCATGTTCCGATCGGTGTTTTTAGTTTTCTTTTCCTTTCGTCGGTTGTCACCGTTGTTTCCTTGCTGATAGGAAGTCTTGATTACATCGGGAGTGGATTTTTGATCAGTTTTTTTGTTGGTCTGATCCTTGGATATTTATACAGAAAGGATGGCAAACCAAAACCAATTTCAGAAAAACCGAAACCAACACTTCCAAAAGAAAATCGATCCCTTTCGATTGCAAAGGTGGCAGAAAGTTTTATTTATCCTAAAAAGTTCAATAGCATTGCGGAAAAAGTGTATGATTCCAAACGATTGCGTAATCACATTGAAGAATGTGTGGACGACATCATACTCCAATTGCCAAGTGCTGACAGAAACAAGGACTCCAATAAAATTGTAGCCGAGATCGAACATGCAATTTTACAAATTTCCGTTGTGATGAAAATCCCAGAAGCCCTCCAATTAAAAAATCGATCGAAAGAACTCATCCTCTCCAAAGCTGACTTTCGTACCATCTTATTCCGAACACAACTGGCTGAATACTACCGTAAGGAAGCCAGTTTGTATAAATCTGACCGTGACCAAATGGATTACATCCAGTTTATCATCCGAGAATTAGAATTTGGCTATAATAAATATCTGAAATGACAAATCTGGTTTTATGAAGTCTTTTATTTACAATACACTTTCAGTCCTTTTGTTCACATCCTTCCTTTTGCAATGTAATAAAAAAGTTGTGAATGCGGAAGAATGGATTTTAGAACACAAAGAGGATCGTGTTTTTAATCTTTCCAATAAAGAGTTTGGAGAATTACCAAAATCCATTGGAGAATTGACAAAAGTAGAAGAACTCACCCTCCAGTATGATTCATTAAAGGTACTTCCGAGGGAAATTGGTAACCTCAAACAATTAAAAATCCTAAATCTTTTTGGAAATCCACTCACCTCTCTGCCAGACGAAATTGGCAATTTAGAAAACTTGGAAGTTTTGTTACTGGGAAGGACGGAGCTAAAGGAAATTCCCGCCGTCATCTCACGATTGAAAAAACTAAAAACCTTAGCTCTCGACGAAACGAAGGTGCAACTAACAGAGGCGGATGTGGAAGTGATCGCCTCTCTACCAGGACTTGAAATTTTAGACCTCACCCTTATGAGGGAATACAAAACCCTTCCAAAAAACCTGGCAAAACTTGCCCACCTAAAACATCTTGTTTTACAAAAGACCCTATTGGAAAAATCAGATGTGGTGAGACTACGAAACGAACTCCCTAAGGTTCGTGTCAAACTCTAAGGACTAAAGATTTTTTTTCCGTTTTCTCTCTGGCCTAGATGACAAACATTGGTCTTACTATGGCCAAACCAGAAACGGAAAATCCTTATTCTAAAACAGTCCTCCTTCCGGAGACCAATTTTCCCATGAAAGCCGACCTGGCAAAACGTGAGCCAGGCCAAATACAAATTTGGAAAGACCAAAAAGTTTTCCAAAAGATGAAGGAAATTCGTAAATCAAAACCTTCCTTTGTTTTGCATGATGGACCACCCTATGCCAATGGAAACTTCCATGTGGGTCACTCTCTCAATAAAATTTTAAAAGACATCATCATCAAATCAAAAACCCTAAGTGGGTACCAAACCGATATGATCCCGGGATGGGATTGCCATGGTCTTCCCATCGAAGTACAGGTGTTAAAGAATCTTGGGAAAGAAGCACGGAACACAAGTCCAAGTGAACTCAGAAAAAAATGCCGTGAGTATGCCACTGAGTTTGTAGGCAAACAAGGGGATGACCTAAATCGTTTCCTTTGTTTTTGGGATGAGAACCATAAATACCTAACCATGGCTCCAGAATTCGAAGCAAGGATTGTGGAAGTATTTGGTTCTCTGTTTGAAAAAGGATATATTTATAAAGGGAAAAAACCAGTGTACTGGTGCATCGATCTTGCGACAGCACATGCGGAAGCAGAAATCGAATACCAAAACCATGTGTCACCTTCCATCTATGTAAAGTTTGCTGTTAAGGGTGAAACGGATACGTATTGTCTTATCTGGACCACAACTCCATGGACCCTTCCTGCAAACCTTGCGATTTGTTTCAATGAAGAACTCGCCTATTCTCTTTTCCAATCCGACAACCATGGAAGGCTCATCCTTGCCGATGGATTAAAAGAGGCGGTGGAACAAAAAACGGGGATCACCCTCACAAAAATCAAATCCCTCTCCAATGCCGACTTAAATCAAATGGTTTTCCAACATCCATTTTTAGAGAGAGAGTCCATTCCTCTATTTGGAAACCATGTCACACTCGATGCAGGAACAGGTTGTGTTCACACCGCACCAGGACATGGAACAGACGATTACCGTGTGGGAACGGCAGCAGGTTTGCCAACACTTTCCCCAGTAGACGATTACGGCCGTTATACGGACGAATTTGAAATGATGAAGGGAATCAAAATTTGGGATGCCAATCCAAAAATTGTCGAATTACTCCGTGAAAAAAATGCACTCGTTCATTTCTCAGAATTCACACACTCCTATCCACATAGTTGGAGGAGTAAAAAACCTTTGATCTTTCGCGCAACTCCTCAGTGGTTTTTTTCCATCGATCATAATGGACTCAGGGAAGAATCTCTAAAAGCCATCGACAAAGTACAATGGATTCCAGATTGGGGGATCACAAGAATTCGTTCCATGGTGGAATCTAGACCTGACTGGTGTTTGTCTCGCCAAAGGAATTGGGGAGTTCCTATCCCATCCTTTACTTGTAAGTCTTGTGGACAGACTCATTTGGATGACAAAACCATCCAACACTTCATCCAAATTGTCAAAAAAGAAGGCATCGAAGTTTGGTATGAAAAGGAAGCCAAAGATTTATTACCACAAGGAACAAAGTGTAACAAATGTGGTTCCGAAGATCTAAAACAAGATAAGGATATTTTAGATGTTTGGTTTGACTCTGGAGTTTCCAGCTTTGCTGTGTTTGGTGATTCAATTGGAAAAGAACCAGCAGACTTATACCTAGAGGGATCGGACCAACACCGAGGTTGGTTCCAATCTTCCCTTTGGCCATCGATGGCGATTCGGAAAACACCACCTTATAAATCTGTTCTCACACATGGTTATGTTTTGGATGACAAAGGCCATGCAATGTCCAAATCCCTTGGAAACGTGATCAATCCAACAACGGATATCATCAACCAATACGGTGCCGATATACTAAGACTTTGGGTAAGCACCCAAGATTTCAGAGATGATGTTAAAATTGGAAAGGATTCCATCAAAACCGTTTCAGAAGCCTACCGTAAGATCCGTAATACCTTCCGGTATCTACTGGGAAATACAAACGCAGATACCCTCTCTTGGAACTTAAAAAAAGAAGAACTCGAAACTATCGATCGATACTACTTACACAAACTGGCTAAACTGAATGAAGATGTAAAAAAACTTTATGACTCCTACCAGTTCCACCAAGTGTATCATAAGGTACTTGTTTTCTGTACTGTCGATTTAAGCCAAGACTACTTCGAAATCATCAGAGACCGAATGTATTGTGATGCGAAAGATTCTAAAACAAGAAGGTCTTCCGAATATGCACTTGCTTTGATTTTAGATGTCCTCACTAAACTTCTAGCCCCAATCCTTTCGTTTACCACAGAAGAAGTTTGGACAACATTTGGAAAAAAAGATTCTGTGTTTTATTCTGATTTTTCCGATTTATCCCAATGGATCGATGAAACTCTTGAAACCAAACTGAAACCAGTTTTTGCAACCAAAGAAGATGTACAAAAGGCTTTGGAAGAAGCAAGAAAACTGGGAAAACTTGGAAAGTCATTAGAAGCGGAAGTGATCATAGAAGGTGATAAAGACAGTTACTCTTTTTCACCTGAAGAACTGGCATTATTTTTTGTAGTGTCACATGTCAGTTTTGATGGAAAAGAAATCCAAGAAGTATTTTCTGAATGGAAGGGTGAAACTGGTTCCATCCAAATCCGAAAACCAAAACATGCGGAATGCCCAAGATGTTGGCGTCATGTTTCGGAAAAAGAAGGGACTCTTTGCAAACGATGTGAGACAGTCGTTTCCAAACTATCCCCAAACAATGGTTAAACATTTGAACCCAAAGATCTAAAAAACAAATTGTAACAAAACACGGAGTGAATCTGTAGTCAGGTATTTCTCCGTTTTCGTTACCGTTCTCGTTCCAATGCCAAACCCAAAGTCAGCAATCAATTCATAGATTACGACTTTGGTTTTTGTTTCCACTTCCGTAAAAACCTTCCTAAAATGATCTCCGATTCGGAAAGACCCGTATAGGTCGCGATCCCAAAATAAATGATAACTGCAGGGAGGATGGAAATACCAAGACTCAAACGACTAAGATTTGCATAACTGAATCCCAAAACATTAATTCCCCAACTATGTAAATTTGGTTTGATTCCCCACTCCGAAAATATTAGCCAAAAAAAAAGTCCAAATAGTGCTGGAACCATCTTTAACACACGTTTACCGACAGTGGCAAATGGAATACTCACTTGGTGGTGTTTTAGATAAAAAAGTAATAATGAGGATGTGACTATGGAACTGAGAGCAGATGCAAGGGCGATCGCCGAATGTTTCAAAAAAAACATCAGACTAATACTTACGATTACACTTAATAAAAATGAAACCAATTGGATGCGCAAAGGAGTTTTGGTATCTGAAAATGCATAATAAGAAGAAACGAGTACCTTATTGATGCTATAAAATGGTATTGCCAATGAATAAAATACAAGTGGGAAAAACGCAGTGAGCGTAGCAAGATGGTCCCAACGCCCTCCATAATAAATGGAATCCAATACAGTTTCCCCTAAAACCGCCAAACCAATGCTTGCTGGCAATGTCAAAAAAAATGCAAAAGACAATACATCGGCTATTTCTTTTGGAATATTTTCTTCCCGACCTTCCCGTAAATCTTTTAAAAGAGATGGAAGGATGGTTGTCGCAAGTGCCACTCCAATGATCCCTGTAGGGAGTTGGACTAACCTTTGTGCATAATCCAAACTCACAACAGCACCAAGTCCCGGATTTTGGTTTTGGATGTAGTTGGCTAGAAAAATGTCTACAAGAAGCCCTATCTGATAAAAACTCCCACCAAGTGCGGCAGGTAACATGAGTTTAAAAATCTTTTTGATGGCCGGGTGTTTGAAATCCAATCGAAAGATGGGACCATAACCGTTTCGAAACACAAACCATGTTTGGACAAGGAGTTGTAATACACCACCACATACAATTCCATATGCGAGTAAAAATACTCGGTCTCTGATTTCCTGGTAAAAAGGAAAGACAAACAAAAATACGATCAGATAACTAAAATTCAGGATAATAGGAGATAAAGAGGGGACAAAGTATTTGTGATGGGAGTTTGAAATCGACATAAAGATCGAAGACAAACTTGCTGTCATGATGAGAAAAAACAAAACTAACGAAAGTTCTACGACCAATTTACCATATTCAGGTGACCCGCCAACTAAGGTGGGCAAAAACTGGGCTGCAAAAAACCAAAAAAAAGCGACAAACACCGACAAACAAAGGAAAAGAAAACTTAAAACTGTTCCTGCCATCACACGTGCTTCCAAAACACCCATTTTTTCATACTCTGAAAAGATTGGCATAAAGGATTGGCTTAACGTTCCTTCAGCCAATAAGTTGCGGAACATATTGGGAAGTCGGTATGCCACACTAAAGGCAGATGCCACCATACCGGTTCCAAAGCTAACAGCCATAAAGTGGTCCCGGATAAGGCCTAAAATCCTCGATAAAAAGGTATAAAATGATAAAGCAAGGGATCGTTTCGTACTCGAAGTTTTCCCAGGGACTTGGTTTGTCATACGACCAGGTTTTATATTGGATTTAATTTTTCAAGGAAACGGATGGAACCATTGGGACTGAGTTGGAATTGTGTTTTACAACTTGGGCATTCATGTTTTCCAAATTTAAATAACCTTAACCTGGTTCCACAAACTTCACATTGGATGATCCTTTCAACCGTTTCCAATTGTTTCGTTTTGGATTGGATATAACTTGGAATTTTTTCCAAATTGGCTTCCGGTTCCTTGCCTGATTTGTAAACGGAAAATCGCCTTTCGAGTTCGGATTGCAGGGAGTCTTTGATTTCGAGTCGAAGTTGGTTGATCTTTTCTTCTAAAACGGTTTCCATGGAGGGGTTTTGCATTTGAACTGCTTTGTTTTCCGATGGTAAAGATTCCAATTTTGAAACTGGTTCTTTTTCTCGGGACTCTTTCCCTTCCCCTTTTGATTTGCCTGTAAAATAAAATCTAATTTGATTCTGGTTTGGTGTTTGCTCTTCTCGCAATCCCTTTTGGTTTGGAATCACATCCGAATCGTTTGGATGATTTGATTCATTATTTTCTGAGGAAAGATCTACTTGGAGTAAAAAAGACTCAGCTGAATGGTGACTTCTAAAAACCGGAAGTTTATCAAAAAGACCAACTAACTTTAAAACATCTTCGACTTCTGCCTTTAATCCATAAATGGCATACACAGCATTCGACTTCAGAATTTGTTTGTGGATTTTAATAAGGATGCTAATCCCATTCGAAGTGACGTAGTCGAGAGCCCCTAGTTGGAATAAAAACTTACGATACCCTTTGTTTAATTGCGATTCGAAGTATCGATAAAAATCCTCGGCACTACTCCCGTCCAAACCACCTTTTAATTGAATGGAAAATACTTTGTCTTTTGATTCCATAAATTATCCTAAGAATATCGCATCTTGTATGGTTTTGTCATTTGATTCAGGTTTGATTTGATTCACAACTGGCCCAACGGATAAAACTTCTACATCATCTTTTTTTTCGTTAGAAATGGATTGTGGGACAGCCCCTTCGACTTCCAACACACTCACTGGTTCCAAAGAGTTTTCCGTTGTTTCCAATGTTTTTTTCTGAATGATTGGTAAAAACTCACCCGATTCTGGTTGTCTCACTGTTTCTTTAGAAACAAACACTGAATATGTGACAAATGCACCTGTCAGTAGTAAACTCACAACAAAGGCAATGAGAATGTAATTGAAAACCATCCATTCAGCTAGTTTCCATTGGTTTTCAAATAATAATCCTAAATTTCCTCGTTCATAAAAAAGAATCACAAGACCTGAAACATCTAAGGTCCCTGGTTTGTACAAGGGTGTAGTCAACCGAACTGTATTCGATTTTGCTAATGGGAGGTAAGAAAGTACCCATTCGAATCCATCTCGTATTTTTGGATCACGTTTCGAATTCACAATGGGATTTTCACCATTTTCTGGTTCCGACCATTCCCATTTTTTCATCCTTATCCCTTTGCGAAAAAAAGTGGACTTTGCCAATTCTTCATCGGGTTTTCGTTTTTTTAATTCATCAATTGTATAAATGGTATCGGTTGAAACTAACAAAGTGGCATCTGGTGCATACAAACTGATTTTTAAAAATCGAAATTGTTCTGGATCATTTTTTGACTCTTCTACATAACGATGGAACATCTTTTCCAGCTCCACATAACCTTCGTTATTCAATCGTTGTTCTGCCGATTTGGCAAGAGCCAAACTTAAATCCCGAGCCCTGTGGTCAGAAATAAATTGTTCTTGTACAAGCGCATTTTGTAAGGACTCATAAAATGTCCAAACCACACCGCTGAGTGCAAGGGTTTCTGAGAGGATAAAAAAGAGTATAAAGGAAAGAAAAAAACGTGAATATTTCATGGATCCCCCTTATTCTTTTCGGCCAAACTCGAGGAAAGGACATAAAAAATCGAATTTAAGGGAGAAGAGAAAGGAAATGGCGAGAGAAACGCAGCACAAATTCGTTTCGTTTTTCCAAAAACCCATTGGTAAGTCCAAGTTCCGAAAGGGATGTCATATCTTCTGACCTTGCCCCACAAGGGTGGATGAGGGAGAAAGTGGAGAGAGAATTGATCCCGTTCAATGCAAATCCAAAACTCGTAAAATGAGATTTGGCATAAACCCCTTCTGAGATCAGTTTCTTTTGTGTGGTTTCAATATAAAGTCCTGGGGCCTTTGGATTTTCTACCACCACAAGTCCCCAAGTTCCTTTCACTGCGACCGCCAAACTCTCGTTCAAGTACCGTAAAAAATCACCCAAACTGATATTTCTTTTTTTTAAATCAATGTGGAGGTAACCCACAATTTGGCCTGGTTCATGGGCTGTGAAATCACCTCCCCTTGGAAGCGAAAACAGTTCAACCCCTAGAGTGGTTAAGTACTCCTTTGAAACCAAAAGATTTTCCGCTTTCGCGCCAATGCCCCCCGTCAAACATGGACTGTGTTCCAAAAAGAGCATGGATTCCCTTCGATTTTTCCTGGCATTTTCCTGGAAATCCAAGTATCTTTGGTAAGGTACAATCGAAGGAAAGAGATAGGAAGGTAGTCCTTTTTGATGGAGAAACTTTTGCATGCGATCCTTTGGATCCTCGAAAAATCACCGAATGGCAGAGCCCGCTTGGATTTAGCAAAGCTCCTTTACTATTCGGATGGTGTCCATTTCCAGAAACATGCGGAGATGATCACACGAGGAGACTATATCCACTTAGAAGACTCTCCCTACCCCGTCAAACTGAACGAAGCCCTCTTACAATTAAAAGATAAAGGTCATATTGAAGTGGTGCCGAAAATTGAAGGGAATGGAATCCAGGGATTCACATTACGATTTCTGAAGCCCATGGATGGACTTGTTTTATCAAAAGAAGAGAAACGGGTCATGATGAAAGTCGTGGAAGCTTTCCGAGGCCGTGTGGTGGATGAAAATCGCCATTATCCCAATTTATACGAAAATTATGTCATCACTCCCCTTTTTGCTGCCATTCCGTTTTCTGTGGACAGGATCAATACGAAAATCCATGTTCTTGTCCAAAAAAGCCTTTTGAATCTATCGGGCAAAATGTTTAGGGTTTTATTTGAGAGGTCCGAATGATCATCACTGTTTGCAAAGGCAAAATCCATAGAGCCGTCGTCACTGAGGCGGAACTCCACTACGAAGGTAGCCTCACCGTTGACCAAGACCTAATGGATATGGCCGGTATGAAACCTTATGAACAAGTGAGTGTGGTGAACGTAAATAATGGCGCCAGATTCGAAACCTACCTCATTGTAGGAGAACGGGGTTCGGGAACGATTTGTCTGAATGGGGCTGCGGCAAGGCTTGGGATGAAAGGTGACAAAGTCATCATCATCACCTATGGCCAGGTTGAGGAAAAGGAACTTCCTAACGATTACAAACCGAAAGTTGTCTTCGTAGATGAAAACAATCGGCCGAAAAAAGCCTAATTTCCCTAATTTTTCTGGGGCATTCCTTCGATACTAACTGTATAAACCAAATTGGTAGTCGGAACATGAACAAAACAATATTCGCTCTTTCATTCACCCTTCTCAGTGTTGCGCTCTTTGCACAAGAATCTGGGAACCCACAAGGGACACAGGTTTCCGCCGCTTCTTCCAAAGACAACCGGGATCTTTATCCCCTTTCCATGTATGATGCCAGGATCCGTTTGAAGAACGTAAGTTTCATCAGAAGGCATGCAGATACGGGTAAAGGTGAATTTTTAGATGTCCAAGTGGAATTGGAATCTAGAGTTCCAGACAACCACGAATATTCTATTTTTGTTTTGGCAGGTTTTGAAGGAGACCGAGTCAATAAGGATGAAAGGAGACTTGTTCCGTATCCTGCTTGGCGTAAAGCTGACCCGGAAAAAGACGAAAGAACATTATACTTCTCTAATATTATGCCAACGCCTTTCACTGCAAAAGAAATTTGGGGTGAAGAAACATACGCAAAGAAAAAAGAAGAAATGGAAAAACGCCATTATGCTGGTTTTGAAGCAGAAATGCCGGAACCTACATTCACGGAAGTAGTCGATTACCTCTGTAAAAACAATGCAAAGGCTCTCCCCTTCACACTGTTTGGTGAAACTGGACCTTCCAAAGAAAAACAAGTGATTTATAATTACGTTGCACAAACAGAAGATGAAAAAAAACGTCAGGTGCACGAAACATTACCAAAACACACCTACACCATTTATAATAACAAATACAAAACAACCATCACAAGCCACCATTACACCCAATACAGACCGAATTTCCTCAGTTTCAATAAAGTAGCGGTCCTTGTGTTTGATACAAAAAAACCAACAAACAGTTTGTTATTCCGTAAGTTCATCGATATCTCCGACTTAAAGATCACTTACTAATCTAAGCATACCAATCTCCATCCAAGACCTAATATTGGTCTTGGATCCCTTTCCAAATCCTTTCCGTTCTCTTTCTCTCCTCGAATCAAATCACAATTCTAAAACCTTCGTGCTCCCTTTGTTCTGACTATGTCTGCCACAATAGGTGCCATGGCAAAAGGAACGAATTAAGACTGGGAATCGGAAGTATGTGTGGGAAGCGAAGTGGATTTCGGAAGGAACCAAAAACGATCAGCCTTGTCGGAAAAATTTAGTGGTCTGTGCCTTCGGGGCGGATGGGTGGGAATTGTTCCGAGGCCCGAACCCGCCACTCATCCTCAGGGTGGTTTAGTTGCAACCAACCGTTGGCAAAGTCCCAACGCCCGTCCAAATCCAAAAAATCCCAGAAAATTGCCTGGTTCATGTATTTGTAGGTATCGAGTAAATCGAGTAGGTCCCTATGTTTCCTAGGAGAATTTTCCATTCTTTTCCAGTTTCGGCAAACTCTAGACCAGGTCGACGTTTTTTATGGACAAAACCAGGTCTTTCTGCCGAAAATAAAACCAGACATGGCCATCACGAAGGAAAAAAAAGCGGACTTCAATGACAAGTTGGTAGATTTCAAAAACTACCTGGAAGAGTTAAAAAAAGAAGCCAATATTTTCAAAGTCCAAGCCAAAAAAAGTAAGGAAATGGAACCTTACTTTAACATTTCCCTTGCCATCAATTCGATCAAAACGATTAACACTTGTATTGTGATCAATGAACTTTCCAAGGCCATCCTTGAGATCAATAATAACAATTACTTAGAAACGGCTAGAAAAGAAATTTATAACTGCATCTCTTATATTGAAAAAACCGTTGGGAACAATGTGGACGGTTCTCTTTCAGAAAACAAAGAACAACTTGCAAAAATCGAAAGGTTCACACCTACCCAAAGGTTAAACCTCATTAAAGGTTTACTGCAAGCCATGAAAAAAACAGTGACTGCCTTTGGAACCAATTCGAAATGGAAATGGTCTTGGCCTGATATCAATTTCCGCGTAGCGGCATGTACTAAAAATTTATTCGATTTCATTGCGTATGAAAAAGAACAAGATTTAGAAAATCCTTATTATTATATCCGAAAGGAACACTTTAACCTCATCATCGAACTTGCCAACCAAGCGGCACAGGACTATCGTTCCAAATTTGAAATGTCAACACAAGATTCCACAGATTTGAAACATTCTGTGGAAATGCTCGAGATGAACCGCAAAATATTCCAAATTACCGGCGAAAATGAAGATTTGGAAAAAACCAAAACACTAATTGAATCCTTCCAACAAAAGATCACTGACCTCGAATCCGACGATAAAAAGAAAAAAAAGAAACAATAATCGACGATTTTCCCTCGAATCCCCAGTCTAGTTTATAGAAAGGTTATACGTTTCAAAAGGAGATTTCGAAATATGGCACTTACAGAAATCAATGACGCCAATTTCAAACAAGAAACTGCAAATGGCGTGGTTTTAGTAGATTGTTGGGCAGAATGGTGTGGACCTTGTAGAATGGTAGCCCCTGTTCTTGACGAACTATCGCAAGAAATGGCGGATATCAAAATTACAAAACTAAACGTTGATTTCAACCAGAAGACAGCGCAGGAGCTCGGTATCCAATCCATCCCTACCCTTCTTCTCTATAAAGATGGAGTTTTAGTAGACAAAGCAATTGGTGCTTTACCAAAACCGCAAATTAAAAAATTTATAGAAAATCACAAGTAGGAAATAAATTATCCCCTAATGGTCAGTTCCGAACCGAATGGTTTTACAGCACTCCCTAGAGGGGGATATTTAGTCGATACTTCAGAAGGGTACATCCAGTTCGGATCCCCTCCTGAAACAATTAAGGACACCATGGGGCTCGAAAAGAAGACCCCTCTGGTGTTTGTCCTCCCAAACAAGTTTTTCCATGTGGAAAAAGGCATCTCCATTGCCGAACTTGAATTCCCTATTTACTTTAATTTCTTCTTTCGTGGTGGCAAAAAAACCTTTATCGTTTGTTCCCCTGAGCAAAAAGAACAGCTAACCATTGTTCTCGGGGAATCACTTATGGGACCACAAGAACTAAACCTCTCTTCCGAGTTCATCGATGGTGCTGAAAGTTTTGGTTTCCCGGATATCAAAGCCGAAATGGCTTATTTTAGAAGTTATAAATCGATGGAAGAGGTTGTGGAGTTTGTTTTGTTTGATGATTCCCACAAAGCAAAGTTTGGTGGAATCACCATTGAACAACTTCCCTCCAATGAATTCCTTGTAGTCGATGGTGAAAAAAAAATCAAAATCCCTGGTGAAGTGGACTTTCATGTCAAATACGATATCGGAAAACGATTGGAAGAACCTTTCCAACCACCACTCATCGGCATCACTTGTCTTGGACCCTCACATGGATTTGATCCCACAGACAACACTTCTGGATTTATCATTTGGTTGAATGGCCAAGGGATCATGGTGGACCCACCTGTAAACTCAACGGAATGGTTACGGGAATCCAATGTAAATCCAAAGTTTATCAACTCCATCATCCTCACCCACTGCCATGCGGACCATGATGCCGGAACCTTTCAAAAAATCTTGGAAGAATCCAAAATCACCATTTATGCAACGGCAACGGTGATGGAATCGTTTCTTAAAAAATACTGTAGTCTAACAAAGATTCCACGAAAAGAAATCACAGATTTGTTTGATTTTATCCCAGTTGTGATTGGAAGACCCACCATCATCAACGGTGGTGAATTTTACTTTCACTATGCATTACATTCCATTCCTTCTGTTGGATTTGAATTCTTTTTCCAAGACCAATCCTTTTATTATACATCTGACCATTTAAATGATCCAGAAGCCTTCGAAGACATGTACAAAAAAGGAGTTTTACCAGAATCCAGGTACCAATTCCTAAAAGACTTTCCATGGGATCGCAAAATCATTTACCATGAAGCGGGTGTCCCTCCCCTCCATACCAAAATCAGTTATTTGGCTTCCTTACCAGAAGAGGTGCAAAAAAGGATTACAGTTTACCACATTGCGGCAAAAGACATGCCACAAGGGAACCACCTAACTCTTGCTAAATTTGGAATTGAAAATACATTGTACCCGGAGATCACTCCTCCCAAACACCAAGAGGCGTTCCAACTCTTAGAAATTTTATCTCAGATTGATATCTTCTCTGGATTTCCCATTGAGAAGGCAAAAGAATTTTTACAAATCGTAAAGGAAGAACGTTTCCGTCGTGGGGAACAAATCATCAAAAAAGGAACTCATGGGGATCGGTTTTTCATCATTGCCTCAGGGAATGTTCGGTTTGAGGGACTTTCCAGTGACCATTCTGCTGTCAAACGGTATGGAACGTATGAATACTTTGGAGAAGCATCCCTGATCCTAGATACAGTGCGCCAAGCCGATGTGTATGCTGAGACAGATGTACTTGCCCTCACGATTGAAAAAACGAGATTTTTCCAGTTCATCCGCGGATCAAAACTCCACGAAAACCTCATCAAACTGAATAGCATCCGAGAGACCAATACTTGGAAAACACTGACCGAGTCCCAAACCTTCCGTGGCCTTACCAGTTACCAAGTCACCCAACTCGAACTGATTTTAAAACTAGAGACTGTCAAAAAAGAAGCCGTCCTCATCGAAGAAAACCAAACCTTCCAAAATGCCTATATCGTGAGGTCTGGAACCGTGGTGGTGATGCAAAACCACAAAACGATACGGGAACTGGGTGCTGGGGATTTTGTGGGTGAAATTTACTCTCTCACCAAAGGATTGCCTTCCCATTTCAGTTTCGTCGCTTGGCCAGGCACAGAACTCTATGTCCTTTCCCAAGAAGATGCCATCCAGTACATCAAGAAAAATCCTGGTGTCTACATGAAGCTGAACACTGTTTATAATTGACCTCAATTCGCCATTTTTGTAACATTTCCATATCAAGGAGTCACAAATTTTATGGAGCGTATCCTCCCCTTTACTGAAGAACACCAACAATTCCGCGAGATGGCTCGGAAATTTTTTGAAACAGAAGTCAAACCACACCACGAAGAATGGGAAAAAAACCACATTGTGCCAAAGGAAGTTTGGAGGAAAGCAGGGGAAAACGGACTGCTTTGTCCCGATGTTCCAACCGAATATGGTGGGTCGGGAGCCGATTTTCTATACAACATCATCATCATCGAAGAATCATCTCGAGTGGGAAACAGTGGTTTTTTCATTTCCCTCCACAATGACGTAATCGCTCCGTACATTTCGACCTATGCCAGTGACGAACAAAAGAAACGTTGGTTGCCAAAATGTGCTTCGGGTGAATCCATCCTTGCCGTTGCGATGACAGAACCTGGTGCTGGTTCCGATTTAAAATCCCTTCGTACGAGTGCAGTGGATAAAGGTGATCACTTCGTTGTGAATGGACAAAAAACATTTATCTCTAATGGACAACTTGCGGACCTCATCATCACAGCTGTGAAACATGATAACGGAACCATTTCTCTTGTCATGATCGAAGAAGGAATGAAAGGCTTCGAACGTGGCCGTAACTTAGATAAAATTGGTCTCAAAGCACAAGATACATCGGAATTGTATTTCAATGACGTGATTGTTCCCAAATCCAATCTCATTGGTAAACAAGGACAAGGGTTTCGTTACCTCATGCAAAAACTAGCGCAAGAACGATTAGTGTTAGCAGTGGCAGCCGTGGAAGCAACACGACTTGTACAAACCATCACCCTCCAATACATCAAAGAACGAAAAGCATTTGGCCAAAAGATAGGATCTTTCCAAAATACAAAGTTCAAAATGGCGGAGATGGCAACAGAACTTGAGATGGCGCAAGTTTTCTGTGACAAAGTGGTCATGGAACACATGAAAGGTGAAAATACAACGGCAGAAGCTTCTATGTGTAAGTGGTATGCGACTGAGATGCAAAAACGCCATACAGATGAGTGTTTACAGTTCTTTGGTGGATACGGTTACATGATGGAATATCCAATTGCAAGAGCTTACCTCGATGCAAGGATCCAAACCATCTATGCGGGAACCACTGAGATCATGAAAGAAATCATTGGTAGAAGTTTAGGTTTATAAAAACGAAAACTGGAGAGAAAACATAATTCATGTTTTCTTTCGATCGTGAATCCGATAAAACCAGGCTTTCTGCCTGGTTTTTTTATCAGAACGTTCCAACTTCGTTTCAAAAAAAAGTAAGTAAACTGTAAAGAAAACTTACCTCGTCATATCCCATCATACTCTTTGGTTCTCCACTCAAAGATTTGATTCTTTTCCACTGATTCCAATTTCCACACCTGCTATATCCTTACGAAGGTCTGATGTAAGCCTCATGGAACAAAAATGGGGACCACACATCGAACAAAAATGTGCTTTTTTCATTCCATCTTGTGGGAGTGACTCATCATGGTACGACCTTGCCAGTTCTGGATCAAGAGAGAGAGCAAACTGGTCTTCCCATCGGAATTCAAACCTTGCTTTGCTTAACAAATCATCACGTTCTTTGGCACCAGGGTGACCTTTTGCTAGGTCTGCGGCATGGGCTGCAATTTTATAAGCAATCACTCCATCTTTTACATCTTGTTTGTTCGGAAGGCCTAAATGTTCTTTGGGTGTCACATAACAAAGCATAGCTGTCCCATACCATGCGATCATCGCAGCGCCAATGGCCGATGTGATGTGGTCATAACCAGGAGCAATGTCTGTGACTAGTGGACCTAGTGTATAAAACGGAGCTTCCATACAGATCTCTTCTTGCAATCGAACATTTTCTTGGATGAGGTGCATGGGAACGTGACCAGGCCCTTCCACCATCACTTGGATGTCATCTGCCCAAGCACGTTTTGTGAGTTCCCCCAATGTTTTCAATTCTGCAAATTGGGCAGCATCATTGGCATCATTGATACAACCTGGCCGTAACCCATCCCCAAGAGAATAGGAAACTCCATACTTTTGCATCACTTTCGAAATCTCATCAAAATGTTCGTATAAGAAGTTTTCCTTTTTATGATGGTTACACCATTTTGCCAATATCGAACCCCCTCTTGATACGATCCCAGTGATTCGTTTTTCTGTTAGTTGGACATATTCACGTAAAACTCCCGCATGGATCGTAAAATAATCCACACCTTGTTCTGCTTGTTCTTCCAAGGTTTCTAAAAATACTGCTATATTTAAATCTTCTACCTTTCCTTTTACCTTTTCTAACGTTTGGTAGAGAGGAACAGTTCCAATGGGAACAGGAGAATTCCGAATGATCCATTCCCTTGTTTCATGGATGTTTTTGCCAGTGGACAAATCCATTACGGTATCAGCCCCCCAGTGGAGTGCCCATCTTAGTTTTTCCACTTCGTCTTCTATGGAAGATAAAATGGCTGAATTTCCAATATTGGCATTGATCTTAACGAGGAATTTTTTCCCGATGATCATGGGCTCTAGTTCCAAGTGACGTTTGTTAGATGGAATGATGGCACGGCCAATTTTTACTTCGTTCATCACAAATTCTGGAGTCATCCCTTCTCGTTTTGCTACATACAACATCTCTTCGGTCACGATGTTTCGTTTCGCAAAATAGAGTTGGGAAAAATTTTCATCTCCCCGATTCTCTCTACCTTCTATCCAAGATCTTCTTAGTTTCGGGATTCCTTGTTTATAATCATATGTTTCTTCATGGATGCAATACATCCCTTCTGTGCGATAGGCTTTAAATTCAGTTCCATTTGACAGCGGAATGGTGGTTTGTGGTGTAAACACTTCGTTTACAGGTAAATGGTTTTGATGGTTTTCAGACATGCGATTTCCTTGGCCGGAATCACTCATCATTGGTTTGGATGGAAAGGAAAAGGTTTATCACAAACGTAAACATCAATAAAAACCATTTCTATGGAACATGGCCAATGACAGTTACTATGGAATATTTTTTTTCCGTTTCCCTTCGCAAGTATTACCAAGATCAGGTTCAAAAAGGGTATTTCTCAGCCGAATTTTTGGAAAACCAAAAACCTTAGGCACCCCTAACGGTTATCTCTTATCTCTTTGGATTCTCATTTTTTGACAACAAAATTAAGAGAAGTTGATTATGGTTTCGTTCCAGATCCTTTGGTTTTATTTTTCCTTGGTAGATACTTTGCTTTCATTTGGTTGTATTTCACTTTTGAAAGGATATTTTTTTCCCATTCCGATGGAAATTCATCCCCAATGAAAAAACGAAACAATCGATAGACAAAAGGCATTTGTTTCCAGTAAACAATGTTTTTGGCATCTCTGTATAAGTTTTTAAATCTTATGTTTGACAAAAAACTTTTTTTCACGTTGGGGTATTTTTCCATGAGTGTTTCAAAGATGTATAGAGTGTGATCTCCATCATAATAATGTTCAATGGTTTTTTCCATCACGATGTTTCCAGAGCTCACATCCTTTGAAAGGAAAACCCAATAAAAAGTTGAATTATAATAGTATTCACAAAACATCACATCATCTGCTTTCTGTAATTCTAAGATGACTCGGTCGTTACCCGTATACATAGCCTGATCAATTAACAAAAACCGACTGATAAAATTATCTCCCATCTTTAACATTGTATACAATATTTCAAAATGTTGTTTGGCTTCAATCGCTGCTTTTTCTTCTGATATTTTTTCCGCCTTGGTCGTTAATATCTGGTATATTTTCACAAATTCTAGAATCGGATAATCTTCAAAAGAGAGAGTGGACTGAATGGTTTCTAGAAATTCGATTTGAGGCAGATAGGATTTGTTTCTAAGTTCATCAAACTTTGAATCCTTTATTTTCTCTTTCATTCCTTGATAACTTACTTTTAAACTTGGATCTAATTCGATGAGTTTTGGAACAATTTTCTCATCAAAAAATTTAGAGTATTCTAATTCTTTTTGAATCGCATCGGTGGTATCATAATAAACCCAACCGAGTATTGGCAAAAAAAAGTAAATTTCTGAATTGGTAAATCCATCTTCCAAGTATTGGATCAATTCATCACGAAATTCTTGTTTGATTTCGAATGGAGATTCAAATTCGAATAACATGGTATTTATGATTGAAATGGGTTTTGTGTTTAAATCTTCCATCGCAATTTGGAAGAAGTCACTTGTTTCTTTTTGGAAGTTATCGACTAAAAAATTTTGTAAGTTTACAAAGGATCTAGCTGCGATGGCATTATAGGCAAAAGCATATTTTTCTTCGACCCGTTCTCCAGAATAGGAAACAATGGCTAACTCCACTTGTAATGGTTCCAGCAAACTAGGAAAGACAGGAATTTGGTTTGCAGAAACTTCTTCTTCTTTTCGGACCAAATAAAATATAGGCATTGCCAGTTCATGATCCAATAGATTTTGGATGAGTGAGACCATTCCCTTCCCATATACCTTAAGTTCATTTTCTTTAATTGTCTCAGAATTGAGTTGGAATGCAAAATAACTTTGGTTTAGATCTGGAACACATAACTTCCGTAAACTTGCCAATACCTTTGCAGCTTGGTCTGTTAACATCAATTCCCTTTTATGGGAGTCAAACAAACTGTCCAAAAAGAGAGGTGTGTAAATTTTGAGTTGGTCTAAACGAGAAACTCCCGAAAGGCGGAAAAGCGACATACGTGCACCTACAACCCTAAAAAATGGGATTGGTTTGTTAAAGATGGATATAATTTACATTAAATGATGCTAGATTACAATTGGAAATTCAGAATATAAGTAAAAACGAATTTTCAAAATCCAAAACTTTCTCTTTTTACGTATAAAACAATCATCCAATGGGTAATCTCTCTCAATTTAGAACAGTGTTATCCTTATTTAACTCAAAACGCGATTTTGTCGAACCATCCGGTTCACATACACTTGTAAATCTTGTTTCCCTTTTGGACCCATAGCTGTAAACTGAACACCGTATATGCCAGATTCTTTGGATTTTTTCCCAATTTGTTTGATCACACCTTTGGCCATAAAATCTGCCAAATCCCCTGGAAGTGCGACCAGGATTTCGACAGTTTCGTTCATATCCCATTCGTCAAAATGGTTGGGAGCTACGATCCCTACCCCACCCATACTGATGTCACTTGCATGCAAAACATCCAAAAGGGCAGTTCCCATCAAATGGATCTCCACTGGTTCATTTTCTAGGGGTTTGACACGGACATATTTCCGTTTTTCTTGGATTGGTGGCATTCCGAGAATTTGGCACAAATTTCTTTGGTTGTAAACTAGGAAATTCTAGCTCCCTCAATTGTTAAGAAAGCATAGACCAAACTCCGATATTTGGTATGATAGGGTCTTCATGAAAACGCAAGTTATCACAATCAGTTTTGTTTTGGGTTGTTTTTTCCTTTCGCCAAGTCAAATGCAGGCGGGAGTCACCTGTTCTGGAGATGCTTGTACCATTTTACCAACGACCATTCAATCCCAGATCAATAATTTAGACCAAGCCTTACAATTGCAATACACAGATAAGGTACTTACGACTATGTCTGAAGCTGCCGTTGTTTCCAACATCAATTCATCACTGATGGGACCTGGCCTTGTCAATCGTTTCCAGGTAGGTCTTGGTGTTGCAGTTGCTGGCCAACAAAAAGAAGACATCAATGTTGTGTACCAAAATTTAAGTTTTCAAAAACTTCCCAATGTGGGAGCTTCTGTTGCACCTAACTTCATTGTGGCGGTCAACTTAGGTTGGCTTATGGGTGGTGGTCCATCTGATACGGAACCAGAACTTAGGACATTTTTACATCGATTCAATTTATACTTACACGGATTCCAGTTTAACTTTGCCCAAGGGGACGTTCAAAAGGCAATTGAGGCCCAAAACAAAAACGTAGATTTGGGTGGTGATATCACAACGGGTGGATTTACGCTTCGTTACCATTTGATTGAAAACTATTCAGATGGAATTGGACTATTTGAATTCACCGGAATCTCTATGGGTCTTGGATTGCACTACCAACGCCAACTCATTGATGTTACCTACAACGATAATAAATCACAATCACTAACGCTTGGGCCAGCAGTAGGGACTTGGGGTGGTGCCACTACATTTAACTATTCCAATACGGTCACAAGTGTCCCCATTGACCTTCGTACAGGATTTCGATTCTTTTACTTTTTTACCTTATTTGCCGGAGGAGGAACTTCTATGAACTTTGGAAGTTCTTCACTGAACCTTTCTCGTTCTGGCCCCCTCGTTCTGGCCTTGGATTCAAATGCCATTTCTTCCTCTCTTTCTGCCGAGGTCGCAGCACTCATCCCTGCTTCTGCAATAGGCCAAACAAGAACGGGAACTTTAACCATGGATGTTAGCGGAAAGGCTCAAGCACCTAACACAACAAACTTTCTCATTGCGGGTTTGGAAATCAATGCTCTCGTCACCAAACTAACCGTCGAAGCAATTGTAGCGCAGAATGTACAATCCGTGATGGTTGGCGCAAAATTTGCCTTTTAGCCTTTCCTTTGGCACTCTTTTTGCAATTTACTGGGTAGGATCATTTTAGAACCAGTGTGGGATTTTCCTAACACCTTATGTTTAGGTTCTAAGCAAATTGCAAATGTTTTAGGAGATTCCAATGGCACAAGTCATACAAGAAGTCAAAAAACCCATCCTACATATCTCTTGTGTCCCGAGAAAAGACACCACCCTGCTCAAAATTTCACTTTCCCAAGATGATTTGGGTATCCTTTACCGGGTCACCTCTGTCTTATTCCACCACAGGTGGGATATTTTAGAGGCAGTGGCAGAGACTGCCAGTGATGGGCATGTCCAGGATCTCTTTGTGATCCAAAGTTGGGATGGAAAGGAAATGACGGAAAGTCTTCTTTCCCAAATCAGAACCGACCTTTACTCACTTTTTTATGAAGGGAAATCAGTTGCGATGTACCTTAGAGAAAATGCAAAAGAAGAAATTCTAGTTCGTAAGATTGGAGATTCCGAAGCCTCACTCAAATTGTACAACCCAATCTCTTCTGATTTTACTGTGATGGATTTACGAATGAAGGATACCCCGGGAATTTTGTTCCAAATTACGGAAGCATTGTACCATTTAGGGATCGATATCATCAGCTTCACCGCCAATAGTTTTGATGGAAAAATCCGAGATAGTTTTTTACTTCGTACCTCTCTTACCGGAGACAAATTAGACGAAAAACTTATGTTTCCAATGCTTCGGGCAAAATTGGAATCCTTTCTTTAAGTTGTTTTCTCTTGTTGTTTTCCTAATAAAATAGTAAAGACAATGAGTAGAACGAGTGATACGAAAAATGCGAAACTAGGTCCTTTTTGAAAGTATAACAAGGAAAAGGCGATTGGAGACACTGCCCTTCCCAGTGACCCAAAACTACGAAAGAGACCAAGGGACCTCCCTAGGTCTCCTTTTCCACTTTCGAGTGATGCAAAAGAAGACAAACCAGGATTCACTAAAGCACTTCCAAAAGCCAAAAAGAATAATGAAACGAAGAGGCCGGTCATCTCTGATCCAAAGAGAGTGAGTAAAGCCATACCAAGTATAACAATCATTCCTCCATAAAGAGAAATTTTCTTTTCCGATATCTTTCCTGACAATCGCCTTACCACCCCACCTTGCACCAGTATGATGATGATCCCAATGTATAAAAACGTAAATCCAATTTGTTTCGGTGAAAATGAAAATGTATCCGAAAGGAAAAAATTCACCACAAATTCAAATCCGGAAAAACTAAGAACAAACAATAGATTGAGTAAAGAGATGCGAACCAAGTTCCTAGATTCAATTTTCTTTAAGGATAAAAACGGATGGATTTCTTTATCAGGTATGGTTTGGGGTTTTGTGGAAGGTAAAAACAAATACACAAGCACCATGGAAACAAGAGAAACCAAAATGGCAAAAAAAGCAGAAGCAGGAAAAATAACAAACTCACCAGACAAAAAATAAGAATCTAAAAACGTCCATTGGGAACTAATCCCACCGAGCAGTGGCCCCATCACAAATCCTAAACCAATGCCAGCTCCTAAAAGTCCCATACCCGCAGCTCTCGACTTTTCATCCGTTTGGTCTGCCATGGCCGCTGATGCTACGGATAAATTCCCACCCATCATCCCGGTGATAACGCGGCTTAACACAAACATCCAAAACTGTGAAGAAAATAACCAGAGCAGATACCCAATGGTGTTACCGAGTGTGGTAAATAGTAAAATGGATCGTCTACCGGAAAGGTCAGACAACCTACCCCAAACTGGTGCCGCTAAAAATTGTAATAAACTATAAATACTACCTAAAATACCACCAAACAATACAAAGGTGTATTTCTCTTCACCACCAAAAGATAACTCTTTTGCGAATGAGTAAAACAATCGAAAAAAAACATCGTCTCCTTTTGCTAAAAAAAACTCCAAGGTTTTTGGAAAAAGGGGAAATAAAAGGGAAAATCCCATCATATCCGTAAATACGATCAAAAATAAAATGAATTGGATTTTTTTAGGAGACTGACTCATCAGAACAAATCTCTGGGAACAAATAAAAAAAGCCACAGAAAACTCTGTGGCTTGTGGTGATTTTCTACAAAATCTTTTGTATCGTTACTTAGATTTTGCTTTGTCGATGAGTGCTTTTAACTCATCTAACGTTTGTTTCAATTTCTCTTTCACTTGTGGAGGAATTGCTGTGTCAATTTGTTGGTAAATGGATTGGTAGTTTGATTGTAATTTTGCCAAAACTTCATCATAACTAGCGTTAGTTTTACCAATCGCACTTTGAGCATCAGCGATTGTTTTACTCAAGAGGTCACGGATTTTTTGTGTTTCCGCCGACTTATCCAATTCCCCTTTTGACTTTAACTCATTGTATACTTTTTCTAAATCTACAACTGCTGACTTAAATTTTTCTTCACCAGAACGTAACAAAGCGATTCCAGCATTTACGACATCCATAACCAATTTTTCCATACAACATTCCTATCGAAGGGATTTACCCTAGATTTTGGATTCTAAGTGTAAGAAAAAGAATTGGGGATTACAATAAAAAAATGTAAGACCGAACAATTTCTATGAGACATAGTCAATTAAGGGAAAGACCCCCGTTTTGGACTAACTGTTTTCGATGAGTTTCTTGATTTGGTCGCGGATCTTCGCAGCGGTTTCGTAATCTTCCGTTTTGAGAGCATTTTCCAATGTTTCTTCTAAGATTTGCAAATTTGATTTTGGTAATGCTTGGATTTTTTTCTCAGAAGAGATGTTTTCCCCTTGGATTTCATCTTCTTTCATGATGATTCCAGTTTCATCTAACACTGATTTTGCGATAAAAATAGGAGCATTAGCACGGAGTGCAAGTGCGATGGAATCAGAAGGCCTTGCATCCAAAGTGATGATTTCTTCATCCTTCTTAAGTTGGATTTTAGCATAAAACGTACTATCAATGATTTCTTCGATCGTGATCTTTAGAACAGTTGCCCCAAGTGAAGTTAACATATACAACATGAGGTCATGTGTCATGGGACGCGGAGGTTTTGTGCCATCAATGACAGTGGTGATGGAATGGGTTTCAAGTGGTCCAATAAAGATGGGAACAACACGTTTGTCCTCCGAATCTTTTGGGCGTAAGAAAACGGCAAAACCAACATTGGTCAGGCTGATATCAGAAATTTTTACTTCATAAAACTCCATACAATATCGTTTCCTTTCCTGTTTTGTGGGCCCAGAAGGGCTCGAACCTTCGACCCGCAGATTATGAGTCTGCTGCTCTAACCAACTGAGCTATAGGCCCCACTGACTTCCAATCTTTCGAGGAAATAAGTAGAGACAAGCACAAAACAAGTGACTGGTCATTAAAGCGAAAGAAACAGGTTGGATTCAAAAAAATCTGTCAAATCCTTCCGATCCGATTTCCATTGTAGCCAAATCCAAAGGTAGGGTTTTTTGTCCATATGCACCCATACTTGGTTTCTTAGAGCATTTTGGTTCCGAATTTGGTCTGCCTCATACACTTGGAATGTTTTGCCTAAAACAATCTTTTCGGTTTGTTTTGGATTGATTGGTTTTTGGAATACCGATTGTGACCAAAGATTTTTTTCCGTTACCGGTTCACTCCAGGGAAGTATCCTTACGACCATAAAAAATCCATCCCGTTTTGCAGGATACACGTTGAGTTTTTTTTGGGTTGTGGATTCTTCTTTGACGACAACAGGTTCTGGGAATCGGAAAGAAAAAGATTCCCATTGAAAGTTTTGGTTTGGTTCCACGAGAGTCTGGGAAAGGATCGTATTAGACAGACCTCCCAATAGGAAAAGGAAACAAATCAAAACCTTCATCACATGAAAGAGTCCACTGAAGAAACAGTCTGGCAAGTCCGAAATTCCTTTTTTGGAGTTTACGTACACTTTCCCTATTGTTTTAAAAAATGTGATTATTGTGATTTTTATTCAGAAGGGATAGGAGCAGGTCCAGCTAACGACGAATTGTCGCTATTTAAATCCTACCAAAAGGAAGTATCGGAAAGGGTATCTCATTTTCCCAACTTGAAACATCGGACCATTGATACCGTTTTTTTTGGTGGAGGCACTCCTTCGAAAGCAAAAACAAAGAATTGGTATCATTTATTAGAATTCCTTAGGTCCGAATTCAATGTTGCAAGGGACCTGGAAATTTCCATTGAAGTGAATCCAGAAGACCTAAGCCCACAATTATTAGAAGAATATGCAAAAATTGGCATCAACCGTGTGAATGTAGGTGTACAAACTCGTAACCCCAAAGGATTGGCCTACCTAGGCCGCCATTACGACAAAGAAAAATATGACTCACTTTTGCAAACGCTCACCCACTCACCGATCCAAAGAGTGGGGATTGATTTGATGTATGGAATCCCGGGTTTACAAACATCTGATTTTTATTCCGACCTATCTTACTTCTTAGAGGCTGGACTTCCCCACTTAAGTTTGTATTCCCTCACCTTGGAAAAAGGTACGCAGTATTCGAGAGATGTAAAAGATCATAAAAAAACGGAACCCGAAGAGAACATCCAATCTGAAATATTAACCGCCTTACCGGAGTTAATGGAAAAACACGGTTATCGTTGGTATGAAGTCTCTAACTATGCAAAACCAGGTTTTGAATCCAAACACAATCTTAAGTATTGGACCTATGAACCCTATCTTGGAATAGGACCAGGGGCACATGGAATGATTGAAGGACATCGTTATGGGAACCCAAGGAATGCGAGTCTTTACCAAAAAAAAACACCAACAAATCAGTATGAACCAGTGACTCCCAATTCAGAGCTGGCTCTCACACTGTTTCGGTTATTTTCGCCTTTTCGGTATTTAGAGTTTATCGAAATGTATTTGGACAAATCTTCACAGGCCAAATACATCGAAACCATCCATTTGTGGGAAAAACGTGGGCTTTGTTCCATTTCCAATGGAATTTTCCAATGGAAAAAGGAAGCATTACTTTTGTTAGATGACCTTATCCTCTCCATCATTGTTTGAATTTTCTCTTTTCGTTTGCAAAATTATCCTAAAAAAAGATTGCCCATAGACCCCTCTCGAAAAATACTGTTCGTATCCCGGGCCTGTAGCTCAGTTGGTTAGAGCACTCGCTTGATAAGCGAGGGGTCACAAGTTCAAGTCTTGTCAGGCCCATAAAAGAAACGGGGCGTTAGCTCAGCTGGGAGAGCATCTGATTTGCATTCAGAAGGTCATCGGTTCGATCCCGATACGCTCCAAAAACCCGTTTTCCCTTTCCTTTTAAAAATTTCTTGCTATCTCAAACGAATTCCGGTACACCAATGGTGTCATGTCCGTAAAAGATATCCTCAAAGACAAAGCCTCCTCCGTTCTTTCCATCGAAGAAGATAGAAATGTATTGGAAGCCACTCAGATGATGGTAGGTGCCAAAGTGGGATCCCTCATCGTCACCTTCCAAGGAAAACTTGTTGGGATTTTTACAGAGAGAGATTTGATGCGTGTGGTAGCCAAAGACCACGCCAATTTGGATAAAATCAAATTAAAGGATGTGATGACAACCCAACTCACAGTTGCTGGACCTGATGAGGACGTGGATGATATCTTAAACAATATGATCACAAAACGTTTCCGCCATATGCCGGTTCTTGATGGTGATAAAATCATTGGACTCATCTCCATCGGTGATGCTGTCAAAACAAAACTCAGCAAAACACAAGCGGAGATGCATATCCTCAGAGAGTATATGTATGGTCCTCACTAAAACAAAAGGTTTTCCGTTAATAAACCGATTGTTTTCTCCAAAACAATTTTAAGATTCTTCGTATCTTCTCTGTTATACGCTATTAATTTTTCCAAGGCCTCTATATTATTTGTCCTTTGGTATTCAAACCATAAAAGGGGAGCTTCTCTGCCATCCATTCCTGCAATGGCTTCCGGGCGCACAAGGCCAAGTTGGATTTCTGATTTTTTGAGTCCCCCTTTGATGCCAATGGAATGTAAGAGGTTCATAAGATCGAGTTGTGGGTTTTTCACACGGTAATGGAATTCTCTTTCTAAAAAAGGAATATCAAATCGTCTACCATTGTAGGTGACAATTATGTCTTCTGGTTCAATCACATCAAATAAAAACTCCAAGTCTTTCCCACGTTCAAAAGTTCGAATGGTTTCATCCTGAAACAAACTCACAACTGTTGTGACCGAGGATTCAGAAATGCCTGTTGTCTCAATGTCTAAAAAACAAAATCGTTCGGGGAAATGTTGCCAAAGCCTCCAATATTCTAAACTAGGAAGTTCTTTTGTGAAAAAAGAAAAATTGGCTTCTTGGAATTCTCGTTCTAATTCTTCCCACCTTTCTTCCAAAATTGATACATTTGGCAAAAGTGGATCATTCGCTTTCTTTTGGTATTGGATGAGTGTCTGCCAATCATACACACCAACACCTAACAATTGTTTTTCTTTTTTCTCTCCAATTCCAGGAAAGAGTTGTAGGCTTTTTTTTAAATGAGATCCGTACATTCGATCCACCGCTTTAGACCTTTCAAAAACACATCTTCTTTCGCACCAAATCCAATGCGTAAAAATCCTTCCATTTCAAAATTGGACCCTGGCAAAACAAAAACGCCAGTTCTTTGATAGAGTCTATCAGCATAGCCTTCAGAACGAATCCCAGGTTTCAGTTGTAACCAACCCACAAGCCCACCTTCAGGAGGGGTAAAGGATAGGCTCATTGGTAACGTTTGCCAAACGGAGGTAAATGTATCGATATTGTTTTGTACCCTTTTTTGGATTTCGGGAAGGAATCGTTCTTTTTGTGAAAGGAGTCCTTGTGCAATCCGTTCGGAGATTGGATTTACCGTATGGGTCAGATAATCCTTAAACGAACGTGCCCTTCGTATAAAATCTTTGTCAGCGATAAGCCAACCTACCCTAAGCCCTGTTACACCAAAACATTTGGTAAAAGAACCTGTTCCATAAAACCGATCCTCTGGACACACACCGGTTCGTCCCAAACCTCCGCCTTTTGGTAAAAATCGATAGTGTTCGTCAAATAGGATGGTTTTCTTTTGTGATCGAAAGAACGTGAGAAGTTTGTCCCATTCTGCAAGTGAATGTGTTTGTCCAGTTGGATTGTGAGGGTGGTTGATCACATAGAGGTCCGCGTGGACTTTTTCCCATGTATTGGCCAAAAATGCGTTTTCGTAAGGTACTTGAATGACCTCTCCTCCTAACATCTTTGGAATTTCATACAAAGCCTGGAAGGCCGGCCAAATGAGAGCCAGTTTCGTCTTTGGTTTGACCAGGAGATGGAAGGCAAGGAACAATGCCTCTCCTGTTCCTGTTGTGACTAGTACCTCTTCTGGCGAAACACCAGGATAAAGATTTGCAATGGAACAACGGAGTTCGAAGGAACCTTGGTTTGGTGCGTCATACATGGGAATTGGGGAAAGATCTTTCCATGTGAGGTTTGCGAGTGTTAACATCTCCTCCATGGTAAAATGGGAAAGTCCACTTTCACCCATATTACAAAAAGCATGCAAACGGTATCGTTCTAGTCGGTCTTCTATGAAAAATTCTCTCGGTTCCAAAATTGATTTCCATTCAACTTAGCTTCAAAAGATTAGTATGTAAGCTATGTTGAAACCAGAAGACAATATCCTATCTTGGACGAAATCACCTTTTTCTACAGAAATCCAATCAGAGGCCAAAAAGGCATACGAAGATTGGCAAAAGGGAATCAGCTCGGAACTCGTTGATTCATACGCACACCCTCTCAGTTTCGGGACAGGTGGAATCCGAGGGAAAATTGGCAATGGTATTGGCAAAATGAACCTCTACACTGTAGGCCGGGCGGCACTTGGTTTTTTAAGTTATCTAAGAGATACAAAAGAAAATCCATCCATTGTCATCGCGTATGACTCAAGAAGGTTGTCCAAAGAGTTTGCAGAACTCTCTGCAGGCATTGGTGCAACACTTGGGGTAAAGGTATATGTATTTCCTAAGGTTACTCCAACTCCCCTTCTTTCATACGCCATTCGTTACTTTCAGGCAAGTGGAGGAATTGTCATTACTGCATCCCACAACCCTCCCGAATACAATGGATTCAAAGCCTACCTTGCCGACGGAGGGCAACTTGTGCCACCAGATGATGCTCTCATCATAAATCGGATCAGTGGGATCGAAGACTGGAACTCCATTCCTATGATTTCCAAATCAGATAAGGTCTATAAAAAATTTGTGAAATCAGTCGGTACAGATTGTTTCAAAAGTTATCTTAAAGATTTAAAAAAAGCAAAAATCCAATCAAACGCCAAACCAAAAACAAGAAACAATTTAAAGATCGTATATTCTCCGTTACACGGGACTGGCGGCGAATACATGAAAGAGATGTTATCTTTTTTTGGATACAAATCTGTTTTTTTGGTCCCTGAACAAAAAAAACCAGATGGTGAATTCCCAACTGTCAAATATCCAAACCCTGAAGAAAAGGAAGCACTCGCCTTATGTGAGTTTCATGCGAAAAAGAAAAAAGCTGAAGTATTTATCGCAACAGATCCTGATGCTGATCGGTTAGGAGTCGGAGTTCGTAAACCTGATGGAGAATATGAGTATTTAAATGGGAATCAAATTGGTTCCATTATGGCGGCATACCTTTCTGAAAAGAAAAAAGAAAAAGGGAAGGTATATCACTTGGTCAAAACCATTGTGACAACTGACTTACAAGAAGCCATCGCCAAAAAAAATGGAATCAAAATTAAAAACGTTCTGACTGGATTCAAATACATTGCTGAAGAGATGAAAGAAATTGAATCTAAGAAAAACAACTTATTTCTGTTTGGTGGTGAAGAATCTTATGGATATTTACCAGTTCCCTTTGTGCGTGATAAAGATTCACTTTCGAGTGCCCTTCTTTTTGTGGAAATCCTTGCCGAAAAAGGTGACCTACTCAGTTATTTAAATGAAATTTATCTGAAGTATGGACTTTACCGGGAAAGTTTGTATTCATTGACCTTAGAAGGTAGTACTGGCCAAATCAAAATCAAAGAATCCATTGAGAGCTTACGAAAAGAAAACCTCATTGGTAAAGTGATTGGTGGAAGGAAGGTTGTCAGTGTTTTCGACTACGAAACGCAAATCGCTTCTGGAAAAGGAAAACCTTCTGTCTTCAAAGGGATGCCAAAATCCAACGTCATCCAAGTGGAACTTGAGGGAAATGCAAAACTAACCATCCGTCCTTCAGGAACGGAACCCAAAGTGAAAGTGTATTCCTCTTTTGCTTCTCTAAAAAAACCAAAAAAAACATCGGAGATCCCAAGTTTTTGGGAAACTCTTGGAAATGAAATTTCCCTCGCAGAAAAAGACTTTTTACAACTGGCAGGCCTACTATGAGTTCCGAAACTAAAACTAAATTTGAAAGTATCAAATCACTTTCTGACAAATACCTTTTGAATACATACAATCGGTACCCTGTTGCCTTCCAATATGGAGTTGGTGAAATGATCTTTGACCAAGATAACAAAGGTTATATTGATTTTCTAGCAGGGATTGCTGTATCCAACTTAGGCCATGGGGAAGCAGATCTCATCGAAGCCTTGCGGAATCAAATGGATAAAATCCTCCATTCTTCTAACTTGTATTACTCAGAAGAACAAGCGAAACTCGCAGAAGTCATCATTGAAAACAGTATTCCAGGAAAAGTGTTTTTATGTAACTCTGGAACTGAAGCCAATGAAGCTGCTTTCAAATTGATGCGCCGACATGGAATCAACCAAAACATCGATCATCCAGTTATTTTAGCACTGCAATCAAGTTTTCATGGAAGGACTTTATCTGCAATGTCCATGACAGGAAATGAATCGGTGCGTAACGGATTTGGCGAACTAGCAGCTGACATCCATTTTGTGGAAGCCAATAACGAAGATTCCCTGATCCAAGCCTTTGAACAGTACGGTGGTTCCGTTGCGGGGATCATTATGGAACTCATTATCGGAGAAGGTGGTGTGATTCCCCTTTCGCAATCCTTTGTGAACTTAGCTCGCAAACTCACAGAAGAAACCAATTCCCTTTTGGTGTTTGATGAGATCCAAACAGGAATGGGAAGAACAGGAAAGATGTTTTGTTTTGAACATTATGGGATGTACCCTGATGCATTTACATTGGCAAAAGCACTTGGCTCTGGATTTCCAATGGGGGCACTTGTAGTCTCCAAAGAGTATGAAACTGTTTTGGAAAAAGGTATGCATGGTTCCACTTTTGGTGGAAACCATTTGGCTTGTGTGGCAGCATATGAAACATTTAAAATTTTACTTTCTCGTAATATCCTAGACCATGTATCAACAATTTCAGAACAAATGTTTCTCCGCCTCAAACAAATCATGGAGTCCACTGGCAAAATCAAAGAAGTACGTGGACGTGGCCTTCACATCGGTGTGGAACTCTATTCAGAATCAAGACCAGTAGTGGAAGAGTGTTTGAAACGTGGTTTGGTAGTGAATAGCACCGCAGGCAAAGTGATCCGTATTATCCCTCCACTCATTCTTAGCATTGAAAAAGCAACAGAAGGATTGGATATTTTAGAATCAGTTTTAAAGGAAATGAAATGAAAAAGGTAGCAGTACTTGCCGGTGATGGTATCGGCCCAGAAGTAATGGAAGTTGCCCTACAAGTAGTAGGGAAAGCATTAGGCAATAAAGCAAGTGAATTTAGCTTTGAACACGCATTAGTTGGGGGTGCAGCGATCGACGCCACAGGATTCCCACTCCCGGACGAAACCTTACAACTTTGTGAATCAGCAAGTGCCATCTTTTTTGGTTCTGTGGGTGGACCTAAATGGGAAGGCCTACCTCCAGATAGACAACCGGAAAGAGGTGCCCTACTCCCTCTTCGCAAACATTTTGATTTGTTTGCAAACCTTCGCCCCGCAATCATTTACCCTGAACTCAAAAAAGCAAGTCCCATCCGAGGAGACATTATTGGTGATGGACTTGATATCTTAATTTTACGTGAGTTAACATCTGGTATATATTTTGGAAAACCAAAAGGCCGAGAAGGCAGTGGAGCCGAAGAATTTGCTTATGACACAATGCGTTATTCCAGAAGGGAAATTGAAAGAATCGCACGTACTGCATTTGAAGCGGCTAAAAAACGGAATAAAAAAGTCACAAGTATCGATAAAGCAAATGTTTTAACAACTTCCGTTTTGTGGCGCGAAGTGGTTGTGGAACTTCATAAAAAAGAATACTCTGATTGTGTATTGGAACATTTGTATGTAGACAATGCTGCAATGCAACTCATCGTGAAACCAAAACAATTTGATGTGATGCTTTGTGAAAATATGTTTGGAGATATCCTTTCCGATGAAGCTTCCATCATCACTGGTTCGATTGGAATGTTACCTTCTGCCTCCTTATCAGAATCTGGATTTGGTTTGTATGAACCGTCCGGTGGGTCTGCACCTGACATTGCTGGAAAAGGAATTGCAAACCCAATTGCCCAAATTCTCTCGGGAGCCCTGATGTTACGTTACTCATTTGGAATGGAAACAGAGGCAGTTGCCATCGAAAATGCGATCCGAAGTGTTTTGAAAAAAGGACTGAGAACCCGTGATATTGCGGAAGAAGGCACAACCGTCCTTGGAACGAAAGAAATTGGGATTGAAATCGAAAAGGCACTTGGATAAGGTACGTAGAACATCATGCAAGCAGGCATAGGACCCACAGGCAGACCATACCAGATTCTCATTGCTGAGAATTCCAAATTCCAGTCCAAACAACTCCAACAGATTTTGGAATCAGAAGGATTCAAAATCATAGGGATTGCCGAAACTGGGAAAGAACTCCTAAAGATGTACAAGGAAAATCGCCAACAAATTGACCTTGTCACCATCGAAATCTTTTTACCAGAAGTGGATGGGTTTGCTGCGTTTTGGGATATGAAAGAGATGGGGGTTTTACCAAGGATTCTTTTTATCTCAGAAGAAAATACACCTTCCGTCATCAAAGCCTTGTTAGAGAATGGTGCGATGGATTATATCGTAAAACCGATCAAACGGGAAAAAATCTTAGAAAAAATCAAAGAAACTCTCATCAAGATTCCCAAAGTATAAAATTTAAATTCCTCCCCTCTTCTTTGGCTCTGTGGCTAAAGAATTGAGGGCTTTGGAAAACTTCTATCTGTTCGTTAACGATCTGAATGTTGTCACCAAACATACGTTTGACCCTCTTTTCTATCGCAATGCCGACATCCAAAAGAAATTTACCTTTCCCTTTCGGTAAACACACTTCCTTACCTAGTTCTTCGAAAATATTGGCTACATCTTCGCCCACTTCATAATTTTGCTTTTGGATATAGGGACCAAGTTCTAAAACCAATTCATCCAATTGGAATCCTTTGTTTAGTAACTCCTTTATCATCTTTTCTGTGATTCCTAACATCGTACCTTTCCATCCGGAATGAAGAATGGAAACAAACGGCCGTTTTGTGGAATAAAGAAAAACTGGGACACAATCTGCCGTCCTAACTACTAAGATTTTGTTTTTGTGCACACTCCAAAGGCCATCACCTTCTTTTGGCTCAAAGGAATCCGATCCATTTGAAAATCCATCCACTTTTTCAATGGCATCACCATGGACTTGGTTTAAACAAAACACATCGTAACCATTAAAACGATTTATACTTAATATTACGTTTTTAGTGAATGTGTGCCATTCACTAGGAGATTTTGGAAAGTGATTTGGTTCGTTCCAATACTTGGCAGATTCAAGTTTAGCCAAAGTACCAAAGGTAATTTTTCCATACGTGAGTGGGATTTCTTTTTTCATAAGGAACGAGTCTTCCCAAAAAACTTCTCTGAGTTTAGGTCCAAGTTTTCCTTTTGGAACCTAAACTTTAACTCTTCACAATTCCAATCTTTCCTCTCGCATAATCGATTGAGTTTTAAAGGTTCGTAATTCCAAATATAAAACCGAATGGGAATCTTACGCCATGTATATGTGATAAACGGAAGCTCCAACTCTGGGAATCGGTTGTCTAAAACCAAATCAATATTTCGTGATGACAAATCTTCATAGGTAAGTTTTGCTTCATGGCCAATCCTACCTCGGACCAGTATTGGTTTTCTAGCAAATGTTTTATCAGTTAACCCAGATTCTGCCTCAAAAGCAAAACTTGGATTTAAATAATAAATAAAATGGGCTTGCGCTCCGAAAAACGCAACTCGTAAGCCCTCTAATGCCCCGGTATCATACCCACTTACATCCATTAAATGATTTTCATAAAAGACTCGTTCCTCTACAATGCCATGCCAATCGGCAATACGACCTTCAGTGGATTTTAATGGATCCATATAAATCGCAGAGGACAATATAAATATAAGAGAAAATAAAATCGCATTTTTAGAATAAAACCTATATACGAACTTCTGGTGATTGGATCCAATTTGTGATTCCAAGGACCAAACTTGTAATTGTTTGAAAGCTAAAAAGGAAACATACGGAAGGATAGGAATCCAAAATCGATTCCCCATAAAATCCCCACCTACATACAAAACATAGAGAATGTAGAGTAACAAAGTGAGAAGGAGAATTCGATTTTCTTTTTCATTTGTATAGGACCGGTAGATCTGAATTCCAGAAAGTAAAATTACAAAAAGATACAAAGGATAGGATCGAATCAAATACAAAAAGTAATAAATCCCTTGGGAAAGGTAACTACCTTTATTGCCTTTTGCATAAAAAGTATTCGGAAAAAAATCTTGGTAATATAAATAACGAAAAACAAGAAAACTTAAAAATAAAAAACCATATAAAATTGGAATTCTAAATCGCTTCGTTCGAATCCAATCCAGACAGATAAAAAATAAAAACAATGCTCCTTCCGGGCGTATCAAGCTTGCCAATAGGAAACTTATAAATGCGGATTGATTTCTTTTTTCCCATAGAAGAAATCCAAAACTTACAAAAAAAGTAAATATTGATGTTTCTAAACCAGAACTAGCAAACACAAACAAGTGGTAAAACATTGATAAATGGACGAGGTACAATGGATAAAAATTCCCCAAGGTTCGCTTGTTCTCTTCATAAAAAAACAAACAAAGTAATATAATGTAAAAAAACAATCCTGTGTATACAGAAAGAGTTTGAGGCAAAATTCCTAGTAAATATCCAAAGGATAAATAAATTGTCCAAAGGAAATTCGTATAACCTTCTACTCTTTCCTCAATATTAAAAACGAGTCCGTGTCCTTCCCAAAAATTTTTTGCATACACAAAACTAATATAGGCATCATCACATATCCATCGTAAACTAAATGCCTGATAAAAAGCATAAACAATAAAGAATATCGACAAAACATAAAATGATACAAAATTTCGTTTTATATCCAACATAATCTTTTCAGTCCAATTCAAAAGACTTTATAAATTCTTCAATGATTTTGATGTGATCCATTTCAGGTGTTGGGTTTTCCAAAGACGGTTCATACAAATAATCATCGAACACGTGAAAATCGAATATTTTTAATTCAAAGTCAGGGAGCGTGATGATGATGTTTTCTGCGTGGATATCAAAAATTAATTTTTCTTCTTCTGCTAAGTATTTTGTGACTTCAATCACACGATTAAAATCCACAGCAATTTTTTTGAGTTTTGATTTGGAAATCACGCCAAATCGGTGAGAATCAAAATTCAACTTCCATTTAGGAAATAATTTATCTAAAATTGGGTTTTGATCTAGTTTTTCATTTCGAATTGTAAACTCTTTTAAATGTTTTCCCGCAAGTAAAGGCTGTTGGTCACAAGGAGTGAGAGTGATATTGGGTATACCAAAAGGATTTTTACGTACTCGCATTCCCATAAAAAATCGAGTGGGTACAACCAAATCAGGAATCAGTGATTTCAATTTCCAATAATGCAATCGTTCTAAACCCAATCGTTTGAATTTAAAATCAATTTCATCTTTTTTGGAATCTCTAAAGGTTTGTGTTTTTAAAAAATCTCTTAGTTCAATTTCTTCTGGTTTTAAAAACCGTGATAAATCACGACCCACTTCTTTGAATAAAGATCCAAATATCACATCGGAAGGTAATTTTGATTTTCCAATTTTTACCACTTGGTTCCATGGAAGTTTGTAAACAAATTTATAGGAACCTCGACCGATGTATCCATCTGTTGAAAGAGGCATAAAATTATCTAAAAATTCTCGGTTGTAACGGTAAGTCATCCGAAAGACATGGGAAACAGGAAACAAACTTTCGTATAAGTTTCGAATGAATCCAGACTTTCTAAGGACTTCGTCCACTGGTAAATCTTCCAGTGGAATCGGTTCTTGTTTTTTATTTGGGTCAACAAACAGCTCTTTGTCGAGACCCTTTTCCAATAGTTCCAAAAATTGGGGAATTTTTCCCCAATTTGGATATTGGTTCCATAATTGTGAGATCTTATCTTTGATCCCTTTGATTGGACCTTGTTTTTCCGACACTAGATCAATTTATTTCCATCGAACGATGGCTTCGTAATTTAAAAACGTGTCCTTTTTGGATACAGACTCGGAAAGTTTTTTGTCTTTCTCTTCATCATACCACCAATAATCAGAAGAAAAACTTTCATCCCCATACTTTCCTAAAGGCAACTTCGGCATTCCATACTTTTGCCAGTATAAAAGTCTCGTGCTAGGTAAATGCCAAAGTAATACGTATGGGTATTCTTTATAAACGATGCGATCAATTTGTTTTAAGATTTCATTTCGTTTCGCAACAGAAAATTCTGTTTTTTGTTTTTCAATGAGTTTGTCAACCTCTGGAATTTTTAGTCCAGGTAAATTGGGTTGGCCTGCTTCATCGGCATATTTTGACAACCATTGTGACTCAGGGTCTTTAAAGATACCTGAACCCCACGCTGCCCAAGTCATATCAAAATCATATTTATCTACACGTTCACTCCATGCAGCTAAATCAAGTGTATCGATAGATGCACGAATCCCTACTTCTTTTGCTTTCTCAAGGAAAACGGTAAAATACTTTTCTGTTTTTTTATCTCGGTCTAAAATTGAAAATTGGAATGGTTTTCCATCTTTTTCCAAAATACCTTCTGCATTAGGTTTCCAACCAGCTTCTGCCAATAATTTTCTTGCTCGTTCCAAATCAAATTTAGTGGGAATATTTGGATTTGGTTCACCACCTAAATAAAAATCAGGATAATAACTATTTGTTGGATCATATTCACCATATGCGAGTTTGTCGATCATCAATTTCCGATCTACAAGTAAGTTCATGGCTTCCCTCACTCGTTTGTCAGAAAAAATCGGTCGTCTCGAGTTCATCGCCCAACCTTGGAATCCGATCGGTTTTAGATTAAAGATTCTTTGTTTGGCGATCCAATTTTTATCAAAAGCTTCCCCTTTGGCCTCTTCCACCCAAACAAAAGCGGAATACACAGGGTATATATCGATATCACCTTTCTTGAATGCTTGTAAGGCGACTGCTTCTTCATTATAAACTTTGTAAACAATTTGATCAAAATTGTTCCTTCCTTCGTTAAAAGGATAAGCCCTTTGCCACCAATCACCCCTACGCTCTAATTTGATGTAACGATTTTTTTTAACTTCTGTAATTTTATAGGGTCCCGATACAATAGGGAACTCCATATTTTCTTTGTTAAAGTCTTTTCCTTCAAAATGATGTTTTGGCAAAATAAAGATTGAAGATGCGATGTCATTGAAGTTATTCCAATGCACTTCTTTTGCTTCAAAGACAACTGTAAGGTCATCGAGTTTGACTGGCTTTAAAAATCGAGATAAGGAAATTCGAAATACTGCAGTTCCATTTTTTGGATTCATGATGGTGTCATAGGTAAATATCACATCGTCAGCAGTGATGGGTTTTCCATCTGACCAGCGAGCATTAGGATCCAAATAAAAAGTGAATTTTTTTTTGTCTGGGGAAATTTTCCATTCTCTAGCCAAGTGAGGGATTGTTTCCAATGTGAGCGGATGGTATGCTGTGAGAGGCTCATATAAACTTGTGAAAATCCGAGCCGTAGTGGTGAACTGGTCTAGGTAATAATTGAGGGACTTCGGAAACTGGTGGGAATAAATGCGAATCCTTCCCCCCTTTTTTGCCTTTGGGTCTGCCACTGGGTTTTTGAACTGTAAAACTTTGGGAATGGAATTCAGATCGCCTTCCCATTTTACATCTACCACTCGATTCGTGGTATCCTTTGTATCTTCTTCAGAACAATTTTGGAATAGGAGAATCGGGAGAAGAAAGGTGATTCCAACCAAAACAAACTTGATTACTTGTGAACGAACCATATGGTATTGAACAAATTTATGAAACATCCCTTCCATCAAATCCATTTGTACGAGATAGGCTCAAGGCTTTTTTGTGGAAAAAAAGGGAAACCGCTTCATAACCTCTTAAACGAAATGCAAGAAAAAACTCCTTTTGGTTGGGCTGATGAAATTTGGCTTATGGGAATTTGGAAAAATAGTCCCAGTTCCAAGAAAATTGCAGAGACCATGCCCACATTACGACCGGGTTACGAATCCGTTAAATCGAAAATCGAACCAGGAGATGTGTATGGCTCGCCCTATGCCATCTACGAATACAAACCAGACCCAATCATAACCGAAAAAGATAACCTAACAGAAATATATGAATGGTTCCAGTCCAAAAATAAAAAACTAATATTGGACTTTGTCCCAAATCATATGGCGATTGATTCGCCAATGGTTTCCTCAAACCCAAACTCTTTCCTTTTGGCAAATGATACCTTGGAGATTAAAAATACCTTTGTTCATCCCAATGGAAATCGGTATTTTTATGGAAAAGATCCTTACTTCGATGGTTGGACGGATACCATCCAATGGGATTTTTCTAATCCTGAAGTGGAAGATTTACAAATGAATATTCTACTAGATATTGCCAAACAATGTGATGGTGTGCGTTGCGATATGGCAATGTTACCTTTACCTGATGTTTTTGAAATGACACATGGCAGACGATCGGTGTTTCGTTGGGAAAAAGTAATTAGAACCATCAAAGAGGAATTCCCTCATTTCAAATTTTATGCAGAAGTGTATTGGGGGTTGGAATCCAGACTTCTAGCCCTTGGATTTGATGCGACTTACGATAAACAATTATATGATTTTTTTTTACATCAAAATCTAGGAGGAGCAATGGACCGATTACAAAAGCAATCGAATCTAGGCCAAATCCGATTTTTAGAAAACCATGATGAAGAGAGAGCCAAACATTGTTTTGGTGATAGAGGAAAAACTTATTTCAGTTTACTTTCGGCTTACCCAAACACGATTTTATTCTACGACGGACAAGAACTGGGTCTTTCCAAAAAAATTCCCGTACAAATGATCCGAACTGATGAAGAACCCATCCACTTTGATACATATTCTTATTACGAACGAGCACTTTCTGTGATCCAAAAGAGGAGTAAAGAAATGGATTACATTGACGTCCCTTATTCGGAATTCAATAACCAATCCATTTTTTGCCGATTACTCATTTCTGAAAACCAAAGAGAACTCTTCATTTGGAATCCGAATGATCACATTTGTTCTGGATGGATTCCCTACCAAAACGAAATCATTTACCAAAAGGAACTAAAAGATATTGTCTCAGGGAATGTTTTTTCCCAAGAAAAAAAAGAAGATGGTATGTATTACCTTCTAAATCCAAACGAATTGCAGTGGTTTACTTTTTGACCCTCTCTGCAAACACAACACCTTGGATCATTCGTAAATTTTCCAAAATTTCCTTTAGTTGGTCCAAATGATCAACTTCTAACATAAATTTGGCGGTAAGTGTTCCATTCGGATGGGAAGAAGCTCCAGCTTCCAAAATATTGGTTTCTGTACTGGAAATCGATTCCACCATCGATAAATAGATGCCTTGGACGTCTTTTGCTCTGACTTCAATTTGAATGGGAATCGGTTCCCCAGGTCCTTCCCAACGCACTGGAATGGTTTTCATCCATTCCAATTGTTTTGTGGCTGTGGTGCAGTCTTTTTTGTGAACACTCACCCCTCTGCCTCTTGTGATAAAACCAATGATTTCATCTCCGGGGATTGGAGTACAACAAGAAGCAACTCTTACCGGTACATCATTCCAACCAGCCACGGAAATTCCAAATTCTTTGGTTTCTTCTTGGTTCGGGTTTGGTTTGGTTGGTTTTTTGATTTTAACTTTTTTGATTTCTTTGATGGTATTTTCATCAAAGGTTGGATTCGAAGCTTCCAAAACAGATCCAATTGTCTCTTTTTGGGAGTCTTCTTGCAGTTTACGAAAGTAAGCACGTAACTTCTGTCTGGCGCCTGAAGTTTTGACGATCCTTAACCAAATAGGAGATGGTTTGGAATTTTTTTCGGTGATGATTTCCACTTGGTCACCAGATTTTAACTCCGTACGAAGTGTCACCATTCGACCATTCACTTTTCCACCGCGTGCATGAAGGCCCACATCCGTATGGATACGAAACGCGTAATCTAATACAGTTGCCCCTTTTGGCATTTCGATGATTTCACCTTTTGGTGTGAATACAAATACTTCATCTTCATGGAGGTCATACTGTAATTCCTCCATAAACTCTTTTGAGTCAAGACTTGGATCTTGCCAAGATTTTAGAATCTCTAGCCATTTCATACGGAAGGCATTCTCTACTCCGTTTTGTAAAATGACTGAGGACCTTGTTAAGTTGGTGGACTCTTTGTAAGCCCAGTGAGCAGCCACACCATTCTCCGCAATGGCATTCATTTCTTTTGTACGAATTTGTACTTCCATGGGTCGACCATCAGGTCCAAACACAGTGGTGTGAAGTGACTGATACAAATTGGTTTTAGGTGTGGCAATGTAGTCTTTAAATCTACCAGGAATCGGAGTCCAAAGAGTATGGACGATTCCTAGTACTCCATAACAATCCTTGATTTCATTTGCAATAATACGCACTGCACGTAAGTCAAAAATTTCAGAAAATGACTTTTCCTTCGTAACCATCTTACGATAAATCGAATAAAAATGTTTTGCCCTTCCATCAATTCTGGCATCAATATTGATCTCAGCTAACCGTTGCTTGAGAATGATTTTTATTTTTTCGATGTATTCGTCTCGTTCTGATTTTTTTGCAGAAACTCTTTTTTTAATTTCCTGATATTCTTCTGGGTGTAACGATTGGAACGCCAAATCTTCCAATTCAAATTTTACTTTATATACCCCAAGTCGACCTGCAATAGGGGCATATAACGACAATACTTCCTTTGCGATCCGTTTTTGTTTTTCTTCCGGTTGGAATTTTAATGTCCTAACATTATGGGTTTTGTCAGCAAGTTTGATGAGCATAACTCGCACATCTTTGATGGTGGCTAACAACATTTTACGAATGTTTTCTGCGGCTTCTGTTTCTTTTGATTGGGATTTGATTTCGGAAATTTTGGTTACACCTTCCACAAGTGCCGCGATATCTTCCCCAAATTCACGTGCCATATCTTCTTTTGAATAACTTGTATCTTCCACAACATCGTGTAACAATCCTGCTGCGATCGCACGTTCATCTAATCCTAAGTCATCCAAAACAGAAGCAACATTCATGGGATGGATGATATAGGGTTCTCCAGAAAGACGTTTTTGGCCTTCATGCATTTTGTCGGCTATATGATAGGCTTTTTCGACGAGTTGTGCTTTCTCTGGACCAAGTCTTTTTTGGACGGCATCAAATAACTCCTGTTTGTCTTTGATATCTTGGTAAAGTCCCATTATTTGATATCCAAACTTATATCCAAAAATTTAACTGTGTGAGTCAAATACCCCATACTCACACCGATTCCATCAAATTTTGACAAAAATTTTAATTTATCGGGTGTGATCCCTCCAGAACATTCAATCCGAATCTTAGGTGCTTTTTCTTTTAGTAACTGAATTGCTTTTTCGGTATCAGAATCGGAAAAATTATCGAGTAAGATGATATCTGGACTTGCAGCAATTGCATCGCTCAACTGTGAGATGCCGTCAATTTCCAACTCTATTTGTTTTCCTGGATTTTTATCCCTTACAGTTTGAACGGCAGACTGAATGGAACCAGCTTTTGCAACATGGTTATCCTTTAACATCGCCATCTCTGATAAGTTCAACCTGTGGTTGGCACCACCACCTGTGTACACTGCATACTTTGCCAGTTTTCGGTAACCTGGAAGCGTTTTTCTTGTATCAAGGATGAGGAGGTTTGGGTATTCTTTTGCCACTCGGTTTGCATTTGTAGCGATTCCAGAAAGGTATTGGATGAAATTGAGTACAATTCGTTCCATCTTCAAAAGACTTACCAGAGATCCTTTGAATTCTCCAATCACCGTTCCTTTCGAAAGGATCGCTCCATCTTCTAATGCATTCGACCAAGTAAGGGAAGCATTGGTTTTCTCTATGAGGCAAGGGATAACAGAAAGTCCACAAAGGATGCCTTCTTCTTTTGCGAGCAATACAGCGGTGCAGGTATCATCTTGGGTAAACAAAGTATCAGTTGTGATATCACCCGCAGGCAAATCTTCGTCCAAAGCCAACTGGACCAGCGGTTCAAAGTCTGTTTCTGTAATTTTGGTAACGGGAGTTGTGTATCCTCGGTTCATATAGGTCCTATGGTTTAGACAAAAAAAAAGCTGTCCTTACGACAGCTTTTTTCAATTCACCTAAGTCTTGTTTATTCCTTAGGTGCTTTTCCGATTTTTCCCGTTTTTGGTGGGATGTTCAATTTTTGTTTTGGATAAATTAAGTTTTTGTTGCGAATGGTTTTACGGTTCGCTTCAAAAATACGTGGCCAAAGTTTTGCATCGCTATAGATATCTTCACGATCTGCAATTCTCCATAGGCAATCTGCAGGATTTGATTTTTCTACCGTGTATCGTTTCCAACCACCGGACAACTCTTCCACTTGTGCAGAGGATGTTTGGTTTGAGTCTTTTGCATCCTTTGTTTTATCAGAATCGGTATCTACAGCAGTGCGATCTTTTTTCGCAACATTCGTTTTCCCTTTGAGAGTTTCAATTTGGTCAATGGAGATCTCAGCCAATCGAATCGCTTCTTCAGATTGAGCAATGGAATCTTCAAATTTATCTTGTTCTAAAAGGTTTCCAGAAGCTTGTAAAGATTCATTTGAGGCACCTAAGTTTTCTTGTGTGCTTGCATATGATTCTTTTGCATTGGACTTAAGATAAGTTTCTGCATTTAGTTCGCCAAACCGAAGATTTGCATCTTCAACCACTTCCTTTGCTTGTGCATTGCGATTTTTTGCATGGTCTTTGATGGAGTCTTGTAAGAGAGTAGCAGAAGCCAATCGGGCTGCTTTGATTTTTTCGTCGGCAGACTTTAGTTTTCCGGCTTGGATGTCTTCTCTTGCAGAAGCGATCCTAGCTTTTTCTTCATCGATGGCAGGATTACCAGCTTTTGAATAAGATGCTGCTTTATCAAGTAAGGCATCCACTTCATCAGCAGATTTCACAAGTGCTCCACCAGATTTTTCAAGTGCTACTTTTTTAGCTTCTGAGCTAATTTTAGATGCTTCTTGGAATTGGTTATGAGCATCTTCGTATTCTTGTAAAGCAACAGTGCGTTTTACTTCTTTTGCTGTTTCATCTTTATCTTCGCGGAGGTAGGAAGCAAGGCTTGCATCTGCTTGGGCTAATTTTGTTTCCCCGGCATCTCTTGCAGCAACTGCTTTTTTGTATTGTTCTGGAGTGTATTCTGAAGCGTATGCTTCGTCTGCCGCATCAATTGCTGCCACAGCTTCTTCACGAGATTTAGCTGCTAACTTTGGCAAGGTTTTCTCTAAGGCATCGTATGCTTTTGAAATCGCATAGTCTGCACTCTTTTTCGAATCAGATGCTTTTTCTTCTGCTGCAAATTCATTGGCAGAAACTAAACTTTTTTTAGCTTCACTGAATTCTTCAGGGGCATATTCTTCCGCAGAAAGTCTTTCGGCTCGTTCCACTTGGGATTTCGCTAGAGCGAGTTCTTTGAGTGGTAGTTCTTGTGCGCAGTTTACAAATCCTGCAGAGAACAATACCAAAGCGGAGAGAAAGACAGATGTCTTTTTCTTTTTTAACATAACAAACTCCTTAATGTTTGGTAGGGGGGATTGTAAGAGAGAAGCGCAAATACGCTTCCCCTATTATTTAAAAGCAGTAACTGCTTCGTCTTCGCTGTCGAAAATTTCAAAAAATGAAGTCAGCTTAGTGAGTTCAAATACCTTTCGAACAGAACCTGCTACGTTGATGATTTTTAATCCACCTTGGTATTTTTTCAGGTTGGACAAACTTGAAATTAAAGCTCCAATTCCGGAAGAGTCGATGTAAGATACCTTCTCGAGATTGATGACGATGCAATACTTTTGTTCTTCGATCAATTTGGCGATTACATCCTTGATCTCAGGCGCGTTATAAAGGTCGATTTCCCCGTTAATATCGAGTACTACGATTTTATCTTTTTCCCTTCTGGTGATTTCCATGTGTGTCTAGAGACTCCTCAATGAAGCTACAATCAATGTAGAAATGACGGTACAATCACATTCAAAAAAAATGGGTACGTCAACCTAATAATTTTAGCTACCAAACAAATTTTTCCAATGCTCATAAAATGCCTGAAAATTGCCTATTTCTATGGACTTTCGCATCTTTTCCATGAAGCTCTGCATAAAAAATAAGTTATGGTAGGTAGATAAGGAAAAGGCAGTTAATTCCTTCACCTTATGTAAGTGGCGAATGTATCCAAGACTATACGTTTGACAAACCTTACATGAACATTCTGAGTCAATCGGCGATTCACTGAGTCTGTGGCTCTCATTTCGCAAATTGATTTTGCCTTTTGAAGTGAAGACTTGCCCATTCCGTGCATTCCGAGTCGGAAGCACACAATCAAACATATCAATACCGTTTTTTACGCCCTCAAGGATGTCCACAACCGTTCCCACACCCATCAGGTATCTTGGTCTCGATTTGTCCAAATGAGGGGCCATACATTCCAAAATACGAATGTATTCAGGCCTAGGTTCGCCAACACTCAGGCCCCCAATGGCAATCCCTGGAAAATCAATCTTTTGTAAGGTCTCGAGACTGCGAAGCCTCAGCGCCTCGTTCACCCCACCTTGTACAATGGGAAATACGTTTTGGCCGTTTGGATTTTCCATCCAATACTCATAGGATTCTTTTGCCCAGCGATGGGTCCTGTCCAACGCGAGTTCTAAACGTTTGGTATCACTTCCATAAGGAGCACAATCATCTAACACCATCATGATATCAGATCCAATGGACCTCTGCATATCGATGACTGAGGATGGTGTGAACTTATGATAACTTCCATCGATATGGGATTGGAAACGCACACCATCATCTTCAAATTTGAATAAACTTGCTAAACTAAAAACCTGGAACCCACCAGAATCCGTGAGAAGTGCTTTTTTGTAAGACATGAAGTTTTTTAAACCATGGAAATGATCGAACACTTCTTTACCAGGTTTCAAGTAAAGGTGGTAGGTGTTGGCGAGGATTAAGTTGTAACCAAGCTCATTGATATCTTCTGAAGTGAGAGACTTAACGCTACCACGAGTTCCCACTGGCATAAAAATCGGAGTTTCGATTTGGATGCCATTGAGTGAAAGTGTTCCTGTTCTCGCATAGGAACCTTGATCGTAAGTTCCCTCTTTAAATATCGAAGGCACTATTTTTTGTTTTTATGTTCGCAATTTGCAAAGTTCAAACAATTGCCGAAAATGTTCAAACTATGACCCGTAATGGTAAATCCATTTTCTGATGCGGCTTTGTTTTGAAGTTCTTCGATTCGTTCATCAATGAATTCGACAATCCTTCCACATTGCATACAAATGATATGGTCATGGTGTTCGTGGCCAATGATATGTTCATAATATTTGTAATCCTTTCCAAAATCATGTTCTTCGAGTAGTCCCGCTTCAACCATGATAGCCAAAATCCGATAAATGGTAGCTTTGGAAATGCGGTCTTTGTTGTCTTTGAGTTCGTCGAGTAGACCTTCCGCAGTAAAATGATTATGACTTGAAAAAATCTTTTGAGCGACTAACAAACGTTGGTTTGTAATCTTTAAACCTTTTTCTTTGAGATACTCTTCAAAAGCGAGCATCTCTTTTTTAGTGTCTTCTTGGGAAATAGGATCGTTTTGCAAGGGTTATCTCCTAAATACTATCTTAATTCAATATACCAGAAAGTGAATGATACCAAGCTCTTTCTGCTTCTTCCGCAATTCTCAGTGCCATCACACGTAACAAACGATTCTGCGCTTCGAGTTCCGATTCTCGAAATCCGATTTGAGTCGAAAAATGCACCCTTCCTGGGATTTCACTTCGTTCCATCGGGATTTTGACTCCAGTCTCTGCCTCTATGATTTCCACACGAGTGACCACAAATAATTCAGACGTGATTTGTTGGTCCGCTAAGTCCATCAAGTCACCCACTTGTTGGTAGTGGACAATCTCTGCATACAAACGGTATTTCGCGAGAGTTTTTTCCCGAGTGGTGATGAACCTTCCCCTCCGGTCAATTTCTTCCATAATCATCTGGGTAAGCCGTGTGTGCATCCCAGGGGAATAGGTATTGTTTCTCACATTCTGAATGTAGATCAGCCGTTTTGAATCAGGGATTGGAACCCCATCGATCTTAGGTGGCCGCCCTGGTTCTTTTGAAAAAAAAGCACAACCAGAGGTGAAAAGGAATAAAATAAAAACAATACCTAGTCTCATTTGAATTTGTTCCCTGTCATACTAGGTCCCAACTCTAGATTGTCAAGGGAATCGGAGGGTCAGGATTTTCTCCTAACCTCAAGGAAAGGCATGACAAAGCAAGTAGTAGGATTCTACTTTTCCCATGCAGTTGGCAAAGTTCTTTTTTTCCATCCTTTCCCTTCTCTTTTTCGTTAGCCACCTTTCTGCGGATTCCAGAATTCCTGAAATTCCCCATAGTGAAGTGGGTTTTCCATTGCCTTATTTTTCACCTGTTTCTGGAACATTTGCTGAAATCAGAAATCATAATTTACATTTAGGATCAGACTTCAAATCATATGGGTTAAACGGCCACAATATACTTGCCACCTTTGATGGATATGTGGAAGAAATCAGTTATTCCAAAACAGGTTATGGTTTATCTCTCAATTTATACAATCCCAAATATAAAATCAAATCCAAATACGCCCACTTACATTCCTTTGGTGGAACACTTGTCGAATTAGAACTGTTAAGAAGAGCACTTCTACTCATGGGAGATCCCTCGGGTTTCCAACTGAAACTTCCTCCAGGGATGTTCTCTACAAAAAAAGGGAATGCCATCGGAAAAACGGGGGAAACAGGTTCGGGTCCTCCTCACTTACATTTAGAATTTCGTTCGGAAAAAGGAACCATCAATCCACTTTACTTTTCCGAAATCCACCAAAAGGACATCACACCTCCAACCATCCTTTCGCTCTTTTTAGAGAGTGATCAATTAGAAAAACCACTTTTACTTTCTGCAAAAGAGATTGGGAAGGGTAAATTTGAACTCTATACAGAATCAGGTGATTTGTTTACTTCTATCCAACTAACAGGAAAAGTACGAATTCGATTGAGTGGTTATGACAAAATTCGATCACGTAACAAAAACAATGTGTATGGAATGGATTTGGAAGTGAATGGTAAAACTGTTTTTACTAGGAATTTCGATTTTTTATCGTTTGAAGAAAAATCACAAAAACACCAATTTTACGATATCAATCGCTCTTCTTTATCTCCCCCTGTCTATTTTTACCATATGTATGAACAACCTAAACTTTTTAAAGAAGAAGGAAACTCACTCAACTTAAGTTTATTTCCCAAAAAAGAAAAAATCCAAGTCCAAGCATCATTACGGGATGCAACCGGAAACAAATCATCCGTGAACTTTACCATCTTAAACGAAGATTCACCGAAAGACCCAAACGAAAAACCAATTCCTAAAAAAACTGGAAACAAGTACAAATCATTGGATGGAGTTGTTACCATCGACTTAACAAAAGCGGAAGTATCTGGGGATGGCAATTTTTTCATTACAGAAATTTCTGAAAAAGAAATCCCATTTAAGATTCCAAAAGGCCTTCCTCTTAAAGGTAAAATTTACCAAGTGGAAACCAAACGTATGAGTTGGAAAGGAGAAGGCATCGGTGAGATGAATTTTGGATCCACACCTTCAATCAAAGATTCTCTGTATTTTTATGATGTTTCCATTGGAAAATTCCAAGGTGTCCAACCAAAACGAAAACCAAATGGATTCAGCTTCAAACTTACAAAATTAGGTTATCTTATGGTTTTGTCTGATGAAACTCCTCCCACTGTATTTCCGATGACATCCATTGCTAGATACATCGAGCTTCCGGAAGTCAGAAATCATTGTATGGAAGAAAAGTATTATACACTCTCCGATACTGGCAGTGGGTTTAGGACAAATGTTGAACTTTTGTTAGATGGACAAAGTTTTCCTTATGAATATGACCCAGACCGAAGTGCGATCAAAGTTCTCATTCCGAAAAGCCTACAAAAAGAAAGGCCTTATCTTCTTTTGGAAGTTAAGGCCTCTGATTTTGCTGGAAATACTTCCGAGCCGTTTGTCGATTTAATTTCTACGAATGGATGGAAGGAAGACCTTCTTCAGGCTTCCTGTCCCGTCATCGAGTAACGAGCGATATCCAATACTTCATAAACCGTTTCTGTGGAACCAAAGACAAGTGTTGCTTCGTTTCCAGTGTGTTTACCAAGTAAGGATTTCGCAAGTGGTGATTGGTAAGAGATGATATTTTTTTCAGTATCAGCGTCCCAAGCACCTAAGATCGAGTAAGTGACCACTTCACCAGACTGTTTATTTTTCAAACGAACAGTGGTTCCGATCCCTACTTTTTCTGTTTTTACATCACTTAAATCTAAGATACGAGCACTTTTGAGTTCTGCTTCCAATCGTTTGATGGCCGCTTGCAACTGAGCTTGTTTTTCCATCGCTGCTTTGTATTCCGCGTTTTCTCGTAAGTCCCCTTTTTCTTGGGCCTCTCCGATATCACGTGAGTTTTCAGCCATTTCCACATTCACAAGGTGTTCAAACTCGAGTTTTTTCGCGTTGAAAGCCCTTCTTGTGACAAGCACCACATCGTGAGGTAAATTGGCTAATGGATCATCGTCTGCATCTTCTTCTGAGTCATATTCATCCCAAACAATGTTTGGTTTGAGTTCGTTGATGAGTGCATACAATTGGTCTTTCTCTAAATCCGTAACATACGGAACTTCTTTGAAAAGAGCGAATAATTTACGAACATACTCATCGTCTGCGTTGGTTAAAATATCACGGAGAAGGCTATTGTCTTTTCCGAACAAAATGTCCATCGCTTGGTTTTTGAGTTTGGTTCCCTTGTCTTCAATTTTAGCAAGTGGTTTTAAGATACGGAACACACGAAGAACGAGGTCTTCTTCACTTACTTTTAACCAATCAAATTTCCAAGTATGAGAAAGGATCGATTTTGCAACCCAGAGGAAAACTTCAGGGTTTTCTTTGGACTTATTGCAAACTGTTTCCACAAATAAATTGAGTTCTGCATACTTTTCGTCCGCTACCAAGTTTTGGAAAACCGAACGGTTTACCTTCACTGGCACTTCGAAAAGGAGACCAATGAGTATATTGATGGCTTCAGGGTGGTGCAAACGAATGAGATCCTTAAAGCCTTTTTTGATATCTGTATTTTCCAATGCTTTGGAAATTTTTAGAGCATCTTCTTTGGTTAAGGTTTGGATCAGGGTTTTGAGTTCTGGTTCACGGATTTTATGAGAAAATTCTTCCGTTGGCCAAGCCTTTCCTGCTTCATCCAAGTAAAGGTAAGCAGAAATTTTACGAATGATATCACGTGCTGATTCTTCTTCCACATAATGAGAGATAAAAAATTCACCCGCTTCTGCTGCTTCATCAGAATCGCGCACTGCTTCCATGGCAATTTCCAATTTTTTATTCGCGTCATTGGTTGCTTGGAATTTTTGTGTGAGGGTTTCTGAGTGAGTGATTGGTTTTTCGTGGTAAACCACTTCATCCTTTTTCTTAGGATTCATTCCAATGTTCGCTTCTTTTTTCAGAACCGATTTTACTTTCGCCCACCACTTCGACCACTCATCCGCTTTTAAGAATGTACCAATGAGTTCATTCTTCATGTCGGAAATTAACATTTTGTTATCGTAAGACTTGAGGAGTTGTTTTAGAAACTCTGCCAAGTTCTCTTGGAACATGGTAGTGATCGCTTTTCTATCTTCGAAGTGTTGCACCCAAATATGGTCTTTTTTGAGAGGTTTCAAAGAAGTGATCGCCATTTGGATTGAAAGTTTGTGGTCTTTCTTTTCTTCAAAATCAACAAAAATGGAATCTCCCGTTTGAGAAATGGAGGTGATTTTACCCACACCCCAATTTCTATGCATCACATAGTTACCAGTATCAAATACGATGTTTCTTTCAAAGTTTGTGATACAAAGTTTAACCGGCTTACGGTTGTTACCAAGCTCACTCATCTTGAGGAAGTCTTCTAATAAAGAGTGCGCAACATATTTTTGTTTATAGGAACGAATGAGTTCGTTTCTGGCTTTTTGGGATGCGGGTTCGTGTTCTAAAATCTTTTTTAGAAAGTAGATCACATGATCCCAATCTTCCATTGCCTTAAATGGTTCGACGATTGGATAAAGAAGGCCCACTAACCGAGTTTTTTCTCTTTGGCCGAGTAAAATCCTTTCAATTTTATCGAAGAAGGCTACATCTTCATAATTATTTTGAACGATGGTTGGCCAAATTTCTTCCATCGGAATGTATTCTTTGTTCTTTGCATACATCTCAACTGCAAGTTTGAGATACGACATCGCTTTAGGTTTGTCTTCTTCCATAATGGAGAATCCATACTTCTTAGCGATCTCTGGGTTTTTGCGGTCTTGTTTGGCTAATTTTTCAAGTACTGTTTTTAGTTCTTTGTTTTTCTTGAGTTTATCTAGGGCTTCAGCTTTGACTCGGAGTGCTAGTCTATGGTCCCCAAAACGTAAAATAGAATCAGTAATGTATTCAATGATAGTCCATTTTGCATGTGCTTTGAAAGAATCCAAAATGTTCTTCACCAAATTCGCATCACCCATGGAATCTTCCATGAAAGATATGATCATTAACATGTATTTGGCGGAGATAGACTCAGGGTGTTCTTTGAAATGGTCTTCAATTTTTTGTTTAGCTTCTGCTAAACGATTTTCTGCCTTATATGCATCAATGACATCGTCAAAGATTTTGAATTTAGAAACGGGAACCGTTCCTGCATCAGCACGAACATAAATTTCCTCATTGAATAGAGGTGTTAGTTTGTCGTTGTCGGCAATTTTGTTTGATTTGTCTTCGGTAATAGTCTCAGGCATGAAAAGAATCTCCCTCTTCGTATTTCCAATAAAGGGTGTTCATAGTTCCTATAAAGTTGTTACGGTAAATTTAGCGATGAATCCGCGAAAAGAACAGTCCTAGGGTTCATTTTCCAGGTCCGTTCGATTCTGTAAAGCCAAAAAACCCAGCCGATTGGCTGGGTTTTCCTGGTCCAAGTAGATTCCCTTGGAGTGAAAAGGGAACTATTTGTTTTGCGAAGATCCGTTACTTCCACCACAATCGCGCACTTTCGCACCCGTAGAGATGGCTCCGGATTTTTGGAGCATTTGCTCAAGCTTCACTTTGTTTTTGCAATCTTCTTCATCAAAGTCTAGGTTTGCGCCATCAAAATGAACTTCGAATGTATCCGCAAGAACGCGGAGTTCGTCAAAGAAAAGGTAAACCGTTTCAGGTCCTGTGTTTGTACGAGATCGGATTTTGAACTGTTTGAAGATCAAGTTCCTTGTCGCAGGGAAAGCATTCGCTTCCTGTGGGATCCCTGGAGGGATGATGATATGGAGTGGTCTCCATCCAACAAAGTCAAGGGAACCAAAAGGGAAAATATGGCTATTGCCATTATAGTCTTCCAACCAACCTTCCAAATCATATTCATTCCCACGACCGAGAACCCAAACAGAAATGGCTTTTACGTTTCCTGGAGCTTCAATTCCGTAAACTTTTTCCATTTTCTTTTTGTTGTCAGCATCGATGTAAGGACGAGCCCTTGAGATTTCATATTCAGGAGCACGTGGTGGGCGAACTGTGACTACGTTGTTTCCAGGAAATGTGAATTGGAATTTCACTGCCAAAACTTTTGCATTCCCCGCATCTACGTTTTTCACATCGCCTGGTTTTCCAGGAACCAGTTTCACCTCTCTCATCACAAGAGGGGATTTCGCTGGGTCGTTGAGAACTGGTGAATACTTATTGTTTTCATCAAACTTCATATCACCGGATCCATCTTTGTTCACACCATCTTTGTCAGTGAACACTTCCCATCCATATGGTGCAGAAGAAACTGGATTGTCCCAAGATTCGATTGTAATGGCTTTGAGTTCTAAAGCTCCAATATCGTTACCAACTGGTGTTGCCACCCCATTGGAAACTTTGTATTGTGCTTGTGCGAAACCGATAAGTGCAACCGAGCTTAGCGCTAATAAAGTTAGGATTTTTGTTTTTTTGTTTTCCATTGTTCCTTTCTCCCGCTTACCAATTGTCCTTAATTTCAGAACCAGGGTATTTTGCTTCGGATCTGTCTGTTCTCACTTGTAAATCGTCTACATAAAAGTAGAAGTCCCCTGCTACTTCGTGAACATCAGATGTCACAAATAGGGAAACAAAGTGAAGGTTTTTATCCAATAGTGCAAATCGTGAGCTTTGTGGGATGAAACCAGGAACCGTTGCGGTTAACTTTCTCCATCCAAAAAAATCCAATCGACCCAAACGGATATTATGTGTTACGTCTTTATAATCTCTGAATTTTGCAAATAAGGTATGTCTGTACTTTCTTCCAAGAACCCATACAGAAATTTGTCTTACTTTTCCTTTGATGATGTATTCATGCGGAGGGTAAAGTTCCACACGGTCCAAACCTTTAGCAGCAAAATGTGTTTTGACTCCTAAAATATGGTTTTTTTCGATTTTGTCCCCACCATCTTCTGGTACGGTTTTTTCATCGAATACATCTTTGATGAGCCCTCGTTGCACAAGTTTTAAAGTCCTTGTTTCTCCGAGTGGAGTGGTTGCTTTGACTCTCCAATCCTCAGCCTCTTCAAAATCATCTAAAACGATTTTTCTAAGAGGGCTATCCTCATCATTTGCAGTGTTAGCTGTATTTTGTCCGCCAGTATCTGCCTGTGCGTACAACATTCCTATTGAAAGGAAGAGGCCTAACAACAGTTTGGTCATTCCTAATTTCCCCATGAAACTCACTCCTAAAAGGCTCCTAACTCCGGGTCTTTCGTATTCTCATTATCGGCTATCCGGCTTTTAAATTGATGCAAGATTTCGATCATTCGATCGATTCCTTCCGCCGGAAGAAAGATCGAGGATTTTTTGCTATTCGACCATTCCGATACTTTCAGGTAAAATCCAGCCTGGTTTTTCTTCAAATCCACCAAGAAAGTCTTATTTTGTGTTACGATCTTCTCGGTTAGGATTTCGGGGTCCACCATGCATTCCTTCTCCCTGCCTACGGTAATAGTATCGGATTCCGAAACCCATTCCTTAGCTGTAATAGGAAGAAACTGAGGAATGGAAAAGGTTTTTTCGGATCTCTACGATAAAAAATCCTAATTTGGTTAATTTTTGTCTCTAAAACTTGGTTTAGGCGAAACGCTTTCTCAGTTCGCGCGCATACGCTAAATCATGGGTTAGTTTTCGAAGCCGTCTGATGTAATAATGGGTCACTTCTTTATAGAATTTGAGTTCCATTTCTTTGTTTTTCGAAAACATCTCATGTAGGTCGGCATAACGGAGTTCGTAGAGTTCGGAATTTTCTTTGGCCTCAACTTTGGCCGACCGTTTTTCATCATCAAAAAAAGGCAATTCCCCAAAATGATCCCCTTCTCCAAGGGTGATGAGGTTTACGTCGTCGCCATGGCTTGTGGAAGTTGAGATTTGTAAGGTTCCATACTTCACAATGTACATGGATTCCGCATCTTCGCCCATGTCGTACAAAACATTTCTAGGAGGCAGGTGGACTTCCCGAATCTTTTCAGCTATATGTAATAGTTCATCTTGGTTTAACTTTTGGAAGAGATATATTTTTTTGAGACTCTCTACTTTAGTATTCATTCATTCTCCTAGGATCTTTCTGAACATGGGGGGAATTCATGATTTTGCAAGAGAAAATTAAGTAGAAAGACCCATGAATTTTTCTGGACAAATGAAACGGAATAGTACTAATATTTGCAGTTCTCCTCGTCTACTAGGGGGAAACGCTAGGAAGAAAAAAGAAACCTAGATCTGAAAAAAGGGAAATTTATGACATCAAAAAAAAAGGTATTACTCGTGGAAGACCATGCCGTGACCCGGGTCGGCGTAAAACATGTCGTGAATGCTTCGAATGATTTTGAGGTGGTGGGCGAAGCGGAACATTCCTCTCAGATCTCAAACCTACTCCTCGAAACAAAACCTGATTTTGTCCTGCTCGACCTTCGCATCCCAGGGGAAAACGTCCTCAATATGGTGAAGGATTGGAAAAAAGACCAACCACAACTCAAAGTGGTGACGCTTACCATGCTTGACGAGCAGCCCATCGTCCATTCTGCCATCGAAGCTGGAGTGGATGGGTATCTTTTGAAAAGTGATGATTTGAGTAGCCTTACCAAAAACCTGAATGAAATTGCTGCTGGGAAAACGGTGTATTCCAAAAACCTAAAACTCAGTTTCAATCGCAAACCCCAAGACGGAAAAGTAGCCAACAAAAAAGAAAAACAAATCCTCACCCTGCTTGGCCATGGAAAAACCTACCAAGAGATTGGAACGGAAATTGGACTTTCAAAACGTACGGTAGAATACCATGTGGGACGCCTAAAGGACCGGTTCAATGCGAAAACGGTTGCCGAACTCATTGGACGCGCCAAAGAACAAATGTTAATCTAACCCTCAGAGATCGAGGAGTCGTTTGACAACCTCTACCATCTTTTCATCGGGAGATGTTTTGGTTAAAAAAGCATCTCCCCCTAGTTCCATCACTTCTGTTTCTAATTTATAACCGGTATTGGGATCGGTATGGGAACTCGATACCAGAATGGAACGAATCTCTTCCATTTCTGAATTCGCATACAAATCACGCAAAAAATCGATCCCCGTTTTTTCGGGCATTGAAAAATCAACGATGATAAGGTCCGGTTTTAAGCGTGAGACCGAATACAAAGCATGGTCAGGGTATTCCTCTTCCCAAAGGATACAAGGTATGTCCTTTAATACCTTTCGGATTTGTTTGCGATACCCTGGGTTGTCATCTAAGATGAGGACAATTTTTTCGAAATTGGGTAGGAGTAGTTCTACAGAAGTTCCTTTGTTTTCTTCTGATTCTACCACCAAACTGGCACCATGGCGGTCTGCCACTTCATGGCAAAAGGCAAGGCCAACACCTGCTCCCATTTCATCGGCAGTGCCTTTACGAACAAAAAGGAAACCTTCTTCTAACACATGTTCGGCCCAGTAACTCGGCATTCCGATCCCAGTATCTTTTACTTTTAAACTCCAGTATTTGCCAGCTTCCGTTAAAGATACTTCCACTGTGCCAGATTCTTTTGTGAACTTTACAGCATTGGTGAGAAGGTTCCATAACAAATGTTCAATGAGATTGGGGTCACCGATTCCAATGGAAGACTCATCAATATGAATGAAAACATTGATGTGTTTTGGTTTTGCCATCTCTTGGATCCGTTCCATCAGTTGGTCTGTGATTTGGCGGAAATCAAAAAGTTGGTAATCAGGGAAAACGGAAGCATTTTGGAACCTAGAGTACTTAATGAGTTCTTCCACCATACTCAAGATATTTTTGAGTCCTGTGGATGCTTCACCTAATACTTGCTTGGCTCTTTCGGGAGAAAGGGAAGGAGGTGATTCTGTGAGTAAATTGACAACAGAAGAGATCCCAAATAGTGGAGAACGGATGTCATGGGAAACGATGGAGATAAATTTATCTTTTAATTCCCCTGTTTTTTCCGCTTTTTCCTTTTCTTTTTTCAGTTCTAACGTTTTCCACTCTACCTCTTTCCGTAAATTGAGAGTTAGGTATTCCGCAGTTTCCCAGGTATGGGCATTTTGTTTGGAAATCACAATGGCAAGGCACATACAAAAGAGAGCAAACCCAAGGTCAGTCACGAGAGGTAAATCCCATCGTTTGAAAAACACAACGGAATCATAAATTGTTGCCGACAGAATCACCAAAGTTCCCACTGCGATGTAAATTCCTATGGTACGAGTTTCTCTTTGGAAAGAAGACCTTACCGCTGCAACCAAAGCAAAAATCAATATGATGACCATGTACACTTGGCTAAAGACAAGGAGATTTGTGTACACAGCATATGGAGTTGTCAGGATGATTAAGATCTCGATGGCTATGGGAACCAAAAGGATTTTCTTAAGTTTCGAAGGTGCCAAATGGGGTTGGACATAAAAGAAAAACAATAAACTAAACAGTTGGATCCCACAAAACGCTAAATATTCCAAACGGATTTGCAACATTTCCAGGAAGTCACTTCCCACAAACCAATCCCTCGAGACCCGTTCAAAGAGGAGGATCCTTACAAGCCAAGAAAAACACAAAAGGGCAAACCACAATGGAGACTTGTCTTTACGACGGTGGAGGAACAAAAACAAATGGGAAATCGTTAGGACTAAAAAAACACCGAAGAAAAAAGATTTTTTACGTTCTTTGAATCGTATGTAAAGGATCATTTTGCCCACCTCACCTAAGATAGGTGAATAATAAGGGCCACCACGCGAATAAAGATAATTGGAAATTTGTAAGTACAAAACAGTAGAAGGTGTCGCACGAAAGGATCTACCTGTTTCTAAATAATAACCGATGGAATCTTCTTTGGTCCTGGAAACCTTTCCTGCCGAACCTAATAACACAAGACCACGTTCCTGGTTATGGTAGTACAATTTGTACGCGGATGATGCTTCCCTTAAGTACAACAGCAAATTCATTGGTTCGGTTACCTTTAATTTCAAACGGTAGGTAACAAAACCATGGGCGGGTAGGTTTTGGTTCACCCAATAGGCAGGAACAGAAAGGGGGACTGGTGTTTTTCCTTCGAGAGCTTTGAACTCAGCTTCTGTTTCTGGGAGTTCGCCAGGAAATGCGTCCCATTGGCCTGCTAGGGGGAAGGGATCTAAGGTTTTTAAATCTTCATTGGTAAGGTCCAAAACCCCATTTTGGATGGATTTGGCTTGTCCAAGTGAGGGGATTCCCCAGTTGCAATTTACGAAATCAAAGAAAATGGAAAAAACAGAAAGGACAAAAATGACTTTCGATGTGCGAATCCGTTCCACATCCAAATTTTAAAAAGATTTTGGAAAAACTCAAATCATATTAGGAGTTCTACGAGAAATTCCAGAGAAAAACGATCCAAATCCTATGAAAAAACGGAACAAGGCACGTTAGCCTCCTCATTCCCTTTCAGAAAACATTGACTTGGGTACGAAACGAAATGAACTTGTGGAGTTTCGAGGGAACCAATGGCCAAACAATCCGATGCATTTATGAAAAAAATTAAGGAAGGATACCCAAGTGATGGGTCGTTATTTCTTGGTTGTGGAAAATTTGATGGGGATACCTTCCCGGAGGCCAAAGTGCAAATCCCGCTTTCTACTTTGAACCGCCACGGTCTCATTGCAGGTGCCACAGGAACAGGGAAAACCAAAACCTTACAACTCCTCACAGAATCCCTTTCCGAAGCAGGAGTTCCTGTTGTCCTCATGGACATTAAAGGTGATCTTTCCGGCCTTGCAGCAGAAGGGGAAGAAAACGAGAAAGTAAAAGAACGAAATAAGATCCTAGGGGGAGACTGGTCACCCACATCCTACCCCGTTGAATTTTTATCCATCTCCAAAGAACCAGGAGTCAAATTACGCGCTACTGTTGCAGAATTTGGACCCATTTTGCTCTCTCGGATTTTGGAACTCAATGAAACGCAAGGCAGTGTGGTCTCCCTTGTCTTTAAGTACTGTGATGATTTGGGTTTGCCTATCCTGGATCTTAAAGATTTCAAAAAAGCACTCCAATACATCAATGATGAAGGAAAAGAAGAACTCGAAAAGGAATACGGAACTGTATCTTCTCAAAGTGTTTCCATCATCTTACGAAAGTTAATGGATCTCGAGAGCCAAGGGGGTGAGGATTTTTTTGGTGAACCTTCTTTTGATGTGAATGACCTCCTCCATATAGAATCCAAAAAAGGAAAAATTTCCATCGTCCGACTCACAGACATCCAAACCAAACCACGTCTTTTTTCTACGTTTATGTTGTCGCTTCTCACGGAAATTTATGCGAATTTCCCAGAAGAAGGTGATTTGGAAAAACCTAAACTAGTCCTCTTCATCGATGAGGCACATTTAGTATTTGATGAAGCTTCCAGTGATTTATTAAAACAACTGGAAACCATGGTGCGCCTCATTCGTTCGAAAGGAGTTGGCATTATCTTTTGTACCCAATCACCCACCGATTTGCCAAAAGAAATTTTAGGTCAACTTGGTTTGAAAGTACAACATGCCCTCCGTGCCTTTACAGCAAACGACCGCAAGGCGATTAAAACCGCTGCCGAGAACTATCCTGAAACTGATTTTTATGATACAAAGGAAGTGATCACAGAACTTGGGATTGGAGAAGCCTTCATCACGGCACTCGGAACCAAAGGTTCCCCCACTCCCCTTGTCCATACCCTACTCTCTCCACCAAAATCACGTATGGGAACTCTTACCGATAAGGAACTCCAAACTTCGATTGGGAAATCGGATCTGGTGAAAAAATATGAAACCACCCTCGATCGTGAAAGTGCACACGAAATGCTTTCCAAAAAAATGGAAACCATTGCCGAAGAAACAGAATCGGCAGAAGAGGAATCCGGATCAAAAAAACCCAAATCCAAACGAGCCCAGGAAAAAGAAGACCCCAGTTTCGTGGAAACTCTTTCGAAAAATCCTCTTGCTCGGGAAGTCGGAAGGACAGTTGCCAAGGAAGTCACGCGCGGCCTTCTCGGAATGCTTGGGGTAACACCAAAACGAGGTTCTCGCAGGAAAAAAACAGGGTTATTTGGGTTCTAACTCTTTTTTAGCACTCTTCACTTGAAAGTGCTTGACCTCTTTCTCCTACAAACATTCTATGGTACTTGAGTTTAGCACTCTTTTTGAAATGGTGCTAAACTTAGTATTATTAAGTAGATTGCATACAAGGAGTCACTCATGGCATCAATCAAACCTTTAGGCGACCGAGTAGTCGTAGAGCCAAAGAATGAGTCAGAAGAAAAAATCGGATCCATCATCGTACCAGACACTGCCAAAGAAAAACCACAAGAAGGCAAAGTCATCGCTGTGGGACAAGGCCGTTACGAAGACGGGAAACTCGTTCCTTTAGAAGTAAAGGTGGGGGACACAGTCCTTTACGGTAAGTATTCCGGAACAGAAATCAAACAAGGCGGAAAAGAATTACTCATCATCCGTGAAAGCGACATCCTCGGTGTTGTGACAAACTAAATCTAAAAGGAAAGAATCATGGCTAAAACAATAGAATTTGATGAATCAGCACGTAGAAAACTTCTTAGCGGAGTGAACAAACTCGCGAATGCAGTGAAAGTGACTCTTGGACCAAAAGGTCGTAACGTAGTCATCGACAAAAAATTTGGATCTCCTACCATCACAAAAGACGGTGTGACAGTTGCAAAAGAAATCGAACTTGAAGATGCAATTGAAAACATGGGCGCTCAAATGGTGAAGGAAGTTTCCACCAAAACGAACGACATCGCTGGTGATGGAACCACTACTGCAACCATCCTTGCCCAAGCCATCATCAACGAAGGTTTGAAAAACGTAACTGCAGGTGCAAACCCAATGGCACTCAAACATGGGATTGATAAAGCAGTTCTTGCAGCTGTGGAAGAAATTAAAAAACACGCTATCAAAATCAATAGCAAAGCAGAATATGCAAATGTTGCTACGATCTCTGCAAACAATGATCCTGAAATCGGAAACCTAATTGCACAAGCTTTTGACAAAGTTGGTAAAGAAGGTGTTATCACGGTTGATGAAGCAAAATCAATTGAAACCACTCTTGATATCGTAGAAGGGATGCAATTTGATCGTGGATACGTGTCACCTTACATGGTAACAGATCCAGAAGCAATGATCGCTACTTTTAACGATCCATTCATTTTAATTTACGACAAAAAAATTGCTTCGATGAAAGACCTTCTCCCAGTGCTTGAAAAAATTGCACAAGCGGGAAGACCACTTGTCATCATTGCAGAAGAAGTGGAAGGGGAAGCTCTTGCAACAATCGTTGTCAACACACTTCGCAAAACCATCCAATGTGTGGCTGTGAAAGCTCCTGGGTTTGGTGATAGAAGGAAAGCAATGCTCGAAGACATCGCCATCCTCACTGGTGGACAAGTGATTTCTGAAGACCTCGGAATGAAACTCGAAAACGCTGATGTGAAGATGCTTGGTCGTGCGAAAAAAGTAGTGGTTGATAAAGAAAACACTACGATCATCGAAGGTGCTGGTGCTTCTAAAGACATCCAAGGCCGAGTGAACCAAATCAAAAAACAAATCGAAGATACTACATCTGATTACGATCGTGAAAAACTCCAAGAACGCCTTGCAAAACTTGCTGGTGGTGTGGCGGTGATCCATGTTGGTGCTGCAACTGAAGTCGAAATGAAAGAGAAAAAAGCTCGTGTAGAAGATGCTCTTTCTGCAACTCGCGCTGCTGTGGAAGAAGGAATTGTTCCTGGTGGTGGACTCACACTGCTCCGTGCACAAGATGCAGTGAAAGCATTAAAACTTTCTGGTGACGAACAAACAGGTGCTAACATCATCTTACGTGCATTAGAAGAGCCAATTCGCATGATCACTTCCAATGCAGGTCTTGAAGGATCTGTCATCGTAGAACAAGCTCGTGCCCGTAAAGGAAACGAAGGATTCAACGCACTCACTATGGTTTGGGAAGACCTTATCAAAGCTGGTGTGGTTGACCCTGCGAAAGTGGTTCGATCTGCCCTTCAAAATGCAGCTTCTATCGGAGCCATGATCCTCACTACTGAGGTGACCATTACAGACAAACCTGAGCCAAAAGATGCTGCAGGTGCTGGAATGGGCGGCATGGGAGGAATGGGTGGTATGGGAGGAATGGGCGGCATGATGTAAATCATCCCCTCATTTCACCTTAGGTCTGTTTGGTGATCCAAAGAGACCTAACACCAAAAGGCCTTGTGAGTGACATCCAAGGCCTTTTTTTATGGGAAAAAGCCAATCCATTCCCAAAACGGATTGTTCCATCCGCTCATCCTATTGCCAATCTCACCTCGACTGAAACAAAACGGATCAAACCGTTGATCGATTGGAGTGAACTGTGAGTGTTCACTAGGATTCAATCTTCCGACTCGTGGGTCTCTACAATTGACTTCTTATATTTCTCCACTGCCCGTTTCTTTTGTTTGGATTTTTGTTTGCGAATGGCATCGAGTTTGTGGCGGAACGTTTCCGGTTTTAAATCCTTCTCCATTTCCAAACAGAGTATATCTCTCGCTTTGTAACGATTCAGTCCTTGTGTCCGATACATCGAACACTTCACTTGTTTGCCAGAGGGGATATGGAGTAAGACAACAGCAGTTGCCACCTTATTCACGTTCTGCCCCCCTTTGCCACTGGCCTTCACAAACTGTTCTTTGAGATCAGATTCGTGGATGCCAACAACTTCCATCCGTTTTTTCAGGGAGGCATTTTTTTCTGGTGAAACTGGGAAAGTAAGCGCCATGTTCGTTTGAGCTTTCGTGTGTAGTGTTATGTATTTTGGTCTTAGGCTGGTTAGCTTTGGAAAATACCCTTCCTTATACGAAGGGCATTGGATCGATTTATCTTCGACTCAAAACGATTAAGTGGCAGTGGATTCAATTTCCAAAATGCGTTTACGCAAATCAGAAGCCGTTTCGTAATTTTCGATTTGGATGGCATTGAATTTTTGGATGTAAAGGCCTACCAGTTCATCCCCTACTTTGCCAGGAACCGACAACGCTTTTTTGAAGTTATCGATATCAAGTGTAGGGTGGTTGTTATGGAAGTAGTCCACAATGCGTTCCATTTTGAGTCTTGTCGCTTCTCTGGCAATCCCAGAAGTGTTTCGGAATTCGATGGAGAGGTTTGCCAAAGTTTCCAATGGTTCACTCACTGGTTCGAGTTGGTCACTCAAGTTTTGGTTTTGCGTTTTCTTTTCCTTTGCCTTACAGAATTCCACATACCGCATCACCATCGAATTGAACTGCTCCATTCGTTCCTGGATGTATTGGTTCGCTTGTTCTTTGTTTTCAGGCATTTGGAAGTCAGGAAGTTGCACCACATCATACAGATGGATATTGTCCGAGAGGATTTTCATGAGCTCCTCTTTGGAAGGAAGTGCGACAGGAGGAAATGTCACCACGGGGTAGTTGTCTCCGATTTTTAAGAAACTCACCACCACATTGGAGGCTATGATTTTCCCACCTGGTGCAATCGGATTCTCTCCGAATACATGGCAGTATGCGATTAAATTCCCTGTTGGATTTGGTTTGGAACCGCGTTCAAAATTCATAGTGTATCCTTTAGACTAAGAAAAGCCAGTGAAGAAACAAGTGATTTTTACTCTTCCCAATTCGCAATTTGTTCTTCTAAATTCTTGGCGATCTTAAAATACGCCTCTTTCAAAGGAGAGTCTTTTGCGTCAAGTAAGGCCGGTTTGCCCGATTCACCCGAACTCATCACATCGAGTGTGAGAGGGACTGCTCCCAGTTCCGGAACTCCCACTTGTTTGGAAAGTTTCTCCCCTCCCCCTTTCGAAAATACATCGGTGACATGCCCACATTTCGGACATGCAAAACCACTCATGTTTTCGACAATCCCAAGGATTGGTACTTTCACTTGTTTGAACATGGCAGCTGCACGACCTGCATCAAGGACTGCCACTTCTTGTGGAGTTGTCACAATCACAGCTCCATCAAGGTCAATGAGTTGGGCAAGGGATAATTGTACATCCCCCGTTCCTGGAGGTAAATCAATGAATAGGTAATCGAGTTCTCCCCAAACCACATCGTATAAGAACTGTTCAATGGCCTTTCCAAGCATGGGTCCACGCCAAACCACAGGTTGGTCTTCTGTGACGAGGAAGGAAAAGGAAATGAGTTTGATTCCATGTTTTTCAATTGGATATATTTTATCTTCTTCAGACTTTAAGGCAACACGGCCATTGATCCCAAACATTTTACCAAGAGATGGTCCATAGATGTCAGCATCCATGATCCCCACCTTCTTTCCGTTAAGTGCAAGGGTGCTGGCAAGGTTTGCAGTGACAGTTGATTTTCCAACACCACCTTTTCCCGATCCAACAGCGATGACTTTTTTTACGCCAAAGATTCGGTTTCCGTCTTCCATTTTTAAGTTTTGGTCGACTTCAAATTTGATTTTGACTTTTCCAGCACCTTCGATTTTGGAAATGAGCTGTCTTGTTTGTGCTTCCAAACCAATTTGCAAACGACGGTCTGCATTCGGAGTTTTGATGAGGATTTCGATTCCATCCTCAGTAGGTGTGACCTTTGCAACCATACCAAGACTCACAATGTCTTTTTTGAGTTCTGGGTGTTTCACTTGCATGAGTTGCCGTTGGATGGAAGTTAAATCAATTTTATCATTTGCCATGGTATGTCCTTTAGACGACTCCTTCAGTCTCTTCGTATAGAATGGGATTTGTCTCTGTGAATTTGTTTTCTGAATAGATAAAACGACGATAGTGAGTTTGTTTCCCTAGTTCAATCAAATGGAAACCACACTCATGTTTGGAATCGGATAACCTTGTACTCGATGCTGAGTTCACAATCGTAAAAGGAGTTTCTTTGCCAGGAAGTTTCACCCAATTGGTATGTGTATGCCCATGTAAGTACAATTCGGGTGGGTTCGATTGTAATCCAAGAACCACTTCTTTTCGATTGGACATTCGGTGGGAAGCCGATTCTACTTCTGTGTTGGGATTCCAAAGCGGGTGGTGCCCGACGAGTACATAAGGATCTTTTGAAATCCCAACGGTTTTTTCTACAATTTCTTTTGCTACGTACCCATTGGCAGTGATCCTTGGGATGGCAAGATTGGAATCCCAACCAACAAAGAGTTTACCCGCAATGCGTTTCGTTCGGAGGTAAAAGTTTGGATGAACGGATTCTCCCATCCACTCTTCAAATGCTTTTTCAAACAAAGGATTTGGTCCCATGGCACGTTTTTGGTATCGGTCATGATTCCCTGGGATCAGGAACGTTTTGTTCGTAAGAATTGGTTTTAAGATATCTTTTGCGTTTTGGAATTCACTAGGGTGTGAAACGTTTGTTAGGTCACCAGAAATCACTAGTGCATCATATTCTAAATTTTTGATGGTATCCACCATCGCCGCAATGAGCACCACAGGGTGTTTTGACTTTCTCCTCACATGGTAATTGAGGTATCCGACAATTGCTTTTCCTCGAAGAGAAAACAATGAAAGTTTCTTCGGGAAATGTAAATCGGAGATATGAAGGATTTTCATTCGTTAATATCCATGATTCCGAGGATATCTCCTTTTTTCACTACCGATCCTTGTTCTTTTAGGATTTTTTTTAAGGTGCCACTATAGGGAGATTCCACTGGAAATGCAGCTTTATCCGTGACAAGTTCAATCACTTCATCCCCTTCTTTTACGTCTTGGCCTTCTTTGCAAAGCCAACGGACCAGTTCAATTTTTTCCGTATCACCTAAATCAGGAGTTTTTAGAAGGAATTCTTTCATAAACAAACAAACCTGCTCACTCGGTCGGAAAACTGGTTTACAAAACCATGTTTTCCCGTTTTTTTAACATAAAAGTTTAGCGAACCTCAATGGCAAACGAGAAAATCAAATACAAAGGCTCCGAAATCCTACAAAACTTAGACCAACTCATCCAAAAGGATTATTTCCATTTTGAATTAAAAGGTCTGACAAAATCAACCCGAGACATTGTAAACGAAGTGGTGCAAGGGATACTCAACCGTGTGGGTGCCAACCCTCTCACTTCCTTCCATCTTTTCAGTGGTCTTATGGAGGCTCTCCTCAATGCAGTCAAAGCCAATACACGATTTGTCATTTTCCAAGACGAACTCTTAAATAAACTCAAAGCCCAAGGCCAAACCCCTGAAGAGGAAGCAGAAGAGTTACTCGATATCATCCTAGAAACGGAACCTCTTCGAGATGCAATGCAACGTTACATTGTGCCCGATAAAATCAAAAAAGTAGTTCAAAAGATACTCACACTCTCTGACAAAAAACGAACCAAAAAACACAATCTTTCAGAGGATGAAAAAGACTTCCTAACCATTGTTAAGGAAAAAGTGAAAAAATACGATTTGAAGATATCTATGAAAATTGAAATTCGACCTACATCCGTATACATTCGGATACGGAACGATTCACCCATTATGGGAATGGATTTAAATCGGATTCGTAAAAGTAGAGAACGCCATGCCGAACTGGCTAAACAAGGAAACAGTGCTGAATTTTTTCGCCCAGATTTCTTGGATGAAAAAGAAAGTGCAGGCTTTGGAATTGCAATGATTGATGAAGGGTTTTATAATTTAGGCCTTGATCCATTAGAGTGTTTTGACATCCAAACCAGTAAAAAAACCACCACAGTGTACTTGAACTACCCTCTCGATGCCCTACAAAAAATGGAGTTTTGATTCTTATCGAATCGATACCGTATTCATCCTTTGAAGAGAACTACCGAACACTCGGTGGCCTTCTCTTCGAAGATACTCTCTCCCATCCTGGTTTTACCATCTCGGATCATTATTATGATGCAAAAGAAACCATCAGTCTGAGTTACGAAAAACATCAAAATCTAAAACAACAGATTTCATCCCTATTTGATAGGCTTGATATAGAACGAAAAAAAGGACTCTACCCTTGTGGCATCCTATACTATGAGTTAGGTTATCATTTCATCGAAGGATTGGAACTTTTAAGTTCCAACTTAGAAGAAGGAACTCAATTACTCCATATCACCCTTTTTCAAAAAAAAAGAAGAATCCAATACAAAAATCCAGATAAAGACCAACTTTCTATACACTCCATCACAGAATTACAACCAAAATGGTTGGAAGCAGAGTATATGGAAAAATGGAAACAAACTAATGAGTTTTTAATACTTGGGGAAAGTTATGAATTGAATTTATGTTTTCCAGTCCATTTGCAATTACAAGGGGATTTGTTTTCCATTTATCAAGGTTTAAAAACAAAACAAAAAACCAAGTATTCCGTGTATTACCCAATGGAAAAAAATTCCAAAACCATCCTCTCTGTTTCTCCTGAATTATTTTTCGAAGTAAACGGTGACGAAATCAAAACGGAACCTATGAAAGGTACTATTCTAAGAGGGAATACAAAGAAAGAAGACCAAAAGAACTTTAACTACCTACAAACTTCCGAAAAAGAAAAAGCTGAAAATGTAATGATTACCGATTTGTACAGGAACGATTTGGGAAGAATCGCCAAACAAGGGACAGTGGAAGTAGAGGAACTGTTTTCAATCCAAGGATTGAGCACCGTTTGGCAAATGGTTTCAAAAGTTCGTGCCAAATTAAACCAACCATTTCAATGGAAAGCAGTGCTTTCCGCTTTGTTCCCGTCAGGATCCGTGATTGGTGCCCCGAAACAAAGGTCGTTTTCTCTGTTACGTACCTTGGAAGGAATGAATCGAGGGAGTTATACGGGAGCTTTTTTCACTTCTGAAGAAAAAAATGATGTTCCCTTGATCCGAGCAAGTGTTACGATCCGTACTTTAGAAATCAAATCCCAAGGGAACAATCACCACGCTGTGTATGGAATTGGAAGTGGAGTGACAGTGCTTTCCAAACCAAATGAAGAATACGCAGAATGTTTATCCAAACTGAGAGTGCTCACCAATCCCATTCCTCCTAAGTTTGCAATCTTAGAAACCTTACGTGTTTGCAATGGCAGAATCTTTTTGAAAGAACTTCATACCAAACGAATGGAAGGAACGGCAAATCGTTTCGGATTTTCTTTTTCGAAAGAAAAACTGGAGGAAACCTTTTTAGAGATGGAATCTAAAATTCCCTCGAAGTCGAGAGTCAGGCTTTTACTCAATGAAACAGGAGAATTCCATTTCGAATCCACTGTTTTACCCAAACGTACAAAAAGACCCACAATCAAACTTTGTTTTGCTAAAGAAGCAATCGATTCTAAAAATATTTTTTTCTACCACAAAACAACAAATCGCATTGAATACGAAAAACTTACAGACCTATGTAAAGAAAGGAAAGTCGATGATTGTATTCTTTTTGATACAGATGGGAACGTCCTTGAAACAAGCATTCGCAATTTGTTTTATAGGCTAAGTGGAATCTGGTTCACTCCCAGTTTAGAAACGGGAGGGCTTCCAGGAGTTTTTCGAGAGTATTTACTTCGAAAAAATTGGGTCAAAGAAAAAGTCACAACAAAGGATGACCTGGTCCATGCCTCGGACATCCTTACTGCCAATTCTGTTCGAGGGTTTGAACGTGTAATCCTTGTTAGAGAATGAATCGACTTAAGTCTTTGTCTTCGATGATGCCCTTCAATTGGCTGGAAACATAAGACTCGTTGATCACCACATGTTTTTTGTCATCTGGCAGGTCTGGTGCATCAAAACTTGTGTCCTCTAATAATTTTTCCATGATGGTATTGAGCCTTCGCGCTCCAATATTTTCATTTTTTTCATTCATCTGAAAGGCAAGTTTTGCAATTTCAGCAATCCCATCCTTGGTGTATTCAATCTTCACACCTTCTGTCGCAAGTAGGGCTTCGTATTGTTTGGTGAGCGAAGATTTAGGAGTGGTTAAAATTTTAATAAAATCCTGTTCCGTAAGGGTTTCTAATTCCACGCGGATGGGAAACCTTCCTTGTAATTCTGGAATTAAATCAGAAGGTTTTGTCATATGGAAGGCACCAGCCGCAATGAAAAGAATGTGATCGGTTTTGATGGGGCCAAGTTTTGTATTTACGGTGGAACCTTCTACGATCGGAAGTAAATCTCGTTGTACCCCTTCCCTAGAAACATCTGCCCCTTGTCTTCCTTCTCTTCCTGCAATTTTGTCAATTTCATCTAAGAAGATGATACCCATTTCTTCCACTCGGCGCACTGCTTCCGATTGGATTTTATCTGAATCGATGAGTTTTTCTGCTTCGGATTCGAGTAAAATCTTTTGTGCATCTGAAACTTTTACCTTACGTTTGCCTGATTTTTTTGGCATGAGATCCCCAAGAAGGTTTTGGATTTGGTTATCCATTTCTTCCATATTACCAGCACCAAACACTTGCAACATGGGCATTCCTGTTTGGGTTGAAGGTTTTGGGATATCGATTTCAATTTCTTGTTCGTTTAAAATCCCTTTTCTCAACTTATCTCTAAATTTTTCTCTGGATTCTTTATAACTTTGAAATCTTTCTTTTTCCTCTGGATTTAAATCTTCTTCTTTTTTATGGAAAATCGGAGGAAGGATGGCATCTAAAATGATTTCTTCTGCTCTCTCTTCTGCTTTGTCTCTCACTCGGTCTCTAAATTCCGATTTCACCATATTGAGAGCACCCATTGCCAAATCACGTACCATAGATTCCACATCACGACCTACATAACCCACTTCCGTGTATTTGGTTGCTTCTACTTTGATGAAAGGTGCTCCACATAACTTTGACAAACGACGAGCAATTTCAGTTTTCCCTACTCCTGTGGGTCCAATCATGATGATGTTTTTGGGGTAAATCTCTTCTTTCAAAGATTCATCGAGTTTCCTTCGCCTGGAACGATTGCGAAGGGCAACTGCGACAGCACGTTTTGCTTTGGTTTGCCCAATGATATGTTCATCTAACCTTTCCACAATTTGGCGTGGAGTGAGTTCTTCAGTTCCATTCCCAACAGTTGCAACTTCTGCTAAAATAGTTTTCAATGTCATATTATAATTCCTCTATTACCAAATTATGGTTTGTATAAATACAGATCTCAGCTGTAATTTTCATCGCTTTTGTGATGATTTCTTTTGGTTCTAAATCAGTATTTTCAACAAGTGCTCTTGCGGCACTGAGTGCAAAGTTACCACCCGAACCAATCGCAAGCACCCCATCATCAGGTGAGATCACATCCCCAGTTCCTGAAATGAGAAAGGATTCATTGGCATCACAAACAATCAGTAGTGCCTCAAGCCTTCTTAACATCCGGTCCATTCGCCACTCACGTGCAAGTTCGACTGCCGCGCGAGAAACTGATCCACCATGTTCGATTAATTTTTTTTCAAAGAGTTCAAAGAGAGTGAAGGCATCTGCTGCACTTCCCGCAAAACCAGCGATCACCTTACCATTGTAAAGTCGGCGTACTTTTTTGGCAGTATGTTTCATGACGGTATTTCCCATCGAAACTTGGCCATCCCCTCCAACTGCGATTTTTCCGTTTTTACGTACAGAAAGGATGGTGGTTGCGTGAATTGTTTCCATAAGGATAAATTTCCAGAAGGGAAACCGTTGTCGAGAAAAATGGAGTTTACTTTCGTTTGATGAGGACCATCTGGTTTCCAATCTCGAAGGATTGGTCTAAAAAATAATAATCGGTGAGTTCTCTGATCATAAAAAGACCGATGCCGTGTTCTCTGTAATCACTCACATCAAAACTACGAAGGTCTTTTGGTTCTACTTTGATTCCGTAATCACGCAGTTTGATTTCCACTCGGTCTTTATCAAATTGGATTTCAATGAAAATTGGTTTGTTTGTCCTGCCAGAGTAAGCATGTCTGATGATGTTAGTGATCGCTTCTCCGATCACTAATTTTAAATCCATGGAATCAAAAAGTGAGAATCCATGTTCTAAACATAAGTTAAAAAAATAATTACGAGTGTGTGATACAAAGCGGGGGTTAGAAGGAATTTGAATACGGACTACTTTTCCATAGTCCGCATGTTTCGTGGGGTTCGACATTATCCTCTCGGATGGAATTTCTTATGAACTTCCTTCAGAGTTTTATTGGCCATATGTGTATAAATCTGTGTCGTAGAAATATCGATATGACCAAGAAGCTCCTGCACTGATTTGAGATCTGCATGATTTTCCAAAAGATGTGTTGCAAACGAGTGACGCAGAGTATGAGGAGTGACTTTTTTCTTAATCTTTGTTCGTTTGATATAGTGGTTTAAAAGTCTCCAAACCGACTTACGGTTGATATACGATCCTTTTTTGGAAACAAATACAAAGTCACAGGTTCTTTTTTTAAGAATTTCAGTTCGACTTTCTGTGAGGTAACGTTTTAAAATTTCCAAAGATTTTTCACCAAAAGGAACGAGGCGTTGTCTTCCACCCTTCCCTTCTACAGTGATGGTCATATTTTCCATATCAATGTCAGACATTTTTAAGTTACAGGCTTCCGAGATCCGAAGGCCAGAAGAGTAAAGGAGTTCAAAGATACATTTGTCACGAAGTTCGTACAAATTGTCTTCTTTGATGTTACGAAATAATTCTTCTATTTCAGTTTGTGTGAGGTAATCCGGAATCGTCCTTGCAACTTCAGGTGTTTCAATTTTTTCCGTTGGATTGGAATCAAGTCGCTTTTCGTCTCTTAGGTATTTGTAAAACTGACGGATTGCCACAACTTCTCTTGCTAGCGTTTTTGCAGAGATTTTACGTTCTCTTTCTTCTTCCAGAAAACGGATGATGTCGTTCGCTTTTACTTCTAAGAAGTTGATGTGTTCTTTTTCCAAGAAGATGGCGAACTTGTTTAGATCGTATCCGTAGGAATATATAGAATTATCGCTCAGTCCTTTTTCTACGGACAGGTATTCTTGGAATGTTTGTAAAAGCTGATTTTGAGAAACTGGCAATTTGGAACCCATCTTTACTCTCTTATGTTACTTAAAGAGTCGGACAAAAAGCTTAAAGAGACTTATTATTTTTTTTGCCACAAATGGCTATGTCAGGAAAAAAGGAGATGTGACTTATCGAATCACTCCTGTTTTTTTACTCATCCTTTCTCTACTGTTAGTCGTTAATTGCGGCCGAAAAGAACGAACTCTTTTTGAAGAAGGGAAAAAATGGGAAATGGTGGGAGAAAAAACAAAAGCCCTATATTATTACGAACTTTCGCTCCGTGAAAATCCTGAATACGATCCTGTCCTCAAACGGATGGGACTCCTCCTTGCGGACAGTGTGGAATCAATTGCCACAGCCATCTTTTATTTGGAAAAGTACCATAGGCAAAAAAAAGACGACACGGAAGTACAAAGAGAACTCTTCCGCCTCTATCTTACCACAGGGTATGAAAAAGAAGCATTGGAAATTTTAGAGGAAATTCGTTTCCAAGGGAAAAAAGAAACCTTGGAATTTTTCGAAGCCAGTTATCTCTGTCTTACGAGAGGGGGGAAACAAAAAGAATACCTCCAAAGTTTAGAAAAAAGCCCACTTTCCGGGGACCCCTATTATGCCCCTTGGGTACGGGCTTGCGAAACAAAATAAACAAGTTTGATTTAGACCGAGTCTAAGAAATAACGAACAAGATATAGAATAGGAGAAATTATGAACCACAAAGTTGTCATCATTGGATCAGGGCCTGCAGGACACACAGCAGCCATCTACGCTGCAAGAGCCAATTTAAACCCAGTGATGTATGAAGGATTTATGGCAGGAGGAGTCGCCGCGGGGGGACAGCTCACAACCACAACCGAAGTGGAAAATTTCCCGGGATTCCCAGAAGGGATCGATGGAACCAAACTCACCCAACTTTTCCGAGAACAATCGGTAAAGTATGGCACAACCATCCACACCCAAACCATCACCAAAGTGGATTTATCCAAACGCCCTTTTACAATTTGGTCTGATGATGAAGAAATCAAAGCAGAATCCATTATCATTGCAACCGGTGCTACCGCCAAACGTATGTTTGTTAAGGGAGAAGATGTTTTTTGGCAACGTGGTATTTCTGCTTGTGCGGTATGTGACGGTGCCCTTCCCATTTACCGAAACAAAGCCCTGGCGGTAGTGGGTGGTGGTGACTCAGCAGTGGAAGAAGCAAACCACCTAACCAAATTTGCATCCAAAGTGTATCTTGTGGTAAGACGTGACCAACTCCGTGCTTCCCAAATCATGCAAAAACGAGCTTTGGAACACCCAAAAATCGAAATCCTTTGGAACCAAACTGTGGTCGAAGCAAAAGGTGGCGCTGGTGGTCTTACATCCATCGTCCTCGAAAACACAAAGGACAAATCTCAGAAGGATTTGGAAGTGGGTGGACTCTTTTATGCGATTGGCCATGTTCCGAATACGGAAATCTTCAAAGGCCAATTGAATTTAGATGAAACAGGTTACATCATCACAAAACCAGGGACAACACAAACCAATGTAGAAGGAGTGTTTGCTGCCGGTGATGTTCAGGACAAAGTGTACAGACAAGCCATTACCGCAGCAGGTAGTGGATGTATGGCAGCACTCGAAGCCGAACGATGGCTCGAAGGCCATTAGAAAATGTAAAAAATCGTCACTCTCTCGTTAGGAAATCAGTTTGGTGTTTGATCCACCGACTGGTTTCTTTTTAAATGTTCTGACCTCTTGGAATCATTCCTTACATTGAACCATAATCCAACCAACAAACTTCAATCAGAATATTGCATTGTTTCTTTGTTTTGGAAGATCACTGAATCACCGTTTGGTGCCACATATTGTTTTTTTCCATTTTCCCATTCCACAATTGTGAAATTGGAACCCCGATAGACAATTTGATTCCCAGGGAATACATTGGCTTCCCAACCCTCGCCATACCAACGGTAATTTCCTTTTTTCCAAAGGTAAAAATAAGAACGGCCTGGACCTAAAAAATCCCCTTCTCGTTTTCCAGAAAAATCTTCGACGTTTGCAGTAAAGATACGAGATAAGTTAGGAATTTCGTCATAGGATTTGACTTCTTTTGCTGACTCTTTTAAAGAAAATCCTTTTTCCAAAAAGCCATTGAATTCATTGGGGAATTTTGGTTCCATAACCGTCATTCCCATAAGAGAAAGTGGTTTTGCATATTTTAAGAGTCCGATATCATCTGTTTCAAATTTTTTGATGCTATCTTTTAAGAGTGTATCCGGACTTTTCCCCGTTATTTTTTGTAAGGCGAGGATGGAATCTAGTCCTAAACAAGTTTCCCTTTGATAAGAAATAATCGATTCTTTTCCATATACTTCATGTAAATGTTTTACGAGAATGGCACCAATCAAATAAGGAAGGTTGTCTTTGTATTTGGCATCTAATAATGATTTAAAACTTTTGGGGACTTTGTTTTCTCTGATTAGCTTTTCCGTTTCCGAATACATCCAAATTTTTTTGCGATCACTAAACCTAGATTCAACATAAGAAGGAAATCCTTCTTCAAACCATGGGTCCACGATTTCTTCTGTGGGAGATTTTCCTGTTTCTGCAATGGCCTTCAAACAAGATACTTGTTCGATATTTCTTGTGAGTTTTTGGAGTACCATACTGAAGTTAACGCGACGGAGTGAATCGGCATCAAATTTTGGATTCCCTGTTTTTTCTGGCATCTGGTCGCCACAACACAAAACAATCGCATCTTTGCCACCAAGGCCCAATTCCGTTTGGTTGGCACCTGGGAGGTCAAACCCAACATATTCTTTCGCAGATTGGTATTCATCAAAAAGTAGAACTGGAACTTTTCCGCGATTTGTTAAGCCAAATTCATATTGAAGGTAGGTGAATAAGAATGTTGTTTTACCTTCATCACCAAAAACACGTAAAAACTCATTCCATTTCTCAGAACCATAAAAGACTAGATTTTCCACTTCTAACTTTGGTTTTCCAAATTTGGATTCATTTACTAATAGGAAATTTTGAAAATCGATTGGTTTTTGAAAAATGGTATCGTATTCTTTTCGATTGGCGATCCAATACTTTGTAATTTTAGTATGGTCAGGATAGTTCCATACTAGTGTCGGCGAACATCCGTTACAGTTAGGTGGAGCAGGAGCATAAACGAAACCGATTCCTGTTGGAAAATCCAATTTAAAAATCCCAGTTGGCCATTCGGTAAAAACACTACCATCAGCACGTTTCCATTGGTAATGGTTTTTGGCCCATTGGTACACTTCTCCCCCATCCGGACCTGCATAATACCCAGGAGCTGCATCTAAAAATCCTAATTTTAAATCTTCTAATTTTGGTTCTTGGAGTTTTTCTGATTGGAAAAAACTTTTTGGCGCGGTTTCCCCAAAATCAAAATACAAAACTTCCGCACTGCTCCCTCGTTTTAAAGGAACAGGTTTTCTTTCTGCATCAGAGTAAACGAAGGAGGAAAGTAATAAAAAAGATGTGGTAAGAAGGAAACGTTTCATGGGAACCAAACAATGTTTTGTCCCCAAGTATCGTTTGTTTTTAGACCACTGTCAAGAGGATTCTAAACAACGTTTTGGTTGCGATAGGCGATGGCAATTTGGCCGGTGCGAGAGATCTCACGAATCCCAAATGGTTTCAAAACTGTGATGATATTTGTTACCTGACGAGAATTGCCTGAAAATTCAATCAGAAGGGAATCTTCCGTCATCTCTAAAATTTTTACATCAAAACCATTACAAATTGTAAGAGCTTCACTTCGATTGCTTTCCGTAATGGAAAAAGAAACTAAAACAAGTTCCCTTTGTACAGAACTTGCATATGCCATATCTTGCACTTTTAGGACATCCGGGAGTTTGAGGAGTTGGTTTTTCACTTGTCCCACAACAAAATCATCCCCGTTGAGAACAATTGTCATAGAAGAAACTTCCACGTTGTCAGTGACTCCAACTGCAATCGAATCAATGTTATATCCACGCCTAGTAAAGAGACCAGAGACATGGCTCATCACACCTGGATGGTTATTGACTAAAATACTCAGTGTATGTTTCATTTTTTCAACTTCCCCAAGTCTTTGAATTCGATGAGGTCTTGTTGTGATTTTCCAGCAGGGATCATTGGAAATACTTTTTCTTCCGCAGGGATCATCACTTCAATGAGAGCAGCACCACTATCTTTTAAGAAAAATTCAACTCCCTTGTCGATCTCAGACTTTTTTTCGATTCGCATCGCTGGGATGCCATAGGCTTCGGCAAGTTTTACAAAGTTTGGATTGTAAGTCCATTGTGACTCACTAAACCTTTCTTCATAAAAGAGTTCCTGCCACTGACGCACCATACCAAGGAAGTTATTATTAAAAAGTAAAATCTTCACACCTAACTTTGACTGTGCGATTGTTGCAAGTTCTTGGATACACATTTGGAAAGAACCATCCCCTGTCACACAAATCACAGTTTTGTCTGGGTTTCCAAATTTTGCACCAATGGCAGCAGGTAGTCCATACCCCATTGTACCGAGTCCACCGGATGTGAGCCATGTGTTTGGTTTATCAAATAGATAATACTGTGCTGCCCACATTTGGTGTTGGCCTACATCAGTTGAAACGATGGCTTCCCCTTTCGTTTTTGTGTACACTCGATGTAAAAAGTCTTGGGGTTTGATACTTTCCCCACTGTTGTCATAATCAAGTGGGTGGTTTTGTTTGAGTGTTTGGATATTCTGGATCCACTCACCACGATCTCCTCCTTTTACAAAAGGAAGGATTTCACGAATGGCATCTTTTAAATCACCATGCAAAATATAGTCCACATTGATTCGTTTGTTAAACTCAGCTGCATCTATATCAATATGGGCACGAACCGCATTCGGAGCAAAGTCTTGGTATTTGGCAACACGGTCATCAAACCTGGCACCTAAATTTAAAATATAATCACATTCTAACACTGCTTTGTTGGCGTATGCCGTTCCATGCATTCCAAGCATTCCCACAGACAGTGGATGGGTTCCAGGAAAAGCACCAAGACCCATAAGAGTTGTGGTCACAGGAGCATTTGCTTTCTCAGCAAGTGCCTTAATTTCTGCAGAGGCAAAAGAGTTGATGGCACCACCACCTACGTAGAGTAACGGGCGTTTGGCTGCATTCAATGCTTCTGCAAATTCTTGTGGGTCCCCTTTCACCTTTGGTCTCTCGTAATGGTGGGGAGCAATTTTTAGCGTTTGAGCTTTCCTAACTGTTGTTTTACCCAATTGGACATCCTTTGGAAAATCAAGGAGTACGGGACCAGGTCTACCACCCATGGCAATTTTGATGGCTTCTTCAAAGTGACGGGCAAGGTCGTCGGCTTTTTTAATGAGAGCATTGTATTTGGTAATCGGGATCGTGATCCCAAAGATATCAGCTTCCTGGAAAGCGTCAGTGCCTATGGCATCCGTTGCTACCTGGCCTGTGATCGCAAGGATGGGGACTGAATCCATTTTGGCATCGGTAAGCCCTGTGATCAGGTTCGTGGCACCAGGGCCAGAGGTAGCAATACAAACACCTAACTTACCTGTGGAACGAGCATAACCTTCCGCCATATGAATGGCACCTTGTTCATGACGGACAAGGATGTGTTTGATTTTTTTGCTATGATAGAGTTCGTCGTAAAAAGGGAGAATGGCACCACCTGGGTATCCAAAAACAATTTCCACACCCGCTTCTTCCAATAATTCGACCATGAGCCGGCCGCCTGTAATCGCTTCGGTTGTAGATGTCATTCCTTTCCCCCCTCATTGTCATTTCTGCAAAAAAGAGCCTGTTGTCAATGTTCTCACGTTTTTGAGTCGATTTTTACTGTCTAAAAAGGAATGCTGAAAAATGGAACCTAATATGGAAAACGCCGAGATTGAAAAAACACAAGAAGATGAAAAATTCACAAAAATAAAAGCTCTTGCAAAAGAAGCGTATCGTTTTCTCGATCAAGGTCGCTTTAAAGAAGCAAAAGAACGATTAGACATATTACTTGATGAAGATCCTTCCAATACTTATGGGCTTGTTGGCCTTGGCGATTATTATGCCAAAACAAAACAACCAGAACAAGCCATCCAATACTATCGCAAATGTTTGAGTGGAGATTCCACAAATAAGTTTTCCCTTATGGGACTGATGAATGCATACCGCGATCTCAATAGTTTGAAACGAATCATTGAAGTAGCTGAAGAGTTCCATCACATAACCATAACAGACGCGAGTATTTTATCACGTGTTGCTGATGCACATAGAAAGTTAAAAAACTTCAAAGAATCAGAAGTGTATTATATGGAAGCACTTCAGATCAATCCCAATGACCAATATGTGATCGTGGGTCTTGGCCATTTGTATTTTGCCTGCCAAAGGTATGCAGATGCCATTCTTTGGTGGGAAAAACTCCTCGGGAGCCAACCAAACAATATTAAAATTCTCACTGAAATTGGAAACAGTTACCGAAAAATCAAAGATTTTGACAAAGCAGTTCTTTATTATGAAAGGGCAAAAGAACTCGATCCAAAAAACTTTTTTGCACTCTACGGACTTGCAGAATCCTATCGCGGAAAAAAGGATTTTAAAACTGCCATTACGTATTGGGAAAAAATCCTCGAATCGGATCCAGACAACAAACTCATTATCAACCGTTATGCGGACTCTCCCAGAGGCCTTGGCAATTATGACAAAGCACTTGAATGTTTTAATAAAATTCTAGCGAGTGGTGATGACTACTTTGCACTTCTTGGAAAAGCAGCAGCATTACGCCTGATTGGTGATTTGGAAAAAGCAGAAGAGATTTATTTAGGATTACTTTCTAAGTCTCCAAATGATCCAAGGCCAGCTCTTGAACTATCTGACCTTTGGGACATTATGGGGAAAAAACCACAAGCCATCAAACTTCTGGAAGATTTGGCAAAGAAAAATCCATCGAATGAAGCGATACGTGAAAGGATTGAATACCTAAAGGATTAAATTCCAAGTACACCTTCCAACCACGCCCCTTACAGAGCAATGGTTTGGATGAAACCACAGCCCCTTACGGAGCAATGGTTTTTAACAAACTCAAGTCTTCTTTTTTGAACACTTTGATTGTGGTTTTGTCGCCTTCTTTTGGTTTTCCTGTGACGTAAATTTTATCACCAAAGAATGTGAGTTCGGAATTTTCTTCCACAGGTTCTTCGGTTCTCTTTTCAAACGTTAGGTCTGATTTAAATCGTGATACATGGTATTTATCTTTCACCTTTTCGATGACGTAAATTTTATCTTCACGGTTGATCATTGGTGTTCGCCAAAAAATATCAGCAGATTCACTGGTTTTTTTCACACCCAACTTATCTGGATCAAGTAACACGAGTTTGTGTTTACGAGTTTCTACTTTTTCACCGTCATATCCTAGGACTAAAACTCCTTGGTTTGCGATTTCCTTAAACTCTTTTGAACAAATATTATTGTAAGGGCTTTTGAAAAGAGCATCGTCTTTGGCTGGATCAATCGCCCAAAGTTCGTTGGAATAGTGGCCATCCGTATCGTACTTGATGAACTTCATAAAAAGGATTTTGTTGTTCACAACATTATCACTTTGTTCTTCTTTTTTCTTAAGTTCTTCTTTCGTTTGCGCTAGTTCCGATTTTAATTCTTCAACTTTCGCTTCGACCTTTTGGACAGCGTCTTCTTTTTTAGCACCGTCACCTGAAGTGGTGGTTCCAGTCCTTGCTTCTTCCTTTTTGGCAATTTGTTCTTCTTTTTTACTTAACTCTTCTTTTTTTGCCTCAACAGCTTGTGTTTTTTGATCCGTATCTTTTTTTTCTTGTTCGATCTTTTTGATTTCTTCTGTTTTTTTCTCGATCTCAGTTTTGTTTTTCACTGGATCTTTTTTTAATTCGTTAAGACTCGCAACTGCTTCTGCTTCCTGTTTTTTAAGAGCATCTTTTTTGTCTTGGAGTTCTTTTCCTTCCTTGGACACTTCGTCTTTTTTATCTTGCAATACCTTTTTTTCTTCTTTTAGTTTATCGGTTTGCAACTTGTCCATTTTTTTGGCTTCGTCTTCCATTTTCTGTTTGGTAGCAGGATCTTTTTCTTTGTCCTTTACCGTTTTGTTTACATCTTTTTCCAATTCATCCGTGGTCACATCTTTTCCACTGTCTTTTAAGATGTTCCCTTCGATGGGAATGATGATCTGCGTTTTTCCTGGCCAATTTTTATAAACCGTATCAATTCCTAATTTATCAGGGGATGTAGCAGCTGTTACAGCAGCAGTGTATTTTTTCCCAAAAAACTTTGCATCCTTTCGATGTGTGGCATTGTAGTACAAAATGTACTGTGCGAGAGTTTCGGCGTTACTTGTTTTGTATTGGAAAGACTTTTCGATGTAGGATGCAAGGATACGTGCAATCGAATTTACGTGATCAAAACTTTGGGTTTCTGAAATGGAAAGGATATCTGCTCCCAATTTTCCATCAGGGCCTGGAAGGATCCTTTGGATTTTCACACCGTCAACATTTGCCGTATCTTCTTTGGACAGTGTTTCTGCGAGTTTTTTACCCGTTTCTGTATTTTCTTGGATGATGTCATCAGAAGCCTTTCGTAAGGAACGGTTGATGAATTCAATTTTTTTGGAACCCTTGATTTCGGATTCACCGAGTGGGGCTTTGGATTGGGCTGTCAGAGAAAAACCGACAACAATTAGGCATAAAATGATGGAACGAGAGATTCTCATTGTTTCCTCACGAAATTAGGTTTCAGATGCCCACAAGATTAACAACCTTTCCGATTCTGCAAAGCAAGTTTTAGAATAAAAATCTATTTACCAGGGGGGTGGAATTCAAAATTCTGTGGGAGAATGCCTACATTTACTCATAGAATCTACAATTTCAATGCGGGTCCCGCCATGCTCCCCACAGAAGTCATGGAGGAAGCCAAGTCCGAATTCCTAAATTTCAAAGGCACTGGCATGTCCGTCATGGAAATGAGCCACCGAGAGAAACATTTCCAAACCATCCTCGACGAGTCGATTGCCGATTTACGTGAACTTTTGAATATTCCATCTCGTTATGCGGTCGTTTACTTTCCTGGTGGCGCAACTTTACAATTTTCTGCCATTCCTTTCAATTATTTATCTTCCGGGGAATCAGCAGATTTTGCATTAACTGGTGTTTGGGCAAAAAAAGCCTTTGAAGAGGCGAAAAAATTCTATCCGAATGTTAAGTCCATCTTTAATGGTGCTGATTCCAAATACATGGAACTTCCTACCATCACCGATGCATCTGTGAATGATGGTGCCAAATATGTTTACATCACTTCCAATAATACGATTTATGGAACTCGTTACAAAACATTTCCTAAATTAAAAAAAGCTCCTCTCATCGCAGACATGACGAGTGAACTACTCAGCCGTAAACTCAATATAGAAGACTTTTCCGTTCTCTTTGCAGGAGCACAAAAAAACATAGGTCCTTCCGGACTTACTCTTGTCATTTATGACAAAGACAATCTGCCCCAACTTTCCCACCCCATTCCCAATCTAATGAATTTTTCCTTAATGGAAAAAAATGGATCATTGTACAACACTCCTCCAACTTACTCGATCTACATTGCAGGTCTTGTTTTTAAGTATCTAAAACGAAAGGGTGGACTTGCAGTTATGGAAGAAACGAATGAAAGGAAAGCAAAGAAGTTATATGAAGCGATCGACTCTTCTTCTCTTTTTTATGCTCCCGTACCAGAAGCCTTCCGGTCAGCGATGAATGTAGTTTTCCGAAGTCATAACGATAGTTTGGATCCTAAATTCCTAAAACTCGCCGAAGAACAAGGGTTTGCTGGACTAAAAGGTTACCGTGATGTAGGAGGATTTCGAGCCAGTATCTACAATGCGATGCCTGAAGAAGGTGTAGATGCCCTAATTTCTTTTATCAAAGAATTTGAAAGGACCAATGGTTAAGTTTACGATCCTATTATTTACCCTCACGATCGTTTGTGAGGTGTATTCCCATTCTGTTTGGATACCGGAAGGGAACTTTGGATTTGAAGTTTCAAGGGACTGTTACAAACCACTCAGCAGTGAAACGATCACAAAAGCCATTAGCCCCAACATCCAAAATTTGGACCGGGCAAAGATGGCGGTTTATGCAAAAGAGTCTGCAGAATTACGTTTGAGTTCTTTGGATTGTATATTAGAAAACATAAAACAAACAGAATCTGAAATGCGAATTGGGGAAATCTTAACCCCTTCCCTCCAATCAGGATTTCAATTGGAAGATCTTTTTTTCCAATCGGAATGGAGGATCCTACTTTCTGAAAATCGACCTTATCCGTTAACTCCAAGTGAACTATCTTTAGCCAAACAATGGTTGGAATCACATAAAGAAATCAAACGTGAAATTTTTAATCTCACCATAGAATACCTTTCGGAAAAAAATCCAAAATCCAAACGGGATCGGTATTTGGATTTATTCACAGGTTATTATGGAAGTTTGTTACGAGAAAGAGATAAGTTTTTACTCTCCTTATCCATTGAAAGTTATACATCTTACACCGAAGCCCTAAAACAAAGAAAGGAAACATCCGAATGAAAGAAAAAATTGGAATCGCCTCTGATCATGGAGGATTTGCTCTCAAAGAATTCCTCAGGAAAAGTCTCGAGGAAACCTATGAAATGGTCGATTACGGTACTAAGAGCGAAGAGTCCGTTGACTATCCAACCATCATTGGAGAGGCCTGCCGAAAGGTACTTTCAAATGAAGTCCCAAGACTCATCGCCCTTTGTGGAACGGGCATTGGAGCATCCATTGCTGCAAACCGACTGAAAGGCATTCGAGCGGCCCTTTGCCATGATGAGTTTACGGCGGAAATGTCCAAACGCCATAACAATGCCAATGTATTGGTTTTAGGGGGAAGAGTTCTCGGAACAGATTTAGCTCTGAGAATTGTGAAAAAATGGATCGAAACAGAGTTCGAAGGTGGAAGGCACCAAAAACGATTGGGTCTTATCGAAGAGCAGTCTTAATATCCCTTACTTTCCTTTTTGGTGGAAGTTCCCTATTCTCTTGGGAAGTCCCCAAAAAGGAGACCGTCAACCTAAACCTATGGAAAAAAATAGGTGTTGTTGAACACAAAGAACCTGGCAAAAAAAATAGCTTAAAACCCAAAGAGAACATCCCCCAACGCGGAGAATTGTTTTTTGATTTTGAAGGGGAACCTAACGAACCTTCCCTCACCGAATCAGGGCATTTGTTTCCATCTAAATCCATTTCAGTCACCGCATCGTCTTACCTCGAAGACAAAAATACCCATTTTTTTGGAAGGAAATCTGCTTATTTTTCAGGTAGACGAAACCAAATCCATCTTTCTGTTTCCGGTAACCCTCTGTTTGGAACCCACCCCGATCCATTTAGCATCTCAATTCCACTTCGGATGGGAGAACAAGGAACAGGATCAGTGATCCTTGACCGCACAGTGTATGTAAAAGGGAAAAAATATGGCATCTCACTTGAGTTAAACGAAGGCCGACCAACATTATATGTAAATAACCTATTACAAAAAACAGAATCGAGAACCATTAGTTTTGTTTTAGAATCTTCGCAAAAACTAAAACGCCAAACTTGGGAAGTTATTTCCATCTATTTTGATACGTTAAATCACCGTTATGTGTTATACCAAAACGGGATCGAAACTGCAGAATATGAAAATAAAACAAGTGATACCATTGGCTTTGGATTTCCAGAAAATGACCCTACTCCTTTAATTTTAGGAAAATCATTTTACGGGAATTTAGATGGGTTTCATATCCACAAAGGTGAACCAGAAATTATTTACACAAAATTTGAATCAGTTCGCTATGATGATGATTCAAAAATTGCTAATATGGAAGGAAATTATGCTATTTCTCCTGTTTTAGAAACCAAATATAGTAACTCCAGTTTACAACAAATCACTTGGAATATAGACAAACCAAAAGATACAATTCTTGAATTGTACTTTCGAGGTTCCAATCAAAAATTTAATGAATCAAGTTCCCTTGAATGGACGAGGATTCGTTCACTTGTTTCCGATTTGCCAAAACAAAAATTCAAATTTTACCAATGGAAAGTATGGTTTCGGCCAGATCCCATGGGAAAAACGGTTCCGAGCGTTCAATCGCTTAGCTTCGATTATATGGAACAGTCTCCTCCAGATGTCCCAACTCTCTTTCGTTTGGATCCTAATCCATCTAAACAAAAAAACAATGCAGTTTGTTTTTTATGGAATTCGAATCATGAAAAAGAGGTACAAAATGGTGGCGGATACATCATCCATTTTGGACTACTTCCCAATCGAATGATTGGTTCTGTTTTTGTGAAAAAAGACAAACAGAATGAATTGACTAAAATTGATGGACAGGAAGAAAATTCTGGTTTTCGTAACAAACGTTTTTGTATCGATGAAGAAACATTGATTACCAATATTTATATTCCAGAAGGACAACTTGAATCAGAAGAATTTAGACACTTAAGTGACCAAGTTGATATTTCCAGAAAGGAAAAACGTGGGCATTTGTTCCAACCTGGACTTACCTATTATTTTAGAATTTCGGCATACAACCGTTATTTGAATGAATGGGATTCGAAAGACCAAAGGAGTGCTCTTTCAGCACCAATTTCATTTAGTTTCCCCAAAGAAGTTTCTCACCTTAAGTAAAGGATGAGTTGTCTTTTTTTGATTTGAATACTCATAAAACACATCCATTCCTTGGCTAAGGGCAATTACTTGCTCTAAGCCAAGCCCTTGCTCAAGTAATAATTCCGAACGAATTTCATCCATAGAAATTGAAAAGATTCCATCAGTAAGATCTTCAATGTTACGAAGGATCATTCTTTTTTGTTCCACTGTTGTGGATCCTAAGGATACAAATAGTAGGTGTATGGAATAAGCAGATGTAAAAAAACGCGTATGAGAATCCATTTCCCCTAGTAGAATTTGTTGTATGTTTTCTTTTGTTTCAGACCGAATGAGGGCTTCTAAAAAGGAAGCATCTAAATAAAGTTTCAAGAAAGGATCTCCGATAAATTTTGAATCGCTTTCCTTCGAAGCAGTTCCGACTTCTGAATGATTTCATTCTTTAATGCCAAACGAATGAGTTCACCTTGCGAAATCCCTCTTCTTGTCGCTTCATTTTTTAATAAAATTTGTTCTTCTTCAGAAAGTAAAATTTGAAAACGTTTGTCAATCTTTGCCATTAATCTTCTTCTTCCAATTCCTTTTCGGCCTTTTCATACTTTCGCCAATACAAACTTGCGTCCTTCCATTGACCAAGTGATTCATATAAAGATGCAACATTATAATACGATTCTGTTAATCGATAATCAAGTTTCACTGCCTTCAAAAAAAGTTTTATTGATTTTTCTTTATTATCAGAGAACCATTCGCTGAATGCCCAAAGGTAATACCAACGACCTAAATTGGGATCTCTTGGCCTCACCTTTTCCAAATGTAATACATTTTCTTGAAAAATCTTTGATGCTAAATTATAATTTTTTTGAATGATTTTGGCTTTGTTGATTCGATCTTCGGCAGGCTCTTCTGGTTTTGGAACCGACATATCATTTCGATACAAAAGAGCCTTTGCATACAATAATTTAAAATACAATTCATTTTGACTTAGTTCTAAATACCTTTCTAAATAAGGAATGGAAGTAGTTTCATCGTCAACCTTGTGCAAACCGTAAATTTGTTTTTTTAAGGCAATCGTTTCTTCTTTTTTTTTACTTCCACCACCAAACAATGGTAAAGCGATAAACATAAAAAGGAAACAGAATTTAGAAATACAAATAATAATTTTGTCCATCTTCTGGAAACTTCATGGATTTAAGTTCGTGAGAAAAAGGTAATTCTTGTAGTTTTTGGACAACGGTTAAATACAAATCTTTTGCCGAAACCACCATCAAAGAATTGGGTGAGGTTTCTATGAGACGGTCTTTACTTTCTAAATAGGTTTGAATGGAATCCAAAAAGTGTTTTTTACTTCGTTCCCATTCAGGTGAGGGGTGGTATTCCGGCCAATGGATTCGCAAAACAGAAGCAGATCGTTTTCCACCAAATGTAGCTTGCATAAAGGAACGAATCATCCAAGACAAACTATCTTTTAAAAACTCAGGTTTTCGTTCTTCTTTGTCAACCAACACATGCAATGCGGGAATCACTTGTTTCAATTTTTCCTGGATCATCCGTTTGTGGGATTCTAAAAACTTACCCCTCTCTTCTTTATTCAAAAGAACGAGGAAAATTCCTGGGAAACCAAGTGTTTCCATATGAAAGGCAATGATTGTTTCTGTTTGCAATAAGATTTCCCAAGAAAATTTTTTCGCTATGAATCGATCCAATCGAACAGATTCATCCACTTCCAACGAGGCAAACCCATGTTCATCAAATTGTAAATAGGGATCGTGATGCAAAAAAATCAAATTGGAACGGGTATTATAGTCAAGACCAGTAGAAATTTGGTTATGAAAAGAACCCAATGAATCATTTAAGAACAAGTAGGAAAAACGAGGAGAACCCAATCTTGATATAAAATTTTTTGTGTATCCAACAATTCCATCATAGGATATTTCATTTTCTCTGTATATTTTATCGAGCAAACTGTATTCAAATCGTTTTTCTTCTGGGACTGAAGTAAAAACATTTTCCGCCACAAAAGGTTTGTTAGTTGATTTCTCCACTTCCCTTTTCGTAACAGTGGAAACTAATTTTTCCAACTCAGGATTAAAAATGGTTTCCCGTTTCTTTTGGACTGCATCCAAAATGGCAACACGTTTCCAAGTAGCAGGAGGTAATATTTTAAAACTCGTTTTTTTCACAGGAATTTGATTCTTTATAATGGGTTCTGTTTTTGTTTCAATTCCTTCTTTTGGCATTTCTAAATTTTTTATCACAACTTCTGGTTCGTGTTTCTCCCAAGGAACCAAAGGGGATTCCCCTAACATACTTGTAGTCGTCCATTTCCGCTTAAGTTGGACCCAAAACACAAAAAAGACCCAAGGCAAAATAAAACATAATCCAAAACTCAAAAGATAAGGAGGAAATGAGGAATAACGATACACCGTTAAGCCAGCAAGTTTACCGGGAATCCCTTTTTCTTTTTCCAATGAATACGAATGAAACTTGTGGTGCAAAAAGCCAACTGATTCTTTATTCGCATCCGTATGGCGTAATTTTGTCAGATGAGATTCATTCCAATGTCTTGGATTAAACAAAACTTGTTCTTTACTTTTATTGTCCGAAAGTTTTGTCGCAACATATGGAAAATAGAACTCATCCTTATCTTTTTCTTTCTTAGCATATAATAAATTTGGATTGATCACTGTGAGTAAAATAGTATCAAACTCTAAATTTGAATTCTGGATTGGGATAAGATAGACCAAATCCAATTCAGATTCAATCAAAATCGATTTTGGACTCTCTTTCATTTTTTCTAAGATATTGAATATCTCTGTTCCAAATCGATTTTGGATGGTTTGATTGGACAAACCACTTTTCCATTCGTAGATTTCCGTTACCAATGTTTCATCAAGTGCAAATCCATTTGCATTTTTTTGGTAAGTGGACTTCAGATTTTTTTCTAAACCATTTAAATTTTCTTCGATTTGGTTTAATCTATGTTTTGTCCAAGGTTGGTAATAACGGTAATCGGGAAAGAGTTCCCATGATTTTTGGTAAAAGAAAAGTAAAAGAATATATACAATGATTGGAAATACGATCCTTCGTTTGAAATGGAAACCATCATGATGGAGGATCATCCAAACAAATCGAATGTAAAAAAGTCCAGTGAATGTAAAAAGAAAAAGTAAAAAACAACCAAATCGAATTTCTTCAACTTCTGAATCCGTTTGTTTTAAAAGGTAAATCGAAAATCGGTCTTTTGTTTCCAATTGTAATTTTGAAAACTCTCCGTCCAATTGCCATGTAAGTTCACTTCCTTCTTTGCCTTGTAGAAAACTAAGTAACTCACTACCCTCGCGGTCTCCTGACAAAATGGAATCATCATTTGTATAAATGATTTTTTGAACACTCGGTTGGAATACCCAATACAAATAACCATATTCTAAATTAGGATTTTGTATTGAACTTATCGTTTGATTGTATTTGGGAAAGATAACAAAAAACTTTCCTGAGAGGTCTCGGTATACGAAATCTCCATTTGCCAATACTTTCACTTTGCCTGCAAGAAGTCCAGAAGGGTCTTGTCTCAATTCTTCGTGAAACACTTCTGCATTTTCCTTTGTACTATGGATGAGCCGAAGCGAATCATCATATAATTTCACAGATTCCAATTGCAGAGTCTTTTGGATTTGAATGGAAACTTGGTCGGCTCGGAATGGTAAGGCAGAATTTCGTAAAAAAAATTCAATTGTATTCAAATACTCATTTGTTCTGTTTTCATCGTACCGTTCTAATGCAGTGATCAAATTGGCTTTTTGTTTTTCCGGCCGAATCCATTGGAAATAACTAAACAAAACAAAGGTGACAAGTAATGAAACGGAAATGAGACCAAAAAGAATAGACAGGTTTCCGAAATTTCGTTTCATCATTCTTATTATCGGGTTGCCATAAGGCAAAAACCAATCGGTCTAAGGAAAGGAATGATTTTTTATGTATTTTTGGATGGGGTTGGGATCACAAATTATGACCCAAACACCAATCCCTTTAGCCGGTATGCCAAAGGATTTTTAGCACCCCTGGGTGGGATTTCCAAAGAAGATTTGGACTTACCCATTGCTGCCTCAAACATCCATTACCTAAAAACGGATGCTCATATGGGAGTACCGGGACTCCCCCAATCGGCCACTGGACAAACCGCACTATGGACGGGAATCCCTGGTCCCAAAGTCCTTGGACGCCATGTCAGCGGTTTTCCCACCATTACCTTACGCAAGATCATTGCCAAGTATTCCATGATCAAGGTGCTAAATGAAAATGGGATCTTAAGTGATTTTTTAAACTGTTTTTCCCCACCTTACCTAAAACATGTGGAGGAAAAACCAAAACTTGTTTCTGCATCCACTCTCGTTCAATTAGCCAGCGGTAGACCTCTCAAAAACTTTGAAGACCTTCGCGGAGAACGAGGACTGTATATGGACCTAACTCATGAAATCATGGGAACTCTCGGGATTGATATGTTAAAATCTGGAGATCCATTACTTGAAAAAAGAGATCCGTATCTCCTTGGCACCAAATGTTTTCAGAGATTTTCTCATTACCAACTCACATTGTATGAATACTTTTTAACAGATAAAGTAGGTCATGCCATGGACTGGGAGAAAGCAGAGAAAGTAATTCATAACTTAGAGTTATTTTTTAAAGGGTTATTAACAACTATGGATCCAAAAAAGGATTTGCTGATCGTTTCCAGTGATCATGGGAATATGGAAGATCTTAGCCAAAAAAATCATACGGAAAACCCGGCGGCCACCATCCTGTATGGAAAGGATGCTGACCGCTTCGCAGAAAATATACACTCGTTAGCTGATATTGTACCAGAAGTTTATAAAACTTTTGGGTTAGAAGAAGCTCTACACAATACCCACACGAATGAGTTTCTAATGGAAACCAACTAAAATTCTAAGTCATTCCCCGAATCTGGTTTTTGTGAAAACGAATTCGGTTTATTAGAATTAGAATCCGACGATACATCAGAATCTTCTAAATCATTGTGGTCAGTAAACTGATCGAGAGATTCTTTTTTCCATGCAATCGCCTTGTCGGTAATCTGGTTTTTAGGGTATTTATCTACAATTGTCTGGAATATACCTGCTGCTTTTTCAAATTTACCTTGTCTGAAATAAATGGTGCCCTTTTTATATAGGGATGCCTGGTCGAGTGAATAATCACTATTATTCAACACTTTATTTATGTAAGTAAGTGATTCGGTTTGTTTTCCTAATGCATCATACGCTAAAGCAATGTAATACAATGCTTCTTCTTCTTTTTTAGGAGAAGGATTCACCGATAAAGATTTTTGAAATAGTTCAATTGACCGAAAGTATTGTTTTTTAGTGTAACTTTCTTTTGCTTCCTTGAATACGGAATCCTTGTATTCTCCCACAACTTTTTCATCAGCACCAGCGAGTCCGTCTTGGGTTTCAATGTACTCATCAAATACATCAAAGGATGCCCAGTCCTTTCCTAATTTTCGTAATGATCTTCCCCAACCGATTCTAGATTCGGTATGGTTAGGATCTTCTTGTAAGGCCAATACATAATTTTTGCGTGCAGATTCATACTGACCAATTTTATAATAATGATCACCTAAAGCCATAAATGACTTAGATCTGAGTTTGTTATCTGAGCTTGATTGTAAAACAGTTTCTATATGTGCCTTACCTTCTGCTTCGTTTCCAATTTTTAATAACAAGTTTCCAAGAGAATAACTGAGTTTATCTTTTTCTTCAGGTTTCCAATTGGAATTTTTTTTAAGGTCTTTGTAAATATCAAGTGCTGGATAAAAATCGGAGTTTTTTTCAAGGGCTCTTGCTTGGTTGTATTTAATTTGAAACTCGTATTTCTCCAAACCACGTTTCCCAGCCAATTCAGAAAAGATGGCAATTGCTTTCTCTTTGCTATGTGGGTTTGTTTGTTTTAAATACTCTTCACCTTCTGCTATTCTTTCCAATACCAATTGCGATTGGTCTTCTTTTGCAGAAATATTGGTTTGGTAATAAGCAGTGGAGAGGCCTGCTACAATGAATAACAAACCTGCTAAGGAAACGATCACTCGACTCATATAGTACCTCTACCCACTTGATTTAGGGTTTGATTCGTCCAAAATTCAACTCTTGATGGAGAATAGGATTTGGTTTCCTTTTTTAAAAAACATTTTAAGGCTTTTTTTGTGTCACCGGTTTTTAAGGCACTAACACCTAAGAAAAACATAGCCTTTCCTCTTAAGTATGAATTAGATTCATACTTCAAATATTCTTCCAACCGATAGACTGCCGTTTCAAATTTTTTTTGGATCACTGTTTCTTTGATGATACGATTCAGTTCCGTTTGCCCCAAATCATAAGTCACAGTAGCAGAATGTTCTTCTTTAAAATCATTCACTGGTTCATTGTTTTCTTTTGGAGGTGCAATTTCTGTTGGCGTCACCACATGTTCATTTTTATAAATTTCTGGTTTTTCTGGTTCTTTTTGTGGTTTTGATTCTGCGACAATATTTGTTTCTTCTTTGGGAAGATTATCCTTTGTAAAATCATATTTAAAATAGGAAACATTTTCCTTCAGATTATAGTCCTCAGGAACTGAGCTAGATTTGGCAGTCACACCAAAGTAAAGTTCATCAATTTCTTTTAATTCTTTGATAAAAAAGTTAGTTTTAGGATGTACAACAGTTGCAACCTTTACCACCGTACCTTGGTTAAATGAAGAAGCCCCTTGGTTTAACGGTTTGATCGATGCATATAAAGAATAAATAGTAGTTTCATCCGCATCTTCTGGGCTGAGCCAACTAATGACGGCACCCTTTCCTACTCTTTCGTAACCAAGACCTCGGACATGTAAGGCACCTGACAAACTTGTTGTGGGTTCGTTGGATGCAACTTCTGGGTTTTGTTTTTTTGGAGTTTCTTCGACGATGACTTCCGCATTTGCTTTTTCGGACTGTTTGATATAAAAAACACGTAATGTCGATTTTTTGTCTTCTAGGGGAAGTGTCTCTTCGCCACCTAATTGTTTTACAGAAACACCATAATACAAGGTTTGGGATTTACTGAGATCTTGGTCTAAAAAAGTGATTGTAGGATGTGTGAGTTCCGTTAATTTTTCTGCCTTTTGCATGAGAGGCAAACTGGTCATGGGAGAATTGGAACGGTACACAGTGTAAATGGTCCGACCAGCAGTGGCTCCCGTGGGAGGTGTCCAATTCAATCGGATAAAACGTTTTTCGATATTGGCTGTGATTCCAGAAACCCCACCCACCATCGATTGGATACTCGTGTCTTCTGGGAATGCAGGGAAGTCTGGATTTTGTCCTACAACTGGTGTTCCATTTTCTTCTGCGATGGTAACAGGAATGATTGTGTAGTTTTGGTTCGCAAACATTTTCACTTCGCGCCTACGAACATCTGTTACCATCACAATCGCATAATAATAGGTACCTGGTTTTAAATTATAATCAAAATAAACACGTGTGGCATTTGGACCAGAAGCCTTGTAACGTCCAAGGGAATCCGCAATGTACAATTTGTCTGGGCTATCAATCATCACATTGGATCTGGCAACGATGATTTCACCTTCTTGTTTGGGAGGGTCCCAATCAATGCGAATGGATTTTTTATCAGGCAGAACGCTCGCATGAATCGCTTTTGCAATTGTAGGATACCGACTTTCCTCAAATCCGGAGTCTGCCCAAACCGGGAATTGAGAGAATAGCAGTACAACCGTCCAGAGGTGAATCGAGAACTTCATACTTAGATTTTCGGTGGAACTCTAGTCCGAATTGAATTTTTCGTTTGTACTTTCCTCTCTTTTCTGGAAGAATTGTCATTATGTCCGAAACGGAATACTACCGTTCTCAAACCTACCAAGAATACCTGCTTTCTAGCCACAGGAGAGAAGTATGCCCTCCCGAAGATGTGTATGCTTTTTTTAATTGGAAGGGGCTGACAAATTTAGTAGATTTCGGGAGTGGACTCGGATTTTACTTCCAAGACTTTCGAAAGTGGTTCCCCCATGTTTGGGTATGGGCTGCCGAATGCCAACAAGACATCATCGATAAGATCTTACGCCGAAAACTCATGGAGGGAATTGAACAACTCACTCCTTTTTATATGGACCAATCCGATCACCCACTGCTACCAGAGTGGGTTCCCGTACCAGAAATCATTTTTGCTTCTTTATCACTCTCAACCTTTCCCAACCCAGGCCTTGCGATGGACGGGCTCATTCGTTCGATGAAGGCGGGAGGTAGACTTTTTATTGTCGATTGGTCAAAAACGGAATCTGGTTTTGGTCCTAAAATTAATGAAAAGATTTCCATGGATAAAATGAAATTTCTCGCAGAAGAATACAAATTGGAAGTCACAAAATCTGGGCGTATCTCCGAACATTTTTATGGTTTGGAAGTAAGAGCCAGTTCCAATTTCATTTATGGGTATTATGACTTAAAAGAAGAGGAAGATGAAGACTCTGCGGTTTTCAAATTATAATTTAATTTCAAATCGAATACTGAAATCCAAATTTTAACCATTTGTTTTTTAGAACCAAATGAAACCTTCACCACCTACTTTGTTATGTGGAGTGAAGAACAATCAAAAATCATTTTTAGCAAAGATCCTATCATCCAAGTAATCGCAGGGGCAGGATCTGGAAAAACTGCAACGATGGTTGGACTTTTAGAGGAACGAGAAAAAAGAAAAACTATTCCACCAAATCGTACTTTGGTTGTTACTTTTACGAAAAAAGCAACCAATGAATTTAAAGAAAGGTGCCATAAAAATGGACTTTCCAAAGAGTATCATATCTCCACCTTTCACTCATTTTGTTATGATTCTCTCAAACGATATGACAATTCGAAAAACTGGTTCCGTTACAAACTTTTAGGTGAAACAAAAAAATGGGATATTACCAAAACCATTTTGTATCCCTATCGATTTGAGATTGGTGGAATTCCATTTCCTATTTTAACCAAACACAATGGACAACTCCTTCGTTCCATCTCAGAACAAATTTATTTTGAGTACAAAAACAGCTTTTGTAATTGGAAAGAAAAACATCACTACTTTGAGTATGACGACCTTGTTACTTTTTTTTTGGAGTTTTTAAAATCAGAAAATTCGGTTACCGCCAAAGAAAATTGGAAGTCACTGATCATCGATGAATTCCAAGACACAGATGGAGAGCAATTGGAGATCATCAAACGAATGGAATTTGATTCCATCACTGTAGTAGGAGACGATTGGCAAGCGATCTACGGGTTTCGCGGAGCCACACCCGAACCGTTTTTAAATTTTCCAAAACATTTTCCTACAACCATCTCCTATTTTTTATCCACGAATTATCGTTCGACTCCTACACTCATCAAAAAAAGTTTACTCCCGATCAAACAAAACAAAAATCAAATTGTAAAACAAACAAAGTCTTATCGGAAAAACAAAGGGTCTTTCCGGGTCATACGAATCAAAAATAACGAAATGGAAATAGAATCGGTTTGGAAAAAAATCCAATCGTTAGGTTTAGAACCTACCCTTCTCACTCGGAGTAATTTCAGAAAAAACGAATGGATCCAAGTTGGTGTTCCCAAAAACCAAGTGATGACCATCCACAGTGCCAAAGGGTTGGAATTCGAAGCGGTGGTTGTGGACTTAAGCCAAGGTTGGAGTGAAGATCATAACACAATCGATTGGGAAGAAGAACGAAGGATCCTTTACGTTGCTTTATCACGCGCCAAGGATCATCTCATTGTTCTCATCAATGCCGAATCAAAGCCCCAAAGCCTTTGTGACAGGTTCAGTGAAGATTTTTCCCTTTGGAACAAGGTTAGAAATCGTACTTTACTGTGGACTAGACTCTGGTGAAGTGGTTTTACCTTGGGGGATTAGCTCAGTTGGTTAGAGCGCTACCTTGACATGGTAGAGGTCACTGGTTCGAACCCAGTATCTCCCAAGTGAATTCTGATCCGATTTGTTCTCATCACCAATTCTGATTTTAGTTTCCGATTTTTCTTCCACCAAACAAAGTTTCGGCTTGCCTTTCCTGTTCCATTCATTCTAATTCGAAAGCGATGAAACCTAAGTTCTTGGCCGAAGAATTTTTACTCGCGATTTACTTCCTAGTATTTAGCATTCTCTCTGGAATTGTTCTTTTCTATACTCCTTACCAAGCAGGAGTGAAAATCGCGGGACTCACTGCATTTTTCCATGTTAGCTTTGTTGCCCTTTCTCTTGTCTTACATTGGCACACACCGTATCGCATTTGGAAATTTTTAGTTCCCCTTTCCATTTTTATGGTCTTCCCCGATTGGTTTTTATCAGCCGTTTTACAGATCTTAGTGTTTCCGGAAGATGGATTTTCCAAAATTGGAACTGTATCGGGTTATATGGCAGGCCTTTGGTTCATCCCACTATTTATCTGTGTATACACAGGAATCAAATTGGAAGAAAGGTCAGTATCCATCATTGGTACCGTAATTTGGGTGGGGATAGTGAGTTTGGTAATCTTTGGAACATCCGAAGCAACCATGTGGATCTTGGGCTCCTGGTATGCTCAAAATGTAAAGATGTGGGGACATGTTGCCTACTATGTTCTGCTACCAGAAATGATTTTAGGAATTACTGCTTACCTCGCCTACCAAGGGTTTTCCTATTCTTTTTATCCATTACAAGTTGCCATGGGATTTTTAGTGATGGTTCTCTACATTGGCAATCTATCTTTCTTTTACCTACTCATTGAAAAAATCCTTTAAATATGTTTTAAAAATTGGTTTCGGAATTTTTTTCCTTCTCTTCTTAGGAGAAGGTATTGTTCGTTTTTATTTTCCAGATCTAAAGGAAGAACTTCGTTACAAACAAATCCATTGCCTCCAACAGTTTAGTGAAATTCGGTTATGTCCGGAAGTGAATGAAACATTTACGCGCAAGGATGGAAAACCTTGGGACATCCAAACCAATCATTTGGGTGAAAGAACAGTTTCTATGGAAAACCCAGAGAACTCGACCACCAAAGTATGGTTAATAGGAGATTCGATGGCAATGGGTTACGGATTGCCTACTAACAAATCAATAGCCTATTTACTCAAAAACAAATTCAATATCCAAACTCGTGTCCTTGCTGTGGATGCCATTGGAACAAATGGAATTTTATCTCTTTATTTAGATATTTACAACCGTGTTAATTTAGAAGGAAAACCAACACATATCTATTGGATTTGGAATCCCTCTGATTTTATCGATGACGAACGGGAAAAAAAAGGATTTCGTAAACTCATTTACCCCATCCACTTTTACCTTTCACGTTTTTCTGTTTTGTACAATTACGCCATTCGTTCTCCAAAAGCAAATGTATACGAAGGATCTCCGATCCTGTATCCAAAGTCTCATACCACTTATACCAACTTAAAAAATTTTTTTAGAAAAACTTCTGATCACAAAGAACACATCCGGATTCTATTCTCTTGGGGCATGGCTCCGAATGGAACCCCTGACACGAGGGATCCCAATTATGAACATTCGAAAGTTTTTTTTACCTCACAGAAAATAAAAACCATCGACCTTCGTCGTGAAACGGAAATCGAGTTTGCCCAAAAGAAACAAATTTATATTCCAGAAGATGGTCACCCAGATGAAGATTTGGCGGAACTTTTTGCAAGTGCCATCGCCAAGGACTACAAAAACTCCCAATAGAAATGCTTGATTCCTAACCCGTTTTCTAAACTTTAGAGGGATATGATCCAAAACTGGAAACGATGGGGAGCCATTGTCCTATTTTTCCCGTTCGCTCTACTTTCTTTGGAAGTAGTCTTTCGACTTGCCAATCCTCCTGCTTTGCGTTATTACCGCAATGTCAAATTACTCCACGCTTACCATCCCGAATATGGAGTGACACTTGCACCAAACGAAAGCCGATTTGTTCGCCACTATGCAGACCTTTGGCAAGGCCAGTTTACGACCAATTCCTATGGACTCCGTGGGCTTTCAGAACCGATTCCAAACAAACCCAAACTAGTTTGTCTGGGAGATAGCCTTGTGATGGGTTTTGGTGTGTCAGATGAAGATACATTTTGTTCACTTTTGGATGGGTACGAAGAAAATGGAATCACCTACCAAAGTTTGAATTTTGGAGTGGATGCATATGGATCCCTTGGTTCTTACAAACGATTAAAAGACCTTTCCGGGAAAATTGACAATATCAAAAAGATACTATTTTTTATATCACCAAATGATTTCACTATGCCTGATGAACTACGGGCTCAAGGCATTTTACCTGATGATGAAAATGATGCATTACATGAAAATGATTTAGAGTGGAAAAAAAAGTTCCATCTGCAATTTGAACTCACTCGCGTTTCCTATCTCTTACAAGCCTTAAAACTTGCATATGAGCAAACAAAAGTAAAGTTTGCCCAAACAAAGTACATCATATCTAAGGATTCAATTCAGATCACCGAATCTCCGTTAGATTATTTAAAAGAATCTTTTTTTGTCCCTGTAAAAAAACAATCCTGCGAAAACAAAGAAAGTTTCCTTTGTCCCACTCCGATCCCAAATTTACAAATTGTTTGCTCCGATTCACCCATTGACCCAAATGATTTAGAGCCTCTGCCTGAAACAACAACAAGAGCATATGACCAAATGATCGCATATTCGAAAGAAAAAGGATATGAGTTTGTCCCAGTCATTTTGCCGATGCAAATTGAAGAAGTGTATTGTCGTGGGCTTGGCAAATACAATGTTTTAGGCAATTATGCACTCAGAGCCAAACAATATCTAAACAAAAAAGGCATCAAAACCTTAGAAATTTTACCCTACACAGATAAAATGTGTGGTCGCGAATTTACCTTTCATGGTCAGACCAAAAAAGCGGGTATCCAAGATTATTATATCCCAGGTGATGGTCACCTAACAAAACTTGGAAATCTTTGGGCTTCTGAATCCATTCGATCTGCATTAAAGGAAACGAAATCAAATGCTTTTTAATTCCGTTCATTATTTACTTTTTGCACCTGTTGTTATTTTTATTTATTTTTTAATACCTAAACGTTTCCAAGGTTTATGGTTATTCATCGTTAGTTTGTATTTTTATGCAATCTTTCGGATTCCATTTTTGATATTACTCGTTTTTTCATTTGTCATCACAAAACTGAGTGTGGATTATATGGAGGAAACAAACTCCAAATCAAAAAAGTTATTTTGGTTAAATGTTGCTGTTTGGAGTAATTTGAGTTTATTATTTGTTTTTAAGTATTTGGATTTTTCCATAACGGTATGGAACCAAACTTTTTCGTTTACACCATGTGATCCTGAGTTTGTGCAAAAGTCAGGGATACTACTTCCAATGGGGATTAGTTTTTTTACCCTACAAGCTGTTTCTTATGCAGTTGATGTTTACAAAGGTGTAGTGGAGAGGGCAAAATCCATTTTCCATTTTGGACTCTTTTTATCTTTTTTCCCACAACTTGTGGCAGGCCCGATCCTTCGTGCTAGTGATGTTTTACACCAATTTTTAGATTCTAAAGAATTTACAAAAGAGAATTTAAAACAAGGGTTAAAACAACTTTTCTGGGGAATTTTTAAAAAAACATTTATTGCTGATCCTGTATCTTATGTTATCGATCCCATTTACGCAAATCCTACCGAATACAATTGGATCGCTATGTGGATCGCTGCGGTTCTCTTTGCTGTACAGATTTATTGTGATTTTTCTGGTTATTCCGACATCGCCATCGGCACAGCAAGGATTTTAGGTTTCCATATTCCTAAAAACTTTGACAGACCGTTTTTGTCAGGAACCCTTAGTGAACTTTGGAGACGTTGGCATATATCCTTTAGCTCTTGGTTGCGTGATTACGTATACATTACGTTAGGTGGAAATAGACGAGGCGAAATTTTAGCTTATGTGAACTTATTCATTACAACCTTTGTTTCCGGGATCTGGCATGGGGCCGATTGGACATTTGTTTTTTGGGGAACCCTCCACTCAACGATGATGGTGGTAGAAAAATTTGTTTTTAAATTTGAAACTATGCGCAACGCATGGAACAAGGTGCCAAGGATTATCCAACCCATTTATCCTGTGGGAGTTTTTGTATTGTCATGTTTTTTCTTTCGCGCAAAAGCCACACCGGAAGTTCCTACCGGGATGGGAATAACAAACATTATGTTAGAACGTGCTTTCACGGGAGCTTCTGGTGGTTGGCCGCAAATGAGTTTAAGTTTGGTAGTACTCGTGGGATTTTTATTTTTTATCGATATCATGCAGGACCAAAAAGAAGATCGATTTGCCTTCATCACGGACAATTTGTACTTTCTAATCCCTACATGCATTTTACTCTATGTAATGTCTTTTATCATTTATAGTGTCACTGTCTCAAGCCCCTTTCTCTATTTCCAATTCTAAGGAGTTTAGAGATCGTTGCTCTACTTGATTCAAGTAAGGGAATGAATCAAAAAAAAAGGTATCGATGAAACAAATCCATCGATACCTCGCTTTCAGATTTCCAGAAGAAAGGCACAAAACCTCCCTTATAAAATCAGAAATTTGAATTCCCTTAGAATTCTACTTTTGGAGCATTTTCAATTGTCTTTTGGTCTTCAACAGTAAAGGTTGCTTTTGCTTCATAACCAAATGCTTTTGCAGTCAGGACGGCCGGAAACTGGCGAATGTATACATTAAACTCTTTGGTTGCTTTGATAAAACGATTCCTTGCAACTGTGATCCTGTTTTCCGTTCCTTCTAATTGTGCCATTAAATCAGAAAAATGTTGGTCAGACTTAAGTTGTGGGTAGTTTTCTTGGATCATGAGGAGTCTTGATAAAGCTGATCCAAGTTGGCCTTGTGCTTGGTCAAATTGTTTTAAGCTCTCGGGATTGTTGATGAGCTCCGGAGTTGCTTGGATGGATCCGATTCTTGCTCTCGCATCGGCAATTCCTTTCATGATGTCTTTTTCTTGGTTGGCAAAACCTTTTACAGCGGAGACCAAATTGGGAACTAAGTCTGCTCTACGTTTGTATTGGTTTAAAACCTCTGCCCAAGAAGCAGTCACTTCTTCATCCAATTCTTGGATACGGTTGTAACCACAATTGGTAAAAAGTGTAGTCATAAGGGAAAATAGAATGATGGTTCGAAACAGTTTTGTCATGGTCATTGTATACCTAATCATTAGTCGGTCTGCAACACCAATTTATTAAAAAAATTTAGTACCGGTAGGGTTTTACGGCTTTTAACCAATCATTTTCTTTTTCAGAGAGATAGGATTCTAACACAGAATCAGAATGTTTGCCGTCCAAGTATTCCAACAAAAATGCATCTCCGACGAGTAACTCTATTGCTGGACGGTCTGAACGAAACTCATAAACACCTTTTAGATAAGAAAACTGATCTGGGAACAATTCTCCTAATTGTTTTAAGAAATACAATGTAAAGTAAAGAGAATGAAACTGTTTTGGTTTTGTTACCATGAGTTGGTATCCTTCACAAATCACTCCTACGTGTTTATGAAATGTAGGTAAAAAACGCAAATTTCGTAATTGAAACTTTCCTTTTTGGTGGTTGGACATTCGTTTGTCCAGTTCTACTTTTGATTTTCCTAAAAGGTAAGGTGCTCCAAATGTTTCAAATGGTTTTGTTGTTCCCCTTCCTTCCGAAAGATTGGTACCCTCTAACAAACACATTCCAGGATATACAAAACAAGTGTTTTGCGTAGGAATATTTGGAGATGGTGGAACCCATAAAAAGGAAGGAATATGTTTTGGATGAAAAACTCCAACAGGAACCACAACAACATCTACATGCAACGAAAAAGTTTCATTATAATAAGAAAGTAATCCACCAGGTGTAAGTCCATGGCGATGCAAAACAGACTTCACACCCACAAACGATTGATAGGTTTCATCTAACGGACTTCCTTCAACTTTTGTGCCTATGGGATTTGGTGAATCGATGACTAAAAAAATCGGAGCTTTTCCAGTTTCCTTTTTTAATTTTGAAAGTTCTTCTAATATATAATAAGCAGTCGTTAAAAACGTATAATATCTTGAGCCAACATCTTTAATATCAATGATGACAAGGTCTATGTTCTTTAACGAGTCTCGTGGGGGAACCAAACTACTCTCTTCTTTGCCATACAAATTTACAATTTGCATGTTACCAAAAAGATAGGACAATTCATCACCGCTCACTTGGTCTTGTAATTCTGCAAACAAGCCATGTTCTGGTAAAAAAATCGTTTTTAAATCAAAAATCTCAGAATATGTTTGGAAATGGTATTTGCCTTGATAACCAAAAGCACTTTGGTTAGTTAATATGGCCGCATGACAACCGCTTAGTTTTTGAATGTTTTTTAAAAACTTCATTTTGTTTTTTGAATGGTTTCTTTTTGTTTGAGGGCTAAGTCCCAAATAGAATGGATTTTGGATGTATCCAATTCGGATTCTTCTAAAAACAAATTCCGAAATTCTGTCAGTTGTTTGATGAAATCATCTATTGAATTTTGAAGAAAATACCTATTTTCTTTGAATATGGAAGTCCACATTTCTGAATTGGAACCAGCAATCCTTGACATATCACGAAATCCCCCACCTGTGATTGGTTTTGCGATAGAGGAAACTTGATCCATTGTAGTTTTGTTATTTCCTGCCACATTCACAAGAATGGTAGAAATCACGTGTGGTAAATGGGATACATAAGCCAATGTTTCGTCATGGCTTTTGGCGTCCATTTGAATGGTCCAAGAACCAATGGATTCCCAAAAACGTTTTACCGATTCCATAACTGTTTCTTTCGCCAATTTTGGTTTGGTAAGGATACAAAGTTTCTCACGGTACAATCCATGGATTGCCGATTCTGGTCCAGTGTGTTCGGATCCACACATGGGATGCGTTGAAATGTATTGGTGTTCGTTTTCTCCGAAGTGTTTGTTTACAGCATCAATGATCGTCTGTTTGGTGGAACCCAAATCAATGAAGATTGTTTCTCCTGTTTTGGGTAAACTAGGAATGATTTCTAATAAAGTTGCAACCGGAGTACTAAAAATAACAAAATCATACTGATTCCATTGGATATTTGTGGTTTCTGAAATCGTAAAAACTTGATGAGCCAATTGTTTTTCGACAATTGATTTTTTACTTTTTTCAGATCGAACAATGGCTGTGATTTCTGCTCTGGGATAAATCTCTCGTATCGCTAGAGATAAGGAACCACCCATAAGGCCCATTCCATAAATCAAAACTTTGTTTAATTTCATGTGGGAAAAGATCCCGCAGTGGGATAAGATCCTAATAATTTAAAAACAGTACATTGGGATTTTACTGTTTCCAAAAGGCTTTTGATTTTTGGATCTGCTTTGTGACCAATAAAATCGATGAAAAAATGATACTCCCACAAGTTTCGTTTGAGTGGTCTTGATTCAATTTTAGTTAGATTCACTGATGCATCGTGAAATGTTTTTAAAATTTGAAACAGTGAACCAGTTTGGTTTGGAATGGAAAACACAATGGAAGTTTTATCTTCTTTGGTTTGGGGAGATTCACTTTTTCCAATCACCAAAAACCGAGTTGTATTCCCTGCATAATCTTCAATTCCATCGGCAATTACATTTAAATTGTATATTTCACCCGCAATTTTGGAGGCAATGGCGAGACCATCTTTTCGTTCAGAAACTAGTTTCGCAGCCATTGCAGTGGAAGAAGTATCCACCACTTCCGCATTAGGTAAATTGGCCGATATCCAATTACGACATTGTTCGTTCCCAATCCGAATTCCATAAATTCGTTTGACTGAAGCAAGATCAGTTTCAAATCCCAATAAGGAAAAAGAAATCCTTTGGTATAACTCTGAATATACGAAAAGGTCGGTTTCCAAAAACATATCCAACGTGGAACTCACCTGACCTTCTGTCGAATTTTCAACAGGTACGACCCCATAATCCAATTTTTCTTCTTCTACCATACGAAAGACATCTGGAATTGAAGTTTGTGGTACAGCTTCTATCGATGTACCAAATTTTGAACGAAGGGCTGAATGAGAAAAACTTCCCTCTGGTCCTAAAAAACCAATCTTTAACGGGTGTTCTAAGGCAATGGTTCCTGACATCATTTCACGGTAAATGGCTCGGATTACAGATGCTGGAAGTGGTCCATTTGATAATTTCGTTACCTTTTCATACACATCTTTTTCACGGTCGGGTCGATAAATGGGACCACCCGACTCCTTTTTCACACGACCAATTTCCTGTGCAAATCCAGCTCGTTTTTGGATGAGTTCAATGATTTCAGAATCGAGAGAGTCAATACCAGATCGGAGTTTTTTTAATTCTTCTTCTGCATTACTCATTGATTTTCTCTTCTTTTAATTCTTCTGGAAGGCTCTCTAAATCAAAGTCTGGATTCATTCCTGTTTCTTCTGTAACAATAATGGACTCGGGTGAAAAATCCTCAAATTTGAGTTCTTTCACTTCCACTGGTGTTGGAAGATCTGTGAGTTTACTTAGGCCAAAGTGTAACAAAAATTCATTGGTAGTTCCATACAAAGTTGGCCGCCCAGGAACTTCTTTTTGCCCAACAGCTTTCACCAATTTTTTGGACATAAGACTTGCGACCATGGCCCTGGAAGATACCCCGCGAATTTCATCTAACTCTGTTAAGGTGATCGGTTGTTTGTAAGCAATGATGGCAAGGGTGTCTAAGGTTCCCCGAGATAAAGTTTCCCTTTTTTTATCTTTAAATATATGAGAGAGGATTTCACTGTATTTTTGGTTTGTGATGAATTGGTAACCACCTGCGATTTCGCGGAGTAAAAATCCACCTTCTCTTTCTTGGTAATCAAGGATGAGTTCATCCAAAAGTTCTCTTGCTTCTGTTTTTTCAATTCCACAAGACTTAGCAAGTGCTGACAATTTGATTGGATCCGAAGACAAAAAGAGAAGTGCCTCAAGAAGGCCCTTTGTATAGTTTCTTTCTTCCAAATTGATCTAAACCTTGACTATTTTGATTTCTCCGAAAACTGCGTGTTGGATCACTCGGCAAACTCGGATTTTAACAACTTCTAATACGGCAAGGAAGGCTGCGACGATTTCTTTTTTTTCTGGTTTGTCATTTTCAAACAAATCCATAAAATGAATTTCACCACGAGTTTGGATCAAATCCTGCAAGTAAGCCATTTTGTCTTCCACAGAATACTGGCTAACCCCCTCATAAATGGGCACAAGTTCCTCTTCTTCGTTCGAACTTTCCTGTTCCAAAATGGAGTTAAAAGCGGAAATTAAGTCTACAAGGCTCACATCAAGCCATACTTCTGTTTCATCTAAAACTTGGTTGGTCTCGCGGGTAAACATACCGGCGGTCAATCTGTCCAACTCGGCCAATCGTTGGCCTGCCATTTGGAATTTTTTGTGTTCCAAAAGTTTGTCCACAAGTTCCTTGGGGAGTGGTGGGTCATAGTCTTCTTCCTCGAAACCAGGATCAGGAAGGAGAGCTTTTGATTTTAAATAAACCAAATGAGCCGCCATCACGGCAAACTCAGATGTCAGTTCTATGGATAAGGATTGGCTCGTTCTCAAAAATTGAATGAAATCAGATGTGATACGCGAAAGGGAGACTTCAAAAATATCAACCTTATAACTATCAATCAGAGACCATAAAACCGTTAAAGGTCCTTCTGTCAATCCACCGTCCTGGTTTTGCCACCGGACGATAAACTCCGGGGTTTGGGACACGACTTATAAACCTAATGCTTTAGCGGCTGCTTGTTGCAATCTTTCAGGTGGAAAAGGTTTCACAACAAAATCCTTTACACCCATTTTAATTGCTTTTGCCAAAAGGTCTTCTTGACCAAGAGCCGTTACCATAATGATTTTTGCAGAAGCATCAAATTTGATAATTTCTTTTGTAGCTTCAATTCCATCTTTTTCACGCATCGTGATGTCCATAGTAACTAAGTCTGGTTTGAGGTTTTTGTATTGTTCCACCGCAATATTACCATTCTCTGCTTCACCAACAATTTCGTGACCTGCTCCAACTAACGCATCTTTTACGAGCGTTCTCATGAATTTTGCATCATCTACAACCAAAATTCTTGCCATGTTAATTCCCTCTCGACTTTAATAATTCAATCATTTTTGGTACTAATTCTTCAACAGGGAGAACAAAATCAATTCCCCCGAGCTCCACTGCCACACGATTCATCCCATACACAACAGAAGTTGCTTCATTTTGTGCCAAGGTGATCCCACCTTTCGTATGTATGTTTGTGATGGCATGTGATCCATCTTTACCCATTCCCGTCATGATCATGGACAATAAATGGTCTGCTCCATAAGATTCCACCAAACTATCAAACAAAACTTCTATAGATGGCCTATGGCCATTCACCTGTTCCGAGTGAGTGAGTTCAATGATCCGGTCTTTTCCTTTTGAAACTACCCTCATCTGGTAGTCACCAGGGGCAATGTATGCAGTACCAACCTGCACCAAATCTCCCTGTTCTGCTTCTTTCACATGTATTTTAGACAAAGTATTCAATCTGTCAGCAAAAGCCTTTGTGAAACCTGCTGGCATATGTTGCACAACAAAAATCGGCTTAGGAAAATCAGCTGGAATCCCTGCAAAAACGGTTTGTAACGCTTTTGGCCCTCCCGTGGAAGTGCCAATACCGATAGCCTCTACTTGGATCGGTTTTTGAAAACTTTTATTTATCTGGCGTTCCGGGCGTTCGGGACGCACTTCGGAATCGGCACTCACAGGTTTGGAGTCTGAAAACCCTTTGATTTTGAGAGATAAAACAGCGGCGATGTCTTCTGGAGAGAACTGGTTCCCACTTGAAGGTTTTGGGATGAAATCCACTGCCCCAAGTTCCAATGCCTTAAAAGTAGCGTCCGCTCCGTGTTGGGTGAGGACCGACAACATGATCACATGGCTTGGCAGTTTCTTTTTTTTGATTTCGGCAAGGGCTGTTAACCCATCCATAATCGGCATCTCAATGTCTAAAACGATAAAGTCGGGTTTTAGTTTCTCGGCAAGTTCTATGCAATCCATTGCTGTTTTGCCAGTGGCAATAACAGAAACTTCCTCTTTTTTCGTGAGGGCATCACTTAATATATTTCTCACAAGTAGTGAGTCATCAATGATCACAACAGTTGGTTTTTTGTTCATGATTTATGAATTAACTCAACTAACTCGTCAAAATCTGGTAGGAATACCAAAACACCGATTAGGTTGCTTCCTTGGTGATTGAATTCAGTATGCATCGACAAAAATTTGGTCCGTTCTGGTTTTACGATGTCTACTACTTCCATAAAACTACCAGTGATCATTTCAGGAACGGAAGGCAAAATTTCTTTTTTTAATTTGTTGGAAAGTGAGTTCATCACACTGGAGCAAACTATATTCGAGATTTCAGATAAAACAGACATCATATCTTCTGACAATTTATGATTGCTGTTATCTGCATATTTTGCATCTTCTGAACCTAATAATTCTTTGGCAATTTCGGAGCCATTTTCTTCAGAAAACATCATAAGTAAATTTCCGTTTAAATCCCCAGTCATTCGGATTTTCATTCCAAAAAACTGATCCATGGAATAACGGAACTCTTTTGCCAAACCATCGCGATCGGTTAACTTAATTTCAGGTATGAATAATTCAACTTCCTTACCAACTAACTGAGAAAGCACGACACCAGCATTCATCATACCAGTATTCACAATGTTTTCTAATTTTTTGATGTCTTTTGAAGACATGATCTCATTGATCGCATCAGTATTTAGAGCAGAAACTTGGTTTAGGCGTTCCTCTTTTTGTTCCACAAATCCTTTGATGATTTCTGCAGCCTGTTCTCTTTCCGTAAGTTTGACATTGTCTATTTTTGCAACATCGGCAAGCCTATGGATTTCATCGGTTTTATGGTCGAGCACCAATGTGGAAGTAGTGGCATCTGCTGAATGCGAATGGTCTTCCGAATGTCCATTGACAGCCTTATCCTTTTTCGCCAATTCTGTCGTGATTTTTTGATTGGTTACCGGTTCTTCAGTAAACACTTCTTCTTTGGTGACAATGATATGTTTTTCAATTTTATGTTTTTCTTTTTTGATACGTGATTTGTCTTTTGCCCGTAGTTCGATTAATTTTGCATTGTATCGATTGGTAGGATGGATTGACTTAAAGATATACTCAGAATCAGACATCTCAAGCGAACGGATGGTGGAGGAACGTTTCATCATCTCCCCCGCAACTAATTTATCAGACCAATCCACTTTGTCGGCGGCAATTTCCACAAGGCCAGGGATATCCAAAACCAAAATGATGGTTCCATCTCCCATAATGGTAGCACCTGTTAATCCTTGGACATCTTGGAAATTTTTTCCTAGAGATTTGATTACAGTTTCATGTTTTCCAATTAGGTCATCTACCATAAATCCTAGTTTTCGAGTTTTGTAGTTTACGATGACAACAGGAACTTCGGTCATTTCCTGTTTGTCAGCAAGACCCAAAATACGATTCAATCGATAAATTGGTAAGACTTCACCACGTAAGTTGATGATTTCGTGGCCTTCCAGAGTTGTGATCTGGTCTAAATTGACTTTGATTGTTTCTGAAACTTCTGATAATGGGAATGCATACACTTCTTCTTCCATAATCACTAGGATGGAAGGGATGATGGCAAGTGCTTGTGGGAAAGACAAGGTGAAAGATGATCCTTTTCCTTCCTCCGAATGGATGATGATTTTCCCTTTGAACTCTTCGATGAGTTTGTTCACAACATTCATTCCAACACCTCGGCCGGAGATGTCAGAAATTTTGTCAGCAGTGGAGAACCCTGGAGCAAATATAAACTGAAAGATATCGGATTCGGATAGATTTTGGGAATCTGCCTCAGTGACTAACCCACGTTCGATGGCTTTTTTTAGAATTTTGTTTTTGTTTAAGCCCTTTCCATCATCACGAATTTCAACCAAGATATTGGATCCACCTTGGTAGGCATTGAGTTCAACAGTCCCCTCTTCTGACTTACCTGCCAGTTTTCGTTCTTCCGGTGATTCAATTCCATGATCAACAGAATTTCGAATGAGATGGATGAGTGGTTCCCCAATCGCATCGATTACTTTTTTGTCTAACTCAGTATTTTCACCTCGAAGGACCAAGTTGACTTGTTTGCCAGTTTCAAGAGACAAATCACGAATGAGCCTTGTGAATCGATTGAATACGGAGCCAATTGGAACCATTCGGATATTCATGATTCCTGTTTGCAAATCTTTGGAAATTCGATTGATTTGGTCAATTTTCCCTTTGAGTTCGTTAAAGAGAGAATCTTCCCCAAACTGTGCTACCAAGTCATCATAGATCTTTTGGAATCCAGAGTTGGTAATGACAAGTTCCCCAACATTATTCATAAGTTGGTCAAGTTTGTCTGAAGATACTTTTATGGTTCGCATGACAACTTTAGAATCTGTCACTGCTTTTTCAAAATTAAGAGAACCCTTTGATGAGATCCTATCTTCTAAATCATTGGATCCACTTTCCATGGGGTTTGTATGGGCAACGGGTGTGACATCCACTCTTTTTTCAAGAGCCTCCATTTCTGTTTCAGGAAGCTGGATTTCATTGACCGAAAGTGACTCCACCATATCGATGTTACACTGGGCATACAATTCGTCTTTAGAGTTTTTTGTGACAGTGACAAAGGATAAAGCAAAATTCCCCTGACCATTGTCCAATGCTTCTTCTGATGGATTACATTTGATGACAACACCAGACTGTGTGACCGATTGCAGAATCAGTAACAATCGGAGATTCTGCATAGGTGTATCATTTTTTAACTGTAAGTCTACCGTATAAGCAGACAAACCGTCTTCATCTTTTAATGCCATTCTGATTTCAGAAATTTCTTCGTCCGAAAGATTTCCGAGAGCGGTTGTCACAGCAGCTACACTTTGTTTGGTGTTGGTATTTTTTTGCGAAGGTTTCTCTGATAGGTTTCCAGAAGAAACGGAAACTTCATAATCTTGCAATTTTTTGATCATATCGTGGAAAGGAGTTTCTACTTTCACACCATTGGCGACACCTTCGATCACCTGTTTGATCAAATCAAAACATTCAAATAATAAATTAACGAGTTTAACATTGATTTCCAAACTCCCTTCTCGGATTTTTTGGAGAAGGTTTTCCATCGTATGGGCAAGGTCAGACAAATTGTACAGGCCCACGAAAGCGGAAGAACTTTTTAAAGAATGAGCCGCACGAAAGATATCATTGATGATTTCTGGATTTTCATGATCTTTTTCCAGTTTTACCAAATTGGAATTGAGTTCCTCAATTTGGTCCTCGGATTCTTCCAGGAAAACTTCTGTGTATTCACCTAAAATTCCAGCCAATGTCGTATCCCTTATTCCTTACTTTGTGGACGAAACAAAATTTACAATTTGTTCCAAATCCAAATTCAAAACCAAATGGTCTTCGTATCTTGAAACCGACTCTACCATCTTACTGTAGTTTAACGACAAGTCATCTGTAGTATAACTGATAAAGTCTTTTTGTATTTTCACCACTTGTTTGACTTCATCCACTAAAATCCCAATTCGTTTTTCTTCTAACATGACCACAACAATACGAGAAATCGAGTGGATGTCTGAATCGATGGAGTGGAATCTTTTTTTGAGATCTACGATGGGGATGATCTCTCCTCTAAGGTTGATCACTCCTAAAATATAATCGTCCACATTCGGAATACGAGTGATGAGAACAGGTTTTAAAATTTCATGAACCAATAACAGACGGATCCCAAAATATTCTTTCTCGATTGTGAAAGTAAGGAACTGTTCCAAGTCCCCTAAATCAGACTCTTGTTCCATTTTGGTTTTTTCTGCAAGGGATGTAAGGAGTTTTTCTTGGTCCATATGCTTCTTCGAATCGTGTCAGAATCCTACGTGGATTCAATCGAAAAACGAGTGAATTTGAAATTCTGTAATCATTTTTCCGACTTTCACATCGTGACTTTCTCTGAGGAATGGGACGGGAAAAAATTTAGAAAAACTAAAGCCTATGGTTTTCTTTTGCACTTCCAAAGGAGCAAGGATGCGATCATAATAACCACCACCCCGGCCCAAACGATAGCCATCCTTATGGAACCCAAGAGCAGGGACTAAGATTAAATCCGCTTCCTCTACGGATATCTCCTCATCTCCCACAGGCTCCAAAATTCCATGAGGTCCTTTTGAAAAGGAAAAAGGGCGGATGAATCGTAAAACATGGTCTGTTTCCACTTTCGGAAAGTACCATTTTGCAGAATGACGGGCTTCGATAAATCCAGTGGGTCTCGGTAAAGGAGAGGACTCGATCACAGGTAGGACATCCACTTCATATTGGATATCAGGAACATAGGTAATGATCTTTGATTTGCCTTGTAAGAGTGGGAATAAACGTTTTAAAATGGCGGATTCAATTTCTTCACGATCCGTGAGTTTAACAATATTGTTTTTTAGAATTTCCCTTGCGTCTTTTTTGGCAATTGGATTCAAAAATGATCCCCAATGATCCCCTCTTCTAGAAGTGAGATGATTTTTTTGGTTCGTTCTTCTAGTTCAGGATTGATACTTGTTTTGGAATTAAGATCTCGCATTTGGAATAATTCGTCTGCTAGGTTTAGGGCACATAACACTGCCAATTTGGTTTTAGAGGCATTTGGCAAAACCTTTCCCAGTTCTAAAAGACGAGATTCCACATAGTCGGCCACCTCGGATATATAACCCGAAGATGCTTCGCCAACAATCGTATATGTCTCACCAAAGATTTGTTTGGTTATTTTATGAGAGTTTGGGGCAGATTCTGCCATATCATTTATTTTGGATCGTCTTCAATGATGAGAAAATCATCGTCATCATCTGCATCAAAAACACTGATTGCTTCATCCTCATCGTCAATGATGATATCATCATCTTCATCGATTTCCACTGTTGGGACTTCATCTTCTGATTCCACAACAAGTTCTTCCTTTTCAAAAGATGCAGATGCTGGTGTTTTTTCTAAAACTTCTTCCACTTGGAATTCAGATTCGTCTTCATCAAGTAAAATGATTTCATCGTCGTCTTCTGAGGTAAGACTAGGAGCGACTGCTGCTGCCGCTGCTACCGGAGCCACAGGGCTTTCCGTAGCTGGTGGAGTTTGGGATTTGGGAGTGGAACTTCCCGTTGTTGGAAGTCCATCTAATCTTCCAAGGAGTTGGTGGACTTTGGACTCGAGTAAACCTTCCCTTTCACGAAGTTGGTTGAGTTCGTCCGTCGCGTCTTGGAGCTGCGAACGCAATGTTTTTAATTCGCGTTCTTTTTCCTCCATTGCGAGCTTCATTTGGTCATTTTCCGCGCGGAGGGATTCATTTTCCGTCTCTAGGCGTGCGTTTTCTGTTCTAAGGTCTTGGATTAGCTCAAGGGCCTTAACAACTTTACTTTCTAGCTCTTCAATGGTTTCGATTTTTAACATGATAACAATCCGATGGAATAGAATAGACGAGCTATTCCATTCCAATCAAGCACTAATTTACTTAGCGACTTTGGTTTTTTCAACGATGGCGTTGAATACTTCTTTGTGGTTGTATGCAAGGTCAGCCAATGTCTTACGGTCTAAGTTGATTCCGTGAGTTTTGAGAGCGTGGATGAATTTTGAATATGACATTCCATTTTCTCTGACTGCGGCATTGATACGTGTGATCCAAAGTTTTCTAAATTCAGACTTTTTCTTTCTACGGTCACGGTATGCCCATTGACCCGCTTTCATCACAGCAGATTTTGCTGTTCTGAAAAGTTTTGAACGTCCGCCTCTAAAACCTTTTGCTTTAGCGAGAACTTTTTTTCTACGATTCTTATGGATGGTTCCGTTGACTGCGCGTGGCATCGTTTAACCTCCGTAAGGTAGAAGTTTTTCTACACGGTTGTAATCGGTTTCATGGATGAGGTGCATTCCACGGCTTTGGTGTTTCATCTTAGGAGATTTTTTCTCTAAGATATGTCTACGGAACGCACATCCGCGTTTGATTTTACCTGATTTGGTAAACTTAAAACGTTTGGCTGCTGCCCTGTTTGTTTTTAGTTTATACATAGTTGTTTTTATCCTTTAGGTTTTTCACCAATTGGGTTCATCACGACCACTATCGTCTTTCCGTCGTGTACCGGCATTTTTTCGGGAGAGGCATGCTCTTTTAGGTCCTCGACAAACCGGTTAACAATATTCATTCCAATTTCAGAGTGAACCATCTCTCTGCCTCGGAATCGAAGAGTCGCTTTTACTTTATCACCCTTTTGCAAGAATTCTAAAGCATGACGCTTCTTAATCTCGAAGTCATGGTTATCAATCCGCGGGCGGATTTTAATTTCTTTCACCGTGACAACGTGTTGTTTCTTTTTCGCTTCTTTTGTTTTTTTAAGAAGTTCGAATTTGTATTTTCCAAAATCGATCAACTTACAGACGTGAACATCTTGGTCTCCCGAGACTTCCACCAAATCAAGGTTAGCTTCCTTAGCTCTTCTCAGAGCTTCGTCCAGAGTAACGATATCAGACCCTTCGTCTGAGACGAGTCGGATCGATGCTACATTGGTAATTTGTTCGTTAATTCTGATGTGGGCGAATTTATCTTGGTTTGGGTTCCCTCTAGGGTTGGGCCGTTTCTGCATTCAGTCTCCGAAATTTCTTTCAATTTCCAATTTCGGATGAAAAACTAGGCACGCAAGTACATTTCTTTGCAAATGCAAAGCTTCTGGAGCTAAAGCGTGCCGGAAGGGCCTTCCCAGACCACATATTCAATGGAAAGGGATCCTTTTCCTAAAATTTCTGGCAAAATAGGAACAAGGGATCGGTATTCCCCGTGATTTCCCATCCCCATACACGAACCACCATGGCAAATCCTTCCACTGCCGTCATACAAAACATATTGGATGAGGTTGTCCCATTTTTTGTCCCCTCGGATGGGATCGAGTGACTGGACAAGTGCTAGGTAATGGAATCCTTGGTTTTGTTTCCGTTCCAGTCGGAACCGAAGGCGGTTCTGTTTGGTAAGGGGTTCTGTGGCATACAAAAGTTCCCCGTTTCCAGGATTCCAGTGTTGCCAACCATGGATGCCCACGACATGGTTTGCCCGGTTCCACTCTCGTTTGGATTCCCTTCGGTTGGCATTTTTCGGAAGCGTTGGACTCGGATGGGGTAAAATGAGATCAGTACAGGGGCCAGAGATTGTGATCCGAAGGGATACTTTGGCAATCTCAGAAATCGAAAAGGGAAATCGACTCCAAAGTCCAGGTACATCGAAACGTTCCCATGGATGGACAGAGTGTTCGGAAGTTTGGCAAGACAAAAGCCGATCATTGGCATCGTAAAAAGCAGCCACAACATAAAAAGATACGGATTGGTTTGTTTCGTTTTGGCCACCGGCGAAAACAATATTAGGACAATCAAAATGGACATCTTTTCCCAAACCATCCACAAATTGCATCCGACTCACCTTCCAACCAAGTGTGACTCCCGTAGTGATGGGAAGGTTTTGCATAGGAATGGCATCATACGCATCACAGACATCATACGGTGGGTGGATGGGAAGATCCAGATGAAGAGTCACTGGTTCTTGTGAGGTGGACAACACTTGACTCTTGGACATTGGAGGGAAGGATAACTTCCCTCACAACTTAGTCAAGAAATTTCTTTAATTGAGTTCCCCTTTGAGGAGTGATAGGAATCCATCACGTGAAACTGTTTCCGTTTTTTCTTCGCCCATACGACGATACGAGATAGTACCAGCTTCTTTCTCTTTATCTCCTAAGATAAGAGTGTAACTGCTACGCTTCATGATGGAATCCCTAATTTTACTTCCAATCTTTTCGTTTCGGACATCCAGTTCGACACGAAATCCTTGCATTACCAAATCTTGGTATACTTCCTTCGCGTACTCACTATGAGTTTCTGCCACAGTCAAAACACGAATTTGTGTTGGGTTGAGCCAAAGTGGAAATTTTCCTTCAAAATGTTCGATGAGGATCCCGATGAAACGTTCCAAGGAACCATAAATTGCCCGGTGGATCATAACGGGTGCATGTTTTTTTCCATCAGATGCAGTGAAGTCGAGTTCAAATCGGTTTGGCATGGAAAAGTCAATTTGAACGGTTCCACATTGCCAAAGCCTTCCCAGGGAATCTTTGATATTGAATTCAATTTTTGGCCCGTAAAACGCTCCGTCCCCTTCTTTGATTCCATATTCGATTCCTTTTTTCTTTAAGGCATCGTGTAATGCTTGTGTGGCGAGATTCCAATCTTCATCACTTCCTTGTGATTTTTCAGGTCTTGTGGCAATGAAGGTTTTGAATTCCGTAAATCCAAATTTTTTATACACATCAAATGTAAAGTCAATGATGTCTTCCACTTCTGATTCTACTTTTTCCAAAGGAGCATAGATATGGGCATCGTCTTGCGTAAAAGCACGAACCCGAAAGAGGCCATGCAATACTCCAGACATTTCATGCCTATGTACGTTACCAAGCTCCATAAAACGGAGAGGAAGTTCCCTGTACGAGTGCATATGGTATTTGTAAATCAAACAACAACCGGGGCAGTTCATGGGTTTTACCGCAAACTCACTTTCATCGATGTCAGTGAAGTACATGTTTTCCTTAAAATTATCCCAGTGGCCTGATTTTTTCCAAAGAGAAGAATTTAAAATCGCAGGTGTTTTGATTTCCTGGTACCCACGCCGAAAACATTCTTCTCTAATGAAAGAAGCAAGGGTGTTCCAAAGCACAGTACCCTTTGGATGCCAAAAGGGGAAACCAGGTGCTTCCTCTTGGAAACTAAACAGATCAAGTTCTTTCCCAAGTTTTCTGTGGTCTCTTTTTTTTGCTTCTTCGATGAGAAATATATATTCATCTAACTGTTTCTTTGAGGGAAATGAAACTCCATAAATCCGAGTGAGTTGTTTGTTTTTGGAATCCCCTTTCCAATACGCACCTGAAATCGCCGTGAGTTTGAAGGCTTTGAGTTGGCCTGTGCGGGCAACATGAGGCCCACGACAAAGGTCATACCATTCCCCTTGTCCGTATAACGAAACCGATGCGGAATCAAAACCTTGGATGAGTTCTACTTTGTAAGGTTCGTTTTCTTGTTTGAATTTCTGAATGGCTTCTTCCTTGGAAAGCTCCCAACGTTTCACTGTTAGGTCTTCTTTCACAATTTTTCCCATTTCAGTTTCAATTTTGGGAAGGTCGTCCACTGTGATGACGGTGTCTCCAAAATCGATGTCATAAAAGAAAAACCCAGGACCATTTTCGATGACAGGACCGACAGTTAGCCTTGCATGAGGCCATAACCTTTGGACCGCCATCCCCAGTAAGTGGGCTGATGAATGGTGGAATACTTCCCTCCCCTCTTTGTCATCAAAGGTGAGAAATTTTACAGTGGTGTTTTCGGTCGGAACAAAAGATAAATCAACAGTTCGTCCATTGGACAAAACAACGGCAAGAGCTTTCTCTTTTAAGAAAGGCAGTTGGTTTTGGATAAAATCAGAAAATGACTTTCCTGATTCGAGTTCTTTGGAACTTCCATCGGGTAGTGTAATCGTTAGTGCTGCCATAAGTGTATTCCCAGGTTTTCGCACGCGCATTCTCCCGAAAAGTAAAGTTTTACCAGAGTTTTCCTGTTTCGAGAGATTCTGTTAATTTCTGAAAACTTTCATCTACAGATTCCTTTCTCCCGAATCCACCTTCCCTTTCTAGGTCGATGAATCCATGGACGAATGAACGTATGATTCGAATCTTGTGAACTGTTTCCTTGTCCAAATTGACAAAATGAAACGCATCCAAACAAAGTTGTAAAATTCGATCTCCAAAACGTTTGAGTTCAGGATCAAACTCAGTGGAGGAGATGACAAGTGGATACAAATGTGGGTATTCTTTTGCAAACCTTCTATAGGTTTGTAAAAAATTGGAAATTCGTTTGGACCTAACTTGGTTTTGTTTCAACACTTCGTTTAGATTATCACCTAATAACCGCAAGGCCCTAATTTTCATTTCTCGGAAGATATCTTCTGTATCCGTAATATGGTTGTATAAGGAAGGGGTTCTGATTCCTAACGTTTCTGCGACAGTTGATAGTCTGAATTCCGAAAATCCAACGTTTTGAATCGTATCCCATGCCACATCGAGAACCAAATTACGGTTGATTTGAACTTGCCCTTTTTTAGGCCTTCCGATTTTATTTTTTACTTTTTTTGCCATAAAGTTTGGATGTCTCGGAAAAAACGATTTGGTTCTTCCACAAATGGATAATGCCCCCCATTTTCATAGAGATAAACTTTCCCACCAATTGTATCACGGATCCAAAGTGCTTCCTCTTCAGGTGATGGAAAATCAGGATCTTTTAATCCCATGATGATGATATGATTCCCTTTCGCATTGGATAACTCAACTTCACATTCAGTTTTGGGAGCAAATAACATAGAACGTAGGGCAAACATCCTTCCCTCTTCTTTTAAATTTTCTTTGAGTTTATCCTTTCGTTCTTCCAAATCATTGGGTGGTTGGATCGGAAAAAGTGATTCGTAAAATTTGACCCAGGCACTTGGCCCCCAAGGTCCACGAAACATTATTTGGAGCATTGATTTTAAACCAAAGGACATAGGTTCTTTGTCTCTGACAAAAGGACCCGATAAAATTAGACCTAACACACGTTTCCTTTCATGTGATTGGATGTAGACTGCCGATGCCGCTGTCATAGAATTGGCTATGATGTAGATATTTTCTAATCGATTCTCTTGGATAAAACTGATGGTATCCAAAGCGGTTTCCTTGGGTCCATATGATGTAAAACTGGTATCCGATTCGCCAAGACCTCGCAAATCAAATGAATATACGGTTCCTTCTTTTGCCAGTAACATTGCTAAAGGGAGATAACTTTCCTTCCTATCTCCGATGCCTGGGAGTAAAATGAATTTTTTATTTCCAAAACCCAACTTTGTGTAAGCAAGTTTTCCTTCTTTGGTTTGGAAAAAGGAGGTTTCTATTTTTTGTGTGAAATGAATTGATTCAGCAAAAAGAAACATTGGGGAAAAAATCGCAAAAATGTAAGGGAAATAATGGGTAACGAATTTCATAAAACTAATATAGTTAGTTTTTTAACTAATGCAATTAGTTTTTTTCAGAAGAATGGAATTTTTTTCATTTTGAAAACTAAAAAAGGAAATTTTTTACTCGTTTTGAACGTTTCCATCTAAAAACCAACACCTTCCCTTGAAAATCTCCTATAGTGGAAGGTATAGGATGGAACAAAAAGAATGAGAAAGATAACGAACATCTTGGAACTCATACCAGAAGCCAACCATGAGAAGTATTAAAATAAGCCTTGCCTTTCCTGAAGAATCGTTTCTTCTGTTGGATATTAGTTTACATGGCGAAAAAAGATTCAAAACAATCCACAGGTAAACATTTACTCAAAATCATCGGCCAATTGATTCATTCAAAACAAGGTCCATCTGCGATTCGTTATGGGATCTTTCTCATCCTTCTTGTCATTGGTTTTAACGGCTTCAACGTATATAATAGTTTTGTAGGAAGGGATTTTATCTCCTCTATCGAACAAAAAAATGAAACTGCTTTTTACCAAAATGCAATTCTTTATGGTTTGGTTTTTCTCATTTCAGCGGGAATTGGTTCCATCTATCGTTTTATCGAAGAAAGATTAGGGATTTTATGGCGAGAACAATTGACTTGGCGCCTTACAGAATCTTATTTAAGTGAAAAAACATATCATACGATTTTAAATCAAAAAGGAATTGAAAATCCAGACCAAAGAATTACGGATGATGTGAAAACATTTACTACAACCACATTGTCTTTTATCCTTTTGTTTCTTGGTGGTTTATTCTCTGCCATTTCCTTTGCAGGGGTTTTATGGACAATCAATCCATTATTATTTTTGGTAGCCATTCTCTATGCAAGTTTGGGAACTTTGGCGACAATTTTTTTAGGTAAGGAACTGATCCAAATCAACTACAACCAGTTGGACCTCGAAGCGAATTATCGATCTGATTTATTGCATATCAAACAACATGCAGAATCGATTGCATTAACACATCGAGAACTACGAATGTCCGTTCGATTAAAATCAAAACTAAAAAAACTAGTGACGAACTTTAAAAAATTGATCTCGGTCAATCTACGATTGAGTTTGTTTACCAATAGTTACAATTATTTCATTCAAATCATTCCCATGGTTCTCATTGTACCTAGTTATATGAAAGGTGAAATTGAATTTGGGGTGATCACCCAAGCAGGGCTTGCATTCACAACTCTACTCAATGCATTTTCTCTCATTGTCACTCAATTTCAGTCCATTTCTTCCTTTACAGCCGTAGTCAAACGGCTACAAACCTTAGATACAGCCATGGTTTTCTCTGAAGAGAAAATGAAAGAAATATCAAAAACAAATTATCTCTCCAATGAAATCAAATTTGAAAACTTTAGTATCTATGCTAACGATAAGTCAAAATTCATCATAGAAAATTTAAATGTGACCATTCATACAAAAGAAAGATGGCTTGTCACAGCAATTGATGATACTTCCAAACTCAGTTTGTTTCGTGCCCTTGCAGGGATTGTGAATCATCAAGAGGGTAAATTATTCAAACCCAATCGAGACGAAATCTTTTTTTTACCAGAACAACCTTATTTACCGCCAGGTAGATTACGAAATGTAATTGTACCTGCTTTCCTTGGAAACACAGTATCCGATTCCCAAGTCATGAAAGAATTAAAAAATCATGGATTGGATACTTTAGTCAAACGACTAGGTGGACTTTCAGCCCTAAAAGAATGGGACGATGAACTGTCGTTAGCTGAAAAGTTCAAAATTTCTACAATTCGCATCCAATATGCAAAACCAAAATTCCTTGTGATCGATAGGCCTACATCCAGCGTGGGAAAATTTGAAATTTCCAAATTCCTTAAAAAATTTTACAGTTTAGGAATCACTACCATTGTATTGGCAAAGGGAGAAGAAACAGCATTGGAATATGATTACCATTTGAATTTGGATCATTTAGGAAAATGGAATGTAACAACCCTAAATCCATTCCGAAAGGAGAATGATGTACCAGTTACAAAATGAATCAGGGCTTGTCATCAAGTATCATCCCAATCTCTCACTCCATTCCATTTTTCATAAAAATACCTTTGTAAACCTTTACGTCGGAAATCGTTTGGAAACAAGTGTTTCCAATCTTTTTTTACGTTTGGAATTTAACTCCAGTCGCCACACCATCCCGCTATTCTCCATAATGGACCAAACTACGATCCAATCTTCCGAAAGGATGTTATGCATCACTCATGTTTTCCAGAAGATAAAACTCGAGTGTTCGATCCAACTCCATCCCAAAGAAAATCGATGGAAATATAGAGTGAACGTTTTAAACAAAGAAGAGATACCCATTGTTTGTGAATTGATTTTTGTATTAGACTTGGGACTATGCGATTACCAAGCGGCAAGGTTGAATGAAGCCTTTGTCTCTCAATACATCCACCACCAAATTATGGAAGATCCTTCGTTTGGAATCCAAATTCTATCAAGACAAAACGAATCAGTTTTCGGAAACCATCCATCAATATTCCATATAGCAAAACAAAAGATGATCCAGTATGCGACTGATGGACTAGACATCTATCAGGATGGAATGCTCACTTCTCTCCCCAATCGCCAAAGGCAAGGCGAACATTCCGTCATTGCCTTGGGAACAGAATCCATTTCGATGAATCCAAATCAAAGTTACCCATTTGAAATTGTCTCTGTATTTTTTCCAAACCTAGATGCGATCCCTTCCTATCCGAACAACATTGATTTCAATCCTTCCTATTGGAATGGGTTTCCAATGGAAGTTTTGCCTAAACTTGATAAAAAGAAATCAAACAAATCTTTGTTTGAAAATCCAAGTTTCCGTAATGGAGAGGAATTTGGTGAAAGCCAATTACAAAAAACATTTCCAAATCACTGGCGTGCAGTGGAGCGAGACAAAAACGGAAATCTTTTGTCTTTCTTTACTGAAAATGAAACTTATATTAGCCTTTCTCGTAAAGAAAAACTTTGTCTAAGGCCCGAAGGCCAAGTGACTCGCACAGGAAAGGATCAAATTCCTTCGGAATCGTCTCTGACTTTTACTTCCTATTTTTCCGGTATTTTCCTATCCCAACTCACACAAGGCCATACGAGCCTCAATTTGTTACTTACAAGAAATCAAAATCGTTTGGGAAAACAAATGAGTAAAGGCCTTCGGATCTTTTGTAAAGAAAAGGATACTTGGTTTTTACTTGAAACACCATCTTATATGCGATTCCAACCAAAATACTTAGAATGGGTGTATTGGAACCAAAACAAGGAACTAAAAATTTCCATCACCGCAAATGATGATGACTCACTATATTTAACGATCGTTAATGATGAAATCAATCCATTGGAGATCCTACTGAGTTTCTCAATTGGTTTAGACGGTGATAATGGAGACAACAATCTCCCCCCTATCGTCCAAAAATTGGATAACAAAATCCAAATCAATCCCAATCCAAATAGCCCTCTTTTTACAAGACTCCACGGAAAAGGTTTTCAGATTGTAAGTGATCACTTAGAGAAGTTCCACATATCAGATGAAAGTGTTTTTTTTGCGAATGAACCATCTTTATCTAATTCCTACCTAACCATCCAAACAAAAGTCCAAGGGAAACTCCTTTTCACCATCAAAGGTGATTTGGAAACCATTCCACCTAAAATGGAAATCCCACCTAACGAGGACGATATAAGTTTCCCTAACCTACTTTCCTCAGCAATGGATTTGAAAGACCCAACTTTTTTAGAAATGGTGACTATCCTTCCCTGGTACAATCAAAATGCCGAAATCCATTATCTAAATCCAAGAGGTTTGGAACAATTTTCTGGAGGCGGATGGGGGACAAGAGATGTTTGCCAGGGAGCATTCGAATTCCTTTTGGCCCATGGAAATTTTCTCGTAATCAGAGAACTTCTTTTACATGTCTTCAGCGAACAAAATGAAGATGGAGATTGGCCACAGTGGTTTATGTTATACGAAAGGGATAAAAATATCCGAGCTAATGATTCGCACGGAGACATTCTCTATTGGCCGATCCTTTCTCTTTTAACCTACTTAGAACGAACCGAAAATTTCTCTATTTTAAATGAAACCTTCACAACTTTTGTTTCAAAAAAAAAGAAAACCGTTCGTGATGCCTTGGAGACGAGTTTAAAAGAAATTCAAAACCGATTTATACCCAATACAAATTTGCCAATGTATGGACATGGTGATTGGAATGACTCCATGCAACCCAAAGAAGAAGAATTCCGGAAAAAAGCAGTGAGTGTTTGGACTGCAGAATTACAATACATCCTCTATAAAAAGTTAGAATGGTTTTATGAATCATTAGGTGATCAAACACTTACGAAACAATACAAACTTTTGGCAAAAAAACTACAAGATGAAATCCATTCCATTTGTATGCCAAATGGAATTGCCGCAGGCCTTGTAAAATTTAATGAGTCGTCTGCAAATACCTACCTACTCCACCCATTGGACAAAACTACTTCGATCCATTACAGTGTTCTACCCATGATATATGGAATATTATCAAATGCTTTTAGCCTGGAAGAAGCAAACAAACACATAACACTCATTAATGACCACTTAACAGGTCCAGATGGGGTACGATTATTTGATAAACCTGTTTCATACTTTCATGGACAAGAAAGGTTTTTTAGGCGTGCAGAAACTGCAAGTTTTTTTGGAAGAGAAATTGGTTTGATGTACACACATGCTCATCTGCGTTACTGTGAAGCCTTGGCATATATGGGAAAATCGGATGAATTTTTTATAGAACTCAATCGAACGAATCCAATTGGAATTTCGAAACGAATCCCATCTGCAAACGTTAGGCAATCCAATTGTTATTTTTCAAGCTCTGATGCAACATTTTTAAATCGATATGATGCGGAAACCTACTATGAATCTGTGAAAACAGGTAAAGTTACGTTAGAAGGTGGATGGAGGGTGTATTCCAGTGGCCCTGGAATATTTTTGAAATTGTTTCGAGAACACCTTCTTGGAATCCAACTCTACCATTCTAAACTGATCATAGATCCGATATTACCCAAATCATTAAATGGATTAACAATCAAGACACAAATTTTTGGTATGCCCACAAAGATCGTATACCATGTCCATACAAACAAAGGTTTGATTGAACACATCTTATGGAATGGAAGTAAAATTCCAACCAAACGTATGGAAAATAAATATAGAAAAGCTGGTCTTATGGTATTAAAAATAGATTTAGTAACATTTCAAAATAAATTTGAAAATGTTTTAGAGGTGTTCATCAAATAAAAAACGTACGAGCGATGTTTCACCCGTACGTTTTCCGATTTTTCCTCTAAGTAAGGAATGTTAAATGGCGCTTTTGCCTTTTTCGCCAGTTCTGATGCGAATCACTTCTTCCAATGGAGTGATAAAAATTTTACCATCTCCAATTTTTCCGTCACCACTTTTCGCTGCTTTCAAGATTGCATCTACAGTTGGTTTCACAAATTCATCGTTTACAGCAATTTCGAGTCTTACTTTTCTAAGTAAGTTAACTGTATACTCATGGCCACGGAAAACTTCCGTTTTCCCTTTTTGTTGTCCGTAACCTTGAACATCCGATACTGTTAAACGATAAATTTCGTTTTTGGTAAGTTCCGCTTTTACTTCTTCCAACTTATGTGGTTGGATGATTGCAATGATCATTTTCATAATGTTTAACTCCTATTACCTTAACCGCGAACTCGGATATTGAAATCAGGGTAAGCTTCTGCACCATGTTCCCCAAGATCCAATCCACTAAGTTCTTCTTCTTCACTCACTCGGATTCCACCAGCTAGTTTTAATACAAACCAAAGTGCAAGAGAGACAACAAAAGTGAATCCACCGATAGCTAAAATTCCATAAAGTTGCGTTAAAATGGAAGGAACATCTACACCTGCAGGTGAGCCTTCGTATCCAAAAATCGCAACCGCAAGTGTTCCCCAAATACCACAAACTAAGTGGACTGAAGTTGCACCAACTGGATCATCAATTTTAATTTTATCAAAGAATAAAACAGACAATACTACAAGAACCCCTGACACAGCGCCAATGATTGCCGCAGATGTTGGGCTAACAATCGCACAAGGAGCAGTGATACCAACAAGTCCTGCAAGAGTTCCGTTCAAAATCATACCAAGATCAGGTTTTTTTAAGATGATCCAAGCAGTGACTGTGGAAGCAAGTGCACCTAACGCAGCAGAGATGTTAGTCGTTACTATCACGTGTGCCATAGTTACACCATCACCAACTCCCATAGTGGAACCTGGGTTAAATCCAAACCAACCAAGCCATAGGATAAGTGTTCCAAGAGCTGCTGAAGTCATATTGTGACCAAGGATTGGTTTTATGCGACCATCTGGTAAAAATTTTCCTTTTCTTGCACCAAGAACGATAGCACCAGCAAGAGCTGCCCAACCACCAACAGAGTGAACCACAGTAGAACCAGCAAAGTCATGGAAACCAAGCTCAGCTAACCATCCACCACCCCATACCCAGTGACCAGTGAACGGGTACATTACAGCAACTAAAATGAATGAGAAAATTAAAAAGGAATGAAATTTTATCCTTTCTGCTACTGCTCCCGATACAATTGTCGCAGCAGTTGCAGCAAACACTAGCTGGAAGAAAAATTTTGCAAGTAGAGGAACACCGGTCCAATTCATGGAAGAATAAACTCCCTTGTAATCATCTCCAAGTGCAGGAGAGTTATCAAGACCAGTTAAAAAGAAGATACCGTCCTTTGCATAAAATGGAGTTCCATCACCGAACATTAATCCCCATCCGATTGCCCAGTAGGAAAAAGTAGCAGCAGCAAAAACGATAAAGTTTTTTGCTAAAATGTTTACGGTATTTTTTGATTGTGCAAATCCTGATTCAACAAGTGCAAAACCAGCATTCATAAAAAATACCAACATACCCGCAACTAACACCCATAAAGTGTCTAGTCCTACTGTAAGAGTTTGGATTGCTTTTGCTGTTTCTTCTGCTGGGTTCGCGACGGTTGCAGCTTCTTCTGCAAAAAGGAACATCGGAACAACCAGGAGAAGGAAGGCGATTGATTTGAAATAGTTTTTCATACTGCCATGTATCCTTTCCATGTTATTTGCTGAATAACGATGCAAGATTGGTACCCAGGTAAAAAAATCGAAGGAATTTAGATAAAAAAAATCCCCGACTGCCTAAAAACCCTCCATATTGCCTTAAAAACCCATATTGACTTCTTGAATCCATCGCCGTATCCACGCATTCCTATACTCATATTGACTTTAATCGATGCAAATAGCGTACAGATTAAGCAGATCGCTTTTCCTCATCTTTCGGTTTTAAAAAAAATCGAGAAAAGAGATGGGTGTGCCCCTCTAATAGTCGTGTCACCTTCCCGCATTCGAATTTGTAATGATAAAGAAGTTTTGTTAAACAAACCCTATGTCTTGTATTGGATGCAAGCCTATCGCCGATTCGATGCAAACCATGCCTTTTCGCATGCGGTGAAACTCGCAAAGGAACTGAAGAAAGAACTTATCGTATACGAAGGACTTCGTATGGATTACCCATGGAATTCCAAACGTTTGCACCAATTCATTGTGGAAGGAATGTTAGAGAACCAAACAAGGGCAGACGAACTTGGGGTCCAATATTGGCCTTATTTGGAAACACCAAAAAATCCGGCCAAAGGACTTTTGAAGGAAATTTGTGAAGGAGCCGCAGTCGTGGTGACAGATGATTTTCCTTGTTTTATCATTCCCGAACAAACAAAAAAACTGGCAGGAAAAATCCAATGCCAATTGCTTTCCGTCGACGGGAATTCTTTACTCCCCTTTTCAAGTTTTGAAAAACCTGCAAGTGCCGCAAGGATCCTTCGGTTGTGGATTCATAAAGAGTTGATTCGCAATCTTCCCAAATCAAATACAATCATTTGGAAAAAAGAAGACTTACTAACATTAAATGGGAAAAGAAAAATCCCACAAAAAATCGGAATACCCAAAAATGTTTTGGAGCTTCTAGAAACGATTCCATTCCAAAACGATGTCTCTCCTGTTAAAGGTGTTAAAGGAGGCCGAAGCGAAGCATTACGTTTATTAAACGAATTTATTAAACAGAAGTTAGACCTTTATGCGACGAAACGTTCGGAACCCAATCGGCCTGAGTTAACCGCTACAAGTGGATTGTCACCGTATCTACATTTTGGTTGGATTGGACTTGAAGAAATTTTTTATGCTGTTTTACAGCAATCCACAAAAGGCAAATGGAACCCTGAGCGAATGAGCCATCAAAAACCAGGGGATCGCGAAAATTTTTATTCTCCCTCTCATGCAGCGAATCATTTTTTAGATGAACTCATCACTTGGAGGGATATAGGATATTTGTTTTTTTGGAAAGATAAACCCCAAAAAATTGACTTAAATGATCTGCCGAATTGGGTGAAAGAAAATTTCAAAAAACACAAAATGGATCACAGAGAGTATACCTACACTCTCGAACAATTTGAATCGGCAAATACACATGATGAACTTTGGAATGCTGCTCAAATCGAACTTGTGAAAACAGGAAAAATGCATAATTACATGAGAATGTTATGGGGTAAAAAAGTGATCGAATGGACAAATTCATATGAAGAAGCATTCTCCATTTTAGAACATCTCAATAATAAATACGCTTATGATGGCAGAAATCCGAATTCTTATACGGGGATATTATGGTGTTTTGGTTTATTTGACAGGCCATGGTTTCCCGAACGAAATGTATTTGGAAACGTACGTTTTATGTCGTCCGATTCTACAAAAAAGAAGTTTAAAATGAATTCGTATTTGGAGTATATTGGTGAACTGAGTGGAAAATCCAACTCACTCTTCCAATGACTGACAAAACAAAACCAATTTATGAAGAAGATACCAAGTTAAAAGTTGATTCGATTTATTCGTATTTTGTCATTCTCTTTAATGATTCGATTCATCAGTTTTCCTATGTAGAGGATTGCCTTATGAGATTGTGTTTCAAAACAAAACGAGAGGCAAAAAAAATTGCCATGGAAGCACATGCCAATGGAAAAGCAATTTGTTTCCAAGGTAGTATGGAAGAATGTGAAACAGTGGCAGAACATATGACAGAAGCTAATTTAACTGTGAGTTTTGGTATATGAGTGGTTTGAATCAGAGTTTTTTAAAGGACTTAGAAAAAGTTAAAAATCCCAAAAAAGCCGCTTTTTTTCCCCGATTTTTCAAAACAGGTCCTGGTGAATACGGCGAAGGAGATAAGTTTTTAGGAATCACAGTCCCCAACCAAAGAAAAATCGCAAAACAATACGCAAACAAACTATCCTTAGATGATCTTGAAGTCATGATCCAATCACCCTTTCATGAAGTAAGGCTCACTTGCCTTTTAATATTGGTTTTAAAGTATAAGGCAAAAGGAATATCCGATTTAGAAAAACAAAAGATTGTTTCCTTTTATTTCGAAAACACTCGGTACATCAATAACTGGGATTTGGTGGACGCCAGTGCTGATAAAATCTTAGGAGACTATTTTTTTCCAAAGGATAAAACAAAGGTTCTGGATCTAAAAAATTCCAAAAGCCTTTGGGAAAATCGAATCGCCATCCTTAGTTCCTTTGATTGGATTCGGAAAGGCCAATTTGCAGAAACCATTTACCTTTGCGAATTTTTTTTATCCCATCCCCATGATTTGATCCATAAAGCCACAGGTTGGATGCTGAGAGAGATTGGTAACCGCGATAAAAAAGTTTTAATTCAATTTTTGGAACAGAACGTAACAAAGATGCCTCGAACAATGTTACGTTATGCGATCGAAAAACTACAAGACCAAGAAAGGAAAAAATGGTTATCTTACAAAAAAGAAATTTAAGTTCTTGGGTGTACCTTGGTAACAAAGTATACTTTGACTGGCTCAGATTTTCCTTTCAGTGTTAATTCTTTCGTATCTTCGTATTCAATGTAGGTTTCACCACCTGCCGCAAGAAAAGCAGCTTCGGATACAGCCACCTTACCAGGGATACCATGGCTTTCAAGCCTCGCTGCGGTATTCACGGCATCCCCAATCACGGTATAATCCATTCGTTTGACAGATCCAATGTTTCCAACAATGGCTTCCCCATAATTGACTCCAATCCGCAAACGAAAGGTGCCAGGCTCGAGCCCGAGTTCCTGATTGATTTCCGCCATCCGTTTTTGCATGTCGACAGCACATGCAATTGCATGGTATGCATCCAATTCAGTTTGTTTGGGAGCTCCCCAAAAGGCCATGATGGCATCACCTATAAACTTATCCAAGGTGGCAGAATAATGAAATATCAAATCAGATAGTGATTCAAATATTGTATTTAAGTGATTTAAGACGACACCGGGTGGATTTTTTTCTGCAAACGTTGTGAATCCTACGATATCAGAAAAAAGAGTCGCAATATCCTTTTCTTCTCCACCTAACTTAATCTGATCGGTGACGATCGTCTCCATCACTGCAGGCGAAAAATAGCGAGACAATCTATCTTTTTCCTCTTTTTGTTTTTCAACAAGTAACCGAGAATCGATCATATTTTTAACAATGGATAATGCAACAGAAACTGTGAATGCCGCAAATGCATAATCTTTTACAAATGTATGGCTCGGATACCATTCCCACTGCATTTCCACGAACACATCATTTAACATTAACATGATAAAGGCAAAAAATCCAAAGGACACAGTGCCCATAGACGGTACTTTGCGACCAAGGAATATGATGTAAAAGAGTGATGCACCTAATAAAATTGTGACGAAACTCCAATAAAAGAAAAACTTAGATAAAAAGAATAAATTCGGAGCAAAAATCACAATGAGTGCAGATAACAAACCTGCGGCATCAATGTATCGATTGGTGAGTTTGATCCAACCGCTTCGCACATGTGCAAATCGTACAATAAAATTAAACAAGAAGTGCACAAGAGCAATCCAAGTCATATATTCAAGTTTTTTGATCAAAAAACCATCGTTTAGTATCGAATAAATGATTTGGCTTTGAAACAAAGTATTTAAAGCCATAAATATAGAACCTAACGCGAAATAGATAGTCGCGTGTTCTTCATTTCGAAACAAAAATTGCCAATACAAGTAAAAACTTCCAAGTAATAGTGTTAAAACAATTACGAAAATTTTCTTAAAATCATTCCAATACTCAGCTCGTTCTGAATATTTATTAGATGAAACATAAAATTTATCGTGAGATAAACCTGGACTGAGTGGATACTTTGCATAAACTCGCACTGCTAGAACATTAGGTTCGTCAATTTTTAAAAGGTGGTAAGGGATCCGGTAAAATCGTATTTTGTCACTATATAAGGATTTATCATCTAACTGACTATTGGTGTCAGTATCTAAATGCAAACCAGTTCCTCCGATGAATTTTCCATTCCAATAAACTGCGTCGGCTTGGCTAATTTGGCCCAAACGAACCGTTAAATTTTTAGATTTAAATTTATTTTGAATGTCATCATTCGAAATTACAATTTCAGTTCGATACCAACCATACCCTTTGTATTTTTCCATGTACTTTGAAAAATCAGGATAATACAATTCACCGTCCCCATCTGTGACTTTATCCCAACCTGTTTGGATTTGGAATCCCGAAATCCAGCCGGTCCTGACTGATTCTTCTAATGTTGGTTGCGCGTATGAAAAAATATGAGCTTTGATTTCGCCAGCATCTTCATCTAAATAGACATCATCTTCTGTCATTTCAGTGATCCTTGGGGAATCACCTGGTTTAAAACTCCATTTGTGAATGTTTTGTCCAAAAGAGGATTCGGACCTCAAATCCAAAATTTGATTCGTCAATAGAACCTGTGCCGAGAGGGAGTTTAGGGAAAAGAAGGAAAGGCAAGAAATTACACTGAGTGAAAAGTATCTTTTCGAAAAAACCATGTCAGAAATCGTATTCAAAAGTAGTGGAACTGGCAAGAAGAAAACATTGGACAAAGTGAAAGTCGAAGGACTGAATCCTGATTTTTCAGGAATTGTAACTGCACCTAACGGAAAAAAGGTGGATATTTTCTATGTCCACCCGGGAGACGAACTTGTCGTTGAATATGTAAAACGAAGGCCAAGGCAAAGGTCATTAAAAGTCCACGAAATCATCCGAAACCATCCATGGGATTTAGTCCAATGCCAAGTTTTTGGGGAATGTGGTGGATGTACTGGGCAACACATCCCCTATCCTAAACAAATCAATTTAAAATTTGATCCGATCCTAACATCCTTTCAAAAAGATTTAGGTATTACGATAAAACCAGTTCTCGGATCCCAAACTTATGCCTATCGTTCCCGGATGGATTTTTCTGTTTTCCCAGGCCCCATCATTGGCCAAAGGCAAAGGGGAAATTTCCGAAAGGTAGTTCCCATCACAACCTGTGCCATCCAATCGGAGTGGGCAAACTTTGCATTGCAAAGCGTACGGTCTGTACTTGAGGAAATGCCTAATGTGATTTGGGATCGAAAATCGGAATTCGGTGGGCTCAAGTACCTAACCATACGAAAGGCTCAGAATACCAATGACGGAATGTTGATTTTTACATTTACGGAAGGTTTTGAAAACCATCCATTGATGGATGAATTCCGAACGTTGTGTTTGGAGAAACTGACCCAAAACTCACTTATTTTTTGTTACAACCGACCGAAATCGGAAGTCTCTGCCGTAGGTCGCCCGGAAATCTTACGAGGAAAACTTACATTCACTGAAACAGTCCTCAATCAAAGTTTTGAAGTCCCATTTGATTCGTTTTTCCAACCGAACCCCAATGGATTTTTACCCATCCTACATTTTATCAAGGAAAGACTACCCGAAGAAAAGGAAGTGCTCATGGATCTTTTTTGTGGGAATGGATTCTTCTCTTTGTTATACGGCGAATATTTCCAACATGTGGATGGTTATGAATTGACCGAGTCTTCCATTGCGATTGCCTCAACTCTCTTTGCCAATGCATACCCTTCAAAAACCCACTCCTTTCAAGTAACCAATTTGTTTTTATCCACTGAAAATTTACAGTCAAAGGAAAAAGCCACACTCATCCTAGACCCACCTCGGGCTGGAGCCGGGAAATTGGTGAACCATTGGATCCGAGACAATGGCCCAAAAGATATTTTCTATGTCTCCTGCAATCCTTATTCTCAAAAAGAAGATGTACGGTTATTTTTAGAAGCCTATCAGTACGTAGATGGAATCATCATCGATCCATACCCGCACACTCCGCATACCGAATCCGTGCTTCACTTTCGAAGAAAAGGACGATAATTCCCTTCACCGTTTTTGCCATTTGGCCGAAATTGAAAAGGAGGGAACTATGAAAAAACGGACATCAATTCTATTTTTCTATTTAGCCATTTTTTGGCAAATTGGTTGTGCGAGTGTGATGGTGACCAATTGGATTCCAGATGATTCCAATTTCAAAGAAAGACCTGTTCGCGTATTACTTGGTTATGCGAGTGAAGAAGAGATTTTCAAAACGGCAGGTGAACTTGTTGTTAAAGATGCAAACGACTTAACAATCAAAAGAGCTTATGATTTTTTATCTTTAAATCCAATGGCATTAAAAGCACCGATCTCCATTCATAGTAACTCGGAATGGATCGAATACAAAGGCACAAGTTACCGGGGCACAGTACTACTCAAACCGATTGATGGTAAAGTTTATATCATCAATTTGGTTCCAATCGAATTATATCTACTCTCCGTTGTTCCTTCTGAGGTCAGTGCCTCTTGGCCAAAAGAAGCATTAAAAGCACAAGCGGTTTGTGCGAGAACGTACGTTGTAAAAGAGATGTTAAATCGCAAAAAACAAGAGTTTGATGTTGATACTTCAACGAACACTCAAGTATATAAGGGTAAAAACAAAGAACATAAAAATACTACAGAAGCTGTGTTTGAAACAGAAGGATTAATTCTCATCCATAAGGGACAACCCATTCAAAGTTTTTTCCATTCCAATGCAGGTGGATATACAGAAGATCCTGCCAATGTATGGGGAAACCCAGTGGAATACTTAAAACCTGTTCCATCCGAGTATGATAAAGATGGAGACCAATATTCGTGGGAAGAAAAATGGAAAACTGATTATGTAAACCAAAGATTAAGTGATTTAGGAATTGGTGAAGTGCAAGACATTGTTGTTGCGAATCGTTTTCCTACATCCCGAGTGAATGAATTAGAAATCATCGGAACCTCAGGAATCAAAAAAATCAAAGCCACTGAGTTTCGCAAAAAAATTGGTGCCACTAAATTAAAATCAACTCGTTTTGGGATTCGAAAAGAAGACTCAGGAGAATTCTATGTAAAAGGACTTGGTTCGGGACATGGTGTAGGTATGTCTCAATGGGGAAGTTTTGCAATGGCAAAAAACCAATTTAACCACAAAGAAATATTACAACATTACTTTAAAGGGATCGAATTCGCAAGAATCGTCTCAAAATAACCCCTAGATTTTAGTTTCCCTCGCCAGATAGTTTTAGAATCTGTCCTTAGGTTCTAAAACATATGGCAACACTGGAAGAATACTTATCCCAAATCAAAGATCTGACGATTGTTCCGCCAGTCTTATTATCCGTACTTTCACTAGATGATGACAATGAACTATCCTTTGGTGAACTAGAAAAAAAAGTCCAATCTGACCAGGTCTTAGTTGCTAGACTTTTAAAATTAGCGAACTCTCCTTTTTTCTCTCGCGGAAACCCTGTTGCCAATATGAAACAAGTAATCACTCGTTTGGGTTTTAAAACCGTAAGAAGTATGGTTGCTATGTCGATGACAGATTCCCTATTCAGCCAAGGGAATTATAAAAAATTCCGCGACGAAGTTTGGGATCATTCCGTTGCCAAAGGGATTTTTGCTCAAATCCTTTGCGAAGAAAAAAAATTCAAAAAAGAAGCAGAACTTGCAATCACATGTGGACTCATGCAAGACTTAGGTAGAATTGTATTAAACACAATTGATCGTAAAAAATATGTAGAAGTACTCACTGAATTCCAAACCTCCGATACAAATTTAGTTACCTTAGAAAAACAAGCGTTTGGTGTTGATTCTTATGAAATGGGAAGTGCGGCTGCGAAACTTTGGAAAATGCCAGCAATTATCATTACTACGATCGAAGATTTATCAAAACCGGTAGTGGAACAAAGTTCCCTCGGTCAAATCATTGGTTTTGCAGGAACAATTGCAAAACTCACTGGGCATGGAAAACAAGAACCAAATTCCCTTGAAAAGTTTGAGGAGTATAAATCATCTTTAAGCCTTGTCATTGAAGATACAAAAGAATACCTATCGGCAAAAGATGAGAAATTGAAATCCAATGAATTGTATCAGTTCTGTAGCACACTATAACTTTAGTTAGGCTTTACGCTTAAAATACGATGTAAACCTTCTTTTCCTTTGATTTTAACAGGTTCCAACTCTTCGTATTTATATTTTTTTGCATACTCTTCAGGAAGATGGTTATACAATCCTTCTGATACATATACCTGCATTGGTTTGGCCATGGATTCCAAACGACTAGCCATATTCACCGTATCACCGACAGCGGTATAAGACAATTTTTGAAATGAACCAACGTTCCCAACAATGGCTTTTCCTGATGCCACACCTATCCCGATTTGCGGAGTGAATCCGTAAATTTGGTCCCATTTGGGTTGCCATAACTCAAATACTTGTATCATTTCAACTGCACAGTCTAAAGCATTTTGTCTATGATCTTGTTGAAAAACTGGGGCACCAAACAAACACATAATGGAATCTCCAATGTATTTATCAATCATACCGCCATATCCTAAGATAACTTCTGTCATTGCAGTAAAGTATTCATTTAAAAACGAAATCACCTGTTCCGGTTTCATTTTTTCAGATAATGTTGTATAACCTCTGATATCTGAAAACAAAACAGATACTTCTTGTTCTTTACCTTTCTGATCCAGAGAAAGTGAATTATTCATCAAACTTTCAACAATAATGGGATCCACATACATCCCAAATACGTTTTGCATTTTTTTCTTTTCGTTTTCTAAATTTAGTTTTTCTTCGTATTCTTTCTCTAACTCTTTTTTGAATTTTTTGACCATCGTATTTAGATCTTGGATTTCTGATTGGTTCATTCCATATAAATCTTGAAAACGTTTTAGGCTATCGTCCATTTGAATCGATACAACTTTTTTACGATAAATTTCTCTGAATAAATTTCGGAATCGATGTTCTAGAATATTTTTCTTTAACCGACGTTTGCTGAAGTATTCATTAATTCCTAATTGGAATGCATGAATTGGAAGTTGTTTCCCTTCTGCTTTCGTAAACACAACCACTGGTAATTCAGATGGTCCTGCTAAATCCATAATTTGTTCCAAAACTTCTTCTGGAGGAACTTCCAATTCGGGAAATTGGATTTCGGTGATGAGTAAATCATATTGGACTTTCCGAATTTCTTCCGCACCATTTTCAAAAACAGAGCGCCAGGTCAGATCAATATAATCTCCAAACCATTCTTTGAGTAATTCAGAAATTGTTTCATACGATTTTTTCTGAGGTTCTAAGACGATGACACGAACGATTTCTTCTTTTTCTAAATCCACGCGCCTTATTTTTCACTCTCTAAAAATTTGTGAAGCGCCTCTTGGAATTGGAAAGAAAATCTTCCAAGTAATAACCGAAATCCTTGTAAAATGACATCTGGTCTAGGGGGATCTCCTGAAATGAAAAGGTCTGGTTCTTGTGGAAGTTTACCCTTAGGAAAAAGCCCACCACTGACCGCTTCCGTCCCGCAGGCAATCAATGCCTTCGGTTCACTCATCACATCCCAGGCAGTTTGTAAAGGGGCTTCCATATTTTGGCTCACTGGGCCTGAAAACACAATGGCATCTGCATGTTTCGGACTTGCAACACAACGAATCCCTTCTCTTTCCGAATCAAAAACGGAATTGAAGCTGGCATTTAATTCCGATTCAACCGTATTGTTCCCACCAGCGGCCACTTCCCTATATAAAAATCCTCGTTTCTGTGTAAGTTTCCGAAATCGTTTCTGATTTTCAGTAAGAGAGAATGGAAGGATGGGAGGTGTTTCTTTAACTCCTTTTTTATACTGAGTGTAAAATTCCTCTCTGTGTAAAGCGATCACGTATATAAATCCAGAGTTAGTCAATTTCCCATCAGGACAAATTGTCACACACTGTCCACATTGTAGGCATTTGCCATAATCAATATGGAGTTCATCTATTCCCTTTCTTTCAATTGCTTTCGTTGGGCAATCGATTTCACAAAGCTTACATGTACCACAGCCCGATTGCATTTCCTTTGTTGGAGTGGGAATCCCACGTTGGTTGGGATGTACATAGGTTGCAGAATTAAAATCCATAACCTTTTTCTTTCTAAAAACATTCAGAATCTCTAATAATACTCTCATAGATCAAAACCAACATAACTTAAATTAAACGACTTGTTATTCAATGGAAAATCAGATACCTGTTCCCCTCGGACAGCCAATGACCTGCCCCCATTTTCAGTACCAATGGATAAGTTAGTTTTCTCTAAACATTTCAACCATAAGATCGCTTAAACTCTGAAGGAGTCAAGTAATTCAATGAAGAGTGAAGACGCTCGTCGTTGTATTCCTTTTGGAAAATTCGCAAAGCATCGGTTAACTCTCTTTGATTTTTAAAGTAGTGTAGATTCAAACACTCATCTCTAAGTTTACCATTGAAACTTTCTATAAATG
>NZ_AOGX02000031.1 GCF_000332475.2 Leptospira yanagawae serovar Saopaulo str. Sao Paulo = ATCC 700523
AAACAATAGATTCCAAATGCTATCTGGAAGATTTGCAAAGCATGGGAATTCTAACATGACTATTGGAAGTTAGTAAGGAAATTAGAATTAAGATAAAATTGAAGTTTGAAGTTCCTAAGTAAAAATATACTCACGAATAGGCATGAAATTCATTTTCAAATGTAACAGGAGCTTTGTATCCAATTTTAGAATGCAAACGCTTTCTGTTATAAAAAACCTCGATATACTCAAATAGAGAACTTCGAGCCTGTTCTAAGGAATGGAAGTTCTTATGATTTGTAAACTCTCTTTTTAATGTAGCAAAAAAAGATTCAGCAGGAGCATTGTCCCAACAATTTCCTTTTCTACTCATGCTTTGAATAAATCCTTTTGATGTTAGTTGTTCACGAAATTCTCTACTCGCATACTGACTTCCTCTATCGGAATGGATGATAAGTCCTTTACTTGGTTTTTGATTCTCAATAGCATTTTCAAATGCTTTCATAACGAGAGATGTTTTCATATGAGTGTCAACAGCCCATCCAACAATCTTCTTTGTGCATATATCTTTGAATTTACATAGATATAGAAATCCAAACAAATAGGGAATGTAGGTAATATCAGTCACATACACTGTGTTTGGTGTAGAAACGTCAAAGTTTTGTTCAAGCAAGTTTGGACTAATTGTTTCTTCATGATTGGAATCTGTCGTCACAGGAGGCTTGAATTTCCTTGTTGTAATGGCTTTTATCCCATTTTCCCGCATAATTTTAGCCACAGTAGGTAAACTGACTTTGATTCCCCTTGCTTTTAGTTCTTTCTGAACTCTCGGACTTCCATAAGAAAGCAAATCTCCCTTGTGGAATCTTTGAATTTCAGATAAAATCTCTATACTTTTTTGATTTCGAATCAACTTCGACTTTTTCAACCAAGGATAAAATCCCTTGTGTTTAATATCTAATACTTCGGACATCACTTTGATAGAAAACCCACAGGATTCCCTATGTTCTTTCATAAATAGATATTTATCTTCTAAGGACTTAAAGTGATGCCCATTGCCTTTTTTAAAATATCCCTCTGCTGTTTTAAATTTTGAACTTCACGTTCAAGCTCCTGGATCCTCTTGTCTCGAACATCTTGCAGAGATCCATTCTCGGTTTGATTTTGATCTAGTTCCTTTTTCCATCTGCCTAGTATCCCATTAGGGAGTCCTAGTTCTTGGCATACCATATTCTGGGATTTCCCACTTGATATTAAATATTGAACCGATTCCCTCTTAAACTCTGTTGTGTATTGTTTTCTACGCTTCATGGCAACCTCTTGTAGTCGTTTGTTGCCTATTGTCGAGTATATAATCCGTTAGGAACTCCAGCCATTCTTTTCATCCTTTTGATTCTGGTTCTCTTATCGCTACTTGTAACTAGGGAATGATTGAAATATTTTCCAAGCTTCCTATAAAGTAAACTACCGCATCATTCTCCAAATTTGGGCTTTTGCTTTAGCAACTAACACCAAATTATTTCCTTGCCAATAATTCATTTACTCTTAAAATTGTATGCCAATGAAGTTAGTCCACTTCACCTTATTTCTGTTTTGTTTTGAATCCTGTATCTTTGGTCCAAATTGGAATGGATTCCGCAATCTAAGATCCGCTATTGAAAAAGATCGGGTGTACTACGATCCCAAATCGGGTAATTTTGAAACGAATCCTTATTTTAGGGGTCATATTACCAAACTGGGCACGGTTGTCATCGAACCACCTAACTCGATCAATTCCAATCAAAGGAAAAAAAGAATTTGTGAAACAACGAATTCTGATTTAAACAAAACTTTTACTCTGATCGAAGAACGAACAGTAGTCGCAGTTTACGAATCTTCAGGTTTTATATGCATAGAATATTACTAATTGTTCTCTATGGTATTTGTTTTCTTGGAAGTTTCCATTGCACAAACAAAACAGTTATACGCCGAATTGAACTTCCAAAATCAGAATTCCCTTACACAAAACGGCTCCCCTTTATCGTCAATACTTGTTATCCACTCAACATTCTACAAAGAGACAAATTCGCACAGTTAGAATTGGTATCCATATGGGAAGATGGACATTTCCGAAAACAAATTTTAGGCAATGAACTATTTGATGCCATCGAGGACTTACGCATCTACCAATCCCATGAATATTTTTGGGAACTTCGTCTCATTCCATATTTTTCCAAATACGATTGCAACGAATACCACATCACAGGATATTTATTATACTTTGATTCCATCACCAAACAAAAAATGGCCACTTACTTAGATAAAAAGCGAAAGGATGATCCAATCGAACTACCAATCATGCTCGTACGTGAATACGAACTCGCAGATTCCGAAACCCTGAAGAAAAAACAAAAAGCCGATCCCGTAAACGCATCATTCCATACGAAATATTCAACGGCACCGGATCACCGAGATCCATTTTCCAATTACCAAATCTGGGAATCAAAACCAAAATCAGAATTACTTTCCCTATCCGATTCTCGTTTGATTGCATATTGTTTAGACTTTCCATACGAATGTGCAACAGATTCGAATTATATACATGAATTCAAAAATAGGATTTCCAAATCCGAAACCCAAAGTTCCGAAAGTTTCAATACTTCTTTTCAAACAAACCTAAAAAGAGAAATCCAAAAAACAAATTTCGGATGTTACTGCCGCCTAACTCCGGATCTTTCAATTTACAAGTCATGCCCTATTGACAATTTTGGATTGGATTCGATTTGTAAGGAAAAAACGGATTGTTCCCAAAATAAAAACGATAACAACATTTGTACCAAAAAATACAAAGAGTCATTGCTAAAATTAATCAATTCCAAAGAATCAAAAGATATAATTCATAGTGGATCAGCCAATTTTGATCGAATGGTCTATTATGCGAAAAAATTCTTGGCGTTTGAATTGTTAAACGAATTGAGCAATGGAACAAAATGAAATTTAAAACATTCGAGAATTAAACACACAACCATTTAACTCTTTTTTTAGAACATATGTATCTAAATATAGTCTAATAAGTTTATATAATCAATCATCGGGAAATCGAATCAGGATTTTTTTATAGAAAGCCCTTGCCATAATAATTTCATCTGATTGAATTGAAATCATGAGACTGATACTCGTATCCAACAGGTTACCAGTTCAGTGGGATGGAACACCCAATGTTGGCGGACTTGCAACAGGCATTTCTAGTTTTCTATCCCACTGGAAATCTTTAGGAAATGAAGTGTTATGGGTAGGTTGGCCTGGCAAATCCATCCCAGAAAAAGAACAAAAACATTATGCACACAAGATGTTGGAAGAACATGGAACTATTCCTGTGTTTCTCAAACAAAAATTAGCTGATTCGTTTTACAACGGCTTTTGTAATAAAACAATTTGGCCCTTATTCCACTATTTCACTTCAAATTGCGAATTTTCTGATTTAACTTTCAATTCTTATGAAGAAGCAAATGAAGAATTTGCGAAAACGGTTAAAGAGCTCTATCGGCCTGGTGATTGGGTTTGGGTGCATGACTATCATCTATTTTTACTTCCGGGGATATTAAGAAGTGAATTTCCAAACTTACTGCTTTCATTTTTTTTACATATCCCATTTCCCACATTCGAAATCTTTCGTTTGTTACCAGAACGATTCCGCAGTAAAATACTAAAAGGTATGTTAGGCGCGGATCTTATCGGATTTCATACGCAAAGTTATACACAATATTTTTTAAGATCTCTATTGCGATGTTTGGGAATTGAAAATGAACGAGGGATTATCTATTTTCAAAATCATTTAACAAAAACCGCAGCTTTCCCTATGGGAATCAATGTGGAACAGTTCTCTAGTTATGCGAATTCCATTGAATGTGATACAATAGCAAATCAAATCAATACCAACCATAAAAGCTTAAAACAAATTTTATCTGTCGATCGACTTGATTATACGAAAGGAGTTTTGCAAAGATTAAACGCATTTGAATTATTTCTAAAACAAAATCCAAATTGGATCAAATGTTGTAAGTTAGTTTTAGTATTAGTTCCATCCAGAACCGATGTTTCCTCCTACCAATCCATGAAACGTGCGATCGATGAAAAGGTGGGGGCGATCAACGGAAGTTTTGGAACTTTAGACTGGACTCCTATCTTATACCAATACAAAGGATTTCCATTTGAAGAGTTAGTCCCATTATACAAAAATACACATGTCATGCTCGTCACACCCTATCGAGATGGAATGAATTTAGTAGCTAAAGAATTTTTGGTTTCTCAAAAAAATGGAATGTTGGTGTTAAGCGAAATGGCAGGGGCATCGGCTGAATTACCTGAAGCAATCCTCGTAAATCCCAATGACTTAAATGGTATGGCAATGGCTATCAAAGAAGCCATAGAAATGGAAGAAACAGAGATTAGAATCCGAAATCAGGTAATGGTTTCTCGATTAAAAGAAAATTCAGTAATGGAATGGGCAAAAAAAATATATACCGAAACAGAAGATACTGCGAAACGAAATCAAAACTTTCAAACAAAATCCATTGCTGCAAATGCCGAAGTATTACTTCCAAAAACCAAGAAGCCAATTTTTATTTTATTTGATTATGATGGGACACTTGTTCCATTTCAACCCCTTCCTCACTTAGCAATTCCTACAAAAGAACTTGTGAATTCAATTACAAAACTATCACAGTTCCCTAATGTTTCCATTGCGATCATCAGTGGTAGAGATCGAAAATTTTTAGAATCAATTTTCACTGGTTTACCCTTACATCTGGTCGCAGAACACGGGGCTTGGCATCGATCACCTAACGAAAATGAATGGAATTCTCTATTCCATTCCAATACAGATTGGAAAAAAGAAATCAAATCACATTTAGAAGAATTTACGAAACGTGTACCCGGTTCTTTTACAGAAGAAAAAGAGTTTTCATTGGTTTGGCATTTTCGAAATGCAGACCCCGATATTGGTCTAAATGCCGCAAGGGAGATGTTAGATGAACTTTCACAAATATCATCTAACAGTGGATTTTTTGTACAAAGGGGAAATAAAATCATCGAAGTCAGAGAATATGGAACAGGAAAAGGTAAGGCAGCGATTAAAATCCTTCCTGATATTGACTTGGAAACATTCGTATTTGGAGATGATACTACTGATGAAGATATGTTTCGCGAATTACCTGAAAAGGCAATAACGGTAAAAATAGGAAAATCCGAGACAATCGCGAAGTATAGATTTCAAAACACTGACGATGTTCATATTTGGATCAAACACTTAATCAACCACCTAACAAAGGAATTAAAATATGAAACATAAATACAATACCGGAATTATTGGCAACGGTAGTTTGATCGCACATATCAATACTGATTCTGATATCGTGTGGTTATGTTGGCCGAACTTTGATAGTTCTCCAATTTTTGGGAAACTAATGGACGATAGGTGTGGAAATTTCAAAATTTCTCCAATTGCAAAAATTCAATCCCATAACCAATCATATTTGGAAAATACCAATATTTTAAAAACAGAAATCATCACAGAATCAGGTTCATTTGCTGTCATCGATTTTACTCCACGATACTATCAAAATGGAAACTTATGTTGCAAAAGAAATTTATACCGCAAAATTGTTCCTCTCTCTGGCAATGTTAAAATCAAAATTGAAATAAATCCTACTTATGATTACGGTGAAACAAAAATAATTCCTAAAATCATTGCGAAACAGATTCGATATGAAACATCGGAATTTCAATTTCATGTAAGATCGAATGTTTCAGTAAATCAAATTTTAAAATCTAAAGAATTTCATCTCAACCAAACAATTTATATAGTACTTCATGAATCCGATAAAATTGAAATCCCAATTTCAGAATTCGTAGAAGATGAACTAAGTAAAACAAAACAATATTGGCAAAATTGGGTAAAACATTGTACCATTCCGAACTTTGCTCAAAAACAACAAATCCGCTCTGCCCTTTGCTTGAAACTTCACCAATTCCAAGAAACAGGTGCCATTATTGCCGCCTCCACCACAAGTTTACCTGAATCACCTAACTCTGGTAGAAACTGGGACTATCGATATTGTTGGTTACGAGATGGATTTTATACTTTGTTAGCTTTAACCAATCTTGGTCAATTTGAAGAGTTGGAAAATTATTCACAATATATAGGCAATCTAACACCTACAGACGATGGACGATACCAACCACTCTACAGTATATTCGGAGAGCACCTTCTTGAAGAAAAAATATTATCGTTAGATGGATATCTAGGCAATCAACCGGTTCGAATTGGGAATTCTGCATACACACACAAACAAAACGATGCATATGGGCAAATTCTTTTATCTTTATTGCCACTTTATTCAGATGAAAGAATACCAGAGAAAAATCGATTCCATAATTTAAATCTAATCCAAAAACTTTTGGATCAAATTGAACTTACAATGAACGAACCAGATGCAGGTCTTTGGGAATTTCGTAATTTTTCACAAAAACATTGTTATACGTATTTATTCCACTGGATTGGAGCTAAGACAGCTAAAGAAATTGCATTAAAATTAGAAAAACAAGATTTGTTAGAAAAATCAGAACGATTGATGCGAGAAGCTGAATTCAATATAGAATCATGTTATGACAATAAACTTGGATGCTATACACAAGCCCAGGGAAAAAAAGATTTAGATGCTAGTTTATTGCAACTCATAACTCTTGGTTATTTGGATCCTCATTCAGAGAAAGCAAAATCACATATCAAAGCAATCGAAAATCAATTAAAAACAAACGAAGGATTTATCTATCGTTATCTTCATAAAGACGACTTTGGAAAACCGGAAACAACATTTTTAGTATGTACGTTTTGGTATATCGAAGCATTAGCTTGCATGGATCGTCTTGATGAAGCGATCCATTTATTTGACTTTGTTTGCGAACATGCAAATCATCTAGGTTTATTTAGTGAAGATATCGAATCAGTTACTGGAAACCAATGGGGCAATTTTCCACAGACGTATAGCCATGTGGGTCTTGTAAATTCTGCCCACAAAATCGCTGTTAAGAAATCAAAAAGTCTTTTTTGGTAAAAAAAATTCTGCAAACGAAAATTGAAAGTGTTTCATTCTTTCTCCATCCTAATTTTTAAAACAAAAATAAGGATTTAATTTTTGATCGATAGGTTGAAAACCTATGCAGAATTTGGCTATGATTTCCACGAAAAATCATTCCCTTTATTCAATCATTTCGATTTCCATCGTTTTATTCATCACACAACTTTTGATACGTGTTGATCTTTTTTATATTTCTGACCCTCTCATCAAATGGATCCAAGTGGTTTCCTTATGGAACCAAAACTGGACAACAGAAAGCATCATTTTTCCTACAAAGGATATGGATCCTTTGTTTTTGATGAGCCCATTAAATGAAAATTTTGTTTTCCTACATCAAGATCGCCTAATTGCGACAATACCCAATTGGGTTTACGTTTCTTTATTCTTTACTAGGTACCATCAACCACCAATACCTTCCCTATTTAAAATTTATTTATTTGGCCCTTCTCATCCATCTGATGTCAAAGAACAAATTCAAACTTTCGGTAATCCTATTTGCCATTTTAGGTACTGTGATTTTCCCTCTTTTGATTGATTTTTCCGAGAATGGTTTATTTATACTTTTATCAGCTTACGGGTATTACTTTCTGTTCAAAGCCTTTGAATCAAACCAAACCAAAGATTGGATCTTCGGAAACATGTTCATTGGATTGTCGATTTGGTTGCGATTAGAGGGGATCCTTTTATTTGCAGCAGTCCAAGTTACAATTTTTTATATTGAAGTTGTCATCAATAAGAAATCAGTTTGGAAAATCCTTCATCCAATCCGTTATACTATCTTTGCGCTGTTACTGTTTTCTTTTTTATTATGGAATTCCTTCAGTTATACAGATCCTCTTGGGACAAGGCATTTAACGAACTTCGGAAGATTTGAAAAAACCATCCTTGATCAATTTCAAATTTTTTTATCAATCATTTTCACTTTTCCCAAAAAAGAAATTTGGACTTTAGGTTTTTTCCTTCAAAGTCCAATTTATTTAATCACAATTCTAAAAATTAATAAAATTGATTTTAAAAACAAACCCACACTACTATTCCATCTACTAACCACTATTATATTTTTAGTTCTTGTTGGGATCACATCTCCCAACGATGGATTAACGTTAAACGGACGTTATCTTGCTATCATGGTTTTTCCATTCACTTTTATTTTAACCGAGGTTTTCTCAGATATACAAAACGAAAAACTGAAATACTATTCTGTGATGGTTTGGACCATTTTATGTACTATTTTCATTCTAATTGTATTTTTTTTCTCAAGCAAAGAATTAAAAAAGTTAAAAGCCGAATTATCAAACTTTCAATCGAATTTGATTGTGACTACGAGCGAAGTTTTGTCTGGAGGATTTACCCTCGATTTAATAGAAAAACAAGTATTATGCGTGAGACGAGATTTCCTTAGTCATTATTTTTATTATAATTTGAAACAAAACAAATACCCTGATTTTTTACTTCTCAACTTTAAAAAGAAACAAATATGAGCGAAGAGGAAATAGATTCCTACAAGGCAATCTTAAATGAATCAAATTCGAATGGATATATATGCACACCTGCTAAGGAATCTGCCAAAATCAAGAGTCTAAAATGTGTTCACCAGAATTTTTAAGTTGAAGCTTTGGCATTCCATGGAATACTTATGAACCGTAGACTATGGAAACAAACGATGACATCACTCTAGAGGAGGCAAAGGCAAAAATTAAATATCTAGAGTCTCTTCTCAAAGAAAAGGAAGAGAATACATACAAAACTTTTTTCGAAGAAGATGAGGATGCCGTTGTGATCCTAGATTTAGAGACACAACTTTTCATCGACTGTAATGTGAAACTGACTTCCCTCCTAGGATACACAAAGGATGAGTTACAAAAACTTTCCGTTTTTGATATCAGTCCGAAATACCAAGCAAATGGGCAAGCTTCAGAAACATTAGCGGTTAAATATATCGAAGATGGATTTAAATTCGGGAATGTAAATTTTGATTGGATCCACTTGAATCGACAAGGTGAAGAAATTTCTCTTGAAGTGAAACTCCATAACTACGTCGGGAAAGACAGGAAAGGTTTTGCAAAAGGTGTCCTACAAAAAAAAGACACACTGATTGAACTCCAAAACAAACTAAATCAAAAAGAAAAGTTATTAGAAAAGGTTACCAAAACATTACCAGCAATCATTTATATCCAGGACTTGGCAACCGACGAATTTTTATAGTTAAACAATAGTATTGAAAGTTTTTTGGGATTTGAAGTTGAACCCATACTTACTTATGACTACTTGATTAAAAACATATTACACCCTGATGATCTTCATCTCATTGATGCACATGCAAAAAAGATGATGGAAGAAAAAAATACAGAAATTTATGTTTTAGACTTTCGTGTTTTCCATCAGAATGGCAATGTCCATTGGTTTCGTGTTTGGGAAACGAATTTTTCATTTAATATTGATGGAATACCAACAGAGGTGTTAGGTGTTGCACAAGACATCACAGCATCCAAATCGATTGAGTTACAATTAAAAAAGCAAAATGAACTAAGTGAAGAAATCCGAAGGATTTCAAAATCGGGAGTCTGGGAATGGACGATCGAAACAAACCAAATGTTTTGGACACCAGACCTTTATTACTTATTAAAAGTCGAACCAAACTATTTTAAACCAAGTATTCAATCCTTAATTGCTTATTTTGCAAATGGTTGCAAAGAAAAGTTTGTGGATTCTTTAGTCAAAGCAGAAAAAGAACAGACCCCATTTGATTTAGAATTAGAAATTTTGAGTTTTCCAAATTTTTGGGTAAGAGTGCAAGGGAAAGCAATACAATCAAAAACAAACGGAATCGTTATCATTGGTAGCATTGAGGATATCGATGATTCTCGCAAAAAAAGAATAGCACTTTAAGAGAATGAAGCTCGTTTCCACAAAGTAGCAAACCAAACGGGCCTTATCATCTACGACTATGATATCAATCTCAATCAAATTGAATGGGATGGTGCCATAAAATCTGTATTAGGTTATGAGATTGAAGAATTTAATCATTTAGATATTGAAGGTTGGCTAAACTTAATTCACCCCGACGATAGAATGTTTACAAAAGAATTACTGGCAGATGCTATTGGAACTCGAAGTCCTTACCATGCTTTTTATCGCCTTCGAAAAAAAGATAACTCATACATACCGATTGAAGACAGAGGAACTTTTATCAGCAATGATATTTCTGGTTCAAATAGACAAGTAGGAGTTCTAGAAAACGTATCTGCAAAATACGAATTCGAATTAAAATTACAAAGTAAGGAAGAACGTTTCCGTAATTTTTACAATTTTGCAAGTGAAGCCATTATCATAACGGATGGTGATTTAATATTAGATGCCAATCTTGCGTTCAAAAAATTATTCGGTTACGATTTTATACACCATTTATCCGTAAAAGAAATTATTGCCGATCCATTGTGGAATGGAATTGATAATAAAGAAAAAATTTTCTCATTGGAGGGAATCAAAAAAGACGGAACCTTAATCCCTATTCAAGTGAATAAAAAAGAAATAGAGGAAGGAAAGTTCATCATATCATTTATCGATTTAACTTTAATTAACGAAGCCGAATCGATTAAGGAAGCACTCAAAGAAATTCAGGAAAAAAATAATTTAATCATTTCCCAAAAGTTGGAACTAGAAAGGACAATCGAAGAATTAAAATTAACACAATCACAATTAATTCTAAACGAAAAAATGGCATCCTTAGGACAATTGATCGCAGGTATTGCTCATGAAATTAATAACCCAATGGGTGCAATCAAAGCATCAAGCCAACTCATCTTGGAAAATATCAAAAACCAAATCCTAAATCAAGAAAAAATCATTCACTTACTCTCAAGTAAACCTCTAGAAAAGAGAAAATTGTTTTTTAAATGGATGACAGAGCCTTTTGAAAAAAGAAACCAATTGCATGGTTCTGAAGCAAGAAAACAAAAAAAGTTGATCAATGAAAAATTGGAACGTTTGGGTTGTAAAGATTCTGAGTTTGTTGCAGAAGAAGTTGTTGATTCTGGCGTTCAAAACGGACTTTCCATCATTGAGCACCTCTGCCATGAAGAAGATTTTTTGGATTTTTTTAATTATGGAATCCAATACATTCATACTTCCCGAAATTTGAATTCTATTTTGGAATCAATCCAAAGAGTATCAAAGATTCTTTATGCATTAAAAAACTTTTCACATTTCGATAAAAAAGGAAACAAAATCAATACCGATTTAATTGCAAATATTGAAACGGTATTAATTTTATATAATAGCCAAATCAAAAATGGAATCAGAATAGTTCGCGAATATCCAGACTCAAATTTGTACATAGATTGTTATCCCAATGATTTGATTCAAGTTTGGACAAATTTAATATTCAATGCGATACAAGCAATGTCATACAAAGGAGTGTTAACAATTTCCATTCAGACGGAGAAAGATTCCTTTACAAATTTAAATTGGGCAAAAATTCAAATCGAAGATACTGGCACTGGAATATCTGATGCGATTAAAGATCGGATCTTTGAACCTTTTTTTACCACAAAAGAATTAGGTGAAGGAAGTGGACTCGGATTAGATATTGTTCGCCGAATCGTCCAAAAACATGATGGAAAAATTGAAGTTTTTTCAAAACCTGGCAATAAAATTTTTACCGTTTCACTTCCGATCTAAATCAAATAACTTATTTCCAAATTCATTCATTTACGTCACTCGGACCTTCCCTCTTCTGCAAGTAAAGTCTCCACCACTTTCCAAGAAAGAGGTATCTCATTCCATTTTCTATACCCACGATAAAATTTACTTTTTTTAACAGCGGGACCACCTTCTTTCATTGCCCTTTCATGTTCCATTGAATATACAAACTGATCTAAGGCTGATTCGTTTTTCCAAACAGTCATTGTCCATGCTCGATTTCCGAAAATTTCACGACGGATGGCTCCACCTAAATAACCTTCGTTTTGCTGTAACTTAGACCTAACGGACGATACTCGGTCCCAAAAAATAGATCGAATTGAAAGAGAACCTTCAATTTCAACTTCTGTAATGGCAATGACTACGGAAGAATGATTCGAAATTGTTGGATCATTTAGATTCATATTTTTTTGGAATGGAGTTGCAATCGTACAATGTGAAAACCAATTTAAAAATGAAATCATGATTAAATAACGAATTTTCATCCTTTGCTCCCAAAAACCATTTGTCCCATGATTTGTTTTAAAACAAAAGTCCTTAAGTTTCTTGGTAAAGTAATTAAAGAATAACCAAGGAATTTGGATAAAAAACCTGGTCGAACTGTCACAGTTTTTCCTAATTTTTTGAGCACTTCTTTAGCAATTCCATCTGGTGATTGTGCATTTCCCATCACCATCCCTGCACGATTACCAAAACTTGTTTTAACGGGACCTGGTGCTACAGAGATTATATCGATTCCTTTATTTTTATATTCTCCAGATAATCCTTCCGCAAAACTTTGGATAAACGCTTTAGTAGCCGCATAAGTAGATGTCCAAGGGACTCCTTGGAAACCAACTAAAGATCCAAATAAAACAATTCCTTGAGGACTCTCATCTTTTCGATTTTGAATAAACTCATGACAAATTTGAACAACTGATCTGCAATTCACATCAATCATATTCAATTCTGTATCTAAATCTAAGGAATGGAATTTACCACCGGATCCATAACCTGCGGCTAAGACTACTAAACCATAATCTTCCGATTTCAATCCGTTAACCAATTCATTTGTTTCTGTATTTTTACTTAGGTCTTTTGAATCAACTTTGACTTTAATTTTATACTTTGATTCAAGATCATGTTTGATTTCATTCAATCTACCTAAATCACGTGCGACTAAAGTTAATGAATATTCATTTTTTGCTAACTCATATGCAAAATCTTTTCCAATTCCACTACTAGCACCAGTGATCAGCGCATTTAATTTATATCTTTTGATTCCATTCATACAATCACCTATTGATTTAGTTTTATTTGTATATTCAAATTTGATTTTAATAAAAATCCTGCCTCTTCAAAGGTCGGTGGACCGAAAGGATGCATTGGTGCATCATTGGACACTCCCCATGGTTCCTTTGGAAATCCTACAAATGTTGTTTCCATTTTCCCATTTGCATTTATATCCTCCAAAACAGAAACAGCATACAATTTCCCTTGAAGGCCCTTAAAATTGCAGATTGTTTTTTGTTGATTTGATTCGACACCTAACACTCTCATTACGGCCTTTTTCTCATCAGATGGGAAACCTTCCTGTGAAACAAAAATTCCACATCGAATCACAGATTGTTTTGATTTACGATTGAGAATTTCCACTTCTAAATCCAAAGCATTCACTGATACGATTGGGAATAAGAGAACCAACCATAAATATTTTTTTAAATCTTCCATTCCAACACTCCTATTGTTGACATCGTCTACTTAGTAGACATTGTCTACTTTTACAAACAACTGAGTCCATTGTCAAACTTTTTTCTCAATTTATTTCTGAGTAACCAATCCCAATCACGCTCCGGAATCGAATGATACGTTCGAATAAATCCAATTGACTCATCTCAAATCTATCTTTTTCCTCGGAATGAAGAATTTCTGCATATATCCATGAATTGATATTCGATTTACCAAATTTTACACGTTCGTATTCTTTTTTAGAAGCATATTTTGATTTGTTAACATTTGTTTGCCGAGCCAATACTTCTTGTTTTTTAAGTTTCAACATTGCCAATGAATCTTCTTTTTCAATTTGAAGTGCCCTCACTAAATCCAAAAATTCTTCCTTGGTAGAACGTAATTCGGATTCCGTTTCTTCTTCTTTTACTTTTCGTAATACCCCATCAAAAGGGTTCATTGTGATGCCCAAGGATATTTGGGCCCAGTTGTCCGTATTAAACTGGTTATTGTTTAGATAAATATATTTTCCTTTTGCGACTACTTTTGGTAATGCTTCATATTCAATGGATTTTTTCTTTTCTTGTAATGCCAGTAATTTCTTTCTAATGGCTGTTAACTCTAATCTTTCTGGGATTTCAGAATCATTTATGGATACTGAAATCTCTTCGTAACCAGGGAGAGGTCCGATTGAAATCTCTTCATCAATTCCTAAATTCCTACGGAGAGATAAAATCGCTATTTTCTCTTTTTCGTTTAACTCATCTAATGATAATTTTGCTTGGGTTATCGCTTGTTCAATTCGGAAAATTTCACTTTCAGTCACTTGCCCAATAGCATATAACCTACGTAACTCGCCAAGCCTTATCGAAAAGTTTTGTTTTAATTCGGTGACATTTAGTTTTTTGACTTTGATGCGATGTATTGTTAAAAAGGAAAGTAAAGCCTCTGCTTGCGATGTTTCTTTGGCGCGAAACGATAATAATTTTTGGGACTCCTCAGAATAATCTAAGGCCTTCGAAACTGCAAACCAATTTGCTGGATCAAATAGTGTTTGTTGGATTTCAACACCAGTATACCAATAACTTGGATTGACACCTGCGACAATTGGAATTGCGGCATTGGGAAACAGAGTTTTGTTCCTATCTACATGTTCAATCGATAAACCAAGTTTTGGATAATAAACAGCTTTATTTAATTTTTTTTTTCTAAATTTTTTCGTTTCCACTCTTCCCATGCAAGTTTCACACGAGGTGATTCTTCCGCCAATTTTACAATTTCTTTCCAAGAGAGTACCATAGGATCAGCGGAAATATTCTGCATGGTTGGAAAGAATAATATTAAGACAAAGAGAAAAGGGAAAATTTTGTTTATCAACTTTGGATTTTTCTTTTGTTCAATCTTTTGAATTTTCGTTCGAAACAATAGAAAGGTCGCAGATGGAACCACAAACAACGTTAAGAACGTAGAACCAAGTAAACCAGAAATCATTGTCCAAGCAAAAGGTGGCCATAACGTTGCATCCGTTATTGTTAAAGGCAAAAGACCGGCAACCGTTGTCAATGTAGTGAGTAAAATTGGACGGATACGTTTAGAAATAGAATATTGTATTGCTTCTGTGATAGAACTTCCTTCTGTAATTGCTTTAACTATATAATCTAAAAGTAAAATTCCGTTATTCACAACGATACCTACTAAGGCAAAGATACCCAGTAAAGATAAAAACCCAAATGGTTTACCAGAAAATAATAATCCTGGAACTACCCCAATCAAGGTGAGTGGGACAGTTAATAAGATCACTCCAACTTTCTTCCAACTTCCAAACTCAAATAAAAGAAATGAAACCAGGATCATCATTCCAATTGGAGCCACAGCAATTAAAGATTGATTTGCATTTCCTGATTCAGCTTGTTCCCCACCAAATTCCCACTGAACCGAACTTGGTAATGAGACAAATTTTAATTTTTGGTTGATAAGATTTGTTACTTCAATTGCAGAATATCCATTTTTCAACTCCACTTAAATACTAGCGCCTGTTTGTCGATTTTTCTTATAAAGATAAGCAGGTTCCCATAAAATTGATAAATGAGAAACAGATCCTAACTTTACATTCTCCGTTCGAGTGGAAACTACATAATGTTTGTCTATCGTTTCAGAGCTAAGGTTGGATACTTCGGAAGTACGGATCTTGATTGGAATGGGTTTGTCACCTGCTCGGTAGTATCCCATGGGGATTCCATTTGTTTGTGCAAGAATAGAGAGTGTTACTTCCGATCTCGAAGTTTTGTATCTCGATAAGGTGGCATCATCATTTTGCCAATGTAATATTGGTAACCCTATACTCAAGTCAGAACGAACATCTTTAATTCCAGGAATTCCATATAGTGTTCTTAAGATTGTTTGATTGCTAACTTCCAAATCGGCATGTTCTTCGCTAAAAAATCGAATTTCGATGGGTGCCTTTACTGGTGGTCCTTGTTTCAGTTCCAATAACACTGCATTTCCCACTTGGAGTTTTTGATCCAAAATGTTTTGAAATTCTTTTTTGAAAGAATCCTTGTCTCGGATATCTTTTAAATTTAATATAAATTGAGATACATTGGGACTATTTGGTGATTGGTTTAAGTTGTAGTAAAATAATGGAACCGAACGACCTACAAAAACAATTACCGATTTTAATCGTTTGTCAGAACGTAACCAAGTTTCAATTTCAGATGCCAATCGATTTGTTTCTGAAATATCTGTACCTTCCGGCATTCGCAAATCGAGTATGAGTTGGTCTCTATCAGCATCCGGGAAAAACTTTTTGGGAAGGTATATAAAACCTAAGATCGAAATCAAAAATAAGATACTTACAATATATAAAATTTTTTTAGCATAGATAGGGATAAAAATTCCAATCTTTTCAGAGACCCTTTCATAAATACTGATTTTGATTGTTTTGTTTTTTCGTAAAATTTGCATTCCTAATATTGGAGTTACTAATAAAGCAAAGAAAAAACTGACAGTGAGTGTGATCATATTGATGATCGGTATTGCTCTGGTAAAATCTGCTGAGTTTCCACTAGACCCAAGCAAAGGGATAAAAGAAGCTAACGTTGTTCCCGTTGCACTTAATAAAGGGAAACTTAATTGTTGGATTGTATCGGCAGTTGAAAATAGAATTTCTTGGCCTTGGTCAATTTTCTCTTGGATACTTTCCAAAATCACGATGACATTATCAATCAGAAGACCTAAGGCCATCACAAACGCAGCTATGGAAATTTGATGCAAAACACCGCCAAACATTCCATAGATACCAAGGCTTATTACGGCAATCACGGGAACAATCATTGCCGAAAGAATTCCCATACGAAATCCCATCATCACAACCAATACAAATGCAACGATCAAGATCCCAGATACTAGATTGAGTCCTAATTCACGGAGTCTAATTTTTACATAATTAGGTTGTGAATTGATAATTTCCACAGTTACCTTAGGATGTTTTTTTTGCCATTCCTTGATTTTTGCTTCAATGGATTCTCCAAACGAAATAAGATTGGTATCCTTTTTGGCAATGATGCCGAGACCAAGAGCATTTTTCCCATTGGTTCTCATGATTTCAGTAACGGGAAATTTTGGTCTCTTTGTTACATTAGCCAATTCTGAAAAACTGACAATTTGTCCTCCCGGGAGAGGGATGGGAAAAAGAGAAAAAGTAGAGAGATCGCGAAACCAGCCATCCGATTGTACCATTACCTTTTTTCCAGCAATTGTCAATGTTCCAGGTGCAATATTATGATTATTCGATTGGATCCAATCCATCATAAATCGTAAGGAGATCCCTTTATCTTCTAACCGTTGTTTCGTGATTAAAATTTCAATTTCTTCTTCAGGATCTGCCAATCGATTGATTTTAGAAACAGTTCCAATGTGCATTAAATGAGTTTTTAATGATTCAGTTTCTGACTTAAGAAATAAAATATCCTCCGAACCTGTTATGGAAACCAAAATAGCTTCTTGCTCTGTCACTCTGCGATTTAAATCCCATGGCATTAATCCATTTGGATATTTGGATTCTGTACGTTTAATCGTTTCTTCAATCCTTTTCCAAGCATCATTGATTTCTTGTTCAGTTCCCATTTGATCACTCAAACGAATTTCTGCAATCATCACTTCCGGCCGAACTCTAATTTCTAAGTTTGCGATTGATGGAACTTCAGCCAATGCCTCTTCTGTTGGCAAAATGACAAGTCGATGTATGGTCTCTACCGAAGCTCCAGGATAAATCATTTTCAAAACACCAAAACGTTCTTTTAATCGAGGATCCTCCTCTCTTGGCATGATTAAAAATTCAAGAATCCCAAGGAAAAATAAAAAAATGAAGATAGTAAAAATCAGACTTTTTCTTTGGATCACAAAATTAGCCAATTTCACAAATTCACCTTCACAAACATTCCATCGACTAATTCCCCTAACCGAGATAGTATAAGAATATCACCTAACTTTAAATCGCCGACAACTACAGCTTGATTTTCTTTAATGCCTAAAACTTCCACTTCTAAGCGATTGGCTTTTCCATCTACAATTCGATATACAGAATGATTTTCGCCAAACGGAGAATAAATAGAACTCAAAGGAATTTTATATCCGGAAGTTTGTTTGGTATAAAAAACAGCTTCCAATTGTGAAGAGTCTATCCAACCTTCTGGAAATAAAAAATTACTTGTGAATGAATCATTTTGGTATTTTAGATTCACAACTAATGTTTGGGCATTTACATAAGGAAGTTTGAGTTGGATTTTACTTGGTTTATGACGATTGATCAACTGTAAGGCTTTTGGATCAAATTCCAAATGGTATAAATTTTTTTCATTATTTTTCATTACCTTACCCCTAACCGCAATTTCTTGGATGGGAAATTGAGATGTCAGTACATACCCCTTTGTTTGTAATTCGGGCCGGGATTCAGATTGGGGTAACCCACAAGAAATGAAAAGATTACCAAATAATAGGATAATCCCAATAGAAAACCAGCGCACCATAAGACCTCTCAATGTAGGCAGAGGCTACATAAATGTAGACTTCGTCTACTTTCTGGAATATTGTCAATAGAAAAAAGTAGACAATATCTATATTTGGAATTTTCTAATCACATGATCCAGGAAAGGCGAAAGGTAAAAAAAGGATACCACCATGGAAATTTGCGGGAAGCCATCTTAAATGAATCCATAGTATGGATTCGGAAAAAAGGTGTAGAATCACTGAGCCTTAGAGAAATTGCAAAAAAAATTGGTGTCACCCATTCGGCTCCAAACAAACATTTTGCGAAAAAGGAATCCTTACTTGCAAGTTTGATTGAAATGGGATTTGAGCAATTCAAACAGGCCCTTATCGAAGGCAAAAAAGACATTATCAAAAATCCAAAAGAAGCTTTTATTGGGATGGGGGTTGCCTATGTAAAGTTTGCAAACGAAAATCCTGAGATATATCGTTTGATGTTTTCCAATCATATTGATGACATTTCGGCTTATCCAGCATGCGAAAAAGCTGGATTTGAAGCCTTTGAAGTACTATTATCAACAGTGATTCTCCTACAAGATAAGGGAATCATTAAAAAAGGGGATCCTAAAGAGATATCTTATTTGATCTGGTCATTTACTCATGGTTATGTGATGTTACAGTTGGATAAAAGATTGAGTGGGATTGAATCAAAACAAAAACAACCGATGACAAAAGCTCACGAAGAATCTCTTTTTGAAAACTTGATGAACCATATGGGTTTAGGTCTTTTAGTGTAAAAATCGCAAAAACGATCCAATTTTGATTTTCCTTCTGCTATATACTTAGCACATTAAAGGAGAAGAAATGAAATTTCAAAATATTCAAACCGGGATCATTACAGATAAAATAAAGGAAACCAAAGAATTCTATCAAAATTGGTTAGGTTTAGAAGTTAAATTTGAAACCGATTGGTTTGTTTTATTATGTTTGCCGAATCGAAAGGAAATTGAACTTGCAATTATGGCACCTAACCAACCACAAGTGAAAAAATCATATTTCCAAAAACCATACCAAAATGCAGGCATATGGTTTATCTTCGAAACAAAAGAAATCCAAAAAGTATTCAAAACAATGAAAGAACAAAATGCCCCCATCGACCTACAGTTGACAGAAGAAGAATGGGGTGATGTACATTTTACATTGATCGACCCGAATGGAATTGGAATTGATATCGTCCAAGAAAGGACTCCTAACTAAAATTTTTGAAAGACAAATGAACTAAGACTTTCTTATATTTGTATCATTACAAATAGGAAGGTCTTTCGTGCCAAAAAAAACCAATTTATATCCTGTTTGGAACCAATTGGAATCAAAACTTCAAAAACCAGTTGGGTTGAATCAAATTGCTTTTTTTACAGGATATAGTGACTGGCATTTTCATAGAGTATTTAAGTCCATACAAGGTGAAAATCTAAAACAATACACGAGAAGGTTACGATTAGAGAAAGCTGCCTATGAATTAAAGATCACAAAATTTCCAGTGATTGAAATTGCTTTGGAGGCTGGTTTTCAATCACAAGAAGCCTTTACCAAAGCCTTCAAAAGAGTTCTTGGGCTCACACCATCCGAATTTCGCAAACGATACCAAAAACAAAAAAAGAATTCTAAATCAAATTTTCTAACATTACCAGAAGGTGTTTCAAAACATGGATTTCAGATGAAAACAATATCTTCCTTTTCTATTGTGTATGTCCGACACATTGGTAATTACGAAGAACTACCTGGTCCAATCTTAGAAGCAAAAGAAGTGAAACAAATCCAAACCTTACTAGAAGAATGGAATTCCTCTTGGACGAAACACAAATGGATTGGGATTTGCCAAGACGATCCAGAGATATCACCAAAAGGAAAAATCCGATTTGATCTAGATATCACAATGGGTCCAATCCCAAAACCATTACCTAGTGGATTTGGTTTACAAACCATAACAGGTGGTAGATATTTACAAACCCGTTACCAAGGAAAATATGAATCGTTGCCAAAAATTTACGATTGGATTTTGAATGAATATTTTACAAACAATGCAATCCAACTAAGGAATTTACCACCATGGGAATGTTACTTAAATCCATTTGAAATAAATGATGGGAAACGTATCACGGATATCTACCTGCCAATTCAATAAGACCTACCATACTTCATATCATCAGACTGAATGTGAATGAATTTCTAAATGCAGTAAATCGAATCAATTTTAACCCGTAAACATAAGAAGCCTTCGGAAACACAAAAAAGGATTCATGTAGAACGATTCTTTTCGTTCGGAATTTTCAAATTTGGTTCGTCAAATTTTCTTGATAAGCTATACAAAGTCACCTCACATATACCTTCGTTAGCAGAATGAAACGTGAGAAAAGGAGACTAGGAAATGTCCCAGGAAAATACTGAAATTAGCAAATTTGAAAGAACCATGTTCCGTCGTGGTATCTCCCTCATTGTTCTGACAAAGTATGGTTTAGGAGTCATTTTCCTATTAGGTGTAGCTTCCAATTATTCTACAAAAAGTTTTATCCCAAATTTGATTGGATCATTGATTTTCATTCTAAATGCTGTTGTCGCTGGTTATTTTCTTAAAAAAGAAAAAGAAATTTCAAAACTATATGCTCGTTCCATCATTCTAATCGACTTACTCATCATATTATGTTTTTTCTATTTGGATATTTATAACAATTTCACAAAAGGTGGTGCGAGTAACACATTGAGTACAGGGATATTTTATATTATCTTTGTTTTTATTTCGATATATGCAAGTTTTTTATTTGATATCAAACTAATCCTAAGCGTTGGGATCATTTCCACGATCGTATACATAGGAGGGATATATCTATCACACAAGTTAGGTGCCCAGTTCATTCCAAAACCATTTCCAGATATGATCCGAGCCAATCACATCATCGTCACTACTGAAATCCAAAAGGTGATTTTTTATTTTGGAGTGGTATTTAGCTTACGATATGTTGTTTCTCTAATGAAAGAAATGCAAAATGATTTAAAGTCCAAACTACAAGACAGTTTGGAAAAACAATTTTTTATTACAAAGAAGTCGAGCCAACTTGAAAAATCAGCTGATACTCTTGCACTATCGGTCGAAAAATTACAATCCATGTCTGATGAACTTCACAACCAGTCCCAAAACCAAGCAGCATCGGTTGAAGAAATTTCCGCATCTGTGGAGGAGTTGTCATCATCTGCAATTAGTTCCGCTAATTTAGTGGAAGACCAAGTAACGCGTGTTAAAATTGTAGACCAAAACTTTTTATCACTTCAGAATTTAAGTGAAAGTGTGAAAGCCAAAACAGTCCAGATTGCAAAAGACGTAAGTCATTCAGCTGATTTTAGTAAAAAAGTAAAAACCTCTTCAGAAGAATTGAATTCAATTTATTCTGAACTCAACCAAGCCTTTTCAAAAGTCGAAGAAATCAATCAAATGATGTCGGAGATTGCGGACCAAACCAATCTCCTTGCCTTAAATGCATCCATCGAAGCGGCACGTGCGGGAGAACATGGAAGAGGATTTGCGGTTGTCGCACAAGAAGTAGCAAAACTTGCGGAACGATCGCAATCAAATGCCGGCACCATCGCTAAAATTGTGAAAGAGGCTGGATTAAAAATCAACGAAGGGACTCGTTATTCAAAAGAAGTCAAATCCCAAGTCGAAAACCAAAATAGTGAATTGTTACGAATCGAAAGTGAAATTTTAAGTTTAGAAGGGCATGTGAACGAACAAGAAGTACTCAATTTAAAATTAAGAGATACTTTCTCCGAACTCCATGTCCTTTCCGAACAAATTGGAGTCATTGCACAAGAGCAGATGTCAGGCAGTAAAGAAATCAATCACGCTATCACTGTCATCGATGAAACCACTCAAAAATTAGCGGATTCAGTGCAACTTCTCTATGAAGAAATCAGTGAAATTCATACCCAAGCCAAACAACTGCATCTCAATTAGGGATTTAGATGAAATTGAATTCAGTTCTATGATAAAACCTGTCTTTACAATTCTGAATCCTACTAGAATTTTGGGTAATTGGCAATAAATTTCTCACACTAGTGTATTCAGGCAATGTTAACATCCAAAACCTCTAACGGGCCAAAGAACGGGCGCCGTATCGAAGATACGATCATGGACCTTTTAGAAGAGGATCCAGCAAATGAAGGAGTATTACTCCAAAAAATACAATCCCATCACTCTCATGATGAGTCACAAATTTATGCAAACCTTCTTAAGGTTCTCACTTCGCTCGACATACCTGAATCGGAAGCCAAAGAAATTTGGGATGAAGTGAGTGGCAACCAGTCCAAACTTTCGAAATGCCTAGGACGAGAAGTTGGATTTCGAGTGGCATTACTCGATTATTTCATCAATCACAACCAAAAAATCGAAAACCCAAAAATCATTGAAATCCGATTATTTGCAGAAACGGAAAAACTTATCTTAGTAGATGAACTCACACGATTGTACAATCGTAGGCATTTCGAAACTGCCTTAGTAAGAGAGTTCAAACAAGCATCCAGGTACAACCAAAATCTTTCCCTTCTCATCATCGACATTGATGATTTTAAAAAAATCAATGATACTTATGGCCACTTGATGGGGGATGAAATTTTGAAACAAGTGGCAAGTAAAATTTCAACAAGTTTACGAATGGAAGACACAGCATGTAGAATTGGTGGAGAAGAATTTGCAATTATTTTTCCACAGTCTAACGAAGAACAGGCGATGAAAGCGGCAGAAAAATTACTACAAGCTTGTAGAACCATTCTAATCAGCGGTAAACCTGTGACCATCAGTGGAGGACTTGTTTCCTATCCAGATAAAGTAAAACTTTGTGAAGAAATGTATGATTTGGCCGACCGAGCTTTGTATGCAGCGAAGGACTCTGGAAAAAATCAAATAGTAGCCTTTTCCAATGAAAAACGCAGCAGTTTACGTTTTGATGCCAATTTAGAATTGTATTGTGTTCTGCCTGACAAAACGATTCGTTCCATTTCAAAAAATATTTCCATCACTGGAATTGCCTTTGAAACAGAAGATGAATTGAATTTAAATGATTCGATCCCAGTTGTTCTTAGAGAAGCTGATTCCCAACATGAAATCAGTGCAAAAATCAAAGTGGTGCGTAAACAAAAACTAAATGGAAAAACATTTAGTGTTGGTGCAGAGTTTGTGGAACTCTCCAATGAATCCCAAAACAAATTATCTGATCTATATTTACTACACCAATTCAAAGCAAAAACTCCAATTGGTGTCGTATGAGATTATTTATTGTGGTGTAGGCATATCTCCGAGACCACCTGCATTCATCACTGCTGAATAACCGCTATAATTCAAAATTTGTTTAGCTCGTTCACTGCGTGCACCGGACCGACAATATACAATGATTTTGGATTGTTTGTTTTTCAATTGTTTCAGTTCCGAAGGTAACACATCCACAGGAATGTTAATTGCACCTGGAAAATGCCCATCTGCAAACTCTGATTTTGTTCTGACATCCACAACCACAGCTCCTTCTTTGATCCACTCTGTTACCATTTGTTTATCTCCTTTGGATTGAATCCGTTTCACAAAAACAAAGAGGAATCCGATGATGACTCCTAGTATGATCCATGTTTTCATTTTTACCTCTTTTCTCCAATTTCTGCTTGCCATAAATCTCGTCAAGAAAACTATATACCATAGGGGGTATAGTATACCGCCTATATTTTGAAACTCAATTGGATAAAATCTAGATTGAATTCCAAAAAAAGCCGAGGTAAATGGATATGATGGTGATAGAGAAACGTAATGAAATCGAAATCAAGCCGCTGTATGATACGGAGTCAGGGACGTGGACTTACCTTCTCCTTGATATAGAATCAAAAAAGGCCATCCTCATCGACCCCGTTTTAGAAAAATCTGAGCGAGACCTTTCCTACATTCTAAGTATGGGATACAAACTTACGGCCACCATTGATACACATATGCATGCGGACCATATCACAGCGGCAGGGGAATTAAGAGACAAAACAGGTTGTGATTCCTATGCACCGGAATCGTCTGGTGCCACTTGTGCGAATCATTTTTTAAAAGATGGTGATACCATCCAAATTGGTAAACTCCGGCTTAAAACCATTCATACTCCAGGTCATACACCTTGTTCGATTTCATTGGTATTGAATGATGCTTATGTATTTACCGGAGATACTTTATTTGTGAGAGGGTGCGGGCGAACTGACTTTCAAGGAGGAAGTTCCGAAGCTCTTTATGAATCCATTACCAATAAATTATTCCAATTGCCAGAAGAGACAATTGTATTCCCTGGACATGACTATAAAGGTTTTGTTTATTCAACGATCGGGGAAGAGAAAAAATGGAATCCTCGAATTGCAAACAAATCCTTAGATGAGTTTAAGTCCATCATGGATAACCTAAACCTACCCGAACCAAAAAAGATTCATGAAGCAGTGCCAGCCAATCGTGCTTGTGGGAAGGTTGTATGAGTTTAGGAATTCTTTTTTTAATTTTGGGAGTTGGTGCAGGTGTATTAGGTGGGCTTGTGGGAATCGGTGGAGGTATTTTACTGGTTCCAGCGCTCGTGTATTTTTTTGATTTTAACCAAAAATTGGCACAAGGCACAACACTTGCAGCCATGGTACCACCCATTGGGATTGTAGCAGCTTACATTTATTATACGAGAGGAGAAACCAATTTATTTGCTGCAGCCCTGATCAGTGTTGGTTTTATATTAGGAAGCATTTTTGGAGCTGGCGCGGCCTCTAAAATTGACACCACTTTGCTTTCTCGTTTTTTTGGAATTTTTACGGTGATTGTTGGTTTAAAAATGGTTTTTTTCCCGAAGTAAATTCCCGAAAAATTTGTTTGCAGAAGGATTGAGTTTCTTTTTCCATTCAATCGTGTTCGGTTTTTATTTTGCATTCATTTGGTTTTTGACTCGTTTATTGGTTTATGGAATTTCATGGCCTGAGGTTCTTGCCCCTCCTCTTCAATTTTTGTTTTGGTGGAATTTGGTTTTCACTTCCTTATGGTTATTTCTCATTCTCGTAGTCGTTATCGGTTTTCTTGGAGTGTTACTCCGCATTCCTGTGTTAGGTATTTTCTTACAGGGGATCAGAAACCAAGTGGCAGAAGTGGGTTGGCTTTCTTTTTTTAAAAACCGAACCTTAGTTTGGTTAATGAGCCAAACCTTAATTTTATGTGGATCTTACTTTTTTACCTATCACCAAAATAGGGAAAACCAAATTTTATTTGTATCTGTAACAGCTGTTTTACTCGGCTATTGGATCAAACAAAGGTTCCATAAACCAATGGTTCAATTTACTGGTAACAACAAGATATTTGTCTACCACAGCGGAATGCGATCCTCTGGATTTGGTCGAGAGGAAATCCCTACAGAAAAAGATGTCACTCCTCAGGTGGATAAAAAATAAAGCTTAACCCAAAGAAAAAACATCCATTCCTAAGATCAGTTTCATCTAATTGTCATGATCACCCCAAGTTTCCATCGGCAACTCTTTCCCAATACCCTAATTGTCCTCATCTTGGTAATTGTTTCTCTTTTCGGAAATTGTGGATTTGGTGCCAAAGGGAATGCAGAGACAAAACAAATTCCCCTCGTTCCGAAATCTGGCCAAAAAATGGCAGTCTTTGCAGAAGGTTGTTTTTGGTGTTCGGAACATATTTTTGAATCCATTCCAGGTGTGGTAGATGTGATCTCCGGTTATGCAGGTGGCCATAAAGAAAATCCTACCTACGATTCTGTAAACACAGAGACTACAGGTCATGCGGAATCGGTTCTCGTGATGTACGATCCAACGAAAATCAGTTTTGAAGAATTGTGTAGGATCTTCTTTTTATCCCATGATCCGACAACGGTAGACAGGCAAGGTCCCGATGTTGGATCTTCTTATCGCTCCATCTTGTTTTACCAAACGGAAGGAGAATTTCAAATAGCGAAACGAATCAAAACAGAAATTGAATCTAAAAAAATTTGGTATGCCCCCATTGTAACGGAATTCAAACCAATAACAAAGTTTTACCAAGCAGAGGGACACCATCAGGACTTTATCAAACACAACCCAACCCAGTCCTATGTGCAGGCAGTTTCACTCCCTAGGTATCGCGAGTTTCAAAAACGTTACGAGTTATACAAACAAAACTAATAAGTAGAAAATTGTTCTTTGATTTTCGTTCGGAACGAATCAAATTCTGCCTTTGATTGGAATTTACAAACTTTTAATACTTCAGAAGGAATTTCTGAAGATTTCGCTTCTTTTGCATTGATGGAAATCATCATATCACTTAAGTAAATAGGAAAAATTATATCTATATAAACATCATCTACAAGTAAAGGTCTGTGGTGGTATTCCATTGCTTTTGTGTAAAGGATTGGGAATCCCCATTTTTCTCCAACCAGCGCACCTAACTTTGAATGAGTGATTCCTATTGCGGACTCTTCCATACTGATGGTAGACGCAATTTCTCTGGTAGTAGAAAATGTTTTAATTTTATTCATATGGTCTTTATCAAAAGACAATAATAAAATTTCACCTATATCATGTAATAAGGAAGCAGCGATCAAATTGCTGAGGTCTGATTTATTCATACCCATTCTTTGACCTATCGATTTGCAATAAAAAGCGGATTCATTTGACTTTTCCCAAATTGCGGAAAATGCAGGGAATTTATCCTCTAACATTTGCTTAGTGGCAAGACTATAAAGTAATGTCTGAAGTTCTTTTAAACCAATCAGTTGAATCGCACGGTCCAAACTCTCAACTTTCCCTCCCCTTCGGAAGGCAGCAGAATTGGAAAGTTTGAGTATGTTTGCGGAAAGTGCAATATCACGTTTGATCATTTCTGCGATGGTTCCAATGCTGGAATTCGGTTTGTCGATGGCATCTTGGATGTCTTTGATTGACTTAGGGAAAGTGGGCAGATGATCAATTTGTGAGACGATATGATCTATTTTTTCTAATTGGATGTTTTCTTTTGAAACCTTAGCTGGTATATCGATCATGAATACGGTTTTGTTCTCACCCGATTCAAATTTAAAGGCAGAATCACCTAAACCATCATTTCGTAACATCATAAGCGTCATGATTAGGCCTAAACCAGCACCTTCCTGATCGTTTGACATATCCATAAAGGCATCCGCTAAATCATTATATGTTTTTGCTTTAGAAATCCTTTCTTTAATTCGATCTGCTTCAATCGGAGTGAGTTGCACATTATTCATGATGCGAATTCGCATCAAACTCCGATTATGAATGAAAGAAACAAATACTCCATAATTATTTTTTTGTAAGGATTCTTCTATCTCGTCTCGATTGGCAAGATAAGTAGATTTAAATTCATTGATAATCGATTCGTATTCTTTTTCGTTTGTGATATCAGTAGCATTGTTCTTAAAAAAAACTCGTTTTGCATTTGCCTTAATCGCATTGGTCACAGTCTCTTTCATTGCAGCGAGCACTGAATCTCTAACAATGATTAAATCCAACTGTAATAAAAATCGGTCTAAGATTTGAAATAAGGTATTTTCGACTTCGTCCGTAATTTGGAAGAATTTAAAATGGAAAGGTGCATTCTCCACTATAGGATGGTTGATGTCTTCGATATTGGTATGAAGACCAAGCTCCCGTTTGAATTCTAATGCAACTGCTTTTGGACTCGCCATAAAACCTCATCGAACAATCTAAGGGGAAACCCCTAATCAATTCTATTGGATGGTTCCACTCAAGGCACCATCCAATGCCATGATTTTAGAATTGCAAGCGTTTAACAGGAAAAAGATGGAAGAAGAAATTTAGTGACAAGTACTGAAAAAATCATTCGGTTTTTCACTAAATTCGCCACAAAATTGAACACCAATTTAGAATATTTTTAGTTTTGGTAATCCTAGATTCAATCGAACCGCAATCAAACGGATGATAACAATAAGGCTCGCTGATACTATTAAATTTAAGTTCGCTTGGCATTCCCATTCATTTAAAATCAGATACAAAATAGATCCCGCCAAACACGCAGTAGCGTATATCTCCTTCCTAAAAATAAAGGGTACTTCATTCATGAGTGTATCACGAATGACTCCACCAAAAATCGCCGATATCATACCAAGTAGTGCTGCTGCAAAGGCATTCACACCATGGTCAAGAGCAATCCTTGTGCCGAGGACGGTATAAATTCCAATTCCCAAGGTATCAAATAAGAAAAGTTCGTTTCGTAGTTTTGTAACAAACTTAGGCAATAAAATCACAAGTAAGAAACCAACAAAGATGGCCCATAAAATGTTTTCATCTTTTACCCAAGATACAGGGTAATTGCCAAGTGTAATGTCCCGTAAAGTCCCTCCACCAATGGCAGTGATGAACCCTGTGAAAAAGACACTAAATACATCATGGTGGTGTTCCTTGTGTTCTAAGGCAGCCGTCGCACCCGAAATGGTAAAAACCATGATCCCAGCCAGGCCAATGTAGTAAGAAAAGCTAAATTCCATGTGTTTTTACTGATTTTCTCCTCTTCCCAGGAAAGAAACTGACAAGAAAGCTCCCCTTCCCTTGTTATCATAAGTAGAGAGTTCCTCCTATGTTAGCAAAGTATTTGAGAATCGCAACATTCTTTATCATTTTACTCACAGAGGCTTGTATTCCCAACATCTCCAAAAGTTTCATGCAATCGGTTTCCGATTTTTTACAATTGCGAAGCCTACTCAACACAGGTCCATTTCAAATCTCCGTTCGAGTGTCAGGACTACTCGGATCGGGCCTTGTCCTCAATTTGAACTCGGGAAAAGAAACCATTACTGTCAATGCGGATGGAACATTCCAATTCAGCACACCCTTCACCACGGGCCAGGATTTCAATTTGGCCATCCAAACCCAACCAAGTTTGCCAAATCAGACTTGTTCCGTAAGTGGGGGAACAGGTGTTGTCGGGTATGGAAATATCAATTCCATCATCGTTAACTGTGATCCACTCCGTTATACGTTAGGTGGGACCATTACTGGCCTAGACGGGATTGGTTTCACTCTCACAAATTCCTATGATGGATCCACATTGCCTGTTGCTGTTGCATCTGGAACATTTGCTTTTACACAAACCTATGAAGCGGGCACTCCTTACAATGTCACGGTGGCCACACAGCCAAACCACCCGGTTCAAAATTGTCTCATTACCAATGGTTCCAATACTTTTCCTGCTAACAATGTGACAACGATAGCAATCAATTGTACATCGACTGCCTTTCCCATTGAAATCACAGCTATCGGGATTGCTTCTGGTAGTTTGACGCTCAGTAATAATGGAAGCGAAACCATTGTCATCTCTTCGGATGGGTTACATCGTTTTCCAACCAATTTAGCTCCTTCCAGTACGTACAATGTACAAATCGTATCAGCACCAGCAAACCACCAATGTGTATTGAGTTCCACTTCTGGTACGATTGCAGGAACCGTTTCCATCCAAGCGAATTGTTTTAGTGTGAATATTCAGGCCTCCACTCCAAGGAACGGAGGGATTCTTTTACCTACTGAATCGTTACGATTGGTTTTCACAGCGGAGGTGAATGCTGGTAGTTGTGTTGGATCAACTGGAACCTTAACTAATACTACAGTTTCCCTGCCCGTACAATTTGCACTTGCCACTACCAATTTTACCAATGATACGTTGGTGGTGACACCTGATCCAACTGATAGTTGGCAATCCGGGCATAGAAGCCTAACTCTCAATTGTCTCACCAATTTAGGTGCAGTACCCCTTTCCACTAGTACCACTTTACTTTACCTGATCCCATCAAATATCCGCTATGTGGCAGATGCCGGAGGGAATGATTGGAATGATGGTTTAACGGCTTTAACACCCAAACGAAATATCCAAGAAGGGATCAATAGTTTTTTTGGTGGATGCCCTAGCGGAGACTGTGCAGTCCTTGTGGCACAAGGTTCTTATGATCCAGCATACGCGGGTGGTCTCATCCAATTGGAATCTGGTGTGTCAGTTTTTGGAAGTTATGAACCTGGGTTTACCGAGTGGAGGCCACAAGATAAGGATTCAATCATATTAATGAATTCTACACCAGCTTATTGTGCGGGCTCAACAGATACTAATCCTTGTGCCTCTATTGCCTCTGATGTTACGATCACTTCACCAACGGTCGTATCAGGATTTCGTTTGGAAAATACTGTATCAGCTCCTTATATGGCTAGCGTCTTTTTAAATGGGACTAGCAATGTCCGTCTCATCGATAATGAAATCTTGGCAGGCGATGGCATAGATCGTTCCTATGGAGTCCTTGCCATCAATAGCAGCCCTTACCTAGTTCTCAATCAAATCACGGGCGGAGATTGCACAAATTCAGGTTGCATCACGTCTGCTGTTTCATTATCTTCCACAGTCATGGTCTCTCCGATCCTCATTGGAAATGTGATCACAGCAGGGAATACTTCGATAACCAATGGTTTTTCAAAGGCCTTTGATTATACAGGGACCTCGGGAATGAATGTTTCAAACATTCGTCAGAACGAATTCCGAGGCGTCAATTTACCAACCGTAGGATCTACCAATTGGAATATCGCTTTTGACGTTGCAGGAACAGCATCCACTGGAGTTTTAGCGGGAAATCTTTTTGTCCAAGGGAATGCAAATCGATCGTATGGGATTCGCTTCCAAGCAGCCAATACGATCCAAATTGGTTCCTTGGTCTCTGGGAATGTGATCACAGGGAATTCTAATTCGACAACCGAAACTGCTGGGATTCGATTGATTTCTGGTACCATCGTAAGAGGGAATTCGATCAGTATTGGCAGAACCGAGAACACAAGTGGCTTTACGGCTTTTTCTTATGGAATTTTCATTCAAAGTGGTGGAACAGCGACCATTGAATACAATGCGATCACGGGTGGAAGTGCAATCTCTTCCAGTGTTACCGCTTCGCTAATCGGCATCCAAGCCTCTGGATTGAATGCCACATCTTCGATCTCAAGAAATTATATCAGGATGGGTACTGCGACGGGCCTTGCGTCTACTTCAGTCACTGGCATCCACCTAATTTCTCCACTATCACTCCTTGTATCAAACAACCTAATCCAAAATGGTTCTAGTAGTGTCTATGCGAGAGGGATCTTTATCTCGGGAGCATTTAATCCCGTTCGGATCTTTCACAATACAGTGAATAGTGGTGTATCGAGTGTTATTGGAAATGAATCTGCGATCCACATTGATTCTGGATCCGGAATGCTCTTCGAAAACAATATCCTACTTCTCAATACAAATGCCGGAAATAACGTTTGTTTACGCAACGTTGGATTGGCTCAAGGTTCCATACGCTCCAATGTCTTTCATAATTGTAACAATTTAGTATTCCAATCTTTGGTTTACTACACCGATATTTGCGCAGGAGGAGTTCCTGGAAGTTTAGGTTGTATCACTCCATTAGGTCTTGCTCCAAACTTTGGTGAAAATTTGAACTTAAATCCCAACTTAGTCTCTCCATTTGGAGTTGTGGCATCGTACATTCCGACTTCCGCCACTTCTTGCCAAATTACGAGAGCAACGAACAATATCTTGGCTGATAGTTTTAATGGGATCGGAACAAGGCCTGGTGGAGATGGAGCCGTATCGATAGGAGCTATCGAATACGACTTACCTTGCACTCCTTAATCCGTTGTAATTTAAGGTAATACGTAGATTCCAATTCTATCATTGTACAAACTGCCAATGTAGAGTTGGCGTTTCTTTTCAATGACACTCGTGATGTCCTTTAAATGTTCTCCAGTTGGATCTTGGACTGTCATCAGAACCTTTCCATTCCCATCCATTTTCAGTGCGTAACCATAAGGTTGCGCTTTCGGCCACATAAACTTTGGCATAAAGTAAATCATCTTTTTCACAACAGGTGATGGGTGCATACTGTCCATTCTGTCATTTCTAACAGTGAATAAAGCAACCCAGAAGTCTCCGTTTTCATTGCGAGTGATGTTGTCCGGGAAACCTGGTAAGTTTTCAATGACCACTTCGGACGAACCTTTTTTGGGACCTTTTAACCAGAGTTTTGTGATTCTATACCGGTAGGTTTCATTCACCAAAAGGAAATCTTCGTTTTTGGAAAGTGCAATTCCATTGGCAAAATACAAATGATCGAGCAAAAGTTGTGTTTCTTTTGTTTTCGGATCGTAAACAAACACCCGACCGTAAGGTCTTGCTTCTAATAAATCATAGAGGTATTCTTTTTGTTCATAAATAGAAGCATCTGTAAAATAAATTTTTCCATCTTGAGCGATATCTAAATCATCTGTGAATTGGAAAGGAACTCCCTTATATTCGGATACCAAGGTTGTGATTTTTCCAGACTTATCCATGGAGAGAAGTCCTTTGTATGCATCAGCGATGATCAAGTTTCCAACTTTGTCGAATTGAACTCCAAGTGGTCTACCTGAAGTTTTGGCAATGGCCTTAATCTCTCCTTTTAGAGTGATCCGAATGATTCTCCCATCCTTGTCTCCTCCATAGATATTCCCGTCACTGTCAACATCCAGGGATTCGAGGCCTTTCACTTTCCCAATGGCTAACAAAATTGCTTTTTGTAGTTCTGTGTTTGGTTCGTAAATGCCCACAGGTTCTGGTTTGATGGGTGGATCATATGCTTGTGGTTCAAAGGTACGACAGGAAACTAAACTTAAAGAAATTAAGATATAAATTGGAAGTTGTTTCATTTGGTGGATATCTCCTTTTCGATCAATGTATCTTTTATAACCCATCTCTCATCGACCCAACGTTTCATTTTCTTTGACATGGGGGCAAATTGTTCGTTTTCCTCGATGGGAACCTCATTCCTTGGAATCACATCCACAAATACTTTGAGTTTGCGAATCTTACCAGACATCAAATCTAAAAAACTTGGATTTTCAGTAGGATAAACAATCGTTAAATCAATAAAAGCATCAAGCGAATTTCTTAGTGATGTGGAAACCACTGATATCCCACCACTATGGGGCCTTAGCAAATGTTTGTAAGGATTTTTTTTGAGTAATTTTTTCATTCGCTCTGGAGTGCGTCTGTGCCCTTCTAAAAAATTTAGAATGGAAAAAGGCATTCCATTAAACTTCTCACAAACCTTTTTGACATTTTCCAAATCCTTGGTGGCAAGCTCAGGATTTTTTTTCAATTGTTCACGACTACTCCGTTTGACAAAAGGAAAATCTAAAGCTAACCAAGCATGTCCAAGAATCGGAACATACTTCAATGAATCCTTGATAAAAAATCGAATCAAAGGGATTTTGCGATTCAAAACAGATTGGATGATGTAAATATCAGACCAGGATTGGTGGTTGCTTATGATCATATAACTGCCATTTGGCTTTAATTCATGAAATTTTTCACCAATCACTTCAAATTGAACACCATATAAAAATCTTGAAATCCTATAATTATTTTGAATCCAAGCTTCACCTACTTTTACAAGGAGTTTGTCACCAAATCTTCGCCAAGATCCGGTGGTGATTAGTTTCCAAATGTACAACGGATACATAGTTGGTATGATCCAAACTAAGTTCAAAAGAAATAATAGATAAGCGATAATTAATCCCAAGTTAAACTCCTAATTCAAACGATGTGCCGATTCCTAAAATGGTGACATCATCCATCATTGGGGTTTGTCCCCGAAAGGTATGAAATTCTTCCATAAGGTAATTTACGGTATCAGATAAACTTAATCCCAAACTCCTAGCAGACAAAAAACTGGAAAGCAATTTGGATTCACCAAGTAAAATACCTTCCTGATTTTCTTGCTCTAAATAGCCATCGGAAATCATAAATAATCGATCTCCCAATCCAAATGACAAACTTGTATCATGATACTCGACATCTTTTTCCAGTCCGAGCATCAAACCAGACTCTGCCAAAGGCAAAATTTGTGAATTGGTCAATACATACGGTTCGTTATGACCTGCCGAAGAGTATACAAGTAAGTTCTCTTCCATTTTTAAATCAACTATCACTGCTGTAAATTGATTGGATTTTTTACCATAACGATCAATAAATATTTGGTTTAATGCATATAAAACATCAGATGGATTCGGTGCATTGTGTTTGATATGATCGTATTCTGCTTTGATTGCCATGGTGATAAGAGCTGCTTGTACACCATGACCAATGGCATCGGCTAAAAAAAGCCGAATTTTTGATTTCTCAAGACGAATCACATCAAAGATATCACCACCAACTTCAGCCATTGGCTCAAATTTAGAAGCAAAGTCTAGATGTGCGATGTGTTTGAGACCGAGTGGTAAAATATTCCTTTGGATTGTTTTGGCTGTTTCCAAATCCTCTTGAATGATTTTTAAGGATTGAGTGAGTTTGGCTGTCCTTTCTTTTACCATCATTTCTAAAGTTTCGTTTTGTAAACGTAACTCTTTGTTTTTTTGAATTAAAACTTGATTTTCCCTTTGCTCCGCATTACGAATCCTTGCCGTTAATAATTTTAAAACCGTTAACGTCATATCAGGATTTGTTTGGACCAAGCGATGGAAATCTTCCCTTGTAAGTTTATAAAGGATGGAATTTTCTTTTGTGGCGT
>NZ_AOGX02000029.1 GCF_000332475.2 Leptospira yanagawae serovar Saopaulo str. Sao Paulo = ATCC 700523
TGAATGGATCATCGTTAAGCAAATTCAGAAATTCATGGCAATGACCTGCTCCCCAAAAACTGCACCGATATTTAAGTTAGTTTTCTCCGATATTAAGGAGAGAGCATTATGGCAAGAAAGAAGATAGAAGAAAGCGAGATTTTTCGGATATTAAAGGAAGCAGAAACAGGTATTCCAATCAAGGAACTTTCACGAAAATACGGAATCACTGAACAAACATTTTATCGCTGGCGTAACAAGTATGGAGGAATGGAGCTTAGCGAAATCAAGAAGATGAAGGCACTCGAGCAGGAAAATTCAAATCTCAAAAGATTGGTAGCTGACATGGCTCTCGAAATCCAAGCAATTAAGAATGTTTTGGGAAAAAAGTTTTGAGCAGATCAACGAAGGAGAGAGCAGTTGATCTGCTAGTTGAAGAGGGACTTTCTCTAAACAGAAGCCTAGATGTTGTTCTTCTTCCTAAATCAAGTTATTATTATCAGCCGAAAGCTATTGATGAAGAGACAATGAACGAAATTCGAAGACTTGCTTTTCGATGGAAACGGGAAGGCTATCGACGAATTTACCGAAGGTTAAGAAGGTCGGGTAGGACAATCAATCATAAGAAAGTATATCGACTATATTGCTAGAAGGGCTTAAAATAAGGACAAAACCGAAGCGAAAGAAAAGAAATGCATCATCACAGCAACTACCATTGCCTAAGAATTCAAACGAAGTTTGGTCAATGGACTTTGTTTTCGAACGGACGATTGATGGAAGAAAGCAAAGAATTTTAACAGGTATTGATCATTTAACAAGAGAGAATACCATACTTCAGGCAGAGTTTACTTTTTCGTCAGAAAAGTTGATCAGATATTTAAACACCCTCGAAAGACTTCCAAGAGCATTTGTTTTGGATAATGGAACAGAATTTACATCCAAAGACTTCCAGAAATGGGCAGAAGATAAGGGGATAGAAATTCACTTTATTGAAAAAGGAAAACCAACACAAAATGCATTTATAGAAAGTTTCAATGGTAAACTTAGAGATGAGTGTTTGAATCTACACTACTTTAAAAATCAAAGAGAGTTAACCGATGCTTTGCGAATTTTCCAAAAGGAATACAACGACGAGCGTCTTCACTCTTCATTGAATTACTTGACTCCTTCAGAGTTTAAGCGATCTTATGGTTGAAATGTTTAGAGAAAACTAACTTATCCATTGGTACTGAAAATGGGGGCAGGTCAGTAAACCTAATATTTCTTTTCTTAATTTTAGTTAGCCCATTTATTGTATCTATTTGGCCTCACATTACACTTTTTTCTTCCGTTATTTTATTTTTATTGGTGTATTCTTATCTTAATAAGAAGCTTTCTCTTTTTGTCTTACTAAGTTTTGTTTTAGCATATACAAGAGTTGAGTTTTTTGCATTTGCAGTAATAAGTGTTATATTTACCTTTCCATTTCTTTTTGACAGAAGAAGGTTGGGGGCATGGTCAAGTCTATTGGTTTATTGTTTAGGGATTCTAGCTTTAATTTTCAATAATCCAACGACTCAAAGTAGGGCGTATATAGCGTTTTGCCAGCATTATGCATTATCGAAGTTTAACAAAGGTGTTTATTTCGATGATCCATGGACTACGTGTGATCTTTTAATAGAAAAAGATTTTGGTAAAGCAGGACAGATTAAAGAAATTATTTTTGGGAATTTTTCGGCATTGTTAGATCACTTCTCCTCAAACCTAGTCGATTTTTTTAAGGTTTTATCTACTCGCCTGAATGTACCGACTTTTATAGTTTTTGTTCTCATCTTTTTCATGGTTTCATTTGAATTGTTTCGTTTGAAGAGAAGTATTACCAAGAAAAGGCTAATTCCAACTTTTCAGTCCCTAGCTTTGCTTTTTCTCTTAGTATTAACTTTATTCGGTCCTATTTTTTATTTTCCAAGAGATCATTATTTGATTCAAGTGTTGGTTGTCGCTCTGGTTTTTGTGAAGCGAAGTTTAATACTATTTAAGCTTAATTTTATAAGAGCTTTTCCTTTTAAATTTAAGAAGATTTTCATTATAATCGGATTGGTTTTAATTGCATTTTTCGCAAATTGGAGTATCAAAAGTTTTAAAACTTTGAGGAATTCATCTCTGATTGATGAATGTAGTATGGTTCGCTTAGTTGAAATGGTAAAATATGAGGGAATGTTGAGTTATAGCATTTTAAATCCAGAAGGAGATTTCTGTGTATATCTGAAGAATGTCCCGTGTAAAACTACTTTCCCCTTTGAAAAAAAACAAAATTATTTCGGATTTCTGGAAGATCGAAATATAAATATGATAATACTTACCGACTATTATAAGAACAGTCCCATATATAAGGAAGATAAAGAATTTAAACAATTTTTGAGCAATGGTTATGTCGTTAACGATAAAATCAGTTTTCGAGAAAGCCCTTTGGTAAACTGTAAAACAAGGAAGGTATTGATTAGGAATCCTTAATCATCGTTAAAATATTTTTTTAACGTAAATTCTAAAAATCAAAAAAGCTATGAAAAAATATATTATATTTCTATTATTTATTTTACTTGTTCCTTCGCTCCTCAATGCCCAAGACAACTCACAATTCACAGAAGGACCTGTTCAAGAAAAGCCAAGATATCGGTATATCTCCATCAACCCTGGAGTGACTTTGGAGAGTGTTTCTTTATCTATCCAAGGAAGAAGTCGAGATGCATTAATGGTGCAAGATGATCCAGGACGTGTTTCCTGGTTACTCGATGTGAAATCACCAGAATGGCAGATTTCAAAATACTTTGGAATCAATTTACTACTACACAATTCGAACTTCTCTTTGAATCGCCAATCTATCCCTCGCATTTTATCCAGGTCAGCCTCTGTAGAAACTAGCTCTTCTGAATCTGGCTCGTCTAGTTCCGACAATGATTCTGTCGCACCTAAGAGAAATAAGGTGACAGAAGATGTTGGCACTCAAATAGAGGGTTCCTATTCCATGCTTGTGCCTATTTTTTATATCGGGAATCCTGATACTTTTCGTTTGGGGTTTGGAATGGGTCCAGCACAAGTGCGGATGAGAGGCAATGTTGACTTTAAGGATGCTGCTTCTAATTTGCTAATCGCTTTTTCTGGACCGGGACGAGATAATTTTTTAAATAATCTTACTGCCTTTCAATTTGTTTCCGGAAATATCAACCCAGAATCGGATCCAACACTGAGTTATCTTGTTGCGAATCTTTCCAGTGGAAACAATTTAGAGTTAGTTGGATACTATCTGGCAAGTCAAGGATTGTTAAGAGCTGATGCTACTGCATTAACAGCCTATTTAAGTGGCCGTTATAATGCTGTAGAGTCATTAGCAATTAGCAGTTTGATGCGTAACCAAGTAAGTGTGAACGCAACGGCAAGATTCGCATTTATGATGTATTTAGAGTCTCCTGAATTTATTGGATTACGAGCGAGATAATCCTTTGGTGGTCCTATTGTGAAAGAAAATGGTTACACTTATGAACTAAGAACATTCCATCTAGCCCTATATAAACCAATAGAATTTTAAAGTGATAAGAACGAAACGACCTGTTTTGTGTTTCCCTTTGAAGAGTCCTTTTTTTTACTGAAGAAAGTTGTACGTATCCTCAAACATAGAATGTGAGGATACGAATCATGATTGGATTAAAATACGGCGCTTAGTCCTATGAAATAAAAGATTCCATCACCAGGCATGATACCTGGACCAGGATAACCACCTGCACGGCGTGTGAAATACATTTGATTTGTTAGGTTGTTTACGCCACCACGGAGTGAAAAGTTTTCATAAAAATTCCAAACAAAAGTAAAGTCCCTAACAGTATACGAAGGGATTAAACCAATTTGTCCATTTGCTGTGAATGGCCCAGTGTTGGCAGCATCTGCATAGGCCGCTCCCGTATAACTGATCAAATACGTGAAACTAAAAACATTTTTATAGTGATACGTGACACCATAACGATGGATTTGTGAAGGAGCATTCTCCACAAGTTTACCCACTCGGTAAAAGTTTTGCGCATTGGATGGATTTGTTAACACACGAGGGTCTTCCCACTTGATATAACGTGCGTTTACGTTGGCACTAGACGTGAAGAAACTAAATGAACCAAAGGGTTGTGAATCCGTAAGAGCAACAATTGGATCGATTTCAATATATGCTTCCACACCTCGGTGTAAAGAATCTCCTACATTCGTTTGGAAATTTGCCTGTCCAGGAAGAAGCCCTGGAAGTTGTCCCACACGATTGTTATAACGAAGTTCAAAAACACTCATGTCAAATTGAATCCATTGGCCGAATTTACCTCGGTAACCAGCATCTGCATTGTAACCTGATTGGTCTTTAAGGTTGGGATCAACTTCGTTTAAAGTAGCTGTGGGTGCAAATAACTCTGAATACAATACTGGTCGGAAGGCTCTCGAGTAGTTCGCGTAGAAATTAGTTGTTTTTGTTGTTTGGTATTGGGCACCAAGACCATATAAAACTTGTCTCTGTACGCGTTCTAAAGGTTGGATCATTCCACCAAACGGCCTAGTGGCGCTCGGCATCGATTCATTCACTCGGCCTGATGCAGTGGACCGAATCCATTCATATCTTACTCCAGGTGTAAGCGATAGAGCATCTGTAATACGGAATAAATTCTCAACAAAACCAGCATAGTTTAACGTAGAAAAATCTAAATCCGCCACTCTACAATTTCTGGAACCATCATAACATAAGTTATTGAGATTGGTCTCTCTAAGATCAAATTTTGTTCCAGTAGTTCCGTTAGGATTACGGAAACGGTCTGTATTACCATTGAAATAACGACCACCAAAAGAGAGAGTATGTGTTTTATCCAACAAATCATAGTTAAAGATTTGTCTTGCTTCCATACCATAATTGCGATAAGTATCTCTGCCAATTTGTCTTGGACTGTATTCCAATGTCCTTGATTGGATTGAATCTGCAACATTAGCAGCAGACACCACTCCGACAGCATTCCTTTCTCCGTAGAGACCAAAAATTTTTACATTGGTGCGAGAAGTAGGACTTTGTTCGTAATCAATATTCATTGCCGGAACATTCCAAGGTGCACTGAACCAATTCCTTGTCCTACTGGATTGTCTTGGATCTACACGGAATTGTTCATCAGTAAGACCTCCTGCTTGTTGGCTCATGTAAGTGGACTTGGCCATCTCCAAAGAAATTTTTAATTTTTCTGATACTTTATAACCTAAGTTCACAAAACCAGTTTGTATGTTGTATTGTGAATTTTCTCGCCATCCATCAGAACTTCTTCCTTGGTAAAAAACGAAATAACTCCAATCTCCCACTGTTCCACTAACAGAACTATATTGGTTGAGTGTATTATAAGATCCACCAGTGGTTTTTGTTTCCACTTTCACCGGGCGCGTTGGGTCAGCCTTTTTCACAACATAATTGATCATACCACCGAATTGTGGTCCATATTGTAAGGCGCCAGCCCCTCTCACGATTTCCACTTTTTCCAAAGCTTCTAACGGAGGATTGAAATAAGCCTCTGGGTATCCAAACGAATCCGAAGCAATATCGTGACCATTCATCCGAGTATTGAATTCCCAATTGCGATTTGGCGATAAACCTCGCGCCCCAATTCCAGGTTGGATTCCACTGCCTTCGTTTTCCCAAATGGTAATCCCCGGAACTTTCGCATACACCTGACGAGTGTTACCAAGTGCTAAGTTTGCATTGGCTTTGTCCAAACGAATCACTTCGTTTTTCTTACCTGCGTAGATATTGGTTCCCTCCACATCGCCTAGGAATTCGCGATCCGTTTCTTTTTTGGCCTTCACGCGGATGGATGGTGTTTCTTCCTTCGTTTGTGGTTCCGTTTTTGGATCTGGAGTTTTCTCTACACCTTCATCTTGAGAAAATAAGAGAGTGGGGATGATGAATGCCAAAAGGATGAGCCGAATGCTCATTTTTCCTTTAGACTGAGTTTTGTTCTCATTTTCATTTAGCATAACGCCATTGTTTTTGGGAACAGTTCACCATCTACTTTTTTTTCATTTCTGTACCGATTCTTTTGGTTTCGAGTCTAAAGGAGTTTTTCTCGAGGATAGAGTGAGTGATCACTCTGTTAAGATTGAGGAATCGAAACATCGGTGCCAATGCATATGGGTATGGCATTTCCATAGGATAGAAATTCCTACACTGAGGGAGTGGACCATCGTTCGGTTACCAGACAAGGAGCCATTGGAGCATTTGAGATTCTTCTTTCGGCAGTGGTTCGATTGTTTCCTATAGAGGATCATCCTCTAAAAGCGACATTTTAGCAAACGTCATTGTGTGATCCTTTTGTTACCTCGAATTTTGAATGATTTGTGGGGAAGTGAATAGCAAAAGGATGAGAGAATTCATGAAGGAACCAAACAAGTTGGTTCCAAAAAGTAAAGTAGAGATAAAAATTTCCTTGAGTGGGCATCCTATCATTTGTTATTGGATGTAGAGGTAATTCACATAATGAAACGATATTTCGTTTTTCTTTTGGTTCTATTTGCTCTGTTTACGACACCTACCTTTGCACAAGGGAAAGTGGAAGGGAATGCCCTAAGGTTAAAAGGCGGTTTATTTTTAGGTAGTCTCAAAACCGATCTGGAAAAAAGAAATTTTTATACAGATATCGTTGGATTGGAATACAACCAACCTTGGCAAAACAATAATTCGTCTAGCCTAATCAATGACTGGGGTTTTGATTATTTTAAAAGCATCAACGCTGGGATTTTGTCCAATGTCTTTTTGGGATTGCATATCAATCGATTTTCAAGGGGGTATGAATGGAATTCTTTTTACGCAACAGGTCTTGGAATCAAGGAAGCAGATTACCGCTTGTTGTATTCTGATATCAATTTAGGTGTCACTTTATCTCCTACTTCCAATTTTCGAATCCTACCTAAATATGTTTTAAGAAGTTTAAGCCAAACTCTCGAAGGAACCTATTTAGGGTTAGGTGCTCCAAGTTATTATGGCCAAGATTCTAAGACAACAACAGGAACATCCGGACTTGTAGGAGTGGGATTTGAATTCGATTTAAATGATCGAGCGACTCTGTTTGGCGATGTTTTACTCTTTGGACCTTTTTTACTAGGCTCCTCTGGTTTGTACAGTTCGGAACAATTCCGCATTTACAATGGAGGATTTGCATTTAACTATGCGAACGGTGGTTATACTTTCTATTCCGAAAAAATTAGTTTGGGAGCAAGTATTGTTGTCATGCCAAAACTTCGTTTATTTCTCACATTAGATCGTGAGAACATGATTGCAAAAGCAAAAAGCCCTGTTGCTTTCAGCGTGAGCGGAGACAATTTAGATCGTTTAGGCACTCTTATGGAATATGTTGCGGCCACTGCGGACCACAAAATTGAACTCTCCGGTTTGAAATTTGGAGCTACATACGATTTAAATTTATAACTTTTTCTTTAATTTGTACTTGCAAATCCGGTCCACTTAGAAGTAATGGTATTTACTCCTGGTGATTATGGAGAGAAGGCCATACCCGTTCCCATTCCGAACACGGAAGTCAAGCTTCTCATCGCCGATGGTACTATTGGGTTCGCTCAATGGGAGAGTAGGACGTTGCCGGGTTAGCACTCATAACGTATGATAGAGCGTTCACGAAAGTGAGCGCTTTTTTTGTTTTTAGAGCTCGGTGTGAGCCGGCTACCGTCCGCGACTCGCAGTAGCGGTCGCTGCCTCAAACACAGAGCAAGGTGTCTTGCTCAGTGTTTTCCGGCATGATTGCCGGGTGGAATTGGATCCTTTCTTCAAATGAAAGCCAACCGCAAGGTTGGCTTTTTTTATGTACCAAACAAACTGGCTTGAGCGAACCCAATCGTACAGACACGAAAGAATGGTTCGCGAAATGGGTGAGGCTTCCGTAAGAAGCCGAAGCCTGCTAGGATTTTTCCAAAGGAAAAATAGGGGGGCAATAGAATTGGATCGAGCAAGGCTCAGGGCGTATCGCCCGCGGAGCGGAGAAGCGAGTGGGGGTGGAAGTAGGACATTGCCTCTGTTAGCTATTATTGATGGTGAGGGCGTTCATGAAAGTGAGCGCCTTTTTTATTTGTAAGGCGATGTTTGTTCCGGCGAATGTCCGCGACTCGCAGTTGCGGTCGCTGCCTCAAACACAGAGCAAGGTGTCTTGCTCAGTGTTTTCCGGCATGATTGCCGGGTGGAATTGGATACTTTCTTTAAATGAAAGCCAACCGCAAGGTTGGCTTTTTTTTATGTACAAATCAAAATCCATGGAGGGTACACAATCGCAAAGGCTTGGGAGCATACACCGCAATTGGCATCACATCACAAATTGGATCCCGTGGTCTAGATTGGAATTGTATCTTTTCGGATTGATTCTAAATCCAAAATCGTAGTGCTTCCTTCGTTCTTTGGTATCATTTGTTTGCCATGCAAAAAATTGACTGGCCACTGGATTGGAAAAACAATTTGAGTTTCCCATTGAGTCGTGTTGATTCGGAAATTTTCCTTGCATGATGAAGGGAACAATTCCACTCGCAAATGTACCAAGAATGCCTTCCTTCATAGGAAAAGCAAATCAGATGAATTTTAAGGAATCGCTTGCACTTTTCAAGAAAACTCCCCGATATTAGTGTACGATGGACCATAACATTCCAAAGGAGGCTTATTCCTCACTCATCCTTCAATATTTTTATGATGCAGTGATTGTCACAGACTTACAGTTCCAAATTACAAGTTGGAATCTCGCCGCCGAAAGGATTTACGGATACAAAGTGGAAGAAGTCATCGGTAAATCCACGAAAGATATATTAAAAACCATTATCCTGGAAGGAGACCGAGCCAAAAGTATTGCTGACTTACAATCAAATGGAATATGGCAGGGAGAGGTGTTTCAATTCAAGAAAGATGGTTCCAAATTAAAAATTCGATCTGCTGTTAGTTTTCTCAAAGACAAAGAAGGAGAAACAATTGGTGTAATTGCCATTAATAGAGATATCACAGAAGAAAATCGAATCCAAGAAGAATTGGCAGATAGTGAAGAACGATTCCGCATGAGTTTTGAAAATGCTGGCATTGGTGTTTGCCTTCTCGACTTAGAGGGAAAATTTTTACGAGTGAATAAAAAACTACAATCAATGTTAGGTTATCATGAAACCGAACTAGTGGGTAGGCCATCTAAAGATTTTGCATATAAAGAAGACCAAAATATTTTCCATCAATACCGTGAGTCTGCGTTAAAAGGTAAAGATGTAGATGTTGTTTATGAAAAACGATATATCTCAAAAACAAATCAAATTTTGTGGATAGAGATATCCAATTCTCTTGTAAAAGACAGAAATGGAGCTCTTTTATATTTTGTAGTCCATTTCAATAATATTACGGATCGAAAAAATGCAGAATTACATTTGATCCATGCAAAAAAAGAAGCAGAACGAGCAAACCAAGCAAAATCAGATTTTGTCGCGAATATGAGCCATGAGATTCGAACACCATTAAATGGAGTGATTGGATTTAATGAATTACTTTTGACCACAAACTTAGATGAAGACCAAAAGGAATTCGTGAAAAATGCAATCAGCAGTGCACATGGTTTACTCGGTATCATCAATGATATATTGGATATGTCAAAAATTGAAGCTGGTAAATTGGTTTTAAATGAAACAGTTTCCAACCTCAAACATATTATAAAAGATTCCATTGGTGTATTGAAGTGGAAAGCCAATGAAAAAAAAATCCAATTGGAGTCTTTTGAAAATGAGAATGTACCTGAATGGATTCTGGTTGATGCAACAAGGCTTAGGCAAATTTTAATCAACCTACTTGGAAATGCAGTTAAGTTTACGGAAGAGGGAAGTGTTCGGTTGAGCATCACTTCTTTTCCTTTAGAAAACGAAAAAACAAAACTCAAGTTTAGCATTCGTGATACGGGAATTGGGATCCCTGAAACTCACAAAAATAAGATCTTCCAATCATTTTGGCAAGGAGAGTCCAATTCCACTCGAAGGTTTGGTGGGACAGGTTTAGGCCTTCGGATCACCAAATCCTTAATCGATTTGATGGGAGGAGAAATTGAGTTTATTTCCGAGGAAGCCAAAGGAACTGAATTCCAATTTTCCATTGATTGCCTTACTGTAAAAAATGCAAAGGATATGGATGGGGACAAGGAAAACCTTCAATCGGAAATTTGGGAAAAAATCAACCAATCGAAATTGTTAGGCATCACACCGAAAATATTGATCGCTGAAGACAACGCCATGAACCGGGACCTTCTGAAACGAATGATCCTCAAATACATCCCCAATGCCAAGATTTTGGAAGCGGAAAATGGAAAGGATGCTGTTCAGATGGCAAAGGAATTCCAACCCCATTTGATTTTTATGGATGTTCAAATGCCCGAGATGGATGGTTTGGAAGCGTCAATTGAAATCCGAAAGCAGAAACCAAAACAACAAATTCCCATCGTCGCCTTAACCGCTGGTGCCCTTTATGAAGAACGAAAAAAATGTTTTGAAGTGGGTATGGATCATTTTTTGACCAAACCGATTGATATTTTGGCTTTAAACCAAGTCTTATACCATTATTTGAATCCAACTAAACTCGATTAGAGTAGCAAAAACTTTCTCCCTTCGTCATTTTGTCCAAAATGAAACGATTTCCTTTTTTGGCTTATCTCGGTCCAGGTCTTTTGTACGCAGGAGCCGCCGTTGGTGTTTCCCATTTGGTTCAGTCCACACGTGCCGGTGCCGTATATGGATATGGTTTACTTGCTGTTGTTTTATTTGCCAACTTAATCAAATATCCATTTTTTGTTGTCGGTACAAAATATACAATTGTTACAGGGAAATCATTGTTAGATGGATACGAATCCTTGGGAAGATTGCCACTTTGGATTTTCTTTTGTATCTCCGTGGGAACAATGTGTATTATTGTTGCAACGGTAACACTCGTGACTTCAGGATTGTTTTCCAATTTACTTGGGTTAACGATGGAACCTTGGTTACTTTGTTCCATAATATTGTTATTTTGTTTTTTATTATTGGCCATCGGTAAATTCCAGGCTTTAGACGGCCTCATGAAATGGATCGTTGTCTTATTAACAGTGGCAACAATCCTTGCCATGTTACTTTCTTTTTATGCGGACATTCCAAAATTAAACACCGATGGAAAAACTTTTTCGATTTCGGATTTAGGTGATGTAGCATTTCTCATAGCGCTTATGGGTTGGATGCCGATCCCAATTGAGGCAGCCGTTTGGCAATCTGATTGGACGTTGGCAAAAAAAACTCCCGATGGGAAATTACCTCCGATGAAGTACGCACTTCTCGACTTTAATATAGGTTATATTGGTACAACTTTTCTTGCTGTTTGTTTTTTGGCATTGGGTTCTAATATGATGTACAATACTGGAATGGAATTTTCGCCACAAGCAGTTGGATTTGCATCACAACTTGTTAATTTATACACAACTGCGATTGGATCTTGGTCGTATCCTATCATTTTAGTAGCTGCATTTTTTACAATGTTTTCGACAACTTTAACTTGTTTTGATGCATACCCGAGAGTTGTTTCCAACGCAAGTCGTCGTTTGTTTGCAAAGCTTAATCAAATGTCCTCTGAAAAATTATATTGGTATTGGATTTTGGTTGTTGGTTTAGGTTCCATCTTGCTTTTGTTATTCTTTCGAACGAATATGAAAAGTTTGGTAGATTTTGCGACAACTGTATCTTTTCTCAATGCACCTATTTTAGCATTGATCCACCATTTGATTTTATTTGGAAAAGAGATCCCCAAAGAACAAAGACCAAAACCTTGGATGAATTTATTATCTTGGTTTGGAATCCTCTTTTTATTTGGATTTTCAATTTATTATATCAACATTACCTTTTTGTAAATGATGGACGGAGAGAAAAAAAACATACTTTTTTCTCTCACACCTATATTTTATTTAATCCTTTCTATTTTACTCTTTCGATTCGTTTTCGTAATTCCATACCCACATCCATTTGCTTTGTGTCTTGCCGGGATTTTGTCATATTTACAACGTTATCATCGAAATCTAAAATTTTTAAAATCTGCCTTTCGTAAAAACTTACAGTCAGTTTTTCCTGCGATGGAGATTCTATTTTTTGTTGGTATTTTAATTGCTGCTTGGGCCTACTCAGGAGTTTTATTTACGATGATGCAAATAGGTACAAAAATCATCAAACCTGAGTTTTTTTTACCTTCCCTTGCACTTGTGTCAGCAATTGCTGCCATGGTTTCAGGTTCTTCTTGGACCACAGCGGGTACGTTAGGCGTCGCGCTGATGGGTGTGTCTCAAGTATTGGGGTTTGCTGATATGATGTCGGCGGGAGCGATTGTGAGTGGTTGTTATTTTGGGGATAAACTTTCTCCTCTTTCCGATACTACGAACCTTGCTTCCAGTTTGACCCATGTTCCAATCTGGATACACATTCGCCATATGTTAAAAACAACTTTTATCAGTTTTGGATTGGCGGTGTTTTGTTTTTACATTTTAAACATATTTGTTTGGGATCCGATCGGAAATGGGTTATTACCAAATGAAAATCAGTTGTCTCTCCTATTACAAAAGAAAGTTGTAGTTTGGAAATTGATCCCAGTATTCATTGTTTTTAGTTCTTCGTTTTTCCATTTGCCTGTTCGAATTTCTTTTTTCCTCGGAATTGTATCCGCACTTGTTTTTCCCTTTTTAGAAAATTCTTTATCGTTTGGTGTTTGGCATTCTTTGGCATTCGGTTACCAGTCACAAACGGGAGTGGAAACCTGGGACAAATTCCTCAGTGGAGGTGGGATATCTTCAATTTTGCCTACTGAGTTCTTAATAGTAACAGCTGTTTGGTTTGGTGCTGTAGTTGAAGGATTTGGTTATCTAAATGAAATCCTGTTGCGTATCAAAATCTGGGCAAAGGACAAGTTTGATATCCTTCTATCTACCATGGGCACTTCTTTTTTACTCAATTTAGTGACAGCAGACCAATACCTTTCTCTCGTCATTCCAGCACGTGCATTTCGTACCCTTGCCGAAGAAAAATCAATCCCTGAAAAAGACATTTCGCGTGCATTAGAAGATTCAGGAACCATCACATCTCCCTTAATCCCTTGGAATAGTTGTGGTGCCTTTATGGCATCTTCGTTAGGTGTTTCTGTGATCAGTTTTTTACCATTTGCATTTTTTAATTTGATCCATGTTTCCTTTACGATTTCCCTTTTATACTATCAAAAAATAAAAACAAAAAGTTCATAATTGAACATTTAATTTTCATTCTAGTATATTATAACTTTTGTTAAGAATTGAATAATAGTTTTCATTCAGATATAGGTTAGGTATTAACTTTGGCTATGTTACCAAAGATATTAGATGAAAACATTCTTCCCATGATCAGCCAAGCAAGGATCACAGATGAACTTGGACTAGTGAAAGAACATTTACCAATTTGGATGGTGGATCGTTTGGCCAAAAAAAGGAATATTTCAGAAGATGAAAGTTCCGAAATGGTGGTAACGATACTGGAAGTATTCTCCAAAATGTGGGTCTTAAGTTTGAAATACCAACTGACACATGTGCTCGGCTTTTTTGTTACCTATGTTTTCAACCAATACCGAAATCGATTTCGTAAATCAGATATTCCTGAATCAGGAGAATTGTATTTACAACTTTGGAATTATGAAGTTCCAGCGAATGAAGAAGATCCGTATGAGGAAAAATTAGGACTTCTCAAAGAAAAATTAGAAACTTTACCCGCCCTCACTGCCTTAGTGCTTTCCTTACAATATGACCTTCCCATGAAACAAAATACCAAACAATACTTACTCTGGAAATTGCGAGAAAATCAATTGGATGCGGATTCTTTTTTTCGTGAATGGGAGGAGAGACGGTGTGAACAAAGAGAAATGATCCAACGCCTTTCGGTGATGATCACTCGTTATACTAGAAAATTATACGAGTGTAACGATCACCATCGCAGGTCTTGGTATGGAAAACAGAAAAAAATCTGGATGTTACGCAGGTCGAGGGCCCTTGATCGTAGTTTTTTTTCCGAACGTGAAATCGCAAAAACGTTAGGCATCACAAGAAAGGCAGTTCGCAATCTTTTGTCACAAGGAAAACATGAACTTAGGAAAGTCGGCAAAGATTTATTGCACTCCGCATAAAAATTTGCTTTACATTCGGAAAATTCGACAGATCGTATTGGCAACACCATCTTCCGAAGGGTTATGAAAATCAAAGTTACTAGTAAAAACGACGTGCACATCATTAAAATTGAAGGTGCCATCAAAGCTGGAAATGAGTTCGAGTTGTCTGAAAAGATAGAACAGTACATCAAGAAAGGCCAAGTCCCGAAATTCATTATCGATTTGAAAAAGGTTCCATTCATCAATTCCGCAGGTCTTGGAACATTTCTCAATATCTATAAACACATTGATGGGCTGAACGGTCGTCTTGTATTTGCGAACTTAAATTCCGATATCGAAAACCTGATGGAGATTACAAAACTTTCCAGCGTGTTTGAGATTTACAAAACTTTGGAAGAGGCTGAAGACTCCTTCGAATATTAGACGCTAGAGGCGATTCTTGTGATGAATCCAATCCTGAAGAGTAGTTTAGGAATCGCCAAAACCAAAACATTTCGAGGGCTATTTGTCCTCTTCCTCCTCTACAAATTAGTATTTAACCAATTCACTGCCAACTGGCTCTTTCCTAAACTTGTTTCCCATTTCACAATGGCAAAAGTTGAGGGCAAGTTTACTTGTTTTTCCCTTTTTTATGGAATCGAAATCCAAAACCTCAGGGTGACTCCAGGCGGTCCTTTTTCTGAATCTCCGCTTTTGACTGCAAAAGAAGTCAGGCTCCGTTACAATTTACCCTTATTCGCATTCGGTAAAATTCGAATTTCCGATTTCGGCATCACGGAAGCCAACATTCGCATCGAAGAAAGAGCGGGTGAGTGGAACCTTGCATACCTTTTAAAACCAAAGGACAAAGAAGTAGAAGAAACGATTGCGGAAGAACCCAAAGAACCCAGTTCTGAAATTTCCACTTACCTTCCACTACAACTAAGTGCCTATCTAAACCTGAAGGGAATTTCTCTCCAGTACATACGTGAAACGGGCAACCTCCGTTATTTCTCACTTCAGAATTTTGATTTTCAAACCAAACTCATCACCAATCGGTTCACTTCGATCCCGCTTGGAATGGAAGCCTTAGACCAGTTAGATGAAATTCTCGTCCATTTGAATTCGGAAAGGCCACTTTTCATTGAACTGGATTCCAATCAAGTCAAGTGGAAAGAGTCTCTTCCTATGTCCCTAAGGTTGGAATGGGATCGCACTGAATCTCCCGAATTGTTTTTATTTGCGACTGATTTAGGAAAGGATGAAATCCATTTGGATGTTCGCGGCAAAGCAGTCCAAACTGGATTACGTTTGTTATCCGATATCCATTTTGATGCAAAAGAAGATGTTTTAAAAGTGCAACAATTTGACCTACGGGTGATTGGGCAAACTTGGATCCAATTATTTGGTTCGATCTCAAACCTTTCCAAAGAATCACCAGATGTAAATTTAGATATCATTCGTTCTCAAATTCAGTTAGGATCCTTGCAGAACACCTTACAACAGTTACAAGGAATTCTTCCAGAAATTAAAGTTTTAGGTGAACTTTCTTTGGAAGGAACTGGAATTCATGGAAATTGGAATGAGTCCAAAGCTAACGTAAAAGTAAAAGCAAATCAAGTTTATGTGCGTGTTGGAACATCGAAACCACATTCTTTAGATACAGCAAATGTAGATTTGACGGCAACACTCAATCTTTCGAATCAAAAGGAAAAAACTGCAGAATTTCCTTTGCCATTCCTTAAATCATTTCGAATCTCTCCTTCACAATTGGTTTATAATCAATCTTCCATTTTTTTATCTGGAGAATATTCAAAAAATTCAGGGATTAATCTATCGTTATCATTAGACAAACTTCAATTAGGTGAGTATGCAAAGGGAGTTGCTGGGAAACTAAAACTAAACTTAGTTGTATTAGGTGAGACGTTTCAAAATTTGTTATTACAATCGAAAATTAACATCGATGGATTCCGATACCAAATTGATCGTTCAAGGTCTCCTGCTTCCATTTTAGGTTTGGATTTAGAAACAAATTTAATTTTTGATAAACCATTTGGATTAAAAGAAATTCAAATCAAAAATCTGATATTAGACCAAAAGACAATCACAGGAAACAAAGCCTTGGATTTGCAAATGAAGGGGAATGTCCAATTGGGACAAACCATGTTTGTTTCATTGTCGCCATTGGACATAAAATTAACAACTCCAAATTTATTAGTTGTATTGCCACTTGTATTGAAAGAAAAAATTTCACCTATTCAGAATTTACTTGGTGTCCAACCAAAAATTAAATTAAGCGCTCGTTATGTGCAAGAGCCAAATGCAAAATTAATTTCTGCAAATTTAAATGCAGATTTACCTGGATTGGAGATGAGAGATCTAAAATTAACAACGGATCTTACTATTTCGGGTACCAGTGCAAATGAAATTTTAATCAAACAATTGAAGTTAATGGCTTTTAATGGTGTGTTACAATCATCGTTAAGTGGAAAATTAAATAAACTTGAAAAACAAAAACCTCCACTTGGTCCCTATTTTGGAAATTTAGATTTAAACTTATTTATCCATTCTCCAACAAAACAGTATTTGGCAAAAGGTATTTCCGTTCATGGTGATCTTGGATTAAACTTAAAAATCAAAGATTATGATATAAACGGAGAGTTTTTTACAAAATTACCTTCATTAGCATATAACAATCAAAAATGTCCCGGAGAAAATTGTAAGGCATACTTAGTTGAGGAGATAAACTCCAAAATTCCGATCCAACACAATCTTGCCTACCAACCTGAAGAAAGTTTGATCATTGGAGATAAGTCAATTTTTATCAAAAACTATGGAAGGACAAACACACCAAATCTTACCATAGGAAAAGTGATAGGAACTCATCCCAACATTCCCAATTTACCTTTTGAATATGTAAAAAAACAAAACGAATCTCCCGGATTCAGTGCCTTTATCGAATACAAAGAAAATTTTGCAAACATTGAGTCACTTAAATCCTACTCCATGGATGGAATCATTTTAGGTAAAAATTTAGTATTCAATTTAGGGAATTTAGATCCTAAGTCCATGGAGTTTCGTGGGAATTTACTCATTCGTGACATTGATCTAAAACAATTAATGGCTCCAAAAGTTAGGGACAAAATTGATGATGGGAAACTCAAAGCTGACTTGAATATTAAAGTTAGAGATTTAAGTGAACCCATTGCTAACTTAGATTTATTTTTTTCCATCTTTCAGATTGGAAGGGATTTCGGGAAAAGTGCTTTGAATGTAATATCAGCTCAAAACTTTTTAATCGATCGTATCACTGATAGTTATCCAATCAGTAAAATTGATGTATCCTTATCAAAAGGATTGGTTTACGCGGATGTTTATTTTGATCGGTCCTTGTTGTCATTGATAATGAATTTAGAAGATGGGAAAATTTCGCAACAAAGGATGCCTCTTGCCAACTTTTTGAAAAGAGCACAAAACGAAATCCAAACATACCAAGAGTGAGGTAGTTATGAAACGTATATTGGTTATTTTTTTACTGATAGGATGTAGTTTAAAAGTTCCTCCAATTACCATTACCAATGCGCAAACTGCCGCCGAAAAACAGATGGTAGGTGAAGATCGTGAATTGGAAAAAGAAGGATGGATGATTGGTTCCATCCAATCCTCAACCAACGGTCAAAATAACCAAGAAAAATTGGCCAAAGAAGATTCGGATCCAGAAATAAGAGCTCACCGAGTTCGATTAAATTATCTTTCAACTGAAATTAAGAAATACAAGACAGATGGAATTTTGGGTGAAACACCTCTGGGTTTTATCAAACTCAATCCCTTGGCTTCCTCATTGCCTACATATGTAAATTATGAAATCCCTGCCAAACGCAAACGAGTTGAAGATGTAATTCTTTTTCTAAATGAGTCTAGAAAATTTATCATAGAAAAAGAAATGATCACTCAAAAGAAAAAAGGTAAAAAGGAAGACGAATTACTAAAACTCAAACAAACACTTATTGATGAATATTATAAAAATGTTTCGATTGGAGAATACTTTGAAACAACGCAAGGTCGATGGGAAAAATACCAATGATATCTTTTCAAAGATCCATTTTATACCTAATATTTTCTATTTTTACCTTCAATTGTGCTTTATTCCAATCTAATGTAAAATATTCGAATGTAAATTTTGATTATTCTGCTATTTCCAAAAATTATTTTTCACCGTCACAGTCAAAGCCATTCCCCCTAACAGTACAAAGGGGAAATAACTTGTACAGTTCTACTACAAAAGATGGACGTTATCTTTTTTATGCAACTGACCAAAAAGGTAATTTTGATATTTGGTTTCGTGACTTACAAAGTTCGATAGTTGTTCCAATCACAGATAATTCCTTTTCCGAAACGAAGCCGGCTATTTCACCTGATGGGAAATACCTTGTGTTTGTTTCAGAAGAATTTGATTCAGAAGGTGATTTGGTTTTGTTGCCTATCGACACTGAGGAATGGATTAAGGAATATCTAAAAGGAAATCGATTTATTAGTGATGAGTTTGTTAATTTAACCAACCAACCAAACAGAAAGGGCGAATACCAAAAAGGGATCATTGATACAGATCCTGTTTGGTCGCCAGATGGAAAAACGATTTACTTTGTTTCAGATCGATTCACACCAGGCATTCCAAATTTATGTTCAATTCAATTGAATCAACTTAAAGAAATTAACCAACTGACAACAGTCGGAGTAACCTCTCCATATGTTTCATCAGATGGACAATTTATATATTTTGTTTCTTATTTTGAAGATAATAAAGGTGAGATTTACCAATTCCAACTTTCGAATCGATCGGTGAACCGGATCACTAATGACCAATTTCTCGATTTTTCTCCTACGGTGGATAGTCGGTCGAAAAATTTATATTATGCGTCGATTCGTAAAGATACAAACGGTAACGGTCGCTTAGATGACAGAGACCATAGCCTTCTTGTAAAAAAGAATTTAACATCGGGAGAAGAACGAGTTCTCTCTTCAGGGGAAACATCCAATTTTGATGTAAGGTATTCCAATTTTAATGGCGGCTCCATTTTATTTTCCGCCTCTTACTTTAATGCGATTAATATTTATTTTATTCCAGAAAACGGTTCCATTCCGAAACAATCAAACATTAAAGAACAATTCCAGTATTCGAAGACCTTATCGCCAGGGCAAAGTATCGAGTCTTATTTTTTAGCTTTAGATTCTGTGGAACTTTTTTATTCAGAAGATCCACTTTTTCCTGTATATGAAGCACAAGTTGCCTACCTAAAGTATTCCACTTTGAATCGAGTTGGTAAAGCGGAAGAAGCAAAAAACCTTATCAAAAATTTCAAAAGAAAAGTTGAGTTAGAAAAAAACCAATTCGCTATCGTTTACATCAAATGGAATGAAGCAAAACAAAATGGTTCTGCTTTCAATTTAGAAAACGAAATGAAACAAAGTTTTGTTTCAAAATTTTCTTTAGATGGTGAAGCTGTATTGTATCATCTATATGCTGATCAACTCGAACAAGAAAAAAAATTTTCAAGTGCTAAGGAGATTTTATTAAAAATTTATCAACTCTATCCAAACTACCACCAAATTGACGAAATTAAGCGTAGGTTAGGTGGATATGAATTCAATCCAAATGAAAATCAATTGTCTACTTTTTATGAAGAGATGATTCTCTCTTGGGAGAAAGAAAAACAAATTTATTTAAATGACCCTAATCATATATTTTCAAATGATCGAAAACGAGATTTGCGTTTTCTATTGGAAGATGTAATTTTTAAAATCACTGACTCCAAAAACAGTGAACTAGTTTTAGGTTATGTAAATTCTGTCTTAGATAAAAAAGAATCCAATAAAAATCCGATATTTTTACAAACAATCCAATTCATTAAAGCAAAAGCACTGTCTGATTTAAGACGTTATAATGAATCCAATCAAGTGTTGGACTCCATCATTCCGATCCCCATTCAATTGGATTTGGAACCTGCAGGGAAACCATCGGTCTTTGAAATCCGTAGTTTTATGGCAGAATACAAAAACCCAATTTTATTACGTGCCAATCTTTTAAAATATTATAACCAAAAAGCAGCCGGAAATACCTCGGATGCCCTTCGGAATTTAAAAATCTACTTAGAGTTTTATGATCCGTTACTTGGTGTGGATTTGGGTGCGGAAGATATCAAAAGTGCGTTTTTTTATTTTGAAAACAAAGCCGTTGAATTTGAAAGGATTGGTGACTTATTACAATCATCGTTTCATTATTTTTTTAATAATCAAAATATGTTTTTGGTTAAAACTAGAAATTTGTATTTAGATTCCTTATACAAGGAATATGCGATCTATTACCAAAGGAAGATGGTAGATACAATTTTTAGTTATGGTAAAAAGATCAGAGAAGAAGAAGAACGTGCTCTATTAAATCAGATCAATATTCTAAGTAAAGATAAACTCAATTTGATTGGCAATTTGGCGAGTATCACTTCTATCGTAACTGATAGGGAGCTTGTTCGTGGGATTGTAAATATAAAAGATTTCGAGAATATTGAAGTATTGTCCGCGAAGGCTCTTGGTTGGACAGAATTGTATTTTAAACAAGCCGTCCCGAGGGCCAGACCATATTTGGATTTAGCTACTCTATATGGTTATTCTTATTATTTAATCAATAAATATGTTACATTTGAATCTTATTATTATGCAACGGGAACAATGACCGATGTTCGTAAGGCAGAAATATTGGAGAATTTCAAACGTGCAGAATTGGAACTTCGATGGATCATTTATGCGGATCCGACACATTATGATGCATACCAATTACTCGGATGGCTGTACCAATATGTGGATCTGATGAAATTACAAAAAGATCCCTCATCCGGGGATGTTGACTTTGATATTTACGAAAATTTGTATAAAAAGTATTTTCCGGATAAAAATTTAGAAGCCAATATAGAATTGTACAATCAGATTTTAGTGTTTTTGGGAGAAGAGTATCCAAACAAAAAGGTAATTTCAGATTTAAATTTAAACTTAGGGAATAATTATTTTTTATTAAACAATTATCCGAAAGCAAATGAAAGTTATCGAAAGGTAGAAGAAAGTTCTAATTCTTTATCCGTTAAAAATCAATTCGAAGGATACAAACAAGAAGCAATTTATCGATTTAATTATGGAAAATCTTTGATTTACCAAGGTCAGTATAAAAAAGCTTCGGAGCAGTTTTCAAAGTCCATTGATATTTATTTTAAAAATGAGTATTATCAGTATGTAAACCAACACGCCCAAGAAGCCAATGTGATCTCACTTTCAGGGCTCAATGGGATTCGCTCAAAGTTGGCTTTACTTTTTTCATTACGTGGATTATCTGAATTGGAGTCTGGAAGTTATGAAGAAGCTATCGTTTCTTTCCAAACAGCAATTGCTTACAACAAAGATGTAAAATTCATTAGCCCAATCAATTTGGCTAATTACCTCGCTATCGCTTTTCAAAAAAGTGGCCGATTCCGAGATTCCTATCAAATGTTGGATTTGGCAGAAAAAGAATACCAGAGTTCCAAAGAATCTTTATACACTCGTTGGAAGAAGTGGAGTTTGTGGAATTTGATTCTAGGTGATAACGTTCGAGTGATAGGCGATGGCCGTTTCCCAGGAGAGTTCCCTCATAACTTTAAATATTTATTAACGCTTGGGATACGAATTGAGAATCATATTGAACAAGAAGAGTATGTTGCTGCATTAAAGGAAATCCAGAATCGAAATTTATTAATCACTTCTAATGGATTGGATGGAACCATCATTGGAAAAAACATATTAGCAAAATCAAGGCAAGTAGAAGCGCAGATATACCAAAAAAGTGATCTTTTAGAAGAGGCAAATAAACGGTACCAAGAACTAGTGGAAGTTTTATTTAAATCTGCAACTAACAAAGATTTGGATAAACTTTTCCATAATTATAGCCATTCGGCATTTATGATCCAGGAAAGTTTTTCATTAAACAATGGACTTAAAAAACAAGTATTAACCGAATTTTTTGCTGATTTGAAAACTTGGAAAGAAAGAGATTTGGCGAGTTGTAAACTTGAGTTGGAAATTTGTTTTACAAATTTTAGAATCTCCAATCCAAAATACGATCTGTACTATGGAACTGCGTTGTATTATCTGGCTTTGCAAAACCAACGGGAAAATAAGGATTTTACTTCAGTTTTATCGGAATCGATTTTTCATTTAGAAAACCCTGGACTTGTCGATCCAAAGTTTATCGGTTTATCAGGTGATCCGATCTCAAGGCAAACTAGAGTCAGAGTATTACTAAATTTATATTCCATTTATATGATGCTAGGTGACGAACTTATGGCAGAAAAAAAATGGAAAGAAACCTCGGAGATGGCGTATGAATTTCGATTGGATGAGGAAAAGTTTTGGTCAAATGTAATTCGGTCCAAATGGGAATTTGAAAACACTGATTCCAAGGGGAAATTTGAACCTTTCCTAAAAGAAGCCTTCCAAACATACCAAACTAATTTGCCAGTTCGGATGTTTACTCCGAAACATAGATTGGTTGGTTTTCTAGATATTCATTCGAAAATTCAAATGCAAAAATCAAATTTCGTACCTTTGGTGAATTTATGGGAAAACTTCCGAAGTTTGGAATTATTCCGTGATTTAATCTCGGCACAATTCGAATTTGAAGATTCAAAACTCAATCTGAATTATCAAGACATTCGGAAATGGTATAACCAATACAAACGAATTGCAACTCAAACCATTGAAAAAACAATCAAAAGAGAATCCGTTACTTCACTTCTCAAACAAGAAACGTCTGAAGCAAATCGATTATCAATTCTTTTGGATAAGTTAAAAACGATTTCACCGGAACGAAAATTCTTTTTAGAGCCAAATCGAGTTGCAAATGATCGATTTTTTTCGGAATGGAATGGTTATTTTCAGATTGGAAACATGATCCACAGCTTTTATTTTAAGGATGGCAAACAAATCCATCAAAACTGTGATATAGAGTCAAATGTAAGTGAATGCATTCCAAACTTAGGATATGAATTCCCTCAAATTCAATTATTAGGTAAAAGAATTGATGGGCAAAAGTTAAATTATATCCTCTCGATTGCAAAACAACAAGGCAAACACCCATCCATTATTTTTGATCGAAATCATACCGAACTATTTGATGAACGAAATGAAAGACGATTGAAATGGGTGACTGTATTCGGAGGAGACGAACAAAAATTTCGCGATTCTCATATTCGGACAGTGAATGAAGGAAATTTAGGAATCCTTTTATCCAATACAGATTATTTGATTTCAAAAGAGAAATTAGAAAACCAAAGGAGTTTATTTGGTGATGATGTATCACAAGTATTACCTTTACGCGAAATGTTTCAAGGCAGCGGATCTGAAATCTCGATTGTTGGATTAGGTCGGGATAATTTTGTTTCTCAAAAACATTGGGATAGGCTTGGGTATATTTACGAAGTGTTACGTTCCAAACGAATTCAGAATATCATTCCAATTGATCTTAACCAAGAAAAAGAATTTTTTCCCTCTAAACTAGAAGATTTAGCTAAAAGACAAAATTCTTTTATGATAGGGAACTGGAAACCATTCAAAATCTCAAACGAAAATTTAACTCAAAGTGCAATTCAATTTATGGAGTTAGGCTTCCAAAATGAAAAAGCAAAAGAAACAAATGAGGCATACGAAAATTATTATACCGCATCCACATTGTTAGATGATGGAAATGAAAAATTACCAGCCTTAGAATTAAAACTGGCAAAACTTCGATCGGAGATATTTCCCTTTGTTTCCAAAAAAACAATTTTTAGACCGTTGTGGAAAAAATATGAAAACTCTCCATTTCAAAATCAAATTCGATATGAATATTTGGTTTCCTGTTTTTCTTCCAAAGAGAAGGAGGATTGTTCTTTCGAAACCAATAATTTTATTGGGATTGAACGTGATACTTATTTAGGAGCACTTGGATTTTATTCTCAACTTAGAAGTGGAAAATTCAATGATTTCAAGTCCAAAAATGAAGCTCGGGCAAAAATCGAAAAAGAAGAGGATCCATTTTTGCAAGCCTATCGTTTGGGTAGTTTATACATTCAGAATTATATGTTCCATGAAGCAGATACTGAAACGAAAAAACTCTCATTGTTTGCGAAAACCTCAAAAGAAAAGAATGTAGTCAAAAATCGAATTTTAGAAATATATTTTCATAAGGCGTTTGTATTCGGTGACAAAGATATTTACATTACCTCACTTAATTCAACATCAGCTTATAATTATGGATTTAAAAAAGATTGGAAACAGTTTGATGAAAAAATCCTTTCTCGTGATTTCACAAAATTTGGTTATTCAGATTCTATTTATGATTCCTATCGACTTAAACTTTACTCTTCATGGAAGGATTTATTGCAAACAGGTTATTCTGAGGTTCTTACGTTAACACCAGAATACTTAACCAATGGTCAATCCGTTTTAACCAAACTCTCCCATTTGAATAGAAGTTTGTTTTTTCATTTGTTATTAAATTCAATTCCCTTTCAGAAAAACCAAGAAGTGAATTCTTTGTTTGAACTATTGTTACAAATGGAACAAGAAGAAGGTAGGAATTATAGGGTTTTATTTTTTCAATTGGAATTCGTTAAAGCATTGTATTTGCGAGGAGATTTAGAACTTGCAGAGTCTTTGGTATCTAAAATCCAAAAACAAACGAAGGAATTGGGTCCAGGGAATTCCTATTGGTTGGACAAGTGGAATGATTTCCTTTGGAAACGCGATTACCTAAAAAAACAAATGGGGAATGTGAAAAATCCGGAGAATGCATTTCAGAAAGTATATGAATTAGCAAAGACTAAAAAACCGGAAGACTATGTATCCATTATCAACGACTTAAATCGAAAAAACAAAAATGAATTTCTAAGTTCAGAGTTGAAAAAGGAATATGAATTTTTATTCCAGTACCTTCTGCAACAATGTTTGGATAAAAATAGTTCTGAAAGTTTTTTCGATTTAGCAGTGGCAAGGGAAATCTTTCGTTACACTTCAGAAAGATTTTCAAATGAATTATTGTATGTTAGAAATATTCCGACTTTTGAGATCTATGCAGAGAAATTAAAAAAGAAAATGACCGGTAAACAAGAGTTTCACGGAATTTTTGATTTGGGCAAAAAAACATATTTATTAAGTTTTGCGGGAGGTAAGTCTCTTGGTCGGGAACTTTTCCCTGATAATAAGTCAATCTATCGTGAACTCGTAAGATACTTCCGATCCGCCGAATCTGGCAGTCAAGAAGTGATTTTACGTGAATCATTGTCTGACAAATACCGAACAAATTTGCGATTCAATCAAAAAAATCGCCATTATCTTTTTACTTCGGGAATCCACGCAGTCGTTCCGTTGTCCATACCTGATACGGAATACTATGCCGTTTCTTCCGTTTCCGATTTTTTATTGAACCCTCCATTGAAATTAAAAGATATATCCCCTAAAAAACCAACTGTTTCAGCAATTGGATATCGTTCTTCTTTGGAAAATGAAATCAGTGCTGGCTTAGTTCTTTGGGAGACAAATGGAAACAAAGATTCTCTATCTCCTTATTTGGTAGATTTTTCCGAACTAGGTTGGTGTAATTCTACTTACCTTTGTTTGGATGGACAAGCGTTAACTGAGATCAAGCCAAAATCAAATTCGACTGCCGTTGTATATGCAAACCAACAAATTGGTCCTTCGCTTCAATACACAAATGACTTTTCTGGGATTGCCTATTATTTGGCTAAAACAAAAAAGGGACTCTTTGTTTTGCATTCTGGAACACAAACAGGAGTTCATAATTTGTTTTTTATACGTCAATTCCTTGCTCAAGAAGAGTTGGAGAAACCCTTACATATTCGATTATTGGATGGAAAAAGAGCAGCAAAAATTCATTCTATCGATGATCGGTATTGGATTGGTTATAAACTTTTCACAACCTCTATCATTGAAGATTAATGAGTTGGTTCTAAAAACTCTTTTCTAGATTCTTCAGGTAATGAAAAAAGGTTTTGTACTTCTTTATGAAATTTAGATAGGTCTCGATTTGATTTTTCATATAAACTAAAGAAACTCACTTCACCAGAATGGTAACGAAGAGCTCCTAAAAAATCTTCGTTATTCCATTCTCTAACTAAAAATTCTTTCGATTTTTCTTCAGGGATTAGGTTTTCTGAAATGATTTTATTTTTAAAATCTAGAATGATTGATTTTTTTAATTCTAACTTTGATGAATCCTCTTTATCACTTTCATAAACAGATTTCAGTTGGTCTGCATATTGTTTGAGAAGTTTTAATATTGATTCTCGTTTGAGTTTTTCTTTTTTAAATTTTATGAGATGAGGACTATTTTCTCCTTCTTTTGCGACGTAAAACATTTCTGTTCCAATTTCTTCCACAAAACTCGCGTAAGATTCATTTAATGTTGTGTCACCTGGCAAATAGGCTGTTGCATGTGCCATTTCATGGATGACGAGTCCTACCAAACGATGGTCAGGCCAAGTTAATTGTGGAGATAAGACTGGATCAGAAAACCAACCTAATGTCGAATATCCACCAATGGGTCTAACCCTGGTATCGTAACCTTTTTCTTTGAGTTCCTTTTCGAGTTCGATCGCCAATTCTTTGTTAAAGAATCCTTTATAAGGGACTGTACCTGCTATTGGGAACCACCACGTGTATGATTTCAAATTTAATGATTCTGAGGCACTCACATTCCAACCAATTTCTTCCCGGTTTAACTCTGTAAAGTATTCGAAACCTCCTTTTTCGTTTAGCGCTAGTTTATCGATAGCAAATTCCCTTACTTCTCGGATTAAATTTAATTTTTGTTTGGTTTTTGGATCAAGATTTGGTTTTGTTAAGACTAGTTCAATTTTTTCCCTGCCTAAAATGATTGCAGATTGTTCTTTCCCTAAATGGTATAGATATGGCAAACATCCGGTCACGAAAAATGGAAAGAATAAGATTGTAATGATCGTTTTTCTCTTTTTCGTTCGACACAGGAAGGGAATCGGCAAAAGTGGAGGGGGTTTTGGCATTCTATGGAAAGAAAAAATTCGATTCCGCCAGTCGTCTACATTAACTTTGCCTTAGTATTTGTACTTTTGTTTGCAATCTTTTTCCCGGAAATCCGGTCCGCATTGACAAAACTTTTTTCCTCTCCAAAACCGATCTCCGCAAGCAAACAAAGCCAAGCCATCCAAATCCAATCCAGTTTTCGAAATGTTTACCGTGAAGCCCAACAATTTGTTGTTTCCATTCGAACCAAAAAAACAGAGATGATTTTCCATCCATATGCCTTTGGAGAAAGTCGTGAAGATCGCATTTCTTCCATTGGGAGTGGATTCATCATTGATGAACGTGGGTTTGTTGTAACCAACTACCATGTCATCAAAAATGCCGAAATCATAGAGATCATCATGTCCGATGGTAGGATTTTTCCGGCACGGTATGTGGGAAGCCATGAACGTGCCGACATTGCTCTTTTGAAAATTCCAAGTGAAGACAAATTCACACCTGCTTTTCTTGGAAATTCCGACGAAATCGAAGTGGGAGATTGGGCCATCGCCGTTGGTTCTCCCTATGGTTTGGAGAAAACTTTCACTGTGGGTGTGGTCTCTGCCAAGTCCAGAGAAGATTTAGATGAAACGGGCCAAACCCATATCCAAACCGACACAGCCATTAACCCTGGCTCCAGTGGTGGTCCTCTCCTCAATATCTATGGAGAGGTGGTAGGAATCAATCGCATGATCCGCTCCTCCAGTGGGGCAAGTGCCGGCATCGGGTTTGCCATTCCCATCAATTATGCCAAACGTGTGTTACGTCAAATTGAACAAAATGTAGGGCAAAACATTCGCCCTGCAACCCTCGTAGTCATGGCGACGGCACCTCTCCCTGACCATAGGCGTTCCCTAGGCATCCCAAGTGAAGCCATAGGAGTTCTTGTGTACGACATCGAACCACACTCTGCGGCAGAGAAAGGGGGACTCCGTCGTTACGACTTTATTGAAGGTGCCAATGGGCTTGTGATCCGCCATATCAACGATTTACGGGAACAAGTGGGACTTGTCGGACTTGGGGGCGTCTTACGGTTGAAGATATTAAGGGATACCCAAGAGATGGAATTATCGATCCCTTTGGTGGAGGCCACTTACCAAAAGGGCAAAAAATGATATGAGAAGAAATATAGTCCATTCGGGGGCAGATGCCCTCATTTACGAAATCCGCCAAATTGTTGCCCTTGCCAAACAAATCGAAGCGATGGGTGTTCCCATCACTTGGGAAAACATAGGGGATCCCATCCAAAAAGGTGAGAGTATCCCAGCTTGGATGAAAGAGATTGTCAGTGGACTTGTGAACCAAAATAAATCTTGGGCCTATACGGCAACCCAAGGTGATGAAACCACTCGAAAGTTTTTGGCAGAGAAAGTCAATGAGAGGGGTGGAGCTCAAATCACATCTGAAGACATTTTGTTCTTCAATGGCCTAGGTGATGCTGTAGCAAAAATATTTGGTTTTATGAGAAGGGAAGCAAGGATCCTTGGACCATCTCCAGCCTATTCCACTTTGTCATCTGCAGAAGCAGCACACTCAGGATACGAACACCTAACATACGAATTAAATCCTAATAACGATTGGATGCCTGACTTAGAAGACATTGAAAACAAAGTCAAATACAATGATTCGATTGCGGGGATATTACTCATCAATCCTGACAACCCAACAGGTGCAGTGTATCCAAAAGAAGTGATGCGAGAGATAGTCAAAATTTGTGAAAAGTATGATATCATCTTAATTTGTGACGAAACCTATGCCCATGTGAATTATTCCGAGTGGGGTAGCATCCATTTATCCGAGGTCATTGGAGAGAAGGTTTGTGGTTTTGCTCTTCGATCGATTTCAAAAGAGTTTCCATGGCCAGGTGCACGGTGTGGTTGGTTGGAAGTGTTTAATCGTAAAAATGATGCTACATTTGAACGTTACATTAAATCGTTGTTAGACGCGAAAATGCTGGAAGTTTGTTCAACAACCTTACCACAACTTTCGATTCCCTTGGTGTATTCCCATCCAGAATTTTTAAATCACTTAAAAACTCGGAATTTGAAATTTAAAAAACGAGCAGAAAAAGCCACTTCCTTATTGTCAGGAATTCCTGGTGTAAAGGTGATCCAACCAAAAGGTGCTTTTTACCTAACCGTTTTATTTGAAGACGAAGTTTTAAAGTCACATATGACGTTGCCAATTCAAAATGAGAAGGTAAAAAACTTTGTAGCTCCACTTATGGAAAAAGCTGCATTAGATCGCCGATTTGTTTTACACCTTTTGGCATCTGCTGGAATTTGTGTAGTTCCTCTCAGTTCATTTTGTTGCAGTCGAAATGGTTTTCGAGTCACCTTACTTGAAGAAGACGACGCAAAGTATGAGTGGATTTATAAAACTTTAGCTGAGAATATTAAGAAGTATTTAGCATCTTAAATGAATTCACGTGGCAGATATAAAATTGGTATCTTTGACTCAGGATTAGGTGGGTTATCTGTATTACGAACTTTATGGAAAGAAACTTCCAACATTGATTATATTTATTTTGGGGATTTAATCCACGCACCTTACGGACAAAAATCCAAACAGGAAGTGATTGAGTTATCAAAACATGCATTTGAATATTTGATCGAAAAAGATTGCGAAGCTGTTTTATTTGCTTGTAACACTGCGACTTCAGCAGCTGCCGATTTTTTAAGAAAACAACATACGATTCCTATTTTTGGAATGGAGCCTGCCGTTAAACCGGCGCTAGTTGAGAATCCGGGTGTCAAAATTGCGGTTTTTGCTACTGAATTAACCCTTAAAGAAGAAAAGTTCAAAAATTTAGTTTCTGGCCTTGCGATTGGAACAGAAATTCTTCCCATTCCATGTGAAGGACTCGCCAAATTGATAGATTCTGATAATTGGGAAGAAGCATGGAATTATTTGGATTCCAAAATCAAGTTAGTTTTACCTGAAACTGAAATCATTGTACTTGGATGTACACATTATGTTTTTTTGAGAGAACGAATCAGTTACCATTATCCAAATTTGAAAGTTTATGATGGTAACATGGGCACGTCCCTACATATGAAAAAAATTTTAAAGTTACCTGATGGATGTAAGGAAAATAAAAATCAACTGGATATTCTTTTGAATACTCCTGATTCCGATTATGTTCACCTTGCAGGTAGAATTGCAAAAACCATCACTCCGAATCATACCTTATCACTCATTAATACCACAATAGGAAAACTCCATGTCTAACCAAAACAAAGTCACATACAAAGATGCTGGAGTTGATACAGAAAAAGGGCAAGAGTTTGTCCAAAGAATCAAAACAAATGTTGCATCCACTCATAATCAAAATGTATTGGGTGGCCTCGGAGGATTTGCCGCCTGTTACGATGTTAGTTTTTTAAAATCGTACCAAGAACCAATTTTGTTGTCTGGAACCGATGGTGTTGGCACAAAACTACAAATTGCCCGATTACTTGGTATCCATAATACAGTTGGGATTGATTTGGTCGCAATGTGTGTGAACGATATTTTGGTAAATGGTGGAAAACCACTTTTTTTCCAAGACTATATTGCCTGTGGGAAACTTCATTTACCTACTATGGAAGCAATCGTTTCCGGTATTGTGAAAGGTTGTACCTTGGCAGATTGTGCTTTAGTTGGTGGCGAAACAGCGGAACATCCTGGTGTTATGCCTGATGATGAATACGACTTGGCTGGATTCGTTGTCGGTGTTGTGGAAAAAAATAAAATGATTGATGGTAAATCCATTAAATCAGGAGACACAATCATTGGATTAAAATCATCAGGTCCACATAGCAATGGTTTTTCGCTCATTCGTCGATTGTTACTTAAGGATGGTAAATTACCAACTTCTGACTGTGAATTAGAATTTTTAAAAGAACATATATTCCTTCCCACTCAAATATATGTAAAATCGATTTTATCACTGATTGAAAAAGTATCCATAAAGGGAATGGTTCACATAACTGGCGGTGGATTTTATGAAAATATTCCAAGGGTATTGCCAAAAGGGATTGGTGCTGAGATTTTTTCTCTTCCAGAGTCTTATGTTTTTTCAAAATTAGAAAAAGACCATTCCTTAGATCGTCATGATATGTATGGCACGTTTAATATGGGTATTGGTTATATATTAGTCATTGATTCGAATTTAGTAGATACTGCGATGTCTACATTGGAATCACTTGGAGAAAAGTCTTTGGTAATCGGAAAAACAAATAACTCAGGTAAAATTTCGATTACGATTTAAAAGGGAAAACCACTTTAAAAAGAGTCCTTCCTGGACTTGAATCAAAACTGATGTTGGCGTTGTGACGATTGACAATTTCTTTCACAAGATAAAGACCAAGTCCAAGACCATCACCCGATGTTTTTGTTGAAAAAAATGGCATAAACACTTTCGTTTGTTGTTCGTAAGGGATTCCTATTCCTGAATCTTCGATTTCGACCACAACAGAATCACCTAATTGGTAACTACGAATCCAAATTGTACCTTTTGATGAAACTGCTTGGATGGCATTCCAAATCATTTGGCTCCAAAGTTGGACCAAATCTCCTTGGATACAACGAATTTTACCCTCAAACTCTAAATTCAAAATTAGATTGATGTCACGTAAAAAGTATTCTTTATACAATGAAATGGCAGAATGGATTGTATCTTTTAAAGAAAAATCAATGAGTTCTAAATTCGATTGTAAACCAGCAAAGTTTTTTAAAGTAAATGTAATTTTGGAAAGACGCCTGATAGAGTAGTGGATGTGTTCTGATGATTGTTTCATTAGAAGGAATTTTTTAAGTTTTTTGAAATCATCTAGGTTTTGCACACTGGATTTGATTTTGTTTAAAATTGAAGCGGATAAATTTCTGATTCCAGAATCAACAAAAAGTTCTGCTAGTTCCTCTGGGTATATAATTTCATTTTGTTTTAGTAATTCTGATAATGATTTTCGTGTTTGACGGTTAGAAAGGCCGGTGAGAATCCTAAGGCCGGATTCATTTGAATTGATGATTAAATTTAAAATTTCATTGACTGATCTATTGTTTTCTTCTTCAGTTTCTTCTTCCCATTCTGAGATCAATGTCTCAACGGAAGATTTGATCATTCCAATTGGGTTATTGATTTCATGTGCAAGCCCAGAGACAAGTTGTCCTAAGGAAGCAAGTTTTTCATTTTGAATCAATTTTTCTTGGGCTTCTCTTAAGGCGAATAAAGCAGAATTAAGTTCTGTATTACTTGTTTGTAGTTCGATGGTTCTGGCTTTTACTTTTTCCTCGAGAGATTTGTTTAATTCCTTTAATTCTAATTCGGCGGTTCGTTTCGATGTTTGGTCAATCCCTATCCAAATGATTTTGGCAGGTTCATTTTTATTGTCACGAATGATCCCAAGCCTCCACTCCAAATAAAGAGTTTGTTTTTGTTGGTTTACAAATCGTAAAATAAGACTCTCTGCTATATTTTGAATTTCGTTGATATCATCCAAAACTTCTTTTAAAAATTCTTTATCTTCTTGTACTAATATTATATTTTGAATGTATTCGCCGATGACTTCTTCTTTGGACAAACCGAGTAAGTTTAATGCAGCGGGATTTATGTTTTCCAATAAACCTTTTGAATTGGTTAAGAGAATAAGGTTGGCTGCGTTATCGAAAATCGTAGAGTTAAGATTCTTTTCTTGTAGAAGTGAGATTTCAATTTTTTTCGAACTTGTGATGTCTAACGCCACCACATCGATTCTTTTTTTGATCCCTAAGATATCGTTGGATGCATTTACGTAATGTTCTGTCCAAACGATTGAGCCATTCGCATGGATCATTCGCAAAATGATCGGTGATTTTCCTTCGTATAAATCTTTTATTTTATGTTGGTCTTCGGGAATGACAATATCTCGAAAGAAATCAGAATTCTCATAAAAGAAATTAATCCCATAACCTGTAATTTCCTCCATTTTTGAACTGATGTAAGATGTCCTGGGTTCCGGTAGGAACTCAATATTGTAAATAATGGCTGGAAGTTGGTTGTACATGATGAGCAGTCGTACGTTGACGTCTTTGATCGCCTTTTGTAAGGTTTCTAATTCGAATAGTGATAAATTTAGTTTTTTTGTTTGGACCTGGAAACTAAAAAGGATACACGCAACTCCGAAAAGAAACATGAATAGAGTGCTTAGAGTGTATCCCCAGGGACGGTATTTTTCTAAGGTAAATAAATAAGGGAAAAACAATCTTTGGAGCGCTAATAAAATACAAACGATTAAAAAATAGATTCTAAGGCCTGGAGCATAATCTTTTAGATTAAATGTAATGATTCCAAATGAAAAAAGTACAACTGCATTAAACACCGAAGTAGGTGTTGAAAGCCAAAAAAATTCAACGCCTGAGACTAATAGGGAAACAAATGTAACATAGAAAGTGATTAAGATAGAATAAATCCATTTTGTGGAAATATATTTTGAAAGTATTGGCAATACCGAAGCAATAATTAAGTAGGAGCTAAACAATGTTAGAGATTCGGCAAAAAAGAAAAATAATTCATTTTTGGAAGATCCAAAAAGATACAACATAAAATTTCTCAAAACAAAGACAGCTATAAAAAAAGCAGTAAAGTTAAGTTTGATTTCTGATTTAGAATTTTTTGATAATTGGAAAAGTATAAGTGAAATAACGGAATTAAATGTAACCGAAAGTAGTGTTACAGCAAATATAACATCAAGTTCAATTGGCATCATCGGGTTCGACCAACTCGGAGACGTTTTTGATTAGTTCTTCATTTTTAAAAGGTTTTACGATCCAACCATCTGCTCCATCAAATAAGGCCTTTGATATCACCTCTGGTTTTTTTTCAGATGATAAAACCAATATTTTGAATTTAGAATTTTTGATTATTTTTTTTGATTCTTTGATCAGTTCGTTTCCACTAAGACCAGGCATGTTATAGTCAAAAATCCCAAGGTCGATGTTTGGGTTTGATTTTAATGTTTCTAAAGCAGATTCACCTGAAGATGCGATGAGTATATTGTGACCTTGGCTACTCAAAGCAAGGCGTACAATTTTTAACACTGCAGGTGAATCATCGACAACTAAAATTGATGCCATAGACCTAAATCAGTTGAGTGATCAGTTTTGTGAGTGACTCATTTGCAAAAGGTTTCACAAGCCATCCAACAGCTCCGGCTGCTTTTCCTTTGTTTTTCATTTCATCACTCGACTCAGTGGTCAACATTACTATTTTCATTGTTTTCCCATTTTCAGTCTTTAGTGCTTTTTCTGTTAATTCGATCCCTGTCATGCCGGGCATATTCACATCAAAAATTCCAATATCGAATTTGGAGTTTTCAATTTTTTCTAATGCTTCCATACCATTGGAGGCAGAAACAACTTCATGACCTTCAGTAGTTAAAACCAAATTTAGAATTTTTAATACCGCAGGTGCATCATCGACGGTTAGTATCTTTGCCATTTTATATCTCCTCTTGTAATAATGGTATTCGAATTGTTAAACAGACATCTTTTGTATTTTCGTTTCGTAAGTTGCTATCAATATTATAAATTTGCACGTTTGCTTGGTGTTGGTCCATTATCTTTTTTACTAAAGTTAATCCTAAGCCAAAGCGGAACTGTTCAAATTTTGCATAATTATCATCTACAACGGAAGAGATGCGAAAAAAAGGTTCAAAAACATAATTTTCGTATTTTTCTGGAATTCCAAAACTATCATCTTCGTTGGGATAGGCAGGGTTTATGATTTTAATTTCTAAAAAATTTTCTCTATGGAAAAAGATGACATAGATTTCATCACCTAATTTGGAATACTTAATTGCATTTAATAAAATCTCGCGAATCACATATGAAAATTTAGCCTGTTCAAAACGTATTTTCCGATTGATTGCCGAGTTAGGCAATTGGCTTAAATTTATCTTTTGTTTTTTTAGAGAAAGAGCTTCTTCTAAAAATTTTATTTCCTCTTCAAAAAGTGGTAATAAATTTTGTGTTGTTGCTTTTGATTCTACTAATAAATCATCATCAATCACTGACTGAGAGATAGACATGCTATCAAACATACTTTTTGCAGCATCGTAATTTTCTGAAACTAAATCCAAAATTGGTTTCGGAACTAAATAGACATTTTGGTCCAAATCAAGTTTGCTTTTTGCAATGAGAATACTTACAACACTCATAAGTGTGCCTATTCCGCTGCCTTGGAACAAACTAATATTCATTTGGTGGATAATATCTGCGGAAATATTTTCATTTTCTTTGTGGGTAAGTGATTTTTTCCAATCAAAGATATCAATCACTCGTTTGAAAAGTTGATTTTCTGCTTCATGAATGAATTGTGATTTCATTTTGGTATTTAGATATTGAAGGGAACGGTCTAATGTGAACTTTAGGTGTTCTGAATCAATGGGGGATTGGATAAAATCATAGGCATTGTGTCTTTTTAACAAGCTAGCTGTTAATGCCCAGTTCAAGGAATCAGTGATCAATATCATCAAAACATTTGGATATGAGATAGAGATTTTGGAAAGGAGTTCTTGTGATTCATTATCTTTAAGGTTTTTGACATGAATAATGATGAAATGAAATTTCTGATTTTCCAAAATAGAAAGTACGTCATTGAGTTTGTTTACACGTTCATATGTGTAATTGATTTCGTTTAAAGAAGAAATTAATTCACTGGTTTCTTCTGAATCTAATATTAAACTATGTGGAATCATTTTGAACCTATTTCTCTGATTTTGTCACAGAGGGAACTTATTGGTAATTGATACATCACAGCTCCCATTTCAAATGCTACTTTTGGCATTCCATATACAACACAAGTTTCCTTGTTTTGGCCAAGAGTAAGACAACCATTGTTTTTTAAATTGAGTAATCCTTTTGCACCATCACTTCCCATACCAGTAAGGATGACTGCTATTGAAGAACTTGCGAGGTCATTCTGAACGGCAGAGTCAAATAATACGTCAACAGAAGGTCTGTGTCCATTCACCTTATCGGATTGTGTAATTTTTGTATATAATTCACCAGCAAATTTTTGAACATTTAAGTGGTAATTCCCAGGCGCAATGTAAACTGTCCCATTCTGAAGTGGTAGTTTGTCTTTTGCTTCTACTACATTTATTTTTAATTCAGCGTTTAATCTGCCGGCAAATAAGGCAGTGAAATTTTCTGGCATATGCTGCGCAACAAGGATGGGGGGAAACGTTTCATCTACATCATCAAGTAACTTACGTAAAGCGGTTGTACCACCTGTGCTTGATCCAATTAAAATTAATTTTTTCTTAAAAGGGATTTGTTTTTTTTGTATTCCAACTTCTTTTGAAATTGATTTTTTGAAACTATGTTCGTTTGAAAAATTATAATGTAATGATTCGTAAAGTTTGTTTAAAAGGTCTTCTTTTGCTTCGATTAAACTCTCAGGTGTCCCAGAAGGTTTGGTTACGTAGTCAAATGCACCCGCATCCAAAGCTTCTAATGTAATGGATGTTCCCTCAATTGTGGAGGAGCTAATCATAATGACGGGCATTGGGTGTTGCGGTAATAGTTTTTTTAAAAACTCAATGCCATCCATTTCAGGCATATGTACATCAAGTGTCATCACGTCAGGTTGTTTGTCGATGATAAGATCCCTTGCTTCGAATGGATTGGAAGCTTCTCCTACCACTTCCCAATTGGGATCGGATTCAATCCAACGTTTGATCATACTTCGCACACTTCTTTGGTCATCAACTATGATTACTTTGTGTTTTTTCATGAGGATACAATGGCCATATGTTGGTTAATGAGTTTTCTAACATCTAAGATAAGCCCAGCATGCCCATTGCCTAGGATTGTACATCCTGCTAGGCCATTGATGTTTTTAAAAATGGGAGATATTGGTTTGATAACAATGGATTGGTTACCCAAAATTTCATCGAATACGATACCCATTTGTTTTTCGTGTGATTCTGCAACGATGACATACTTTTTTTCCAACTGATTTTGTTTGTTTAACTCAGAGTCTTTTCCGAATAACAAATCTATGTCGACTACCGATATTTGATTTTCTCGGTATTGGAAACTATGATTGTTTTTGTACAACTCATGAATGGGTTCTTCTTGGATAAATAACGTTTCTTTGACATCAATGGAAGGGATGATGAAATAGGTTTCAGCTTTTCTCACAACTAACCCTTCGATAATGGCAAGGGTCAATGGAACTCGGATTAAAAAAACTGTGCCTTGCCCATATACAGAACTAACATCCACAAATCCTTTGAGTGTAGAAACATTTTTGCGAACCACATCAAGACCCACACCTCTACCTGATAAATCGGTGACTTCTTTGGCAGTGGAAAAACCTGGATGGAATAAAAATTCCCAAACGTTTTCATCACTTAAAGTTTCAATTTCGCTTGGATGGATTAATCCTAAAGATAAGGCTTTGTTTAAAATTCGATCACGATTCAAACCTTTTCCATCATCACGAACTTCGATCCATACTTCTTTACCCGATTGGATCGCTGATAATTGGATTTTCCCTTTGGGAGGTTTACCAGCTTCTTTTCTTTCGTCTGGAGATTCTAATCCATGATCGATTGCATTCCGGATGATATGGACGAGGGGATCATACATCTCTTCTATGATGGACTTGTCTATTTCTGTATCTTCACCTGAGATAATGAGTTCTACTTGTTTACCGGTTTTTTTTGCAGTGTCTCGGACAAGTCGTTCCATACGCGAGAATACTCCAGCAATAGGAACCATTCGTAGGCTTAATGTAATTTCTTGTAGATTTCGGATCAGTTTTTTTAATTGTAAGGCAGATTTCTGATAATTGTCTAACTTTAAGTTTTTTAATTCTGCGTGTTCTGTAACCATCGGTTCGTTGATCACAATTTCGCCAACAATATCCATTAGAGAATCCAGTTTGTCTGTATCTATGCGGATATCTTTTTTTTGAATTGGTTTCTTTTCCGATTTTGCCTGAGGATTTGCGTTTGGAGATGGATCTAACTTGGCCGGGGATTGGTTTTCTTTCGTTGCTGCGAATAATCCAAATTCCTCAGTTGGTTTTGTTTTGTTATCATTAAATAAACCAAACTCTTCATCCGTATCTTTCTTGTTAGATGGAGTAAAAAGTCCAAATTCTTCTTTCCCTTCTTTCGTTTCAGAAATGAACAAACCAAATTCTTCCGTTTTTGGTTCTGTTTCATTGAATAAACCAAATTCAGAGCTTGTCGTTCCTTGTGTGGTAGTGGTCTGTTCTTGGACTTGTGATTTTTTGAGTGCATCCAATTTTAGGTTGGTACGTCTGATGAGCAAATGTTGTTCTTCGTTGTACAAATCTCCACCACTGGGTTCATTTTCTTCATGAGCAACAAGTTCATTTAAATGATCCAAAGCGGTTAATAAAATTTCTAAAGTCTCTTCGTCTTGTGCTTCTGGAGTTTTTCTTAAATAGTCCAACAGATTTTCTGCGGCATGTGCCACTTTTACGATACCGGATAATCCAAAAAATCCTGAACTACCCTTTACTGTATGGAAATGTCGAAATAACGTATCAAGAAGATCTCTGTCTACCAAACTACCATCTAACGTAGTTTTTTCGAAGTTAAGAAGGCCTGATTCTATGTTCTCCAGACTTTCTTTCGCTTCCAACAAGTATTCTAATACATCTTCTCTTTCCATGAATTAAGACCCTGGAAGTTCTTGTAACATCAAATTTTCTTCTTGTGTGAGCAGGCGATCTAAGTTAATTAAAATTTTTACTGTATCACCAACACGTCCCGTTGCATAAATAAACCTGGATGATTTGGACTCTCCAATTTTGGGAGCAAGATCTATATTCTCTGGAGGAATTTTTACAACGTCATTTACTTTATCAACAACAAGTCCCAGTGGATTCCCATCAAGTTCCACAAGTAATACACAAGTCCTTTCATGGTATGGCAAAAAAGGCATATCAAATCGAAGTCGAACATCCATCACAGGAATGATTTTTCCTCTGATGTTGATTACACCTTTTAAAAATGGGGCAGTGCCAGGGATAGTTGTGATTGCAGGTAATGCTAAAATTTCTGTTAGATACCTCACTTCAAATGCATAAAAACGTTCATCCAAACTAAAACAAAGATACAAGTCTTTCATTGTATCTTCTTCGATTGATTCCCATGACTTAGGTGATGTGTTCATAGTGAGACCTATAAAACAATTCTTGGTTTTTCAATGCGAGTGAGTGCCGTTGACTTGGATCCTTCTTCTTTTAATTTGAAACCCATAATCACCGATCGCATGATTTCCACTTGTCGTTTTAACGTTTCGCTAGATGCGGCAACTTCTTCTGCCGATGCAGCAGTAGTGCTTGTAACGGTTGTTACTTGGTCTATTCCTTGTGTGATTTGTAAAACTGCTGATTTTTGTTCATGGATGGAAAGTGCTAGGTCTTTTGTGAGGTTACTCACATTGTCTGCACTTTCCGAAATTTGCCCAAGGACTTCTGCTGTTTTTTCCGTTGCATCATTTCCCAGTTTTACTTTTTTCATCGATGATTCAATGAGTAAGGTAGTTTCGTCAGCTGCATTGGCACTTTTTTGTGCAAGATTTCTCACTTCCTCGGCAACCACTGCAAATCCTTTTCCATGTTGGCCTGCGCGCGCTGCTTCCACTGCCGCATTTAAGGCGAGAATATTGGTTTGGAAGGCAATGTCGTTGATTACCTTATTGATTTTAGAAATTTGTTCAAATGAATTGCTAATTTCTCCCATTGCAGAAACTAAATCTTTCATTCTAGAATTGCCTTCTACAGCCTGTTTGGCGGTGGATTCAGAAAAAACAGTCATTTGTTCGGCATTTTCTGCATTGGACAAAAAGCTATTGCTAATCTCAGTTAAAGTGGCAGAAATTTCTTCTACGGCGCTTGCTTGTTCACTTGCTGCTTCCGAAAGGGAAGTGCTTGCGTCTGCCAATTGTTGTGCACCTAAATCCACTTCCTGGGAAGTAAAATAAAGTTTTTCCACAACTTCCGAAAGATTGATTAACATTCTTTTTAAACTAAGGCCCAATTGGTCTCTGTCTGACTTTAACGTGACATCGGAACTAAGGTCTGAGTTTGCAATTCGTTCTAAGTGATCGGCTCTTTCTTTGATGAATTCGACTAACTCCATAAAGGCTTCGGAAAGTTGTTGGATTTCATTTCCTGGGAGTTGTCTTGTATTTCCTGTTTGTTTTTGTTCCGTTTCTAAATTGACATTTAAGTCTCCAATGGAAATGGACTGAGCAACGGATACAATTCGTTTCATCGGTCGTGCAATGGCATCGGAAAAATAGATCGCAATGAAAAATACCAAAACAAAAGAAGCAATGACAACGGATGTTACGATGACAAGAGAATGTTGGAACTGTTCTTCTGATTTATGGTATTCCTCTTTGGCAACTTTTAATTGTACGCGGATCAAATCATCTAGGTGATGGGTGAGTGGTTCGAAGATAGGATACATCTCAGTGGATACAAATTTTTCTATTTCGACTTCATTCCGTGTTTCTAATAAGAGACGGAGTTTTTTGATACCTGCTTTTAGAGGTGGGAATTCTTTTTCCATTTCCGCAATGATGGCTTTTTCTTCAGGGACTAAGTAAGTCGACAAATACACTTTCCAAACTTCATCCGCTTTGGCTTCCGATTGGCGAATGGATTCCAATGCCTCTTCAATGGTCATTTTTCTGTCTCGGACCTTATTGGATGAGTCCACAATCCCAATCAGATAAGCATCTGATACCTCTTTGATTTGGCTAATCGGAACAACCCGGTCTTCAAAAACGGTATGTAAGGAAGCTAAGATTTGATTGGCAGAGTAAAAGCTGGCAGCAGCTACAACGATCATTAAGAGAATGGTGACCATAAAGGCCAGAAGGAGTTTTGCGCGAATTTTAAGATTTTGAATCCATTTCATAGTCGGTCCCCTAGAGGTGGGGCAAAGTATGGATTCATTTTTCAGATAGTCAAGTCTTTCCTAATATTACGATGTAAATTCCTTCGATTCTTTGATGGATTATGACAAAATGATTTGGAACGATTTAAAACGTTTTTGAATACCCTAAGCTAACATAAAATAAATGGATAGGAATCTTTTGGAGTGTGTACGATTCACGCAAACTTGTTTTGATCAGGCTGTCATTTAGTGAATTCCCTGTATTCACTCCTTCGATCGCGTTTAGGATTGCGGTATTGTACGCACCATAGACACGCGAAGGGTCCACAACTTTTCCATCCTCTGAAGTTCGGTTCCAACTCGCTTTGTCAGGATCCCCACCTGCATAACCAAAATAATTATTGGTATCGTAAAGATAGGCATTTGGGCGAAAGATATGAGCTCCCTTTACAAAAAAATCACCGAAGAAAAAGGAAATTGCTGATGTTATCTCTTGTATCCCATTCCGGTTATCCACCATATTATTGCTCATGGTATAACCGATATTGCTTTGTGGTTGGATTCGGAAAAACTTCCCCTCAAAAAATGTGTAACTGGCACTGAGGGAAAGATAGTTTTTTCCAGCCATAAGCCCGCCATTTTCCGTTGAGAATTGAGTGTAATAGGAAATGGTTGGTTTCACAATCCGTACAAAAGGTAACTTCCAATGGAAAAAATACTCATGCCATGAAAGTCGTGTTTGGGCATCGGGGTTGTTTGCATTGAAGGCATTGGCCGCTCCCCCAGAAACAACAGGATTTGGTTTTTGAGTGGATGGGAGAAGGAGAGAGTTCGGAGTTTTTTGGAAGGTATTGTAAAACCAAATGCCCACACTAAAGTCCCCTAGAGCGCTCGGGTCAAAATGATAACTCATGGAAAAAAACATCCCATCGGCTCGTTTGTTTCCATTGGGTTCTCGTTTGGGTCCATACCCGTTGTTCGGGATGAATCCAGAACAAGCTGGGTTTGCCGCGTCTCTACCCGTGATTTGATTTTGGACAGATTGTACGCATGGGTCCTGGTTGTACGGATCATAAAAACGAGGGTCTTCTCCCAAATAGGAAGGTCCTACAGCACCTGGACTTGTTTGCAAAATTCGTTTGTCAGAATCTCTATCTTCTCTATTTGTCAGTTGGAAATTTCCAAATAACATCCATTCAAACTTTTTATCAGGAGACCAAATATTGATCGTTGGTTGTAAGGCAGGCGCATAGGTAAAACTTTGGTAAGACTCACCATTCCTACGTTTTTGTCCTTCACCTGTGAAAGAATAACCCCTCCAAATAAAATCGGATACAATTTCAGTATTCGTATCAATGGTAATTGATTTTGGTTCTTCTTCTTTGGGTTGTGAAAATACAGCATACGGTGAGATTAAACATAATAAATTAAGGAGAATGAGAAAAGAGTATCGTATGGAATAATTCACGGAATTTTCGACCTCCTTCTTTATGGATCGGTTCTGACAAAAGCACTTCTCGTTCTGAATTTGTTTTAAGAAAAACCTTATATTCATTTTTCAAAACAGATACGTGAATGTATTGGGCAAATGCTTCGGCAAATGTATCATCCGCATTGGTCGCTGCATAGAGAGACAGAAATTGTGTATTTGTCAATTTTTTATATAAAAACTTTCCATCGGGGAAAATCGGAATTGTAGGATTTTTTTGGTAAAATTTGAGCTTTGGTCTTTCTGGAAAAAAAGTGTTTTCATACGGAGAGAAGGTTTCCGACCACCATACGTCTTGGAAATATGGGTAACCTCGAAAGTCCCTAATTTCTTCAGAATAATCTGGTGCATAGTGTTTGACAATGGCAAGTATGTGCCCGAGTTCATGCAATAAGATAAAAGATAGTGCAGTTTGTAATGAATTGGAATTGTCTAAATGAACTTCTATTGACTGAGTTTCCGATTTTTGGAATGCGCTATTCTCTTTTTTAGTGGCCCAATCATTTCCACCCTCACTGAGCAATTCGGAATCTAAAAAAATGATTCCTCCCATTGGTTTGCCATCCTTATCTCGTATAATTCCTGTTAAACCGGTAGAACCCAAATTGCGAATAAAATAAATTCCGTACACCAAATCATTTGCTAAATCATTTACTTCTTTGGGGTAAAGTTTGTGTAACTCAAACAAACGATTTTTCCAAAGGGAAAGGTCTTTTGTTGGAGACGGGACATCTTCGACTCCATCTATCTCGTTGACTTCTAATAATGTTTTTGTCCTTTCCGAATCCATAGGATACACACGTTCACTCCAAACACCTGATTTTTTAGGCATTGTGTTTTCTTGCAGGCCCATACTCGTTTTTGCCCAGTTGGCATAAGGGTTTTTTGGTATGGTAAATTCTTTTTGTGAACAATTCACAAAAAGGCAGATTAAAGCGGATATCAAGTAAGGAATTGGTTTCATTTGCCGATGGTATTTCTATATGAAAGGATTTGTTGGTCTATGCTTTTTTTTACCAGGAATCATTTTCGCAGAGATCAATCCTTGGAATCTTAGGCCTGATGTTCGGATCTTAACTAGAAAAGAAGTTTCACATATCGTTTTTGAGAAAAGAGAAGATCATTTTCGTGTGACTCTCATTGTTTCAGAGAGATTTCCCTACAATTATAAAGCTTTGTCCCATCCATTTTTCTTTCGGATGGAGGATGAGAAAAAAGCAATGGAACTTGCGAATCAAATGGACAAGTTTTTGGACACAGGAAAAAGTTTCACCATCACCTTGAATGGATCTGAGATCCAAACTTTGGTATGGGGAGAACCCGATTGACTCGTTCGTTTTATATCTACTTCAAAGAAATTTTTCACAAACCAACCAGACAAGAATGGGATATCTTAAAACTAGCAGTACCTCGTTTTGAGAAAGAATATACTTTCTCCATCTTTTTAACTCATTTCATTATTTATAGTTTACTTCTCGTTCCACCTTTTGCAGAGATACGGAGTGACATCTTACCCTATTTGTTAGGTGTTACCATCTTACGTTTCATATTATTGTTACAGTTTTATACCAAAACCATTCCTTTAGAAAAAGTCATTTATTTGAGTGGCTTTATCGCTGATGGATTGGTATATTTGGTATTTATAAAAGGAATCCAATCAATTCCTACCCTCGGGAATTTTTATTTGTTAAATTCCTATCTCATGTCATTCATCATTCCTATTTTACTGTATAGCACTCGACTGAGTCCAATGGGATGTATCATCAATGCTTTTTATTTATCTTTCTTTCATCTCTTTTATGTCTTTCAACTTCCACAAGAGATCTCGTACGCCACATCGATTTTTAGCCAATATTTTTTATTCTTTGTATATTGGGGCAGTGCTTTTCTCGGAGTGATCTTTGTTTTGAACAAACGAAAGGACACAACCGATATGTACAGTTTGTCCGAAGAAAAAAGATTTATGTTACAGGAACTCGAACTCGCCAAACGAGTACAAGATGCACTTTTCCCGGGGAATATTAAGATCCCAAATCTGACGTTTACCTTTTATCGAAAAAGCCCAAATGTGATTGGTGGTGACTTTTTTGATTTTGTACAACTCAGGGAAGGGAACGTGGGAGTTTTTCTCACTGACGTGGCAGGTCACGGAATTTCATCTGCTATGGTTGCTTCCATCATGAAGGTCCTTGTATCCACAATTCCCTATCGTTTCAAAACGGCACCAGCAAGACTCATGGATTATTTGGATGATCGATTGGCCAATGATCTAAACAAATACCATGCTTCTGCGATTTATCTCTTTTTTGATTTTATCGAAAAAAAACTCATCATTGGAAATGCCGGCCATCCTTATTTGATTTTGGCAAAAAAAGACGAGGAATTTTCTGAATTGGAAACGCAAGGCGCCATTCTTGGATTCAATATCAAAATCCCTCCCATCTCGGAAAAAACCCTTCCCATCGCCAAAGGTGATCGGTTTTTTATCTATACCGATGGCCTTATCGAATCGATGGACCACGAAGGCAATTGTTTGGGAACAGAAGGATTACTTGCCTTACTCAACCGCCATCGAAATAGCGCAAACGTCAAAGAGTTGGAATCCAATCTTTTGTATGAACTGAAAACCAAGTTCGGTTTGGATACTTTTTCTGATGACACCATGTTCCTGATATTGGAAGTAGAAGAATAAGGAGAAATCATTTGTCTTTTTTAGAGATCCAAATCAAATCCAATTTTGCCCTTGTCACAATCAAAAGACCAGAGGCTCTCAATGCTTTAAACGATGTCGTTATCACTGAAATCGGTGAGATGGTGGATGCATTAGAATCCAACCCCCAAGTGAGAGGATTTATTTTAACAGGTGAAGGTAAGGCTTTTGTAGCAGGTGCCGACATAGCCAAAATGAAAGAGTTCAATGTCAATGAGGGCCAGGCATTTTCGGAACTCGGACAAACAGTATTTCGTAAAATGGAATTATCAGGACTGATTTCAATCGCAGCCATCAATGGATTTTGCCTCGGTGGTGGAATGGAACTTGCGATGGCATGTGACATCCGTTATGCGTCCACTGCAGCAAAATTGGGATTACCTGAAGTGACTTTAGGATTATTACCTGGTTTCGGTGGTTCCCAAAGGTTGCCTAGACTCATTGGAGTGGGAAGGGCAACGGAACTCATTTTGTCAGGAGATATGATTTCTTCCGATGAAGGATTTAGGCTTGGGCTTGTGAACAAAGTATGTGATCCCCAAGAACTCTTAAACGAGTCAGAAAAAACGCTTTCTACCATCCTATCTAGAGGACCTAACGCAATCAAGGCGGCAAAAATGGCAATTCGCCAAGGATTGGAAACCAATATGGACCGCGGACTTGAGTGGGAAAAACAATTGTTTGGTGGAAGATTCGCCGACAAGGAAACAAAAGAAGGGCTTTCTGCCTTTCTCGAAAAACGAAAACCCAATTTTTAAGGTAACTTATGATCATCACACGGTTTTTTCTACTTTTAATTCTTTTTTTAGGACTTGTTTGCAAACAGGCGGAATCCTTTCCATCGCAAACAAATACTCCTGAAATCATATTTGGAAGTGTGGCTGACCGTGTTTTGAAATTGGAAATTGCAAACACTCCTTCTACTCGCGCTACAGGACTCATGTACCGCACAAAACTTGGGGAAGATGAAGGTATGTTGTTTGTATTTCCCAAACCTGAGTATTTAAACTTTTGGATGAAAAACACCCTTATCCCTCTCTCGATTGGTTATTTTTCAGAAGATATGCGACTTTTAGAATCATTCGATATGAAACCGAACCAAACGGAAGAGGTGTACAATTCAAGGAAACCAGCGATGTATGCACTAGAGGTCAACCAAGGTTGGTTTGCCAAACATAAAATTGGAAAGGATGCCGTCCTTACCTTAGAAAAGAAAGTATCTGCAAAAGACTAATTTTTCTCTTTTTACTTGAATCCTCTTATCAGGTTGTTTACCATTTCGAAGCATGGTAGTCAACAATCCTCGTTTGATCAATTTATTATCCGAAGAACAAAAAGCCGATTTGGCTTCGATGGAAAAACAATTTGCCCACCACTTAGAATATACCATTGGAAAAAATCGTTATAATTTAAAAAACGAAGACATCTACAAAGCGCTCGGTCATACGATACGCGACTTTCTGATCGACAGACTTAATTTTACTAACGAACGTTATAGAGAACAGAACCCCAAAAAGGTTTATTATTTTTCTCTCGAGTTTTTGATGGGGCGAACTCTACTGAATGCCCTGATCAATTTAGGATTATATGAAACCATACAAGAAATGTTACGTGGGATTGGATTTGAACTAACAGATGTTTTAGAGTTTGAAACAGATGCGGGGCTTGGAAATGGAGGACTTGGAAGGTTAGCGGCGTGTTTTTTAGATTCCATGGCCACTCTCAATGTTCCAGGATTTGGATATGGAATTCGATATGATTATGGGATATTCAACCAAATCATCGCAAATGGAAGCCAACTCGAAATGCCAGACCACTGGGATGCAGATGGTGTTCCTTATGAGGTGATGAGATCAGATATCTCTTTTTCCGTTGGTTTTTTTGGTCATACCGAAACTAGGGTCTCTGGAAAAGGTAAAATCCAACATGATTGGGTACCTGACGAAACGGTTTTAGCCTCTGCACATGACTATCCAATTCCAGGATTTAACACGAGTACGGTGAACTATTTAAGGTTATGGGCTGCAAAATCGTCTGAAGAATTCAATTTAGATTATTTTAACCATGGCGATTATATGAAAGCCGTCCAAGACAAATCGATTTCTGAAAATATTTCAAAAGTATTGTATCCGAATGATACCACCGAACAAGGAAAAGTGTTACGCCTGAAACAACAATACTTCATGGTTTGTGCTTCCCTCCAAGATATCCTCATCCAATTTCGAGAGTTTAAATACAATTTGAAAGAACTCCCGGATTATATCGCCATCCAATTGAATGATACTCACCCAAGCATCGGCATTGCAGAACTCATGCGTATCTTTTTAGACAACGAAGAAATGGATTGGGAACCTGCTTGGGACATTGTCACAAAGGTATTTTCTTATACCAACCATACGGTCTTACCTGAAGCATTGGAATCTTGGCGAGTCGAGTTATTTGAAAAATTATTACCTAGGCATTTGGAAATCATTTATGAGATCAACCATCGTTTTTTAACAGAGGTTCGTAACAAAGGGATTTTATCCGAAAATGAAATCCAACAAGTCAGTATCATCGAGGAGGGCAATGAGAAACGAGTCAGAATGGCAAACTTAGCAGTGATAGGATCCTATCGTGTGAATGGAGTTGCAGCTTTACACTCTGACCTAATCCAAAAAACAATTTTCCAAGCCTTTACCAAAGTATTTCCGGAAAAATTTAACAACAAAACCAATGGGATCACACCAAGACGTTGGTTGTTACAATCCAATCCAAGTCTTGCCAACTTGATTTCTAAAAAAATTGGGAACGAATTTACAACCAACTTATACAAATTAAAGGATTTGGAGGCCTTTGTTGAAGATGCCGATTTCCAAAATGATTGGAAACAGGTAAAGTTCACTGCAAAAAATGAATTGGCACGTATCATTAAAAGTGAAACTGGAATCACAATTGATCCCAATTCACTTATCGATGTTCAAATCAAACGATTCCATGAATACAAACGACAACTTCTCAATATTTTACGAGTGATTGCCTTATACCGTAGAATCAAAGAAAATCCCAATACAGAGATCACACCCCGCACGGTTGTGTTTGGAGGGAAAGCTGCCCCTGGTTATTATATGGCCAAACTCATCATCAAACTCATCAATAATGTAGCTTGGGTAGTGAACCGAGATAAAGATGTAGCAGAACGATTAAAAGTTGTTTTTATCCCTAACTACCGAGTGAGCCTTGCTGAAAAAATCATACCAGGAAGTAATTTGTCTGAACAAATTTCCACTGCAGGGACTGAAGCATCTGGAACAAGCAACATGAAATTTATGTTAAACGGTGCTTTGACAATCGGAACTCTTGATGGAGCAAACGTTGAGATTTTGGAAGAAGTAGGGGAGGAAAATATATACATCTTTGGACTCCATACGGAAGAAGTGTATCGGATGAAGGAAGTTGGATACAATCCTACACATTTCATCCATAAAAATGAAGACTTACACCGCATCCTCCTCATGATCCGTGAGAACTTTTTTTCGATGGGGGAACCGGGTGTATTTGGTCCGATCTATGACAGTTTGTTTTACACGGATAATTACTTGCTTATGGCTGATTTTGTTTCCTATGACGAGACACAAAACCGTGTGGCACATGACTTTTTAGACGAGACCTCTTGGACAAAAAAATCCATCCTAAATGTGGCAAGATCAGGCAAGTTTTCTTCTGACCGCACCATCCGGGAATATGCCAAGGAGATTTGGAAGGTCCCCCTACTTGACACAATTCCTCCCCAAACTCTCTACAAATTGCCACAAAACTGAATCGACAAGAGAGAAGAGTAGGATTATCATTCCAAGGAAAGGGTTTCAAATGAGTAAAGGTTATATTATATGTGTCGATGATGAAGTATCAGTGTTGGAAACGCTTGCGGAGCAACTACTGGCACGGTTTGGGGAATCCCATATCATCGAAACAGCGAGTAGTGCGGAAGAGGCACTTTCTCTCATTGATGAAATCATAGGCAGTAACGATATCGTAGAACTCATCGTTTCCGACCAAGTGATGCCAGGAATGAAAGGGGATCGATTTTTGGAACAGGTGCACCAACGCCTTCCCGATGCGATCAAAATCCTTCTTACGGGACAAGCGGGACTTGATTCGGCAATTTATGCCATCAACAATGGGGGACTCAGTCGGTATGTCGAAAAACCTTGGAACATTGAAGAACTCTCCAAAGACATCAAAGACCTACTGGATAAGTTTCGCCAAAATTTGGAAAACCAACACCTCATCCAAGCTCTTAATCGTAGGATCCTCGAACTTGAGGCGAAACAATCCTAATCCAATCCTCGGTTTTATAGTCTTAATTTGCCTTTCTCTTTCGCCAGTCCTTGGAAAAGAGAAAGAACTCTCTCCTGAACAAATTTCCAAAAAAAAAGATGTACTTTCCAAAATGATTCGTTACGGCACGAGCCAAGAACGAAAACAGGCATTAGGTGAACTAGTTCGTTTCCCAAAAGAAAACGCAAGTGAACTTTATGTTTTGGTGGGTGAACAATTAAAATCTGAAAAAGATATGGGCATGAAGATTGTCCTTCTCAAAACAGTTGGTGATCTGGATTTAAAAGAAAATCATGAAACCATCATTTCGCTTTTTGAAGATACAAATGAAGATGTAAACAAACAAGCAGTGACTTCAGCCAAAAAAATGAAACTCATAGAAGCAACAAGTCCTCTTCTTGAAAAAGTGAAAAAAGAAGATTTCACAAAAAATTCCAATTCACTTGCTTTGTACATCAGTGCCCTCGGTGAATTACCCGAAGGGAAAATGGCTGCTCCTTTTTTAGAAACGAAATTTCGAGAGAAGTTCAATAATCCTGACATCCGTGGTCAAATTGCACTTTATTTTGGAACTGTACAATACAAGGAAGCAGAATCTGCGCTCCTTGAAGTTGCATTCGACGACATCCAACCAACAACCCTTCGTTGCTATTCGATGAATACTTTGGGAAAACTCAAATCAGACTCAGCAAAACCTAAATTATACGAACTTCTCGATTCATTAAAAAAAACATCCGGTAAATTGGACGCAAAAAAAGCCCAATCTCTCAAAATTTATGCCATTGGTGCTCTTGTGACTATGGGAGACAAAGAAGTATTCCAAGAACTAAATGAATTTGCTCGCGATGATGATAGTATGGTGAGACTTCGCGCCATTGAATTTATGGGAAGTCTCAAAGACCCAAAGGCCTTAGAGCTTTTAGAATACAAACGGGATCGGGACCCAAGTCCTAAGGTACAAAAAGCGGCAAAAAAAGCCATTGATATGATCAATGGAAAAGAGATTCCTTCGGAAGAAGAAAAAACCAATGAAGACAAAGTCGAAGAAGAACTCAAATGAAGTTGGAAAAGTATCATAGAAGGACGATTCGAAAACTCGGCATTGGGTATCTGATTGGTTATTTTCAGTTTCATCAAAGTCGTTGGATTCAGAATTGGTTTTCACAATCGGAAGAAGAGAACATCATGCTGATTCGTTTAAATGGGTACTTAAAACAAATCGGAAACATGATTTCTCTTATCAAATTCAAATATCTTTCTTTTGTATTCGTTTATTTCATTTGTTTCGTTTCCATCACCAATTCCTTACAGGCTGAAACGGATTCTAAGTATACAGGTCCAATTGCAAGGTCCGAAAAACGCATCTTAGATGGAAAATTAGAATATGAAAAAACTGGGAATTTCCCTTTGGAATGGAAATTGTATTTTAAAGCCAAACAAGGGGATTTTGTTGTTTTTTATGATCTCAATGGAGATGAAATCCATTTCCGATACAGACGTAATAAGTTTGATTTGGATGGAGAATTTTTTGTAAAAGACCTTTTCATTGGTAATCCTTACTTGGTGAAAGGGGAATGGATCGGGTATTATTTTTATGCCGTAGATGAAAGAGGAAAACGTTCCTCACTCCCCACTCCCAAAAAACTTCCTGGGGAAAAAAAAGAAATCATAGAGAGACAAACCATTCCTATTTTCCAATTAAAAGAATACACTGAAATCAGAACGGATGATTTATTCTATTAACACTTTGATTAAATTTCCATACGGTGTAAAAACTGAAAATTGATAAATAAAATTGGATTGGGACTTTCTTCTCTTTTCGAATAACTCACATTCAGTGACAAAAATGAACTCACAAATTTTAGTTTTAGAATTTCTTCACGATCTGATAAGTTGATGTTGAAGTCTGAAGCATATGTCCAATTTTCAAACCAAGATCTTGTATAAAGCTGACCTTCGCGAAATAATGCACTGAGTTCAATGAGTTGGCCAGACGAAATTGGGATTGCAATTTTACCTTCCCACTGACCTCCTCTTTCTCTTGATTCAAAACCAAGAGAGATAACTGTTTTATCTTTCCTCCATTCATAAAATACACCTCTTCCAATTTCCTCAAAGTGGTAATTCCCCGTTTCGTTGTATTTCCGGTACCGGTACAAAAGATTCCCCCAATTCGATGCGAACATTGGGAAAAAGACAGACGAACCAGTTTCATAACGATGCCCTTCTTGAGAAGAAAGTCCTTCACCACCAAATAGGTGTTTGTAACTCCCCCTCGCATATCCCAAAGTTTGTGGAATTTCTGGTCTGATTTCACCATTGGCGACATTTCCATAAAGCAGGGGAGAATCTCTGTATACTGTGGAATCAAAAAAATAAACTGAGTCTTTCGATTCCGATTTGGTATATAAAAATCCTACAGATTCTTTTTTGTCGAAAATGGTTTCTGATTGGATGCGATGGTTTCCAAAAGTATCCAATTGAATTGTATCATTTACAAAGAAACTCGATTTTTGACCACCAGGTGACCAAACTCCCGCATACGAATTGTTTGGTGAACTGAAATAGATTCCTGGATGATGGGAAAATCCATTGGCAAAAAAGCCACCTAACTCTCCTTTTTTCCCTTCATAGGGAAATTGGGTACCGAAGAAATGGGAACTTTGGATGGGTTGGGGGAGAGGGGATCCAGGTCTGTCCAGCTGCGAATAAAAATTGGGATCTTTGTCGAAGTAAAAATGGGGAATGGGTTTGTAACGACTGCCTGAGGTGATCCGGTAGGACTGTAGATTCAAATCGATTCCATACAAGAACTGTTCGTCACGTTTTTCTAAAACATACCGATTCCCATTTTGATTTCCTCCTATGGAAACCGCAGAATGATTTTTTTCTTCCAATGGTAAATTCCGCACATCAAGGTTTTGGGTACTGAGACCAACAAAAACTTCATCTACTTTCGTTTCGCTGGTTTGGCTCGGATTTTGGTTACCTTTTGCTACTTTTGCAAATTCCTTCTGAGTCGGTTTTCCCTGCTGCAGTTCGGATTTTTGTGCCTTGGGGTAACTAAGGTGCAAGACTTTCCAAACTTTGGAGACTAGCTTTGCATCATTTCCCGCAAGCGAGCGCTTCCACTCGAAAAAGGATTCGCGGGATTGGTTTGCCTTCGCTTTCCATTGGGCAACCAATTTTGGGGAAAGGCCTTGTGCTAATAATTCCTGAACGGAAACATCTTTCGGAGTTTTTTCGCCGGCAAACAATGACTGTACGAAGAATAACCACAAAAAAAACGCTTTTTTCTGCCAATCCACCAGGATTTGGGTCAGAAATTTTGTATTTTTTCCTTCATTCCGTTTGCTTTTTTCAGAAAACGGGACATAGTATCGGGTAGAGCGAAAAAAAATTCCTACTTGGGACGGGTTTTGTCCCATATGAATGCTAAATTGTTAATACAAACCAATCAAAACGTGAAAAAAATATTGACTTAACTTCTCATATGTTAAGTAGTGTAAACAAGCGTTTAGTATATTATTGGTGTTATTTTTTAGTTTTATGTCGTCTAACTAGATGACGGGGAGGAAAAACCTATGATCGTTCGATCCATCCAACAACCCGCTTATAACCGCCACAAGGACACTGGGCTTCCAGGCCAAGGTCCTAAAAAGGGATTTGCCCAAAACCAATCGGAGAAAACTTTCGAAGAGTACCTAATGGAAGCATTCCAAGGAGAGGTAGTCCAAAAAGGAAATTGGGTATCACCCCAACTCTCTGACTTAGGGAAAAAGAATCTAAGGAAGATGTGATTCCCACTCTCTGGTTTCTGGTCTAGAATCAGAACCCAGGGGCCGACAATCAAAGTATGGAGAAACTTTCCATACTTTGGGCACTCGTTCGGCGTGACTACGCTCTGCAATACGCAGGTTCCTTTCTGGGAATCTCCTGGATGTTTTTGCAGAACCTAGTACTCATCAGTTTGTACGCCCTCGTTTTCCTTGTCCTCAATCTCAAACAACCATCCACTCAAGAGGATTTCACTGCTTACCTACTAACGGGCCTTCTCTTTTGGATCCCCATCCAAGAACTCCTCGTACGAGGCACTGGGATCCTCACAGACAATCGTTCTTTACTCAAACGTTCTAGCCTTGGCATTGATTTGTTTTTGTGGATACCCTATGTCCAATTTTTGATCCATAGTTTTGTTACTTCTATCCCTGTATTTTTGTATTTGGCTTATTCTGGAAAACTTCGGTTTTCTGGAGTTCTCATCGGTTATATGGTCCTTGTGTCCTCGGGATTGTATTTGATGTTACTCCTCCATTATCTCTCCAGGTTAAATATTTTATTAAAAGACATATCACCTTTGATTCGTTTGGTGAGCCAATTGATTTTTTGGGGTATCCCAGTATTGTATTATCCCACCGGTTATTTGAAAAAATGGAATGAGTGGAACCCGTTTACCATTCCTTTGGATGTCTTTCGTACGTCTGTGATCAATGGATTTCAGGCTCAATTTGATTGGTATCACATCCTACCGTTTTTGTTTTTCTTTTATCTCGTCTTTCTCCTGGCAAAAAGAAAATTCCAGTCCGTGATTTTGGACCACCTCTAATCTAAGATGGTTTCTATTCTCATCGAAAATCTTTCCAAGGATTACCATGGATTTTCTAGGCCTTGGAAACGGATCATTGCTGGACTTAGTTTTGGATATTTCGGAGTAGATTCAAAGTTTACCGCCATACGTTCGTTAGGATTAAAAATTCAACCAGGAGAAATTGTTGGGATCATTGGAAGGAATGGCGCTGGAAAATCCACACTTTTAAAACTCATTACGGGAGTGATCCAAAAAGATAAAGGTACCCTCCAAGTGAATGGAACCGTGCGTGCCCTTTTGGAATTAAGTGTTGGTTTTAATCCAGAACTTTCTGGTGAAGAAAATGTTTATTTTAATGGACTTGTTTGGGGATACAAACCTTCTGAAATCAAATCCCTTGCTGATTCTATTTTTGCTTTTTCAGAACTAGAAGAATTTCGAAATACACCTTTAAAAAACTATAGTTCTGGGATGGCGATGCGACTTGGATTCAGTTTGGCAACGGCCAAACGCCCCGATATCCTCATCGTCGATGAAGCGTTAGCTGTCGGTGATGCCAGTTTCCAACAGAAATGTTTAAAAAGGATTAAAGAATTCTCGGCGAGAGGATCTTCCATTTTGGTTGTGAGCCATGATTTAGGACTCGTTTCTTATTTTTGTACCCGTGCTGTCCTAATGGAAAAAGGGGAACTTTTGTATGATGGACATCCGAAGGACACCATTGAACGATACATGTTTGTCCTTTCGGGAGATGCAAAACAAGTTGATAAACATTTGAGACATACAAACCTCAATTTGTTTGTCCAAATGCAAAATGAAACAGGTGTTCGGTCTGAGATTTTTTTCATCGGTGCGAAGGCAGAACTCCTCATCTCTTTCGAACCCCATTTTGATTGTGAAGGGGCAACGGTTGGTTTCCATATCGACAATGAAAAAGGGATTCGGATTTTCGGAACGAATACCCATCTTTTGGGGAACCGCCAATGGAACCTGCAAAAAGGGAAACATTATTCCGTGCGATTCCAATTCCCCATCCAATTTGGACCTGGAAAATACAGTGTGGGCATTTCGATCCACAAGGGTGAGTCGCACATCGAAGGAAGTTTTTTTTGGAGTGAATCGATTTTAGATTTCGAAGTAGAACAAGGCCAAATCCAAAAATTTGTAGGGGTTTGCCACCTGCCTACCGAATTCCAAATCCAAGAAGGTTAGAGCGAGTCAAAAGAAAAACAGTTTCCTTTTCGGTGAAAATTGAAACTCTGGAAATCCTATGAAAGTTTGTGTCGTCGGAACCGGATATGTGGGCCTCGTTGCAGGTACCTGCTTTGCTGAATATGGCAATGATGTGATTTGTATTGATAAAGATGAAAAAAAAATCACCGATTTAAAAAAAGGAATCATCCCAATTTACGAACCGGGTCTTTCCGAACTCGTAGAACGTAATTATAAAGAGGGAAGGCTTAAGTTTTCTACATCCTTAAAAGATGGAGTGGAATCTTCAGAATTTGTTTTTATCGCAGTGGGAACACCGACATCTGACAACGGTTCTGCGGACCTACGATTTGTATTTGCAGTTGCTGAAGAAGTGGGAAAAACGATGAACGGTTATAAAATCATCGTAGATAAATCTACGGTTCCTGTTGGCACAGCCGATAAAGTCAAAGAAATTGTATCAAAAAACACAAAACATCCGTTTGATGTAGTTTCCAATCCAGAATTTTTAAAAGAGGGTGCTGCGATTGAAGATTTTATGCGCCCGGAACGCGTTGTCATTGGTGCAGAATCGGAAAATGCTGCTAAAAAAATGAGTGAGTTGTACTCACCATTCGTACTCAATGGAAACCCAATCATTACCATGAGCATTCGTTCCGCCGAGCTCACTAAATATGCTTGTAATGCCTTCCTTGCTACCAAAATTTCTTTTGTGAATGAAATTGCCAATTTATGCGATGCGTTAGGTGCAAATTATGATGACGTTCGAAAAGGTATGGGAACGGACTCTCGTATTGGACGCCAGTTTTTATATGCAGGGATTGGTTACGGAGGGTCTTGTTTTCCAAAAGATGTTAGAGCACTTCTGAGAACCGCAGAAGAAGTAAACGCACCCATGCACATCATTCAATCCGTTGAAGACGTAAACGAAAAACAAAAAACTCGTCTTACGGATAAAATTTTTGAACATTTTAAATCCACCGATATGAAAGGGAAAACTTTCGGAATTTGGGGACTTTCGTTTAAACCTGGAACTGATGATATGCGTGAGGCACCATCGATTCCGCTCATTTATGAACTGCATAAAAATGGAGCAAAAATTCAAGTTTTTGATCCAGCAGCGATGGAAACTTCCAAATACTATTTTGATGGAAAGGTTGAATATAAAAAAGACGCTTATTCTACCTTAGAAGGTGCAGACGCAATGTTACTCTTAACGGAGTGGCGTGAATTCCGAGAACCTGATTTTAACAAAATTAAATCACTGTTAAAGTCACCTCTCATCTTTGATGGAAGAAACCAATACAAACCAAGCCTTATGAATGAACTAGGTTTTACTTATTATTCGATCGGGAATCGATAGTTTAAAATTTCGGCAATGTGTTTACCAGAAAGAGAGAGGGATTAAAAACCTCTCTCAATTTCAGATAATGCTTCTTCACATAACGATTTGTCCGCATCAGACACAAGTTTTGGTTTGATATCTGACAAAATTTCTTTTGCTTGTTTCCTTTCCCCAGCTTCCTTTAAGGCAATCCCATAATACAAGGTAGCTGTGATGATCCGTTTTGAGTTTGGATAGAGTTTGATGAATTCTTTCCAAGAAACAACTGCTGAATCCTTGGATTGATTCACTGATTTGACTAAATTTAAATTGAAATGAGAATTTTCACGAACCAAAGGTTGGTCTTTTGCTTTTTGCATCGATTCCAAAAATTGAGTTTCAGCTTTGTCATATTCTTTATTCTGAAAATACAATAGTCCCAATCGAAAATGATAGTTTGGGTTTTGGTTATCTTTTCTTTGTTCTGTTTTGAGATAAGATTCTAAATTAGGTTCCTGTAATATTCTTTTGGAAACAGTAAGGATATCTTCTTTAGTGGCAAGGCCTGCGATCTTTGTGACAAAGTTACCTTCTCCATCTAAAAACAAAATTGTGGGATAACCTTCGATATTGTATTTTTTTCGTAGATTGGGGAACTCCTCCCCATCTAACCGAACCCGTACGAACTGGTCCAAAATCCGGCTGACTTCAGGGTCAGGGAAAATTTCTTTTTCCAACACCAAACAGTAGGTGCACCAATCTGCAAAAACATCAACGATGATGAACTTTTTCTCTTTTTTGGCAGTTTCAAATCCCTTTTGGATTGAGTTCCCCCATTGGGAATTGGCAGAAACAGTAGATGTTTGCAGAAACAATAAAACGAATAAAATGACTCGATTCATCTGCACCAATTCTACTGCGTTTCTCCTCTGGCAAACAACCAATTTTCGCTTTTTCGAAATGGAATAGGCCATTTCCATGGTAGTGGGAAGGCCAAAACATGGAATTTTTACTCAAATTGGAAGATTTGCTCCGCAAACGGAAAGAAGAATTACCTGAAAAATCCTACACAGCGGAATTGTTTCGCGACGGGGTTGATCGTATCTTAAAAAAAATTGGAGAAGAAGCAGGGGAAGTCATCATCGCTGCAAAAAATCCAAATGAAAAAGAACTCATCCATGAAATTGCTGATTTGGTATTCCACTTGGAAGTGTTGATGGTCGAAAAAGGAATCAGTTTGTCCACCATCGCCAAAGAATTAGAAAAACGACATAGCTAAACGTTTCCATTGGGAAACAAATGAAAGTCATCCTCTTACTTTTTTACCCACTCACTTGGGTCTATCGGTTTTTGTTTTGGTTGAACCAAACTAAAATCACACCTTCTCGAATCCCCCATGTGATTGTGATCAGCGTGGGAAATATTACTGTGGGAGGAACAGGTAAAACTCCTTTTGTTCAATATTTAGTTCGTTATTTTCAAAAACATAACAAAGACTATGCGATAACAATTCTCTCACGTGGGTATAAGGCAAAAAAAACAGAGGAAGGTGCCATTTTACCAGATGGAAAATCTCCTGACCTCTATGGTGATGAACCAAGCCAACACAAAGAACGATTTCCAAATGTACAAGTGATCATTGGGAAAAATAGATGGAAGAGTTTTCATACATATAACCAAATCCAATCTCCAAAACATATTGTCATTTTGGATGATGGATTCCAACATAAACAAGTAATTCGGGATTTAGACATAGTTCTGTTAGACGCCAATTCTCCCTTTGGAAATGGATTTACCATACCAATAGGATTTTTAAGAGAACCAATCACTCATTTGCGACGAGCGAGTGCAATTGTATTTACAAAGATCACAGAACACAATCAGGCACAATTCCAAAGAGGTAAAAAGGTTCTGGCAAAAACTGGAATCAATCTGCCAATTTTTTCTTCATTTTTAGATACAGCTTTTTCAGAAATCAATTTAGCACCAGATGCAAAATTTCGTGAAATAGGTCCGAGGACAGATTCTCGGATTTCAGTAAAAAATGTTTCAATTGAGCAAGCACCACCAAATCCAAGTTACTTTCTCTTTACTGGGGTTGGGAATCCGACACAAGTATTACAAACTGCGAAAGATTTTTTAGGAAATCAGGAAATAAAATACAAATTTTTTCCTGACCACTATCCTTTTACAGAATCAGCTTTGTCTTCACTCATTCCCAATCACAATGAGGCGATGGTTTTTTTAACAACGGAAAAGGATTGGGTAAAGGTACGAACACAAACTCAATTTTTAAAAGAACTGGAAAGACGAAAGATCAAACTCTATCTTCTTGCTATTGATGTGATAATCGCAGAAAGTAAAGAATTTGAATCTATGTTAGCTGGTCTCGTTTCCACATACGAAGTAAAAAACGGTCTGGTTTCAAAGACTGGATGATACGATCTGGGATTTCCATTTTTAATTTTGAATTTTCCTTTCTTTCTTTGATGATTTGATCCACTAAAATTTTTCCGGCAAGGAGTGCATGGGTCAGGCCACGAGACCCAAGTCCATTCAAAATCCCAACAGTTTCAAAATAGGGGATTTGAAAGGGTTTTCCATTTTTGCGGAACAAGTTTTGGTACTTCACAGTTGTGTCTAAATCAGAGACTTTTGGAAGTTTTCCTACCACAGGGTGGCGGTCTTGGGACTGAGTCCTATAACTCACTCGAGTTCCAAAGTTTTTTACATCGACTGTCTCGTTTTCGTTAATCACCTTAGCTAAATGTTTCTGCAATCCTTCCCACATCATGATGGTTTCCTTAATCCGAGGTTCTTTTTCTAAATGGAATTCATCAAAACTTGCACCTAATACTCGTTCTCCGTCAATATCCGATGTGATATAGTCTCCATACAAAATGGAAGATTGGTTTTTACAAATAGAGCCAGGAATTTTTACGATTTGACCTCTGACTTGTTTCATTGGAATCCATTGGAGATTAGGATCATTTGCAAATTGGAACCCCTGAGTTAAAAATAAATAATTTGCTGAAAGTGTTCCCGTTTCGGTTTGGCAAATCAGTGTTCCCTCATGGTCATCCATTCCATCCTCTTTACTTGGTTGCCAAGATATGAGGCGTGAGTTACATTTGATTTCCGGTTTTGCCATTTGAATGAGCTCCCTAGTGAGTGCAACAGGGGAAAGGGCTTTTCCTTTGGGAAAGTAAAGAGAATCTAAATTCGAATGGAGTTCTTTTTCAAGGTATGCCTCAGCTTTTGGAATTTGATGTGAAAGTAGTGCATTCGAATAACGGTCATAAGCTGAAATAGTTTCCAGGAGAAAATGAATTCCATCTTTATGCGGGACAAGGGTTCCCAATTCCAAAGATTCCCAAAGTTCTAGAAAGTATCGGTAGGCTAAGTACGAAAATTCCGATTCCGTTGTTTTGTGTTTGGTAAGAAAAGGGTAAACAACTCCAATGGGATTACCACTTGCGTGTTTGGCAGGTGAAGATTCCGATTCTAATAAAATGGTTTTGATTTTTCGTTGAGAAAGAGCATAACAAACGCTAGCTCCCGCAATCCCACCACCGACAACAATTGCCGTTTTTCCTTCGGATTCTCCTTCGTAAGTATTCGTTTCCAATTAAAGGAAAACTCCCGTAAGCATTTCTCTTTTTTTACCAAACCCTTTTTGTTTTTGGATCTGAAACCCAAGTCCCTCTAAATTCCGACGAATGAATCCCGCTGCGGTGAAAGTGGCTAGTCTTGTGCCCACATGGGAATGGGTTTTGATTTTGGTAAGAGTTTCTTCGGACCACATCATTGGATTTTTTTTTGGCGAAAACCCATCCAAGTACCAAAAGTCAACCGATGGAAAATAATCCAAACAATCCAATACATCTCCAAATAACAGTTCTAAGGTGAAAATGTTCTTTGATTGGGGGTGGAGGGTCTCTGTTTTCCAAATCCGATCCATAGGATTTTTTTCCCAACGTTCAAATGCCTTCTCATAGTCCCCGAGTAAGATTTCAGTCCATAATGGCTTACCAGGAAAGGAAAGATTCAGCGACTGTAAAATTTCGATTGGTAGTGGGAACCCTTCTAAACTATAAAAATGGATTGGGGGAGGGTTTGGCAGGTTGTACCAAAATGCCAAGGTCACAAAAAAATTGAGACCAGTTCCAAATCCCAGTTCCCCAATCTGATATATGTTTTTCGAACCTGAGCTTAGAAACTCAGGGATGCGGTTTCCTTCGAGAAATACATACCTTGATTCTTCCCATCCACCTTCTTTCGAAAAATACACATCTCCAAAGCTGAGGGAAATGGGAACCCCTCTTTCAATTCGATAGCAGCTTGGCTTCTGTTTGGTTCCATAAAACTTGTGGGATCGGCACTCTTAACCAATGGTACAAAAGGCAAAGGATTGGGAAACGCAATCTAGATCCGCGTTTTCCAATTCGAATGTTTGGCAAATCATTTCAAAGTCGAAATTTGATCGTTTGCAAAATCAGATTCTCTCGTTCCGTCGGCCAAACAATCGCCCAATCATCCATTCCTTCCCATATCCCTCCGAACTCATGACCAAAGCAACCATACGGGTCAATTTTATTATGTCTCATAAAAAAGACTTTCCAAATAGAGGGTACAAATCATATTTTTCCCAGGTTTGGGGGAGATTCTATGGATTTTGTAAAAATCCGGGGCAAAGACTTACAAGACTGCATCATGCAGATGAAAATGAAGTATGGTCCTGAGGCTCATTTGTATGACCAACGTGTGATCACAGAAGGTGGACTTTTTGGAACCGGCCTTATGGCACAACGTATGTATGAAATCGATGTGGGTGTGCCTGAAAAACAAAATTCCAAAGAAAGGATTGAAAGAAAACTCAAAGACCTCAAAGAACTCATCAAACAAAAACAAAGGACTGAATCCCTCCCCGAATCAGGCCTTGTAGGGATCGGATCCAACCAAAGTCTTTCACTGGCAGGAAGTCCAACTCACAGTTCTTATACGGCACGTAAAAAAAATATTGAATCCGTTCGTCCATTTTCAGAACGAAAACGAAGACAAGGCCAATCGGTTTATGAAATCGAGTCGTTTGAAGAAAGACCAGTGGGTTTGTCCCTTGCGGAAGCAAAAGAATCGTTTTTAGAACCTAAAATTGAATCACCTTCCAAACAAAAAGAAAAACACCCTCATATCCAGAAACTCATCGATCGGCTGTTACGTGAAGGTTTCTCTGAATCCTATTTAGAAGAAATGGCAGTCACACTGGAACAAAGGTTGTCTGCAGTGGACTTAACTCGTTACGCCAATGTGACAGACAAAGCTGTGACGTATTTAGAGGAACGAATCCAAGTGGATTCAGACCTTTTTAGTGGAACCCCTCGGGGAAAACGAAAGGTTGTATTTTTTGTCGGACCCACTGGATCTGGGAAAACAACATCGATCGCAAAGTTGGCTGCTAAGTACAGTTTGCATATGGGGAAAAAAGTTTCCCTTTATACAACTGACAATTATCGTATCGCGGCTATCGACCAATTGAAGTTTTATGCAGATGCAATGGGCCTTCCGTTTTATGCAGCCAAAGACTTACGCAAATGGAAAGAAGCCATCCTACGCGATGGATCCGAACTCATCCTTGTTGACACTGCCGGGTACTCGCACCGTAAGTCAGAGAACCTCGAAAAACTGCAGGAATTTTACGAAGTATTTGGGGAAAAGGATCATATTGAAACCATCTTAGTGCTTTCCTCCACTGTTTCCAAAGACAATGCACTCGCGGTGACAAACGCGTATGAGTCGGTAGGTTATCAAAGAATTTTATTAACCAAGCTCGATGAAGCAGAATTTTTAGGTTCTGTCGTAGAATTAGCCGATACTATTCACAGGGAATTCGCATTCTTAAGTGTAGGGCAGGATGTTCCGTTTGATATCCTAAATGCCACGAAAAAAATCCTTGCCGAATGTGTAATTTTTCCTGAAAAATTGAAAGGGATAGCGGGCGAAGTCTTCGAGAAGACTGTGTAAAAGCGCATCGTTATCCTGATACCTAGGGGTAACGATGGACCAAGCAGCAAATCTTAGAAAGTTAACAGAAACTGGCACCGGATTGAAACTCGTCCAACCCCAGGATGCTGCAAAGAAAACCAAAATCATTGCAGTGGCCTCTGGAAAAGGAGGAGTGGGTAAAAGTACAGTCTCTGTCAATTTAGCCATCTCCATTGCCAAAACGGGCCTCAAAGTGCTTATCTTTGATGGTGACTTGGGTCTTGCCAATGTGAATGTCCTCCTTGGCATCATTCCGAAATACAATTTGTACCACGTTGTCAAAGGCCATAAGTCTTTAAAAGACATCGTAATCTCCACTCCCGAAGGTGTGGACATCATTGCCGGGGCTTCTGGGTACTCCCAACTTGCCAACCTTAACGAAACACAACGAAACAACCTCATCAAAGGATTTGCCGAACTCGATCGTTATGATGTGATGATCATTGATACGGGTGCTGGGATCTCCGCCAATGTGATTGGCCTTGTGATGCCAGCGGATGAAGTCGTGGTCGTCACAACCCCAGAACCTACTTCCATTACCGATTCGTATGGTCTCATCAAATCCATTGTCTCGCAATCCAAAGACAAAAACCTCAAAATCATCGTCAACCGGGTGCGTTCAGCGATCGAAGGGAAAAAAGTTGCAGACCGAGTGATTGATATCTCGGGTCAATTTTTAGAAGTCCAAGTGGAAAACTTAGGGTTTATCTTCCAAGATGAAGAAGTGGAAAAATCCATCCGAGAACAAAAACCATTCATCATTGGTGCCCCACGTTCCAAAGCGGCTGCTTGCCTCACAAGAGTCACTCACACCCTCTTACAGACAGAAGGTGGTTATGATGATGAAGAAGGCCTCACTGGATTTTTTAAGAAGTTCTTTAGTTTTGTGGACTTCAAAGAAAAGGAAATGGAATCCAGAATGGAGGAAGACAACTAAGTGCTCGTCGGATTTGTACTGGGATTTGCAATCCTCGGAGCCATCATTAGTTCCGTTTGTGGATTTTTAGTCGGAAACCGTATCGGTTATATCTTTTTTGTCTCTCTCATATCAACATTTGCTTTTGGTGGACTTGGGTTTGGCATTTTTAGTGTCCTACAAAAGAAAGTCCCTGAATTTTTAGAATTTTTATCTACCTTTTCGATCGGTGGTTTCGGTGGAGAAGGCCATGCGGATGACATGGACCATGACCATGCGGGGATGGAACCTTCTTCTGCCATGGGAACCTCGTCGGATGACTACGGTGTCCAACCGATGGGGGACGCTGCCATGGATGCAAAACTGGCAATGGCCAAGTCAGGAAAGTTTGGAGACCATATCATTGTGGATAAAATTGCGATCAAAAACGAGCCAAAACTCATGGCGGAAGCAATTCGCACCATGATGGCAAAGGATGACCCGCAAGAGGGCTGAAAAATTACTGTTTTTAGAGGACATAAGAAAAAATCCTCTTGTAATTTTCATTTCTTTACGATTTATAAAGTAAAGAGATCCCATACCCTGGTTCCCAATGTCAAGATTGCTAGACAAATACAATCAGTTTGATGAGACAGATCTTTGGAAACAATACCGTGTCAAAAAGGACGCGGAAATCCGAAGTTATCTTGTTGAAAAATATTCACCTCTCGTCAAACACGTGGCCGGGCGGATTGCGATCGGAATGCCACAGAATGTGGAATTTGAAGACCTCGTCAGTTATGGCGTCTTCGGTCTGTTAGATGCCATTGAGAAGTTTGACCCCTCTCGCGAAATTAAGTTCAAAACCTATGCAATGACTCGTATTCGTGGGTCCATCTTTGATGAACTTAGAAGTGTGGACTGGATCCCTAGGTCCATCCGCCAAAAAGCAAAACAACTGGAAAACATCATTGCCATGCTCGAAAACAAAGAGGGCAAAAAGGTGGATGATGAAGAGATCGCCAAAGAACTTGGCGTCTCGATGGAAGAATACAATTCCTTACTTGCAAAACTTTCTGGAACCTCACTTGTTTCTTTAAATGATATCTGGTTTCTCGGTGATGAGAACGATGAAGTTTCCTTTATGGAAACCTTAGAGTCTCCGATGAATATGAACCCAGACAATATCATCGAAAAAGAAGAAATCAAAAACGTAATTGTCGAAGCCATCCAATCCCTCCCTGAAAAAGAAAAAAAAGTCATCGTTCTATATTACTACGAAGACTTAACCTTAAAAGAGATTGGGGAAGTGTTAGAAGTTACGGAATCTAGGATCTCCCAACTTCATACGAAAGCTGTCGCAAGGCTTCGAAGCAAACTCTCCAAAGTCAAATCAGCGATCCAAAAAAGGTAATCGGCAATGTCACTCACTGAATTTCTTACAGAGGAACTAAAAGAGTTCGATCGTAAGGAAAAAGAACAAGTGGAAGTCATTGCTGATACCATCGAAGAGTGTCTGGCCATTGCTTCCAGTCATCTCGGACGCAAAGTTCATGAAATCGATTATACCGTTTTAAAACGTGGGAAAAAATCCTTATTTTTTTCTGAACCATACCATATCCGAGCCTCTGTCATCCCTGATGATATGTTACTGGATGAACTCAGTTTATTGGATGAACACCTAACGGGTGGTAGTGGGAAATTAGTTTCCAAAGAATTAAAAGAACTTGTCACACCAAAAAACAAAGACGGCCGAGTGGTTGTCAAAATTTACAGAACTGGTGTTTTTTTAACCGTTTACCCTCCTTCAGGGGAAGGCCATGAGATGACGATGGCGGATGTTTCCAAAAAACTTTCGTTTCGTGGTGTGGCAGGTGTTGACCAAAACCTAATCAATAAAATCTTAAAAGAGAAAAAAGGGGAACCCGTCCTCATCTCCAACCAAAAACCAAAAGCTGGGAACGACTCCAGTTGTAATGTGGAGATTGCCCAAGAGAACATGCGTGCCTTTGTGACCGTATTCCCTGCAAGGCCAGGTGGACGTGATTTAGAAGTGTCTGACATCGTTGCCGCCTTAAAAGGGATGGGTGTAGCGCACGGACTCAAAGAAGACGAAATCCGCAAAGCCCTTGATGAAGAAGTCCATAACAAACCATTCATTGGGGCAGAAGGTGATTTCCCTGTGAATGGGAAAAATGCAGAGATTAAGTACTACGTCCGCACCGAAAAGAAAATCAATTTTAAAGAAGACCAATCAGGTCGTGTGGACTATAAAGATTTGGATATGATCGAAAACGTTGTCGTTGGACAATTGTTAGCTGAGAAAATCCCCGCTGAAAAAGGAAAGTTCGGTCGCAATTTATTTGGAATGGTTTTACCGGCAAAAGACGGACTCGACACAGAACTCAAACAAGGAAAAGGAACCATTCTTTCCGAAGACAAAATGCGTCTCACTGCCGAAGTCAACGGACAGGTGTTATACGCTGCAGGTCGCCTCTCTGTGGAAACCGTATACCGCATCAATGGGGATGTGGGAGTTCGAACAGGAAATGTTACTTTCCTTGGCTCCATCATCATCACAGGGAATGTGGAAGACAACTATTCTGTGAAAGCTGCAGGGAATATCGAAATTTATGGAACCGTGCAAAAAGCCATTGTGGAAGCAGACGGCGACATCATCGTCCGCCAAGGGGTCACTGGGCGCGAAGAGGCGCGTGTGGAGTCCACAGGTGGGAATATTGTCGCCAAGTTCATCCAAAATGCGACTTGTATCACAGAAAAAGACATCATCGTCCAAGAAGGGATCTTACATTCTCATTTAATGGCAGGTGGAAAAATTTCCTGTAAAGGGAAACGGGGACAAATTGTGGGGGGAACCATCCAGGCCGCCCAACTCATTTCGGCAAAAATCATTGGATCCCAAGCAAACCCACAAACCGATCTCATCGTAGGAAACAATCCCAAGATCTTAAAACAGATCAGTGAGTTTGAAGAGAAGAAAAAAGAAAACCAAGACAAACTCGACCAACTCACGAAAACCATGCGAACTTTAAAGGCACGTAAGGATGCCGATCCTGCTAGTTTTACAGCTGAACAAGATGCCCATTTACAGAAATTAGAAGCAGGGACAAAAAAACTCGAGAAACGGATCGCAGAAGCCAGTAAAGACATCCAAACCCTTACCGAATATATGGACGAACAAGCCGCGAATGGTCGTGTCTCTGTGGAAAAGACCATTTTCCCAGGGGTCACCATCCGGATCCGAAATGCAGATTTCAAACTCCGCCACGAAACCAAAGCCAAAACGTTTTACGAAGAAGAGTCCCAGGTGCGGAGCATGCCGTACGAAGACCCAGATGAAACAAAAAATGACTGGAGAAAAAAGAGAGGGCGTGGTAAGTCTAAGAACTAGGAAGGTTGCCAAATGATACTCAACGAAAATTTCGCCAGTATCGCCCACCACTACGATTTTGCACGTAGGGCTCAGGCTGAAAATCCCTTCACCCACCAAAACCAGGTGGTAGAATTGCAAAAGGTTGTGATCCAAACACAAAACCGAGCCCAAACGGTTCCTGACACAAAATCAGGATACCAAGGTTCGGCTGCAAAACCGAAACAAGACAAAGAGAATTCGGTATTTGCTTATTCCAAAGAAGGGATTATCTACAATCGTCCCAATTTGGAACATGGGTCTCGTTTTGATTCTAAAGCTTAAATTTTTTCTACGGAATGTTGTTGGAAATGTTCTTTAGGGGAAACATATGGAGCTTTTTTCTCTCGTATTAATCAATTTATTATTCTGTGGGATGATGTATGTTTTCATCTCAGCAAAAGTCCAAAAAGCAGTCAGCGAATACTATGATAAAAAACTAAACCGAGCCATCGATATGGCTACGGCGGAAACCATACGGGAGTTAGATGCCACTGTCAGTATCATTGAATCAAAGATGGTGGCACTAAGGTCTATGATGGAAAAGGGTGAAGCTTTGGTAAAAGAATTCAAACATTACCAAAACCAAGGACTCTCCATGAAATCAGAGTTAGTTCCAACTCCTGTTGAAACGGAAGAGCCAATCCTCGATACCAAAGAACAAAGAACAGGTATTGGTAAAATTTACCAAGCAAACCAAATCCCCGTCACAATTGATGAAGCCGAAACTACGGAAGGGGCAGTGAACCAAGCCTTCGGGAAACTAGGAAAAGCTGTGAAAGGAATGTTTGGAATGGAAGCTATGAATTCTCCTACCAAAGAGGCCATCGAAAATTTAGAAGTTCCAACATTCCAACCTAAGATGAATTATACGGTCGGTGGAAATCCTTTCACAGAAGAAAAACCATCCGAATCCATACGCAATGAAATCATAGAAGGCACAAAAAAAAGAGAATTCTTAAATGAAGTATCCAAAGCAAATGATCCTGCTTTTGCTTCCTACCAAAGGATGAACCTTGACAAAGTAGAATTTTCGATTGAGTCTGCATTGGAAGAGTTACCTCCATCAGCCACAAAGATTGATAAAGTGGTTCATCTCATCAAAAAAGGATACAAACACGATGAAATTTCAGAAGCGATAAATATTGGAATTCATGAAATTCATTTGATTGAAACGATTCGACTTGATCGATCTAGAAGAATCTAAAAATATGTTTCCATGTCTTCGTTTCCGGTTCTCAATGTAGGATTTTCCAATGTTGTTTTTGTTTCGAAGATCCTATCGATCCTCATAGCCGATTCTGCAGGAGCAAAACGCCTCCGAACAGAAGCAAAATCGGAGAACCGTCTCATTGATGCAACCTGTGGTCGTAAAACGAGATCTGTTCTCGTTTTGGATTCCGGCCATATCCTCCTCTCAGCCATCCGCCCAGAAAGTTTGTCCAAACGATTGGAGACAGGTGACAACCATATTGGAGAAGGGGAAGAGGAGTCTGAAGATTGAAAGCAATTCCAAATTTATACATCATTTCTTCCGTGGCGGGAGGTGGGAAATCGACCATCATCCAGGCTCTGCTGAAAGAAAACCCGGAATTTTATTTTTCCATCTCTTGCACGACAAGGGCCCCAAGGCCAGGTGATGAAGAAGGAAAAACGTATTATTTTTTAACTGTCCCAGAGTTCCAAAAAAAAATCGTTATGGGAGAGTTTTATGAATGGGCAGAAGTGCATGGCAATTATTACGGAACACCCAAGGCTCCCATACTCGATGCCATCAGGGAACATCGTGTCGCACTTCTTGATTTAGATGTCCAAGGTGCAAAATCCGTAAAAGCAATTAGGCCAGAATCAGTGACCATTTTCATTGAACCTCCGAGCCGTGAGATTTGGATTGAAAGGTTGATCCGCCGTGGTACAGATTCCCAAACCAGTATTGAAAAACGAATCGAAAATGGGATCAAAGAATTAGATGAAGCACCTAGCTTTGATTATGTGGTTGTGAATGATAAATTAGAAGATGCCATCACAGAAGTGAAGGCCATCTTAAGTGGCAAATAAAATCCAAACATCCTTTTGGAACGCTTTCATTCTATTTCACGAAACTGATGTAGAGATTTTACAATCTGGGAAAACCCATTTGTTGTTTTATGGTTCGTCGTTTTCCTCATCAATACTTTTACCATAGTTGGGAACATTTTTGGCACCCGCATCCAACCACTTGTTTGAGATCACTGACCTTCTTTCAGCAGGAAATAAAGTGAGTAAATAGGTAGTGATCGTTTGCCTTCCGTCCTCTTCGGCATCACGATCCATTTGTTCAAAGACTTCAATGATATCATAATCAGGCCAATTGATGAGCATATCCCTCGCGGATTCGGGTGGCATATTGGCAACTTTGTTTGCGAGAACCTTCACTTTTTCGGCACGTGCATTGTCTTTTTTGGCTTTCTCAGCCATTTCCTTTTCTTTTCGTTGGATTCCTTCTTTGAGTTCTTCCAATCGTTCTTTATCTGCATTGAGGGAAGAAGATTTTTCTTCTAACTCACGTTTCATTTGTTCCAATTCTTCTCTGTCTGCAATGAGACGTTCTTTTGCTTTTTCCATTTCCAGTTTTTCCAACTCAGTTGGAGAAAGTAGATCTTGATTTACGAGTCCTGCTTGTTTTTTTAAGAATGGTAAGTAGTCTTCGGCATTGATGACTTGGAAATAATCAAAAACAAAAAATCCAATTGCTACCAAGAAAAAAATCAATACAATCAAAAAGAAGGATCTTGTGTTGTCTGTTACACTTGCCATTATGATTTGCCTTGTCCTAAATAATATTTTTCATAAAAATCGCGGAGAGTTTTAAAGTCAGACGCAAGTTCGTCTCCACCATCTTCTCTGTTTAAAATTTTGAAAGTTTTTGGAATTTTTTTAGAAGCCTTTGGTCCAAAATTTTCAGATGGATCGAATAATGTCTGTTTGCTTAATTGGAAATTAAATTCTTCCACATCCCTTCGTTCCATTCGATTTCTTTTTTTCTTCCATTCGAGAAATCGTTTGTCTTTTAAAACTTCGATCACTTTTTTATTCATTCTTGCCACCATTACATCTTTCCGTACCAAATTCACTTCATGTGTTTGGTTCTCAATTCGGTGGTCTATTTCTTCATTTCGACGAATGAGACCTTTGATGTATTGTTCGATGGAGAGATAATCGGATAAACTGGTTCCCACTTTGGCAGAAGAAAGAATGGCTTCATAAGAAGATTGGATTTCTCTTTCATTATTTTCTTTTTCGGAAATCAAAGTATTGAGTTTGGAGACAACGAGGGACAAACGGCGGATTTCTTCCTCTTCTTTTAGGCTCCGCAGCTTTAAAACCGTTTCCAAACTAAACCGAAATCGTTTCACAGCTGTCTATTTCTTCGGTTCTAAATAATTTTTGTACTCTTTTTTACTCGTCTTTTTAAAAAAATACGTAATTCTTGGAATATTGTCCCATAAATACTTACATCTTCTTCTTTTTCTTTTGAGCCAGGTTTTCGCTACCTTGTCACCTGTCTGGGCCACCCCTCTCAGTGAGCTGGTGGAAAACAGCAAGGGAACTCCTATCCACTTGGAGGGAGATTGGGAGTTTTACCCTCGTGTCTTTTTGTCGGAATCAGAGGAAAGGACAGGTGCAATGCAAACCCTAAAAGTCCCTGGGATTTGGAATTCAGTCCTTGGATCAGGGGAAGGGTATGGCACATACCGCCTTGTTTTGCAAAAACCAAACTTTGTGGAAAAAGACCAAGTCTTTGGAATCAAAATTTTAGATGTCGCCACCGCTTCGCGGGTGATTTGGAACGGGAAATTACTCGGGTCATCGGGAACTGTTGGCAAAAGTAGACCTGAGTCCGATCCATCTTATGTTTTCCAATTGTATCCTCTCCCTTGGAGAGAAGGGACAAATGAACTCTTAATTGAAATTTCGAATTTCCACCATTCGAAAGGGGGAATGTGGGAACCACCTTACATGGGTGAGTGGAACAAATTGTACAAAGAAAGTGAAGCTGATCTTGCTTCTTCTTTGTTTTTAGCGGGCTCTGTATTTATCATCGCTTTATATCATTTTGGTTTATTTTACTTCCGGCGCACAGACAAAGGGAATTTGACCTGCCCCCATTTTCAGTACCAATGGATAAGTTAGTTTTCTCTAAACATTTCAACCATAAGATCGCTTAAACTCTGAAGGAGTCAAGTAATTCAATGAAGAGTGAAGACGCTCGTCGTTGTATTCCTTTTGGAAAATTCGCAAAGCATCGGTTAACTCTCTTTGATTTTTAAAGTAGTGTAGATTCAAACACTCATCTCTAAGTTTACCATTGAAACTTTCTATAAATGCATTTTGTGTTGGTTTTCCTTTTTCAATAAAGTGAATTTCTATCCCCTTATCTTCTGCCCATTTCTGGAAGTCTTTGGATGTAAATTCTGTTCCATTATCCAAAACAAATGCTCTTGGAAGTCTTTCGAGGGTGTTTAAATATCTGATCAACTTTTCTGACGAAAAAGTAAACTCTGCCTGAAGTATGGTATTCTCTCTTGTTAAATGATCAATACCTGTTAAAATTCTTTGCTTTCTTCCATCAATCGTCCGTTCGAAAACAAAGTCCATTGACCAAACTTCGTTTGAATTCTTAGGCAATGGTAGTTGCTGTGATGATGCATTTCTTTTCTTTCGCTTCGGTTTTGTCCTTATTTTAAGCCCTTCTAAGCAATATAGTCGATATACTTTCTTATGATTGATTGTCCTACCCGACCTTCTTAACCTTCGGTAAATTCGTCGATAGCCTTCCCGTTTCCATCGAAAAGCAAGTCTTCGAATTTCGTTCATTGTCTCTTCATCAATAGCTTTCGGCTGATAATAATAACTTGATTTAGGAAGAAGAACAACATCTAGGCTTCTGTTTAGAGAAAGTCCCTCTTCAACTAGCAGATCAACTGCTCTCTCCTTCGTTGATCTGCTCAAAACTTTTTTCCCAAAACATTCTTAATTGCTTGGATTTCGAGAGCCATGTCAGCTACCAATCTTTTGAGATTTGAATTTTCCTGCTCGAGTGCCTTCATCTTCTTGATTTCGCTAAGCTCCATTCCTCCATACTTGTTACGCCAGCGATAAAATGTTTGTTCAGTGATTCCGTATTTTCGTGAAAGTTCCTTGATTGGAATACCTGTTTCTGCTTCCTTTAATATCCGAAAAATCTCGCTTTCTTCTATCTTCTTTCTTGCCATAATGCTCTCTCCTTAATATCGGAGAAAACTAACTTAAATATCGGTGCAGTTTTTGGGGAGCAGGTCAAATTTATTATTTGGCTTTGCTGCGCTGCTTTTGGCACTCAGGACATTGTTTACAGGAGAACGTTTTATCTTTAATGAACTCACTCCAATATTAAGTTGGAATGTATGTTTACGAATTGAATACTTCACCTTTTATCTTTCCCCATATTTGTTCTTTGCTTTTTTTCGAGAATTTTATCCAGATTTTTATCCAAAATGGATGCACCGTTCACTTTTAGTTCCGACACTTTTATTCATTTCTTTTTTATTCCTTTTACCAACGGAAATGTACACAGAGTTAAATGCGTATTTCCAAATTGTCTTTTTGTTTGGAATTTTGATGATTTTGCAAGGTGTGTTCCGAGCCGCCTTTCATAAAAAAGAAAGTGGGTTTTTGTTTTTAGTAGGTATCTGCACGGTAGCCAGTGCTGCCCTTGTCGATTTGTTAAATGCAAATCAAATATTTTATTCCGTAGAAGCAATTCCAATTGGTATTTTTGTTTTTATCCTTGTCCAATCACTCACTCTCTCGAGAAGGTTTAGCAAAGCATTCTCTGAAGTGGAAACTCTTTCCAAACGATTGCTTGCACTCGACAAATTGAAAGATGAATTTTTAGCAAATACTTCCCATGAATTAAAAACTCCCCTAAATGGAATCATTGGAATCGCCGAATCGATGTTTGATGGAATTGGCGGGAAACTCAACCAAGAACAAAGACAAAATTTAGGAATGATAGTGAGTTCCGGGAAACGATTGTCTTCCCTTGTGGATGATATCTTAGATTTTTCTAAAATGAAAAATCGAGATTTAGATTTGGACCTAAAGGCAATTGACCTTCACCAAATCTGTGATTTTGTCCTTGTGATTTCACGGCCATTGTATGTAACAAAAAATCTGACTGTTAGAAATAATGTGCCAATCGATTTTCCCCCAATTTTAGGCGATGAAGCGAGACTCCAACAGATTTTATTCAATGTAATTGGGAACGCGATTAAGTTTACGGAAAAAGGTCGCATTGAAGTTTCTTGTGAGATCGTGGACAAAATGGCAGTCATCTCCGTAAACGATACGGGGATTGGAATTCCAAAAGACAAATTTTCTGATATCTTCCGGTCATTTGAACAAGTTGATTCCTCCACCACACGTAAGTTTGGTGGAACAGGGCTAGGGCTTGCCATCTCCAAACGTTTGGTGGAACTGCATGGTGGTAACATTTGGGTAGAATCAACTCCTGGACAAGGTTCGAAGTTTTCCTTTTCATTGCCACTTGCTAGGGAAGGGGAGATCCCTATGGAAAAACCACAGATGAAAAAAACCGAGATGTGGTTTGGTGGGGATAATTTTGAATTTGAACCGATTGAAGATGCCGAGGAAGAATTTGAAGGGGAAAAGCTAAAAGTCATCGTTGTAGATGATGAACCCATCAACCGTCATGTTTTGAAGAATCACTTAACACTGATTGGTTGTGATGTAAGTGAAGCTTCAAATGGTGTAGATGCAATTCGTCTTGTTAGGGATGAAGGTCCATTTGAACTGATGTTACTCGATATTATGATGCCCGGGATGAGTGGTTATGATGTATGTACAGTGTTACGTGAATCGTATTCCTTATACCAACTACCTATTTTGTTTTTAACAGCCAAAAATCAAATCGCTGACATCATTGCCGCTCTCGAAGCAGGTGGGAATGATTATCTTGCGAAACCATTCGACAAACGTGAATTAATCTCTAGAGCCAAAAATCTCATTACCTTAAAAAAGGCAGTAGAAGAACAAAACAAATTTATTGCCATTCAAAATGAATTGGGTTTAGCAAGAAAACTCCAATATTCCATTTTACCAGAGGAAGCACCAAATGTAGTTGGGATCAAAACTGAGTTTTATTACGAACCGATGGACAGTATCGGGGGAGATTTTTTTGATTTCCATGCCATCTCTGAAACAGAGTTAGGTGTTCTTGTCGCTGACGTATCTGGTCACGGTATCCCTGCAGCCCTAGTATCGGCAATGTTAAAAATCGCTTTTTCCACACAAGTGAGACTTGCAAAAGAACCAGCACAACTTCTAAACCAAATCAATTCCACATTACTGGGAAAAATGAAAGGAGCCTTTGTCACCGCTTCCTATGTGTATATCAATTTAGATACCAAGGAAATGATACATGCACGTTGCGGCCATCCTCCTCTTATTTTAAACCGAAAAGGTGAACCCAAACCCAAACTTAGTATGCCACAAGGAAAACTCATTGGATGGATCCCGGAACTCGATATCCAAGAAGACCATATGAAAATCCAATCGGGAGATAGGATTGTGTTGTATACGGATGGTATTACTGAAGCAACAAATTCCAAAAAAGAGATGATTGGACAAGAAAATTGGGAATCGATGTCCAATCGTTATAGTGGGTATCCTTTGACAGAATCCAAACGTTTGTTACTCGAGAAGATCAAAGAGTTTACAGGTGATCGAACTCCTGATGATGACGTAACTCTTGTGATTTTGGAAATAGAGTGATTGCTTCTACACTTTTATCTTAATCAGTAAATGATTTTCGCTGAAAGAAAATGAAATATGATTTTAATTCCATAGAATTTGAATCAAAATCCATTGGATTTCGAAAATTATTTAGAAATAAATCAGTGAATCGAATTTAAACCAAAAAATCACTAAAATTCATCCTCGTTTCGAGAAGAGGATTGTAAAATTTGCTCTAATCGTTTGATGGCTTCGTTGTAAGAAGATTTTTCCTCAATCCTTTGCCTCAAATAATCATCAATTTGCGATTTTTTATCGATGGCCATATCAATTTTTTCATCTGCACCTCTGACATAGGCATTGAGTAATATGATGTCTTCAGAATTTTTGTATTTGGAAATGAGTTCACGAACGATGGATGCACGCATATAATGGTCTTCGTTGACAATCTTTTGCATTAGCCGTGATAATGAAGAAGGAACATCAATCGCAGGGTAATGGCTTTGTTCTGCCAGTTTTCTTGTGAGTACAATGTGACCATCAATAAACCCACGTACTTTATCTGCTACGATATCATCCATATCGTCTTCGGCATCTGTCAGCACAGTATAAAACCCAGTGATAGAACCGCCGTTATGTGAAGTTCCTGCTCGTTCTACAAGTTTTGCCATTTTGGTGAACACACTGGAAGCATACCCTTTTGTAACGACAGGTTCCCCAATGGACAATTCACGAAGTGCTTCCGCATACCTTGTTAGGGAATCCATATACAAATTGACAGACATTCCTTTTTCACGGAAGTATTCTGCAGCAGAACATGCCAAGTTTGCACAACTCACTTGTTCCATTTTGGAAGAATCGGAAGTGGCAACAAAAACGACCGATTTCGTTAGCGCCTCTTTCCCAAGTTCCACATGGAGGAACTCATTTACTTCACGGCCCCTTTCGCCGATCAGAGCCACTACGTTGACATCGGCGTTTGTATAACGGGCAATCATTCCGAGTAAACTTGATTTACCAACACCAGATCCCGAAAAAATTCCTATCCTTTGCCCACGACCAACAGTTAACATCCCGTCGATGGCCCGGACTCCTGTTTCTAAAATTTCGGTGATGGGTGGTCGATCGAGAGGGTTTAAGAATCTTGGTTCGGACGCTCTTTCTTCTTTGGTGATGAGAATCCCTTTGCTATCAATTGGTTTTCCAAGACCATTTAACACTCGTCCTAAGAGTTCTGGTCCTACATTTAAAGTGATTTGCCTTCCAGAAGAAAACACAAAGGCATGCGGGAATATCTCTTGTGTATCACCTAATGGCATTAAGGTGTAGAGGTGGTCTTTGAATCCAACTAGAACACAAGGCAGATAACCTTTGTCAGAACCTCTTTCGACTTCTAAGATCTCACCCACTTTAGAATCGGGAGGACCTTGTGAATAAATGACATTGCCCACAACAGAAACAACGACCCCACTCTTACGAATGGGTTCGATTTTTTCGACAACATTGAGATACTTCGAAATGGCATCGATTTGTTCTGTGAATTTTTTTTCGATCATGGACGCTTTTCACTCATCCAATCATGTGACATAATTAAATCAAGCGAATTGAGGCCAGGAACCCACCTGGAACCTCTTTCCCGATTTCTTATCGACAGAGTTTGATTTGGTCTAAGTTTGCAATTTGTTTAGGGGAAGGGAGCTTTTTCCCAAGAACCACGTTCCCACCTTCTCCCATACTTGCCGATTCATAGGCCCATTTCCCAAAATTGGTGGAAACGGTATAACAGTCTGGAAAGGACTTTGCTTCTTTCAGTTCTTTTCCCGTCCAAACGAGGATCTTGTCAGGAGTGCGAAGGAAAAGATTTTGTCCATCTTCTGACCATCGGATTCCATAAAGGGGTAAGGCTGTCCAAAAGCTGATGGGATAGGATTGGATTTTTTTGTCTGAAACTTGGAGTAGGTTCAATTCAAATTCTGTAAATTCTCCCTCTCCTGTTGGGTTTGCGGTAACAAGTGCCACCAAATTTCCATTTGGTGAAGGAGCCATTTGGAAAATGATTTTTTTCTCAGGTGTGGCAGGGTACGAAAAAGCGCCCCCAGATTCAGGATAGATGGAGAGGGTTTGGTTTAAGGTTCCGTATTCATCATCCTTTCCCACGAGTACGAAAAGTGATTTGGATAGAGTATGGTAAAAAATTCCATCTCCTAAGGACCAAGAAGGTAATTCCCATTCTCGAATCACTTTCCCACCTGTTTTTTCATTTTGGACCAATTTGATTTTACTTTGGTAATTTCGTTTGTCAGTGGTTCCATTCATCGGATTCCAAGAATCTTTTTCCTGGAAATGGACCGTTAGGATCAGGTTGAAATTTGGGTCATTGCTTGGTGAAATTTCTTCCGCTAATGTAGCATCACGCCAAATCATTTGAGAACAACCAAAAGCAGCGAAAAGGACAATGGGTAACAGAGTTTTCATAGGAAATGAAGATAGTTGGAAAACACTGTCTGTAAACAAAAAAGGGGATCAATGTCCCCTTTCAGTTAGAAAAATAGATAGAAAAAGGAATTATTTTCCTTTTTTAGCTTTCGCTTTTTCTTTATTCTTTTGGTCGATTTCTGCTCTATGAGTATCACAAAGTCTGTAAAGAATGCCTGTTACCGGGTTCTTACGAGTTACTTTTGTACCACAAACGATGCATAGACCTTGCGCTCTTCTTCTTTTGTAAAGTTGTTGAACTCTCTCCGCTCCAGATGCTTTGTACTTGGAGATTTGGATTCTGAATCCTTTGAAAAGGTAATTCCCAATCGACTTCTCAGGGTCTTTTTTTAGATCATCTGCAATTTTATCGATTTGTCCTGGGCCTACTTTTTGTGGTTCCATAGCTTTCTTTTTCCTTTAAACTAATTTATATTTTTTTTGACGAAGGGAAATCCCTTGCCCTAACAAGAGTATCTCTCTTATTTCCAAATAATTCAAGATATTTTTTTTACCGAATAACAATTTTTTGATGTTTTGCGACGTTTTTTTTCTAAAACGTTTGATAGGTGATCGTTAATTTTTGAATAATTTGATTTGAATCGCTTTAGGAAAACTTGGACATGTTTCTACACAAAGTCCACAACCTGTACAACTTGAAAGTGAAAAAACTGGTAAATTCCCCTTAAATTTAACGGTTTTTTCGATTGGGCAGGTAACAAAACAAGCATTACAGGTTGATTCTCCCGTTTTCTCATTGATACAAAATTCCTTTAATAACTTCGCCTTACCAAACTTTGGTGTCGTATCGGACACTTCGTACGGTAGTAGGGCTTCCTCAGGACAGGCAGAGATACATGGCCAATCCGTACAAAGATGGCAAGCTTTCGCATTGGGGTCAAAATGAGGAAAGGATTGGTTTTGGTTTTCTTCTGTAACAGGGAATAAGACGGCGTAAGGGCAGGCAAAAATACATTCATTACAACCCGTACACAAGGAAAAAAAATCAGAACTTGCCCCAGGTGGTAAGGACAAGGTTTGGAACATTCTCGTTTTTCTTTTCCGAACAACTGTCGGTTTCGATTTTAGTTTGTTTAAGGAATCTTTAGAACCTTTCGAACGAATTTTTTTCTTGGCCTTTGCTTTTGGATTGAGTTTCGGATCTGATTCTTCTTTCCAAACTTCTTTGATGGCTTCTGAGATTTCGTCTGCCTTGGTGAAGGTAAACTGGAAAACGGATTTAAATCCTTCTCGAAACAGATCCTTTCGTTTCATTTAACTCGGAATTCTTTCGATTTGAGCCCCAAGAGAACGAAGCCTAGTATCAATGGACTCAAACCCTCTGTCAATTTGAACAATGTTATGGATCTCACTTTGTCCTTCTGCGCAAAGGGCTGCTATGATCATCGCCATTCCGGCACGGATATCAGGGCTTGCCACTCGTTGTCCATACAAACGATTGGCTCCAATCACAATGGCTCGATGTGGGTCACAAAGGATGATTTGAGCACCCATTGCGATGATATTGTCCACAAAGAAGAGCCTGGATTCAAAGAGTTTTTCATGGATGAGAACAGTTCCCTTGCACTGTGTTGCTGTGACAAGGGCCACTGAGGTCATATCTGCCGGGAAACCTGGCCATGGAGCATCATCGATTTTTGGTGTGGCTCCATGGTAGTCTGGGATGATTTCCATTTTTTGGTCAGAAGGGACAAGGATTCCTGTCTCCGTCGGCCTCACTTCGATTCCTAACCTTGAGTAAACCATTCGGATCATACGGATGTCTTCTAAATTGACATCTGTGATGTGAATTTCTCCTCCAGTAACAGCTGCTAGGCTGATAAAGGATCCTACTTCTAAATAGTCGGAACCGATGCGGTGTTTGAGTCCACCTTCGGGGGAGGACAGTGAAGTTACACCTGTGATGGTTAGGTGGTTTGTGCCTATCCCCTCAATTTTTGCACCAGCAGCAACTAGGAAACGACAAAGTCCTTGCACATGAGGTTCAGAGGCGGCATTCCGAATGATGGTGGTGCCTTCTGCAAAAACTGCTGCCATCACAGCGTTTTCAGTGGCAGTGACAGACGTTTCATCAAGAAGGATGTCCTTTCCGAAAAGTCGGTCAGCTGTGATCATATAGCCATCTGGGAAGACTTCGATTTTGGCACCAAGGGCTTCGAGGGCGAGGAGGTGGGTGTCCATCCGCCGCCTACCAATTTTGTCACCACCTGGTTTTGGTAGAAAGACACGCCCAGTCCTTGCGAGGATTGGGCCTGCAAGAGTTACGGCGCCACGGAGCTGGGAACAAAGTTCGTATGGTAAATCCGATTTCACTGGATTTTTTTTCTGAAAGAGGTAGGATCCTTTTGTATCGAGGGAAGTGATTTCCACGCCAATATGGCGGAGGACATCCATGAGCTTTTGGACATCGGCGATTTCAGGAAGGTTTTCTAATATGACATCTCCTTCCCATAAGAGTAGAGCCCCGAGTAAGGGTAGGGCTTCGTTTTTATTCCCTTGGGGAACTATTGTCCCATGGAGTGGATTTTTGCCGATAATTTTGAAGTAGGAAGAACTCACCTTGCTTCCATTCGACACAACAGAGATATGAGGAAAAGTAATTTATGAATTTTATGGCACAAGTCGTTTGGATTTTTCCAAAATTTGATACAATCTACATCTTTTACATCGTGCTTATGGGACTTGCTGCCTTCATTTACGTAAAGTTGATGAATTATTTACAAAACAAACAAGCAAGTGTGGTGAACCATTGGGTGGAATTCCAAAGGTATGCCATTGCCAGAAAATGCAACCAAGTGGAACTCAATATCCTACGCGATTTTTATGATCATTTAAATGAAGAAGAAAGGGAAATTTACCTATTACCTGAAAATAGAAACAAACTTAAAAATGCACTTTATCGTTATTTTTTAAAATCAAATGCGAATACAACGGAAAAGGAAGTAAATTTATTCGATAAACTCTTTCGTTCAGGTGTAGAATTCAAAAAAGAAATTTTATCTCTGAATGACTTAACCATTGGTGAAGTGGCAGCACTTGAGGCTGACGGAAGAGAAGAGCTTACCTATGTGATGCAAAAAACATCCGACGAATTGTTGTTATCTGCGAAAGGGATTTCAAAAGACCTGCTTGTTCCTGGTAAGGAGGCAAAATTGTATGTGTTTCGTCCCAGTAGCGGTGGTTATTTATTAGATGGAAGGGTGATACGCACGAATGATAGTGGTGTGATTTTTCATTTTAATGGGAAAATCGAAAGGAAAGGTGAATCCCATTTGATGTTAATGGATAAAATTTCACTCACAGTTTCGCCTTGGCCACCACCGGAACAGAAAAAGGATTTAGAATTAGATAAAAACAAATTAATGTTAAGCGAAGAAAACATTGATAAACAATTGGAAGTTTTAAAACGGATTGCCAAAGACCAAAAAGAAAATAATGAAAAACGATTTGATATCAAAGAAACAGCCAAGCCATTCATCACATTATCAGAACGTCTGTCAGATCGAGGGATTTTGTTTACGTTTCCAACGGGCATCTCACCAGAAATCTGGAAACACCAAGACTTATGGGAAGTGAGTTTTAGTTTTGAAAAAGGCCCTGAATTTCATATCCGTGCGAAAATGATGCCCACCAAACAAAAGTCAGACTTGTATTTACTTCGTTTTGTAGATGCCGATGAGTCAGTGCGGAAATCTTTGTATGAAGAAATCCGCAAACGTGGTGGAGTGAGAGAAGTATTGTCTTAAAGAAGATGATTTGATTTTATAAATCACTTCAAAGACTCATAAACTTTCAGGAAAGGCACCAATCGAAGGTGTCTTTGCTTCTTTTGTTAGTAAAATTAGATCTACTTTTGGAATATCTTTTCCTGAAGTGAGTTTCGCACCTAAAGCTTCCCAAGATCCTGTAGTCAGTGAAAACGATAACAAATACTCTACATTACGTAACTCTGGCAATTGGATGAAGGGAGTCCCGCCATGCATCACAAGGAATCGTTTATTTGGGTATTTTTTGGCAAGTCCTACAATGGATTTGATTTCGGCTTCCGAAGTAGAATCAAAAACATAGGTGGAATATGCCTTTTGTTTGGTGAGACTAACAAAGGATTTCAAAGGAAAAGATTGGATCTTTCTGTTTTTTAGAAACTCTTTTAATTTTCCATTTTTAACAAAGGAGATGGTTTGTTCTGGAATGATGGTAGCTGTCACAACTGATTTTGGATACGCACGAATCGAGTCTTCGTTGATTTCTTTTGCATAAAATTGGGACTGGTTTAGTTTTGCATAACGATCGTTTCTTTCTTTTTCCCAATTTACCAAATACTCTTTCTGCTTTTGGTTCTCTTCATACATTTGAGGAGAAATAGAATTTTTATCGTATATTCCCAGTTCCAATTTTTTACGAATTTGTTTTTGGACAGCTGATTTTAATATATCGTGTTCTTTTCCTTCTTTGTCGACAAAACGAAACTGACCTTTTTTGTAAGCATCCATGAGTTGTGCTTTGAATTTTCTAGCTGTTTCTCCCCAACTTGTAAGTAGGACGATGTTTGCACCAGCAAGGATTGTGAGGACTCCTGGACGATCTTTTTCATAATTTTTGGATATCGCGTGCATTTCCATTGCATCGGTAATGATGATTCCATCAAATTGTAGGGATTTACGCAAAATGTCTGTTAGGATGGTTTTGGAAAGTGTGGCAGGAAAATTAGCATCGATTTTGGGATACATGATATGGGCTGACATAACTGCTTCCGCACCACCTAATATCGATTGTTTGAAAGGCACTAGTTCCAACTGTTCCAAGTCTTGTAAACTTTTGTTAATGATCGGCAGACCTAAATGGCTATCGACTGTGGTATCTCCATGTCCTGGAAAATGTTTGATCACAGGCAAACACCCACCAGCCCTTGCCCCTTTTTCATAAGCAACAGCAACTTCCGACACTCGATTGACGTCCGATCCAAAGGAACGTGTGTTAATGACTGGATTGAGTGGATTATTATTAATATCTAAAACGGGAGCAAATAAAAAATTAAGACCTAAGTTTCTCAATTCGTAAGAAGTAACAAATCCAACAACTTCACCCCATTCTTTTTTGCCAGTTTGGCCAACTGCCATAGCCCCTGGGTAATGTGTGATCCCATCTTGTACACGGAATACTCGTCCGCCTTCTTGGTCTGTTGAGATGAGAAACGGAGGTAGGCCGTTTTCTTTTGCAGTCAGTTGTAAGTTTTCTGTTAGGGAAAGGATTTCTTCTTTTTTGCCTAAGTTTTTTCCAAAGAGGATGATTCCACCTGGTTTCGTTTGTTTGATTTCTTCGAGAGCTGTTTGGTCAACTGTTTTTGAAGGAATGGCAATGTGGATGGTTTGACCTACCAGTTCTTCTTCCGTCATTCCATTGGTGATGGACCATGCTTTTTCATCTAACCAAACTTTTCGTTCATTGGCTGCAAGTTCTGTCAGGTAAAAACCAAAACAATAAGAAGATCCAAAAAATCCAAACAAAAGGAAAAAGGAAAACGAGGTGCGTAAGAGAACTTGGTTCATAGACTATGTTTATAGGTTTTAAGATACGCTTTTCTAAGACAACTACGAAAAATCTCACCTGACTATGGGATTTGATTCGTCTGACTATTTAATGGATGATTTTTATAAAAACCTAAAAGCCAGTTCCAAATTTCAAAATATTTTTGAAGGGACAACCGTCTCAAAAGTTCCAGATGATTGGTTCGTTCTCATCACAGACATTGTTGGTTCTACAAAGGCAATTGAAGAAGGGCGTTATAAGGACGTAAACACTGCTGGTGGACTCACTGCGATTGCTGTGGCAAATGTGTATGGGCATATGGATTTTCCTTTTGTGTTTGGTGGGGATGGGGTTACATTTTTACTTCCTATCAATTTACTTTTTCCCATTCGTTCCGCAATTGCTGATACAATCTCCCAAGTAAAGGCGGCATTTGGTTTGGAGATGAGGGCAGGGATTGTACCTGTACAAGAATTGTATCGGGCCGGTACGGAATTATTTTTAAGTAAGTTCAAAGCGTCCGATCATTATGTGCAATGTTCTCTCTTTGGTACGGCACTCCCGCTTGCTGAACAATGGATCAAAGAAGGAAAAGACGAATCGTATTTGGTGCGGGAAAACGAAAAGATTTTGCCTGCGGATTTCACTGGTTTTACTTGTCGTTGGAAGGACATCCCAAGTGAAAGGGGAGAGATCGTTTCTCTCATCGTAAAACCAAACCATTCCGATTTGGAAGTATGTAAAAAAATTGTGACAAGAGTTCTCAATTTTATACGTTCTGAATATGGTGAAGAAAAAGATTACCACCCACTCAGTCTCAATCAAATTGAATTGGACAATGGAGATCATTTACGTAAAGAAGCAGTCGCAAGGACAGGAAAACATTCAGGGTTGAAGTTTCGCCTAACACTATTACAAATTTGGATTGAAAGGACACTTATGGCCCTTGCCATCAATTGGAAACTTCCGATCAAATCAGGTCATTATTCATTGGATCGACTTAAAGAATACCAAGTCATGTCTGCTGATTTTAGAAAGTATGATGGCACTCTCAAAATGGTGATTGATGGTTCAAAAAAACACCGATTGGCTTTAGAAAGTTTTTTAGAACAGTTGGAAAGGGAAGGTTTGCTCCACTTTGGAATTTTTGTTTCGAACAGGTCACTTATGACCTGTGTTCTGAAAGTTGCATCCTCTGATGAGGTTCATTTTGTTGATGGAGCTGACGGCGGTTTTGCGATGGCCGCAAAATCCTTAAAGGAAAAACTGAAAGCAAATTAGAGGAAGTTCGAAAGTTTTTACTGAATGGAAATGGTTTGGTTCCATTCAGTATCGATAACGTTTATGAACTTATATCTATTGTTGGACGCAGATGAGTCGTTTCGTTTCGGAACAAACAGATTCTTGGCTTGTGATACTTGTGCTTGAATTCATTGTCCACGACTGACCATATAGGAAGGTTGTAGGTGATGATGGACAGTTTTGGTAAGTAAATCCGTGGCAATTGTGCCGGTAGGTTAGCCCATCGCCTGTACATGCAGGAGTGGAAGCTTGAGTAGCGGGTGTTAACGTATTCGTCATACCTGTCCAATAGTGATGACCTATTGTTGAAAACTCTCTTAATAAATTTGTTGGATCAAATCCTGCCGTACCATTTGCAATAAAAAGCCTTGAGTGTTCATCACTGCAGTTGGAATATCCAGAAGAGTTACATCGATAATAGTGGCGACCAGCAGTTAACACCCAGTTTGTTCCATTTGGAATCCGATCGTTTGTCACACTTCCACCACTATTGCTGACGATTAAAGCCTTATAAGTTCCAGCGGGTACGCCGCCAGGTTTATTATTGTTACAGGTATCATCAGCTGCAAATACCCCTTGTGCCGTCATTTCACCGTTGTAACTGGAAGTGGTGACAAATATTGCCTTTCCTGCCGGTTCATCGTCTTCATTGGTGATGCTATGGTCTCCAGGATTTGCTGCATTTTGGTAATTCGTATCCGTGTTTGCCGCCATTACAAACTGGATATCGAAGGATTGGTTCCCGTCCGCATAGGTATCATCAAGTCCAGTGACAGTAAAGGTTTGTTTTTTTGCAGAACTTGCACATCCAACATCCGATGCATTTCCAGGTTCCACTTCACTATTTACAGGGAAGGTGATTGGAGAAGAAGTGATGGCTCCACATTCACCGGAAGCAGCAGTTCCCGCTGTATACGATTTACAACTGATGTTGAGGATGACAGGTTGCGTCGGGTTATTCCCACCCAAACACACGGATACTGTTGCTGTGTTGGTTGTATTTTCGTTTGTATTCCCCACATGAGAAATATAAAAAGCCTTTTCGTCGTCTGTGGTAGTCGCATAGACATCGATTGGGTCATACGTAAGTCCACCAGAAGATGTTAATGTTGTTACCGTCCAATTTTGATTTAAATCAACGAGGGCATCATCCACATGTGTTAACACAATTTGGTTTGTTCCACCTGATTCCATAAAATTAAAGTTAGATGTTCCGACAGTGACAGTTGCAGGGACAGTCCCTTCGGAGGTATCGGAACTCAAAAGACCAATTGTAACATCAGAGCCAGGATTGGATTGTGAAATTAACCAAATATTGGTGGATCCACCCTCCACTGCCGACAATCGATTGTCTGAAGTTCCTCGTGGTGAACCAGAAAAATTACAAGGTTGGAGCAAGTGGGTTCCATCGTTATCACAGGAACGTATGCTAAATGTGGGTTCCGCTACTGTCGTATTGTAAGTGGCATCGGCAGAGGAAGCAACAAACGAAACTGTATAGTCCGCATTCCCAGTGTTTGCTGAATCCGATTTTCCTTCGACTCGGAAAGTTTGGTAGTTATTCCAATCGGTGGGTGAAAAGGTAAGTGTTGGAGTCAAAATGGTACACTTATTTCCACAATTGGAAGAAAAGGAAAGTGTTACATTGTTTGTTGGTTTGGTTCTTAGTTTCAATTGGAAGTTCGAATACTTGGTTCCCAATTGGTTACTTTCATCTGTTGCAAATCGGTTAACCGCCCCACCTGCTGACCCAGTTGTCCCTGACGTAGAATCAAAGCGAATATAAGCATAACCAGGAACACTTTGGTCTCGATTGTAAACGACCACATTCCTTGGTTTGATACCATTATAATCGGCATCAGCACTACTCGTATTGGATACCTCGACAGTATACACTTTGATGCCATCAATTTCTAAATCGTCAACTGAACTGATTGTGACCGTTTGTTCTGTGGCAAAGTTGGCATTGGTGAAAGTTAATGTCTTCGGATTTGCCGTTCCTTCTCTATTGTTTGCATTGATAGAATCAAACACTTCATTGATGGGAATGGTTACATTGGCAGTGGGTGCAGTACGAAGCCTCACTTGAAAGGTTCCATTCGTCGCAGTGGCAGAAGGACCTGGTTCCTCCATGACTCGAGAAATATTCGAAACTCGAACTCCAGGACCTTCATCATCTTCAAGAGAAACGGAAATATCGCAGGCATCTTTTCCCGTGTAAGTTCCTGAAACCTCTTCTCCACTTCCATTTTTTTGGGTCATGGTTCCTAGGGCAACTGTCATTGGATCTACCTTGGCACTTCTCACTGCATCTTGGGCGACAGTAAAAGTAAAACATTGCCTAACTGCGACTCCATTGCCAGTAAACGTAAGTTTGGTGGGGATGGCAACATCTGGTGCTGGGAAAGTTTTTAGAGATGTGATCCTTGTTCCATAATTGGAAGTGATTGATACGGGGATGTCCAAACTGCCGCTAAATGGAACATTGGGGTAAATACAAGTTTGGAAAGATCGATACCCCCAAGCAGTTCCGCCGTCAGTGTCGACATCAGTTAATCCATTTTCACTCACGGTGCTAAATGTGGAATTCACATCTCCATCTTCCACAAGAGAAACAAGTTTTGTAGAAATGGTAACATCACTCGAACAAGCAGGTGTTTCCCGACTTCCGAACGCTTGTTCAAAACGTTCACTGATACCAAATAAAAATGTGTCACCAGCAGATACAGAACCACTGCATCCCACTAGGAGAGATACTAGGGATAAAGTTATAATGATATGGGATTTCTGCTTAATGAAGATCATACGAAATTTTCCATTTGTGGTTCTATTTTTATTACACTATAAATGGAAGTCATTCTGTTCGTGGCAAATCTATTCTAAAAAATTGACTGATTTTTTGTCACATAATTCATGTTAGATAGTGTTTATCTTTTCAGCAAATGCTGTTAGTTGAAAAAAAATTGCGTGTATATCCTAAAACTATGTGGCAAACAAAAGTTAAATTAATTGTCTCTTCTGGGAATTAATTTCTGAAAGCTAGTTCTTAGAATTAACAATTGATTTCTATACTTGGTGCAAATGATAAGGACAGTTTGTTTTATGTTTAGAAATTTATTGATCATATCCTTTTCGTTCTTATTTGCTTTCGAATGCCAAACCACCACCAAACCAGAATGGATGGAATCGGAATCATTCCAAAAATTTTGTGGCTGTGTCCACATTGATGAATCGAAACCCAGTGAACATTTGGGAAGTTTGCCCGTAGGTTCCTTAGATAAATTGGGCACCCCAGAGTATTTGGAAAAATTATACAAAGGACTAAAAAGTGATTTTGAACACACTGGCACACCTTTTGAAGAAGTGGGTGGAAGTCTTGTTGCCAAAGGTGTAGAACTCAAACGAATCGAAGACGATGAAAAACGCCTAAGAGAACTCCTCATCATTATCGATGGAGACGTTGCCTTTCCTTCTGGAAAATCAACCCTCACACCTAAGGCAAAGGAACTCATTGCAAAAGTGGGGGATGCAATGGAAGCATATCCGGAAACCAATTGTAGGATTGGTGGTCACACTGACAGTGTGGGAGCTTTTTCAATGAACTTAAAACTCAGTAAAGAAAGATCCCAATCCGTAAAAAAAGAACTCAAACTTGTCCATAAAATCGCAGAAGAGCGATTTAAGGAAGTGGATGGTTATGCGGACCAATACAAAATCGTAGATACAATGTTAGCTGAGAAAAAAAATCGTAGGACAGAAATTTACGTAGGGACCGTTCGCATTGTTTACTAATCATTTTCAGGTTTATCTTTTTCGATTCAATTTGTTTTTGCACTTTGTCTTTGTACTCGTGTTTGCATTCAGTTTTGGTTCTTTGCTAGCAGAAGAGTCCAAACCATTGGCGCCTGGTGCTGAGCCAAAAAAAATCCAAACCAGTGCAGTCGATAAAGGAAACCCAGTCCAAAATCCAAATCCAACTCCAAGTGCAAATCCGGAGTCCAATGCAAATTCTAATCCTGCACCCTCTCTTTCTGAAAGAGAAGACAACCAAACTCCAATGGAAATTTTTAATAAGGTCTATGAACACAGGTTCATGATCCGGGGAGGTTGGGGGATTGGAAAATTATCACCTGCCATCCTCAATGAAACGGGTCCGGCTTGGTTTCAAAATTCAGTCTTTCGCCAGATTACAGAACCTGGAGCCCCCCTTTCCGTCCCATATAAACCAGCAAAAGAGTTAGGAATCAATTCTCAGTTTTTTGACATCCGTTATGGGTATAAAAACAAATATGAAATCCAATACGCAGAAGATACTTCCTTAGGGGTTTATAGTCGTGACTTACCTGCTTCCAATAATTTTATATCACCCCGAACGGATACGTATTGGGCCAGTAGTTTTGAAGGGAACCGGTTACTTCGGTTTGAAGGGGTAAGCCAACACTTACGATTTTCTTATACCCACCCCATTACAAAAATATTTATGATAGGACCTTCCATCAACTTCCATCGTTATACGGAACGAAATAATATATCTTACGGCTCTTATTCCACAAGTCGACCAGAAGCTTCTGTTCCCAATAAGGTGACATGGTCGATTGGAGGGGATGCAAACGCAGAATATTCGATGAAAGGGATTTTACCAGGGGTGTATGCAAAATTAAAACTTAGGGATTGGTGGGAGATCCGCGGGCGATTGGAACTACTTGATAGGAAGGGAAACTTTTCTGTGTTAGGTTCTCAAATCATCCAAGAAGTGTATGGTGATGGGACATCTAATTTTTCTGCAGTGTTACCTGCTTATGGTGGGAAAGTCAGAGACAAGGGAACCATTCTCAATTTAGAAACTTCCTTTCAATACTGCCGGTTTACCTTGGACATTGGAATGATCCGCCAAGACGTAAAACGAACTTATGATACCTATTTGGGTGATACCATAGGGAATGTGCCACGGACAGATTATTCGGCACGTAGTGTGTATATCGGTTTTTCTGAAATGTCAACTTCTATCAAACACACAGTGACAGAGTTTTACATCATGCCAGGAGTTTCCTTTTTCTACGACGAGGACAAAATCTATTAGGTTGAAATTTGGTTGGTTATCTGTTTTTCCTTTTTAAAACACTTCGTTCGTGGACCAACCCACTTCCTGCAAAACAAAATTTGATCAACAGAATCTGAATTAAAAAAGTTTGCTTTTTTTAATTTCTATCCCCATCTAAGATGTGATGCGATATCTGTTTACACTTTTTATTTTATTTTTTTTGATTGTTTGTGGAAAACCTTCTGAACCCAAAAACGAAATACCCTCGCAAACCAATGAGTTAAACCAAACCAAACGAATTGTTTATTTCGGAGATTCTTTAACCGCAGGGTATGGATTGGCAAATTATGAGGACGCTTGGCCTCATATTCTCACAAACAAAATCAATTCCGAAGGTTATTCTTACCAAATGACAAATGCTGGAGTGTCGGGGGATACAACGAGTGGTGGTCTCGGGCGGTTGGAGTGGGTGCTTGCGGAAAAGCCAACTGTATTTTTACTCGAGTTAGGTGCGAATGATATGTTACGTGGGATCAGTCCTTCCGTGACAAAAGAAAACCTACGGACTATGATCCGCCAAATCAAATCCCAATACCCAAACACCAAAATACTGTTAGTTGGTATGGTTGCAACGCCCAATATGGGTAAAAAATATGCAAATGCATTCAACTCCATTTATCCTGAACTTGCGAAGGAAGAGGCTGTTCCTCTTGTTCCATTTATTTTGGAGAAAGTCGCAAGCATTCGGAAACTGAACCAAAAAGATGGAATCCATCCCACTGAAGAAGGTCATAAACTTGTGGCTGACACAGTCTACCCTTACTTAAAACCACTTTTAGAAAAATAGGATATCATACAATGCAAAGTCCATTCCCCATCCCTCCATTTGCTAGCGAGTGCAAAACGTACGCCAAAACTTCCTTTGGCGCATCCTTCCAACATCCCTTCGTTTTGGCATTGGCAGATGGCACCCTTGATCCCAAACTCTTTCGTTTTTACCAGATTCAAGATGCAAAATACTTAGAATCATTTTCTGATGCTTGTGCCATTCTTTCCACAAAGGTGACAGATCCAGATGACAAACTTTGGCTCATCGATGCGGCAAGGATGGCTCTTGTGGTTGAAGGGCAACTCCACATTGGGTATGGAAAAACCTTAAATTATGATGCAAAAACCATAGCCGAAACAGAACCAACACCCAATAATTTAGCCTACCAAAACCATATGGTAACCACGGCCTTGAAGGGATCTGTCCTCGACGGCTTTTGTGCAATTGCTCCTTGCCCTTGGCTTTACATTGAACTAGGCCAACACCTATTACGCGAAAAAGGTACGATCCCAGACGACCATCCTTATGCCTCTTGGTTAAAGATGTATTCTGATCCTGGGTTCAACGAGTACATGACCCATCTTCTCGCGAAGTTAGAGAAATATGCTTCCGGTGCTGACACACAAACCAAAAACAGAGCGAAGTTAGCCTTCCAACAAAGTTGTAATTACGAATGGATGTTTTGGGAACAAGCTTGGACAAATCAAAACTGGCCTTCCCGATAAAGGTCTGTTAGTTGGATTTGGGTAGGCTTTTAAAAAGGGGAAATCGTAGGCACAAAATTTCTAATCTCTTAGGGGAACTGGAACCACATGCCAAAAGACTGGTTCGGATCCAGTAACCCTCTGCAACACTTGTTTTGTTTGATCCTTTTCGACTTTTTTCCTTGCCGATTTGTCCTGATTCCAAATGATGGTTTCACAAACCTTCTGCGGGAATAGCTCAGCGGTAGAGCATCTCCTTGCCAAGGAGAGGGTCGCGGGTTCAAGTCCCGTTTCCCGCTAATGAAGGTCTTCTTCTTTTTCTTTCCACTACACTCTCTTTATTTACACTGGATATAATACGATGGAATTTACGGCTAAAAAAAATAACAACGCAACTTGTGACCTCAGCATTCAATTTAGCGCTGAAGAAGTCCGCACCGCCTACTCTAAGGCTTACAAAAATGCTGCTGAAAAAGTAAAAATCCCTGGTTTCCGACCAGGAAAAGCTCCCCTCAATATGGTGGAAAAAGTCCTTGGTGACTCTGTGATGGACGATGCTGCCAACATAATGCTCAACCAAGCAATGGCAGACCTCTTTGATAAATTGGAACACAAACCGATTCGTTTGCCACAATTCCAAATGGAAACTTTTGATAAAAATACTGGTGCCAAAGCGAAAGCCACTTACGACACAAAACCCGAAGTCACCTTACCAAAGTTAAAGAAAATCAAAATCCAACCAAAAGAAATCAAAATTTCTGATGCAGACATCCAAAAAGAATTGGAAGGCATTCAAAAAAATATGGCTCGTAACTCTTTGAAAGAAGAAGGCGAACCTGTGGAAGCAGCTGACTTACTCGAAATCAATTATAAATTCAAGGAAACAGGGAATGAATACCCAGATCAAAGCCAAACTGGTAAATTCCAAATGGGCGCTCCCCAAAACCCACCAGGGTTTGAATCCAACTTACTGGGAATGAAGTTAAATGAAACGAAAGAGTTTACCTTTACTTACCCAGATGTGTATCCGGCATCCCCTGAGTCTGCAGGAAAATCCATTATCTACACAGTAACAGTCACCGCGATTTACAAAGTGACGTATCCAGAAATCAACGACGACTTCGCATCAGAAGTGGATGGTTCTGCCAACTTACAAGAGTTAAAAGAAAAAACAAAAAAACAACTTGTTGAAATTTTTGGTAATGCTCTCACAAAACGAGCTACAGATGATGCTTACAACGAAATCATCAAAGAATCAAAATTCATCATCCCAGAATCACTCATTGTGGAAGAAACAGAAACGGTTTTCAAAAACTTTATGCGTGAATTTGGCCTTCCAGTGACTTCGCTTTCCGACTACGCAAAACGACTCGGAAAGGAGGAAAAGGAAGTTCGTGAATCTTTCTCCAAAGCGGCAGAAAAACGAATCCAAACTTACATTTTGAAGCAAAAAATCGCGGACGACCACAAAATCCAAATTTCGGATGAAGAAGTGGAGGCGGGTTACGAAAAAGAAGCCCAAGCCCAAGGAATTCCTGCCGAAACCCTCAAAAAAGAAGTCCAAAAACAGAAGGCGGAAACCTACTACCGTGACAAATTCCTGTTTGATAAAATTGACGAGTTTGTTTACGCTGAAGTAGAGAAAAAATCGCCAAAAGCAATTTCAACGGAAGAAGCTGAGAAAATTCTTAGCGGGAAAGAAGAGTAAACTATGTCCACATTATTACCATATGTTTCAGAACAAACAAGCCGTGGCATCGATCGTATGGATGTCTATTCAAGGCTTCTACGGGATCGAATTATTTTTTTAGGTGCTGGGATTGACGACACCTATGCCAATGCTGTTTGTGCCCAACTTTTGTTTTTAGAAGCAGAGAACCCAGACCGTGATATCTATCTATACATCAATAGCCCTGGTGGGTATGTGAGCTCTGGGCTTGCGATTTATGACACCATGCAACTCATCAAACCGGAAGTGAGAACCCTTTGCATTGGACAGGCATCATCCATGGCGGCATTATTACTCGCTGGAGGAGCAAAAGGAAAACGTTCTGCACTTCCCAATTCTAGGATTATGATGCACCAACCTTACGGTGGAGCAGGTGGGCAAGCTTCGGATATCGAAATTTCTGCAAAAGAAATCATCAAGACGAAGAACACTTTGATCGATTTATATGGTAAACATATCGGAAAACCTGCGGCGCAAATCCAAAAAGACACGGAAAGAAATTTCTTTATGAGTGCTGAGGAAGCGAAAGAATACGGTATCATTGATAACGTGATCCTAGAACGCAAACAAATGATACAAGCCTAAGGAGGGCTAATCTCCATGACCAAACGTGCAAGCCAAACAGGGAATTCCAGAGAAAAGTTACATTGTTCTTTCTGCGGAAAGGCCCAAGATGAAGTGAGAAGGCTTGTTGCAGGTCCTGGAGTTTATATCTGCGATGAGTGCATTTCCTTATGTAATGAAATCATCGCCGAAGAACCACAATCAGGTGAAAAAACTGCGATTGTGGGTGACATTCCAAAACCTACCGAAATCAAAAAAATCTTAGACCAGTATGTGATAGGACAAGAACAAGCGAAAAAAGCTTTGGCTGTTGCTGTTTACAATCACTACAAACGTATTTTCCATAACGAGCGTAAGGCGGGAGATGTGGAATTGGAAAAATCCAATATCATGCTCATTGGACCTACTGGCTCAGGAAAAACTTTACTGGCGCAAACCCTTGCTCGGATTCTTAAGGTTCCCTTTGCGATTGTGGATGCAACTGCCCTTACAGAAGCAGGCTATGTGGGTGAAGACGTGGAAAACATCATCCTCAAACTCATCCAAAACGCTGACAACGATGTCAAACGTGCCGAAATGGGAATCATTTATATCGATGAAATTGATAAAATTTCCCGTAAGTCTGATTCTGCTTCCATCACGCGCGATGTGAGTGGAGAAGGGGTACAACAAGCCCTCCTCAAAATCATTGAAGGAACTGTTGCAAATGTCCCACCACAAGGCGGGCGAAAACACCCACACCAAGAATACATCCCGGTCGAAACCAAAAACATTTTATTCATCTGTGGGGGAGCTTTTGTAGGTCTCACTGATATCATCAAACAACGAGTTGGTGTAAAATCCATCGGATTCCATTCCAATGAAGCAGTGAATGACAGAGGAAGGAAAATTGAAGAAGGGGAATCCATGGTTCACCATGTAATCCCTGATGATTTGATGAAATTTGGCCTTATCCCAGAATTCATTGGACGACTTCCGATCATAGCGACTCTCGACGAACTTACGATCGAAAGTTTAAAATCGATTTTTACAGAACCAAAAAATTCCCTTCTCAAACAATACCAAAAGATGTTTGATATTGAAAATGTAAAACTCAAGTTCACTGAATCAGCCATCGAAGCCATTGCCCAAACTGCCATCAAACGTGAGAGTGGTGCGCGGGGACTACGTGCAATCGTAGAAGAGATCATGATGGAACTGATGTTCCAAATTCCATCCCGAAAGGATGTTTTGGAAGTTGTGGTGACTGACGAAACCGTTCTCAAAAAAGAAGCACCGATTACGATTCTAAAAGGGGACATCGAAAAGATCGCATAAAGTTAGTTTGTTTGTGCAGTCTGGCATCGTCCGTTTTTTTCTTTTCCTTGTGTTTGGCATTTGGTTTGTCCATTGCCAAACGGTTAACCCATTCCCCTCTGACAAAATAAACGCAAAAACGAATCCAGTTGGAACTTCGATTGAATGGATCAAAATCAAAGAGACGGTTTGGGTCCATAAAAGTTTTGGAAGTTTCCAAGGGAAAATTTATGAGTCCAATGGCCTCGTTGTTTTAACAAATCAAGGTGTTGTTGTCATTGATACCGCTTGGACAGAACCACAAACAGAAGAATTGATCTTAGGGATCCAAACTAAATTTCAGAAAGACATTTTATTCCTCATCGTGACCCATGCACATGACGACCGTATGGCGGGAGTCAGCTTATTCCACAAAAGAAATATCCCAGTTTATAGTACAAATTTAACTGCGAAATTGGCTAAAGAAAAAGGACTCGGAATAACAAATCCCATCTTAGATGTACAAACAAGATTTTATTCTGGCAATCATTCCGTAGAAATCTTTTTTCCAGGCCATGGGCATTCACCTGACAACATTGTTGTATGGTTGCCAGATACCCATATCCTTTTTGGAGGTTGTCTCGTGAAGGATCTCGATGCAATAGACTTAGGGAATGTAAAAGATGCGAATTTAGTAGAATGGGAAAACGCAGTGAAACGAGTGTTAATTAGATACCCTGATGCAGAGGTTGTGGTACCCGGTCATGGAAACTGGGGTAAGTTAGACTTATTACGCCATACGATTCGTTTACTTGTTTCGACGAACCACTAGGATCGATAGTTTTTCCATAGGATTGGATAGGTTTCGTTCCCGCCCAAGAGCACTCATTTTTTTCGCAATGGCTAGTAACATTTGGCGAGAGGAACTAGGCCTTAAGTCAAGTAAGTAGTCCACAAATTCTTCCATGATTTCAAACGACGTGAGTCCAAATTGAGTGAGGGTGCGGTCACTTGCCCAAACCAAATAATCACCAATTTCAATTCCATCAGCCATGGAGATGGGATGTTTGTGGTTGGGATACCAATGGTCATCTCCACTGCCTTCTATCACCTGGATGCCGTGGTCTGAAAATTGAAAGATAGGCATGTCCATATAATGCAAAAAAGACATTTTATCATCTTTGTTTTGGATCACAAAGGCAGAGAGTTTTAATTTGAGAAATGCAAATTGGTGGAGAGCATATTTTAGTTTCGTTAATAATTCTTCAGTGGAAAATAATCCATCTCCAAATGATGACACGATCCCGTGGATAAATACTTTTTCGGAAGATTCCAAAATCCCAGGTTCCATATGACCTGCTATGATTCCAAATAACCCATCTTTTGCACGAACGATCCTTATATAATCTGCTCCCGCGTATCGCATGACAGATGGAAATACTGCAACATCAAAACCTTGGATATTCGGGATTTTGATATCAGGGATCTGTTTGTTTACGGAAGAAGCTTGGGTTGTTTTCCAATCAAATTTGTTTTCAAATTGTTCTTCACCGAGACTTTCTTCCCCTTGTAAAAGAGTAAACATTACGGATTTATAAATTTTATATTCATCCGAATTGCGGCTTAGGTTACGAATGTCCTTTGGGATTTCATTTTCACTATCTTGGATATGAAACACAATGTGAAGTATGTATTGGTATAAAAATCCAAGAAAATAATATACGATAAAACTAATACACAATGCCAAAAGAAAAGAACTATAAATCCCAACCAAATTGAAGTTTAGAGTGTTTTCCCCTTTTGGATTTTGCCAATGGGTGAAAGTGAACTCAGCAAATAAAAAGTGAATGAAAAAAAATAGAAAACTAATGATGCCAAGGAGAATGGGAAGTTTAACGCGGTAACTCATTTTGAATCGGTAGCTTCCAATAATTTCATCATTAGGGCAGATAAAAAGAATAAAAAACTGAGTGGAACAAGTAACATAAGCATTGAAAATACATCAGGCCCTGGAGATAGGACAGCTGATACCACTGCGATGATGAGTACTGCTTCTCTCCATCGTGTGATGAGAAATCTTGAAGACAAAAATCCAATCCTTCCTAGTAAAATGAGAACAATCGGTAATTGGAAGGAAGCCCCAAAAACTAAGTGTAAATTAAAAAACAAATCGTAATACTCATCGATAGGTAAATATGGATCCACACCATCTGGTCTCAGAACGACAAGGAATACCCGTAAAAAATTTTCAAAGACAGTAAACCAACAAAGGGCCAGACCCGACCAAAAGAGCAAGGTAGAAAACAAGATGATGAATTTCCCCCATTTTTCCGTCCTCGGGTCTACGGCGGGTGCGATGAAACCCCAAAGGATATACAGCAAAAAAGGAAGGGAAACGAGAACAGATAGGATCAGGGACGTTTTTAAATAAATGAGAAAGGGAGCCATCAATTGGATCTGAAAAAAATGCGCATCAGGTCCGAGGACAGATTTGTATGGTTGGATGAGAAAACTGTGGATCTCAGAGCCAAAATACAATGTCCCAATCATAAAAACAGAGACAACTAAGATTGAATGGATCAGTCTCTGCCTGAGTTCTTCTAAATGGTCTCCCAGGGACATATACTTTTCCCTGGTTTCCGAATCCTCTGGCAGTGGCAGTGGGGTTCTATTTTTTTTTGCCAAAGGGATGGACTAAGCTTTTTTCTTTTTTGTGGATTTGGAATTGGGTTCGGAATTCTGTTTTGAATCTTCTACAGGAAAACTCGTTTGTGTAGGTTCCTCGTCTTGGCCTGTGAGAGACTTTCGGAATTCTTTGATTCCGGAACCCAAGTCCTTCGCGAGACTTGGCAATCGTTTTCCACCAAAAAAAAGTAAGGCTAAAAAAACGATGAGTGCAATCTCCCATGGTCCTAAATTAAAAAAAGCAATAGGTGCTTGAAAAGAAAACGGATTGGATGGCATATTTCCCTCTTAAGGCAAGAGTTATGCAAGCGAATCTGGAAGCAAGCGGAATGATAGAATTCTTTAAGGTCTTGCCAAACCTATTTTCTGGTGGAGTGTATCTCACCGACCCAAAAACTGGCCAAATTTTATTTTCAAATGAATTTTTTAAGGACAACCTCGGTTGCCAAAAACCTGGGAAAAACTGCCTCGAAACGGATTTATTAGCCTGGGTAAGTGCCGAAGACAAAGAAACCTTCCAAGAACAAATCCTCTCCATGCAGAAATGGAATGACCGAGACCAAATCATCAGTGACTTCAGGTTCCAAATGCCAAATGAAACGCTTGTTCGGTGGTTTCAATTTGAAAAAAGAAAAGTGAACATTCCTGGAATGGATTCATCATTACACATTGTATTTGTCCGAGATATAACGAACGAAAAGACAAATGAAATTAACATCGTTGAACAAATTCAATTTTTCTTAGGTCTTTTTGAAAACGCATCTGTAGGTATGGCCTTACAAGATTGGGAAGGTGGATATTTTCGTATCAATCCAAGGTTTACCGAAATCACAGGTTACAGTTTCCAAAATCTAACGGACTTAAATATCAAGCGGATCAAAGGGGAAACAATTACAGATGAGGAGATGGAATACTTTAGTTTTTTTAAAGAAGGTGCGGAAGAATCACGCCTAACTCGAAAAGATGGAAGGAGGATTAATGTTTACAGAAGGATTAGTGCATTTCGTAACTCACAAGGAAAACCTGATTTTTATTATGTATTTTTGGATGATGTAACAGAAAAAAAACAATTGGAATCATACCAACTCCATTCTCAAAAAATGGAAACCATCGGTAGTTTAGCGACAAACATTGCCCATGATTTAAACAATTATCTCCAACCAATCCACGTGTTTTCACAACTTGGCAAAGAACAAATTGTAAGTGGTAAATTCAACCAAAACCAAGTATTGGATTATTTGGAAAAAATTAGAATGGGTGCAGATAACGCTCGTTCTATGATTCACCGAATCATACATTATTCAAAAACAAAAAACGAACATTCTGTTACTAAAATTGATATCTCTTCTGTGGTTGAGTCTACTATCCCACTGCTCATCTCTGGTTTACCTAAAAATGTTGAAGCACAGTTTGATTTTTATAAATCTCCCCTTTTTACAAAAGTTGATGCGGTCCAGTTTTCAAAAATACTATGTGAACTCACATCTGGTGGGATTTTGGTTTGGGACGATCGAAAAAGGGGTTTAGTGCAAATCCAAACCAAACCTTTCGATGAAGTGCGTTTGTTAGTTTCATTAGAATTTAGTGGTTTGTCTTTACCAAGTTTATCTGAGCTCACTATCCTTGATCTAGCGAATTTTAGTGATGAAGACTTCCAATGGACAGGAATCCATCTGATCAATCGCTATGTGAAAAATTGGGGAGGTGAATTTTATTTAGACAAACCCGATCCCATGACTTTAAAGGTATTTCTCTACTTACCTTTGGAAGAATCATTACCGATTTTGAATCAGTTCCCGACCGGTTTGGAATCGAAACCAAAAGATATATGGTCTGAAATTTCAAAAAAAGAAATTTGGATTGTGGAAGATGATGAAGCTGCCAGTGAAGCGATAAGTTTTGTATTATCACAAAAGCAAATCAAACCAAAGTTATTTGGAACCTCATCTTCCGCCTTGCAGAACCTAAACCAAAATATCCCAGATTTTGTTTTGTCTGATTATCGATTGAGAGAAATGAGTGGCCTTGTTTTGATTCGTAAAATCAAACAAATCAATCCAAATTTGGCGGCTGTTTTGTATACAGGGAATATGGATGGATTGGATGCGGAAGAACTCTTAAAAGAAGGGATATTGGTTCGTTCAAAACCAATATCTGTCGATGAATTGTACGAATCGATTTTGTTATCGTTTGGTTTTCTTTGATTTTTTAACTTCTTCAGCACCAGTTGTGTCTTTGATGAATTGGATCATTTCTTTTTCGATCAGGGCCTTGTCAGTTTTCACATATTTAGAAAGTAGGACATGGGCACCATCTTCAATCTTCAAGAGACGATTTTTTGCATTGGCATTTGGTCCTGATTGGATTGAATCAAACACTGCAAACATGGCGTTTATAGATGCAACAAAGTCATGTTCTCTTTCGGACTTGTAATAATACATGAGTAGGGTAGGAGCACTTACTTTTGGGTATGGATTTTCTTTGTCCATAAACCGTTTGAGATCTAAGATGTTTTGAATGGCACCATAATACTGGTCTAAATACCAATACTTTGCAGACTCATCTTTTGGATCCGTTTTCGAAATTCGAATTTCACCTTTGATGGAATCAATAAACGATTTGCCCCAATAAAAGCGAAAGAGATGAGCAGTTGGATCGTCAAAATCATAAAACGGCGATGCCAAAATCAAACTATCGATAAGTTCTGGGTGTTTGGCAGCAAGGTAAGTGGCAATGTTTCCACCCATACTTGTCCCGATAACAACTGTTTTGTGTCCAAGTTCCTTGGTATAAATTAAACTATCTTCAGCATCTTGTAAGTATTTTTGAAATGGGGTATTTAGATGGTCTTCGATATTGGTTCCGTGGCCAGGCAAACGTACATAATAGGTATTTGCTCCGAAGTATTCACTCAGTTTGTTTGTGACTTCTTCTCCCTCACCACGGCTTGCTCCAAATCCATGTAAATACAAAATTGCAATTGGTGTTGGTTCTTCAGAAACTCTTATCAAATACTCTTCATTGTTAGGTTTTGTATTTTCCTTTTTACTGATTTCTAATTCGTTTTGGTAAAAGGCCTCAAAATTTTCAAATTTGCGATTGGAATCATAATTGTATTCACCGGTAGTCCATTTGTAAGTGGATAGAAGAAAGGAAGATAGAATGAGAGTGATGGCAGTCACCCATTTGATAATTAATCTCATCGAGGTTCTCTTGTTACGAAAGGTAAATAGTACAAATATAGGAATTCTGTTACTAATTCAAGTCAATTTGTTTGTTTTCTGTCACAAAACAAATCCAAACCCTTCGTTATGGACATTCCCAGTTCCCGATGTGGCAAAAACAACGGCAGTTTATGGAATGATTCAAAATCCGTTCGGCAAAGAAGTTTCCATTGTTTCCCTCGAGAGTAACCAATATAAAACAGTAGAATTGCATACAATGGAAATTGATAAAGAAGGAATCAAACGGATGAGAAAGATTGATTTTCCTGTTTTGTTACAACCAAATGAATTGATCCATCTGGAGAGAGGTGGTACTCATCTTATGTTACTCGATAAACAAAATAGAAACGAAAAATTAATCATCACCATTCAATATTCAAATGGGAAAATAGAAAAGCAAGAAGTAGAGAAAAAATCATTATGAAACAACATAAACTCCATACAATATTTACCTTCACAATTTTTGTATTTTTTATATTCCAATGTGGTTCTGGAGTTGAGCTCACAGAACTACCAATAGGTGGAAATATTATAGCCCAAGATAAATCTGGAACAAAAGTAAATTTGAAATCCTTTCCAGAACCAGTAATACTTGTTTTTTTTGGTTATACCTATTGTCCAGATTTTTGTCCCAATACTCTTGCGAAAATCAAAGTGGCAACTGAAAGTTTCACAGAGTTCGAAAGGCGACAGTTTCGGGTTGTGTTTGTATCGATAGATCCTGAGAGAGATTCTAGCGAAACAAGCACAAAGTATGTGCAGTTTTATATTCCGAATGCCATTGGTTATAGTTTTGATTTGGCCACAACAAACCAGATCGTAAAACAATATGCGGCTTATGTCGAAAAAACAAAAGACGGATTATCGTTTGATCATTCTACCTATCTCTATGTTTTGGACTCGAATCGAAAAACTCGCAAACTCATTAAATCAACCGATGAAACAGAAGTCATTACGAAAACCATACGGACGTTAAGCGGCAATACCGTTCAGTCGAAGTAAAGCTTCAATGTCTGGATCTTTTCCATAAAAATCACGAAAAAGATTCATGGCATTGGCAGACCCACCTTTTTCTAAAACTGTTTTTCGGAAATGTGCTGCATGTTCTAAATCAAAGACACCTTTATCAACAAAAGAATAAAATGCATTGGCAGAGAGAAGTTCTGCCCATTTATAAGAGTAGTATCCTGCCGCATATCCGCCAGCAAAGATATGCGTGAAAGAGTTTTGGAATTTGTTGTAAGTGGGTGGAGTGACAACTGCAATTTCATTTCTCACTTGGTTAAGGATTTCTTGTACTCTTTCTTCTGATGGTTTTTCTTTATGAACCAACATATCAAATTTTGCAAACTCTAACTGTCTAACCACACCCATGGCTGACATAAAGTTTTTTGCCTTCACCATTGTTTCGATATATGAATTCGGAATTGGTTCTTTTGTTTGGTAATGTTTTGCAAAAAGTTGTAGAACTTTTGGTTCATATACAAAGTTTTCCAAAAACTGAGAAGGGAATTCTACCGCATCCCATTCCACACCATTCACACCACTCACAAAGGCTTCTTTGACTTTAGAAAGTAAATGGTGGAGGGCATGGCCCAATTCATGGAATAGTGTCACCACATCGCTTGGTCGGAGTAAACTTGGCTGTGACTCTGTTGCTTTGGGAAAACTAGCGACAACGAATGCGATTGGAAGTTCGGTTTTACCTGTTTCATCTTGGAAATGGGGTTTCCAGTTGTGCATCCAAGCCCCACCTTTTTTTTCACTCCGTACTTCTAAATCCAAATACAATCTGGAACGAGTTTCCCCTTCCACTAAAAGATCATAACAAAGTACTGACGGTTCCCAAACATTGGTTTGTATTTGTTTGAATGTAACACCTAACAACTTCTCTAAAAATTGAAATGTACCTTGCAAAACTGTTTCCTTTTCTAAGTAAGGTCGATAGATTTCTTCATCATAGGAAAAAGATTCCTTTTTCAATTTTTCTGAATAGTATGTAAGGTCCCAAGGCTCCAAATCGTTTTGTCCTAACGATTTTGCGTAAGATTTAATTCCATCGTATTCTTTTATGGCGATCGGTTTTGCTTTTTCTGCCAAATGATTTAAAAAGGAAATCACCTCTTCTGGTGTATTCGCTACTTTTGTAGCCAAACTCAAATGGGCATAGGTTTCAAAACCTAAAAGTTTTGCTTCTTCGTCTCTGAAACCTAAAATTTCTTCGATGAGTTTTCCATTTTCAGGGGCTCTTGTGCAATACGCATCATATAGTTCTTTTCTGATCTTTCTATTTTCTCCATAGGTCATATACGCTATGTAAGATGGAAAATGAAGTGTGAATTTATATGTTCCGTCTGGTTGTTTTGCGGAAATTTTATCACTTTCAGGAATGCCTTTTACATCTTCTTCTTTTAAATACAATGCAAATGCATTTGTGGCATTTAACACGTTTTGGGAAAATTGATTGGTTAAATCGGACAATTGAATCCGGATATTTTTAAGTTTTTCCTTCGTGCTTTGATTGAGTCCTACACCTGATAATCGAAAGTCTCTGATTTCGTTTTCCAAAACCTTTGTTTGTTCTGGATTCAATGATTTGTCAGTGGACTGAATTTTTAATAAGGCAGCAAAGATGGTTTCGTTTTGTCCGAGGTCAGTATAATACTCGCTAAGTTTCGGTAAAATTCTACTGTAGATGGTTTGGCTTTCTTCGCTGTTTTTGACAGAGTTGAGATGGGAAAGTTCTGTCACAAGATCTCCAAGTTCTGTTTGGATCCTTTGGTAAGGTTTTAAAAAGTTTTGAAAGGTAAATGAATTTTGGACGAGTAACTCTTCTATGAATTTTTTGTTAGACTCCATCTTTTCTAGAATGGACGCTTCTTTTTGTAATAGATTATCTGAATGAAATTCGGGAAACATCGCTACCTCTTAGGAATTAGACTCGATTTCCAATCCTTAGAGGCCATATTGGAGTTAAGGGGAAAGTATGCCACTGGAAAAAAGGAAAATTGTATTCTTTGATGGTGTTTGCCATCTCTGTATGGGTTCCGTTCAGTTTTTATTGAAACACAATCCTTCAGAATCCCTTTTGTTTTCCAGTATCGGTTCTAAAACGTATTTGGAACTGGTTCCAAAGAGCCAAGAAACATCATTACCTGATAGCATTTTGTATTGGAAGGAAGGAAACCTTTTGGTTGAGTCTGACGCCATCCTTGGAATCACAAAAGAATTAAGTTTTCCTTGGAAACTTGGCATTTTCTTTTGGATTGTACCAAAATTGATCCGAAATGGAATCTACCGTTTCGTCGCCAAACACCGTTACCAATGGTTTGGCAAAGCAGAATCTTGTATGGTGCCAACACCAGATGTAAAAAAACGATTTTTGGACTAAGGATTCGTTTTCACCAACCGAAGTGTTAATTTTTTATTTCGATCGTAAGCATATAGGGAGATGGGATCAGTTATCGCTTCGGTTTTGACTCCTAAGGCATCTAACATGAGTCTGTCGGAATCTGTTAGTAGGATTTTTCCTTTTACTGTCAAAATTTTATCAATACTGATTTCTTCTACTTTCCGTTCTAAATAGAAAGCAAAACTTGGAATGCCAAGGCCACCAAATGAATATAAGGTTTCATTAGGTAGTAGTTCTTTTTGAATTGTTTCAGCTAATATTTTTGTCTCTTTTCTCATATCACTAAATTTAGGTACAATTACAAATCCAATCACACAGAACATTAGGATAGCAGTTCCTAAATATATTCTGTATAAGTAAATCTGGTTGTGTTTTTTTGATAAATGTTCTGCAAGTAAAATCGAAAGGATTGGATAAGCTGAGAGTGGATACGAAGGAAGTTTGCTGGAAATGAATTCATAAAATACCCAAGAAAAAATTAATCCCACCATCAAAAAAGATCTAGGGGATAGAGGGAGTAGGATACCATTCCGAAACGATGAAAAAATAGTATCTTTCATTTCTTTTGCGTTTAAATGAGAGATGAATCTCCAAAACATTTCCTTGAGAAAGGAAAGATACACTCTTGTCCAAGGGAATAAAGTAATGAAAAATAAGACTAAGTAGGTACCTGGAGGTCCTGATTGGCCAAAGACGGGATTCGTCGCCCTACGTAAGATGTACCAATCAATCATCCAGCGAATGAGTGCTCCATCGTCTCTTTGCCAAGATTCATAACCCCAATAAAAAATTGGTAAGATTGCCAATGGCAAACCAAACCATGGATGTAGTTTCCAAATAAGTGGGCGTACCTTCGAAAAAAAAAGTAAAACAAAACAAGTGCCACAAAGAAAAATCAGGATTGGTGGCCCCTTTATGAGGAGTCCCAAACTCACCGAACTCCAAAAAATGAAAACATAAATCCATTTTCCAGATTGAATCAAATGATACAGACAAACAAATCCAATCATTCCAAAAAATACTAAGGAAGAATCAACAAGTGCGATTTTTCCATTTAACGGAAAGTAAAGTGAAAAACTAAGAATGCTAAATGCATACAATGCAGTACGGCTGTTAAACATAATATGAGCTAAATGGTATGTCAATAGAGAAGTGCCTAAAATGCAAAGAGCAGGAAATATCCTTAGCACAAATTCATTTGTTCCAAACATTTCAAAGAAAGCCGATGTGATCCAAAACTGAAGTGGTGGTTTTCTATGTGGTTCTGAATAAGGGAATTCCATTTTCAGATAATCCTTAGATTCTGCCATATTCCGCGCAAAACCTGCGTAGGCCGCTTCGTCCTGGTCGATGAGTGGGGATGCATTGCCCCAAAACAAATACAGAGAAAACCCAATGAGGAGGAGGAGAAATGTTCGTTTAGGAGTGAAAAATGGCACAATCCTAAAAGGAAAAGGGGTTAAGCGCTGTCAAAACCAATTTTTGAAAAGGGCTTTTGTCTTCATTTTGTAACAAAACTGGAATCAAATTGGAAAATAGATTTTATAGAGTATTTCCATGTTATTGCATGTCCCAGGTCCGATGATTGAAACGGAAGGAAAGGTTGTCAGGCCATCCCTATGGAAGTATCGATATCCACTTTTTCTCATTACCCTGCTTGGGATTTTGTTTACTTACCAACTAGCTGTTGTTTTGCTCCTTCGAAAACCAAAACAAACCATTGATGGTTCATTCACTGGATCCAAAATTTTAAATCCCTATGAAAATTGGGACAATGAAAAGGGTGAAAAAATTTCTCTCCATACTCACTCAGATGAAGTTTGGTTCACACCAGAACGTCATACAGTAGCTGAAATCACAAACGAGTACAAAAAAGAAGGATTCTCCAATCTTGCCATTACTGATTACGGTCAAATTTCTGATACCGAGGACAAAACCTATATCCGTGGGTTTGAATGGGGTCAAAACGTTAAAAAAAGGCATATCCTTGCCATCGGAATCAAAAAAGCGATTTATGATTTTTTCCCCATCTATGCATCCAGAGAAAATCTAAACTGGGTAATGGATCGTATGAAAAAGTTAGGTGGTTACGTAATCCTACCACACCCAAAATTATTTGATTCTTACTCCAAAGAAGAAATGTTGTCGATTGAAGGATTCCAAGCTGTAGAAGTGTATTCACCATATGGAGACGACTCTAAAATTTTGGACTCACTCCTTAGCAATGGGAAAAATATACATTGTATGGCAAGTGACGACTTACATTATTTCCCCGAAACAATTGTAAACAAGTTTGACCAACCTTTTTGGAAAGATATGATCCAAACTCTAGGCCACCAACGTGGTCGCAAGGGTGAAAGTTTTTTACGTTATGTCGTAACAAATGCTGGTGTCAGTAACGAAACTTCCGTATTACAAGCATTACATTCAGGATCTTTCTTTTGTGTGAAAAAATTCTTCCAAGGTGCCGAGGATCCAAAAGTTCCTCTCATCCGCGTGAATGACAAACACCAAATCCAAGTGGCATCCAAAGAACGTTATTTGGAAATACGGTTTATTGGAAAAATGGGAGAAGTGTTACAAGTAAACCCCGACACGAGTACAGCAACTTACGAGATTTTGGAATCGGATCCATACGTTAGAGTGGAATTGATCGCACTCACGGGTTCTATTCTTTCCAACGCAATTGTAAGAGGCCAATAAAGAAAAACACTAAACGTGCTTTGGTTTGGGATTTTTTACTCGAGTGTTCCTTTCCATTGAGATGAAACTCCAAAGAATACAAGTTGTGAATCGCTGGATTTCATTTTTGATTTTGAATCGGTTATTTGTTCCTGAAACGTTACAAAATCAAAAGTTCCATCCAACGAAAGTCTCGTCTCTTAGAATATTGCCCTATTATTTAAACGATAGATTCTGAGCAGAACCATCAAAAGCATCCATATATGCTTTGGAAGTTTCTTCGTATTGTTTCACAGTTCCAAGGGCTGCTTGGCCTGCAATACTTGCTCCTAATGCCACATAGGTTCGATTGAAGGCTTCATCGACTGACATAAAATCAGAGCCACCCACAGTGGGGCTTGGGTAATCTGCTGGGACTTGGTCTGCATTCAATTGGTCTGTGACATATCCATTGATATTAAAGATTCCATAAGACAATTTGGCTCCTGCAAAGGAGGAGGCAGGAAGGTTACAAATGGTTTCAGCTTTTGTTGCTAAAGTAGTAAAGGTAGCTTTTGCGGTGGTTTGGAAAGGCAAATCAAACTTTTGCATGTACGCTAATACATAATAAATATTGTCACTACCACCACAGGCAGCTTTCAATTGGTCCAGTCCTGTGGCATTGGATGGGTTGATTTCTTTTAGTTTGGTAAAACTCAATCGCACAACCGATCGAAAACACAATTGCCTTCCAGAATCCACTTCTGTTAAAACCACTCGGCCATGTTTGCTAATCCAAGAAGAGTTCTCGGGGCCATTCCGCCAGGTATAGGTTTGGAATTTCGTTCCATAAATGGATTCATTTCCTGTATAACTTTCTGTGATCACATCTCCTACATTGGCAAACTGTGGGTTCCCAAAATCAACTAACCGGTAGTAGATGAGAGCTCCATCATTTCCAAGGGTGGTGTTTGGGTCATCGAAAAACAATTGTAAGGAGGGAATGGATGCCCCAGTTTTTTTGATTTCAAAAAAATGGTTAAAGGTTTTGTTCCCTGTGTAAGCTGTGGATGCAATGTTAGCCGTTGGTGTATTGATTTTGATGGTAAGCGTGGCAGATCCGAACCCACTTAAGTTCACATTGGTGAGAACATCGGTTCTTGTTTCCCCAGGATTATTAAAATACCCAGCGTTTTTCAATGCTAAAATCAAATTGTCTATGATGCCCGAGTTCCCTCTCGCCCAAGTGGCAGATTGTCTCACAAAACCCCAGTTATCTGCGCTTGTGGCGGACCAAAGTTTTTCTGTTCCAATTCCCAATTGGATGGCATCAGCAAACATTTCAGAGAGGAGGGTTTCTTTAGATTTTCTAGTTTGGGATTGGAAATCCGTAACCTGAAGGCTAACCGTCAAAAAAAGGATGAAAAGTAGGATTTTTTTCATCACTTACTCCGCAATCCCTTTGGGGATACAAATGGTAAAACCTGACTTCGGTCCAGAACATCCGGCTGCTTGGTTGTACGCATAGACATAGAGGAGGAGGGCAGTCAGTGCATCTTCTTTTTTGTTGTCTTCCTTTTCAAAGAGAGAACAAGAAAGAGTGAAACTCAATATGAGAAAGGAGATAATGGGAATTAGATAGGATCTCATACCTTATATAACAAAAGGTATGAGATGTTTTTGCAAGGATTTTAGCGAGAGAGGATTTCGTATTCCCATTCGGTCACAAGGCTTTGTTCGATGGGAGAAGTGAGGCTAGGAGGAGCCACAAGGGAACGCGCTAAGGTTTTGGTTCCTGTCACAGCTGGAGGTAAGAGGTGATAAAAGGAATCCTCTTTTTTGCCACGGAGTTGGAACTCTTTCCATTCTTCCCTGGTGACAAAGGCACGGATGCGATCCTTGGAAGGGGTAGGAGAAGCGCGAAAGGAAATCCGTTTGTCTGGGATCGTCACCTTTTCGCCTTTCTTCACAAAATTGTCATTTTGGATTTGGTTTGGGAAGAGGAGGACTGGTTCTCCTTTTTGGTTTTCAGGCACTAGGACGACATAAACATAATTGTCTTCCGTGGTTTCCAATTCAAAACGAATGGGTTCCCCAGCCACGTACGTTGATTTAAGCGAATTGATTTTGACTTGGGAAGAAGTGTTGGCACCGGTATGGGAAAGCGCTAGGTAGATATTTTTTTTGTCTAGGTAACTCAGGAAATCAGAGACAAGGGTTTTGGCTAAGGATTCAGGAAGTGCATTTCGATACTCTAAGGTTTCGTGTAAAACATCAACAAAGGAAATCAATGCTTGCCCATCCTCATTGGAGACCAAAACCAATTTATCAACTTGTGTTAACTTCTGTAAGTTGGTCTTTGTCTCTTCTGTTGCTTCCCCAGCTTTGTCAAATTCCCAAACCAGTTTTTCTGATTCAGGAAAGGTGAAAGTTAAATTGCCTCTCCCACTGGATTGGATTTGTTCTTTGATAAAGTCTCTTAAGATTCTACTTTCTTCTGTGGAAGGATAAGCTTCTACCGCAATTTTAAAAACAGGAGTGCTTACACTTCTATCAGCGGATACAACAGATAAACCTGCGATCGAAAAAATTACCAAAAAACGTTTCATCTTAACCTTGGCCTTTATAATCGTTCATCATTTGGTCATTTTTTTCATACTGTTCTTTGATGCGTTGGTAGTTCTCTTCTTTGATGGCTTTGAACTGTTCAAAGATACGCATTTTTTCTTTTACAAATTCATCTAAAATTTGTTTTTTTAATTGTTTGCCAGAAACCACCACTTCTTCGTTTTCTGCAACTAATGTTTGTTTGCCTTTTTTATCAGGACTTACGGCAACTGTCCCTTCATTGACATAAACTCCCGTCTCCACATCCTTCAATTCTTCATCCTCACCGCCTTGGTTGGGAGTGGAAACAAGGAACTCTGTGCCTCTCACACCTGCTACAAAACTTGGATTGACGACGCTAAGTTGGGTGTTACTTGGTGCACCACCTTCTGGTTTGTGTGCTTTGACAAATAACTTACCACTCACTAAATTGAGAGTGGTTGATTTCGTTTTCGGATTGAGTAGTTCATCGATTTTGAGAGAGGAAAATTTGGAAAGTCGTACGGTGGCTTGCGTTGCCAATTGGATTTCGCAACTTCCGTCCTCTGTCGTGATGGTGTCCCCTTTTTTTAGGACACTCCCTAATCGAACCGTTTCCTTCGCATTTTTAAAACGTGGGCCTGAAATGTAATTTTTCCCTTGGACAAAACTCACAACACCCACTTCATCAGCGGTGATGGCAGTTGCGAAAAGGAGTAGGAATATAAGAGAGAAATAACGGGTCATGCCACTTTTATAAAGGAAGAGTTTCCTCTTACAAGCCAAAAATCAGAAAAAAAAATCAAAAAAATCCCTACAAACGATCTATTTTTGGAACCAATATAAAAATCCTTCACCTATCCAGCGATATGCGGCGAAGTCTTTGGCTTTTGTTACTACTTCTGAGTTTTGTCCATTTACCAGTGGGTGCGGAAGGGCAATTGTTTTGGGAGGATTGCGTTTGGATTGGAATGGAGCGCAATCTCCACCTAAAATTGGAGAAAACCAAATCAGAATTATTCCCCATTTTGCTCAAAGAAAAATGGAAACAATACCTCCCCAAATTAGGAGTTCATTATTTTGGCATATTCTCTCGGAACAAAGAACAAATTGACCAAGAATACCGAGACGTTCGGATCCAAATCCAACAAATGATTTACGATGGAGGAGAAACGGAACGAGAAAAACAGAAAATTGAAATCAAACAACTCATCCAAGTAGAAGAAAAAAAAATCATAAGGGAAAAGGTATTTAAGTCTATATCCAATCACTATTTTAATGCCAACAAACGAATGTTTATTGATTTGATCTACCAATTGAGAAGTGATCGGTATGGTTTGGAAAAAGAAAAACAAAAAACAGAAGTGGCTTCAGGGATCATCGCTCCAAAAGAAGAAAAAGTTGGTAGGATTTGGGAGGCTGAGTTTGCATCAAAACGAATCCAAGCGAAATCTCAACACTTATTAGCCAATTTAGAATTGAAACAATCAATGTTTTTAGAACCCGAAGAGATATTCCATTTAGAACCAGGATTTATGGAAAGGATCCAAATCCATCCACCCATTCTCAGCAATATAGAAACGAATGAAAATCATCCCTTACGAAAAAAAAGTCGTTTGCAATTGGAACTTGTCTCTTTGGAAGAAAAATCATTAGAAAATGATTGGAAACCAAAATTTCTTTTGGGAGGTTATGTTGGCCGGAATGGGAATTCTGGTTTTCCCTTACAAAATGAAATTTATGGAATTAGTTTTGGTGTACAGGCAAACTTAGGTGGATCTAGTTTTACGTCCAATTCGCAAAACGGAACCCAGTCGGAAGGAAATGGTATCCAAAGGATCCCTGGATATGGACCGCAACCCGTAGGGCCCGGTGATAATTCTTTTCAAAGTGGATCGTTTGGATTGTTTGATGAAATCGGGAGAGAGAAAAAAAGATTTGATGTCAACTTAAGTCATGAACAAGCATTTTTAGAAAAATCACAAAACGAACTGATCTTAAGGAATAATAGTAAAACAACGGAAATCAAACTTTCTGAAGCATACCAAAAGTATTTATTATATTTAGAATGTACAAAATCGGCAATTTCTAATCTTAAAAAAAAGAGATGGGAACGTAACTTATCCTTAATATCTGAATTAGAATATTTGAAATTAGAAGAAGAAGTTTTCCTCCCATTGGAAATGGCCATCGAACATTATTTTGCTTATCTAAGTTATGCTTTAGAAATGGCCTTGTATTTAGGAGAAGATCCCTTTTCCAATCGTTATTATCACTTAAAACAAGAGAAGTCGAATCACGAATTAGTCATGCTATTAAAGGAGTGGAGTTTTTCCAATCCAATCGAAAAAAATCAAACTCCGGAACCAAATGTGATGAAACCAAACCCTTTCCTTTGGGAGGAAAGGTATGAGAAACGTTAAACAAAATCTTTTTTGGATTCTTATTTTGATTTTTCCCCTCCTCTCTTGCGATTCAAATTTTGGAACTTCTAAGGAATGGCTAAGTATTTTGGCAACAGATGAAGCTCCTAAGGTGATTTCTTTTACACCAACGTCTGGTAGCCAAGATGTCCCATCCAAAACTGAGATTTCCATTCTATGGAACCAACCCATGGAGATCCAATCTTGTGTATCCGCTTTTTCGTTAGAACCACAAGTGAAAGGAAAATTTGAAACAACGGATTTCTCACTTAAGTTTTTGCCCAATCAAAATTTAGTTGCTGGAGGGTATGTGATCCGTCTCACCAAACAATGTGAGAACAAAAAAGGAAAGGATTTGGACCGAGTGTATTCCATTCCTTTTTCTGTAGTGGAACCTGAAGAACCAAAAATTAATTCTTTTTTCCTATCAAGTGGAACACGCGATGAATGTTTGTCAGGTGGAATTCAAATCAATAGAATGTTAGGACTTGCGGAATCTGTCTGCACTGGAACACCGGGGCCTCCTAATTTCAGAGTTGTTTTCAACAAACCCATGGACAAAACAAATGTGGAACTTCTTTTGCGTTTTGAACCTTATCTTTCTCATCGATTGGAATGGGAAACAAATGAATCACTTCTCATCCAATTTGATTCCTTATTGCCATCTTCTACACGTTTCCAATTCCTCCTACCTTCAGGAATATTGGCTTTGGATGGCAAAAAGTCTTCAGAACCAATACGATTGGATTTTTTTGTTGGAGAAGGTGTAACGGATCCTTTTGTCATCGGATTTGGTTTGGAATCACAAAATTGTGGAATCGGTATACAAGAGTTAGGTTCTAGCTCACATTCTCGTTGGGACGCAAGTACATGTTTTTGGAGTACGGGCTTACCCATTCTCACACCTGAATCATATTACTTTCGAGGTGGTGACGATGGCACTGGCGACTCGGGAGAAACAGGTGCTTGTGCAGATGTGAATACAGACAATTTTCGAATTTTTTTCAACCAGTATATGGACACCACGTCTGTTATTTCCGCATCAAAACTCACAAAAATATCTCCCCCATCGTCAAACATACGTTTGTCTTCATGGGTCTGGAGCCATTGCCAAACCCAATCTCCATATGGATGCCGACAACTAACCTATTCATTTGCAGAAAGTGAGGCTAGTTGTAATGGATCTTTATTCGGAAATAATGGAACAGGTGGGGATTTTAATCTCACAAACTCCTCTTCTTCTCCTAATTTGTATCCATTTTATGAATTTCGTTTGGATTCTGATGCTAAGTCAAGTTTTGGGAAAAAAATGCCACATGCGTTTGTGATCCAGATGGAGGCAAAGTGAATTCCAAATTTCGTTTGTTTGTGTTATTCTTTGTTTCCTGTATCTCCTGTGGCGAAGCAGTTGGGTATTTAAAGTATCCAATCCCTGATGGGAATCAATTGCTACTAGTGCCGACTGCTTCGCATATTTTTTCAGACCATTATAGTTTAGAAAAAGAAATTTTAATTTCGATCAGTGAAGAATTTGAAAGAAACGGCTTCCAAGTCATTCCAAAAGAAGAATATAGTTTAGCCCTTCACGAAGCCCCGAATGCAAAAGATCATTTAGAGCGATTAGAATTTGAATTAAGCCAATCAAAGTCAAGTTATGAACCAAAACTCAAACATTGGATTCGCATCGCAAAAGAAAAGGGAATCCCTGAACTTGTTTTCGTTCGGTTTATGAAACCTGAGACGAGGAACTTGATTCAGGTTCGGTTGTTATGGATTCATATCATAGAAAATGAAATGGAACGGTTTGATTGGAACTGGGAAAATCCAAATCGTTTTCCATTTCTCAAATCGAAACAAGAGGGAAGACTATGAAGTCGATTTGGGTTTGTTTCACTAGTATATTGTTATTTGGCTCTCAGATTACTTGTCATCGTGGTGAACCTTCGGAAACGAAAGAGTATCAAATCCTGAAAGATGCTTATTTATCAGGCCACCTGACGGTCGTTCGTTCTATTTTGGCTGGTAAATCGAAAGAAAGAGGGCTTCACCCAAAAGAATCCATTCTCTATTTAAAATCATTATTTTACCTCAAAGAATGGAAGGAATTTTTTCTAGTTTGGAAGGATTCAAAAATCCATCCTCCGGAGTTGGTATTACTTTACTTCAAGGTGTTATTACTTGTTGGTGAGGATGAGAATGTAAACGAAGCAGAATTAAACCAATTAATGGATTTGGTTATGGTTTCTCCTGAAGCCATCCTTTTATACCTTCGTGTGAAAAACCACAAAATCAGCGTTAGCGAAAAAAAACTTTTTTTGGCCCAAGTGAACGCTTTTCGGAACACATTGGATGTATTAGAGAAGGAGTTAAATCGCAAATGATTGGTTCATTCATACAAAGACTGTTGTCCCCAACAGTTTGGTCCCTTCGGATCTCCATTTTCCTTCCGCAATTGTTATCCCAACCTTGGTTTTATTTTGTTACCTACACTTTGTTATTTTCTTTAAATTGTGTATGGAACTGGGATGCCTTCCAACAGGAAAATCATAACTTACTTACAAAACAAACTGGTAACAAATCAATCATCCCTTTTTGGCAACTGTATCCATTCCAAATTTTTAGTATTTATTTTTTGGCTTTTAGCTTTATATCCTTTTCTTGTATTGTTTTCTTCCTTCTTTCTTATCCCTTTCGTTATCAATGGCAAAAACAAATGGTTTCGATTGTAACAATCTCGTTTCGATCCTTTTTTATGTTCTTTTGTATTTTGTTTCTGGGAAACAAAATTTTGGGAGCATTCAATTCGAATCATGATTATGGGATGATCCTTTTTGCCTTTTGGATGATACTATTGTCATTGTTTGTGCAATACTATTCCCGTTTGGTATCAAAGCAATTATCAAATACGAAATTATCTGACAGACTAAGATTTACGATTTTAGGTTATTTCATGCCACTTAGCTTTTTACTGATGGTTTTGGTACTTTGGAAATGAAATTTAAATTTTTACAAAAAGTCCTCTATCAAAAAATCCGAAGTATCTTGATCCTGGCATTTATTTTCCTTTTGGCTTCATTTTTCTATTCAAGGTTTGCGCCAAAAAACATTCGTTATCGTTTGCCTTTGCTATCAAAGTTTTTGGTCTTCTCAGTTTTTGAAAAAAATACAATCGAATCAATTGAATCTTCAAACAAAAATAAGAGTCGTCATTTCATAAATCCTCGTATTGTGGAAGAGAATGAAATGATGGAATTTCCCGCAGTTGTAGAACCATCAAAAGAAATTTTCATCCAAAGCAAACAACCTGGACGTATCAAAAAAATCCATGTAGAAGAAGGCCAGTCCGTCAAAATAGGACAACTTTTACTCGAGTTAGATGATGAACTCATTCGTTTGGAAGGTGATAGGTTACAAATCAATTTGATTGCAGCAAAATCTCAGGAAGTGATTACCCGAGAAAAATGGGAACATGCTAAAAAACAAATAGAAGTGAAGGTAAGAGAAATTGATAAAAAAACAGAATGGGTGGAATTGGCAAAAAAGGAATACGACTATGCAAGTGATCTAAAATCAAAAAAAGAAATCCTTTGGAAACAGGGTTACATTTCGAGTCCAGAATATGAAAAATTGAAACTGGAAGAAGAAACAAAACTGACCCAATTTAAAAATTTAATTAGAGAGCGAGAGAGTTTGTTGTCGATGGTATCCGTTCCATCCGATCCAAACAGGATCTCGTTTGACGAAAAGTTAAAAGAATGGAAAAACCAAAACACAGTTTTGGAGAGGGCAGAGTATGAACTCAGTTTGTCCAATATCAAAATCATCCAAAACCAAATCAAAGCCAATGAACAATTAAAAAATGATTCCAAATTGTATGCTCCTAGTTCGGGAAAAATTCTAAAGTTGAGTGTAAAAGAAGGTGAGGTGACAAGTCATATACCGCTCATGAGTTTAATGGAAAAGAATGAAATTTCTGTCTCTTTCCATGTGGGTGAAAGAGAATTAAAAGAAATTCAGTTAAAAAAAGAGGTCCAATATTTTCCTTCTATTTCGAATCAGACAATTGCCATCGGAATATTAGAAAAGATGAATGGATATTTAGATCCTAAATCCCATGGGATTATGATCAAGGCAAAACTCATTAAACATTACCAATCATTGTTGCCTGGTATGTTTGGAATCGTTAAAATCAGTTCTTCCGCAAAAAAAGAAAAAATATTGGTACCCACTAGATCTTTGTTTGGTGATTACAATTCTGGTTTTTATCTCCATTTGAAATCAGAAACCGGAATCGAAAAGAGATTTGTTCAAATTAAAACCTATTCTGAAACCGAATCAGAAGTCATCGCGGGACTTGGTCCTTTAGATGCCTTTGAAATCCAACCTTTATGATACGCTTGTATGAGGTCTATCAAAAACGAAATCGATCGTGTTTGGTTTTTGTTTTGTTTATCTTTATCGTATTACTCTTTCGATTGCAAGAGATTCAGATCAAACTCCTTCCCGAGTTAACATCTCTACGATATTTTATTGTGACTGATTTTCCAAATCATTCTGCGTTGGATGTGGACCAAACTGTTAGTTTGCCAATCTCCAATCGAGTTTCTTCCTTAAAATCAGTAAAAAAAATCAGAACAAGTTCTATTCATAGTGAATCTAGTGTTCAAATTGATTTACAATTTGGTTCCAAAGTTTCGGAATTCAAAGATGGTCTTTACCAATTATTATTTGAGATAAAGGAATCCCTTCCTATTGGTGTGAATACGCCAAAATTATCAGAAAGAAGTGAATACGAACAACCATTCGCAGAAATTGTGATCCCCAAATCTAAAAATCGAAATCCATTAGAGTTTGATTATCAATTGCGTGGGATTATCGAAACATTAGAAAGAATCTCGGGTGTAAGCAGTGTTAGTACATTTGGAGATGAGAAAGCAAACATACTCATTTCAATGGACCAACACTATTTCAATTTTTTCCCGATCAAACTGAGAGATTTGGAATTTCAAATCCAAACTGGCATTCAAAATGGTTCGCTAGGTAAGTATTATGGAGCGAAGGATGCAACGGAAATTAAATTCCAGTCTGAAATCGCAGACCAATTCACTTTAAAACAATTTCCGATACATTTAGGAAATGGTGAATTTTTTCCTTTAGATCGAGTTTCACGAATCACAAATGTTCCTTCTGGGAGGAATTTCCTTACGAGATGGAAAGGTGAGGAGTGCATTTACATTCGAATCGCTGCTGATCCAAAACACAATCCTCTACAGATTGCAAACCAAATTGAAAGTGTTGTGAATGAAAACCAAGGATTAAAAGGAATAGAGATTATTTCGAGTTCTGCATCGGAACTGAAAGCCCAACTCTTCCAGTTTTTCTTTTTTTTTCTGATTAGTTTTGGTATGGCTTTATTTTTTTCTTATCGATTATACCAAAACTTACATGGAGTGATCATCTTATCAGTTTCTGTAACATTCACCCTTGTTCTTTTTTTACATCTTTTATTATTGTTTTCAGTTTCCATAAATTTACTTAGTTTGAGTGGTATTTCTGTTGGAATAGGAATGTTGTTTGATGCCAATAATTTAACGTATTATTCAATTGATACGGAGTGGAGAAAGTCGGAAGTTTTGGAGCGATTTGAAGTATTGGAAAAAGGGATTCGTTCTATCTGGACATCATTGGTCTCATCCAGCTTCACCACCATTATCGTATTTTTACCACTTCTTTTATACGTACATGAATGGAGAGAATTTTTTTTTGATATTGGTTTTTGTATTATTTTGTTAATTTTCTGTTCTTTATGTTCTTCTATCTTTTTTGTTCCCTTGTTTTATCTGAGTTTGCCACGAGTCGTTTCGAAGTATCCTCTTCCTTCGAAAACATTTTCCTTTTTAGTAAGGTTCCGAAAAATAGTTCCCTTAATTTTAAACAAAAAATCTGTTTGGAGATATAGTTCCCTTTTAGGATTTCCTGTTTTATTTTTTTTGTTTCTCTACTTTCCGAAATTTTTGATTTACCCCGAGCCATTACCTGTTGGTAAAACCATACAATTGTTTCCGAAACAAATGATTTCTAACAAGGAGTTGGAAGAAGTTTTGTTTCGACTCTCAAATGCCTGCAAAACGAAAGAATCAAATTTGAATTTGTTGGTGTTGCCCATTGGTGGGAAAAAAACAAATTCTTTAACGCAAACGGTAACTCCCTTTCAAATCAAAGTTTGGGGAGAAAATCATTCCTGGGAATGTTTGGCAAAACTCACTCATTTTTTTCCTGAATCCAAGTGGACATGTAAGATTGTAGACATTCCATCAGAAATCTCAAAATCGTTACCCTTCCAATCACAAGACCATCTTACCATCTTAAACGCAAATTGGAATTTACTTGTGCAATTCTATGAGAAAATCAAACAAACAAAACAATCTTTCAGTGGAATATTCTCATATGAGCCTAAACAAATTTTTATGGAATTTTTGACTCCTAAGAAAATTCCAATTGGAATGGAAGATTCAGATCCAGACGAATTCCGCAGGCAAATTTTATATGCCAATCACGCAAAGTATTTAGGATCCATTGGTTTGGGTGAAAAGGAGGATTTATACCTCTCTACAAATTGGAAAGAAGATTTTGTTATGAAAAAAAAGAATTCTAATCAGAATGATTCCACTCAAACATTTAGTTTCACAAAATCGGTTCCATATGAAGATGTTTATGATAAAAAAGTGGAAACCATTTACGAAGAATACAAGAGGGAATCAGGTTTATTTTACTTAGAATGGCTCGGAGGCATGAGTCAGATTCAAGATCTTTTACAAGAAAAAACAAATGGATTCCAATTTATCTTACATTCGAGGAGAGATGAAATTGTAAATTTTTTTACCACACTATCTTCTCTGCTTTTGATTTCATTTTCCTTCGTATATTTGTTATTAGTTGCAATTTATGAATCATTTCGTAAACCATTTTTGCATCTTTTTATTTGTATGATTGTTTTTCTTTCGGTAATTTTGATTTTATTTTTGTTAGTTTCTGAAATCCATTTCGGACATTATATTGGGATTGTCATTGTTCTTGGAATTTCTGTGGATAATATCTCACTTTATGATGAAAAGTGGAGAGAATTTAATTCCATCAAAAATTCAGAGATACGAAATACAAAGGTGCTCAATTGGATAGAAAAGCCAATCCTTTTGAATTCTGGTACGACTGTCTTTGGATTGTTACCTATTATCGCTATGAATCTTTCTGGAATGGAATTTGTTCGTTCTATTGCAATATCGATGTTTGTTGGAATTTCGGTTTCCTTGTTCTATTTTTATACTTTGTATCCAAAGTTATTTGCAAAGAATTTCGATTGAAATTATGCCATTTGCCATCATTCAGAATTATCGTTACCAGTTTGTCTCTGGATTGGCTTTTTTAGTTTTCCTCTCTCTTTTTTATTCGAATCAAATTTCCATTGAAGACGAGAATCAGGAAGATGAATTTTTGCAGTTAGAGATTTCTCATCATTGGCCAGGCAAATCTGCTTTGCAAATTGAAGGACAAATTGCTAAACCATGGGAGACAATATTGAAAACAGTAAACGGATATAGGGAACGTCAATTTGTATCCGATCATGGTATCTTAAAAATCTACTTGCAGATGGATAAGGTCAATTCGCTCTCAGAATTCATTCAAACACTTCGCAATGTATACATATTAAATCAAAACCAGTTTCCAAACGATGTACATTTCCCTCGTATTCAATCAAGGGAAGATAAGTCCTCTTTTTTCATCGTTTTAGAACAGATAGGTGGTTACGATGCTACCTCTGAAAAGGAACTCGAGCTGATATTGAGAAATTGGGAAACGGTTTCATCGGTAAACTTCCAATCTGGGATGGAAAAAGAAGTTGTTGTTCAGGTAAATGGAAACGATTTCCAAACTGACAAACTGCCAGCTTTATCGGAAGTTTTCCAAAATTTAAAACAAAGTCATTATGGGATTGGAAAAGAAGTAGAAAGTGGTCGCATTTCCTTAAAAACAATTCCGAATTCCATTGATGATTGGAGGGATGGAGTTGTTTTACAAAACCAAAAAAGTCCAGAATGGATACGATCATTATTACATTTCCAGCTGACTGATACCAATCAACAATCTGCGGTTCGCGTGAATGGTGAATCAAAATCAACAGTTATGGTTTATGCAAAGTCAGCATTTCATCTTCTCTTACTGGAAATTCAACTGCAAACTTTACTCAAAGTTCATTCCCATTGGAAGATCATTATGGTTTCGAAACAAATTTTTATTGAAAACGCGAAGGAGTTGTTCTTCCTTTTGCTTTTTTTGGATCTTCTATCTTTTATTTTTTTAGGGTTATATCAAAAAAACTGGCTCCAACTATCGGCACTCATGATCATTTTTTATATATCAGTATTGTATTATCTTTTTTTATCTTCTGTATTCCATCTAACATTGGGTAATTTTAGTTTCATTATTATTTTGTTTTTTAAATTACACTTACCTTTTTCCAAGAGACTTCGATGGAAACTTTCAGGTACGAAGCTCTTCCTAGTTTTAATTTTACTTGGGCTCTCCGTTTTAGTTGGATGGGTCCCTTTACTCGTTTTGAAACTTGTTATTTTTTATGGTTTATTACTTTTATTTTCTCAGATTTTATTTCGTATCTGCGATTGTTTTTGTGAGAAACATGTTTTCCCATTGGGAAGGGCAAAAGAAGAAAAGATTTTGTGTGCATTTGAAAAGTGGAATGGAAAACGAATGAAAAATCCTAAGTTTTACCAAGTGGCACTTTCTCTTTTTGTTTTGATTTTTACCACATTGTATTTGTTATATGATGCTGGAATGTCAAAACCAATTGCAATGGAAGACAGTTTTATGAAGTATGCAAAATTGGAATTTCCAAATTATATTTCTGAAGGGGAAGTTTACCGGATCACAAAACAAGTGGAATCTAAGTTGATTGATGGCAATTGGACAGATTTACTCATTGTCATTCCAAAACCTTATCGCTCTGAGTTTTATTTCAAAAATAAACTGAATGGATTGGAAATTCCATTTCGAAAATTGCCAACAGAATTGGGTTATTTTCACTTAGTAGAAGGAAACCATGCCGATACGTCTCAAATTTTGCGGTTCACACAAAATGATTTAGCGAAATTGGAATCGGATCTCATGCAGTTAGTTCCGTGGTTACAATACAAAAGTGAAATCTCCGATGTTGTATTATGTTTCCAACCTTCGCACGAAGGATTAGAATTCAAAACAAATTCATTTTACCGAGTATTCCTTGGTCACTCACACCAAACTTCGATAAAAGAAGATATTTATACATTGCAACCCAATTTGTTAGGAAAGTTTTTATGGAACGGAAGATTGATAGATATCAAATTTCAGGTGAATCATTGGGAAAATTTAGATCCTTATTTAAAACAGATGAAAAAGTTAACTTTGAATCAAACAATATTTGATTCTTCAATTCGGAATTACTCTCCAGTGAAACTGTTGAATCGATTTTACCAAATCAACGGAAAACCAACCTTAGAACTTATGGTCAAAGGTGAAAACATCAATTGGGCAAAACTCGAATTCGAAATTCATGATTTTTTAAAACAAACAGATACGCATTTGTATGAGAGAATTTCCCCTAGTGCTCCCGTTCCTCAATATTCGATTTTACTTATTGTTTTGATTTTTGGAATCGTTAGTTTTCGTAAAAATGAAATTTTGAATTCTTTCCTTCGGATTTATTGTTTGTTGTTGGTTTCGAAACTCCAAAACACTTGGTTTGAAGCGAATTACATTCAAATCGTTTGGGTATTGATTTTTATACTGAGTGTAGAGTTAACAAGTAGGAAAAGGAATTTATTTCGAGTGATATTTAGTTACCCGTTTATTTTTAGTTTTATCTTTTTACTCCTGTATCCAGGAAATGTTGGTTATTTATTATTTTCTACGGTATGTTTAATCATGTTATATGCAATCCTTTCTCTAAAATTAAAACATTCTTTGCATTTTTTAAAACCAAAATATTAATTTGAAACCCTTAGGGGCAGAGGCCCTTTATGGTACAATTTTCCAAACGTTTCCAATCCATCCTATTGTCCTTATTGGTATTGTTTTCTTTCATTTTTCATTCAGTTCTTGCAGATTCTATCACAGATACTTGGGAAGTTCCAAATTACCAAAAGCAAAACTATGCAGAATTTTATGCATACCAATACTTCTCAAGTTCATTAGAAGATTGGGATTTCAAAGTGGAAGAGATGTTGGCGGAATCAATCAATTCTTGGTTAAGGGAAGCAAATGATCGAATTGAAAGTATTTTGGCAAATGAAACTGATTCGGATCTGATCATTTCCAATGAAGGTTATCTTGATGAGAGAAAACGATCATTAGTATCTGAGGTATCCATTCTGTATGCGGAATGGGAAAGGGAACTTTTTGGTGATTACTTCGAAAATCGAGATGCCTTTTTGTTGAAACTAGAGACAGGCAAAGTTGACCAATTGTATTTGGAAAGGATTGGTTTGGAAACAATTTACGATGAATATACTAAAGAAGAATTATTACAGTTAGAAAATCGTGAAAAAATCATACAATCCGCAAAAGAATGGGAATATGAATGGGAAAATTCAAAACAGGAAGGTCTAGATGCGTTTGCTACTTCATTAGAGTTATTGAAACAAGATTACGAGTCATATTTATTTAAAATTGAAGAAACGGAAGACCGATTCCAAACCAATTTAAGTGCGATTAGTGAATACAAGGAAACAGTTAAGAGTGTCATTTCTTATATGGTCTCTCAATTGAAGGATGGATTGGAAGTCAATTGTGGCATTGCTACAGGTTGCCAATATAAAAACATCGATGGAAGTTTTAATGAAGCTGGTAAAATTTTATCCAAACTAATTTCAGAATTATCTGAAGAATTGATTTCATCAAATGAAAATCCAGATTCCATTTTAACCTTAATTTCAACGAAAATTCAAAATTTTCTTAGTATAGAATCGAATTTGGCCTTAGAGGAACATTCGTACTTTCAAAATCGAATTTATACTTATCAAACTGGACTCAATGTAAATTTAGATCAAACGAAATCTAACTTTGATTTGGGACTTGCCGATTGGATTTTACGCACTCAATTGTACCATGCGCTCACACCAGACCAAAAGTATGAAAATTGGAGGATTGAAACTGATGAAAAAATTGGAAATTTTTATAAAATTCATGATCCGTTTTTAAGAGCAATTTTCCAGTCAATCCATCATTCGGATGAAAATCGATTGGTGAGTTTGATCAATGAAAAGTTAGGGCCTGGACGTAGAGTCAATTCCATGTTAGGTTCTAATTTATATACAGATGTACATCATTTTTTGAATAATGATGAGATTTTAGGAATTCCCATTCCATTTGATAGCGCAACAAATGTGAACGGAAATTTATTGAGAGATGGAAATTTTTATTATGCATTTTGGAAAATGGAGAGGACCACTCCCGTTTTCCCTTCTGGAACATTTTATCGCCAAATGGGCGCTATCGGTTATTCTATTTTGTTTGAGATGTATGACGAAACTTCTTCTACTTCTGCACAGTATTGGAATGAGAATTACTCACAACTAAATTCACAAAATCATCACTTCCAAAATCGGTTATTACCTGCTATCGGAAGTTGGGAATCGAAAGTGAAACAATATGCTGATGACTTTCGGACTTGGGCAGATGCCAAAGAAAATTTGAAAAATGAAGCCAAAACAAATTTAATTGCAAATATTGAACGATTGGAGGTTTCCAAAGAGAATTGGCTAAGCCAAATCGATAGAGAAAAAAAAGAGGGGGACGAGACATGGCTTAAATTGTATGAAAAAGGAGAAGCTGTTCTTGTAAGTCCGACTAAAGAAGTTTCCAAACCAAATGAATTTTTGGTCTCCAATTTTGATGAAAAAGGATTAAAGTCATTTGAGGAATTATCAGATTGGAAAGGAACAAATGAAGTTTCCGTTGGCGAACAAACTTTGTTATCGGAATTCCAACGGACCATTACTGGTGTAAATCAATATGCAAATGTTTTGCAGATGAATTATGATTTGGAGGCTCTCCAAAAAAAAGAACAAACTAAACTTTTAAACCAAATGGTTTATTCACTGAACCAGGACTTATTGCAAAGTCGATCCTTCACAAAAGAGGAAAGTATACTGGTTGGGAACTATGATTATCAAACACTTTCAGCGGAGGAACGAAAGAATTTTGGACTTTGTTATGAAAATCCGAATCGGGCAGAATGTAACCATTTATTAAAAAAAGAATACGAAATTCAAATCAATCATAAAAGCCAAAATGTAACCATACGAAAAGAAATTTATGATGGGATGTTAGGAGTCAAAAACCAAGAAGGTGAATATACGGCCTCCAAAATGGAGACGAATCGTCATTTTCAATTGAGCCAAATTGGAAAAATCCAATCTTCCGATAGAAAGGATTTTTTTGTGGAATGGTCAGATGAAGATTGGAATCTTTTGACTCAGAAACAAAACGAACTATCAAACCAATTTTTAACAAAATCTTTGGCGAATGACCAACTAACAATTGCTTCAAATATCCAATCCATTGAATTTCAAAATCAAAGGAATATGGAAACATTTTATGCAAATAAAGAGAAACAAGAAAACCAAGATTCTCTGATGCAAGAAATTGTCCTTGCATATCTAGGTGATGGCACAAAAGGCATAAAGGCATCCATGCAAGGTAAAATAGAATCTTCGATTAATAGTGAATTGGCAAAAGTTTGGATCCAAGCTTCGGGTGGAAGTGAGGCAGATATCCAGAAAGCAACCATGGCCATTGAGTTCATGCGAGGAAGATTGAAAGCTAAGAAAATTGAATCTAGGGACAATTTTGTTTCCGTGCAAAATCCGATGAGTGCAATTGAAACGGTTATCGGTAAATCGATATCACATGGAATGCAATTTTTGAATCATTCTACAGGAGGGATTTACACCATTCCCATCAATTTAGCAATTGGGGGTGTCCTGACTCATACAAAAAGTTTAGTTGGTGAAACGCGATATGATGCATTAAAAGAACAAATTTCAGGTAGACATGAGGAAATTGCTGATCTGAAAGCAAACGAAGTGCAAATGGCAAAGAACGCAATTTCAAATGAGATCGCAACGGTTACGGGAATTGATTTAGATATCATGTCGAAAGTGATTGAGGACAAGTACAACCAAAGAGAAATCAAAAAATCAAAACGTAGGAAATCGGAAAATAAGATTTCCGATCTTCAATCAAAATCAATTGGTGCCTATGGTGGGATGATCAAAACCGCCATGGTAGCAACAGGGATCAATGAAGCCGAAATTGCTTCTTTGTTGGAAGACACAAACCAATTGATCCATTCTCGGAATATAAAACCTGATTCTAAAGTCGCCACATACTTTCAATATACAGAACAAGGTTTTGGAATGCAAGCATCAGGAACACAATACCAATCTTCGTTTTTGGATTATACGGATGGAAAGACAGTTGTCACAGAATTAGGAAAACAAGCCCTAACAAAAGAAATTTCCAGGCTAACAGGAATTGATGAATCCTTTCTAAAACAAAGCGTAGATATTTCTTATGGCAATCGCGAGCGTGATAAGGCAAATCAAAAAGCCAAATCGAAAGCGGCAAGACAATCCGTTGTAAACGCCATTTCTTTAGCGATAACAATGGGAGCTAGTGGTGCTTTAACAGGTGTCAATTCGGTTTTATCTTCTGTTGGAAAGGCGGCAAGTTTCGTGACACAAGGTGTGATCCCTGCTACAGTAAAGATGGGACAAGTGATTTCCACAACCATCGTGCAGACAGTTGCTGGGAGCCATGAAGGTCCGAAGGGGGCTGTCGCAGGATTCACCAATGGTGTATTAAGTGGAATGATTGGGGAACGAACGAAATTCCAATCGGGATTTCTCAAAGGATTAATCCCTGGAATTGGAGTGAAATACAGTGCAGAAGAAGGATGGGGTGGAACCATTGGAATTGGAAATTCGACAAGTAATATCAGTTTGAGTGTTTCTGAAAAAGGAAATTCCTCCCTTCAGGTATCCAAGTCCATCGGTGATGGAGTTCAACTCACAGGAGATTTTACTTCCAATCAAGCATGGAATGTAGGGGTCCAATACAATCCCAAAGGTGAAGGTCCTAGGAAAGATTGGAATTATTCCATGATGTATGACTTAAAAGGATCGGGCCTTAGTGGTAGCATTGGTTATACAGACCCAGAAACGGGGATTGGATTAACTGCGAACTTTGACAGGGCTGGCATATCCACATCTTCCGAGTTAAATGGTGTGAGAGTTGCAACTTTTGGAAACAATGGGTTTCAATTGGAAGACTATGATTTTGCTAACCAAAATATCAATTTAGCACAGGATTTAAGTGATAGTAAGGTAGATTCTATCATCACTCAGGAAAATGGGGGAGAAGATACTTTTTCAGATTTACTTAGTCAATTATCAATGTTAGGTGGAGTTCTAGTCGGTGGAATTGGACTTGTGAATTTACTTCGCAATCGACAAATTTCTGATGCAAACCAATTGAATTTGAATGGAAATGATCTTGGAACTTCACCTTTTCAGGTATCCGCAAATGGTTCTGTTTTTGGCAGAATCGCTGATAAAGTCAAATCAGGATTTTTTAATTTAGGGACTTCCATTGGTCGTTTTTTTGACTCGTACAAAACCCAAAAATCTCTTTCCCAAGGAAATAATGCAACTAACTCGCCTTCTACACAAGAGACCGATAGAATCACGAAATTAAAAACGAAAATCATAGATGACTATAAAAAGGATTCAAGACTTGATACAGAAAAAAAACTTTATGAATTGAAACAAGCAGGTGTGGATACCACGGAAATTGAAGCCAAAATCAAAGCGCTACGTGGTGGCAAAGATGTTCCGATGACAAAGGCAGTCCAAAAGTCCTTAAATGAATACAAACGACTTAGGGAATCGCGTTCTATCGAACCAATTGGAACGGAAACTGCGGTTTACCTAACTTCCGAAGTTGCCCTTACGGATGTAAAGGTTTCCTATGATCCAAAGATAGAAACCAAACAAGCATACTTTCAAAGACTGGGAAATGAAATCTGTGAAGCGACAAAAAAAGTGGATCTTTCTAGTGACGAACTTGTCGCCTTACACACTGCAAACGTCGCAAAACTCTTGGGTGAAAACCTAAAGAGCTTAATAAAATATGGACGTTATGTATTAAAAGATGGAAAACAAGACGTCTCTGGTGTAAATACGGTAAATGATGATGGATTCCGCCAAATAACAGAGACAGATTGTATCCGTTACATTGGAGCTGTTTTGCATGCGGCAGGCCTCACCGATAGAGGGGGCTTCGCCAATTTGAATTCGGATGTATTTTTAACTCCTGAGGAAATGGAACGAATGAATGCGGAGTATGAATCTGGTTTAGTCCATCAAAATGGAGTAGAATTCTTTCGACAGGCTGGAGGATTTTCCAAATTGGTATCAGAAAGGCTAACCACAGAAAAAGATTTGAATGCACATAAAGAGAAGGGAGTGATCCCTGAATTAAAAGTGGGTATGATTGGGATTACGAGGAAAATGGAATTAGTTGAGGGTACAAAAAGAGCGGCGATGAAGTCCGACCATATCTACATTGTGATCGGTAAAAAATTCAATCCAGATCTAGGAGTGAATGAATACTTAATTTCAGAATCAGCAGGTGGATCCGGAATACAAAATCGATGGATCACATTGGAGACGAATGCGATGTTACTGGAAAATATCAAAACAAGATTAAAAAAAGAAAATTTTACTGATAAAGAAATAAAAGATAAGTTGAGGTCGATTAAGTTCCCAGCAAGAAATGCAGATTATCTGTTACGATCTGAATTTCATGAATTAACTCCACAGACAAGGAAAAATCCAAATGAAACCTAGTATCCTATTTTTTATTGTTTTATATATGTTTACTTTTTGTAAAGAGAAGCAAGTGAGCGTACCACAAGCTGAGGAAGAGGATCCAATCACGATTCTTACAGAAAGGGGTTGTGTTCCAAATCCAGAAACAAATCAAACCTGCTTGCGTAAAAAAGAAGAACTGAGCTGTTATAAAACTTTGGAAGAGGTAAAAAAATCAAAATTAGATAAGATATTTTTCAATCAAGTCTGGATGGGAGATGACCAACAAACATTATTTTATCATATTGATTCGAAAGGGAATTTGAAAATTTTTGAAGGTGGACCGGATAAACTTCCTCATGAACGCCGATTGATTGGTTCAGGAAAATTCTTTCATGATCAAAACCAATGGTATTATGAACAGTCATGTAAAACTGATGTTTGTGAAAATTTTAAAATACCAATCCTATATCTAGATTGTGCATTAACTACAAATTTCAATAATCAAGGCGCAGTAAGAATAATCGAATTCGGAAATCATGATAACATAGATGAAGAAAAAATCAAGAACAAGAAAAAGTATAAAGTCGTGACAATCGTTCAAGAAAAGGCGGAGCCATCCCAAATTTTTCATTATTTTATTTCGACTCCTGTCCCACCCATCCCCTCCAATTGATCCAACCACAACCTGACTTTGTTTATACTTTCCAAATGTATACAAAGTCAGTTCGGTTTGCCCAGGGAAGGGGAAATTCCACTTTTTTTAATTTGATGTCGTTGTTCCGCAAATACTCACGGATGTCTTTGTCTCTAAATATGGTTTCGCTAAAGGAAATTTCACCCGAATTGGTAACCGATTGAATTTTTGCAGTGTAATTGACTGTGTTTCCAAAGTAATCGATATTACTATTTAGGTTTACTGCCAAACAATTGCCCGTATGGATCGAAATCCGTATCCGCACGGGAGTGTGTTTGTTTTCTGGATGAAACCACTCCTGCATTTCTTTAGCGGCTTTTAGGGCTTGGAGTGGGGAAGAAAAACTAGCCATCACTGCGTCGCCGATCGTTTTTACAACCACACCTCTGAAATTTTGAATGATTTGATTGGTTTTGATAAAGTGTTCGCGTACTTGTAAAAAGGCTCCATGATCACCTTCCGTTTCATAAAACTTGGTCGAGCCAACAATATCAGTGAACAAAATTGTTTTGATCCCGATATCCAATTGTAAATTCGTCGCGATTGCTTCTTCAGAAAACAAATCCCGGAATTCTTGGTAATCAAAAATCTCAGAAGGCCGCAAACTATTTTGATCTTCACTTCTTTCTTCTAAGACGATGGTTACATCTTCTTCCAAATCATTTTCAAATACCAAATTTGGTTTTGGGATCACCTTTATTTCTTCATCATTTGTCTCAGGTAACCACAAAATATCAGTTTGGTTGTGACTTTGTTTTGACTCTACCAATCGATATTTTTTTTCACCTTTTTTTCTAAGTCGATATACGCCCGAACCAATCAGCAAACTGGATGAAAAAGATTTACGACCACCAACTCGTTTTGTTAACAGAATATGTTGTTTGGTTGCAGGTTCTGCAGCACAATACATCTGTTTTTCGACAATCCTTACACTTGGATGGAGATGGAATGTTACCTCGATTGAGTTTACTCCAGTTGTATCAAAATCAATTTCGCAAACGTCACATTGGTCTTTTGCTGGCATATCTCCAAGTTTTGTTAAAGATGTTCGAACACCTCTGCAATGAGGGCATACAATGTCCCAACTTAGTGTAAATATGCCTAGTCGGCAACCATGCAAAAATAAAAATAAAACCTCGTCTGGATTTAAATCCAAAAGTCTGCTAACGGATTTTATGCGAATTCGGTCCAACTCATTGTCGGGAGATTGTTTGATCCAAGTAAATACTTTTGCGATGGTTTCTTTTTGAATTCCTTTTTCGACAAGGATAGGTGTTTGTTTATCTAATTTTTCTGGATGGATCCACTGTGCTTCGGGGAAAAAAGTTTTTTCCTTTCCACTTATAGATTGCAGTTTTGGTTTTCTAAGTTTAATTTCTTCTTCGATTTCTTTAAATCCTTTTTGAAAGGATTCCTTTAGTCGTGGGAGGGCGATCTCTAATATTTTTTTAGTGAAAAAATTGCGGGGTATGGCACCTAAATAAACATAAACTTTGCATCTTGATTCCCCAAGAGGTTCGGCGAGGATTTTGATACGAACATACTTGGCAAAACCTCTTTTGTAGATTCGCGCATTTCCAATTTCTTTTAGGTATTCCCATTCCCAAGGGACCTCCTCCCATTCTAATTGAAACCCAGCTTGTTTTGTTTTACCAAAAAGTTTACCTTCTTTTTCCAGGTATTGGAATCTAGGTAAGCCAATCCTTTTGTTAAAGGAAGAGGTATCGATCAAATAAGGCCATACTTCTTCTCTTGTGATGGACAAATCAAATTCCCAAAGGTTGTCCATGTGTTTACCCATAGACTTCCAAGGTTCTTCCCAAGGGTATTTTTGGAGTAAGGTATTTAAATCAATCATAATGGCCTTAGGGTAACGGAAGATTTGCCCCCATTCCCTTTGACTGTCAATTCACCGTTTGTTTCGGAAATTTTTTCAGCATTAGAAAGTACAATCTGTACGCCATTTGGGTAAACAAATCTAGGTATTTTAATCAGAGAAGGTTCTGGTATTTCAAGATCAGAGATCCATTCCAAAACAAATTCCCTTGTCTCCAATTGGTATTCCATCTTTATGGGAGTTCCTTGGATCATTGCAGCGTAAGGTCGACAGAACCCTTCAATGGCTCGTCCCCCCCCTCCATACACATCTGGATCAGAACCCGGAATGACTTGGTCTTTTGAGTAAATACTCAAATCTTCTTGGTTCCAGCCATCACCCACCATCAAATCATTTTCATTGGAAGCTGTGTAGTTCCAGAGAGTATTGGATAAAAATAAACTGTCCATTGCATTGTACATCGCATCAAGTGCCATGACATGCCGTTTCCAAATTTTTGGAGAATGGTTTCCTTTTTTCCATTCCTTATAAGCTTTCCCACCTTGTAAGTCGAATGGTATCCCGAACTCTCCGACTAAACTAGGAATTTTACCCGGGACCGAATTCGCGGTATCTTTAATTCCCGTTAGCTGGCGAATGTACATCGATTCAATACCTGATCTACCAAAAACGGGTCGTTTCGTAAGTGTATCAATCGCGATGGGATACAAAAAGGTTTTGAATAAAAGCGTGAGTATATCATACCAATGGGCAGCATTCACTGATAGGGGAGGTACTTCTCCATTGAGATGCGGGTTTGTAAAAGCATCGGATGCTTCCCGTTCAATGAAAACCATCCAATCACTTCGAATTGCCTGTATGGTTTTACCGACAGTTCGCATGAAGGGAATTAAGTAATCCCGATCAAAATCAATTTCCTTCCCATTTACTTGTTGGAAAAAATCATTTTTCTCAATAAAAGGTGTTCCATCTTTTGTGATGGTATAAGCACCTTCTAATTGGAACGGGTCACCTGGTGATTCAGGTAACCAAATGGAAACTTGATTTTGATTTACTGTAACAGTTTTTGAAGGAACAAATCCACCTTTCCAAACTTTAAGAGTTAGGTATGGTAAATCTACAGAATGTCCATGGGATGAATACAAAGCATCGATTGGTGACCAAGCTAGCCCAGGTTTCGCAGGGTCTTCCTCTTTATTGATCAAACCACGATCATTCATGGCTCTACCAATGAATCCTTTGCCTGGTTCATTTAAGGAATCAAAACCCAAAACAAAATCAAAGTCTTTGACTCTCTCTGCAATTTGTTTCATACAACCCAGGTAATGGTCCTGTAAGTAGTCCTGTACATTTTTTCCATCGATTAAAAAATGAGGGGCAAAGTCACGACCTCCAAAAAATAACGTCCATAAAATTCCATTTCCAGCATAACGATAGTTTTGTGACCAGCACATGGTAGGGTAATTATTTTCTTGTCTAATCCCTGGATTAGAGTAGTCATACGCCCGTTGCATAACAATGGCAGCATCAGCTTCCGATAATTTTTGATAATCGATTCCCAATTTTTCAAATATCCAACCTGGTGCTCCGTCTCCACCTGTCATCCTGGACCAAACGTCCTGGTGGAAATCAATGAAAACATAAAATCCGTATTCTCCTGCTAGGCGAACAATCTCTGTGAAATAGTTTAAGTAGGCTTCATCATATTCACCAGGACCTTTATGTTCGACTGCCTCCCACGTGGTTAACAAACGTAAAACATTAAATCCCCATAATTTTAAACGAGTGAAATGGGATTCTGCTTCTTCTAAAGGGAATGGTCGACCAATAAAACTCACTTCCTTATGGTCTGAAAAATCAGTTGGGAATTGGGTTCCACCATTCGGATATGGTACCTTTGTATCTCCACCTAAATTGACACCACGAAGGATGACTTTTCTGCCACTTGGGTCTACAAACCATTCGCCTTTTGGAGATAATTTTTTTAATGCCATACGATTATCCTACTTTGCCAATTTCTTGTGAAGTTTCTAAATTCAAATTTTTTTCCACATGATAGTTCAAATAACCTAATAAAAAATAAAAGACAATAAGAACTTCATCATCTTGGAAATAACACTGAAGCAGTCCAGAGGCAAAAAATCCAACTAGGCCATAGGTCATAAAACGAATCGATTTGGGAATTTGGGAATCTAAGAGATGGTAAAGGATCGTCGCAAATAAAATTAAATACAATACAGTTTGCGGGAACCCGAAGACTGCTGTTAAATGAAAATAATCATTATGGGCATGACCCCTTTGGGTCACTTCGTAAAAAAAGGCAAGTTCTCTGTTTTCCTTTTCTTTGTTTTTCCTTGAGATTTCAATTTCCTTTTGGTAATTTCCAGAACCAATCCCAAAAATTGGATTGTTTTGAATGAGTGGGAATGTTGAGTCCCAAATGAATGTACGTCCAGAGTCTGTGTGTTTTTCACCACCAAACAGAGGGTCAACAACTCTCTTGACAGCACTTGTGCTTTTGTAACCAACAAATAATAGAATCAAAAATCCAAGCAGAATGATACTTGTGCGTTTGATCATTTTTTTGGAAATGTCTTTGTCGATAAATATTAAAATGTAAATACCAAAACTGACACTTACCATGGCTCCTAGTAGGGATGACCTTGCGTTGTTAAATAAAAACACAAGAGAAACCAGTAAAAGTAAAACTGAATGCGTAGCAATGTTTAATTTTGAAGATTTATTGTACCAAGAATCATAAAGTCTAAACACAAAACCAGGAAAGATAAACGCAAGTAACCCACCAAAGGTTAAATGTGTATTCATAAGTCCAATGGGAAGATAGATATTCAATGTACCAATGTTCCCATAATGGTGTTGGTAGGGCCAAGAACTAGAGGATTTGTACAGATCCGAAATAAGTCTTGAAAGCCTCGTCATTGAAAAAATGGAAATAAAGCCTGTAAAAACAATCACTAGCGAAAAAATAAAAAAGGTTTTATATAAATAGGATTTGTCTTCTTTTTTGATGCCTTGCACAGAAACAAAAGCGGTCACAAGGAAGATATCTTTCATTTCATCACGAAACGCCTGTTTAATGGAGTTCATGTCAAATCCGACCGCTGCAAAATGATACAAAACGGTTACAATTTGCCAAAGGTAAAAAACAAAAAGAATTTTGACTAAGTTACTTGTGAGTTTGGGTTTTTCATCTAGAAATAGGAAAAATACGAAAGATAAGAGCAGGAAAAGTTGGCTTAGAGAAACAGAAAGTGCACAGGAAATGATGGACAAGGCAAGAAACGAACGATAGAGTCGGTAAATCATAACTTTGGATGAGACTAATCTTTTTCTCTCATTTGTAAAGAGGTAACAGTTGCGAGTTTTATATTTTTCCGATACTTTTTTGCCAAAAACCGATGGGGTAGCTGTTTCCATTAAGAATTTTTCTGAGCTTTTGGCACTCCGAGGCCACCAATTCTGCATTTGTGCTCCCAAATACGGGGATGGAGACTTTGATCGGATGACAGACAATATCCAGGTGGTCCGCTTTCGGTCTGGGTATTTGCCAAGTTACCCTGATATCAAGGTGGTTTTGCCTTCTCCTGGAAAAATCAAACGGATCATCGAAGACTTTAAACCCGATCTCATCCACATCCACACACCTGGCCTACTCGGACTCTATGCGGTGAATGCTGCCGAACGATTTGGAGTTCCGACAATTGGAACCTATCATACACTCATGGCGGAACAAGAGATGTATGTTTCTTTTTATCGCCTGTTTAAACTCGATAAACTATTTTTTAAGGCAAACAAATTCAAAAAAAAGTTAAACATCGAAGAACTTGATAAAATTGTAAAATTTGATAATTTCAATATTCGCAAAAAAATCATTCTTAAAATTTGTAATGATATCTATAATAGATGTGATGTGGTGATCTCACCAAGCCATCTCATCAAAGAACAATTGATCCAATATGGAATCACACGCCCGATTACCGTTGTTTCCAATGGTATGGATCTCAAACGATTCCAAGGTAAACCAAAGGAATACTTAAATGGAGATGCACCAAAGTTTTTACATGTGGGTCGTATCTCATACGAAAAAAATTGTGATATTGTGATCAATGCTTTCAAACTCATTCATGAACAATTTCCCAAAGCAACTCTCACCATCATTGGAGAAGGACCAGCCATTCCTTCCTTACAACGCCAAGCAGAACATCTAGGCATCGAAAACTCAGTTGAGTTCAAAGGGTTTGTCCCCAATGCAGTGTTACACGATGTGTACCCACAGTATGATGTATTTTTAACAGCTTCCACAATGGAAACACAGGGATTGGTAGTTCTAGAGGCGATTGCTTGTGGACTTCCTGCAGTAGGAGTGGATGCCTTTGCTCTTCCTGAACTCATTCGGCACGGAGAAAATGGTTTTATCGCAAAATCCTTTGATGCAAAAGGCATTGCCCAAGGTGGATTGGAAATCGTTCGGAATCCTACCATGTATGCTAAGTTTTCAAAACAATCCATACATATTGCCTCAGGCCATGAGATGGAAAAATGTGTGGATGTTATGGAAGAAGTGTATGGAAAAGTCATCGAAGCCATGAAGGGGAAAGTCAAAAAAACGACTATCTTCGATTTGTTTTTTGATTTTATGCAATGACCAATGGATTGGGAATTGAAATCCGATCGTTTCTCAGTGCAATTGCCGTAGGAATCACATTACTTGCGTACGTTCCGTACTTAAAAGGTATCAAATCTGGGAAAGTCCAACCCCATGTATTTTCTTGGATTATCTGGGGATTGACAACTTGTATTGTGTTTTTTGCACAACTTGTGGGCAAAGGAGGGATCGGAACAATACCCATCGCTATCTCTGGTTTCACAACTCTTCTTGTTGCACTCTATGCTTATCAAAAAAGAGGGGAGATCAAAATTACAAAATCAGATTGGTTCTTTTTTGTTTTAGCACTTTCTAGTTTGCCCTTTTGGTTTTATTTTTCGAGTCCACTTGCTGCTGTGATTGTCCTTTCGTTTGCCGATTCCCTTGGATTCATACCCACGATTCGAAAGGGTTATGTTTTGCCTCATTCGGAACCACTTGGTTTTTATTTGTTATTTTTAATCAGAAACAGTTTGGTCCTCTTGGCTTTGGCTGAATGGAACCTAACAACTACACTTTTTCCTAGTTCTGCGGGACTCGCCTGTTTCGTTTTTGTTTTGGTTGTAAAATACCGACAAAAGAAAATTTGAAATTTGATGATTTTGATGGAATGTTATGGTGATTCTTTGTTTGGAAGTGGGTAAAAGATAACGGACCGAACTTGTTTTCCTTCTTCTGTTTCTTCATAGGTTACTTCGGCTTGTTTGGATCTGGCAGGTAAGTACATTTGGAGGGCTTCTACGAGTTCGTATGCACTCAAAGTATAATCCAAAGCTTTGATTGCAAGTTCAAGGCTTAAAAAACGTTCTCTTGTGACCATTTTTGTTTCTGTTTTTTTAGAAATGATCAGCCATTTGTATAACCTTGCGGAACGATTGGTATCGAGTAAATTTCCTATGTCCAATTTCGCTTGTGGTAGAACAGCTTGTGTTTGACCAAACCGAACTTCAATTCCCCTTGGTTTTGGTTCACTTAAACGTAAGGAAAGTTGTTTATCAAACAGTTCATCATCAATATATTCAATTCGATCACAAGTTGAGTAAACAGTTTCACATAGATTTCCATAATTTTTATGGAAAAAAAATATCTGCAATATCTTTCCACTCGTTGGGTGGTATAATACTTTTGCGTTGTAATGTTCCATCCTTCCAAATTTGACAAAGGAACGGATTCGTTTGTATAAGTTATACGAAAGTCCAAACAAATCCTTTACGACGGGGACATCTGCAATCCCAATTGCTCTTGTCGCCATATAAAACGGCTCAAAACTCACATGCCCATCTCGTTTTGCAATTTCCCTGAGGTATTCTGTGATATCCTCCAACCCTGGTTCCGTGATTTTCATAGGAGAATCTAACAAATTGATGACTAACTTTCCACCGTTTTTGCCAAGTTCTTCCCAAACTTCGTTCAAATAGTTTCCATCTGCAGTGTAATTGATCTGTTTACAAGTCTCAATAGGGCATTTGATTTGTTCTTCGAAGTCTTTTTTGTTAGGTGACGGGAGTTCAATTGTTTGGAATTCCGTACTAAATTCTTCGGCCTTTACTTGGGAGAGAGAAAAGTTAATGATTAGAACCGAAAGTAAAATTTTATAAATAATGGAAATGGAATTTGATGTGAGTTGTTTACTTAGGCGAATCATCATATTTCCGATTTTTTGAAACATCGCAAACCTACTAAGAACAAGTATTCCAACAAAAAAATTAAGACATTACCATAGAGTGTTTACATTTTGGATGAGGCGAATTCGTCTCACAACATCCAATGGATCAATGAGTTCCATACAAGCATGGTCACCACGCCAACATTTTGTGTTCCCATAAATGGAACATGGTCTACAAGGCAAATCAACTTGCAAAACTCCTGAATCCTCTTGGGCAAATGGTCCAAAACCAGAAATTGGGTGAGTGGTTCCATAAATTCCAATCACTGGTTTTTTTAATAAAGCAGCAATGTGAACGTTGGAACTGTCCATTCCTATCATTACATCGAGCCTATCCATAATCCCAAGTTCACCACGGATACCTAAATTTCCGCCTTGGACGATATGAACTTGTGTTAGGTTGTTTCTCAAAATTTCAAGTTCTTTGGCTTCATCACGACCACCAAATAAAAACACATGGCAACCCGGAAATTCTGTGACCAATACTTCGACAAGGCGTTTGCACTTTTCGAAACTCCATTCTTTTAACGCATGTCCTGCAAATGGAGCAAATCCAAACCATTGGCCATCCTTTTTGTCAATTCCTATGGATTTAAAATAGTCTTTCGCAAACATCTTGGATTCACCATCTACATTGAGCCAAGGGCCTTTTCGAATGGGAGCATCATAACCTGATTTACGGAAAACATTTAAATACCGTTCTACAGTGTGAGGGAGTTGGTTTAATTTTTTATTGTATCGCCTAGTTTGTGCTAATTTTTCCCTTCTACCTTTGATGATTTTAGCATAAGGAACTCCCTTACATCGGAAAAAAAATGCAATGAGTCTGGACCGTACAGATCCATGTAGGTCGATCACGTTTCCGAATGGACCAAGTTTGTCAATGTCTCTGTACATCCTCCACAAACCCAAAAGCCCTTTGTATTTTTTAAGATTGATGCCTAAAACGTTTAAGTTGGGGATATTATAAAAAAATGGAGCAAAGTTTCCTCTTGTAACAACCGTTAACTGAATATTTGAATATTTGGCTGCAATTGCAATGAGAGCTGGTGTCATCAAAGCAACATCACCCATTGCAGAAAACCGAAGTACGAGAAGGTTTGTCATTTTTGATTCTTGTAAAGAGATGGGTTTAGATTTTGGTCATTGTACATTTTCATTTGACGGTAAACCTTGACTCGTTTGATCCCTTTTGCATAATCATCAAACAATTCCTCTAAACATTGTTTTAAGTCTTCCCTTTGGTCGAGTAAAACGGTTAATTTTGATTGGCATTTTTCGATATGTTCTTTGGTTGCAGAAGAATCTTTCCTGTTCACTTGTTCTTCCATATGGAATATTTTTAATTCTAAGATACTCATCCGGTCAAGTAACCAAGCCGGAGATTCAGAATTTAGCCTTGCATCTGGTTTTGGTGTAACGGAACGGAACATCTCAATGACAAAATCATCTAACTTTTCTACCATATCGGTTCTGTCTTGGTTGAGTTTGTCAATTTTTCGTTTGAGAGCCACTACCTCTTCTAAGGCAATGTCCGGCCTACGGATTTCGTCTTCAATGTGCCACTGTATGGTATCAATGTGGTTTTTTTGGTAAAGGGTGAATTCTAATGTGCCATCCGGATATGGATTGGGGTGTGGGGCTTCTTTTTTATGCCAATCCAAAACGGATTCTTGGAAAATAGAGACGGCTTTTGTGGCTTCCAATGCTTTCATAACGTAATGCAATTCACGTTTTCATATGGTTTTTGGGGTTCAATCCAAATATTTCTTAGGTTTTTCGCTTTCTTTTCGTAAAGTCTGGAATGTCTTAGTGGGAAATGTGTTTAGTTGTGATTGCCTTTAGGATTCATCCTGATTTTCCCCTTGTCATCGCATCCAACCGAGATGAATTTTTTGAGCGACCAACAGAAGGTTTGCATATCTGGGAAACGAATCCTAAGATTCTTGCTGGTAAGGATTTAAAAGCAGGTGGGACCTGGCTTGGTGTGAATTCATTTGGAAAACTTGCCTTCTTAACAAACGTTCGCAATTTTCGAAAACCCCCTCATCCCCATCCTAAATCCAGAGGAGGACTTGTGACTCGGTTCTTAGAAGATGAGTCCGTGCAAGCAATCGACTTTGCAAAACAAGTGGATTCAGAAAGAGAAAACTTTGAAGGATTCAATTTGTTTCTCTTTGATGGAAAGGAAGCTTTCGCGGTTGGTGGGGATCCTTTTTCTACGCAATTCGTAGATGCAGGTTTCCATGCAGTGAGTAATGCCAGTTGGAATACCAAGTGGCCCAAAACAGAAACATTGAAATCGCAAATCATCGAAAAAATTTCCGATTGGACCTCTGGTAACATTTCAAAAACAGAACTCGAACTGGAAATGTTTTCTTCTTTAAATGATTCTGAGCTTGTAAAAGAAGAACATCTTTTGCCAGATACAGGCATTGGCAAAGAGCGGGAAAGGTATCTTTCGTCAGTGCGGATCAAAACACCTAACTACGGCACACGGGCATCAACACTTGTTTTTTATGGAAAGGATTCTATCGAGATGGTGGAAAGGTCCTTCTCCGATCCGCTATCCGATGGATATACGGAACGGAGAGAAATTTTGAATTGGTAAAAAATTAGTTTTCCAATCGGAAGTTTTTCATTGGGAAAGCATCTGTGATTTCTTTCACTGCCGCTTTCACTTTGGATTCGTAAGACACATCACCAAAATGTTCTAAGTAATCGCAAATCAAATTGCCAACGGCTTCGATTTCTTTCTCTTTGAGTCCACGAGTGGTAAGAGCTGGAGTCCCAAGTCGGATCCCTGAAGCAACTGCCGGTGGGTTTTTATCAAAGGGGATTGCGTTTTTGTTTACGGTGACTCCGATATGATCAAGTCCATCTGCAGCGTCTTTTCCAGTGAGTCCTTTTACCGACACATCAAGGAGAACGATGTGGTTGTCAGTCCCACCTGATACAACCCGGAAACCTCGTTTTTGGAAAACTTCCGCCAATGTTTTTGCGTTTTTCACCACTTGTTTGATGTAGGTTTTGAATTCTGGTTGGAGAGCTTCTCCAAACGCGACTGCTTTTGCGGCAATCACATGCATGAGTGGTCCACCTTGGATTCCAGGGAACACACGAGAGTTTAATACCTTTTCATTTTCTGCAGAAGATAAAATAAGTCCCCCTCTAGGTCCGCGAAGTGTTTTGTGGGTTGTGGTAGTCACAAAATCACAAACGCCGATTGGACTTGGGTGTTCGCCAGCTACCACCAAACCAGAGATATGTGCAATGTCTGCCATGATTTTGGCACCGATATCATTTGCAATTTCTCTAAATTTTTTAAAATCAATGATACGAGGGTAAGCAGAAGCTCCTACAACAATGAGTTTTGGTTTATGTTCTTTGGCAAGTTTTGCGACTTCATCATAATTGATGGTTTCAGTTTTTTCATCCACACCATAAGGGATTGGTTTAAAGTACTTTCCGCTGATGTTAACTGCACTACCATGTGTTAGGTGACCACCGTGTGCTAAATTCATCCCTAGGAAACTATCTCCTGGCTCAAGAGTGGCAAGGAAAACTGCCATATTCGCCTGAGCACCGCTATGAGGTTGAACGTTTGCGTATTCGGCACCAAACATTTTTTTGGCTCTTTCAATGGCAAGTTCTTCTACTTTGTCGGCATTTTCACAACCATTGTAGTATCGTTTTCCAGGATATCCTTCCGCATATTTATTGGTAAGTGTAGAATGATAAGCTTCGAGAACAGGACGGGAAACAAAGTTTTCACTCGCAATCATTTCGAGGGAATGTTCTTGTCTTTCGTCTTCTTTTTTTAAAGCGGCGTAAACTTCAGGATCTTGTTTTTCTAAATAACTCATGTCGGAATTTCTCTGTGGAGTGTGTATTCTGGATTTTGGTATTTCTTCTTGCGAATAATTTCAGATTCTCTGAGCACTTGTTTCCGAAAAGTAGAAAAGTCCTTTCCAAAGAAGGAAATTTTTGAAAAATCGGTGGGTGAGGGCAGATTTAAATAGTGGAAAACTTCCCGAACCAAATCAATTGCCCATTTTTCTTCGGAAAAAAAGGAAGGGAGTGAGGTTAAAAAATCTTTGTGAGTCCTCTCTTTTCGGTAATCCGGTTCTTCAGGAGGATGGTGTAATACTTCAGAAACTTGGGCGATGAGACTCTCTTCTAAGATCAGAGTACCATGTTGGACAATGCAATTTCGTTTTCGAAACTGTGCATTGCCTGAAATTTTTTTAAACACACCATCCTTTTCCAATACAAGATCTGATTTTCCCTTGGGATAGGATTGGATGTTTTGGGGTGATAATGATTTTGAGATGATCCCGAGGATATGGTCATAACTATCCTTAACCGGAAAGAGTTCCTTTCTTTCTTCTAAATTAAAATACAAAGAATAATTGATATTTCCTGACATTGAATGGAAGACGGTCCCACCACCAGAGGCTCTCCTTGCGATATAACAAAAATTTGGTTTTGGTTTTTTTCCAAATCCAATCCCTTTTGCTTCGGTTTCGTAAGCAGTTACCACATGTTCTTTGATGTTGCGATATGGGTTTTCGGAAAGACCAAGGATGATAGAATCAGGATTTTTCCATAACCGGATCCCTGCTATAAGATTTGATTTTACCATATGCAAAGCAATGGATTCCTCAATCGCCAAATTATAATAAGGCGATCTTGGTGGAGTGGGTGGGAAAAAGAATACTTTTGAACTCACTCGTTGAAGTATTTTTGCGAAGCTTCGTTTAAAAACTTACGTTCTTTTCTAGATAAAGATTCCATTCCGTTTTTTGAAATTTTTTCCAAAAGTTCGTCCACTTTGGTTTTTGCATTTTCTCGTTTTGCCATTTCTTCCTGATACCGCATAAACCTACGTTTTTGTAGGTATCGAGATAAAGACCAAGTGGGAAGGGAGGATTTAGTCCCACGCCAACCTGTGTACAGTTTCATCAGAATGAGCCCACCAATGGCTCCACCCAAATGGGCAAAGTGTGCCACTCGTTCTCCTTGGGCAAAAAGTACCATAAGCATCACGATCATCACAAAGTATTTGGCACGCATAGGAAAGATGAGGAATACCAAAAGTTCACGATTTGGCCATGTCATCCCATAAGCAACGAGGAGACCATAGATACTGGCACTCGCTCCGACAACGATTCCTTGTGGGATTCCAAAAAATTGAGCCGTGATGGTCCCTATCCCACCGAGAAATGCAGTGAAAAAATAAAATTTAAGGAATGCACGTTCCCCCCATACCTCGGCAAGTTCAGATCCAAACATCCAAAGGCTTAACATATTAAAAAGGATGTGTAAAAAACTTCCATGTAAGAAGGCGTAACTCACGAGTTGCCATACCCAACCTCGGAAAACAAGTTCTGGAGAGAGACCCAAATAGAGTTCCGCTAAAGGAGATTGTAAGGTGAGTTTTGTCAAAAGTTGCAGAATGAAACAAATCACATTGATGAAGATGAGTGTGCGGACTACGGGAACCATGGGAGGTCCAAATCGAAGTTCATATCCTGGGGTACGAGAGGCCATAAATTCAAGATCGTAAATCTTGAGTGACAAGGAAAGTCGATTTCCTAGCATCGAGGAAGTGATTGTGCAACTCTACGGAGTCCGCGGTTCCATTGCGAGCCCACTCCGAAACCAAGACTACCGCAAAAAGATAACTGAGATTCTTGACCTCTACAAACAATCGGGGGCTGAAGGATCTGCGGACGAGTTTTGGCAAAATCTTCCCTACCATTTAAAATTTGTCACAGGATCTGACACAACCTGTGTTTCGGTGACGGATGACGATGGGGAAACCTATGTTTTGGATATGGGAACGGGATTACGCAATTTAGGGGATGAACTTGTTTCCGAATACTTCACAAACCAACTGAAAAAAACAGTTTCGTTTTTCATCACCCACACCCACTGGGATCATATCCAGGGACTTCCGTTTTTCAAACCGATTTATTTCCCTGATTTCCATCTGCATTTTTATTCTCCGTATTCTGATTTAGAAAAACGACTGCAAAGGCAACAAGAACCAGAGTTTTTTCCAGTGCCTTTGGATGGAACTGGTTCTGCAAAGGAGTTCAAACTGTTTTTCCCTGGGGATGTTTTGGAATTTCCTTCCGGACTAAAGGTGGAGTGTTACCCACTCAAACACCCAGGAGGTTCATTTGCATACAAGTTCACCAATCGTGCTGGAAAAATTTTTATTTTTGCAACAGATGCTGAGTTCACAGGGGCAGACATGGACCTCATCCATGAGTGTTTGCCATTTTTTGCTGATGCTGACCTTTTGATCTTAGATACACAATATACCTTGGATGAATCGTTTTCCAAATTTGATTGGGGTCATACGGCTTATACGATGTCAGTGAATTGTGCCTCGTCCTGGCGTGTTAAAAACTTAGTGCTCACCCACCACGAACCAAGTTATTCAGACGAAAAAATTTATGAAATTTATGAAAGTGCCAATTTGCATAAACAGCAATTAGGTGAAAAGAAATTAAAAATTCATTTAGCGAGAGAAGGACTTAGGTTCCATCTATAATGACTATGAACAAAGAAAAAACCTTACGTATCACCATTACAACATTCTTTAGCATTGCCTTACTTGGTGGACTATTTTTTGGTTACATCCTCTCTGAGGTGAACAAAGGAAAAGAATTACAAAAACTTGCCTCCTACCAACCTACAACTCCTACCAAACTATATGATACCAATGGGGTGCTCATCGCAGAGTTGTACCGACACAAACAGGAACTCTTAAAATATAGTGATATCCCACCTCATGTGATCCACGCATTTTTATCTGTTGAAGATGATAATTTTTTTAACCACTTTGGAATCGATTTTTTGGCCATTGTTCGTGCAGCGATAAAAAATATTTTTGCAGGACGAATTGTCCAGGGGGGATCTACCTTAACCCAACAGTTAGCAAAAACGATTTTGCAACAGAGGAAAAAAACCTTTGGTCGAAAATTTTTAGAAGCCCTTCTTACCTTACAAATCGAACAAGAGTATACCAAAGAAGAAATCTTAGAAATCTATTTTAACTTAATTTATTTGGGTCATGGAACAACAGGATTGTCATCTGCGGCCAATGTATACTTTCAAAAAGATGTAAGGGACTTAAGTATTGCGGAAGCGGCGATGCTTGCTAGGCTTCCGAAAGCACCAGTGACTTACTCTCCATTCAAAAATCCAAAAGAAGCCAAACAAGCCCATATGGTAGTGCTTGGCCTCATGGCAAAAAATGGATTTATCCCAAAAGACCAAGTCCAAAAGATCCATGATGATTTTTGGGATCGGTATTGGCCTGTTGTCATCACACAATCTCCTTCACGTTCCACATGGGGTGCCAAACTCAACAGGGCACCTTATTTCACTGAATGGGTACGCCAAATTTTAGAAAAAGAATTAGGTGAAGAAGCCTTGTATACAGGTGGACTTCGTGTTTATACCACATTGGATGTAAGAAAACAAGAAATCGCTGATGAAGAACTTCGAAAAGGTCTTATCGAACAAGATAAGTATGCATTTGGAGCAAACTTTCGTTATGCGGGTCGTGCTGACCGCGGTTTAGTTTCCTTATACAATTTGTTTGGTTCCATTTTTCCTGTGGGTGTTCCTTATGTGACAAGTCTTGATGATAGACAAGTATTTCGTTTGCATTTAGAAAAAGAAATGGCACCAGCACTTGAATTGTTAACTGATTTCATTCCTTCTGAAAACGAAAGTGCTGCTGTCAAAGAATTCCAAAGATCATCTCTGGTATTTTCTTCCAACTTACATGTGGAAGGTGCCATCATCACCATTGACCACCAAACTGGTTATATCCAAACCATGGTTGGTGGATCAAGATTTTCACCTAAAAATCAATTCAACAGAGCCATGCAAGCAAGGCGCCAAACTGGTTCTGCTTTCAAACCTTTTGTTTATGCAGCTGCAATCCAAAACCGTGCTGTTGGTTCGGGAACAGGGATCATGGATGCTCCTCTAACGACAATTACGGAAGAAGGGGAAGGATACTCACCACAAGATATTTCGGGTGATTTTCGTGGGATGGTTCCACTTTCAAGAGCATTATCTTTATCACTCAACATCGTTTCTGTCCAAGTTCTTATGAGAACAGGAACAGACTCTGTTATCGATTTTGCATCCAAAGTCACCAAAACAAACAAATCTCGTTTCCCAACTGGACCCGCACTTGCACTAGGTGTGGCAGAACTCACACCTTATGAAATGGCACTGGGTTATTCAATCCTTGCCAATAAAGGAAAAGATGTAATCCCGTTTAGCGTTCGTTATGTGTTGAACCAAAGTGGAACGGTTGTTTACAATAAAGAAAAAGAAGTGCAAGAAACTTTGGCAGAAGAAGCCAAAAATGGTACCATCCAAATCATTCCAGAAGCCACTGCTTATATCATTAAACAAATGTTAATTGGTGTGGCAATGGGGGGAACACCAACCCAAGCACTTCGGGCATCGGATAAAGGGAATTATAAAGGGGAATCAGGTGGAAAAACAGGATCCACTTCTTCTTATACCAATGTTTGGTATGCAGGATTTGACCCTAAATACACATCCATTGTTTGGATGGGATTTGATAAATCCTCCCTGTCCCTCGGGAAAGGAGTGACAGCTGCGGGAGTTGCGGCTCCCATCTGGGGGAAAATGTATTCGCGGTTTTATAACGAAGGACCTTACCCAAGTTTTTATCCGAATGGAAAGGCGGAAGAGATTCCGAGTGATGTGGTAAAAGGGGCTACTTGTGCCTTTAACGGTCTTTCTCCTGGTCCCAATTGCCCCGTTACTGGGAATTTATTCCTCAAACCCATTACCATTGCGGGCCGAACTTTGGCTGTGCCGGGAGGGCGCCAATGTGATGGGGATAGAGACCACTACCGTTCTATGGACCTAAATGATTTCTTACAAAGAGAATTGGAAATCACTGACGAAGAACTCAAATAAAAGATCAGTTCTCTCTAGTTTCTCATTTTCGTTTTCCATCATGGAACCAAAAATCCAACTGCCTGGAGGGGCATCGGGCAGTGGATTTACTGACCACAACCCTTCCCAAAGTTCCCCTTTTTTTTCTGTCAATTTCTTGCAAACCAGTCATTTTGTATAAATTTTAAGCAATTTTTTCTTTTTTTCCCGATTGGTTAGGGATTGCAAATCGCTAGAACCCTCTTGTTTGGCCATTTCAAGGCGATTCGTATCTTGGCACGATAGTTGCATCTATTCCATTGAACAGTTCGTTCGGAGGGAATATGAAAAAACTACTCTTACTCATGACCATCACTCTACTCAACTACTCAGCGTTTGCAGGAGAGGCAACGCTCGCGAATGAAGAAGTGGCATCCCTCGTCGAACAATATGACAACGAAACCCTTGTTGTGATCTCCAATGAATTGGTAAAAATGGCAAACGAAGAAGAAGGGATTGGTGAATTCGATTTAGCATCGACTCATTATGATCGTGCTCTGAAAATCAGAGAAGCGATTGGAATGCAAACACACAAAAGTTTCGCATCCATCCAATACTTAGCAAGCCAAGCATACTCAAAGGCAGGAAATTTTTGTGAAGCATCACTCTATGCGAAAAAAGCAAGTGAAGCGTTTCGTAGCCACGGAATTGTGAAATTCGAAGAAAAAGCCCAAATGGAAGCAAAGGAATTTGCGAAGGCATGTGCGGTGGTTGCTGCCCGTTAATCAATACTGTTATGATTCTTTCTAGAGATGGTTACCCTTTTTTTGATTCTTCTTCGAATCAATCCAACTTCACGTGATGATACACGTGGGGTTGGAATTCTTTTTTTCCATACTTCAATTTAGCAATTTCAAATAGTTTCGTTTTTGTGTAGGGTTCATCAGATTCCCAAGCAATTCCAAAGTTTGCTTCTTCATACCCAGATTCATATTGCAATGGATACAAAGACTTACCGTCATAATAATACACTAAGTTGTGTTGGTATTTTTTGGTAACATCCAATGAAAACATTTCGCAGGGAATCTTTTGGATCAAACGTTTGGCTTTTAGGTTCGGTATTTTTTCCACTCGGCATTCTTTTGTATTCACTTCTTTTGTGGAAAGTAAAACCCAATCCTTTGATTTTTCAAACTGGCCCTTGCCAATGATTTGACGGAATTGGAGATGGTCTTCGTATACCTTCCATTCTCGCCAAGTTTTTTTGAATTCTGTATCCGATACAATTTGGATGGTTTCCTTCCAAAACAAATGGAATGATTTCGAACCCATTGCTGATTTTTTTTCCGTAGGCCTGTCATAGAATCCAAGAGGAAGGTCTTGGTCTCTCGGGAATGAGCTGGGGAGGGTGCGTATCCATCCTAACTTCGGAGTGCAGGAAGCGAAACCCATACCAATGGCCACCAAAAGAAAAAAAACGAATTTCTTTTGGGAACCAATCGAACCCGGTTTTTGTTTTTTGTTAGAACTGGAAGTAAATAAAATCTTGCCCACCATCTCCAAAAATTCCGAGTAAAAGTAAAATCACAACGGATAAAATGGGGAGTAATACATTCTGATATGGTTTTAGTTTTTCATACACAAAAGGAGAGTATTGGAACCAATTGAACATAAGGCCCAGTGCAATGAAAGTAGGGAGTTCATCCACACGGCTCAGTGTATCCCCTGTATTGCGAAGGGTCAAAACCCCTTTAAAGATTTCATAGGCAACGTTTAGTGATTCGGAACCCCTTGCGGCCGCACGGAAAAAAACTCCCGAAAAAGTAAAAACGATGAAGATCACGATGGTACGGATGAAACCTGCCAAGGGGAAATTATCCGGAATGAATTTCTTTTTGCCTCGGTGTAAGTAGAGAGAACGTTCGATCCAAATGAGAGCACCCAAATAGGCTCCCCAAATCACAAATGCCCAGTTGGCACCGTGCCAAAGACCCCCAAGGCACATTGTGATAAAGGAATTTAAATTGGAACGGAAAATGGATCCCTTACTTCCACCTAACGGAATGTATATGTAATCACGTAACCAGGAAGATAAGGTGATATGCCAACGGCTCCATAGTTCACGAAAGGATTGGGATAAAAATGGACCTTGGAAGTTTTCAGGAATCTCATACCCAAGTAAATTGGCCGATCCCCTTGCCATATCTGTATAACCAGAGAAGTCACAATACACTTGGATTCCAAATGCTAGGACACTAAAAAAGATAGAAAAACTATCATACTTGCTTGGGTCCATGTAAAGGGGAGCGATGATCGGAGCAATGTTTTCAGCAATGATTACCTTTTTAAACAAACCTCCGATGATGAGAAAGATTCCCTTTTTCATTCTGTCTTCATCAATGGTTGGGTTGTCAAGTTGCGGAAGGAAATCCTGAGACCTCATGATTGGCCCGGCAATCAGTTGAGGGAAAAACAAAATGAATAAAAAATAATCCACTGTGGACATTCTTTTTTCGATGACACCTCGGTAGATGTCCACTTGCACTGCGATGATCTGAAATGTATAAAAACTAATGGCAAGGGGTAAAAAGATACTCCAGGAACCAGAGATTTCCTTAAAACTTGGATATCCTGTTAAACCATACAAAGAGTCGGTGATAAAGTAAAAGTATTTGAAAAACGCTAAATTGATTACGTTTAATATAACAATTGTATACAATACAGAATCAAATGTTTCCCCTTTGTCTTTTTTGCGAAACATCCATTCGCTAAAAGCATAGTTGATGAGGATGACGAAGAGGAAGTGGAATAAAAACGGAAAACTAAAGTATGCATAAAACAATAAGGAAGATATCACAAGCAGGGGTTTGCGCCCCTTTTGTGGTATGTTCCAATAGATTAAGTATGTGAATGCAAATAAAATTAAATAAGGAATCGAATTAAATAACATGCAATTGGTAACCTAAACTCAAATGTCCCAAAGGTACAAAAACTTTGCGTTGGTTTCATTACCAAGAAGTTTGTCTGCGATTCCAAAAGAGATTGGATTTCCTTTGGCATCAGTTGCTTGGTAAATATTTTCAACAGGAACTTTTCCTCTTTGGTAGGTTACGATCCGAGGGGAACCTTGTGGATTGCCTTCGTATCTTGGGTGTTTCATGAGTTCGATTACAAAGTTGTCAAAGTATCCGATAAAATCGATCATCCACTAGAGGCGT
>NZ_AOGX02000028.1 GCF_000332475.2 Leptospira yanagawae serovar Saopaulo str. Sao Paulo = ATCC 700523
ACGTACGTATAACAGCGACTTACCGCTACGCTTCGGCACATGGCCTCGCTCGGCCTCCGGCAAATTCCCCTTCTGGCATTCGCCTTGCGTTCGCAAGCTACATGCCAGTCCCTAACGTCCCGTCGGGACTCAGGGTCGGGGAACTTCGGTAAGTCTAGTTCGTTATACGACATGTCCCAAACAAATTTAAGCAATGACAAGAAAATATTTTTCCTCACGAAATAAGCACAAAAAATTAAGTTTAGAAGATTTATATGAAAAATTACAGAATCTATACTTATATTTCCTCGATAGAGACTACTTCAAAGAAAGTGGAATGAAAAATAAGTATGTCTCAGATGCAATTAAATATGAAGCAGCAGTAAAATTATCTTTTCAACCTTTCCCAATAACGAATTGGGATTTTTATTCAATTACTCCAGAACATATATTTGATACCATTGAATATCTATTTGATAAGATCTCAAAACCTGAAGGATGGATTTATCACCAAAATGATGGAGGGTTTGCATACCAGGACTATGAATCATACAATAAAGAATTGGGACAAAGAGAATTTCAAGAAATGGCAAATATGTTCCTCAATGATTTTGAGGATGGATATGAATTATCTAGTAATGGAGAAATCCTTAGTTTAGGTGAAGATATTGTTAAAGAGATTCTTCTAGCAAACATTCTACCTTATGAAAGTGAAAATGTTGATTCGAAAATACAACATGCAGTTTATAAATGGAGAACAAGAAACCTTTCACTTGCTGATCGAAAGGATATTATACGAGAACTAGCGGATGTTTTCGAATGGCTTAAAAAAACAAAAAATCTTGAAAAAGTTTTAGATAAAAAAGACGATTCGCTTATTTTTGAATTAATCAATAGATTCGAAATCAGACATCATAATCCAAGTCAAAAAGGAAATTATGATAAAAATATTTGGTATTCCTGGATGTTCCACTTTTATCTGGCCACATATCATGCAATTATTCGACTCCTAATTAAAAATGAAGAAAAAGTATAATTTTTAAAAGGAACACGTCGTATAACAGCGACTTACCGCTTCGCTTCGGCACGAGGCCTCGCTCGGCCTGCGGCAAATTGTCCTCCTGGCATTCGCCTTGCTTACGCAAGCTACATGCCAGTCCCTAATGTCCCTCCGGGACTCAGGGTCGGACAACTTCGGTAAGTCTAGTTCGTTATACGACATGTGGCAAAAGTCATTGAAAACTAAAAATTTGGGTTAAAGAAAATAAAAAAAGTATTGATACTGTAACGTTATTCCGTTACACATAAAAAGTGAAAGAATTTACAGCTTATAAAGGCGAAAAATTCACTATTGAATGGTATTTTGACGAAAAAGATAAATCCGATGTTCTAGAATATTTCAATGAACTACCTGATGATTTAAAAATTAAAACTTTGATTTTGTTCAAAAGATTTGCTGATTTTGGAGAAATCAAAGATAAAACTAAATTCAATTTTGAAGGTGATTCTTTATTCGCTTTCAAACCTATTCCACACAGATTTCTTTGCTTTTTTGTTAAAGGAAAGAAAATTATTATTACTAACGCTTTTGTCAAAAAAACTGATAAATTACCGAAAAACGAAAAAATTAGAGCTATCAAAAGAAGGAAAGATTATGAAACAAGAAGTAAAAAAGGCATCTACTACTAAATCTACATTTGATCGTTTGATGAAAGATAAATCCTTCAAAGCTAAATTTGATAAGGAATATGATGCTCTCAATCTTTCTGAAACTTTAATTGAATTAATGGAATCTCAAAAAGTTTCTGTAAGAGAACTTTCTAAAAAAGCAAATGTTTCTAGCACTGTAATTCAAGAAATTAGAAGTGGGAAACAAGGCAACCCTACCCTACTTGTTCTTTCTAAATTAATCCACACTTTAGGTGGAGAGATTGTTATCAAGAAGGGAAAGAAAACTTTAGCTAGTGTATAAGCCACACGTCGTATAACAGCGACTTAACGCTACGCTTCGGGACAGGCCCTCGCTCGGGCTACGCCACATTCCTCTTCTGTCACTCGCTTGCATGCGCAAGCTACGTGCCAGTCCCTAACGTCCCGTTGGGACTCAGGGTCGAGGAACGTCGTTAAGTCTAGTTCGTTATGCGACATGGAATAGCCTCAATTTATGAGCATAAAAAACAATTTCGAAACATTATCAATAGCAATCGAAAAAACAAGCAAATTTCACTTGCAGTTATTAACGATTGTAAATAAAGATCTCTTTCTAATTAATAATTATCTTTCAAGATCTAATGAACTATTAGAAATACGGGACGCAATCTATCTAATAAAAAAATGTTCAGATATATATAACACGACAATATCGTTAATTAAAAACAAAGAACTTTACCAATGCAAAATTTTATATAGAAGTTTAATCGAACATTATCTTAAGGCGCAATACATTATATTCAGTTTAGATAAGGATACAAATTTCTCAAGAAACTATCATTTGTATGGACAAATTGAAGAATTTATAACTTACTTAAAAAATAAAAATATACACAACTTCCTAACGAAATCTCCCTTGCTTAATGAATGGGAAGAAGTTTATAAAAACTTTCCCATAATAAATCAATTAAATAAGAATCAAATTCAATCAGAAATACAAAAATTTAATATAAAAACGATAATCAAAAAAATTGCAGAAATATTTGAGTCATTTCCGCAAATACATGATCATTTTGAGGTTATTCTCGAAAGTTATGCAAGCTGTTCAATGTTCGTTCATGCAAGTCCAAGCGCCGGAGATTACTTTCAAGATAAAAATAATTATAACGATGAAGAATTTTTTGATTTGATTAACATGGTAACAATGCCAATTTTAATGATTTTTGATACTTTAAAAACAATTATTATCTATTCTAGAATGAAATATAATATCCAAACAGAGAGTTTCGATACTCTAAACACCTCACTACATGAAATTGCAGAAAACTTTAAGAATAAAGAGAGTTTTCTATCTCAATAATTCCACGTCGCATAACAGCAACTTACCGCTACGCTTCGGCACAAGGCCTCGCTCGGCCTACGGCAAATTCCCCTTCTGTCACTCGTTTGCAAATGCAAACACCGTGCCAGTCCCTAACGTCCCGTTGGGACTCAGGGTCGGGGAACTTCGGTAAGTCTAGTTCGTTATGCGCAATGGTGCAAAATGTATTTAAAATATGAAAAAGAATAAAAAATCAGAATTTGTAAAATGGATGGGACCAATACTAGATGCTTTGCGTACACTAGGCGGATCCGGAACTCCTAAAGAAGTTTCAAAAAAAGTAGCCGAAATTCTTGATGTACCTGATGAAATTTTAGAAGCAAAATTAAAATCAGGAGTACAAAGATTTCATAATCAAGTATGTTGGGCAAGACAATACCTCGTATGGGAAGGTTACTTAGATTCCACAAAAAGAGGAATATGGACTATTTCAAAAACTGGAGAAAATAAAACCATAGATGAGAAAGAAGGTAGAGAAATATTCCTAAAATGGGTTGATATTCATACTTCTAGAAGAAAAAATAAAGAAGACTCAGATGATGATGAATTAGTAGAATCAATTGATGAAGTTGAATCAATTTCGGATAATAATACATTAATCAATTTAGATCACCGTGAAGAATTGCTTAAAATTCTCAGATTGATGTCATGGCAAAATTTTGAAAAATTTTCACTTCTGTTACTAAGGGAAAATGGGCTTACTGATCTAAAACTAACAGGTGGATCAAAGGATGATGGAATAGATGGTGTTGGGATTTTAAAAGTAAATCCATTCGTAACCTTTAAAGTATTATTTCAATGTAAAAGATATGGTGAAAAAAATCCTGTTCAAAGACAACATATTGCAGAATTTAGAAATTCTTTAATCGGTAGAGCTGACAAAGGAATTTTCATCACAACTAGCTATTTTACTGCAGATGCAATCAGAGAAGCATCACGAGAAGGAGCACAAGCTATCGAACTCGTAGACTCTGAAAAATTAGTTGAATTAATTGAAGAGAATGAACTAGGTTTAAAACCAATTAAATCATTTAAAATAAAATATGAGTTTTTTCAACAATTTGAAAAGTAAAAAGCACCACAGCGCATAACAGCGGCTAACCACTTCGCTTCGGGACTTCGCCCTCGCTCGGCCTTCGGCACATAGGCTTTCTGGCACTCGTTTGCATCCGCAAACTACGTGCCAGTCCCTAACGTCCCGCTTCCGGGACTCAGGGTCAGCCTACGTCGGTTAGCCTATTCGTTATGCGCAATGGCAAAAATAAATTGATAAAAATAGATTCTCATTTAATTTTAAGTTATGAAGACAGTTAAATATTCCTTTTTCTTTACGCTAATTTTATTAATAAGCTTAATTTTCGTATGTAAATCTTCTTCATCAGACAATGGAAAATTACCTGAGCTAAACAAAGAAGACGTTTCTGAGATTAAGTATTTACTCAACAATCATTTTAATTCTTACAATTATTCTATGCCAGAAGCATCTGGAAATGATGAAATTTATATTTCTGAAGATGCAGTCATCAGAATTTTTCCTGATGTAGGAATCTTGATAGATATTCTTTTAGATTATGAAATTTCCGATAAATATGGAAAAATAAAAGATGTGTATAATGACGATTGTTATGAGTTTTACGTGAACTTTAATGTAGTTGGAATGGTAAATGTGACTACGGATGAAGTTACTTTTTATTCACCAAAAAAAATTCAATTCAAGTATGGAATAATCAAAAAAGATGGCAAGTGGAAAATATCATTAGATTCTTATGGTCCGTTTCCATTGCCTAAAAAGGTTTTCCAAACCTATTTCTTAAATAAGAATAAACCGGACATCGCTAATAAATTCGAATAAATTAAATTAAATTTTAAGTAATTTAAATAAAAAAATAGATTAATTTCTCAATTTTTTTCTTTATTGATATGGATATACTCATCCGTAAACCTTGCCACGGCGCATAACAGCGACCTACCGCTACGCTTCGGGACAAGCCCTCGCTCGGCCTACGGCAAATTCCCTTTCTGTCACTCGCTTGCAAACGCAAGCTACGTGCCAGTCCCTAACGTCCCTCCGGGACTCAGGGTCAGGGAACTTCGGTAAGTCTAGTTCGTTATACGCAAGAGGAAAAAATTATGAACAGAAAACATTTAATTATTATATCGTTACTTCTAAACACAGCACTGTATTCAGATGAACAAGAACCATCAATTGTTTGTGCAAAACTCGTTAGACCGGAATTTCCTGCAAAAACTGTAAAACTACTACATATCGATTCGAATGTAAAACCTGGGGACACAGTTCAAATCGGAGATCCTGCGGGTATTTTGTTGCCGTATCCAGATAAAATATCTAAAAAATTTGATTCAAATTATAGAAAATCAGAAATTTTTTACTACGAAAGAAAATATAACGAAGCGCTCAATATTCTTATTCCAGCATTAAAAGAAGAAAAAAATAATCCTTTTTTACTCAACGCTTATGCCAGAACTTTATATACTTTAGGACGAAGGAAAGAGAGTTTTGATACATACAAACTATTAATTTCAATTATTGATAAAGATGAAACTGTCCTTCCTGATGGATCTTATGAAAATGTGGTCATTGATACTTATTTTCTTGAAGCATACTGGAAAATTAGCACTATTTACCTGGATTATCAGGATTTTAAAAAATCAATTTACTATAATAGAAAAATGCTCGATGTAATCACTTTGGGTAATACTTACTACGATCCTAATACTATGGACTATAATATAGGGGCAGTGACATTTCTTGCTGAAGCATACTATTTCTTAAATATGAAAAACGAAAACCATTTCTATGCTTGTGAAACTTTCAAGCTAGACAGAAATAATAAATACATTTTAAAATTTATCTTATAGAATATCTTTCCTCCTTCGTATAACAGCGACTTACCGCTACGCTTCGGCACAGGGCCTCGCTCGGCCTACGGCAAATTCCCCTTCTGGCATTCGCCTTGCCTTCGCAAGCTACATGCCAGTCCCTAACGTCCCGCAGGGACTCAGGGTCGGGGAACTTCGGTAAGTCTATTCGTTATGCGCAATAAGCAAAAATAACAATGAATAGAAGGAAACATGAGAATGGAAACAAATGTTAAAAAAAGCAAAAGACCTACTTGGATATCAGCTACTGGAATAATAGGTATTATTTTTTCTATCATTGGGTTATATGCTGGTGTAGAAGATCTATTTACACCTCAAATAATAGACAAACAAAAAGAAATATTTGAAAATTTTGAAACAAAAACAAAAGAACCAAATAAAAAAAATGTTATAAACAATAACATAAAAAAGGCTACATCTGATTTATTTAGTTCTTTCAATGAGATGATTGAAAAGCCTATTTGGTATGAAAAATGGATGATTTACACTGGTGTTATGACGCCTCTAGTCCTTAATATATCGTTACTCTACATTTGCATAAATCTACTTTCTCTTAAATCTTCTGCTGTGGTAATGTTTTACTGAAGTTCCTAAGTAAAAATATACTCACGAATAGGCATGAAATTCATTTTCAAATGTAACAGGAGCTTTGTATCCAATTTTAGAATGCAAACGCTTTCTGTTATAAAAAACCTCGATATACTCAAATAGAGAACTTCGAGCCTGTTCT
>NZ_AOGX02000027.1 GCF_000332475.2 Leptospira yanagawae serovar Saopaulo str. Sao Paulo = ATCC 700523
AAACAATAGATTCCAAATGCTATCTGGAAGATTTGCAAAGCATGGGAATTCTAACATGACTATTGGAAGTTAGTAAGGAAATTAGAATTAAGATAAAATTGAAGTTTGAAGTTCCTAAGTAAAAATATACTCACGAATAGGCATGAAATTCATTTTCAAATGTAACAGGAGCTTTGTATCCAATTTTAGAATGCAAACGCTTTCTGTTATAAAAAACCTCGATATACTCAAATAGAGAACTTCGAGCCTGTTCTAAGGAATGGAAGTTCTTATGATTTGTAAACTCTCTTTTTAATGTAGCAAAAAAAGATTCAGCAGGAGCATTGTCCCAACAATTTCCTTTTCTACTCATGCTTTGAATAAATCCTTTTGATGTTAGTTGTTCACGAAATTCTCTACTCGCATACTGACTTCCTCTATCGGAATGGATGATAAGTCCTTTACTTGGTTTTTGATTCTCAATAGCATTTTCAAATGCTTTCATAACGAGAGATGTTTTCATATGAGTGTCAACAGCCCATCCAACAATCTTCTTTGTGCATATATCTTTGAATTTACATAGATATAGAAATCCAAACAAATAGGGAATGTAGGTAATATCAGTCACATACACTGTGTTTGGTGTAGAAACGTCAAAGTTTTGTTCAAGCAAGTTTGGACTAATTGTTTCTTCATGATTGGAATCTGTCGTCACAGGAGGCTTGAATTTCCTTGTTGTAATGGCTTTTATCCCATTTTCCCGCATAATTTTAGCCACAGTAGGTAAACTGACTTTGATTCCCCTTGCTTTTAGTTCTTTCTGAACTCTCGGACTTCCATAAGAAAGCAAATCTCCCTTGTGGAATCTTTGAATTTCAGATAAAATCTCTATACTTTTTTGATTTCGAATCAACTTCGACTTTTTCAACCAAGGATAAAATCCCTTGTGTTTAATATCTAATACTTCGGACATCACTTTGATAGAAAACCCACAGGATTCCCTATGTTCTTTCATAAATAGATATTTATCTTCTAAGGACTTAAAGTGATGCCCATTGCCTTTTTTAAAATATCCCTCTGCTGTTTTAAATTTTGAACTTCACGTTCAAGCTCCTGGATCCTCTTGTCTCGAACATCTTGCAGAGATCCATTCTCGGTTTGATTTTGATCTAGTTCCTTTTTCCATCTGCCTAGTATCCCATTAGGGAGTCCTAGTTCTTGGCATACCATATTCTGGGATTTCCCACTTGATATTAAATATTGAACCGATTCCCTCTTAAACTCTGTTGTGTATTGTTTTCTACGCTTCATGGCAACCTCTTGTAGTCGTTTGTTGCCTATTGTCGAGTATATAATCCGTTAGGAACTCCACTCAACAGGGGAAAGAGAAATAGCCAGATATTTAAAGGAAAATCCTTGGATACTCTATTGGACACTTTGCCCTGCAAGTGGTCATTGCAGATACGTTTTCAAAGAATTTCCGCTAGGGAATGAGTATAAAGTAGATTTTCTAATTTTAAATTCATATTCTGGACTCTGGGAAGTAATATTTGTAGAACTAGAATCAATATCAGATAAGCTTTTTACAAAGAAAGGTACTCCAACTCAAGTCCTTGCAAAAAGCATAAAACAAATTGATGATTGGAAAACATACTTTTCAGCTGAAAAGAATAACTTAAGAAAAGAACTTTGTAAATGGACAATGAGCAAAGATATATTGGGCTATTCAACACCTAGCAAAAATCCAAGCAATGATAGCGCAAATTATCTTCTAGACCCAAATACATATATTAAAGACCGATATTATATTGTAATAGGTAGGAGTTCTAGATTAAGTGAGTTAGAAAATACCGAAAAAGCCAAGTATTCCTTTCTTCATTCTATGGAATTATTAACCTACGATCGACTATATAGCCTGATTAAGCAAAGATACCCAATCTCCAAGCATTTTCAATAAACACATTGTTACTTCGCATAACAGCGACTTACCGCTACGCTTCGGGACAAGCCCTCGCTCGGCCTCCGGCAAATTCCCCTTCTGGCATTCGCCTTGCTTACGCAAGCTACATGCCAGTCCCTAACGTCCCGTCCGGGACTCAGGGTCGGGGAACTTCGGTAAGTCTATTCGTTATGCGCAATATTTCCAATGAAATTTTTATATAAAGAATTTTTGTATTAAAGAGTTACTAGATTATATAAATTTAAATATAGATAGTAAAATTACAAATACCATATGTGAATTGAATAATAAACCTTAAACCAATTCAATATAAAAGTAACTTAATTAATATTCTCTTAAATCTGAATATTCAAAACATTGCCAACAGATTTTAACACCGGTTATAATTTGAAATATTAATTTCTTTCTTACGCAATGCTATTTATATCAAATTTAGTTAAAAGGGATAAAAAAAATGGGTATGATAACAATAGCAAACAAATTTAAAGCTTCAATGAAATATGATAAAAAATCTGTATCTGCCTACATAAATTAACTGACATTACTTATATTACCAATAAACGCTTTAAGTGAGCGGTTTGAATAAAGTTATCCTTGCTATGTCGAAGCTACTTAATTTTTCTAAAATACTTTTAATTGTTATTTTCTTCTTCGGAAACCAAATAAATACTCAGGAAGTATTTCAACCATCAATTATAGAAATTAGAATGTGTATTGAAAGAGTGAATAAATGCCTAGATGATTGCAATAAAGAATATCCAAGTCAATATACTAAGTTTCCAGAATATAAGCGAAATTCTTGTCGAGAAGAATGTGTTACATATCCGGAAAATAGAATATGTAGCAGCTTATTTAAATCTAGCTATAAATAGAATTTACATTTTATTTATTTTAAATGGATGAATTTCTAATTTCAATCTTTCTTCGACCGTGAAAAGGCAGCTAATTATTAATCAAGTTACAATACTTTGCTTTATTTGTGTAGTTTTAAATTGCTAAATATCAAAAAGGCGCCAATGTAATAAATTGAAATGGAAATGGAAATTCTCTTTCAAATTAAAAAAATAATTTTTTTAATAAGCGAAATACTGCGCATAACAGCGACTTACCGCTACGCTTCGGGACAAGCCCTCGCTCGGCCTGCGGCAAATTCCCCTTCTGGCATTCGCCTTGCGTTCGCAAGCTGCATGCCAGTCCCTAACGTCCCGGCGGGACTCAGGGTCGGGGAACTTCGGTAAGTCTATTCGTTATACGGCATGGCTGAAAACTTTTCACAATATAATGGAATTGACAAAATATACCATATTTGATATATTGTTCGAGTGACTTATAAGATTCAGCTACTAGAACCTGCTGAGCAATTTCTTGTCAGTTTGGAAAATAAGTTAAAGGCTAAATCTTTCAGAACTATCGAATTATTGAGAGATTTCGGACCTGAATTAAGGGAGCCCTTTTCAAAGAAAATTGCAGGTATTAATGGTCTATTCGAATTAAGAGTTAAACAAGGATCTAACATATGTAGATTCTTTTATTTTTTTGAAAAAGATAAAATTGTGATCATTACTTCAGGCTTTATCAAAAAAGATCAAAAGACTGATAAAGATCAGTTAGATAAAGCGAAAAAATTAATGTATATATATAAGGGAGAAAAACCATGAAATTAAAAACTAAAGATTTAGATTCTCTTTTAAAAAATCAACTTAAAGACAAGAAATTTAAATCAGAATATGAAGCACTATCTAATGAATTTAACCTTGCAAAAGAGATTATTACATTAAGAAAAAAAAGACATTTAACACAAAAAGATTTAGCTGAAAAAATTGGTACTTCCCAACCCGCGATTGCAAGAATCGAATCTGGCAACTATAAAAATCTTTCCTTATCTTTCATTAATAGATTAGCAAAAGCATTAGATGCTGAACCGGTTATACATTTAAAAAGCAAAAGTGCTTAACACAATCAGCCACGCCGTATAACAGCGACTTACCGCTACGCTTCGGCACAAGGCCTCGCTCGACCTGCGGCAAATTCCCCTTCTGGCATTCGCCTTGCCTTCGCAAGCTACATGCCAGTCCCTAACGTCCCGTCCGGGACTCAGGGGCGGGGAACTTCGGTAAGTCTATTCGTTATACGCAATTTCGCAAAAATAATATTACGAGAGTTTAAATGAAGATTATAACTATTTGCCTGCTACTTCTTCTTATTAAATGCAACGAAATAATTAATATTTCTGTGTGCGATTCAGATCTTGAATCTAATTCTTATTGTTTTAATAAAGACAAAATTGATTCAAGAGAAATCGGAGCAAATATATCTCCAAATATTTTTATCGGCGAAAGTTTCGAAAATAATCTTGTACTTGTTGAACCTTTCGAATTTGACAATCATGACCATGCAAATAACTTTAAATTTTTCAATATAAGAAGAACCATATCGGCTTTTGCTTTCCAAACTTTAAATGCACAAAAGATAAATGGTAAATTTATTGAACATTCAAGATTACATCTATCAAAAATTTACGATAGACCCAAATATTTCAACATGACTATATCGGAGCCAATTTTTGAACTTTTAAAATATAAAACTAATGAAAATATTATAAATAATTCTATTGTATTCGGTGTTTTTGATCTTGATTTTGAGAAGGCTGATTGTTCAATTTTTGGGAAAAAAAGGCCTTACACAAAAGAAGAATATAAAGAAGCATTAGAAGAACTTAAAGAGGACCACCAAAGCACCGATCGAACTTTAGATTTCAAATCACCTGAAGAAACAATTTTAAATGCTAGATTTATATGTAAAATTCAATATTCAGCCGTCAAACTAGAGATTTTACTTTCATCGTTTAATACCAAAGGTATGGAATATGCAGGAACAGTTTATATCGCAGATTTATACAAAGATAAAAAACTAATCAAAACAATACAAAAATATAATTACGATGGACCTTATTAATCAAAGCGAAACTGCGTATAACAGCGCCTTAACGCTTCGCTTCGGCACAAGGCCTCGCTCGGTCTGCGACACATTCCTCTCCGTCACGATTCTTGCTACGCAAGAATGCGTGCCGACGCTAACGCCTACTCTGTAGGCTCAGCTCCGAGGAACGTCGTTAAGGCTAGTTCGTTATGTGCAATGTTTTAAAAAATAATATAGAGGAGTAAAAATGGAATATTTAATTCGAATTGCCATCGGAGCGATAATTGGAGGATTAACAGGTTATTTAGTTTTTTCTCTCTTAAATAAATATTTAGGTAAAAATCTAAAAAAAACGAACTTCTTAATTTTTCCCATAGTAGTAACAATATCCATGGTTGGAATATCCAATCATATAATTACAAATATTTTCCAAGAAAGAGAGAAAAATAAAAATCTTGAAGTAATATTCGAATCTCTTGAAAGACATCCAATCTTTATGTTAATCAAGGAACATCATCCGGAAAAATTTAAGGAAATAAAAACAAAATACGCGGCAATATACCAGGAAAATACAAAACTTACAGAAGCAGATATCTATGCCTTAAGTTATCAGATAGGAGCTCAAGCCACAAATGAATTTTTACAAAAAGCCAATAATGAGCAAATCTCAAACCACGTCAAAATATTAATCGATGCTCTTGAAAATACTTCAAAAACAAAGCCAGATATCGCATTCGCAATCGTATTTCCAGATTACATAATTAACATTAATAATAAAGAATTAGAAGAATTTGGAAAAAATGAATTACTCATGTCTAGTATTAAGACTATAATATCAAATAAAACGAATAGCACGAAAACTTCTTACTTTGATGATGTGATTTTTGAAACGTTCATTAAAGAGAACGAGAAACAAGTTCAAAAATATAATGAAACTTTAAGTAAATTAACTAAAAATAATTCGGAAAGTGAAAGAAGAGAAATTTTCAACGGATACCTTACATTCTATCAAAATATTTTAAAACTTGGTTCAAATAAATCAGGTCCAATTTTAAGAAATTTGTTAAAACAACATTGATTTTAAAACTTAAAACACTGCGCATAACTGACGCTAACCACTTCGCGGCGGGACTCCGCCCTTGCTCGGTCTGCGACACATAGGCTTTTGTCACTCCTCTTGCTTACGCAAGCCTCGTGCCAATCCCTAACGTCCCTTCCAGGGACTCAGGGCCAGCCTACGTCGGTTAGCTAGTTCGATAATTGCAATTGGTTGATCAATAGAATAAGACGCGCAAATTTTTTGAATGTGAGTGATGTCGATTAAAGCGGGAGAAAATACATGGCTGTGTTACTCCATTTACGTCTGTTACAGGATTATTGCTTTTTTAAGAGATAAG
>NZ_AOGX02000026.1 GCF_000332475.2 Leptospira yanagawae serovar Saopaulo str. Sao Paulo = ATCC 700523
TCTGCTTCCTTTAATATCCGAAAAATCTCGCTTTCTTCTATCTTCTTTCTTGCCATAATGCTCTCTCCTTAATATCGGAGAAAACTAACTTAAATATCGGTGCAGTTTTTGGGGAGCAGGTCAGAAATACTCAAATTTCCTATAATTTATCCCGTTACCAATTATGGAAATTTTATATCAGCGATGTTCGCATGTAAAAATTCTATAATAGAACTAGTATATTTTGAAAATTCTATTCAAAATCAACAATTTACGAACTTAAATTTCTGGATTTCTGGATTTGCCTTAAGATCAAGTAATTCGATCGAAGGTATTAAAATGAATCTTCAAAATACAAATCTCCAAATGTCAGATATTATTATCCAAAGTGTTCAAGATAAAGAAGGAAAAACGATTCCGATTTCGAAAATTCTCCTAATTAACAACTCATTACCAAATTTACAGGTTTTTTTTATTGAATATTTGAATAATTTTCTTTTAAAAAAATACGAATCTGTTTCTGAAGAATCTGATTGGAAAATATCAAATTTTCAAATTAATTCAATTCTAACTGAAGAAAAAGATAAACAACTTATTCAGTTAGGATTCAATTCATCAGAAAACCTGGTCTATTCAGATAAAAATGGAATAAAATTTTCATTCCGGAAATCAGATTCAAATTTTCCAGTAATAAATTCGTTCAATATAGAATCTATCAAAGAAACTATTGATTTAGTTCAATTCTTTGAAAACTAATGGCACTACGCATAACAGCGACTTACCGCTTCGCTTCGGCACAAGGCCTCGCTCGGCCTACGGCAAATTGTCCTTCTGGCATTCGCCTTGCCTTCGCAAGCTACATGCCAGTCCCTAACGTCCCGTTCCGGGACTCAGGGTCGGACAACTTCGGCAAGTCTATTCGTTATATGCAATTCAGCTAAATCAATTAAATTTATGAATATAAAATTAGAAAGACTCAAAGAAGCACAAAAGAAAGCAAAGGATCTTTTTGATATAATTGAAAAAGAAAATATCATACGACCAAATATTTCTGAAAAACAATTAAGCTCTGAAATATATGAATTGGCGAAAGATAGATTAGAGATCAAAAAATATTGGCATAAAAAAATCGTAAGAACCGGATCAAATACAATCTTTCCTTACGATGAAAATCCAGATACACTTATCATAAAAGATGATGATATACTTTGGATTGATTTCGGACCCATTTTTGAAAATTATGAAGCTGATTTCGGAAGAACTTATGTTCTTGGAAATAATCTTGAAAAATTGAAACTAAAATTAACTGTTGAAAATGCTTGGAATGATGCAAAAGAGTTCTACTTAAGTAAATCCTCGATTACTGGAAAAGAATTGTTTAATTTTTTAGAAGATTATGCTCTAAACAATGGCTATTTGTTTGGTAATAATATTGCAGGACATCTTATTGATGAATTTTCTCATTACAAAATTCACAAGTCTAGTCCTGAAAATTATATTTGCGATGAAAACTTGACTGATTTAAAAGCATCATTCGATAATCTTCCTAGGTTTTGGATTTTAGAAGTTCACTTCATTGATAAAAATAAAAAATTTGGAAGTTTCTTTGAACAACTACTATTATAAGCTGAACTGCATATAACAGCGACTTACCGCTACGCTTCGGGACAAGCCCTCGCTCGGCCTTCGGCAAATTCCCCTTCTGGCATTCGCGTTGCTTGCGCAAGCTACATGCCAGTCCCTAACGTCCCGTCGGGACTCAGGGTCGGGGAACTTCGGTAAGTCTATTCGTTATACGCAATATCCAAAAAGTGATTAAGAGATACTTCTCAAGTTATCGCGTTTATGTTCTATTTTTAAAGTTTACCTTTGCATTAGAAAACTTCTATCGCAGTTCCGTTGAGTAATTATAATCCCTTAATCAAAATTTTCACCTTAAGAAATAAGAATTAAGAGAAAAGATGAACTGAAGAAAGAAATGAAGAGTTCTTGGTTTTATCTTAAATAAGAATTTATTTTTGGACGGCGACTCATTTTTACATAATAGTAATTACGATTTCTTGTTTTTATAAATTTATAAAAAGATTCGAAAACATAGACTTTAGGAAGAAAAAATGAAAGAATACGAAATTTGGCTAAATTTTTTCTAATTAGTTTATTCTCTCACATTGGATACTGCGTATAACAGCGGCTAACCACATCGCTTCGGGACGAGCCCTCGCTCGGCCTACGGCACATAGGCTTTCTGGCACTCGTTTGCATACGCAAACTCCGTGCCAGTCCCTAACGTCCCGATTTCGGGACTCAGGGTCAGCCTACGTCGGTTAGCCTATTCGTTATGCGTAATTGCTGCAAAACATTAGTTTAATCAAAAAAACCCAAATTTACAGAAAATTCAGTCACAATTAAATGAAAAATAGTTTGATTTTTGCTTTTCTAGAACAAAAAATGAGATGTATCCAATCATGAAATCACTTAGTTTTCAAATCCCCGATCAAATAGACCTAAATGAATATGATTTCAAAATGGCTATGGCTGTTAAATTATATGAGACAGGTAAAATTTCCATAGGGCAAGCTGCTGATATCGTTAACCTTTCGAAGTCTTCTTTAATTGATGTGATGAAAAACTATGGCTCTTCTATTCTATTTGCATATTCTACTGATGATCTTAAAACTGATTTAGAGAATGCCTGACGTTATCTCTAACACAAGTTGCTTAATTCTTCTTTCGAAAATCCAACAATTTGCCATTTTAAAAAGCTTATATAATTCAGTAATCATTACTGATACAGTTAAGACTGAATTTGGCGAAAGTATTCCTGACTTCATAAAAGTCAAAAATCCTAAACAAGAATTTTCTGTTAAATCTCTTGAACAGATTTTAGATAGTGGTGAAGCATCAACTATTGCTCTGGCACTAGAATCAAAAAACTCTCTCGTAATATTGGATGACTTAAAGGCTAGAAAAATCGCAAAGAATCTTGGATTAAAAATAACAGGAACTCTCGGAATTTTAGCAAAAGCGAAAACTTTAGGTATAATAGAAGATTTAGAGAAACAAATTGATGAACTTCAAAGGAAGGGAATCTGGATTTCCGAATCTGTCTTAAGTGAAATTCGAAAGATAAATAAATCAAATCATTAAAAGCAGCAACTACGCATAACAGCGACTTACCGCTACGCTTCGGCACGAGGCCTCGCTCGGCCTGCGGCAAATTGTCCTCCTGTCACTCGTTTGCATCCGCAAACTACGTGCCAGTCCCTAACGTCCCGTTTCCGGGACTCAGGGTCGGACAACTTCGGTAAGTCTATTCGTTATACGACATTTTGAAAACTTAAAAGGAAAACATGAAAAAATTAATTCTAATATTATTTCTGGTAAGCTCTTCAGTCTATTCAGAAGCTAATACAGATCAAAAAAATAAGCTATGGACTTTTACTTTTATAAGGAATTCAACTTATCTATTTCCTTACGAAAAATATGAATTCAGAGATACATTCGGTGGTTATAGAAATAAAGGTAATGAAACCGTTAATAACTTCGAATTCTCGTTCAAAAAAAGATTCCAAGACTCAAATTTTTCAGTTTATACGGACTTTCTTGAATTTAACAAAAGATCGTTTTCTCAACAATTCGATTTCTATCAAAATAATCAACTTGTTGCTACTTCTTCCGTTTCCATTGGAGATTATTTTAGATCCCAAATTAGATTTGGATTTCTATACTCTCTGACTTCGATTCCGAACTTCAGCCTAATTCTTGGTACTAGGTATATTAAATCCGAACTTACCGATACTTTTCCTTTAACCTATTCCATCAGATTTGGACAAAAATACATTGGACCAGAACTTGGATTTGAATATCAATCTGATAAATATGCTAATTTCTTCGTTGCTTTTAGAATCAGCCTTTTTCAACTATATGGTAGAATTTACAACAATTACTCTTTCTCTGCTCTAAATACTGATCAAGGATACATTAGTGTTAATATTAATCCATATACTAAATATATTGGTTCTGAAATCTATTTAAAAACCGGATATTATTTCACTGAAAATGCATTTATGACCATAGGACTGAAATCTATTGTAGCTAGAGTTTTACCTGACGATATGAGAGTATATTCCGGTGATACTAGATATGATACGTTACAGAATATTGAATATGGATTACGTGGTAACTATACTAAATCAGATGCTTTTCAATCTGTAGTAATAGAATTTGGTGCTAATGTATAAATTCAAAACGTCGTATAACAGCGACTTACCGCTACGCTTCGGGACAAGCCCTCGCTCGGCCTACGGCAAATTCCCCTTCTGGCATTCGCCTTGCTTACGCAAGCTACATGCCAGTCCCTAACGTCCCGTTCGGGACTCAGGGTCGGGGAACTTCGGTAAGTCTATTCGTTATGCGACATGAGCTAAAAAATGTTTTTTTAAAACAATATCGAAAGTTGGAAGAATATGAAAAATGTAACTATTTTTTAGTTGCATTATTTTTGCTTTCGAGTTATTTCAATATTTAGTGTCCAAAAAAGATAAACTTTTAGCTAGAATATTATCTAAACCAAAGAATTTTACTTACGATGAACTCAGGAAGCTTTTGAATGGATTCGATTATACAGAAGACAATTCTGGAAAATCTTCTGGATCAAGAGTTGCTTGGATACATGAAAAAGGAAAACATGTGATTCGGCTGCACAAGCCTCATCCTGGTAATATTTTAAAATCATACCAAATAAATCAAATTATTGATGAATTAAAATCGGAAGGGTATTTAGAATGAAAGATTTAATGGAATATAAAGGATATCTTGGTTCTGTTCATTTTGATTCAGAAGATGAAATTTTCTACGGAAAAATTGAAGGAATAGAAGATTTAATTTCTTTTGAAGGAAAATCTGTTAATGAAATAAAAAAAGCATTCATTGAATCTGTTGATGATTATCTCCACGTATGTATAAAAGTTAAAAAAGATCCAGAAAAATCTTTTAAAGGTTCTTTCAATGTCAGAATCCCAACTGACCTTCATAGAAAAGCTTACCGAAAATCTTTGATAGAAGGA
>NZ_AOGX02000025.1 GCF_000332475.2 Leptospira yanagawae serovar Saopaulo str. Sao Paulo = ATCC 700523
GGCTTTCTGGCCCTCGTTTGCATACGCAAACTACGCGCCAGTCCCTAACGTCCCGCTTCCGGGACTCAGGGTCAGCCTACGTCGGTTAGCCTATTCGTTATACGCAATATCCAAAAAGTGATTATGAGTCTCTTGGTAAGTATTTACGCCTATATATTAGAATTTCCGCATTTTTATTAATGAGATTCATTCTATCGAAGTTCCGTTGATTAACTAAAAAGTTTTAAAGAAAATTTTCACCTTAAGAATTAAGAGAAAAGATGAACTAAAGAAAGAAATGAAGAGTTCTTGGTTTCATCTTAAATAAGAAATTATCTTTGTACGGCGACTCCATTTTACATAAATAAGAATAGAAATCTTATTTATCATTCTAAAAATATTTGAAAACAAAAAATTTAGGAAGAAAAAATTGAAAAAATACGAAATATTGACTAAATTGTTTTCTAATGACTTTTTCCTCTCACATTGGATACTGCGTATAACAGCGGCTAACCACATCGCTTCGGGACGAGCCCTAGCTCGGCCTACGGCACATAGGCTTTCTGGCACTCGTTTGCATGCGCAAACTACGCGCCAGTCCCTAACGTCCCGTTTCCGGGACTCAGGGTCAGCCTACGTCGGTTAGCCTATTCGTTATGCGAAAGTCAGGAAAAAATATGAATATAGAAAATAGTTTAAATATTCTAAGTAATTCAAAAAGAGAAGAGGAACGGTTTGATAAAGAATTCCTGACTAAAAATCTCTCAATTGATAAAAAAAAATCAGTATTGGGTTTAGATATACTAGGATATAGTCAATTCGGGAATGTAGAACAATACTATATACCTATTTTGTTTAACTTGTTAGTTAAAAGTACGATAAAAGATATTTTTCACCATGAAAAATACATTTTTCAGACATATGACCATGTTAAAATAAAAGAAAATTTTATTGATACTGGAGATGGTGGCTTTTTCATTTTTGATACACCTCTTCATTCTATATTATTTGCCCTATATTTTGAATGTAATTTACGTCATTATAACATAGGAACTTATAATAAAGAAATATTTAAACTTATTGGTCATCTAAAAATTAGATATGGAATATCCTATGACATCGTTTACTTTCAAAATGAATTAAGAAATTTTTATGGCGCCGGAATAATTAATTGCTCCAGAATGATGGCAAAAGACAAACTAGATAGATGTATAATTGATGAAAATACTTATCAATGGTTTTTAAAAAATACAAATGGTATTGAATCTCTTCGAAATTATCATATTCACAAAATAACAAAAATTCCAGAATTCAAAAATTATATTTTTGACGAAAAAGATTACAAAGTATCTGGATATTCGAGTTATGCTATACCTGAAATAAAAACTACTTATGAACCCGGTATCGATTTAATCAATATTATGAAAATTGGGTCATTGAAAGTTAAGAAGTCCGAAATATCCGTTTATAATTTACTAATTCAATTACCGACAAAAATAGACGAAAGATTTAAAGACTTAAACACTTACGAAGATGAATTTATGGTAGTTTCTCTTGGAAATAATAATACAGAAGGTCTAGCTAATTAACCTGACCTTCGCATAACAGCGACTTACCGCTACGCTTCGGCACAAGGCCTCGCTAGGGCTTCGCCAAATTCCCCTTCTGGCATTCGCCTTGCGTTCGCAAGCTACATGCCAGTCCCTAACGTCCCGTCCGGGACTCAGGGTCGGGGAACTTCGGTAAGTCTAGTTCGTTATGCGCAATTTTTTTAATCTTACCAAGGAAACAAATTATTAATATCCTTAGAAATATTAGTCAATTTTAATTAAGATAGAAAGTATAAACTTGAAATAAATTCAAAAAATAATCCAATATATCCTTCTAAAAGAAATTGACTAAAATAAATTCATTTAAATATCATTCTAACATATTTTAGAATATAAGTATTTATTTCTCAATTTGAAATATTAATAATAAATTTCCAATTGTTATTTGGATTAATTCTCTAAAGGTAAAATATGAATTTAAAATTTATAATACTTATCATATTAACTCTTTCATTTAGTTTTTGTGTTACGTTACCAAAACCACCTATAGATCAATCACCAGAATGCTGACCTGCTCCCCAAAAACTGCACCGATATTTAAGTTAGTTTTCTCCGATATTAAGGAGAGAGCATTATGGCAAGAAAGAAGATAGAAGAAAGCGAGATTTTTCGGATATTAAAGGAAGCAGAAACAGGTATTCCAATCAAGGAACTTTCACGAAAATACGGAATCACTGAACAAACATTTTATCGCTGGCGTAACAAGTATGGAGGAATGGAGCTTAGCGAAATCAAGAAGATGAAGGCACTCGAGCAGGAAAATTCAAATCTCAAAAGATTGGTAGCTGACATGGCTCTCGAAATCCAAGCAATTAAGAATGTTTTGGGAAAAAAGTTTTGAGCAGATCAACGAAGGAGAGAGCAGTTGATCTGCTAGTTGAAGAGGGACTTTCTCTAAACAGAAGCCTAGATGTTGTTCTTCTTCCTAAATCAAGTTATTATTATCAGCCGAAAGCTATTGATGAAGAGACAATGAACGAAATTCGAAGACTTGCTTTTCGATGGAAACGGGAAGGCTATCGACGAATTTACCGAAGGTTAAGAAGGTCGGGTAGGACAATCAATCATAAGAAAGTATATCGACTATATTGCTTAGAAGGGCTTAAAATAAGGACAAAACCGAAGCGAAAGAAAAGAAATGCATCATCACAGCAACTACCATTGCCTAAGAATTCAAACGAAGTTTGGTCAATGGACTTTGTTTTCGAACGGACGATTGATGGAAGAAAGCAAAGAATTTTAACAGGTATTGATCATTTAACAAGAGAGAATACCATACTTCAGGCAGAGTTTACTTTTTCGTCAGAAAAGTTGATCAGATATTTAAACACCCTCGAAAGACTTCCAAGAGCATTTGTTTTGGATAATGGAACAGAATTTACATCCAAAGACTTCCAGAAATGGGCAGAAGATAAGGGGATAGAAATTCACTTTATTGAAAAAGGAAAACCAACACAAAATGCATTTATAGAAAGTTTCAATGGTAAACTTAGAGATGAGTGTTTGAATCTACACTACTTTAAAAATCAAAGAGAGTTAACCGATGCTTTGCGAATTTTCCAAAAGGAATACAACGACGAGCGTCTTCACTCTTCATTGAATTACTTGACTCCTTCAGAGTTTAAGCGATCTTATGGTTGAAATGTTTAGAGAA
>NZ_AOGX02000024.1 GCF_000332475.2 Leptospira yanagawae serovar Saopaulo str. Sao Paulo = ATCC 700523
ATTCCAAAAGGATTACAATGAAGAACGTCTCCATTCCTCTTTAAATTATTTGACTCCTTTAGAGTTCAAAGCGAAGTATGGAAATTGAGTTATGAGGATTTTACTAACTTAAGATTTGGTCCAACAAACGGGGGCAGGTCAGTAGCATCAACAATTACCTTTGAATTTTCAGGTAATGACCATAAAGTATCTTTGATGGATGCTTTATTCAAAAACGAAACTTGGTTAGGAAGTTCGATCCGTATGGTTTCGCCAATGTTTAAGTTTTCAGTTTCTACGGAAAAAGGATTTTTATAATTATTCTTTAAAATAAATATAAAACTAACACATAAACCAATTAAAACTCCGGTAAGCAAATCAGTAAAAATAATTGCTAAGATGGTTACAATAAATGGTAAAAATTGATAAAACCCTTTTTTGTAAATGGATTTGTAAACCGCGATATTTGTTAATTTAAATCCTGTTACAATCAAAATAACAGCTAATGAAGATAAGGGGATAAGATTAAAAGACGAACTTAAAAATACTACGCTGGAACCTAGTAGGATTCCATGAAAAATCGTTGAAATTTTCGTTTTTGCTCCTGCATAGATATTCACTGAACTTCTTACGATGACGGAAGTAATCGGAAGTCCTCCAATTAAACCTGATAAGGAATTTCCAATTCCTTGGGCGACGAGTTCTCTGTTGGGAGAGGCAAGTCTTTTGTGTGGGTCTATCCTTTCTACTGCATCTAAATTGAGTAAAGTTTCCAAAGTGGCAAAGGCAGCAATGGTAAAAGCATAATACCAGACATTTGAATTCACAATTTTTGAAAAATTTGGAAACACAAATATGGATTCCCAGTTTTGAATGTTGGGGATTGAAACCAAATGTTTTTCAGAAAGATACATTCCTGGAAAAAACAACAAAAAACCATGGTTCAGTAACACTCCGATTACGATGACAAGGATGGGGGAAGGTATGAACTTTAATCCCTTCCATTTCAATTTGTCATAAGTAACCATTAAAGTTAGAGAAACAAATGAAATGGTCAAAGCACCCCATGAAAAGTATTTATTCATATTCAAAAGTTCAGAAAATGTATTTTCGCCGTCTCGTTGGAAAAAAATAAAATCTTCTTCTGGGTCTATATCAAAACCCACTGCATGTGGGATTTGTTTTAAGATTAAGATGATTCCAATGGAGGCAAGTAATCCTTGGATCACATTGGAAGGAATGTAATTGGCAATGAATCCAGCTCTAAGGAATCCGAGTCCAATTTGGATGATACCAGATAAAAACACGGCTAATAAAAATGTTCTGTAGTCTCCTAATGCAGCCAAAGCCGCAAGAACCAATGTAACAAGTCCAGCTGCAGGCCCACTTACACTTGTATTGGAATGACTGATGGTTCCAACAACAATACCACCGATCACACCAGAGATCACTCCTGATAACAAAGGTGCGCCACTTGCAAGTGCGACTCCTAAACACAATGGAAGTGCGACTAAAAATACAACGAGGCCAGATGGAATGTCATTTCTGAGATTGGAAAACATATAAGTCAGGAAATCATAAATGTTTGGGAACTAGCTGTCAACACGAATGAATGGAATATTTGGTAAATGGTACAAATTGTCCAGCTCACTCTTTTGGTTTTTAGTTTTTTATAACCAAAGGATGACTTCATTGAGGTCTTCTTCATCAATCACATGACGAACTTGGTCTTCTGTTGTGAATGAAATCGATTGGACCTGAATTGAATTCCATAATTGGGAGAAAACGAATGGTCCAACCAAACATTTGTAAATCGAATTGGGTTGGATTTTTCTTTGAATGGAGCAAATAAGTTCTGGTGTTTTACTTTCATCAGGAATGAGCAATTGACGATTCGTGTCACTGGCAAAAAACAAAATTTGGAATTTTGATATATTACTGTTTGTTAGGTTTTCTGTTTTGATGAAAAGTTGTAATTCTTTTTTATCTTTGTTATGCCTAGGTTGAATGGAAACAAGAATCGGTAATCCCGCAGCTTTTAGATATTGCTTTCGTTCTTCCTGATTGGTCTTTGGATAGGAACTCCCACAGTTTCCGAAGGAAATACAGAAGGAAATACAGAACAGCCAATGAAAAAATGTGGAGAACGAATTTTGAAAATATCCTGTTTTGAGAATTGGATGCAAACTGGATTCAGAATTTCGATACCTGGATGGGACTCAATCCCTTTTTTCAGCACCCTTCTCTTCTCTCGTCTATTGAGAAACAAACTCAAAATCTCATTTTGGCCCTCCCAAGATTTATGAATTTACGGAAAGTGGAATCTGTCTAAATTTGGACGTAATAGAAAAATTTACACCTACACTCTAACAGGAGCTCTTCAATGACGTTGAGTCTAGACTTCTTTCGTTCCTCAATTGGAAAGAAGATCATAATGGCCATTACCGGATTTATCTGGTTTGGATTCGTGATCCTTCATATGGTCGGAAACCTTCAAGTTTTCCAAGGACCAGAAAAATTAAACACCTACGCAAAGTTTCTCAAAGATTTAGGTCCCCTTCTCTGGGTGGCGCGGATTGGACTCATCGTGGCCTTTATGGGTCATGTTTGCACTGCGATCCTCCTAAAATTGGAAAATAACTCTGCTAGACCCGTCTCTTATGCAAAGAACTCCACCATCCAAGCATCACTCGCATCGCGAACGATGGCTTACAGTGGATTGTTACTCTTAACCTTTCTCATTTACCATTTAGCACATTTCACGTTGGGGTATACCAACCCAGACCATTACTCTCACGAGTACATCTTAAAAAATGGAGATGTGGTGCATGATGTGTATGCGATGGTGATTCTTGGATTCCAAGACCCAACCATTTCCATATCCTACATCGTGTTTATGGTTTTCCTTGCCCTACATTTTTCCCATGCATTGGGTTCCATGTTACAAACGTTAGGCATCCTTGCACCAAAACACAATCCCACCATTCAAAAGATTTCCACAGGACTTGGTCTCCTCGTTTTTATTGGAAATTGTTCCATGCCACTCTCGATTTTACTCGGGTATGTGCGTTAAGGGGTTTTAGGAGAGAATATGAAATTAGATTCAAAAATACCATCGGGCCCATTGGAACAAAAATGGGACAAACACAAACAAGATATCAAATTAGTTAACCCAGCAAACAAACGGAAATACAAAGTGATCATTGTTGGAACGGGACTTGCGGGAGCTTCTGCTGCAGCCACTCTATCCGAACTTGGTTACCAAGTATCTGTATTCTGTTTCCAAGATAGCCCAAGACGCGCTCACTCGATTGCTGCCCAAGGTGGTATCAACGCAGCAAAGAACTACCAAAATGATGGTGACTCTGTTTACCGATTGTTTTATGATACGGTAAAAGGTGGAGACTTCCGAGCAAGAGAAGCAAACGTATATCGTTTGGCACAGGTTTCTACCAATATCATTGACCAATGCGTGGCACAAGGGGTTCCATTTGCTCGTGAGTATGGTGGAACTTTATCCAACCGTTCCTTCGGTGGTGCCCAAGTATCTCGTACATTTTATGCAAAAGGACAAACAGGACAACAGTTACTCCTTGGTGCTTACTCAGCCCTAGAAAAACAAATCTCTCGTGGTGCCGTAAAAATGTACCCAAGGACAGAGATGCTAGAGTTGGTCCTTGTGGATGGCCATGCAAAAGGAATCGTTGTCCGTGACTTAGTGACAGGTGAGATTTCTTCTCACGCAGGTGATGCAGTGATTTTGGCTTCTGGTGGGTACGGAAACGTTTTTTACCTTTCCACAAATGCAAAAGGATCCAATGTAACTGCTACTTACCGTGCTTACAAAAAAGGGGCAGCATTTGCAAACCCATGTTATACGCAAATCCACCCGACATGTATCCCTCAATCTGGTGACTACCAATCCAAACTGACACTGATGTCGGAATCCCTCCGAAATGATGGTCGGGTTTGGGTGCCAAAGAAAAAGGATGACCTTCGTGCTCCGCACGAAATCCCAGAAGACGAAAGAGATTATTACTTAGAAAGAAAATACCCTTCTTATGGAAACCTTGCCCCACGTGATATCTCCTCTCGTTCTGCCAAAGAAGCCTGCGACAATGGCCTTGGAGTTGGACCAAAAGTGGGAGACAAACGATTGGGTGTGTATCTGGACTTTTCAGATTCCATCAAACGATTGGGAGAAAAGGTAGTTGCGGACCGTTATGACAACCTCTTCCAAATGTATGAAAGGATCACGGGTGAGAACCCTTACAAAGTTCCAATGCGAATTTACCCTGCGGTTCACTATACGATGGGTGGACTTTGGGTGGATTACAATCTAATGTCGAATATCCCTGGCCTCCATGTCCTTGGGGAAGCAAACTTCTCTGACCATGGTGCGAATCGTTTAGGTGCTTCTGCCCTCATGCAAGGGCTTGCGGATGGTTATTTTGTGATCCCTTACACCATTGGTGATTATTTTGCCAAAGAAGGTGCAAAGAATATTTCTACTGACCGACCTGAGTTCAAAGAAGCAGAAGCCCGTGTTCGTGAAATGACAAACAAACTTCTAAACATCAATGGGAAAAAAACACCAGATGATTTCCATAGGGCACTTGGAAAGATCATGTGGGACCAGTGTGGTATGGCACGTAATGAAAAAGGCCTAAAGGATGCTTTGAAGAAAATCCCTGAACTCCGTGAAGAATTCTGGAAAAATGTAAAAGTAGCAGGCAAAGGGGAAGAACTCAACCAAGAGTTAGAAAAAGCCGGACGTGTTGCCGACTTTTTAGAGTTTGGCGAACTCATGTGCCTGGATGCCCTCACAAGGGAAGAATCTTGTGGTGGTCACTTCCGAGAAGAACACCAAACGGAAGATGGCGAAGCAAAACGGAACGATGAAAAATTCTGCCACGTATCAGCTTGGGAATACCAAGGAGAAGGAAAAACTCCTGTAGAACACCGAGAAAAACTTGAATACGAAAACATCCACCTAGCCGTAAGGAGCTACAAATAATGGATAATATGAAGTTACACCTTAAAGTTTGGAGACAAAAAGACAAAAACGACAAAGGTCGTATGGTCAGTTACGAAGCAAACAACGTGAATGAGCATATGTCTTTTTTAGAAATGCTCGACGTTGTCAATGATGACCTCATCAAAAAAGGGGAAGATCCGATTGCTTTCGATCATGACTGTCGGGAAGGGATTTGTGGATCATGTTCTATGGTGATCAATGGTGTTCCACATGGTCCTGAAAAAGGAACCACAACTTGCCAATTGCATATGCGTAAGTTCAAAGACGGTGATACTGTTGTGATTGAACCATGGCGAGCAAAAGCCTTTCCCGTGACAAAGGATTTGGTTGTGGACCGCTCGGCATTTGATCGTATCATCCAAGCAGGTGGTTACATTAATGTAAACACTGGGGGGGCACCGGACGGAAACGCACTTCCAATTCCAAAGGTAGATGCTGACCTGGCTATGGACGCTGCCACTTGTATTGGATGTGGGGCATGTGTCGCTGCGTGTAAAAATGCATCAGCGATGTTATTTGTTTCAGCGAAAGTATCCCACTTGGCTCTTTTACCACAAGGTGTGGTAGAGAAAAAAGAAAGGGTACGTAAAATGGTAAGTGCGATGGACAAGGAAGGATTTGGTAATTGTACAAACCAATACGAATGTGAAGCCGCATGTCCAAAAGAAATTTCGGTGAACTTCATCACTCGCCTTAACAGAGAATACATTTCGAGTTAAACCACGAAGTTTATTTTCAAAAATGAAAAACCCGGATGACTTCCGGGTTTTTTTTACTTATATTTGGAAAAGTTGGTTTTTCGTTTTTTGAAATGCCTTCATTGTTTCCAGTTCCTTGCTAAACAATTTTAAAACATATTCGGCTCGTTCTTTGTCTTCCCCTTTAAGTTGGTTTAAATAAAGGTTGGATTTTCCTTTGATTTCTTCAGCTGATAAAAAGTTTCGTTGGATGAGTGCCAATTGACCTTTCGTTAAAAAAGCATAAAATTTTTCAAGGGGGTGTTTTGATTCGTCTTTTAAGATTTTATCTAAAAGAGGTTCCACCAAATCATCATTATTTGGGTCTTCATCCATTAAATATAAATTTGCAAGACTTAAAAGTTTGCCTTCTTCTTTGTATTCTGCTACTTTTTTATCGGAATACAAATCTTCAAAATAAACAAATCGATTGGATTTCACTTGGCAAATGGTTGCCAATTGTTTTTGGAAATCACTGGTATCTATTTTGTTTTTTTCGACGTTAAAATTTGTGACCACTAGGAAAAGTAAATCGCCATCTTTTTCTATGTATCGAAAACCTATGATGAGTTCTTCCTCTTTATCATATCCTGGCAAATAAATTTGATTTGGATGGTCTTTGGATGCATGTGTGATCATAAAATCGACTACTGCTTCCATCTCACTAGGTGAAAAATCTAAGTTCAAATGGCGAAAGATTCTCACTTCCAGAATATGACTTAAGTAATAGGGATTTGTTTTTGTGGGATAAGGCACATTGTTAACGGAGACACGAAAACGAATGTCATGCCCTGGATTTTCCTGCGAAACAATGGGAAATGCAAAACTAATCGCAAAAAAAATAAGAGATAACAAAAAGAAACGATTCATAGGACCTCAAATTGTATCCATTAGAATAAGGAGTCATCGAGCAAAGTCAACAATTCCTTTTGGGGAATTGGAAGGTTTTCTAAAAGTTGAGTTTTGAATCGCACTAAAAATTGAACTTCCTTCCCACGTTTCTCCCTCCCGAAGAGTAAGGTCTCCAATCGAGTGAGAATCGCATTCTGCAAAAGGATTTGTTCCAGAGGACTCACAACAATGGGAATCGTTGTATCTAACTTTTTTGTCTTTGGATGAGCCGAATCTAATACCATTTCATTTCTTATGGATAACAAAGAATACAATCGAAATCGTTCGATGGCTTGGTATTGCATCGACAATTGGTCGTCATGGCCACCGAAACGTGTGAGGAGATTTTCTTCCAACAATCCAATAGAAAAACCAGAAAGTAAAATACGATTCCATAAATCATAATCTTCACAAGTTTTCAATTCTTCTCGAAACAATCCAATGTTTGCCAAAGTTTCCTTATGAGCAATGAAACTCGAACAAGTGACCATACACAGTTCCAGTGATTGTTCTAAAAACCTACCTTGTAGTTTTTTGTATTTTCCTTTGGGTTCGAGTAAGTTTCCTTTTTTATTCCAAATTTCATTGGTTTGTGAAAAGAAGAGTTTTGGATGATCCAAGTGGTATTGGATTTGTTTTTTAAGTTTTTCTTTGCACCATTCATCATCGGAATCGATAAAACAAATCCATTCCCCTTCACTCTTTTGGATTCCAAAATTCCGAGCTGCACTCACTCCCCTATGTTCTGTTTGGTGGATTTGGATGGATTTTTTGTATCTCCCAAAGGATATCATTTGGCGTTTCCAACTGGGAAGATTCGTCAGAAGATAAGTCCATGTTTCGTCTGTTGAGCCATCATCGATGACGTGAAGTTCCCAGTGGGGATAGGTTTGGTTTATCACTGATTGGAGGGAGCGATCTAACAAATGGCGTCTGTTATGCGTAGGAAGTACAATGGATACTAGTGGTAAATTCGGATTCATCATTCGAGTGAGTTCATTAAGACAAAATCTAAGTGTTGGATTTGGCCTCCTTGGTGGAGGTAAAAAAGAGGTAGGTTTTGGTATAAAATTGGCAAGTAGTCATTTTGGATTTGAAAAAAAGAATTTTTTAGGGCTGTATCTCCATTGTTTCGATCCTGCATCAAATTGGAGATCGATTTGGCACTATAAATGGGTTCAAGAATGATATCCGTTTTTTGATAAAATTCTCGGATCCAGTTTATGTGATCTTTGGATGTTTTAGCAAACCTTACACCCTTTAAAGTTCCAAAGTTCGAGTTTGCAGTTCCAAATTGGTTCCGATTTGCATTTTGGGAAGAAGTGTCTTTCGGGAATTCTAATATACTTTCTTTGGGGATCTTTTGGATTTTCGAATGGAGTTCCTTTTGTAGGGTTTCGATTTTCGAGATCCAAGAGGACTTACTTTCGCCGACCATCACACCAAGTACGAGAATGGACGAATCGTAAAAATAATCAAAGGCAGATACAAAACTTGCCCCCGATCCAATTTCTAAAACTAAAGTTGCCACCTTCGCATGACTATTGTTAACGTGATTGGATCGTTTATCTGCTTTTAATCCTGTATGAGTAACTTTTAAAATTTTATGGATCTCCGATTCTAATTCTTGCCAGAATGATCGAAGTCCAGTTGATTGCGCTGGGTGGATTCCAAATTCTTGTAAACAGAGTCCATCAAACGTTTTTGATCTTTTGAAAAATGATTCTTCTGCCTCTTTTCGATTCGCATAACAATGCATTGTATGGGAATGGAGATTCACCAATCTTTCGTTATAAGTCTTTAGCTTCGTATCTTTGGTATAGGAGATGGTTTCCATCTGAAAACCAAAATAGCGGAGAATGGTGGTAAAACTGGCTAAGTAATTCCCATGGATCGCACCCCAAAGGAGTACCTTTTTGATTTGATTCTTTTGTAAGGTTTCTACAATGCCAAGGACTTTCCTCCATTTGGTTCCAAATCCAAATGGAAGTAAGTCATCCCGAACCATCCAAATTTCAGAAAGTTTTGTGATCCGAATTGGTAAATTGGGAAATACGGGTGTTGGAATTGGTTAGTCCCCGGTTTTCAAAATGGAAAGGAAGGCCTCTTGTGGGATTTCGACGTTTCCAATTTGTTTCATTCGTTTTTTCCCTTCTTTTTGTTTTTCGAGGAGTTTTTTCTTTCGGGAAATATCTCCCCCATAACACTTCGCTGTTACGTTTTTACGTAGCGCTGAAATACTTTCACGAGCCACAACTTTGGATCCAATCGCTGCCTGCAATGGGATCATAAACTGGTGGCGTGGGATGAGGTCCTTTAGTTTTTCGATGATGACTCGACCCCTCTCCTCTGCTTTGGACTTGTGTACAATAGAGGAAAGGGCATCCACTGGTTCCCCATTGACAAGGATATCCATTCGTACAAGTTTTGAATCTCTATACCCTACTTCTTCATAGTCGAGAGACGCATAACCTTTGGTATACGATTTGAGTTTGTCATAAAATTCAAAAATCAATTCCGCAAGTGGAAGTTCATACGTTAACTGGAGTTTGTCTTTGGATAGGTAAACTGTATCCATATGGATCCCACGTTTCTCAATCACAAGAGACATGATATTTCCGACATAGGATTCTGGGGCAATGATGGTGGCTTTGACAAAAGGTTCTTCCGATTTTCCAATGAGGATGGGGTCAGGCCACTTACTTGGGTTATCCACTTCGATGAGATCCCCTTTGGTCGTGGTGATGCGAAATTTTACGGAAGGTGCTGTCGTAATGAGTGCTAAATTAAATTCGCGTTCCAAACGTTCCTGAACAATTTCCATATGGAGGAGACCAAGGTAACCCACACGAAATCCAAATCCAAGTGCTGCTGAATTTTCTCTCTCAAAGGTAAGTGCCGAATCGTTTAATTTTAGTTTTTCAATGGCATCCACTAAGGCATCAAAGTCTTCTCCGTTAATGGGAAAAAGACCAGCAAATACCATTGGTTTTGCATCCTTAAACCCTTTGACATCTTCTGCCGTTTGGCGGTTGGCATGAGTGATGGTATCCCCTGTTTTGGCATCACCCATCTTTTTCATACCGGCAACAACATACCCAACATCACCAGCCTGTATTTCTTCGCAAGCCACCATGGAAAGCCGGTTGATCCCAACTTCAGTCACAGTAAACTGGCGGCCAATGTTCATCATATGGATCACTTCCCCTTTGCGAAGCTTCCCATCGTATAACCTCACTTTGGCGACGACCCCCATATAGGTATCAAAAAAAGAATCATAGATAAGGGCTTTGAGTGGTGCCTCTACATCCCCTTTGGGAGGTGGCAATAGATAACAAATGGCTTCGAGTACTTCTTGAACATTTAGACCTGTTTTTGCCGAGATCGGAATGGCTTCTTCAGGATTGAGACCGAGAGATTCCTCAATCATCAATTTGCATTTATCGATGTCGGCTGATGGTAGATCAATTTTATTGATGACGGGGATGATCCGTAAGTCGAGGTCCATTGCCAGGTATAGGTTTGCTAACGTTTGTGCTTCTACCCCTTGGCTTGCATCGACGATTAGGAGGACCCCTTCACAGGCGGCAAGAGAACGGGACACTTCGTACGTAAAGTCCACGTGGCCCGGGGTATCAATTAAATTCAGGTGATAAATATTTCCGTCTTTGGCATGGTAATCAAAGGATGCATTATTTGCTTTGATGGTGATCCCACGTTCCCTTTCAATGTCCATGGAATCGAGGATTTGGTCTTTTTTGGTACGTTGGTCTGTCACAAGACCAATCTCAAGCAAACGATCCGCCAGAGTGGACTTCCCGTGGTCGACATGGGCAATGATGGAAAAATTGCGGGTGAATTTTTGGCGTTCGTTCACGGTTCCCTCTTCTTTTTAAGTCATTTTCCTGGAACGAGGCTCTTTGTCGAAAAAGTTTATTGTCAGAGGCTTAAATTTCCTAAGACTGGAAGGAAATTATCCCTTAGGAGAAACAATTCCCGATGTCCCAAAAAGATAGCATTCGTTCCGTCAGAGCCCGTGAAATAATGGATTCCAGAGGAAATCCAACCGTTGAAGTGGATGTCACTTTAGAAGACGGTTCTTTTGGTCGTGCGGCGGTTCCCTCTGGGGCATCCACTGGAGAACACGAAGCTGTGGAACTTCGTGATGGTGATAAAAAAAGATACTCTGGAAAAGGGGTACTCAAAGCTGTAGAAAATGTAAATTCCAAAATTTCGAAATCCATTCTAGGCCTTTCAGCAACGAACCAACTCCTCATCGATGGAACTATGATTTCCCTTGATGGAACTGCCAACAAATCAAAATTAGGTGCCAATGCACTTCTTGGGGTTTCCATGGCAGTGGCAAAAGCGGCAGCTGCCCATACTGGACTTCCACTTTACCGATATATCGGTGGGACTTTCGCTCGCGAACTACCAGTTCCCATGATGAACATCATCAATGGTGGGGCTCACGCGGACAATAACATCGATTTCCAAGAATTTATGATCCTCCCAGTTTCCGCTCCGAATTTCCGCGAAGCCCTTCGTATGGGTGCCGAAGTTTTCCATAGCTTAAAATCAGTATTAAAGGGCAAAGGCCTAAATACGGCTGTGGGTGACGAAGGTGGATTTGCTCCCAACCTAACAAGTAACAGTGAAGCAATTGAAGTTATCCTCACTGCCATTGAAAAAGCTGGTTATAAACCAGACCTTGATATCAAAATTGGTCTCGATTGTGCTGCCTCTGAATTCTATGATGAGAAAAAGAAAAAGTATGTTCTCAAAGCAGAGAAAAAACCAGAAAAGACTGCTGAAGAACTGGTAGAATACTACTCAAATTTAGTGTCCAAGTATCCGATCATTACCATGGAAGACGGTCTGGATGAAAACGATTGGACAGGCTGGAAAAAACTTTCCGAAAAACTAGGGAAAAAGATCCAACTTGTGGGGGATGATTTGTTCGTTACCAATATCAAAAAACTCGCACAAGGGATTGAAAAAGGAATCGGTAACTCCATCCTCATCAAAGTGAACCAAATTGGAACCCTGACAGAAACTCTCAGTGCCATCGAAATGGCGAAAAAAGCGCAGTACACGGCTGTTGTGTCCCACAGGTCTGGGGAAACAGAAGATGCGACCATTTCTCATATCGCGGTTGCGACCAATTCGGGTCAGATCAAAACGGGATCCTTAAGTAGAACGGATCGAATTGCAAAATACAACGAACTGCTTCGTATCGAAGAAGAACTTGGGAAAAATGCGACGTACAGTGGAGTGGGAACGTTTTACAACCTAAGATAATATGACAGCAACCAAAGCCTCTCTTCTCTTAACCTACGTATGTGCTTGCCTCTACCTTGGACTTTTGTCTGAGTCAGGGATGGCAGAGCGATTGCGTTTGGAAAAAGAACTCGTCACTCTCAATGCTGAGGTGGAGAGGCTTGTTGTCGAGAATCAGGGACTCGAAGAAAAGGAAAGGCGTCTGAAAAATGATGCCTATGCCTTGGAACAAGAAGCTCGTAAATACTACTTACTCTCCGAAACTGCCCATGTCTTAAAGTTTGAAGAGTTTCCAGAAAAAACTGTAACCAAACCGAAGGCAATTCCAACGTCCATCCGTGCAGCAGGCTTTGGAGGAGAGTGGAAAGAACCCCCGCTCTTTTTACTCCGTTTCTTTTTTATTTCTTTCAGTGTTTTCCTGATTCTAGGTGTGTACTACAAGCTGAAACGCTTGCCTCATACGTCTAACCAGAAAAGACTGAACTAATATGCCAGAAGAAGAAACACCAGAAAAAGAAATCACCGAAACCATCCAAGACCTCATTAGCGATAAAAACATGGGAAAGAAGTTCCTGGAAAAACGGAAAATCTTTCTCTGGGGTCCTGTGACTGACGAATCCTCCAAAGATCTTACAGCCAAACTCATGTATTTGGAAATGGTAGATCCAGGAAAACCAATTACCTTTTATATCAATAGCCCGGGTGGTGTCGTCACTTCAGGACTTGTTGTTTATGACACCATGCAAATGATCACTTCGCCTGTGCATACGGTTTGTATGGGAATGGCAGCGTCCATGGGTTCCATTTTACTCATTGGTGGGAAAAAAGGAAATCGATACATTTGGCCAAACGGTCGAGTGATGATCCACCAACCTTCCATCGGAGGGCAAATCCAAGCTCCTGCAACGGATTTACTCATCCATGCTCAGGATATTGTCAAAACAAAAGAAAAACTCAATCAGATGTTAGCTGACGCTTGTGGTAAAACCTACGAACAATTGGTGGAAGACACCGATCGAGATTATTATATGGATGCCGAACAAGCTCTTGCTTATGGCATCGTTGATAAAATCGTAAACAAAATTGACGTCGTCTAACAAAGAATTTAAACCAAGAAGATTTTTAGAAGGTCGTCACCTTCAAACTGTCTACAATGTGCTATTTCCTCCGGACAATGCTTTGGAGGATGAGTACTTTTCAGAAAGCATCCTCATTCCCACAAATGATGGGTCTGGGGATTTGCTTTGGTTAGAGCACAACCCTCCTCTCTCCCAAGTTCGTAAAAAAGTTACTCCCTGGAATGGATACTACATCATGCTTGTCCATGGAATGGAAGGAAGTTCCGAATCCCATTATATGGTCAGTGTTGGAAAAGAAGCACTTAACCGTGGTTATGGAGTCATTCGTATGAATTTACGTAACTGTGGTCGTGGTTTAGGTCTTGCAAAAAAGCCATATAATGCAGGTCAGTCGGAAGACATTGACGTAGTTTTGAAGTACATTTACAAACATTTTACAAAATCTATATTTGTCTCTGGTTTCTCTTTATCTGCAAATATCGTATTAAAATTTTTTGGTGAAAAAAGAGAACATTATGCGAAAGCATTTACAGCCACTTCCCCACCTCTCGACTTAAAACGAAGTTGCGATTTTATCGATTCTCGGGCAGGCAATTTTTACAGAGACCATTTTTTAGATACTATGAAAGAAAAGGTAACACTTGGAATTTATGATATCACAGAAAAACGAAAGGAACAGGTCTTAAAAAGTAAGTCCTTTTTTGATTTTGACGATTTTTTTACAGCACCTGTTTCTGGTTATGCGAATGTTCTTGAATATTATAATATTTGTTCGAGTGTTAAATATTTGTCTGGGATTAAAATTCCAGGACTGATTGTCCATGCGGATGATGATCCTGTTGTGCCTTCAGAAGTTTGGCATGAAATTCGATGGAAGTCTTATCCATTGATTCAAACAGTCCTTACCGAAAAAGGAGGGCATGTAGGATTTATCAGTGACCCTTCTCCAGAGAATCCTGAAGGAAGATGGTTACCGACAATCCTACTCGATTTTTTTGATTCCAAAATCAAATCCCATTCATAATTTAAATTAAATTTCAAGGACGGTGTGTGATGCGTGACCTATTAAAAGAATGTTTAGCGGAAGAATCGGGGTTTGTTGAATTACGTTACCACCACAAAGAAAGCCGTTCCTTTTTTGCAGAACGAGGACGAGTGGAATCCACTGCCCTTAGAAAACGTACAGGTGTTGGGGTTCGTGTCCTTGAGTCGGGAACATGGGGTTTTGCCTCTACAAGTGAAATCTCAAAGGCTTCGATCCAAAATGCCATTCACATTGCCAAGAAAGCTGCCAGGTTATCTTCTGCACTCCGTAAGGACAAAATTCCAAACCTTCCGAAAGCCAATTTTGCCGTAGGTGATTTTATAGGCAAAGGCATCGAAGACTTTCGTGGCCGATCTGTGGATGAAAAACTAAAAATGGTCCTTGATATTCAAAATGAAGCCAGTAAACAATCTACCAAATTACAATCAGTGGGTTGCGGGTATTCCGAAATTTATGAAGAAAAAGCCATTGTGACAACTGACGGAGCTGATAGTTTTTTTAGTTTGGTACGACCAGAGTTTCGTGTCTCTGCCGTAGCCAAAGACGAAGGGAAATTGGAATCTGGTTCCCATTCCATTGGGGTCACAGGTGGGTGGGATTGTCTCTTTCGAGCACAAACAGCCACTCAAATTTCGGAGGAAGCATGTAAAACGGCAGTCGATTTACTTTCGAGTGAATTGCCAGATGGTGGACTTTCTACTGTGATCCTTTCTCCATCCATTGTAGGACTTCTCGTTCATGAAGCCATCGGCCATACAGTAGAAGCTGATTTTGTTTTATCTGGTTCTGTCGCACAGGGAAAAATTGGGCACCGCGTTGGTTCCGACTTAGTGACATTATGCGATTCAGGATTTTCAGAATACTATGAAGGTGCGGGTGGAACAATTCCTGTCGACGATGAAGGAGTGATTCCAACAAATACCGTGATCATCAAAAACGGAATTTTAACTTCCTATTTACACAACAGAGAAACTGCCGAACGGTTTGGAGTGGCACCAACGGGTTCCGCAAGGGCTTGGGAGTATGGTGATGTTCCACTGATTCGCATGCGAAATACCTTTTTATTACCTGGAAATTCTAGTTTGGATGAGATGATCGCAAACACGAAAGACGGATACTATTTAGATGGGGCAAAAAATGGGCAAGCCGATGCGACAGGTGAATTTATGTTTGCCGTCCAAAAAGCCTACCGCATCCAAAATGGAAAAATCACCCATTTGCTAAAAGGAGTAACCGTTTCTGGGTTAGCCTTTGATGTATTACAAAATGTGGATATGGTTTCCAAAGAATTCAAATGGGATTTGGGTTCCGGGCACTGTGGGAAAGGACAACCGGCAAAAGTGGATGCGGGTGGACCATATGTTCGAACTAAAGTATTGCTCGGTGGTAAATAAATGGATCGTGGTGCGATAGAAAAACGTTTAAACGACCAAAAAGATTTACTTTCAAATTTAATCCAAAAGGCAAAGTCAAATGGTATCGAACAGGTAGAAATCTATTCGAGTTATGGATTTTCGGAAGATGTGAGTTTAGAAAAAAACGATTTAAATAACTGCACAGCAACGGAAGAAAATATGTTTGGGATCCGAGTGATCCATGAAGGAAACCAAGGGTTTCTCATTTCAAATCACATTCCAAGTTTGTATACTTCCATTGAAGAAGCCTTTCAATTGGCAAAAAGCCAATCCACTCCCGATCTTGATCTAAGCCTACCCGAAGCACGTCCGATACCAAACCAGTTTGACACCTATGATCCATCACTTGATTCTATGGGCATTGAAGATTTGGTTTCCTATGCAAAAGAGGCTCTTGGTTGGCGCAATGATCTTTATGGAAAAGTGAATATTGATTCAGGTGATTTTTCGTTAAGCAAAGGTTATAAGTTGATCGTTTCTTCAAAAGGAGTGATGGCCCATGAACTTGGGGCAGAACTCTCGGCATCTGTCATGGGTATGGGTGTTGATGGAGACCTAGTGGGAAGTTTTGATTATGATTCTGCAAGTGGATTCAACAAAGACCAATTCCAAACCCTTTGGAAAAAAGCTTTTTACAATTTTGGCGACAAATGTATGGGTGCCTTGTATGCAAAACCGACATCTAGTTTCCAAGGAAAGGTCCTCCTTCCACCTGATGCTGTGTATTCTTTTTTCCTTGGACTTTTTGTCGGTTCTTTAAACGGAACAAGCCTTCGAAAAGGGAAATCAAAAATGGAAGGGAAGTTAGGCGAAAAAGTGGCATCTTCCCTTCTCTCGATATTTGATGATCCAACTAATGTTGGTTTTATGGGTTCGACTGGTTTTGACCGAGAAGGAATGCCAACGAGTTATAAAAAAGTTCTAAGTGAAGGGGTTTTGGAATCCTATTTTTATAATACATACGAAGCAAAAAAAGCGGGCCTTCCTATATCGAATGGCTGTGCCACAGGTGGAGCACAAAGCCTTCCTGGTTGTGGACCAAAACAATTACAAATTGCACCCGGTACCTCTTCCAAGGACGAGTTTTTCAAACAACCAGGGAAAACATTATTTGTGAATCGAATTTCGGGGACAAAGGATGGAGCCTCTGGTGATTTTTCTGGAGTGGTCAAAGGTGGTTACTTGTTGGAAGGGGGAGAAAAAATCCCAGTTCGAGAAGTGCAAATCGTGGGCAATGCCTTTGACGCCTTACACCAAATCGAAGCCATTTCCAAGGAAGGTGAACTACTGGGTGAGTCTTCGTTTGTGCCGTACATGTTACTCGATGGATTTACCGTCACTGGGGTCACGGAAGATTAGATGCCACAAGAAATTTTAGAAAGACCTGCGGGTGCGTCCTTTTTTCTCATCCTTTCCTATGAGAATGAAGATACTTTTTTTGAACTGAAGAACCTCGCCGAAAAACGTTTTTCCAAGATTATGTATGAATCTGTGATACTGCCGAAATGGGTTTCTGATGAAACGGAACGAGAGTTTAGTTATCCAGGTCGTTACACCAAAGTATTGTCTTTCAAACAAAGAATCCACAGGGAAGAAATTGTAGAGAAAAAAAAGGAATGTTTGGAATTCCAATCTTTATTACAAAAAAAAGATTTGAGCACCCTTTTGATTCCTGGGTATGTAACTTCGCATAACATTGTCATTGCGAAATCAAAAGACGATTTCCATCGAATGTATTTATTCCAAGGTGTGTATGCGGAAACAGTTTACTACTTTTCCCGCGGGCAATTGACTCCCCTTCCCTATGCACAAAGTTATTTTAAAGAAAAAGATGTAATTTATTTTTTTAATACCTTACGAGAATCTTATGAGTTTAATAAATTTAAGTCTTAATCGGCTGAATTCTTGTAAACTGGGTATAACTTACTTCTTTGGTATTTTCATATTCTTTCACTTTAATGTTTTCCAATGCAAAGAAAAAGAATCTGTGAGTTTTCAATTTTGTGATAATTTTAACGAAGCCCTCGACTGCACGGAACCCAAAACCGAAAACGATATTGTGTTTTTAGACCAATCCAAGTTCAAAAAGGAAAATCCAAGTTTCGAAGATTTTGGTAATTTTTTATACTTCACTGCCAGGGAAACACCTGGAGTCCATTTGGAGTTTTCCACTCCTTGGAACGGGATGAAAGCAGATCTGTTCAAATCTGACTACCGTGCTTATTTGCTTTATGGCAGTTCCAAAGAGAAAATGGAAGGCAATCATCTAATGCCAAGTAAGGTGGTTTCGTTCCATTATTTAGGTGCCCTTTTGAAAGAGGAATTCCGCCATACCGGGATTGCATCCAAACCATTTCAAATCGACAAATTGGGTGAGATTAGACTTACGTATATCATTGAAATTCCTGGACAGAAACCCGTAGTAAAAGAAAGAACCTTACGTTTAAAATGGAAACCATAAACCTGGGTCCAAAGGTTTCCAGCGATTTTACCCGTTTACGATCAGAGTTAACTTCCAATCAAAGTCAAAATTAACAATCTACTTTTGAATGTACAAAGCATTTGGATCAAAGAAAAAATCCATTGGTGTGTAATCCAAATATAAAAGAGATAAAACTGAAAGTGAAATGGCACCAATCACAGGGATGAGAAGGTTGTCATCAATCAGACCTTTTGCCGTAGTATTGGAAAAAAATTCAGTGGCACAAGAAACAAGGACGGAAACAAACACAATGGCGATGGGAGTCCAAGTAAACCCGTGGTGGTCGTAAAGGGATAAAAAACTTTCGGGGTGTGACTTGGTGATGAGATAGAGGACAAGGACGGAAAACAAAAACGCAGGGATTAAAAAACCCAATACTCCTTCTAACGATTTTCCATTATAAAAACGATGTTTGCCATAACGACTGCCCACATAAGCCGCAAAAGGATCTCCAATCACCAAAAAAAGAATCGATAAAATCGCCACTTCCGCGGGAAAAAAACAAACAACAATTAGGTTTGCTAAAAAATAAGGAACTGTGCCGTTAAACCTTTGGCGTTCTGATTCCTTCATAAGAAATCCAAAATACCGATAAAAAAAAGCCTCAAATCCACTATGAGTGAGCCTCACAATTTCTAATAGAATCAAACAAATTAAAAAGATCCCGAGTGATGTGACGAGGATTGCCCTCGTGGCATATGCGAGTTCAAATGCTCCGTTAAAGGGATCCAAATACAAAGTTATGGGAATGATAAGGCCAAGGACATGCCAAATTTTGCGAAAAAAATTAAATCCTGAATTCATATTCTATTACCTACTGGGTCTTGATGCCATTTTAAATGCGGCTTCTTCATTATTTGCGATGGGGAATAAATTGCGAACACCGGCCATCAGAAAGGCTTGGCGAACACTTAACGGAAGATTGATGAGAATGATTTTGTGTTTTTGCAAAAAGGCTTCTTCGTTTAAGGTTTTAAAGGCGACGATTCCTTGGGTGGTGACCATATTCAGTTCTTCCAAATCTAAAATGACAGAACCATGTTTTAAGGAATTGGTGACCGATTTGATGCATTTTTCAGCGGTGAAGTTGTTTAGATTTCCCTGTAATTTGGTTACATAAACCGTATCAATTTTTTCAGTGGAAACTACTAAATCGTCTAAACTCATAAATTTTTCTAATTTTCTTATTTCATTCTTGCACTCTATTGCAAGTAAATAAAAGTTTTGGAAGGAAGTGCGATTTGAAGGTAACTGTTGCTCATCTTTACAAAAAACTGGAAGAACTCGACCGAGATGTGGTGGAATTAAAAAAACTCACAGATAGGTTAGCTACTGACAGAGAATATTCTCCCATTCTAAAAGAAACATTTTTATCTGAAATGACAAAATTGGAAGACCAAAAATCAGAAATTTTAGGACTTCGGGTAGAAAAAGCCACTGCAACTTCCAAACCTGGAAAATCGAATGCTGCTGTTATGGCACAAACTCCAAACGAAAAAACAAAACTGGAACCTCAGGTCCATGAGGAACCTAAAAAACCAGAACGCCCCGTTCGCAAATACTAATCAATTTTAAAGACTGTAAAAGACAAGGAACCCCAATGATTCGAAACAACCATATACACCGAGTGATATTACTTGGTTTGATTCTCCTACCCCTTCTCAATTGTTCCAAGGATTCAGAAATCCTTGCAACTTACGATGGTGGTACGGTGACACGAAGAGAGATGAATTTTGTAATTGAAGCCTCTAAACGTGGAAACTCGGAACCACAACCGATCAGTGCTGACATCCAAGCAAAAATTTTAGAAAGTATCGCTTTGGAAAAAATCCTCTTAAAAGATGCAATTTCTTCAAAAAAAGTAACCGAGGCTGATGTTGCAAAGATTGAATCCCTTGTGAAAGATTTTTTAAAACTCAATGTTTATATGCGTGAGTATGTTAAAAATGGATTAAAACAAAAACCTTTAGAATTTATCAACCTCCAACTAGCGCTTGTTCGCGGAGAAGATGAGACAGAAAATCTGAAAAATGCAAAAGATTTGGCGGATCGTCTGAATGGAATGTCAGACAAGGAAATTATTTCCGAAATTGCCAAAACAACTGATGATATGACAAGAAAACCAATTGGTGGAAAATTAGAACCGTTTTGTACAAACTGTGCAGAAACTCCATTGGAAGATATCCTAAATGAAGTGAGAATTGTGAAAGAAGGTAAGTTTATCGCCTATGCAAAAAAAGGTGAAGGTAGAGTGGCTTACGTTGTTCGTTCTCTTGGAACGGAAAAAGTACATCCAGAAAGACTTGGAAAATATTTTACCTCAGTATTTGATGCATTCAAATCGGAAGCAATTGAATATGGAAAAACTCATGATGATGCGGAAACAAAAGCTAGCATTGCCTATTTTACGGAAGGTGAATCAGCTGACAAAGCAAATCAATTTGCTTCCCATACCATGAAAGAATATGAACAAGGACTGTACCAAAAAGAACTGAAAAAAATCACAGAAGAAAGTGGAATCACTGTTGCAAATCTTCCTAGATTCACAGGTCCAGATGACGTTGATCCAAAACTGTTTACACCTGATTATGCATTATTTTCTTACAAAGATGGAAAGTCTTACACTTGGAAAGACCTAACTGCCGATTTTGAAGCAATTCCGTTCCAACTCAAACAAGAATACAAAACAGAAAAAGCAAAAACTTGGGATATGTTAAACCTATTCCAATCTACCATCCTCCAAGGGAAAATTGCAGAAACTTCAAAACGTGTCCAAGGAATTGAATCTGAAATTGGATACCTCATGCAATTGGATAAAATGAAGGTGAGTTTGGCATTAAAATCGCTACAAGATGAAATCAAAGCAATTCCTGTGACGGTAACTGAATCACAGATGCGTGATGCTTACGAAGCTGGCAAATTGTATGCCTACTCTGACCAAGACCCCAAAAATCCTCAAAACCGAATTCCTAAACCTTACGCCGCAGTTCGGGAAAGGATTAAATCGGAAATGGAAGGTGCACAACGAAATTCTTTCATTGAACAAAAGGTTTCAGGTCTCAAAACAACTTATAATTTAGTGATCGCTAGTGATCGACTAAAAGAAGTTACACTATAACCACCTCCAAGATTTGGAATAAGGCAAAATTTTTTTATTGAATTTTGCCATATTTGACATATTTTGACTGTCAGGGGGGATAAATGAACAATCACATTTATATGCTTCGAAAGAAGAGAGGCATCAAACAGTACGATATGGCAAGGGCTTTGGGGGTATCTCCGAGTTATCTTTCCAAAATTGAGACTGGTGCCCAAGATCCGACTGAAAAATTTAAGTCGTCTTGTGCCAAGTATCTCAAAACGTCCGTTGACAAACTCTTCAACGAAAGCGCTGTGGAAGACATCTACCCTGAGTTTTCCAATGGATTGAAAAACAAACTTTGGGCAGTCCGACGTGAGTTAGGAATCAAACAATATGATTTCGCAAAGAAATTAAAAGTTTCGACTCCGTTTCTGTCAAAAGTGGAACTTGGACTTTTAGAACCACCAGAAGATTTTAAGAATCTGGTATCAAAAGTTCTCAAAATGGAAAAAAACGAGCTTTTTTTAGGCTAAATTGAAAATAAACAAAGCAAGGTCCTAAGACCTTGCTTTTTCTCACCTCTACGGCAAAAAGATTTTGTCACATAATTCCAAAACCATTCAATAGTCCCAGATGAAAGAGAGACAAGCGGAACACCAAGAAGGTTGGGCCAGTCGAGTCGGTTTGATTTTAGCGGTAGCGAGTGGTGCCATTGGCCTTGGAAATTTTTTGCGTTTTCCAGGACAAGCGGCACAGAATGGTGGCGGAGCATTTATGGTTCCCTACATCATCAGTTTCCTCCTCCTTGGAATCCCCGTTTGTTTGGCAGAATGGACCATGGGAAGGATGGGTGGAAAACATGGCCACAGCACCCCTTTTATCTTCCGTGAATACTTAAAAGGATTTCCTCTCAAACTATCAGGTGCCATCGGTGTGATGATTCCTGTGATGATCTATGTATACTATGTATTCATCGAATCTTGGTGTTTGGCATATGCGTATTATTTTTTAACAGGCCAAATGTCTTTATCTGCTACCACAAGGGATGGTATGACAGAGATCGCTTCTCAATTTTTTATAACACTAACGGGAGCTGGACAAAACGGATCTAGTTTCCATTCGCCTATCATCATCTTCTTTTTGTTTTGTGTATTGTTCAATTTTTTACTAGTGTATCGCGGTTTGTCAAAGGGTTTAGAGACTTTTGCAAAGTTTGCAATGCCACTTATGGGGATTTGTGCCACCATCATTTTGGTCCGTGTCCTCACCATTCCTGGGATCGAGTCAGGACTTGCTGTGATGTGGAATCCTGATTGGACAAAACTTACGGAACCCAAGGTTTGGATAAGTGCAGCAGGACAAATTTTCTTTTCCTTATCCACAGGATTTGGAATTGCACTTGTGTTTTCGAGTTTTTTAAAGAAAAAAAATGATGTTGTTTTATCAAGTTTGTCTTCTGCATCACTCAATGAATTCGCAGAAGTCGTGTTTGGTGGTATGATTACCATTCCGGTTGCTTTTCTATTTTTGGGAATGCAGGTAACATCCTTTGGAACTTTTGGAATGGGATTTATCGCTTTGCCTTCTGTATTTGGAATGATGCCTGGTGGGAATTTTTTTGGTGGGCTATGGTTTTTGGTATTGTTCCTAGCTGCCATCACCTCTTCCGTTACAATGTTACAACCTGGGATTTTATTTTTAGAAGAAGGATTTCGTATTGGAAGGCGAAAGTCTTCTTTATTATTGTTTTTATTTACCTTTGTATTGTGTTTGCCAATTATTTACTTTAATAAGGATTTTGCGGCACTAGACATTGCCGATTTTTATATTGGAACCATTATGATTTACATATTGGCATCCATACAAATTTTTATTTTTGTTTTTAAGATTGGAGTGGAACGTGGGGCAACAGATGCAAATGAAGGAAGCCTAATCCCCTTCCCCAAACTCATCCAATTTGTTTTAAAATACATCACTCCTTGGTTTTTACTATTTATCTTTGTTTCATTCTGTTATATGAACCTACCGGAATATTTAGACAAAATGAATCCAGAGGTTATGGGTTTGCTTGCCGAAAACCAAGGGAAAAATGTAGACGATGCCAAAACAAAAGCAGTGGTTGCGAGGTCTGTAGTCATTTCTCTTTTTTTGATTTACGGATTTATCTATTTTCTTGTCGCAAAAGCACTTAAGAACCGCAAAGAAAAGGGAGCTCTCACCTAATGCCTACTTCTGAACTCAATTGGCAAGGAATTCTAATCATGTCAGTTTCTTTACTTTCGGTCACTAGCTTAACAGTTGTTTGTATCATACTTCTGTTTCGAAATAGGCATTAAATTTTGGACGTAAAAACAGTTTTTACCAAACAACTTCCAAAACTTTGGAAGGACTATGAAGTTCGTCGGGAACAGATGGAAATGTCCGAGTCCATCGAATCTGCTTTTCATACTGGGACCAATTGGGTGATTGAAGCAGGAACAGGTGTTGGAAAGTCACTTGCCTACCTCATTCCGAGTGCCCTATTTTCATTAGAAAACGAATGCACTGTTGTTGTTTCCACTGAAACAAAATCCCTACAAGACCAATTGCTCTACAAGGACATCCCTCTTGTTTCGGAAGCACTTGGGGTTCCGATCAATGCGATGGTAGCACTTGGTGCTAGTAATTACCTCTGCAAACGGAAATACAATCGAGTGATGGAACGAGGGGATTTTGGACCTGAAATGGAGTCTTCATTATCCTACTTTGTCAATTGGGAAAAACAAACGGAAAGTGGGATTCGTGCCGAGTTTGATGGATATCTTTCCAACTCGTTTTGGTCTTCCGTGGCTAGAGAGTCTGACAACTGTTTGGGGAGAAATTGTCCCAATTTCAGTTCTTCTTATTATTTTTTAGAAAAGGAAAAATGGAAAAAAGCGAATATCCTCATCGTCAACCACCATCTCCTTGCCAGTCACTTAGCCGGTGATTTTAAATTATTACCAACGTTTTCGCAACTTGTCATTGATGAAGCCCATGTATTTCCCGAAATTGTGGGAAAAGCATTTGGATCTGAAATTCGATATGAATTCATTTTAAATTTATTACATTACCTCTACTTCCCTGAAAAACGAACCGGACTTGTTTTGAAAATCAACTCTAATGATAAAATAATCAAGTTGGTTGAGGCAAGCATTGGTTATGCGAATGATTTCTTTCGGATGTTACTTTCTGCCATTCCACTCCAATTCAATCAATTTGCCAGTCGTCATACCGAACGGATCAAATTGGACAACGGTGCTTTGGAAGATACATTAGGAGATTTGGCTTCCGTATTAGAAGGATTATTGTCCAAATACAAAAAAGATAGTGAAGACCTGGAAGAAAAGGAATTGGCAATGGGACTTGAGATGGTCTCTGGGAATCTAAAAAAAGTTTCTTCATTCCTCAATGACTTTCGTTTGAAGTCCAATCCCAATTTGGTATTTTGGATCGAACCTCCACCACAATCGGTAAAAGATCCATTTTATTATTTATTTTCCCAACCGAAAAACACAGATGAAATTTTAGCCAATACTTTGTTTCCCAATATGGATTCGGTAGTCTTAACGTCTGCTACCCTTTCACCAACTGCTGGGAATTTCCAATACTTCCTAAAAGAAGTAGGGACAACGGAAGTAAAAACAAAAACTCTCCACTCCCCTTTCCAATACAATACCCATTCCCTACTGTTTGTGCCAAAACAAATTGCCGATCCAGTCTCTGATCCAAAACGAAATAAAACGGATCTCTCTTATTGGATCACAAGGTTATTAAAATTATCCGAAGGGGATGCTTTTGTATTATTCACCTCAAATAAATTACTTTCTGAATTGTATGAAGAAATTCGGAATTTAGTTCCTTATCCCATATTTGCACAAACAGAAATGGGACCTATCGCCGCCAAACGAGAGTTTCTTGCCAATGAGAACAGTGTATTATTTGGTGTTTCCAGTTTTTGGCAAGGTGTGGATATCAAAGGTGATAAACTAAGAAACGTGATTGTGACAAAACTACCCTTCCAAGTGCCAACAGAACCCGTTCTCCAGGCAAAAATGGAAGATATGGAAAAAAAAGGAAAAAGCCCTTTTTGGGAAATGCAGGTTCCTAAAACCTGTTTACTCCTAAGGCAAGGATTTGGACGTCTCATCCGATCTCAGACGGATACGGGAATGGTGAGTATCCTTGATCCTCGCATTCATACAAAATCCTACGGAAAAAACGTCTTGCAAAGTTTACCGAAAGGAGTTCCTCTCATAACGGAATTTAATGAATTAGAAAGAAAATTCCATTTATTGCCGAAATGAAAGGTATGAAACGTATTTCCCAGATCTCCATTCTCTTATCCCTCGTCGCATTCAGTGTTTCACTGGGATCCAAACCAATTGAAGATAAGGACATTTATGCATCAGTTGTCAATTGGACAGACCAGGTGATCGTTTCAAATGTAAAAGAAACCATTCCCAAAATTGTATTTGATGAAGATGATCCTGAATTTTCTGGAAAAAACACTGCCACGAGCCAAGGCAAAGCCCATTCGATGGCGAGGAAAAAAGCCAAGGAAAAGCTAAAAATAAGGCTTAGCCAGAGGTTAGAATCCATTCTCTTTAATGCTGATTATACGATGTTTGAATACACCCAAGTCAACCAACAAGCCCGCCTAAGACTCAATTCTTACATTGGTGCGGAAAAAGAAGAATATGATTTTCAGTTTGTGAAAAATGTTTTAGAAGCGAAAGCAAGCCTTCCCATCAAAGGTAAAGATGGAATCCTTGCTCACATTCCAATGGAATATGGTACAGAACGTGTTCCTGAATTCAGCGAAGAAGTGATCCCAGTAGAATTTTCTGGCCTTGTGGTAGATGCAAGGCATCTTTCCGTAAAACGTGCGTTATTTCCGAAAATCCAAACGGATCGTGGTTTAGATGTATATTCCCCACTTTATGTGAAGGATGCCTATGCGATTGAAACAGGTTATATTGTTTACCGTGCCGACCAAAATGGAAAAGCTTATGAAACCAAGGTTGGTAAAAATCCTTATTTCGTTTTGGCACTTTCCACAGCAGGCAAAAACCAAACCGATTTGATCATCCCAACTGATGAGGCAGCTAAATTTCTTAGCCACCCCGAGTCGAGAAAGAACATCACACGGTGCAGAGTTTTGATTTTAGTTTCTCAGTAAGAGATAAAAACATTTTTTCAGCTTTGCCATACTCACCATTGAATAAATACGCAAAACCCATATCTTCTAAATCTTTATGAGCAAGAGAACTGGATTTTTTTTCTAACTCAGCAATATTACGATACACTGAATCATACATTTTCCGTTTTTCTTCGAAACTAGGAAGATTTAATTTATTAGGAATATTCTCAAAAATAAGATTGGCTTCTTTATGGCGGTCCAAAAAGAGTAAAGCCATTCCCACCAGTTTGTGGATATCAGAATCATTCAAAAGTTTCATATTCTCACGAAACAGTTTGATCACTTCATCGTAACGTTTTAGGTAATAACTGCAAATTAATTCTTCTTTGAGAAAGGAAAGATCATTCCATTGTTTTTTATAACGAGAGAGGATGTTTTTGGCATCTTCATACGCTTCTTGTCGGAAATAAATTTTAATCGCAGTTTGGATGATTGAAAAACAAAGAGGATTTGATTGTGTTTGGAAGTATAAGTTTAAATTTTGTTTGGCTTCGCTGGATTTTCCCAATTCAAAATTTTGGATGGCATCCACAAGTGGAGCTAAATTGGAAATTCCTTTAGGTGCTTGGATGGTGGCGCGACCAGTGAGTTCGTAAAGAGCAAGATAACTTAAGTGTTGTACATAAAAATTGTCCGGATGGCGTTTGGCGAGGACCACAACATCTTCGTTGGAACCTACCTCGTATAAATCCCAAGCTTCTTTTTCGATGGATGTAGTGAATACTTGGGTTGCTTGTTGTGCCATAAGGTACCTCTCTTTCTTTAAAAGGATCGGTCTTATGGCATTTTTTCCCTAAAAAAAAATTAAGGTGTCAGGCGGTAAATCATCCTTGGGAAAGGGATGCATTCACGGATATGTGGCAAACCACATACCCAAGCAATCACTCGTTCTAAACCCATACCAAAGCCCGCATGTGGGACCGATCCATACTTTCTTAGGTCCAAATACCAAGAATAATCTTCTGGAGGGAGGCCTTCTTCTTGCAAACGTTCTACGATTTTTTCATAGGATTCTTCTCTTTCTGACCCACCAATGATTTCACCAATTCCATCAGGGGCAATTAGGTCAGCGGACAAAACTGTTTTTGGGTCGTTTGGGTTTTGTTTCATGTAAAAGGCTTTGATGGCCCTTGGGAAATTTTGAATGAAGATGGCAGTTCCATAATGGTTTGTGAGGATTTGTTCTCGTTCTGCATTGATGTCTTCGCCCCAGGTGATTGCCTCTCCCGCACTCTGCAGGATGTTGATGGCTTCCTTGTAGTCCACACGCGGGAATGGTTTTTCTAGGTAGTTCAGCAGGGGTTGTGGATCACGATCCAGAGTTTTTAGGTCTTCTCTTGTGCGCTCAATTGTGGTTTTGAGGACCGATTTCACAAATCGTTCTTGTAGGTCTAAATTTCCTTCTTGGCCAAGGAATGCGGTTTCTGCTTCTAACATCCAAAATTCAGTCAGGTGGCGTTTGGTTTTACTTTTTTCGGCCCGGAACGTGGGGCCAAAACAATACACTTTGGAATGCGCAAATGCTGCCGTTTCCAAATACAGCTGACCCGTTTGGGCAAGATACGCTTGTCCTAAGTCAAAGTATTCTGTGGAAAAAAGAGTCCCTGCCGATTCCCCGATGGAACCTGTTAAGATCGGTGTGTCGATCAGGGTATAACCATCGTTACGAAAGAATTCCCTGATGGCAAAGGACAATTCGGAGCGAACCCTTTGGATGGCAAGTTGTCGTTTGGAACGTAACCACAAATGCCGATGGTTGTGTAAAAAATCAGGGCCATGTTCTTTGGGAGTAATGGGATAATCTGAAGAACTTCCCACGATCTCGAAGGAAATGAGAAGTAGTTCTTTGCCACTGGGGGCCTTGGGGTTATCTTGCCAAGTTCCAGTGACAACCAAAGAGGTTTCTTGAGGGAGAGATTTGATTTGTTTGAACATCTCCTCACCTAATTTCTCTTTTTCACACACAACTTGGAAGATTTCCCCGTTGGTGCGAAGTTGTAAAAATTGGACATGGTTATTGCCGCGTAGGCCTTGGACCCAACCTTGTAAAGGAAGGGTTACTTTTGCGTCGGAGGTTTTGGTCTCTTTTGGATCTAAACTTGGAATCATGGATGGTTTTTTCTGTTTGCCAGTTCAATTTTCTCTGAAATTTTGAACTTACAGAATGAAATCTAGCATCCTATTAGACGGTAAAGCGATTTCCGAAAAAATCCGAAATCGAATCCAAGAAACATTAGCAAAAGCAAAAGCAGATGGTAAGGGAATTCCTACCCTTGCAACCATCCTTGTTGGGAATAACCCTGCTTCCGAAACCTACGTCAACATGAAGGTGAAAGCCTGTGAAAAAGTAGGAATGAATTCAAGATACATCCGCTTAAAAGAAGAAACAACAACGGAAGAACTATTAACGGAAATTCGAAAATTGAATGCCGATCCGTCCATCAATGGAATTTTATTACAACACCCTGTTCCTCACCAAATTGATGAAAGGAAAGCTTTTGATGAAATCGCATTAGAAAAAGATGTCGATGGTGTGACAACGATCTCATTTGGAAAATTGTCGATGGATAGCGAGGCATACTATCCGTGCACTCCGTACGGAATGGTTTTACTTTTGCAAGAATATGGAATTGATGTGACCGGAAAACATGCAGTGGTTGTCGGAAGGTCCCCTATTCTTGGAAAACCAATGGCCATCATGTTAACCAATTTGAATGCAACTGTCACACTTTGCCATTCTAAAACAAAAAACTTATCCGAACTCGTGAAACAAGCAGATATTGTTGTGGGAGCTGTTGGCAAACCAGAATTCATCCAAGCAGATTGGATAAAAGACGGTGCCATTATTTTGGATGCTGGTTATAATGTAGGGAATGTCGGTGACATTGAAGTTTCAAAAGCCAAGGATAAGTCTTCTTATTACACTCCAGTGCCAGGTGGTGTGGGGCCGATGACAATTTCAGTTTTACTTTTACAAACCATGTATAGTTTTTTAGGTCAATTTTCTCCGAAGTTGGATTCTCATGCCTCAAATCGTTAGTTTTGACGAATGTTTTCAAACAGTTCCAAAACTGGACCCACCCAGTGATTTAGATACATTTTGGAAAACTGGAATTACGGAACTTAAAAAAATTCCAATCAAAGCCACTTACAAAACAGTTTTGAAAGGGAGTTTTATCTGGGAATCGTTGAATGATATAAGTTTTCAAAGTATCGACAATCATGTGTTACATGGCAAACTTGCGATTCCTAGAAAACGTGGTGATAGGCCAGTTGTCGTTTATTTCCACGACTATCTTGCAACACCAGAAGAAATCCAAAAAGGCTATTCTGATTTGGGTGTGGCACAGCTTCACATCACCTTACGGGGTCATGGTGAAGAGATGGTCCAAATGCCGGTGGATCCTGTTACAGGAAAATCACCGATTGGATGGACTCCAAATTATTTTGCACATGGACTCGACCAAAAAGAAGAGTTTTATATGCGAAAATTGTATTTGGATGTAATTCGGACCATTGAGTTTTTAAGGTTAACAGATGGAATTGATGGTGATCAAATTATTTTACATGGAAAATCATTAGGTTCCGCATTGGCAGTGTTTGGTGCTGCATATTCGGATCGTATTAAAGGTCTTATCCTTGAGACTGCTTCATTTTGTTACATTGATAAAGAACAAATGGCACTCAAAGGTAACCCTTGGGTGCGAGAACTCACACCTTTTTTTGAAAAACGTGCGACAAAAAAAATCGATTATAAAAAAGAATTATCCTATTTTGATGCAATGAACTTTGCAAAAAAAATCAAAATCCCTGCCCTCTTTTCCTGTGGTATGGAAGACCAAATGTCTCATCCAAAATCTACTTTTGCATTGTTTAATCATATGAATTGTGATAAGCGGATGCAGTTGTACCCAACAGAGGGAAACGAAGCGGGAAAAGAGAAACAACCACAAGCAAACTTAGAGTTTGTGAAAGAAATTTTTGCATTATGACAACAATTCCTTTTTTCTTTCAGAATACGAAATCCGGAAAAAAAGAACCATTCCAACCGAAAGATGTGAATTATGTGACGATTTATTCTTGTGGACCAACGGTTTACAATTTTGCTCACATTGGAAACATAAGATCATTTTTGTTTGTCGATATTTTGCGGAGGTCTTTACTTCTCGGTGGTTACAAATTGAACCAATCGATGAACATTACTGACATCGATGATAAAATTATCGCGGAGTCAATCAAACGTAATATCAGCGTAGAAGAATTTACAAAACCTTGGACAGAAGCTTTTTTTCAAGACCTAGAAACATTAAATGTCCAAAAATTAGAACATTATCCGAAAGCAACTGAATCCATCGATGATATGGTTTCCCTTGTCGAAACATTACAATCCAATGGACTTGCTTACGAAAAAGAAGGAAATGTTTATTTTTCCATTCAGAAGTTTGAGAGATACGGTGAATTATCTAAAATAGATGTTTCAGGCATGAAATCTGGTGTCCGTTACGATGCAGATGAATACGAAAAGGATGATGTTCGAGATTTTGTTTTATGGAAAAATCAAAAATCTGAATCTGAAAAATGTTGGCATACAAAAATTGGTAACGGCCGACCTGGTTGGCATTTAGAATGTTCTGCCATGATTCGCAAAATTTATGGTTCAGGCATTGATATCCATACGGGTGGAATTGATTTACTTTTCCCACACCATGAAAACGAATTTGCCCAAACAACGGGTGCGTATCCCAAGGAAGAGTTTGTTGGGACTTGGCTTCATTGCGAACATTTGTTAGTTGATGGTGAAAAGATGTCAAAAAGTAAGGGTAATTTTTATACCTTACGGGATATCTTAGAAAAAGGATTTGAACCTCGGGTGATTCGATTCCATTTAATTTCAGCTCATTACCGAAGTAAATTGAACTTTTCTTTGGCAAAATTGGGCGAATCTAAAGTTGCCTTAGACAGAATCCAAAATACAATTTATCGAATATTGGAAACGTATTCCTTTTGGGATGAAATCCCTCCTACTTTTGAAGGAATCAATTTTTTGATTCCAGAAATCCAAAAATTGGACTTGGATTTTTTAAATGCACTTGCTGATGATTTAAATTTACCAAAGGCACTTGCGACTGTGTTTGAACTAGTTCGGATTGTGAACCAATCTTTGGACCAAACGAATTCAGAAAAACCAATCGCATTTTACAAGGAATGTCTTTCCCTTTTTGTAAAGATGAATGTACTGTTTGCGATTTTCCAATTTCAAAAACCGGAAGCGAAACCTTTGGATGGAATTTCTGAAGATTGGATATTAGAACAAATTGAGAAACGAAAATTGGCAAAACAAAACAAAGATTTTGCGATGGCAGATTCAATCCGAAAAGAGTTGGAAAACAAAGGTATCCTTCTCGCTGATACAAAAGAAGGAAAAACAACATGGAAAAAAGCCCAGTAGAAATACTTTTTGGGAAACGTAATTTTTTTGAATTTTTAGAATCCTTAGAACAAATGTCGCCCGAACGAGGGATTAAGACCATTCGAGAAGTGATTGTAAAAGATGGGATTGGTAATGAAGAAAAACAAAGGATCAAATCCTATTTACCAAATTCCATTAAGTTTACAACTGTTTCCAGTCGTGAATTGGGCAGAATCGCCCACGATAAAAACCACCAAGGTTATGTGATCATTCGAACAAAACAAAAGTCTTTTTCCTCTCTTGGTTTTGAACAATTCAAACAAAATATCAATCCAAATGAAGGTCCAATTCTTATTTTAGATCGTATCCAAGATCCTGGAAATATGGGAAATTTATTGCGAACAGCGGAATGTATGGGTGTAAAACACGTGTTAATGTCTGATCGCGACACGTCTCCGATTACACCAGTTGTTGAAAAAGTTTCGGCAGGGGCCATTCATCACATCCAAATTTACCGAGTTGCCAATTTGAAACATGGGATTGAATTCCTAAAAAAAAATGACTATTGGATTCTTGCAACAGACGAAGAAGGAGATGAGGATATTTGGGATACACTTCCCGACATTTCACAAATGGCTGTGATTATGGGAAATGAAGGTGAAGGTGTGAAACGAATTTTACTTGAAGATGCTGATTATGTTGCTAGAATTCCATTGTATGGAGCTGTTACCTCACTGAATGTTGTGGTAGCTTGCGGGATTACTTTGGATAGGCTACATCATGTTTCGCAATAAGCGATTCTGCATATTTCCAATCAATTTAATTGTTTTTTCTTTTGTTTTTCAAACTTGTATTTACGATTTTTACCGAAAAGAATTTGTTTCGGAAAAACAAAAAAATGATGAAGTTCTTTTATTAGCATTACTTGGTATCCTTCCCAACCCGAATCAAAAACTATTTGGATTTATTCCTGGAACTTCTAGAAATCTTTCCAATGCTCAATTTTTAAATGCAGAATGGTTTCCAAAATCAAACAAAAAGAAATTAGTTTTTGTCCATGGATGGAATCCTGCGGAACGTGATTCTGATCCCATTACCAATGACGAAAAAAAAATTCAAAATATTAAAAATACATTCTCCAACGGACTGGTTCACTTCCAAGAAGGAAGGGATTCTGCAAACTCTGAATTTGATTTATACCTTTATACCTATAGAACATCGAATAGCATTCTCGTGAATGGCAAGCAGTTCCATTCAACTTTACGATCCAATTTTTCTGACGCGGATTCTGTAACAATCGTTGCCCATTCGATGGGAGGTTTAGTCACACGTGTGGCTCTCGCAAAAGAAACTGGAACACTACCTTTTGTACGTTTGGTGGTCACACTGGCAAGCCCACAGTTCGGATCCCCATTTGCTTCTAAAAGTTTTTTGAATGCAAATGGTTTTGTGAATGAATTGGGCTCTTACCTAGTGGATACCCAAGGTGGACAAGAACTTGCATACACAAACAACGGCAATTTGCAAACGAATTTGTCAGGAGCAAGTAATGAGGTGTTGGATCTTCTCAATGAATCCTATTTAAATTCTGGACTGAATGTAAGGTTTATAAGTTTTGCGGGGATTTTATCCAATTGCACTGTAGGTGAAACTTTTTATTATAATACAGGTTGTACTTTATTAACCAATGCGGGATTTACAAGTTCAGATGGAATTGTGACAGCCAATAGCGCGAGGCTTGGAAATTTAAGTTACAAACAAATTAATGTAAATGACTGCGATCATTCAATGATGGCATTTCAGACTTTAAGTGTAGACGATATAAAAAGTAGGAATTTGTTTTCGTCAGTCATTTCTGAGATCCGAAACTTTCCTTAAGTTAGGATTTATTTTGAAATTCGATTTGATTCTGATTTTTGAATTGCAAAATACAAACCGAAAAGACCAATAAAAAAGAATAAAATTCCCCATAACAAATTTCCTTCTTTCCACAATAGACATTGGACCGAATACAAACCACCAAAAACAAATGATAAACCAGCTAGAGTCCCAAATAGTGATACAATCAATTGGTTATGGTAAATGGTTTGTTTGTAATTTGGATACTTTGCGAAAAAACCTTTCCATAAATAATATGGAGGTTTCGTCTTTTCATAAAAAGTAAAAAGGATATCAGGTTTTGTTTCTGGAAGTATATAACTGGATACAATGAGAACAAACGCAGAACTTATTGATGTATAAAGAATAGAATACGGAAAAGGAATTTGTAAATAATGTGAAAAAAAGAGATAAAAAATAGGAGATAAAATTAAGGCTAAAATTTCTGTCCAAGCTGAGATCCGCCAAAAAAACCAACGAAAGATCAATACAAATCCGATTCCGGAAGATGCTTCCAGTAAAAACACCCAAGCACCTTTGATTGTTTCCAAACCATAGACAGCCAAGATAAAGGAACATGCTGCTGTTAACAATTGGATGAAATAAGATAATTTGATCAAATGAGAATCCGATTGATTTTGCTTTTGCAATGGTTTATACAAATCGTTTACTAGATACGAAGCACCCCAATTCAAATGTGTTGCTAATGTAGATAAATAAGCAGCAAGGAATGCACTGAGCATAAGTCCCATCATACCACTTGGCATACCTTCCTTTAAAACCATTAAAAACCCTTTACCACTTTCTACATCTGTTAGATTTGGGTATAACACAAGTGATACGAGAGCAACTAAAATCCAAGGCCAAGGCCTTACGAAATAATGGGCAATCACAAACCACAAACTACCTTTAAGCGCTGCATTCTCATTTTTGGTAGCCAATATCCTTTGAGCGATATAACCTCCGCCACCAGGCTCTGAACCTGGATACCAACTAGACCACCATAAGACAGTTAGTAGGATTAAAAAATGATCCCAAGGTAAGGAACCATTTTCTCCTGTAGGAAAAAATAGAATTTTGTTTTCAGGTAATTTGTTTTTTAAAAGTTCCAAACTTCCAATTGCAGGAAGTTTGATTGCAAAATAGGCAAATAAAATACATCCAAACCAAGCTAGGAAAAATTGAAAGACATCGATATAAGAAATCCCTCGTAAACCAGCAATTGCAGTGTAAAACACACCAAAAACAAGTAAGGAGATGAGTATGTGTGATGCGTCATATCCTGGAAAAAAAACAGGGATAATTTTAAGCATCGCTAAGTTTACCCAACCAAGGATCACTAAGTTTAACAAAAAGCCGATAACGAAGGCTTTGAATCCTCTTAAAAAATTTGCTTCCTTTCCACTATAACGAATTTGAATTAATTCTAAGTCGGTACTGGCACCTGAACGTTTCCATAATTTGGAAAAGAAAAAAACCGTCACAAAACCACCAACAGCCATATACCACCAAATCCAATTTCCTGAAATTCCTTGGTTGCGTATAATTTCTGTTACAGCAAGGGGGGTGTCTGCGGCAAATGTTGTGGCAACCATTGCCGTGCTAGCAACAAACCAACTCAAACTCCCTTCTGCTTGGAAATACTCTTTTGTGGTTTGGTGTTTTGAACGAAACCGAATTAAAATGATAAAAATGACAAAGAATGGAAGGAGAAAAAAAACATAATCGAGTGGATGAAAGGAATTCATAATCTCACTTTGATTCCCATCTCTTTCATTGTTTGTTTTGTTTCTTGGATAGAAAATTCACCAAAATGAAAAATTGAAGCAGCAAGGACTGCATCAGCACCTCCACGTAAAATCACTTCTGCCATATGTTCCGGATTTCCCGCTCCACCAGATGCAATGATAGGAATCGATAAATGAGAAGTAAAAGCCTTCATTAAGTTGATATCAAATCCATCTTTTGTACCATCTTTGTCCATAGAGGTTAGTAAAATTTCTCCAGCACCCATTTCATAGGCTTCTCTTCCCCAATCCAATGCTTCTCTACCAGTTTCCTTTCTACCACCATTGAGATACACTTCGTATCGTTTTCGCTCTGGATGGAATTTCACATCGATCGCGCAAACAATGCATTGTGAGCCATAAATCTCGCTTGCATCTTTTAATAATTGAGGATTTTGAAATGCGCTAGTGTTAATGGAAACTTTATCAGCACCTTTGTTAAGGACCGCTTTGACATCCTCAATCGTTCGAATCCCGCCACCAACAGTAAAAGGGATAAAGAGTTTGTTAGCCACTTCTTCCACTAAATGCAAAAGGATGTCTCGTTTGTCAGAGGAAGCAGTGATGTCTAAAAAACAAAGTTCGTCCGCTTTATTTTCCTCATAGGCGATGGCACAAGAAACAGGATCTCCCGCATCGATAAGGTTTACAAACTGTACTCCTTTGACAACCCTTCCCCCTTTGATATCCAAACAAGGAATGACTCTTTTGGTCAATTCATCCATATTAGGAAATCTCTTTGGGTAACGGGGTTTTGCAAATTTCTAGTTTCGCAATTGATTTTGCAAAACTGAGAAGTGTCACTTCATCGAAGTGGGAAGTTGTCAACTGGATCCCAATTGGTAAACCATTGCTGTCGAGGCCTGCAGGGCAACTAATCGCGGGTACTCCACTTAAATTAACAGATGTTGTTAAGATATCTGCTTGGTACATTTGGATTGGGTCCTTTGTTTTTTCGCCAACCTTAAATGCTGTCGTAGGAGAAGTTGGTTGCAAAATAACATCCACTGATTTAAAAAATTCAGCATATTGTTTTCGAATGAGAACCCTTGCTTTTTGAGCCTTTCCATAATAGGCATCATAATAACCTGAACTGAGTGAAAATGTTCCAAGTAAAATTCTACGTTTCACTTCATTTCCAAATCCTGCGGTTCTAGAATCCGCATAGAGATCGTCCAATTTTCCAGACCCTTCTTTTCTTAATCCATATCGAATTCCATCAAAACGACTTAGGTTAGAGGAACATTCTGCTGTTGCAATGAGATAGTACACTGGAATTGCATACTTTAACAAAGAAAAGTCTAAGGGAACAAGTGTTGCGCCTTTTTCTTCCAATGATTTTAAAATCTCCAAATAACGTTTGTTAATATCATCTGAGAAATTAAAATCTTCGGTTTTCATAACTCCAATTTTTTTCCCTTTCCAATCCATTTCGGATACTAACTTTGATTCAAAAGGATTTACTTTAGCTGTGGTTTGGTCTTTTGGATCAAGACCAGAAAGAATTTCAAGTAAGTCAGAAATCCCGTCCATATCATTGGAAAATGGTCCAATTTGGTCCAAACTGGAGGCATAGGCAACAAGACCATAACGGCTCACTCTACCGTAGGTTGGTTTTAATCCCCATATTCCACAAAGCGAAGCAGGTTGGCGGATTGATCCTCCTGTATCAGAACCTAAGGAAACAGGTAACATGGATGCAGCAACGGCTGCCGCCGAACCACCGCTAGAGCCACCAGGGATCCTTTCTGGATCAAATGGATTTTTAGAAGTTTGGAAAGCACTGTTTTCCGTAGAGGAACCCATTGCAAATTCATCCATATTGAGTCTTGGAAAGAAAATAAAACCCTTTTGTTTTAGTTTTGAGATAACTGTCGCATCATATGGCGAAACAAAATTTTCTAAAATCTTTGATGAACAAGAGGTGATTTCACCTCTGATACAGATATTGTCTTTAATGCCAATAGGTATTCCATCAAATAGAGAGAGTTGTTTTCCTTCTTTTCTTCTATTGTCACTCTCTTCTGCTTGTCGTAAAATTTTAGTTTTGTCTACTGCAAGAAACGCTTTAATTTTTGAATCGGTATCTTCTATACGTTTGATGTATGCAGATACTAAATTTTTCGATGTCAGTGAACCATCATTTAATTTTTTTTTGATTTCAGAATACGTTAAATAAATTAAATCTTTCATGTTTCAATTACCTTGGGAACAACCACATAACCATTTTCATACGATGGTGCAATTTTGGCCAAATCATCTCGTTTGAGACCGTTTTCACTTTCATCTTTTCTTAGTTCGTAAAAAATTTGTTCGTAAATTTCATCATCACCCACATTGGAAGTGTCCAGGTTTTTGATTTCATCCACGTATTGCACAATACGAGAGAAGTCATTTAACATTCCTGAAATTTCGGATTCGTTAATATTGAGTTTTGCCAAATTCGCAATGTTTTTTAATTCTTTTTCATCCATATTGTTTCCTAATACGCATTCCTATCTATGATTGCTTTCAGTGGTGTGAGTAAAATGATTTTGATATCAAGTAATAACGACCAATTTTCTATATAAAAGATATCAGCCTCGATTCGTTTTTCTATCGAGGTATCACCGCGAAATCCTTGGACTTGTGCCCAACCTGTAATTCCTGCTTTTGCGGCATGCCTTCGCATGTATTGGTGGTGTTCGTTTCGAAATTTCTCTACATAAAATGGTCTTTCTGGTCGTGGACCAACAACAGACATATCACCAATTAAAACATTAAAAAATTGAGGTGTTTCATCTAACGAAAGTTTGCGAAGAATGGCTCCAATGGTTGTAACCCTTGGATCATCTTTAACAGTCCACAGTGTATCGGACTTTTCTTTTGCCTGCACTACCATAGAACGAAATTTAATCATTCCAAATACTTTGTTATCCAAGCCTACTCTTTCTTGTTTGTAAAAGACTGGACCTTTACTTGTTATTTTAACAAGTATCGCTATCAAAAGGTAAAATGGACTGAACAACAGAATAAAAACTAATGAAAATATTATATCAAAAATTCGTTTTAAAACTAAATTGTAACCCAATCGGAGTGGTATATTACGAATGGAGATGATAGGTATTCCATCTAATACTTCCACCCTACCCTTCGCAGTAACAATCTCTTCATAACTAGGAATAACCTTTAAATCGATTCCATGGAAGTCGGCAATATCGATTACATCTTTTAAAGAATCCCCCTCTTCGTGGGACAAAGCATATACAATCAAATCAATTTGGTTGTTTTCAACATAAGATTCCAATTGTTTCGTTGTTGTTACTGATTGTATCGATTTAGGAGATAAATTCTTTTTACCTGAAACAAAACCTTTTACTGTATATCCGTAAATGGAATGTTTACCAAGAGTTTTAGAAAAATTAATCGCTGATTTTCCAGTTCCAATGATCAATACCGATTTAAGATTGTATCCTTTGCTACGTAAGTATTGCATAAAGGTTCTTAAAACAAAATGTGATAATGAAGTGAGAACAACTGTGCAGACAGCAAAATAACCAATGACAAGCCGTGAAAAACTTTCTCCACGAAAGAAAAATAGTAAAGATAAAACGATTAGTAAATTTAGTATTACACCTGATATGATGGCAAAGAGTTCATCTGAAAAGGATAACCCTCTCCTCGGATGGTACAAATCAATGGATAAAAATGATAACACTTGCGAAAACCCAAGTACGATTCCTAAAATCAAATAGTTGATGGGTTCAATGGTTTGGATTTGGAAACTAGAGTCTGGTGATAGATAATACCGAATGATATAAGCGACTAAAAAACTAGTTAAACCGATAAAAAAGTCAGTAACCAGAAACAAAAGTTTGAAGGATTGGCTTCTTTCTTTTAACATAAATTATTCCGTAAGGTCAGTGGTTGTCCCATCCAATGGACGTTTTCTAAAGCGATACAAACGTACTCTTGTCGCTTGCGCAGAAGGTGAATCGCCAAAACTGAAATTGGTAAGATTAACCGATAAATAAACTGATTGGTCATAAAATGTGAGTTGGTTGTTTAATGTCAAACCACCAGGCAAAGCCCGTAAATTCATGCTATATCCCAATCGGTATTCCCAATTGTGAAGGTCCATCTTTAGAGTCATCATAAACCGATTGATATTGAAAACAGTTTTTTGCCTTTCATTTTGGCCTTGTGCCCCAGTACCCGCAGCAAGGTCTTCCCAAATCGTTGTTTGGTCATAGTTTGTTCCAGTTTGAGAAGTATACAACTCTGGGCTCGTATTCATTGCATAAAATTGACCTTGTGCTAAAGCCGTTAATCTCCAAGGTTCAGTGACCCGAGAATCTAATTCAAGTTCTACACCAGTATATCTTGTTACCTTTACATCTGTTTTAAAGAAAAATCGGTAACTGTCTAAAAAGCTATCTTTATAAACATGATACCATGTAGATCCGATTTCTAAACTTCGGAAAGCACGAATGATTGGCCAAGAAAATCCACCCATTTTATATGAAAGAGTTAAGTTGTTTGATAAAGAACGATTTTGAGGTGTATGATGCACATAATCATTGTTAATAAATAGACCTGAATAGAAATTTCGTTTTCTTTCAAGTAAACTAGGCCTTCTTGTTGTAAATCCATCAACAAAATCAAAGAATCCACCCACTCGAACCACAGTATAATACCAACGTTGCATATTGGTAAGTCCAGGGTTATAAGTAGAGGAAAATTGACGTAAATCTCGAATGGTGCGAACAGAAATGTCCCAGTCATTTAAAGCATAACTTTCTAATGAAACTTCTGCTTCATGTTGGCGTAAGTTTCCTAAAATAGGATCTTTTGCTTCTGCTTTGTCTGCATCTAATCTACGATAGGTGGTAGACAGGAATATTTCCGGAATACCCATTCTGACGGTATGTGATTGGCGTACATATTGGTAAGATTGTTGTTTGAGAAGTGTCGCATACGCTCGGTTCACGTCTCGGTCTGGTCCGTTTAATTCACTTCCTGAACCAGGAAATTCAACAGTTTGTTTTGTGGCTCCCATATAAACGGAAGGAGTAAACGAAACATATGTTCCCATGGCAATGGGAGAACGAAGCCCAGTTTCCCCGATCACATTTGTTTGGGATCGTAATACATAATCCTGAAACTGGCTACGCGGATCCACAATCCCGTTGATTGGATTAACTTTCTGTTGTGGTGGACCATAAATACGATTGATATTGGTTTGGAATAACATATCCCAATAAATTGGACTTGCCGTCCCTGGAACAAGGCCGATGTTACTAGAATTTCTGATCGTAACCGCAGGTAAGGTATCTTGGGCTGCAAAGTACTGGTTTGCTTGGATTTGATAGATTAAAGTTCTACTCATGGAAATTCCAACACTCAAATCTCCACGGTTTTCCGTATAATTGAAGTTCCAGTTGAGTAGGTTTCGGATCAAACCAAATCGAACATCTCGAAACGTATATAGAGATTGTAAGGAATTAGAAGGTTGGTATCGATTTCCAAATTCGTAATCAAACAATCGATTGCTATAATTTTCATACTGTACTTGAAAGTTTCTAGTATAGTCTTTTGAAAAATCATTAAATTTTGCATTTAAACGAAGGTCAGCTTTCCACCAAGGATCATAGTTAACGCCTGTGTTACGATAAGGCAAACCTGAATTCGGAAATAATTCTCCTCTATCAACATTATTGGTGACGGCAACATTCCCAATTCCTAAATTTTTAAAACGATCTTCGTAAACAGGAGTTATGGCATTGTTTTTATAATTCGCATAACCTAAATTAATATTGTAGTTGATGATAGGAGAGAGTTTCCACATCTCCAATTGTGTTGCTTGGCCAGTTTTTTCATACACATCAAAACGAAACTTATATCCATTTGCTAAAAATAAACTATTGGGATAAGAGTCAGACCATTGGTATGAGTTTTGCCAAAAATAGCCTTGGGAATTATTTTTACCAAACTGAGTTGTGACACCGTTTCCAGATTCTGAATTGTAAAGAATCGGAAACATAAAAAGTGTTGTGCCCCCAACTTTATAAGATACCCACTGTGCTACAACGGTTCTATCATCATGAATGATGATTCGTTTTGCTTGGAATGATTCATGTGGTAGTTCCGCATTACAAGCTGTGAAGTAACCCATTTCCAAAAGGTAACGTTTCTCATCCAAACGTTTGATTTTCTGACCGATGAAATGGGAAGGAAACATACTCAATTTAGAATTATAAACAACACCTTGGTTTAACTTTAGATCATAGATCATCCGATCTCCTATGACCTTTGCGTTTCCATCTTTGTATTCTACTCCACCCTCGGCATATATTTCTTGCCTGGTGGCATCGATGGAAACGGAATCCGCAACAAGTTCTCCTGCTTTGATTTTGACTCGCACCTTCCCACGTAAAACAAGGACTCCACCTTTGGTTTTATCGATATTTAGAAGTTGCCCTTCCGCAGCATTTTGGATTTGAATGGGTGGGCCTTTTTTTTGTTGGGAACTGAGAAGGCTTTCTGGTGTTAACGGTTGTTCTTCGGGTGGCACTAAAGCTTCCCTTAGTCTTTCCCTTTTGCTATAAATGGTTCCTGTTGGATTTAGTCCTAGGTTGCGAAGGTTGTCTTCTACTTCCCGATCTGTCATCGCGTCCACGGATTTTCGCACAATTCCACGTTGGATTTGTGTTGTGGTTTGTTTTCTTTCTTCTTCTTGTTGGTTTTTTGCGGGCAAATTTTGGTCAGGAAAGAGTAATTTTAACCCATTGGTATCTTGTGCCAGAATTTCCATTCCGATGAGCAAAGAACAAATGGGGATGAGAAAACGTATGGATTTTTGCACAGCGGGCTTCGGAAGTATAGAACGAGAGTTTTACACCTATCGAAAAAATCAATGGAAAACCAGGGAGAAATTCGGGGCAGTTTCTCCGGTATTCTTTTAAAAAAAGAGGTTGCATAAGTGACTTGGGAATGGACATAATCAAATGGCTCGAATCTGTGGGCATAGGTGAGTTTTGAATGGCGAAAACCTACTCTGGAGAAAGGATCCCCGGTACTTTGCGTTACACTCTAAAAATTAGAGAGGGAATCGAAGAACATTCTGTCCAAGTCCCCGAGCCCTCAATCCAAATCCTCACGGATGGATTTGGTCCAGAGGAAAGTGCGAACCGACTGGCATTAGCGCTTCTGCTTGATTTTACGAAAAACCCTCAAATTTCATTTGCCCATTACAAAGACTTTAATTTTTTTCTAGCAGGTCTTTTATCAGAAGACAATTGGATGTTACATTCCAATCGCATTGAACTCTTTTTTAAGATGATCGAGTTACCCAAACAGGAAAAAAAGACAGTATTATCTGGCAAACTGTAACGAATCGTAGGGATTAGGAGACTGGTTTGACGATAGGCAAGGTAAAGATCCAAGCCGATTGGGAGTCGTCTCTCCTTAAATTTCCTTTGTGTTCTGCAATGATACTCCTAGTCACGTCCAATGAATTCATTTGAGAGATACCCATCATCATATCTTCTCCCCCATTGTCTTTGATTTTGATTTCCACAAATTCATTTCCGTTTTCTTCTTTCATGGAAAGGGTCAATGCAATTTTTCGTCCGATGGAATCTTCTCTTGTATTCACACGAAGCCTTGCATCTTGGATGAGATTCAGTAACACCTGTTTGATCTTTTGTGGTTGGCAATAGACATGAGGGATGTCTCCCGTTTCCAATTCGCATTGGATGCCTTCTTTTAAAAAGTATTGGTGTAAGAAAGAACGAGTATCACTTAAGATGCTGATCAAATTGGAATAAGTCCACTGGGAATTGGTCGATTGGGAATACGATACTAAATTTTTTACAATTTTGGCAATGCGTTCCGATTCTTCTGAAATTTTGTCTGCTTTTTCTTTTAAAGAATGATTTGCCGTTTTTTTGGCTTCTAAAGCAATCAGATCAGCAAGATTTAAAATCGAAGTCAGTGGGTTATTCACTTCATGAGAAATCCCTGAAGCAACAAGGGCAATGGTTTCCCATTTTTGATTTTCAGCAAGCCTGCTTTCGACAACGCGAATGTGTTTTTGCACTTGAGATTTGTAAATGGCCATTTCGACTGAGATGTACAAATCCCGACTGTTAAATGGTTTGATTAAATATCCAAATGGTTCTGTAGTTTTGGCGCGGTTGATTGTGGCTTCGTCGGAATACGCTGTGAGGTAAATGACTGGGATTTCTTTTGTTCGTTTGATCCTACCTGCGATTTCAATCCCATCCATCGGACCATTGAGCATGATGTCCATCAATACCAAATCAAAATGTTCGGATTCAATTTGTTCCAAGGCATCATTTGCTTCCGACACGTAACTTGCTTGGTAACCATATTGTTTTAACGTGGAACAAATATTAATGGCAATGATCCTCTCATCTTCAACGACGAGGATTTTTTTTACATCCGTTTCTTTTTCTGTTCCAACCATTGTTGTCATTGTTTTAGATTACCAGTCCTAACAATCAAACAGAATAATTTCAGTTTGTCAACAGAATCCAGACAACAAATCTCTGTCTTGTGACAGTGGATTTAAATGAAGCTCAAAAGGAAGTGGTACTCACGAAAGATGGACCCATTTTAGTCGTGGCTGGAGCAGGAACTGGGAAAACCAATACTCTTGTACACAAATTAGCCCACCTCGTCAAAACAGGTACAAATCCTGAATCCATTCTCCTGCTTACCTTCACAAGAAGGGCTGCAAAGGAAATGCTTGGAAGAGCTTCCGGGATCCTAGACCAAAGGATGATGTCTGTTAAAGGGGGAACCTTCCATTCCTTTTGCCAACTGTTTCTGCGTCGGTATGGGAATTCAGCATCAATCCTTCCAAATTTTTCCATATTAGATGAAGAAGACACAATCGGTTTTGTTGGCATGGCAAGAGACCAAGTGGTCACACCAAATACAAAACTTCGATTTCCCAAAAAAGAAACATTGGCAGAAATGTTTTCTTCTAGTTTTAACCTACAAATTTCCTTGGAGAAATTCATCCAAAAAGAATACCCAATGTTCATTGGGCAAACCAAAGAAATCCAAGAAATCAAAAACAAGTTTAACGAACTCAAACGTAAACATAATGCACTCGACTTTGATGATTTGCTTGAAGTAACGAGATCAATTTTGATGTCAGATGAAGTCATTCGTGAAAAAATGGCATCCCTTTACCAATACATTTTAGTTGATGAGTACCAAGATACAAATCGTATCCAAGCACATATCGCTTGTTTGCTTGCAAGTAAACACCAAAATATCCTCGTTGTGGGAGATGATGCTCAATGCATTTATGGGTTTCGTGGTGCCAATGTTAGGAATATGTTGGATTTTCCGAAAATTTTTCCGAAAACGAAAATCATTCAGCTAACAGAAAACTATCGAAGTGTACAACCTATATTGGATGTAGCCAATTCGGTTTTAGCAGGCAGTAAGGAGAACTATAAAAAAAATCTTTTTTCTATCAAAACTAAAACTCTTGAAAAACCGTTTTTGGTGAAATTAGAAAACTTGGAAGAAGAAGCGGAATGGATTTCTTCGCTGTTTTTAGAATTGTATGAAAATGGAAATTCATTTTCCGAAATGGCAGCTTTATTTCGTGCGGGATATTCCTCCCATCTCTTAGAAATGCAATTGACGGCAAAAAAAATCCCTTACCGCAAATATGGGGGAAAACGATTTTTAGACTTAGCCCATGTAAAAGATACAATCGCTTATCTAAAGGTGATAGAAAATCCAAATGATATATTGTCTTGGAATCGTATTTTATTATTAGAAGACCATATTGGAAAAAAATATGCCAACCTCTTATACAAACAATTGGAAACCAATTCATTTGACTGGCAAACGGATCCTCAGTTCTTTTTAGGAATCCCAGAATCAACCAAACTTTCGTTTCTAAAATTATTAGAATGTTTAGAAATATGTCGGTTTGGTCAAAAAACTCCAAGTCAAATCTTAGAACAAATTTTGGCGCATTACCTTCCCATCCTTACATCCAATTACGATGATGCAGAAAAACGAAAACCAGATTTGGAAGCTCTCGTTTATCTTGCCAAAAAAGAAACCAACGTAACCGAATACCTCTCACAACTCGTTTTAAATCCTGTTGAAGGTAAGGAAATTGGATCCGACGAAGATTCTGAAAATGAATTTGTGACCCTTTCCACAATCCACTCTGCCAAAGGACTGGAATGGAAATTTGTAGTGAATATGCAGATTGTCGAAGGTGTATTACCCAATCACAGGATCAAAACCGTAGAAGAATTAGAGGAAGAACGTAGGTTATTTTACGTTGCCATAACAAGGGCAAAAAATTCACTTTATCTAACCAATCCTTTGACAAATGAGAAAAACCGATATACTTCTGTTAGTCGTTTTATTTCGGATTTACCGAATGAAGGAGAATTGTTTACAAAACTTTGTCCAATACAAAACCAAAACGTAATCAAAGAAGGAAACGAGCGAGAAAAAGATGGAGGAACTGATCCTTTTCAATCCATACAAAATTACTTTTTGAATTGATTTATTTTTTTATGTCTGTCCAATAGAGACGGATTTGGAGTATTTATGAAATTTCACTGGCAATCAATCCTTTTAGGATTCCTACTCGCAACCATCTCTATGAATTGCGCTTCGAATGATACAAAAGAATCGGCAGATTCCAAAGGCCAAGAACCAAAATCAAATTCGAGAAGTGCCAATTTAGAAGACCCTGAAAAAGGTGGGAAGAAGTTTGGCTGCATTGAAGGCAATTGTGTGAATGGTGTTGGTAAGTATGTTTATGACAATGGAGACATCTACACAGGATCCTTTAAAAATGATGTGAGAGATGGTGCTGGAAATTTTTTATATGCCGATGGTGAAAAGTTCAACGGAACCTATACCGAAGATAAAAAACAAGGTCCAGGTGAATATCACTTCAAAAACGGTGATAAATACGTTGGTGAATTTCAAAATGGCCAAATCAATGGAAAAGGAACATATACATTTAAAGATGGCAAATCCGTATCAGGCGATTTTAGTTCGGATGGCCAAGAAGGCATTGGGGTTTTATTAGAAGAAGGAAAATCCCGAAACTGTAAAATTTCGGGAAGAAAACTTCTCTGCGAATGAAAGACCGTTTATAAATGGCAGTTTGGTTTTTTACCAGACTGCAAAGCCGTTTCATACAAAGCCATTGCTTTTGGCATGGCTTCATTCAACTGTTTCATTCTTGTTTCATCCGAAGGGTGTGTGGACAAAAGTTCATTCGGTTTGCCAGAACTAATGGCACTCATGTTTTTCCAAAGATTGACACTTTCTCTTGGATCAAATCCTGATTTAGCCATAATTTCCAATCCAATTAAGTCTGCTTCTGTTTCGTGTTTTCTCGAAAAAGGTAATAAAACACCAAACTTCGCACCCATTCCAAGAGCTCCCGCAACAGCAGGTTTTCCCATTGATTCTAACACTTTGAGACCACCGGAAGTGAGTTGGTTTTGGGACACCCTTTCATTTCCATGGCGGGCAATGACATGTCCAATTTCATGACCAATCACAGCAGCTAACTGGTCTTTGTTTTTTGCCACAGAAAACATACCCGTAAAAACTCCAATTTTTCCACCAGGTAAAGCAAAGGCATTGGGTGTATTGTCTTTGAAGACAACCACTTCCCATTTAGTGACACCCGTTGTGTCAGTTGTCACTTGCAATTGCGAATCCACTATGCAATTCACATAGGCATTCGTATTGGATCGGTTATCAATTGGAGTTTTGGATTTCATATCCACAAATGCTTCGTTACCCATTTCATTCATTTGATCATCTTTTAACAGAATGATTTGTTTTCTGCCAGTTGGTGACGTACTACAATGGTAGAAGAAAGTGAAAGTCAATAAAAGAATCAAACTTCGATTCATGAGGTTTCCTTTTGGTAAAATTGGTCTAAAAATGGAATTATATCGGGAAAAGGGATTGGTTTCGATAACCAATAGCCTTGGATTTCATCACATTGGTAGGATTGTAAAAGCTCAAGTTGCTCTAACTCTTCCACACCTTCAGCCACAACCGAGTATCCTAAATCATGTGCCATATTGATGATGGAGACCAGTAAAAAACTTTCTTTTGATCCAACATGGACATTGTTTAAAAATGACTTATCAATTTTAAGTATGGATAATGGTAATTTTTCTAAATAAGATAACGAAGAAAATCCTGTACCAAAATCATCCAAGGCAACCTTAACTCCAATATCAATTAAGTTGGATAAAATTGGTACTGTTTCAGAAAGGTTTTTCATCGCTAAACTTTCTGTTATTTCTACTTGTAAAGAAGCATACGGGATATTCCTTCTTTTGTGTAAATCTACAATCCAATGGAAAATATTTTGGTCGTAAAATACTTGCGGGCTCAGGTTTACGGCGATGGAAATCGGGTATCCTTTTTTGATTTGTACCTCTTCTATGACATTGGCTGTTTGTTCTAAAACAAATCTAGTGATTGGAACAATTAAACCTGAGTCTTCTGCAAGTGGTATGAATTCAGCCGGAGAAACCATACCCCTCTGTGGATGCCTCCACCTAACAAGCGCTTCCCAGTGACCAATTTGATTGGACTTTAGATCAAGAATGGGTTGAAAAAAAACAGATATTTCATTTTGATTGAGAGCTTTTTTTAAATCATTTTGGATTTCCAATTGGAAATGAATTTTTTCCTGCATGGCTTGGTTAAATACTGCCACCGTCCCTACTTTTTGGGATTTTGCATGGAACATAGCAATCTCTGCATTCCGCAGTAGAACATCTGCTTCTTTTCCACCGAGTCCAAATGCCGAGATCCCACAAGAGGCAGTTAAATAAATTTCGTATCCTGCAAGAGGGATTGGGTCTCCTAAATATTCAAACAATCGATAAGCATAATCAACAGCTTCCTCTATCGATAAAAGATGATTCATTAGAATGGAAAAATTATCAGCACCTAACCTAGTTATGATGGCATCTTTATCAGAGAATTGTTTTAACTTTTCAGCGAAAATGATTAATATTTGATCACCCGCTTCATTACCCAAAGAATGGTTGATCCTTTTAAAATTGTCTATATTGATGCAAAATACAATCGGATATCCGTCTTTTTTGATATTATAAGTGAAAATTTTTTGTTCGATTCGAGCAAGATACAATGCTCTGTTAGGTAAACCTGTTAGATTATCGTAAAATGCATCATGTGTTAACTGTTCTTCTGCTAACTTACGATCTGTGATATCGTGGTGGATGGCAATGTATTGGAATACAGATCCATCAGTACCAATAAAGGGAACAATGGTAGTATCCACCCAAAAAATACTTCCGTCTTTTTTCGTATTAAGGATTTCTCCACGCCAAACATTCCCCTTGTGAATGGTTTCCCAAATCTTTTCCCATTCCTCTTTGGATTTATTTTGACTCTTGAGAATTCGATGGTTTTGTCCAAGTAACTCAAAACTTTGGTATCCCGTGGCTTTTGCAAATGCATCATTTACATAGGTGATGATGCCATTTGCATCGGTGATGGATACTTTGTTTGCTTGGTCTAAAGCAAATTTTTGTAACTGGATTTCTTTGAGAGATTGGTATAAAAAAGTTTCTGTTGTGTTTTTTTCTTTTCTATAGACAAGTTCCCTTCTTTCCCTTTCCAATACTTCCGTTAAACGCAAAAGAGTTTTTCTATCGATGATATCGTTTACACCTGACTTCATGTATGTTAGGTTTTTATGAAAGTCCTCAGGTTCGCTTAATAATATCACAGGGATGTCTAAATTTTTTTCATTTAGAAACTTTAGATAATGAGGAATTTCTAATTGAAAGGGAGCGTGGGTGCTACAGATAATGGCATCCCAATCTTCCTCTAAAACGGTAAGTTCAAAATTCTGTAATGACTCTACCACTCTGTATAGAGGACTGAGACCATTGGCCTTCATCTCCCGTACTAAATCAAAAACGCTACTTGAGTCGTCTTCTAAAATTAAAACACTGATTGGACTTGCCATTATGAATGCCGGACCGGCTTTGTTTCCTAGAAAACTGTAAGGAAAAAACTAAAAATCTCAACCGAAAAAAGATTCAAAATTTTCCTTTAATTTCGTCAAATTGGTCAGTGCACCCGAAGGTTTTTGAAACAAGTTATATCCGTAAGGAATACTTAGAACAAGAGTTACGTAAACTCCTTCTAGGAATGAGTGACTTAGAATACAAAGATTTAAATGACTATGATAAAGGTGGATATGATGGATTCAACCAGGCAATCACCTTAGTCTTAAAAAAACTACAAAACTAGGGTTTTTTCTAGTAAATTTGTCTTCCTGACTCCCAAGGGAGGAGTTTCTACAAAAATTCTTTACAAAATTAGATGAAAAACAGATAGTATACGTGCCAGTAGGAAGTTCAATGAATTTCACAACAAAACAAGTTAAAAATCATACAGTTGTTACCTTAGAGGGTTCCCTCGATATTTATTCTGCACCCGCACTCAAAAAAGAGCTTCATAAAATTATAGATGATGGAGCAGAATCCGTTGCAATTGATATGATCAATATTAAGTTATTGGATTCTTCCGGAATCGCCTTACTTGCCAATTTGCAAAAGAAACTCAAGTCTGAAGAAGGTCAATTTTTCCTTTTGAATGTGAGCCAAGATGTGATGGTAATCTTAAAACTTTCCAGTTTGGACAAATTTTTCACGATTTTAGGCAGCGAAGGCGAACTTCCTTAAACATTTCCATTTCCATTAGAGCCGAAAGAATTTCACTTCGGCTCGGGCCACTGGATTCTCCTCTGCCGATGGAAATACCCAATCTCCACTCTGATTTTGGTTCCATTGGTTTGACTCACCCGCAATGCCACTTCCTATTCCCAATTTGATTTTCCCTTTTTTGGGATTGGTAGACCGCACGGATACAATCAAGTCGTAGGGAACATTGAGTCCAAAACTACCCAATTTGAGATTGGCAAGTTTTCCTTCGATGAGAACCTCTTCACAGACAACTTCCCTCCCATCTCTCAGTTTCACTTTCAATTTGATCGGAAGGTTGTTTTCTTGTTTTTCCGCGATTGGGCGTTTGTTTTGGGTTGCCACTTTGGTTTCTTCCGCCACTGGTGTTTCCGGTAGGAGTGGTATTTTTTCTTCCGAAACAACTGCAGCTAAGTTTTTGGTTTCTTCTTTCGAATCCTCTAATGAGAGTTTGATTTCATCTTTGATTTGATTTAATTCTTTTGTTTCTTCTGTCGTTAAATTGCCGGTGGATTCGGTTTTGAGAATTTTTTCGATGATAACAGGTTTTAGAACTAAGGTTTTTCCTTCTTCGATATTTTCAGCCGCTTTTGCATCCCCTAATTTATTTGCTTCTTCTTTAGAAAAGGCAACAAGGGATTTGTTTTCTTGGTAAAAATTTCCAATGAGTAACAATCGTCTATTGGCTCGAATTGCGACTTCTTTATTTTCCTTTTGTTTTACGAGTTGAATGTATTCTTTTACGGCGTTGGAAGTTTTACCAAGTTCCTCCATAGACCTTGCTTTGATATAAGATTGATCATTGGTAAGTACTGGTAAACTTTCTAATGTGCGAAGTGTTTCTTCGTAATCTCCACTTTGGAAAAGTGAATAAGCCAATTCTTCCGGTGATTTCTTTTTAGATTTTAATTCTTCTTTTTTCTTTTCGCCATCCTCTAAAAAACTAATCAGGAGCGAAGCATTTTCGGAATAATGTGAACCAGGGAATAAATCGATGGCTTTGTTTAACTTAACAAAAGCCTTCTCTCGTTCCCCCGTCATCACAAGGCAATAACCATGATGTAATAATGTGAAAGCCATCTCATCGGATAAGGTGGATGTGATTGACTCTTCCAATTCTTGGTATTTTTTTGCAGCGATTGGATATTTCCTAGTTCTTTCCATGTAAAAAGCGAACTGCAAACGAATGATTGTTTTTTGTTGTTCTTCTAACTCGAGTGGTGACTTTAAATTGAGAAATCGAACCGTATTGATCACAAAAAGTCCAAAACGATCTTTCCAACTCATTTTTAAATCCATACCTTCAGTTTCGGAATTCATAATTCCAGATTCCAAGATATTCACTTTCACTTCTGTCATGTAATCATCTTTCGATAAAAACATTTGTTTCAAACGTTCTCGCAAAGTTTGCGAAGAAAGTTCATAATTCATCAGTTGGTCACGCAAAATTCCAAATCGTAGTTCCTGGAGTTTTACGCTGACGATGGCATCAGAGGCCAAGGCAAAAAAACAAAATAGGAAGCCAAAAATTGAGAATAAAAAAAACTTTTTCATTCCGGTACATCAAGGACAAGCATTGTTACATCATCCTTATATTCTTCATGTTTTTCATCCAAAACTGCCATAGCTTTTTCAACGATTTCTGCGTTTGTCAAATGGATGTTTTCTAATACAATTTCTGTAAACCTCTCTAAACCAAAAAGTCCACCTTCTTTGATCGGGGTTTCCACAACACCATCTGTGTATAAAATGATTTTATCTCCTGGAAGTACAGGAAAGGATTCTAAGGTATATTGGATATCATCTCCCATTCCAAGTGGTGGCCCAGAACTATCGATAAAACGCACTTCCTTTGTGGAAGGTCGAATGATAAATGGTGCATTGTGGCCAGCATTTACAAACTTCACCACACCAGGTTCATCAAAAATAACAAATACACCTGTTGCAAAAAAGGATGCTTGTAACCTATTGGCTATTACCTCTCCCAATGAATTGATTGCGTGAATGGGAGCTGGGTTTTCTTTCATGATCGATTGTAAAGACATCGCCATAACAACCGTTACAAGTGCAGCAGAAACTCCATGACCAGAAGCATCTGCTAAGAAAAATCCATAAAAATTTTGTTCAGGGACATGGAAGTATTGGTATAAATCCCCTGATACTTCTCTCATGGGTCTGTATAATTTACCAATGTTAAACTTTTTATACTTTTTAACTGATGGTAAAAAAAGTTCTTGTACTTCCTTACCAATTTGAAGTTCTTGGTTGATTTCTTGGTTTAGTCGTGTAATCGTTGTTACTTTGTTCTGGATTTCCTCTGCCATGAGGTTAAAGGAGTTTCCTAAACTATCTAACTCATCATTACTTTTAAAATTCCAATTCACCCTTGACTCTAAATTACCGGTTGCCATTTCTTTAGAAGCGACTTCCAATGCGCCAACACGTTTAAAGATGGCACGATAAACCAATATAGCAAATATGATATGGAAAAAAACTCCCCAAATCACAGCATAACCCACTTGTATGTACAATTGTTTTAATCTGTCTTGGATGGATGAAATATTAAAATGAGTGAATAAAAAAACTTCCCTACCATCGGACAATCGAATTGGTAATAAAAAGTTTACTGTGAAATCAGATTCATTTAAATCCAAACTGTAACGAGCTTTGAATAAATTGCCTTCTTTATCGGAAGATACTTCTTTTGTTTTTTTTAAAACAGTTTCAGGTATGGAAATTTTTGAAAGATCAGATTCAGGTTCCGATTGGATTGCCTTTCCTTCTGTATCAAAAAAAGAAAATTCTGTGATTTCGTAAAGTTTGAGTGTTTTTCTGAATACCTCAAAACTTTCGTCTCTTTCACCAGTGAGTCCAATCGTTTGGATGTCGGTGAGGATGGTATTTGCCAAATTTTCCGATTGGAATTGGAAGTTCTTTAAAAGCAAATCGGACTGATTTTCAAATATCATCACGGTAAAAAAGATGATATTTAAGAAGGCTAAGAGAGAATAAAAGAGTCCAATCTTAAAGCGTAAGGAATTCGTCGTTTTGGTTTTGCTTTTGTTCACGGCAATTACTAGTATTGTCGATAATCAAGTGATAGAAATCTATCACAAATTTGAGATTTTCCATTGGTTTTAAAGATCCACATAGCAAAGATTTATGAGTTTGGACTCCCGATTTTCCTCAGCGGAATGTTATTAGTTTTTCAGTCCCTCTCTGCTGATAAAATACGATTGAAATCGGGGGAAGTACTGAATGGAAAGGTACAAAATGTGACCCCGACCCACGTCGAATGGGTGGACCAAGGGAAAAAATACAAATTTCTCAACGAAGAGGTTTTGGGAATCGATGTGGGGTATGATGGATTGCCAACTTGTGCCGATTATAAAACCTTCGGAGTCGAAGACTGTGATTTGATCCTCACACGTCTCAACAAAACCAATGCCAGTTTTTCCAAAAAAAGTAGCCCGTTAGAACTGGAAACTGTTCCCTTAAAAAAAATTTCAAACCTAAAGGTCACTGCAGAATCAGGCCTTCCCGTGGACCGTTACATCCAAATTGGTGTTAGGGGAAAATGGAATTTTAAATCCAAAGAAGTTTCAGGACTATATAAGTCTCTGGATCGGGGAAAGATGACGATTGAGACCGAGGATAAACGATTAGAGACTGCCGATATTTTGGAATTTGTTTCCTATGAATACCAAAACAAATCAATCATTGCCAAAGTAATCAAAGAAGAGACACCAAAAGTGATTCCTGGTTACACTTCCATTTCAGAAAAACGATATGGGAAAGCTATTTTTCTATTTGGAACAGCCCTTGTCTCGGGATTCGGGATGGCATATGAGTACAATATGTCCGTAAAAGCAATCAACCAAGACGTTGAATACATACCCACTGGTGACGGGCGCGTTTTTTTAGTTTCGAATACACTTGGAAATGATCGTTATGATTTTCATAGACAAAGATTTACGATGTATGCCGCTGTGTTTGCATCTGTTTTAGCATATAGTTTCCTCGATAGTTTTTACTTAGGCCAAAGGGATTCAGGGAAAGAAAATTCCCAAGCAGTCTATATGAAACCAATTTTGGATTGGAGAACCAACTCTTATTCCATCTTTACAACAAAAACACAGTCTTATCCGAATGAATCTCTTCATTATGGTTTGAGTTTTGAAACTTCATTTTAATTGCACATGGAATGAGTTAAACTTGCACTTTTCTTAAAAATAAATTTTTTAAATTTTGTTTGAATCGTAAAAAATTCCATTGCAAAAGGAATAAAAAAGGAATTGATTCCAGTTGGCACATCACTCCACAATTCCCCTCTTCGTTTTCCCGACTCCATAAAATTTTGCCTGGAAGTCCCGAAAAACAATTAAGTCCAATCCATAAATCAAAAATGGCCTCTGTATTTTTAGGAAAATTTTGAGAGGTAGGGAGATAAAACATATTCGCTGTGATGTGAAAAATCGCTGAGTTTTCTTCTTTTTCACCTACATGCATATCCACTGAACTAAATAATGGAACCGCAAGCATCCGATCCCTAAAAAAATACGGATTGAGAATCCCAACAAAAAAGAACATCAATGATAATACAATTGGATACATCACAAATAATGCAAAATAATCTTGTAAGATAAGATCTGGAAACTTTCTAGAAATCCATTCCGGTGATTCATACAAAAGGTAAATTGATAATATTCCTGGTATCAAAAAAAATATTGTTAAGATCGTATGACGTAAGTTAGGGTACTGGAATAACCGAATTCCTGATGTGGAAATATGTTTTTGTACATTTTGAATCCAACCTTCATGTCGGTTGTGCCGACTCAAAATTTCATACTCCTCCATACTCATATCCATCAGTTTAAGGATCTGACCTGGGACAAGGATTCTCGATTTGGCAATCGTAAGTTCCAACATAAAAAACAAGGTGAGGATACAAATGGGTAAAATGACAAGTAGGTCAATTTCTTGGAACAATGAAAGGTTATAAAGACCGTGGATGAAAACACAGACAAAAAATCCGGTGATTAAATTTCCCCATTTGAATACAGGGTTTTTGTGAAACAAAAACATCATCGTAAATGCACCCACAAGTCCCCCATTCATCATATGGATGGGCAGGGCTGTGATGGAACGTAATACTTGGGACCATAAACCAGTATTGATAAAATACAAAATGTTTTCCACAAGCCCAAATCCTCCACCAAGGACAAGGCCATAAAAGATGCCATCGGTTACGGTGAACTCATCTTGGTTTTTACTAAAGAATAAATAGATCCCGAGTAATTTTGCAAATTCTTCAACGAAGGAAGAAAGAAAAAATGAATTCCAAAGAACACCAACGTTTGGTAGGAAATGTAAAAAAAGAGCTTGGATTGCAATGGCAAATCCTGCGCTGAACAAAGAGAACGCAAGCGCCGTGTATTGTAAAAATCCTTCCGTAAATCGGTAAAAATGAAAGCGATAAAAGGAATAATAAAATGCCAAGGTACAGATATTGATTAGGAAAATGACCAGACTTGGAATGGATATTTGTATGGACATTTACTTAATTAACGACAAGTCAAATTCGGAAAATGAATCAAAACAACTGATTTTAGTGCACTAAACCAATCGTTTGACTGCTTTTCGTAAACCTTCGATCGTGAGGGGAAACATTGGTACGACATCTTCAATCGCTTCAATGGTAAGTGCTCCCCAAAATCGTTTTGGTTCTGGGTTTAACCAAATCGAATCAGGAAAATAACCCACAAGTTCTTTCAAACATTCCAAACCACTTTTGGCTTTTTTCTCCTTCTCTTCCTTGGTATGGGAATGGTAGGCATAGATATTGTATGGAGTTCCCAAAAGTTCGTAGGGGGCCATATAGGCATCACCCACAAAAATGAGTTTTGTGTTTTTGCGAAATTTTTCTTCAAAATGTTTTAAGGAAATTCTGGATTGAAACTCATGATTTTCATAAAGGTATTCATGAAAGATATTATGAAAGTAATAGTGGTGCACTTCCTTAAAATGATACAAACCCCGACTGGCACTGAATAGTTGGCTCACCCTGTCAGAGTGAGGTGTCATACTGCCTCCGATATCCATGACAAGAACCAATCGTAATGAGTTTTTCCTTTCCCTTTCTTCAACGAGCTCAATTTCACCGCCATTCTCACAAGTTTTATCGATGGTTTTGTCAACATGTAACTCGCGTTTGCCTTCTTTTTTCAAAAATCGAAGTTCTTTTAACGCCACTTGGATGGAACGTGTGTCTAAAATTTCATCTTCTCGGTACGCTTTGTATTTCCTTTCATTCCAAATACTTACCCCAGAACGATTGCCTTGCCCTTCTGTATTCCCACCAATGGAGAGGCCATTCGGATTGAATCCTGAGTTTCCAAAGGGACTTGTTCCTCCGGTCCCTACCCATTTACTGCCGCCATCATGACGTTCTTTTTGTTCCTTAAGGCGTTTTTTTAATTCCTCAATCACCTCATCCATACTCATGTTAGGTGCATTATCTTTTTGTTCAGGAGACAGATCTTTAGGGACGTTTTCTTCTAACCATTCAAATAATAAGTCACGAAACTCGATCCTTTGTTCTTTCCAACTCCCAAAGGTTTTTCCAAAAGCAAGGTCATAGGCATCATAATGTTTTAAATCTTTTGCAAAATTGAGTCGTCCCACACGGTACAATTGGTCTAAACTGATGTAACCAGTTGGATCGGTGAGTTTTCTGATTGTTTCTAAAAACGCGATGAGTTCCCCTGTGGAACAAGGAACTGTTTCTTTTCGCAGGTTGTAAAAAAAATCCAAAAACATTTTAGTTTAAGTACACTCTGTAATCTTCTTCTGATTTAAATAAAGTGCCTGCAAATGGGATTTTACTTGATTCCAATGTCTCACCAGAAACCAGCAAAACTTGGATCCAATCCAGTAATTCACTTGTAGACGGTTTTTTTCTAAGGCTCTCAATTTTACGAATGGAATAAAACATGGCGAGCGCTTTTTCCATAAACTCCGTTTCGATGGATGGGTAATGGGCTTTTATAATTTCTTTCATGGATTCACGTTTGGGAAACTCAATGTAATGGAAAATACAACGCCTTAGAAACGCATCTGGTAACTCTTTTTCATTATTGGAAGTGATGATGACAATGGGTCTTTCTTTTGCTACTATGTGTTCCTTTGTTTCTGGGATAAAAAATTCCATTTTGTCTAATTCGAGTAAAAGGTCATTGGGAAACTCAATGTCCGCCTTATCGATTTCATCGATGAGTACCACTGATTTGTTGGGTTGTAAAAATGCTTCTCCGAGGGCACCTAACCGAATGTAGTTTTTAACATCACGTACACGGTGCATTGCTTCTTCCTCGGGAAACCTTGAGTCATTTAGCCTGGAAACAGCATCATAAAAGTACAATCCTTCCTTTGCTAGGCTTGTGGATTTGATATGCCATCGGTAAAAAGGCAGTTTTTTGGATTCGGCAAGGAAACTTGCAAGGAGAGTTTTACCGGTGCCTGGTTCCCCTTTCAAAAGGAGTGGGCGTTTTGTGATCTCTGCCACTTGAACCGCTTCTTTTAAGTCTTCTGATAGGATATAATCTGCCATGTCTTTTCCTTTTGGACTCCAATCTTTTTCGAAAAACGGGGGAATCTACTAAAAATTGCTTTTTGAAAGAAACTTCTCTTCCTATAGTGAGAAATTGGAACGATAATAAAACTATGGGCGATTTCGATAATACCAAACGAGCCATTGGCGTTGGCAAACTGGACGATTCTCAAAGAAAGGATATGTTCAATAAGTTTAAAAGCGCAGGTGGCGAAGTCATCAAAGAGAAAACTCCTGCTAAGGAAGATGACGGAAGGAAAAGTCGACCTGAGCCAAAGGTCAGACAAGGCACCGTTTCCCGAGGTGGGGATGAAAGTCGTTCTGGAAGTCGAGGGGCGGGTTCTGCAGCAGGAAGGAGTCCTTCTAAAGATGATGCCAATGCTACAAAATCACAAATTGATTCCAAAGCCCAATATGAAAAAGAGATCAGTAGCTTTACCGCTCGTTTTTCCATCAAACTTAAATGTTGGTTAGCCCGAGTCACACCATTTGGATCCAGTGATCTCACCCCTAAGTTCATGCATGATTTTTCCATTCGTGCCAAACAAGCCCTTATCGAATTACAATACAGTGGCAATGAGTTACTCGCAAACCAACAGTATTCACCTCAACTCAGTAAAGCACTCGATCGCATCAATCCCCTTCTCGTTGAATTACTTGCTATGGGTCAAAAACTATACAATGGCCCTGAGTTAACAGACATTACAGAGCCCATCATGACCGCACCTGAGTCTCCTGTGGCAATTGAAAGGGTAAAAAACCAGATTTATTCTTTGTTTAAAAGGATGTACATCCTTTATCCATACCAAGAAACATTAAAAAAATCTTTTTCTCAGGCCTATGACGAATTACAGAAGTTAGAGGGGAAACCTGCCCTCATTTATGCCAATAAAAAACGTAAAGTATTACAGGAAATTGATACTTTGTTTGATGGTTTTTTTGATCGGTTGTATCTTGTGGTCATAAGGGCTGAAAACAAAAATATCCCACTTATTTCTCGTTATATGGAAAACCTATTGGGTATTACACCTGAAGAAAAACCGGGGCAACGTAAATCTGGCGAAAATGTTCCTGGTGGCAAACAGGTAGAAACCAAAGAAGAAAAAGAAGCAGAGAAAGCCGCCAAGGATGAAGAAAAAAAGGAAGAAGAAATACCTTTATCCAAAGAACAAGCTTACGGATTACGTTTGATGCAGATGTATTCCATTCCTAAGTTACGTAAAAAATTTGATCCAAAAAATGAATATGCAAATATTCCAGATGCGGACAAAGCCTTACTTTCTCTATTTTATTTTTATGAATTTGATGATGAATACTCTTTTGTAATGACCACAAAAAAAATCGATATCAAACCTGGTTCGATTAACGGTGTAAAAGTGGACTATAGGCAAAAGATGTTAGATATATATGAAAGTACTCGCACCATCATTGACCAATTTCGCATTTACCATGATATTTTAAGGGAATTAGAAAAACATAAAGCAAACCCTGGTGCCAACTACATCGAAGCTTCCAAAAAACTGACTGGGATTGAACAGAAAAGGACAGGACAATCTAGGACAGTTCGTATGGCCATTAAAGACTTTAGTTTGAAATCGAGAGATGCGCTCCTTACCCTCATCAAAGATATGAAGGGTAAAAAGGAAATTGTCGCGAACATGAACGATGTTTTAACTTTGGATTCCATGGAGTCGAGGAAGCGACTGAATAAGAAACCAGTGAAACAATGCATTATGGAAGCATATTGTTACCTACTTGCCCTCCATGACAGAATTGAAACCGGCGACCTTTTTGGTGGACTTGTGGAACTCACACCTGAACAGATGAAATCATCCTTTGGGGTTGATATAGAAACTGCAAAAGAATCAGATTCTCCCGATGCATCTGAACTGGATGGAGATCCAAAATTGGAAACTTCTGCTGAAGAAAACAAATCGGCGGCTCCAATGGCAACGGATGAGAGTTCTTCTTTGGAAGAGCAAACAAATGACAGTTTGGATGATCTTTCTGATGATGACATACTACCCACAGGAAATCCTTTTTAATGGCAGTCATCAAAATCGCAATTTACCAAAAGAACCTTCACAAACGATTCACTCCTGACGAAATTTCTAAAATCCAACAAAGTAAGGCTCATTTTTTACTGCTTCCGGAAGGGTATCCCCATTTTTTCCAAAGTGCCAATCCTTCCGATGCCTCAAAACACGAAAAGGAATACCAAGACCACCTTTTAGAAATCTCAGAAAAGTTTTCAGGTGTGATCCTTGGTGGTAGCCACTACCGAACGAATGAGGAAGGAAAATTGGTTTCTGCCCTTCCCATTGTACAATCGTTAGTTCTTGTTGATTTTTATGAGAAAAAGACACCAAATCCAGAACTTGATTTAGGTACCAAACCTGGAACAACGGAGTCCATATTCATTATGGGTGGTTTACGATTTGGAGTGTTACTCGGAGACGATTTAAATAATCAATCCATTTGGGAAGAATTCCAAAAAGAGAATATCGAAATTATTTTCCATCTGGATACCTCTCGCAATGAGAGAACCTATGAAGATGACCTAAATTTTTACGAAACTTTGGCAAAAACAAAAAACATCCACCTAATTAGGGTATGCGGACCTTCTGATAGCATTCCTGCACGAAGTTTGTATGCTTCTCCTTCTGGGATCAATTGGAAGGTAGGTAAAGTGGAAGAAGACAAAGATGTTTTCAAAACACTTTCCGTTAATGTGATGAGAAGTTATTTACTTTAGAAAAAATTTTTACTTAGATTTTTACTGGTTTGAAAGTTAAATACAATATTTAGAAGTATCATTGTAGTTTTAAATGCAAACCAATGCAGGTTTCCCTTTGGTAAGAACTCCAATGCCAAAGGGACGAAAGGGAAAGGTGTAACTGAGTAAATTCGTTTCTTTGGTTATTTTTTATCCATCTCTTTCCAGTCCATGGTAAAGAGTAAAATAACAATTCCAATTGAAACACAAGAGTCTGCGACATTAAATGCAGGCCACCTGGTAAAGAGTAAGAAGTTTGGCCAATCAAAATCCAAAAAGTCAACAACTCCTATGAATTCTATCCCTGGTTTTTCCGGTGTGAATCCAAAACGAAATCCACTCCCAGGGATTTTCACAAAAAACTTATCAATAAAATTTCCGAAGGCACCAGCCATTACAAAATTCCATCCCCATACATTCCCTAAATCTGAGTTTTGCCATCTGTAAAAGATCAAAAATACAATCGCAAATCCTGTCGCAAAGAGTGAAGGTAAAGCATTGTCTTGGAAGAGTCCGAAAACAAAACCTGTGTTAAATGTAAGAGAAAGTCGAAAGAAGTCACCAAGGACTGGGATACTTTCGTCTGCAGACATTTTTATAATGATGATGTATTTTGTAAGTAAGTCTAAAAATAGCCCAAAAGCAACAAATGCCAAATAACCAGGCTTAAATACTGAAAAAAAGGGAGTGTTTGGTAATTTCATAAAGATGGTGTTTGAATTTTTCCGTTTATTTTTGTTTCCAATAACTTAGACTCGATTTGGCAAGTGACCAAAAACTAAGTCCTGATAGTATATAAAATATTATGCTTGGTTCTTTCCAGAATTTTTCCGCATAATACATTCCAAAAAAGAAAAATAATGACCCGAGCACACCAAAAGTGAAAATTTCTTTCAATCTAAGTTCATCAGTTTTTATGAGGTCCTGGTTTGTAAATTCGCCTCGGTTCCATTTGTAGAGGAACTCATTTAGTTCTTTTGGCAAAGAAAATAAACTGGTTAAAAATTCTTCCCCTTCATCCTTCCAAAGGCGTTTGAAGCTACTACCTTTTAATACAATTTGGGAAAAAGGTTTTTCCGCGTATTCAATCATGGAACGGGATGGATCTAAATAAGAGGAGTTTCCAAGTAATAAGGCGAGCACTCGGTGCAAACTTAGAAAATTTGGTGGGAGTTTTAAACTTGATAAAAGTCGTTTCAAACTGACTTGAATTTCTTTTAAAAATCGTAAGTCTTCACCAGGTTTTAAGGTATCAAAACTTAAGTTTCGGAAGTGATTGGTATCGGCTAGTATTCGGTTTAATTTTTCTAGGGAATACTTTACAATTTGTGTTAATTCTTCTTTGGACAAGGAACCTGTTACGGCACCTAGTGCTACCAATGATTCCGATACGAGATGGTAGTCTTTGCGCATGGCTCCTACTAAAATTCGTTCCAAAATTTGAGTTTCTTCTTCTGAAATGGATTGAACAGCTCCAAAATCAATCAAACAGAGTTCTCCCGTTTCCATAAATATCAAATTGCCAGGATGTGGGTCAGCGTGAAAAAAACGATACTCAAAGATCATTAGGATATAGGCTCTGATCAATTTTTCCAACTGAGGACTTCGTTTCGTTGGTGTTAAATCTAACTCCAGTTCGTAAATTTTTTTCCCTTCCACAAACTCAGTCACAAGTGTATGGCGGTTGCAATATTCTTCTACGGGATTAGGAATGTAAAAATCTTTTTCAAGTGCAAACAATTGTTTTAGGATTTTTAAATTTTTAAGTTCGGATCTTAAGTCAAGTTCCGCATGGATCATCGATTGTAATTGTTCAACTACTTCTTTACCTGAAATTTTTACAACAAATCGATCCACAAACCAAATCACTTTTGATATCGTCTTTAAATCGGATTTTGCTGTTTCCTCGATGCCAGGGTAAAGAGTTTTGATGGCTACTTTTTTTTCTTGGTAATAACCAATATGGACTTGTGCTGTTGAGGCGCTGGCATAAGAATTTGTATCTAAAGAATCAAAAATTTGGTGTAACGATTTACCATAATCTTTTTCCCACCTAGCATTGATTTCATTAAAATCTCTTGGAGGGATTTTATCCTGTAAATCTTGTAACTCCCATAAGTATTCTTCTGGAAGGATGTGGAATAAATTGCTAAGGAATTGACCAATTTTGATGTAAACACCACCTAATTGGAAAAAAAGATGTTTGGTTTCGATCCCTTTCTTTTTTAGAAACTGGATTCTTTTTAATTGGTAGTTTTCTTTTGATAGAATACGTTTTGAAATTTTTGATAAAACGAAGTATTGAAAATAGGTTTTGATTACAAAAGAATAAATGGAAATCGAACGATTTTGTTGTGTCTTCATTTCGAAAACCTATAAATGGATTCAATACTTTCTAATATTTGCACATTATCTCCGATGGTTCCTTCCATATGTTCTGACTCACCTTGGATCACACTCACAATTTCAGAATAAATACCTAAAAAGGCATTGGAAACTTCTGGTTTAGGAAATCCTTTTGGAACAAAAGACTTCAAACTGTGAAAACCTTTGTACAATCGAGAAGGCATGGCTTGAAAGAATTGGAACCCATCATTGGAACAAATGATACGATGAGAATCGGTATGAAGATCAAGTTCAAATTGGAAGTAATCACGCCCACCTGATACATCCAAACAGATTTCCACTTGGTTTTGTGTTCTAAAATTTGCAAAAGCTCTTGTTTCCACGATTCCTTTTTTAGGACGTTCCAAGGAAGAATGGATGAGTTTGGGTTTTCCAACTAACCAGTGGATTAAATCGACAGCATGTGTTCCGTCATGCAATAATGGTCCGCCACCAAACTTAGAAAATGCGATGCCCGGGTTTTTCGCTGAGGTAAAAACCGAAGCTCTGATTGATTTCAAATCTCCAAAACTTCCTTTTTCCAATTCCTTTTTGACAAATAAATAACTGGGATGGTATCTCCTCTCGTGGTTGATCCAAAGTTTGCATCCTTTTGCTTTTGCCATTTTTTCTAACGATTTTGCTTGTTTTGCATCCATTGCCACAGGTTTTTCGATGAGTATATGTTTGATTCCAGATTCCATACATTGTTTTGCAAGAAATGGATGAGTTGGACTGGGAGTGGCTACAATCGCTAGGTCCACTTTCGGAAATTCAAATCCAGGAGGTAGTTCCGTTGGCAATCGATTTGTTTTTACCTTCCAAGTATTTGCAAATTCATCACAGACATCGGACTTTGTATCATATCCAGATACAAAGTTGAAATTCTTTTTCCCCCAATGGGAAGAAATCACTCCCATATGAGTGCATGGTTTTTTTCGGTATGGATCTTTTTCTAGTTTAGAGGCAATCCTTCCTAAGCCGATGAGAATCACATTGATTTTGCGAGGTTTCATGTAAGTTTTTCTTTAAAATCTATCTTTCATCCGAAAATCTGGCTTAGAAGCTATGATCGCACCATTTGAATATTCCCTGTCAACTATTCTAAGTTTGTTTTCCTCGAAACCTGATTGGGAAAATCCTTCGAACCCAAAATTCCAATGGATTTCCACCTCTTCAAGAGAGATCAAAAAAAATACAGTTTTTGTCCCCTTACGTGGAGAACGAGATGGTCATGAGTTTATTTTGGATGCTTTAAAAAACGGTGCCACAGGTTTTTTATGTGAACCCAATCACCCCATCCTTAAGGATTTACCCATAACTGAACATAAAAAAGCCATCTTTGTGAAAGATACTCTGCAAGCATTAGGAACTCTAGCAAACTACCACAGAAATCGTTTTTCACCTGTTCTCATTGCCATCACCGGCTCTTCTGGAAAGACCACAACCAAGGATTTGTTAGGTGGGCTTTTTGGTTTTTTAAATCCAAAATCACTTGTTGTTACGGAAAAAAACTATAATAATGAAATTGGGGTTCCGTTCACTTTGTTTCGGATCACGGAAAACACCCGAGTTGTCATTTGTGAAATGGGAATGAACCACAGAGGCGAAATCAAAAAACTTTCGCAAATTGCGGAACCTACCCATGCTCTCATTACCAATATTGGATCTGCTCATATTGAAAACCTGAAATCCAGGAAGAATATTGCGGAAGAAAAAATTGATATCATCTCATGCCTTAGAACCGGAGGCGTTCTTTTTGTACCTGACGATTTAGAATTTTTAGAACGTGCCAAGGTAAGGACAAAACAATCCAAACGAAACCTTGTGATCTGGAAACATTCCAAACAACCTGAACTGAAAGTGAATTCTGTTAAAAAAAATGGATTCATCCTTTCTTGGAACAATGAATTGATCCCATGGAATATCCCAGGACAAAAATTGTTGAGCAATGTGAGAGGAATGCTTGCGGTCGGAAACTATTTTGCCATTCCTAAAATCCATATCTTAAAAACAATTACTTCCTACAAAAGTCCAAATAAACGTTTAAATATCTTAAAAGGATATTATACCATCATTGATGATTGTTATAATGCGAATCCAGAATCTATGTCTTCGAGCATAGATGCCTGTTTACAATTTGCAGAGAAGAAAGAGATTGTATGGGTTCTTGGAACCATGAAGGAATTAGGTACATTTTCAAAGTACTACCACGAAAAGATTGGAAAGGAACTAAATCAAATTGGAAAAGGAATTTTACTTGGATTAGGTGAAGAAACTCTTCCGATGGTAAAACAAGTTAGGGGAAGTAAACATTTTTTGGAAAAAAATGCGCTCATTCATTATATCAAAACAGAAATTCCAAAACAGAGTGTCATCCTCGTAAAGGGTTCACGTTCGATGAAAATGGAAGAAATCGTATCAGAACTCCAAACATTTAAAGGTTGAAAGGGAGAGAGGCTTTTTTAGATTCAACGTATGACAAACCAAATACCAAAAGTTGCCGTGATTATGGGCTCCTATTCTGATTGGGATACCATGAAAGAAACATGTGAGATCTTAACTGAATTTGGTATTCCATTTGAGAAAGAAATTGTCTCGGCTCACCGTTCACCCGAACGGATGTTTGAGTTTGCAAAAAATGCAAAAAACAATGGATTTGGAGTTATCATTGCTGGAGCGGGAGGTGCTGCCCACCTACCGGGAATGACAGCATCACTTACCACCTTGCCAGTATTAGGTGTTCCAGTGCTGTCGAAATCTTTAAATGGAATGGATAGTTTACTTTCTATTGTCCAAATGCCAAAAGGTGTTCCTGTTGGTACACTTGCGATTGGCACCAGTGGCGCTGCCAATGCAGGCCTTCTGGCTGTAAGAATTCTTTCGATCACTCATCCTAACTTAACGAAAAAACTGGAAGAGTATGCAAATTCCAACCGAATTGCAGCACTTTCCAAAAATGACCAATTGATTATGGAATCCAAATGAAAATCGGTGTTTTGGGATCTGGCCAACTTGGCCAAATGATGTGTTTGGAGGCCATTCCACTTGGGTATGGATTTTATAGTTTTTCTCCCGATTCCAATTCTCCATCGGAAAAAGTGGGAGCAAAAGTGACGATTGCACCTTACGAATCTCATAAAGAACTCAAAACATTTTTAGACAAAGTGGATGTCCTTAGTTTTGAATTTGAGAACATACCAAAAACGACATTGGAATACTTAGGGGAACAAACCGTAGTTAAGGTGTTCCCTCCGCCAAAGGCATTGATCATTGCTCAAGACCGGTATTTAGAAAAATCCCATTTCCGGAAATTAGGGTTTCGTACAGCAGAATTCTTTCATCTTACAAAAAAAACCTCGCAAATTGAAGTGGCGATTGAATTCCCTTGGATCATCAAAACATTACGTTTTGGTTATGATGGCAAAGGCCAAGTCAAAATCAAAAATAAATCGGAATACGAAACATTTTTAACATCAGCGTTTCCATCCGAAGCTTCTGAATACTTAATTGAGGAAGTGATTCCTTTTCAAAAAGAAATCAGCATCATCCTCACTCGTTTCCAAAATGGTGACATTGTTTGTTACGGAGCAGTTGAAAACGAACATAAAGATCATATATTAGATCTTTCTATTTTTCCTGCACGAATTCCAGTCAGTTTAAATTTGGAAGCAATTGAAATGGCATCCAAACTTGCTGAATCATTGCATTATGTTGGAACAATGGGAGTTGAGTTCTTTTTAAAAGACAATACATTGTATTTGAATGAGTTTGCGCCAAGACCTCATAATACAGGTCATTACACACAAGATTGTCAAAGTTTTTCACAGTTTTATTTGCATGTACAAGCCATTACAGGAAAACTTCCTCCAACAGATGTTCGGCCAAAACCCACTCTGATGAAAAACATACTGGGCAATGCCTATGAAGAAAGTCTAAACAATGCAAATGAATTATTAAAAGATGATCGCTACCGGCTCCATTTGTATGCGAAAGAGGATGCAAAACCAGGTAGAAAAATGGGCCATATGAACTTTAAAGGAAATTTAGAAGAAGTAAATCCCCTCTTTCATGAACTTTAAACCGAGTGGAATGACTTTCAAACACGATTGTTGATTAAACTCACACCCCAGTCCCTCACATTCCCTGCCCCTAAACACAAAAGGATATCCCCTGGTTTAAGATTTCGTTTTATTGTTTCTAAATCTGAATTTAAATCACCACTTAACATTGTTGGAGGATTCAAATTCAAAAAAGGCAAAAAACTCATCGAACTAATTCCAGGTATTGGAGTTTCTCCTGCCGAATAAATTGGTAGTAAATATAAAAAGTCTGCATTTAACAAAGATGTTGCGAGATCTTCTAATAATAATTTAGTTCTCGTAAAACGATGGGGTTGGAAGAGCACATGGAGATTACCCTTTTCTCCTTGTTTTTCCTTCAAGGAATTGATGACCATTTTGATTTCCGTTGGATGGTGGCCATAATCATCTATCACGGTCACTTCCGTCCATTTGCCTAAAATTTCCTGACGTCGTTTCACTCCAATGTAACGAGAAAGGATTTGTATGGAATCAGAAGGATTGATACCTATCCTAAAAGCACAAGTCACTGCCACAAGTCCATTAGTAAGGTAATGCACTCCTGGGTATGGCAATGTTAAACGATAGGTTTTATTCGCTAATTGAAAATTGATTTCGTCTTTTCCCAATTGATAGAGAACTGTTGTGATTTGATTTTTCCATTTATTTTGCAAATTTTGAAACCAATCTTCTTTTACGATTTCATCCGAAACTAAGAGACTTAAATGGAACTCAGGATGGAACGACAAAGCATCGTGTTTGGTTTGCAATACGGATTGAATCCCTGGGTCACCACAAAAGAGAATGGTATCACCTGGTGATTGAAATCCCATGTACGCAAAAAATGCTTCTTCTAATCTTTCTCGAGTTTGGTAATAGTCAAGATGGTCATTGTCAATATTGGTAAGTAGTCTATAAAAAGCCTTATGCCCAAGAAAGGTTCCATCCGATTCATCCGATTCATAAACAGCATAATTTCCGGAACCGATTTTCCCCCCACGTTTTTGTAGTAAACTGGTATCACCACCAATCATGATGGTCGGATCAAATCCCTTCTCTGTTAGAATTTGGGAAACCATAGTAGTTGTGGATGTTTTTCCATGGCTACCGGCAACAGAAATGGATTTTTGCCTAGAGACAAGTAAATGCATAAACTCAGATCGATGTTGTAAAGGAATGCCGAGTCCTTTGATCGTAGCAAAAACATCTTTGTGTTTATCATTGATCGCTGAACTATACACTACCATTTCGATACCTTCCAAAGGGATTTCTGCAACTGAATGGTAAATGGTACAACCACGTTCTTTTAAAAAATCAGTTGTTTCTGAACTTTTTTTGTCATAACCGATGACTGGAATGTGTAAGTCGATGCTCATATGGGCAAGACTTGACATCCCACTTCCGCCGATTCCTAAAAATAAAATGGGGCCTTTCACTCGTTACAAGTTCCTATTTTGGATCAGAAAAGAAATAGGAAACGGTTTGGTAAGCGGCATTCACATTTGACAAAGCCAAACTTACATGTCCCATTTCTCGTAACACTTCTGAATTATCTTTCCAAGATAATAAATACTTCACGAGAGGCGTTGGATCATCACTTGTAGAGTGGATGGTTACTGCAGCCCCTTCTTTTTCTAAATAATTGGCATTCGCCTTTTGGTGGTTATCTGCTGCAAAAGGATAAGGGATAAGAATCATCGGTAACCCAAATACCAAACATTCCGCAATAACACCTGCACCAGACCTTGCCACAACTAAGTTTGCCCATTCGTAATTGGGTTTCATATCATTTGCATAGGAAATAATTTCCGCTCCATCACTGGCCCTACTTTTTGTTTCTTCGTAAAGATTTGTGCCTGTTAATAAACGAAATTTATATTTTGAGGCAATTTCTGGGTTTTCCATTGTCTTTAAAATCATTTGGTTTAACTGACGTGCTCCTTGAGAACCACCTAACACGAGAACATTTATTGTATTCTTTTTACCTTCATGCAGATTTTCGTTTTGCCTAATATTTAAATGTTCCGGAATCACACGGCCACGAATCGGATTTCCGATCGTTTTTCCTGGGATTTGGTATCCTTCTGCTAGTGGAAAACTAAAGGCAATTTTTTTGGCAAATCTGGAGAAGACTCTCGTGATTTTTCCGGGAACACAATTTTGTTCACATAAATACAAGGGTTTACGAAATAAAATTGCATATAGAATTGCAGGTAAACTTGAATATCCACCCATACCGATGACTGCATTCACTCGCAGTTTTCGAAAACGTAGGATGGTTTTTATAAATGGAATGATAAATAAAATTGGATAGAAGATTGTTTTTAGGCCTCCAACTTGGGGTACATTGTGCCATAAAACTTCACAAGGAGGTTGTAAAAGATCTGGGTTATTCTTATTTCTAACCAGAGAATGGATGTAAACCGTATCAAATCCAAACACATTTGCTTTTTCACTTAAGATTTCGGCAAGAGCCACACCTGGAGAGATATGACCTCCTGTCCCACCTGCTGCTATCACGACAGATCCATTCATACGACCAAATTCTCTTTACTCGTAATGTTGGCAAGAATTCCGAAGAGGATAAAAATTGTGAGGAGTGATGAACCACCATAACTCATAAATGGAAGAGAGATCCCTGTCACAGGTACAATCCCAGTGATTACAAATAAGTTCAAAATCGTTTGAAAACCGAATAAAATGAGAATCCCTGATCCCAAAAAAAATCCTAATTTATCTTTTGTGCGCTCTAATAACATAAAGATTCGTACCATAAGGAATAGTACAACTACGATAAAAAATAAAAAACCAAGGAATCCAAAATCTTCTACAAAAGAAGATAAAACAAAGTCAGTATGGCTATAGGCTAAATACCTGTGCGCATAACCTGTTCCTACAGCTTTTCCTGTTGTAGCCCCATCAAAAAACGCACGAAAACTAGTGACCAATTGGTGGCCTTCATCAAAACGAAATTTGTAAGGATCAAGCCAAATTTCCAAACGTTTTTTTCTGTAACCAACTTGTGTGACAAGAACCACAAGCAGTGGAATGACAGAGGCTCCCAAAATAAAAAGGCGTTTCATAGGGAAACCAGCAAGTAAAACAAAGAAAAATAAAACTAAAAGTAATTCAACTGTGGTACCAAACGCAGGTTCGATGACGATCAGCAAAAGGGTTAAAAATATAACAACAATAGAAATAATTTTTTTCCTATCCCATTTGATTTTCATAAAATCAAAATTGTAAAAAAAATAAGAGGAGAAAAGTAAAATGCTGATTTTGGCAAATTCAGAAGGTTGGATTTGGAAACCAGCTATTTGGATCCAACGATTAAAACTTCTACCATAACTTGTTCCCACAGATTTTCCTAATCCTGGTATAAATACGGCGACGAGTAGTAACAAACTAAATAGGGAAAATACAAAGGACCATTTTACCAAAAACTGATATGGAATTTGGCAAAAAATTAGGAATAAAAATATACCAATCCCACCCCATAACAATTGTTTTTTTAGGTAATAATATGAATCTGAAAACTCTCGTTCCGCAGGAATGACTGATGCACTAAACATCACAATGATTCCCATGCCAAATAATAAAAACATCGAAAAAAGCAAAGGTCCATCAAACCTTGATGAACCAATTCTTAAAATCGATTTTATGGAACGGATCAATTCCATTATTGAATTTTTAATGTAGATAAAGTGATGATGGCAAGGATGATACCAATGATCCAAAATCGGATCACTACTTTTTCTTCTGACCAACCCGATAGTTCAAAATGATGGTGGAGAGGAGCCATTTTAAAAATACGTTTTCCAGTGAGTTTAAAGGATCCAACTTGTAAAATCACACTCACTGCTTCCGCTACAAAAATCCCACCAAGTATTACTAGTAAAATTTCTTTTTTCAACATGATGGCAACTAAACCAAGTGTAGAACCTAAAAAGAGTGAGCCTGTGTCTCCCATAAACACTTGAGCCGGATGGCAATTGAACCATAAAAAACCAAGTAAGGCACCAGATAAACCTGCAAGAAAAACAGAATACTCATGGGAACCAGGAAGGTAAGGAATGTGTAAATAATTCGCGGCGGAAGGTGTGCCAGAAACATAAGAGATCAATGCAAACGTTGCCGTGGAAATGACAACGGTGCCCGAAGCCAATCCATCTAGTCCATCCGTTAAATTCACAGCATGTGAACTGCCAATTAACACAAGTATGGCGAATGGTACTGCCAGTAATCCTAAATTCCAAACTGGTCCCTTTACAAATGGTAAAAATAAATCAGTAATTGTAAAAACAATTCCTTTGTTCCCATTGGTATTGGATTTTCCGGTGTAATAAAAATACAAAGTGGTGATTGTCACGGCAAAGAGAATGGTCACAATGAATTTTGTACGAGCTCTCATCCCTCCTTTGATTTTTTTCACTGATTTCATATAATCATCTGTAAATCCAAGACCTGCAAAAAGGATTGCAGAAACTAAAAGTAAAATCACATTCAAATTGGATAAATTTCCCCATAACAGTGTAGAAATGGTAAGGGATAAAATCATGATAAGCCCACCCATCGTCGGCGTTCCCGATTTGGTAGCATGAGATTGTGGGCCATCATTTCGTACGGACTCTCGAAATTTTAATGATAACAAAAAGGAAATCAAAGATTTTCCGAAGATAAAAGTGATGAACATGGATGTGAGACCTGCCATCATTGCGCGGAGTGTTACATAACTAAACACTCTTAAAAAACCATAATCATTACCAAATGTTTCATAAATCCATTGGAACATACTGTATCCTCTATCTTCCGCTACTTAAATTTAAAAAAGCTTTCTCTAATTCTTCAAAATCTACAAATTTAGTTTTTTCTTTTCCGATAATTTGGTAGGTTTCATGGCCTTTGCCAGCAACCACCAAAATTCCATCTCGATCGAGAAGGGCAACGGCTCTGTTGATTGCCTGTTTTCTATCAGTAATCTTTTCATATCGTTTGAATCCTCTGGAAAACCCAGCTTCTATTTCATCCAATATGGTATCTGGATTTTCAGTTCTTGGATTGTCAGAAGTAAGGATCACATAATCCGCGTAAGTTTCCGAAATTTTCGCCATTTGTGGTCGTTTCGTTCGATCCCTGTCCCCACCACAACCAAACAAACAAATGAGTTGTTTTGGAGCAATTTCCACACAACTTTTTAGAATATTCTCAAGGGCATCTGGTGTATGTGCGTAATCAACAACAGCGATCCGAGAACGATCAGGATAAGGAACCACTTGGAAACGTCCTGGAACCGTTGGAATGGATTCAACTGCAGAAACAACTTCTTCCCATGGAAACCCTAACTCATAGGCAATCGATAAAGCGAATGCAGTATTAAAAACATTAAAATTACCAAGTAAATTCGTGCGAATGCTTCTTACTTCAATAAAAGGAAGATTTTTTTCTTTTTTATGAAAACGATATTCACTTCCAAGTAAAGATAGTTTGGTGTTACTATAATGGAACTCACCTGACTTACCTAATATATAAATAGGTGATTTGAGTTTGGTTTCTCTGATTTTTTGGATCATTCGTTCCCCAAAAGAAACATCTCCAGCCACAAGTCCAAATTTGTTTTTTACAGATGATTGTTCGAGGAGTTGGAAAATTTTAAACTTACTTTCAAAATAATCTTCCATACTTTCATGGAAATCTAAGTGGTCTTGTGTTAGATTCGTAAATCCCGCACATGTAATTTCAATGCCAGCCACTCTGCCTAATTTTAAACCATGGCTACTCATTTCCATAAATACATATTCCACACCTTCTTCTAACATCTCTTTTAGTAACAAGTTAAGAGAAGAGGCATCGGGTGTCGTATATCCAGATTCTAAAATTCGATCCAAAATTTGGATTTGGACAGTTCCAATGAGTGCTGCCTTTTTTCCAAGTTTCTTTGCGATATGAAATAAGATAAACGTTAAGGATGTTTTTCCATTGGTTCCCGTAATCCCGATGATCTTTAGTTTTTTTGAAGGTGACCCTGCTAATAACGATGCAATTTTTCCATGGAGGTCACCTAACGGGTCTTCTGATTCGAGAATTGTTGTAAATGATTGTAATCCTTTTAGTTTCAATTGGCGTTTGGATACCAAAATCACTTGGCAACCTTTTTCCCTAGCCATTTGGATGTAAGATTCTAAGACCTCATCCTTCCCTTCAGGCAAAACGAATAAATCGGAATTGGTTAACTTACGGCTGTCTGCCCAAACGTAGTGAATGTCTAGGTTTGGTTCACCTTGGATGAGTTTGATTTCGGGAATTTTTTTGATGATATCTGTGAGTTTCATGGTTTCACTTTAGATGGTGACTCTGGAATGGGTGGGAGTTCAATGGTGACGGTTCGGTTGCCTAAACTAATCGGTAAAAATTGATAGGTCCTTCGGTACAGAGTTTCGATTCGTTCGGCTGAAGTGTAGGATACGATTCCAATTTTGAGTTCGTCATTTTTTCTTTTTAACTCTTCTTTGGTGGCACTCCTTTCATGGATTGTCCTTTGCAGTTTTGCCTTCTCTAATCCTTGCCAAACATGAAAGAAAAAAAAACCAAGAAATGGGAAAAGGACCACAAAAGGTTGGATTGGTTCAAAAAAATCAAAAACCAATCCAGGCATTGATTTGATTGATTGTGTCATTTTTCCCATCTATTTTCTTTTATCGGATGTATTTTCATAAGTCCTCTTAATTTTGCCGATCGAGATGCTCTGTTTTCTTTGATTTCCTGGTCTGTCGGTAAAATGGGTTTTTTCGTAAGGATTTCAAAATGGTCAGTTGCTTTTAGATCCCGAAAGGTCCATTTGACGATTCGGTCTTCTAGAGAATGGAAGGAAATACAAGTAAGAACACCTCCAATCTTTAAAACCTTTGCGAGGGCTCGAATGCCTTTGTCAGCATGCAATAATTCTTCGTTCACTTCAATTCGTAGAGCCTGGAATATCCTGGTGGCGGGGTGGGATTCTTTTGGCCAAAATTTTCTGGGAATGGATGCTTCTACTAGTTTTGCAAGGTCTGTACTCGTTTCAAATTTCTTTTTGTGTCTCGTCTGTACGATGTTATTTGCAATTTTTAGCGCCCATCTTTCTTCTCCATATTCCCAAAATACTTTTTTTAAATGGAGGATGGAACTATAGTTCACGACATCGGCTGCCGTTTTCATCCCGACCTGTGGTTCGAGTCGCATATCCAAAGGTTCTTCATTTTTAAACGTAAATCCCCTCCCTGAATGGAGGAAATGGAAAAGGGATACTCCAAGATCCACGAGCGCCCCATCAAGACCTTCACAACCAACTTCCGAAAGGATCGATTCATCCACTTCTGAAAAATTCATTTGAAATGCATGGACTCTCTCGAGGGATCCAAGCTCTCTTAAGATTTCTTTTTTTGCCCGTTCCAACATCACTGCATCACGGTCGATTAAGATTAAATTTGCTTCGGGAAAGGTTTTTAAGATGAGTTTGGAATGACCACCTTCTCCTGCCGTTCCATCTAAAAACCATTTTGGATTTGGGCTTTTTGTCTGTTGTAGGAGGGCAATGACTTCACTCGGAAGGACGGGTATGTGAGGAGATTCTAACACTGTTACTTTCTTACTGTATTCCTGTCAAAATCCTTGCAATCCTTTAATCCTTTCCTGAGATTGAAAGTATCGATGAGTTCCTTTGAAGAGCATTCCATTCGTAAAAACTTATTTAGTGTTGGTAAATTGGGATATGCCAAAGGGGACAGACCCAATGTGGAATGTATCCTTTGTGGGGTCCGGGATCGAAATGAAATTGTCCCGAATCTCACCATTGCGGAAACGAAACTTTCCATTGTTTCGATTAATTTATTTCCTTACAACCCAGGGCACATCATCATTTTCCCGAAACGCCATATCATCAGTTATTTGGAACTTTCGGATGAAGAGGCTTTGGACATCCACCAGTTAACTCAAAAAACCATGCGGATTTTAGAGAAACAATGGAAGGTGCAAGGGTTCAATACGGGTTATAATCTTGGCAAAAACAGTGGTGGTTCCATCCCTCATATACATGAACACATTGTCCCTAGGTTTCCCAATGAGGCAGGATTTCTCGACGTTTTATCCAATACAAGGATCGTCATCTATGAACCTTACCAAATGTGGGAAGACCTAAAAAAACTTTGGGTGCTGGAAGAGGACTAATTCCATTACACTTTCTTTTGGTAAATGGTATGCCCAAGGAACTTAAATTGGTCTGAGATTCCAAACATGGTCTCCGAATGGCCAAGGATCAAATACCCTTTGGGTTTTAAACTCACTTCAAAATTTTGAAATAAGGTCTTTTGTGTGGGCTTATCAAAGTAAATCACCACGTTCCTACAAAATATCAAATCGAGTTTGTCTGTGATCGGAAATGGAAAGTGTAACAAATTGATTTGGCGAAAGTCAACGAGGGCCTTGAGGTGAGGTTTTACTTCAAAATAAACATGGTCTTTCTCTTTGAATTCGTTGAAGTGTTTTTTCTTTAAGGCCTCGGAGACTGGTTCTAACCTATCATCCCGATACACTCCTTTTTTTGCCGTCATTAGGACTTGTGTATCAATGTCTGATGCATAAATCTTACAATTCCAACCAGGCTTATTTTGGAAATAATCATACACTGTGATGGCAATCGAATACGGCTCTTCTCCAGTGGATGAAGCCGAACACCATATCCGTAATGTTTTTGGGGCTCCTGTTTCACTTGCGAGTTTTTCCAATTGAGGGAAATAATCATTTTTAAGAAATTCAAAGTGATGGTTTTCGCGGAAAAAATCAGTTTTATTCGTTGTTATGCGATTGATGAGTTCTTGCATCTCTTGGGTCGCAAAATTTTGATCTAGTTTTAATTTTGCCACATAGTCTTCAAAACTAGGGATCCCAAGTGTACGTAACCTTGCATTCAGCCTGGATTGCACCATGATCTTTTTGTGCGGAGCTAGGAAAATTCCAGCTTGTTTGTACACTAAATTTTTGATGAATTCAAACTCGGCATCACCGATTGTGTTTAAAGATGTTCGAAAGTCCAATTTGCCCTCACGAAGATTCAACAGAGTTTTTTCCATCTGACAAGTTGTTTTTTCTAATAAAGGTTCATTCATGAAGATTGGCATCGTAAAACACCTAAATGCGCGTCCCCTCACCCTCTATTTTGAAAGGTCGCCTGCGTTTATTCCCGTGTATGAGAACCCAAGTGTTCTCATTGAACTCCTAAAAAAGGGAGAACTTGACTGTGCGCTCGTCTCTTCGATCGAATGTGTCCGCAACGAGGATCAGTTCGACCATACCAAAATTGTAGGAGTATGTGCAAGGGATATCGTTCGGTCTGTTTTATATTTCCAAAATGAAACGGAATCAGGGGTTCCCAAACAAGTTTTTACCGACAAAGGCTCTCGGTCCAGTGTTTGCCTCCTCCAATGTTTATTCCACTTGGAATATGGAAAAATGGTGGAAGTGATTCCAACTGATGCAAAAGAGATTTCATTGATGATGGAAGAAGGAAAAGGTTCTCATTTGTTATTTGGTGACCATGCCCTTTTGCAAACTCCTGTCCCCGGTTACCAAGTTGTGGACTTGGCGGAATGGTGGAACCGGATCACCGGGCTCTATTTCTGTTTTGCGTTTTGGGCTTACCCAAAAGGAAAACAATGGGACAATCAAATTTTTTTGACAGCTTTGGAATATGGTTTAAAAGAACTTCCAAACATCATCAGTGAGGAAAAACGACTTCCCATTGCCATCACAGATCGTTACCTAAAACAAGAGTTACACTTTATCCCCGAAAAAAAGAATTTGGAGGGGTTCTCTCTTTTCATCCAAACGGCTAAAGAATTGAAATTACTTTAAAATTAAAAAAATCGGATTTTGTATTCCCAAGATTTTGATTCCGGATTTTCTAAAGTATCTTGCAAGGGAATTTGGTAAATCAAATTCCCAAGTCCAATAAAACCTCTGTTAGAACTGCATTCGGAATCTTTTGGAAATAAAACTTTAAATTGGATTTTTCCTTCTCTTAGCAAACGAGAAGTCTCTGAAATGATTTTTTTTTCACCAGCACTCGAATCTAAAATCGCATTGTCTGTGAGATTGGGAAAATCTCGTTTAACCGATAGGGAGCGAGGTTTTGTTTTGATTGTAAAGGTTCCGATGAGAACACCTTCTAAGTGGGTTGGGTCTTCAAAGTCTAACTTGTAAGATACCTTACCTTTGCGTTTGAAATACATATCGGTGGTTTCAGATTTTTCTAATTCACGAAAAGTAAAATCCCTTACTTGTAAATTATTGTTTGATTTCTTCTTAACAGATGTTAGGATTTCTTCTTTTGATGTTGGTAAAAATTTTACAAGGGATTCGTTTGAATCTTTTTTGAGAGGGACAGTGTATGAGATTTCGACCGTCCCGGAACTCAATTTGCGAAAGAGAATGGTCTCTTCGTATTCAAAACATCCATAACAAAAAACGAGTAAAAATAAAACAAAACGGAACACACCCTAGACTTCCCCATAGAGAAAATCTAGGGTCAAGGACTATTTCGAAACAGGATAGGCTTCGTTCCCGTGTTCGAGGATATCCAAACCTAACAGTTCTTCTTCTTCCGAAACACGAAGTCCTACAGTTTTTTTAATGAGGTAAAACATAAGTAAACTTACTGGGAATGCCCAAAAGAATGCTGTGGCCACTCCAATGGCTTGTGCAGCAAATTGTGCAAAACCGGCTCCATAAAAGAGTCCCGTATCCAAACTAAACAATCCATAGGCCAATGTGCCCCAGGCCCCACACACTCCATGCACGGAAACCGCACCCACAGGATCGTCGATTTTCCGATTGTCCAAAAAGAGAACTGAGATGATGACAAGAATCCCTGCAACCAGTCCAATGATGACAGAACCGAGAATGCTCACGTTATCACAAGGGGCAGTGATGGCCACAAGTCCCGCAAGGCCACCATTCAGCGTGAGTCCAATTTCAGGTTTTTTGAAAAGATACCAAGTGAGCGCCATAGCACTGAGGGCTCCCGCACAAGCTGCCATATGGGTAACCACTGCAATTTTAGCAAAACTTCCTCCCTCGATGGATGTCGTTGAACCTGGGTTAAATCCAAACCAACCAAACCATAAAATGAAAACACCTAGGGCTGCCATCGACATGTTATGACCTAAGATCGGATATACCCTCCCATCAGTTTGGAATTTCCCCATCCTAGGACCTACAACGATTGCACCAGCAAGACCTGCCCAAGCACCGATGCTATGCACCACTGTGGAACCTGCAAAATCATGAAACCCTACACCTTCTCCGCCCCCAAGACCAAGTGTTTCTAAAAATCCAGTCGAAATTCCAAGTAAACTTCCCCAAGCAAGGGAACCAAATACAGGATAAATGAAGGCAGTGATGATCACGGAAAAAATTAGGTAAGCAGAAAACTTAGTTCGTTCCGCCATGGCTCCCGAAACAATGGTGGCCGCTGTGGCAGCAAAAACAATTTGGAAGATAAAAAACGTATATTTGCCTGGGTCCATACTCCCATCTTCCGCATTGATGAGAGATTCTGCAAACGAAGGAACCCCAATTCCAAATCCATCCAATACTTGTGGACCAAACATAATCGAAAATCCAATGAGCCAATAGGCGATTGCACCAACGGTTAAGTCGGAGAAGTTTTTCATAAGGATGTTCACGGCATTTTTTGCTCTCGTAAAACCAGCTTCCACATAGGCAAAACCAGCTTGCATAAAAAAAACTAAAAACGCAGCAATACATGTCCAAACCCAATTGGCTTCTTGTTTTGTCGTTTCAAGTGCCAACTTAGTTTCGGCAAGAGAGGTTTTGATATCCGCTAAATCTTTTGCCAAAGATTCAAGGCTTTCTTTTTCACCAACTGCCACGGTTTCAGCACTCAAACTGCTAAAGAATAAAAGGGCAATAATTGTAAAATATACTCCGAAATGTTTCATATAACTTTCCTTAACTGGCTTTTTGGGTATGTGACTCTAATCTCAGAAGTGAAGATTTTAATTCTAAACTTTGAGGTGTGTTTTTTACGCCTTGTTGCAATACCTTGATTGCTTTTGGTTTCGCATTTTCTTTCAAATAACATTGAGCAAGTAAAATACTTGCTTTGGCAAAACTATGATCACTCGAAAGAGCCATCTTTAGGGCACGTTTTGCCTCTGATATCATTCCTGCTTTGTAATAAGCTCTCCCCATCATAAAATGGGAAGCAGCAGTATTATCACCTGAGGTTCGTAAGTATTCCTCTAAATACCGAATCGCCTCTTTGTATTTGCCATCGCGGTAATACATTTTGCCAAGAAAAACCAAAATTTCTTTTAAAGAAGAATCAATGCTAAATGCTTTGAGCGCTTGTGCATATGCTTCTTCCATTTTCATTTTGGAATTGGATTGTTTCGCTAATTGGATGTAATGCGAAGCTTCAGGAATCGAATCTCCACAATATAAAAAGAGGAAACTCAAATCGTCTCCATTTGGAACTTCCCCTTGGTAAGCCCGAAAACGTTTGATAAAGGAAGCAGATAGTTTTTTTAAATCAACTTTTCCCCTACCTTCGATCACAAGTTTTTCTCGTTCATCATGCAACCAGGATTGGATCCTTTCCACACCCACTTCGTCTTTTAAGTGGTTCCTTTGTTCGCTAAACCCATCAGAGATTAATAATAGAAAGTCTCCTGGTTCAAGTTTCCCTTGTTTTTCCTCATAATCAGCTTTCCGAACAGGTAAAATTCCAAGGGGGACCCCTTTGGTATCATATTGTATGAAGGTATCATCAGATGCCTTGTAATGTAACATCCTTTGGTGGCCCGCGTTTACATACCCAAAGGTATAATCACTAAAAATCCGTACCATAAAGGCTGTGAAGTATGTGGATTCCGGGAGTTGCTCCCGTAATTTTTCACCTAATTCTTCCATGATTTCGGTAAGTCCAAGACCTGCCATAACCGACCGTCTGAATTGGTGGTGGATTGCCATCGTAACAAGGGCTGCGGGAATTCCATGCCCTGATACATCGATGTTAATCGCTGTTAACGAGTGGCCTTGTCTGACAATGTCTACTAAATCTCCACTCACTTCTGCCATTGGTTCATAGTGACTTGCAAAATAGATTCCATTCCATGCACTTAAGTCTTGAGGTAAGATTTGACTTTGGACATTGCGACCCATTTTCAAATCCCATTCTAATTGGTTGAGGATGGCAGCTTCTCTTGCCCTTGCTGTCACAAGCCCTTCAATGAGGCGTACCCCATAAAGAGCAAGTGCGAGTTGGGAAGTTAATGCTTCTAGAATTTCTAAATCATCGATGATGTAAAAGTTTTCCCTTTCACTTTCCACAGCAAGAGTACCTAATATCTCTTCCTTTTGCATGATGGGAACACACATTACTGATTTCGTTTTTTCCCCCTCATCAAAGTAATGCGCTGAACGTGAAAGATCATTGACGAGCATTGGTTCTTTCGTTTCAAAAACGGTTCCCGAATACCCTTCTCCACTCGTTAAATTCCTGCGTGGAGGTTCCGTTTCTTTCACAAACTTTACTGGGACTAAAAATTCACCATCCCATAAGCGGAGTGTCGTGTTATCTGATTCGAAAATCTCCTGACAAATCAGGATGACCTTGGAAAAGAGTTGGTCTTCTCTATCTAAGTTGGCAAATTCTTTGGAGATATAAAGGAGGATTGCAATTTTATCTTTGTCTGTTAATCCTCCCACAACTTTGTTCTGTCCGCGGAAGTTGACGAGCATTCGTTTGGAAACTTTGAAATCAACCATATTGGATACCTTTCTCCTTTAGATGCAAGTATCGTACCGACGATGCATCTCGCCTAAAGAAGTAAAATTATCCTATATTTCTCTACAAACTGGAGAGATTCCGTACAAATCGTCTGGACTGTGTTTATGGAAATCAACCAATTTGCTTATATTATAAGCAAATGATGTTCGTAATTAGAACTGGACCTGGAGTTGGGCTGCCATTCTGGTTTCCGCACCTTCCCTTTCTGGCACACTGATCCCTGATCTTTGGATGGAAACTGCATAGAGATAGCCTTCCCCAAACCAATTGGGAAATAATGAACCAGCAACTCCCAAAGAAGCTGTATAAAATCCACGTAATTCTGTTTCCATTCGAATTTCTTTTCCGACACCAGTTAAAAACTGAAACCCTTCTGGTTTTCCAATCGCCAAACTTACATTACCCGAATACATCGTTCGGATTGGATATGCAATGTATTGGTTTGAATTATTTAAACTCACGCTGGTTTGTTCGTAAAATTTTCTAGACAACTCTAATTGCAAAAAAATCCAATCACTCCATAGGTATCCAAAGCCAACTAATGCCCGTTCGGGGAGTTTTTCTTTAAGCCTTTCAGATCCTAAGTATTCATCAAAACGATATTTGCCCGGTGATTCGAAAAGGAATCCAAAACGAAAGTTCTCATATTGAATGGCTGTGGAAATAGATACATTCCAAGAATAAGAACTATATCCACCCAATCGCCCTGATACACTTGGGCCAATTTGCAGACCAAAACTAATGTATGGATTTAATTTCCAGTTGGCAAAGGTTTGGAAGGCATAATTGGAATAACGTTCATCAGATGGGAAAGAACGTAAATAAACTGGTTTTCCCCGGAGTCCAAATCCCAAGGATTCAGAAAATGAATAGTACCCTGCACCCGATAAGTACAATGGCGAAATTTTTCCATTCGCATGACTACCGTTTACCGAAACATCTAAAATATGTTTCGATTGGTAGGACAAAAAAGCAGTATTTCCATATAAACTTCCCATTTGGTTGTTACTGACAACACCTTGGGATGATAAACCTAACAAATAGGCTGAAGGATAGGTTACATCGAAACCTGAAATTTGAGCGAATATCGAAGAAAAGGGAAATGTGGAGAGAGAAAAAAGGAAAATCACTCCTACCCATTTTGATTTGAAAATCATTTACTGCCATTCCTTCATAGATTTACTGGAAAGAAAAGGGATTTCTCATGACAAAACCAATGTACAAACAATTTCGTTCCCCGCAAGGTTGGTATTCCTTTCTGTTTCCAGTTTCTTGGGAACATATGGTTGTGGAAGAGATTCCCGCTTTTTTTCACCCAGATGGTGGTGGTGCCTTACAAGTTTACGCTTTTGAATCCAAAGCCGAATATTTCGACATTGATAAAGAACTAGAAAACTATTTAAAAATACATGAAATTGATTATGACCCGGAAAAGGTAGCCGTATTTGAAAACAACGAAGGTTCATCCATCCGTGCTTGTGAATTTATGAGGGAAGATCGAGTTTGGATGGTGTATATGGTAGCCAATAAAGAAAGGATGATTTTACTCACTTACAATTCCGACGAAGAAGTGGGGGATGAACTTTTCCAACAATTAACAAATATCATTAGTTCTGTCAGATTTTTAAACTAAATTCTACTTTACAGATTCCTAAATCTCTATATGTTCTAGTCCACCGTTTTAGTTGGAATTAGGAGTCACCATGAAAAAAATAGGTTATGGAATTGGAGCATTTTTTGGCGCAATTCTTCTAATCATTATCATCGCATTTGTTTTAGCTGGGAGTATCATCACTCCAAGTTTTCTGGTAAAACAAATCGAATCATCCTTAAACGTTCGTGCCCATGTCGAAAAAGTAAATATCAATCTTTTTAATGTTTTATCGGGGATAGAAATTGAAGGTATCGTCCTTGCACCAAGAGATGAAGTCGCAAACAAAGGAACTCCACTGGACGAAAGAAAATCGAAACCAAAAGGAACGATCCAATTTGGCAAAGTAGATGTAAAAATATCTTTCCTTGCCTTGTTAACCAAAACGATTAAGGTCAACAAATTGGTGTTAAAACAACCAGAAATTTCCCTCACCATGAATGAAGATGGAGGAAATAATTTAACATCCCTTTTCAAAACTCCTAAAATTGTGGATGGGGAAAAAAATCCAGCTCTCTCTCCCGAAGCCTTAGCGGAAAAAAAAGCTGCCGAGGAAGAAGAAGCAAAAGAAAAAGCGAGTGCCCCCCCTTCGGGTCCCTTTTCCATCAAAGATGTTCCCATTGCCATCAAAATGGGACTTGTTGGCATCCAAGAAGGGAACATACAAGTTAACATGCGTAAAACGGGCCAACAAATTCTCGTTCAAAAATTAGATTTGGAAATTACTGATATTGATATCGATGGCAGTGATCTCGCTTCGCATAACAGTTTAGATGTGAATTTTGATGCCGATGTCACAATCATTGGAAGGAACAAAAAAGAAGCGGCAAAATTTTTACTCGAAACAGGTGGAAAGGTCACTCCTTTTGTTGTTAAAACTGGACTTGTGAATCCAAAGGTGATTTATGAAGTCACCATGAAAGAAGATTCGTTTCTTTCTGGATTTGCTGCCTTTGATGCAATCGCTGGTGAGTTACCTGCGTTGAACCAAGCAGGTCTCAAACTTGACAAACTCAAAGAAAAAGCAGAACTAAAAAAAGATGTCAGTTTTAAAGTAGAATATAGCAACGGTAAGGTTACCTTCCTTGACGAACCTACATTCCCTACAAAAAATTATGACTTGCAAATCACGAAAGGTTCATACATCGTAACAACTACCAATTACCATGAAATGAGAATGGGAATGTTGTATGATGAAGATGAGTCTAAAAAATCCCTCGCATCAGTGGATGAAAAAATCAAACAAGCCACAAAAGGCCAAGGGGACCCAAAAGCACTCCGCAATAAAATTGTTGGGAATTTAGTAAAGGATGACCGTTTGTTCATACCGTTTCGCACCTACGGCGATATCCGTAATCCAAATGTAGAACTGGGAGTGGGACTTGGCACTCTCACAGATCTCGTCGGTGGAGCCGTAAAAGAAGTGATCAAAGGGAAAGCTGGTGATGCTTTGAAAAAAATCCCTGGTGCAGGTGATGCCTTAAAGGGATTAGGATTTTAATCGTATTGGGATAAAACCGAAACGGCATATCTAGGTACAAAAAAGGGACCGGCGAGTAAGTTCGTTTCGGTCCCTTTTGGATTAGATACCAAAACGCTGATCGAAAGGCTCTTTCAGCATCTTGGGTTTGTTTTTTAAAGAACCGATCCTTATTTATTAGATCTTTTTCTCATATTGGAATCCAACACTTTTTTACGGAGTCGCAAGCTTTGTGGAGTGACTTCTAACAATTCATCATCATCCAAAAATTCAATCGATTGTTCCAAGGTGAGTTTCTTTGGTGGCACAAGGCGGATGGCCTCATCAGAACCAGAAGCCCTTACGTTTGTGAGTTTTTTCTCACGCACTGGGTTCACTTCCAAATCAGAATCCCTGCTGTTCATTCCAAGGATCATACCAGGGTAAACGGCAACTTGTGGTTCAATGAAAAGGTCTCCACGTTCCTGTACCTTCCAGAGTGCATACGCTGTTGATTCACCTGAGTCCATAGAGATAAGAGCTCCGTTTTTACGACCAGGAATCTCACCTTTGTATTTATCAAAACGAAGGAAACGGCTAGACATCACCCCTTCTCCTCGAGTTTCCGAAATGAAGTGGCCTCTAAATCCAATGATCCCTCTTGTTGGGATGATGTATTCCACGCGTGTGATCCCTGAAGTATGGGCATCCATTCCTGTGAGTTCCCCCTTACGGCGGTTTAACTCTTGGATGACTGCACCTGTGTACTGGTCAGGTAAGTCCATCACGAGGGTTTCATACGGTTCGATTTTTTCACCAGCTTCGTTGTGTTTGATGATCACTTCTGGTCTGGAAACTTGGAGTTCGTAACCTTCTCGTCTCATGTTTTCTATGAGGATGGACAAGTGGAGTTCTCCACGTCCTAAAATTTTAAAACGATCTTTGTCTTCTGTTTCTTCCAAACGAAGTGCTACGTTGGTTTCGAGCTCTCGATCCAAACGTTCGCGGAGGTTACGTGTTGTGACAAACTTTCCTTCTTTACCAGCAAACGGAGAGTTGTTGACCATAAAGAACATGGATACAGTAGGCTCTTCTACTTGGATGGCAGGAAGTGGGAGTGGATTTCCTAAATCACAAACGGTATCCCCAATGAATACGTCCGGGATCCCAGCCATTGCTACGATATCTCCAGAACCTGCTTCATCGATTTCATAACGAGTGAGTCCTTCATATCCATACAATTTTGTAATTTTATAATTTGCAGTGGTTCCATTGGTTTTTGCAAGGGTAACGTCTGCACCTTTTTTCATGGTTCCTTGGTAGATTTTACCAATGGCGATACGACCTACATATTCATTATAATCCAAAGCTGTGACTTGGAATTGGAGTGCTTTGTCACTGTCTCGTTTTACAGGAGGAACGTGGGCAAGAACTTTATCAAGGATTGGTTCAATGTTCACACCAGGAACTTCTGAAAGATCATTCACTGCCCAACCTTGTTTCGCCGAGGCATACACAATTGGGAAGTCTAACTGCTCTTCGGTGGCACCTAAATCACTAAACAAATCAAATACTTTGTCTACTGAATACCCTGGCCTTGCCCCCTCACGGTCAACTTTGTTCACAACAACGATTGGTTTATGTCCAAGTTGGAGTGATTTTCCCAAAACGAATCGAGTTTGTGGCATCGGTCCGTCGAAAGCATCGACAAGAAGTAATGTACAGTCTGTCATGGACAGAACTCGTTCCACTTCTCCTCCGAAGTCAGCATGGCCTGGAGTGTCTACGATATTAATGCGTGTGCCTTTGTACTTTACCGAAGTGTTCTTGGCAAGGATGGTGATCCCTTTTTCTTGTTCCAATGCATTGGAATCCATGATTCTTTCTCGGTCTTCTTTTGCGGTTACGGCGCCCGTATGGCGAAGGATACAATCTGTGAGTGTCGTCTTACCGTGGTCGACGTGTGCGATGATGGCGATGTTGCGAATTTCCATTGTTTTTACCAGAAATTCCAATCCACTTTGGCTGTAAATGGGGATTTCAGTTTGACAAGAGGTGCCTGTCAGAAATCCTGGTAAGAACTACATTCGAGAAAGAGATTAGGATAGTTATATGTTCGCCATCATTGAACTTGGAGCCAAACAATTTAAAGTGTCTCCTGACCAGGTATTCGTCGCAGAAAAAACAGGAAACACGGTTGGAAGCACAGTAGAAACGAAAGTCCTACTCCTTTCCGATAATAACAAAGTGAACATCGGTTCCCCAGCATTGTCTGGCGCCAAAGTTACTTTAAAGGTATTGGAAGACTGTAAGGGTGAAAAAATCCACGGTTTCAAATACAAAAAAAGAAAGAACTACAAGAAGTCTTGGGGCCACAGACAACAACTCCAAAAACTACAAGTGGTTTCGATCAGCGGTTAATTGATTTATAGTACAATTTTTAAAGATTTAGGAGGGAAAATCGCAGGAATCCAACTGGAAGGGCATTCTCCAACGGACTTAGGTTCGAAAGGCGAAAATCTTTTGTGTGCAGGGGTCTCCACTCTCGTTCAGAGTGCTCACTCGTTTTTAGCATCACAAGGCAGTTTGGAATCGGAAACAAAAAGAGACGGTTATCTATCGTTTTTAGTCAAACCGGACAAAAGGGATGGTTTCCAAAACCTACTTTCGATGGTGGAATTTGGACTAAAAAGTTTAGAACACTCTCATGCATCTGCGATTTCCATCCACGACGAACTAATAAAGGGGTAAACAATGGCTACAAAAAAAGGTGGGGGATCCACAAAGAACGGTCGTGATTCGGTATCGAAAAGACTTGGTGTAAAAGTTTACGGTGGCCAACAAGCAATTGCTGGAAACATCATCGTTCGCCAAAGAGGAACTGAATACAAACCTGGAAAAAACGTAGGGATTGGTCGTGACCATACTCTGTATGCACTCGTTGACGGGGTTGTGACTTTCGAACATGTAACCAAAGAAAGACAACAAATCTCCGTTTACCCGAAAGCTTAATTCCTCTCTCACAAAAGAGAGGACAAAACCCGTTTTAGGATTCCCTTTAACGGGTTTTTTTTTGACCAAAGGACATTATGAGCGGATTTATCGACGAAGTACCCATCCATATTCGAGCCGGACACGGAGGGGCAGGTTCTGTCCATTTCCATAAAGAGAAATTTGTTGAATTTGGAGGACCTGATGGTGGTGACGGAGGCAAAGGCGGTGATGTGATCTTCGTTGCGGAAGGTCGGATGATGACCTTGGAAAATTACCTGCCTGATCGAATGTATGCGGCAGAAGATGGTGAACCAGGGCTTGGTCAAAACCGAAATGGAAAAAATGGAGAGGACCTCATCCTAAAAGTTCCCATTGGTACCCAGATCATCGATGCCGTAACCATGGAGCTTATCTACGACTTTAATCATGATGGTGAAAGTTTTACAATTGCTACCGGAGGTCGAGGTGGCAAAGGGAATACTTTTTTTAAAACTTCTGTCCAACAAGCGCCTCGCTATAGCCAACCTGGAGAAGATGGTGGCGCATTTTCCTTACGTTTAGAATTAAAATTATTAGCCGATATTGGAATTGTTGGCCTTCCTAACGCTGGTAAGTCGACCCTACTCGCCAAAATTACCCATGCCCATCCCAAAATTGCCGGTTATGCGTTCACTACCCTTTCCCCTAACCTTGGTGTGGTGCATAGACATGAAGACTTATTCCGTTATACAGTAGCTGATATTCCGGGAATCATCGAAGGGGCATCCAAAGGTGTTGGCCTTGGGATCAGTTTTCTCAAACACATTGAAAGAGTGCAAGGGATCTTATTCCTTTTTGATGGTGGGAATTTACAACTAGAAGAAGAATTGGAAATGCTACGAAGTGAATTAGGAAATTATAATGATTCCCTACTCCAAAAAAAATTCCTGCTTGTGATCAACAAAATGGACATTTGGGATAATGATCCTAGTTTTACCGAAGAAATACAAAAAAAGTATTCCCATTTAGGGGAAATCATTTGTATTTCCGCAGACAAAGAATTCAATTTAGATTATTTACTCGAGCGGATTGATAAAGTATTTTTTCCCGAAAAAGCAAAGTTAGTTTATGAAAACACGTAAGGATTTTTTAGATTCCATAAAGAAAGCAAAACTCATTGTTATTAAAATAGGAAGCGCACGTGTATCTGGCGAAGAATCAAAAATTAATGATTTTTTATATGATTTAGTTGGCGACATTCGGTCTCTTCGCGACCAAGGGAAAGAAGTGATCCTTGTTTCTTCTGGGGCAATTGCCCAAGGGAAAAAACTTTTAGCTGAAGAAAACGGACGAGAAACAATTCCAAATGGAAAAACAACATTAGCTGAAAAACAAGCCCTTGCTGCCATGGGCCAAAATAAACTTCTCAATCTATACGAAAGTTTTTTCAGTCGCGTGAACATTCCGATTGCCCAAATCCTTTTTGGCAGAAAAGACTTAAACGAAGAAAAAAGTTTTTCTAACCTCAAACAAACTTTTCGCCAACTTCTCGATTGGGGAATTTTACCCATCGTCAATGAAAACGATTCTGTCTCTACCGAAGAAATCAATTTAGGAGATAACGATATCCTTTCTGCCATTGTAGCTTCCATCGTGGGAGCTGACCTACTCCTTATCCTCACAGGTGTGGATGGATTTTTAAATGGGAAAGAAAAAATCGATTTATTCACAGAGATATCCAAGGAAACCGAGTCACTAGCAACGGGACCATCAGGACCAGGAACAGGTGGTATGTTTACGAAAATCAATGCCGCAAAACTATTGTTACCATTCGGAATCAAAACTGGCATTGTAAATGGTGAAAAGAAACACGCAATTGCAGAATTTTTTACAAAGGAAACTTTTGGAACGCTGATAGGCAATGGAAATTATCCACATCGCATCCCCACAGCGTCTGAAATCCAATCTCACTTCTTTTCTTTTTCTACGGAGTAAATTATGGCTGAAGACTACAATACTTATGCAAAAACCATTGCCACGAATGCGAAAGAGGCTAGCCGTGCTTTAAAACAACTCACCACCATACAAAAAAATGCGGTATTGCATAAAATGGAAGGTCTCTTGCTTGCAAACGAATCGCAAATCATAGAAAAAAACCAAATAGACTTACAAAATGGAAAAGAGAAACATTTATCTTCCTCCATGATGGACCGCCTCTTACTCGATTCCAAACGAATCAGAGCTATGGCAAAAAGCATCGAAGAGATACGAAACTTACCAGATCCCGTGGGTGAAGTCGTTCGTGGTACCATCCTTCCCAATGGTTTGGAACTCCTCACAAAACGAGTTCCCATCGGTGTTGTCATGACCATTTTTGAATCTAGACCAAATGTCATCGTGGACATTGCCTCATTGTCTTTTAAATCAGGAAATGCATGTATTTTACGTGGTGGAAGTGAAGCCTTCCATTCCAATTTGATCCTTTCTTCCTTATTCCACAAGGCCATTGAAGAATCAAATTTGCAAGGTATCTCCAAGGAAGTGGTAAGTTTTGTTGAAAATACAAATCGAGAAGTAATGATTCCCTTTTTCCAACTGGAAGAACTAATTGATGTAATTGTCCCACGTGGAGGTGAGGCACTCATTCGTTTTGTATCAGAAAATAGTAAAATTCCTGTCATCAAACACGACAAAGGTGTTACCAATTTATATGTATCAAACGAAGCAAATCCAGAAATCGTTCTTCCAATTCTAATCAATTCGAAAGTACAAAGACCCGGTGTTTGTAATGCTTTAGAAAATTTATTCATTCATAAAGATTTTCCAAATCTAAAACAATTATTGATTGATTTAGAGAATGCGGGAATACAAATTTTAGGTGATTTATCAATTACCAAAATATTCCCAAGCGCAAAACAAGCGTCAGAGGAAGATTTTTATACAGAATTTTTAGATACTAGACTTAGTATAAAGCTTGTAGATTCCGTAACAGAAGCGATAAAAAATATCCAAAAATACAGTTCGGGTCATACGGAATGCATTGTTTCGGAAAATGTTTCTGAAATCCAAACATTTCAACAAGGATTGGACAGTGCAGCTATCTTTGTAAATTGTTCCACTCGTTTTCATGACGGTGGTGAATATGGACTTGGAGCAGAGGTAGGAATTTCTACCGGTAAACTTCATGTACGTGGGCCTATGGGACTTATCCACCTAACGACGACTACGACATACGTAACAGGAAAAGGTCAAGTCCGAGGGTAAAATGGATGTGATATTGTTTGGTGGAAGTTTTTATCCTCCTCACGTCGGGCACAGGCATGTGATTACCATCTTACAAAAAGAATTTCCAAAGGCAAAAATATACATTTGCCCCAATTCCATTTCGCCATTCAAACAAAATGTAAAAAAGTTTTCAACGGAAGAAATTTGGAATTTATGCAAAACTGAATTTGAATCGATCTTATCGAAAGATGTAATCCTTTGGGATGAAGAGATTCGAAAAGCTGAGATCAGTTATACCATTGATACTTTGAAGGCACTGCAAAGAATAGAGCCAAACAAAAGGATATCCTTAGTCGTAGGAGAAGACAATTTACCCACCTTTGAAAAATGGAAATCGTATGAAGAAATTTTAAATTTAACCCAATTTTTAATTGTGGTAAGGCGTTATACGAATCCTCCATTACCAATTCAAATGCCGAAATACCTAGAGATCAGTAAACTTTTGGTTTTGGACAATCCTATACATGTTATGAGTAGTAGTGAATTGAGAGAAAAACCTCCATTCGAATGGGGAACGGATGCAGTAAAACCAAAAACAAAGGTTCTGTATGATTCCTATTTACTTCAAAAGAATTCTAAGGATTCCCAGGGATGATGAGTCGTTTTGTCACAAAAACAACAGACGAATGGATTCATTTTTTTGAATCGGAAGTGCCAAACCATGTAACGGATACCAGGTGGGAGCATATCAAAAGAGTGGCAAAATTTGCAGAGCAATTGGCTAAATTCCATTTTTTCCCAGATCCTAAAAGAGCCTATTTGGCAGGTTTGGTTCACGACACCACCAAACAAAAAAAATGGGAAATACATGAATCTTTATTCTCCGAATTTTCGCTGAATGTAGACAGTATTCCTAAACAAGCCTACCATGCTTATTCAGCTCCTTTGTTTTTACAGAGAGAATTTGGATTTTATGACAAAGAAATCCATTCTGCCATCCAAAACCATACCTTGGGCAGCTTAAGTCCCACACTCCTCGACCAAATCGTGTATGCAGCCGATTTTTTAGGATCTGATTTTTGCCAAAAACAATCCGAGTTACCAAATTGGATTCAAAAAACTGAGGAAAACTTATATTTTGGAATTTTTATGAAAGCATTTCAAACAATCTCCTTTCTTATGGAAAAAAAAGAAGTCATCCATCCAAATACATTTTTTACTTACAACCATGCATTACAATCCCTAAAGGAAACCAAATAGATGTTACGCGAAGCCCCCAAAAAACAAACCATCCCTGCCAAAACACTCCTGATAGCAGCTGGTTCATTTTTTTTATTTGCATTACTTTTTTTAGTCCTAAAATCGAAGACAGGGTTTTCACTAGATCAGAAATTTGCGCAAAGCAAACGAATGCCCATTCTATTCTCCGTACTCGGTGATAAAGAAGAATATTTATTTTCCATGTATGCTGAGTTTTATCCAAATGAGAAGAAAGCAGCACTTTTTTTCGTAAATCCTAAAACTAGTTTTGATGACGGAGAAAAATCTTTAAAGGAAAAAGGAAATGGAGCTCCATCTTACGTAGAGTCAGTACTAGAAGATACTCTAGATTCCAATATTCCATATAAGATTGTTTGGACCAAAGAACAGTTTCAAAATTGGGTCAATCTACTCGGTGGCTTACATTTATTTTTTGAACCTAAGTCATTACACATGACACAAAACTATTCTAGAAACAAAGAATCGTATCTTTTGGATGGCCAAGATTGTTTTGATTGGATGAGTTCTTTGGCTGATGATTCCATTTTATCTTACTTTCGTAGATTAGAAATTCAAGAAACGGTTATGTTAACCCTTTTGGAAACAATTCATGAAAAGAGAGATTTAATCGGAAAACAGAAACTGATTTACCTACATAGCCAAATGACAACGAACATGTCACAAAAAGAATGGGAAACCTTTTTCGATTTCTTAAAAAAAGAAAAATTACAATTTGGTGTTTCCGAAGTTCCAGGAGAACCTGTGGCACGATTGAAGTCCAAGGATCAAGTCATCAAGGCCAATGAAGAAACAATCAAAGTTGCTTTTTTTAAATTTTCAAGTGATTTGCGTTCCCCAGCCTTTGCGGAAGGAGAACGAGCTAGGATTGAGGTCCTTAACGGAACATCTAAAAATGGGCTTGCCAAATATGGAAAAGTATTACTCACTGATAAGGGTCTGAAAGTACTCACCGTTGAAAACGCATGGGATTCAAATTTTAAATCCACAGTCATTTTAAATCGCTCCGGAAATACACATTATACAGATATGATCTCAGATACATTCCAAGGTAGAAAGGTATTCTTTTCCTTAAGGAAAGATTTAGGCCTAGATGCTACTGTCATTGTCGGGGAAGACTTTCAAAATTCTAAGGATTAAAATGCCAAACATAAGCAACGAAACATTAGAACATCTAAAAAAAATCAAACAAACATTAGTTGAAAAAAAATGTGAAAACATTCAATTCCTCGACCTAAAAGATGTTCATTCCTATTTATCAATATTTGTCATCGCTTCTGTCAAAACAGAAACACAAGGTAGGTCTTGTGCCAAAGATATCGATAAATACATGAAACCCTTAAAACTAGCAGTCAAACGTCAAAATTTTGCCGATTTACCAAAAGATGCAACTGGTTGGATTTTACTCGATTACGGTGAAATTTGTGTCCATATCATGACAGACGAAATGAGGACCTATTATTCCCTAGACCGACTTTGGGGAGACGCTACTTCTATTTCTGTATAAGGGCAAACGTTTCTTCCCATGTTTCTGTGGGAAGTTCACAACGAAAGTTTTGGCATACATAATAACGGATTCCATTCCCTGCGTTTCTTTCTTTTAAGATTTCCAATTCCTCTTCTAAAGACTGGGCAACAGTTTCTTCTAAAACCAACCAAACAAATCCTGGAATGAGGATTTTTCTTAAATTTTTGTATATCCTTTGGATTGTCTCTTCGGACTGGTTTCGATAAACAACGATTACTTCTTTAGAAGCAGATTGGAATTTCTGTAAAGCGGAAATCATGGATGGATAACTGAGAGAATTTTTGCTCATTTCGGGAAAGAAGTAGGAAAAGATTTCATTTGCTTTTTTTTCTAAACTGTATTTGGAATATCCCAGTGTATGTAAAAAATAAATGATATGGAGCAACGTTGAGTTTCCTGACGGTTCTACTCCATCATAACCTTCGATTGTCCTTACAATTAAATCTACATTTTCATCACTTGCTTCAAAATAAGGTCCCATATTGGAACTGAATTTTTTTTGGATCGTCTCGAATAACAAACAGGCAGTTTTGTAATAGGAAGCCTCTCCGGTTTCTTGGAACAATCGAAGTGATACCCAAACAAATTCTGCGTAATCGGGTAAGGTTCCAAGATTCTTGGCTTCACCATCCCGATACCTTCGTAAAACAGTTCCATCTTCTTTGATTAGATGTTGTAAAAGGAATTGGTAAATGCGTTTGGTTTGCTCTAAATAGGTTATATTCTCCGTTGCGTCATAACTTTTTAGTAAGGCTCTCATCCAAAGTGCATTCCAGGAAGTTAACACCTTGTCATCACGCAAAGGGCGAATCCGTTTGTTTCTTACATTTAACAAAGTGACTTTCGCTTTTTGTAACCGTTCCTTAAAACCTGGTTTCCATTGGATCCCGTCTTGGAATGGATTTTTTCCCTGCCAATACACATGCAGTATATTTTTGTGTTCAAAATTCCCCTCTTCCGTTACATTCCAAAAACCTAATACCTCGCTGTCTGAAATATGGGAAAGAATTTCCGTTTCCTTCCAGAGGTAAAATTTTCCTTCTTCCCCTTCAGAATCTGCATCTTCCGCACTGGCAATCCCACCAGATTCTAAACTCAAATCCCGTTCGACATAGGATATGATTTCTTCCAATGTATCTAAAAAGAAACTTTCACCTGTGATTTGGTAGAGATTTGCAAGAGTTTCTACAAATAATGCATTATCATACAACATCTTTTCAAAATGAGGGACAAGCCATTCATGGTCAGTGGAATACCGGCATATGCCTCCTCCGATTTGGTCATAGATCCCTCCCGATTTCATCGCATAGGCTGTATTAAATGCCATTTCTAAAGCACGATTGTCCTTCTCAATTAAGTAATAATCTAACAAAAATGAAAGTGCCATACTGGGTGGAAATTTATTGATTGAATTTGTTTTGAATCCAAAAAATTCTTTGTCATAGACTTCCACATAACGCTTAAAATTTTCTTTGATTGTAAGCGAATTGGGGATAGTAGTTGGATCCGTTTTTCTTTCATTATCATTAAGATAAATCGTTAATTCAGACGCAGCTTGTAATAGTTCTTCTTTTTGGTGTTTCCATGCCTCGGAAACCAATCGTAATACCTCTCTAAAACTCTTTTTTCCGTAGCGATTTTCAGGGGGGAAATACGTACCACCTAAAATTGGTTCTCTTTTGGGGGTGAGGAACATGTTAAGTGGCCAACCACCTTGAGTCCCCATGGCATGCAGGGCATCCATATAAATTTTATCTATGTCAGGGCGTTCTTCTCTGTCTAACTTGATGCATACGAAGTCGCGGTTTAATAGTTCTGCAGTGGATACGTCTTCAAAGGATTCTCTTTCCATTACATGACACCAGTGACAGGTTGAATATCCAATGGATAAAAGGATGATTTTATCTTCCTTTTCGGCTATTTCAAAAGCTTCGTTTCCCCAGGGAAACCAATCTACCGGGTTATGTGCATGTTGTAACAAATAAGGACTTTTTTCATGGACCAATCGATTCGGTTTTTTAGACAAATTTGCCACAATGTTCTCCTAGAAAATAGGTTTTCCCAACCAAGCTTTTTGCATTTTCGGTTGATTGACAAGATTGATTTTTTCATCTTGTTCTGGTAAGGGGTTTAAACGGTTTCCATTGAAAGTGTATCAATTTTTTTCCCCGCCATTTTTCACAGATTCTCGAAAGTTGACCAGCTGGTTAATATCTTTTAGCCTCATCAGTTTGCCTATTTTTGCGGAAACCGATTTTGATGATGAAATCAAAAGGATGCAACTCGCCCAATGGGAAAATGGAGAGGTGGTGCCAACAGAGTTACAAGGTCCAGGCCCCAAAAAACTTCGGTTATCGATTTCCCAGGCCATTGAACAAGTCATCGAAAACAATACCATTGTCCAAAATGCCAAACTAGAAATTGTCAAAGCAGATAGTCCAGAATGGAAAAACCAATCACAATATTCATGGAAAGCTCTCGCAAGCATCCAATCGGCAAAACAATTATTTCCAAATAATCGAAACAACGTCTTTGCCGGAACTATCAGGTCCCAAGACCGAATTGCGGCAGGGGTGGAAAAACAATTCAAAACTGGCACTTATTTCAAAACTGAAATCAGCACAGTTCGATATGATGTAAACGCATTTGAAAATCCAGATCCGGCTACAGCAGGTTTTGCGAGCCTACTTGCGGCTCCTCCCATGTATACAGGTGCCCTTTCTGTCACCCTCTCCCAAGAACTACTCAAGTATGGATTTGGGAAAACAGAAGAAGACAAAGAAAAATTACTGAAGAACCAAACTCTACTTGTTCGTGAAAATTACATCAATATCCTCACGCAACTAGTGGTAAAAATTTTAGTCGATTATTGGTCGTTAAGCATTGTAGATTCTAGGATTGCCACTTACGAAAAAGTTTCCAAAAACACAGAAGAAATACGGCGTTTGACTTTAAGGAAAACGGGACTCGGACTTTCGGAAGGCTTTGAAGTTAACCAATGGAACCAAGCATACCTGAAAACCCAATCACTTCTTGAAAAAGCAAAAGTTGATCGAATTGAAGCAGAACGGAATTTGATTCGAATTTTGAATGTAGATACGGCTTCCTCAATTGAAGGGGTTACAGATTTAAGTGAAACCTTACCCACAGGAATCAATCTTAAAAATGATAAAGAATATGCACTATCTCATCGAACCGATTATCTAATATTAAAACGAGAAAGAGAGATCGCGAAACTGGCGTTAAAAACAGCACTTGCAGAGGATGACCCATCTTTACTTGCAACTGTTTCTTACAGTTCCATTGGCCAAAACTTTTTATCACCTCAAGAAAACTTCATTGCAAGGCAACGTGGGGTCACTTCCTTCCTTTATCCCCAGATCAATGCCGAATTAAAAATGTCCTACCCTTTGTGGGATTTAGGAATCAAGGCTGGCATTCGGGATGCAGAAACAAATCTTAAAGTAAATGAACTTAAAATCCAAAACTTGGAACAAGAAATTGAACAGGAAATAGAAATTCGCCATGAAGCTCTGATTGCAAGTCATGCACTTTTAAAAGATTTGCTAAAAACAAAACGTGAAACAGAAATTTTTTATAATGGGCTTATGGAACGTTTCAAACAAGGACGTTATACAGCTGTCAATGTTAAAAATGCATTGGATAGTTTGGCGAATACGGAGCTTGCAGTCACCCAAGCCAAAATCAATTTTAATATCAATTTGGTTCGTTATGAGTTGGCGAAAAATTCACTTTTTGAAAAGTATGGACTAGACCTCTATTCCATTTTGGAAGAAGTCGAAAAACGCGCAAAACTTGAAACAGACAAATTATGAAACCCTTTCCCACTCATAGAAAAGACGAAATGGTTCGTTATAGACGAACCTTCCATGCAAACCCAGAACTCAAATACGAAGAGAGGGAAACTGCAAATTTTGCAAAAACACATTTAGAATCTTTAGGTTTTCAAGTGGAAGATGGAATTGCTGAAACGGGTCTTGTTGCCCTATTTGATTCTGGAAAACCGGGAAAAACGATATTGGTGCGTGCCGATATGGATGCCCTTCCCATTCATGAAGAAAATACCCACTCCTACAAAAGTAAAAATGAAGGGAAAATGCATGCTTGTGGGCATGACGGTCATACAAGCATCTTACTTGCGTTATCCTCTGACTTAAAAAAAGATTTCCAAAGTTTTGTTCCAAAAGGTAGAGTTTTGCTTTGTTTCCAACCTGCTGAAGAAGGTGGATCTGGAGCTGACCGAATGATAGCTTCCGGAATTTTAGATCGTTATAAAGTGGATGCAGTTTTTGCACTTCATGTTTGGAATCATATTGATTTAGGAAAAGTGGGAGTTGTGAACGGAACCATGATGGCATCCGTTGATGAATTTAAAATCACCGTAAACGGAACATCTGGGCATGGAGCCATGCCACAACACACAGTAGATCCAATTGTTGTGGGTAGTCATCTAGTTACCGCATTACAAACATTAGTTTCAAGAAATGTTGATCCTTTAGAACCTTGTGTTGTTACGGTTGGTTCGTTTCATGCAGGCAATGCCTTTAACGTAATTCCCGAAACGGCAGTTTTACATGGTACCGTCAGAACTTATTCAAAGTCTGTTTACGAAATGATCCCCAATAAAATGAAACAATTGGTAGAACAGATTGGTTTGGGATTTGGGGCCAAAATTGATTTGGAATACAAACGGATCGATAAACCAACCATCAACGACCCAGAAATGGCTGAAATTGTGAGAAAAGCGGCAAAATCCGTCCTTGGGGAGGATTGCCTCACGGAAGAAAATACAAGGACCATGGGTGGTGAAGATTTTTCTGCGTTTCTCATGGAGAGACCAGGTTGTTATTTTTTTATTGGCTCTCGAAATGAAGGTAAAGGATTCATCCACCCCCACCACAGTTCATTTTTTGATTTTGACGAAGACTCACTTCCCATCGGACTTTCAGTGATGAAAGAAGTGATCCATACTTACCTATCCGAATTTTAAAAAAATTTCCTTGCCGAGAAAGTGATTTATTTTATTAGTTAGATATCTAACCAAATCGAGGGAATTATGATCAGTTTCGAACTAAATGATGGGGTTGGGATAATCCAAATTGCCATCAATGATAAAAACAGTTTCTCCAATGATTCTTTTTTGGCCTTAAAAAAAGCAATCCAATCTGCCAAAGAATCCAATGCGAAAGTAGTTGTGGTGAGAAGTGCCGCCAATGGTTCTTTTTCGCTTGGACTTGATTTAACGACTGTCAGCACGATGGATATGACAAAAGATTTGGCACCATTTTTAGAGTTATTTTATCACAATTTAACGGAACTCTACCAACTTCCTATGCCTACCATAGCAGAAATTTCAGGTCATGCGCTTGGTTACGGAGCAATGCTTGCACTCGTATGTGATTACCGTTATGCGACTTCCGATATACGATTTGGTTTACCAGAAGTTAAAATTGGAATCCAAGTACCATCCTTTGTATATGCTCTTCTTGGAGAAGCAGTTGGTTATGACGTTGCCAAAAGGCATGTATTACTAGGTGATGCCTTTAAAGCAAAAGAGATGCCTAACCTTTTCGAAGAAATTTCAGATACAGAAGAAGACTTAAAGAAAAAATCCAAGTCTTTACAAACAAAGTTGAAAAAGAACTCCAATTCTGCCATGAAAGATACAAAAAAAGGAATTTTACAAGTTCATAAACCTCTAATTGACCTGGCGAAAGAAGACATCAAAAATACAATCTCAAGTATCCAATCTCCAGATGCAAAAGAAGGAATCACAGCTTCCGTTGAAGTAAGAAGGCCAGTCTTTACCTCATAATCGTTCAAACGAAACTTTTGCGGTTTCGGATGTGTTTATAAATTTCATCGAGGATAGGGTATAAAATATCCTCGTTTTCTTTTGAGATCCCCCAGGTTTGTAATGAAAGAAGTTTTGCTGATATGGTGACGATTTTTTTGCGAATCTTTTTTCCTTCTTTCGATAAAAGGATCGCCCATTCCCTTCCATCGCTTGGCGATGGATTTCGGTCCACCAATCCCTCTTTTACCAATCGATTCACTAAAACCGTACATGTTGGTTTGGTTTTTTCAATGGTTTTGGCAATTTGTGTCATGTTGATCGGTTTTGACGTCCGAATTAAAAACGTTAAAATTTCAAAGTGGGATGTAGTTAGGCCTGGGTAACCTAGTTTTTCCATCTCATCCCGAACAATGTCGGCTATTTCGGAACTGATACGGTCAAAATACCGGACAGATCGAAACCTTCTTGGGAGTTCTCTTGCCATAAACTAAAATCCGATTCCTATGATTTTAACGCTTCGATCTCCGAAATTTCTTTGGGAATGGATTCTGTTAAATTGATTGGTTCTTTACCATGAATGAGGATGTCATCTTCGATGCGAATTCCAATCCCTCGATATTCTTTTGGGATAGAATCATCTGTTGGATCAAAATAAAGACCAGGTTCCACAGTCACCACCTGCCCATCTTTTAAAGGTCTAGACTTTCCATCTAAATAATACCGTCCTACATCGTGAACGTCCATCCCAAGATAATGTCCTGTTCTATGCATATAAAACTTTTTATAGGTTTCTTTTTCCAAAATCTCGTCGAGACTTCCTTTTAAAAATCCCATCTCACGTAAACAATCAGCAAGGAACCTAACAGTTTTTTCATGTACTTCGTTAAAAGGAACCCCAACAACCGAATGTCGGATGGCATTTTTTTGGGCATACAATACCACCTCATAAATCGTTTTTTGGGGTTCTGTGAAACGTTTTCCAACTGGAAATACTCGAGTTACATCGGCAGTATAATATTTCCACTCGGCTCCAGAATCCACGAGCACTAGTTCACCATCCAACAGTTGATCGTCGTTATTTACATAATGTAATATACAAGCATTTTTACCCGATGCGACGATATGCCCATACCCTCCACCTATTGATCCATATTTCAAATACTCTTGTTCAAGCAAAGCTTCCAATTCATATTCGTACATTCCAGGTTTACTTTCTCGCATGATTCGCATATGACCAAACTTTGTGATCTCAGCTGCATTCTTTAGGATTTGAATTTCATCCTTTGACTTAATTAATCTTTCTTCATGTAAAAAATAAGGGTGTTCGATGCGGTGAGGGCCAAACTTCCCTTCTCTTGCTCTCTCAGATAAAGTTTTGCATTCTGTAAGGAGTTCACGGTCTCTATCTGGATTTTCTCCAAAAAAGTAATATAATGTATGATTTCCGATTAAAATTGCAGATTTTTGTTTGTCCCAATCAGTTAAATCATAAGTAAAATCTAAACCTAACATCGATTTAATTTTTTCTTTACCTAACCGAATGCCAGTCCAAATTTCTTTTTCTTTGTCTTTGGGTAAACAAAACATCCCAACTGTATCGGATGTGAGGATAAAAATTGCGTCCTCTTCGGTGATACCTGTTAGGTAATAAAAATCAGAATTTTGTCTAAATTTATATTCTACGTCCCGATTTCGAATCTTATGATTGGCAGCAAATAGGAGGAGGATTTCTCCCTTACTCAGTTTCTTTTGGATTTTTTGAATCCGCTTTCGAAAGATTTCAGAATCATATTCTTTCGTTTTTAAAGTAGGTTGTTTCATGATTTTATAACTTCCTCAAGTGATTCAAAAATGCGAACTGGATTTTGATCCAACATACAACGAAAATGGCCTTCTGGACAAACCCTTCCCCCGTGGATTCCACAAGGACGGCATCCAAGTCCATTTACTTCCAAGATCCTATGTTTATCCGATAAACTGCTATATCCAAATGCAGGGATTGTTGCACCATAGACCATCACAGTAGGCGTATTGAATGCGGAGGCAAAATGAATGGGGCTTGAGTCATTGGAAATTAGAGCCTTTGCATTTTGGATCCAAACCATAAGTTCTTTTAAACTTGTTTGTCCTACAAGAGATAACAATCGTTCCCTCTCTTTTAATTCAAGTGGTTCTGTTTTCATCAGCCGAAAGATATGGTTTTGAATCGAGGTGTCTGCTTTACTTCCAATGAGGATCACAGTTTCTTCGCGTTTTCGTAAAATTTGTGTGATAACACTTACAAACTTTTCTTCAGGCATTCGTTTGGTTTCCCATAACGAAGAGGGAGCAATCAAAATGTAACCGAATTCATTTTTAAGCAGTTTTGCCTTTTTCGTTTCGAAACTAGATTCCTCTTCTTTGGTTGGAAATAAATATGGCCTTCTTTCACGACCTGTTGGAAAATCATAGGGTTCAAATAGTAAGGCAAATAGTTTTTCGACTTCATGAGGCCCTTGTTTTGGCCTCGGAACTAATTTCGTATGGAGGAAGGAAAACCCAGATTCTTTGTAACCAATGCGAATTTTTGCCCGAGTGAAAAAAGATATCAAACTGGTCCTATAGGAAAAATGGGGAGCATATACCTTATCAAATTTTTCCATTTTCAACTTTTTAATAAAATGGAAAAAAGCAAAGGGATTTTTTTTAATTCTCTTTTTATCCAAACACCAAACCTTTGTTATGTCTGGATTATTGTCTAATACAGATTCTGTTCCGAGGTTCACAACCACGTGGACTTCACTTTCTTTGTGCTCCATTTTGACTGCATGAAAAAAGGAAGTTGAAAGTACCAAATCCCCCAGGAATGCAGTTTGGATGATGAGTATTTTTTCTGGCATCAGACTCTTTCTAATATCGAAACAAAGTTGTTTGTAGCTAGTCCACCTATACTTTGCGCTATTGCCAATCGCTTTTCAGGCCATTCAGAAAAGAAGCGACAAAGTTCCACGATTTGGGCAAGGCCAGAAGCTCCTACGGGATGGCCCCTCGATTTGAGGCCCCCGGAGGCATTGATGGGTAGTTTCCCTTTTGGATGGGTGAGACCGGCCTTCACTTGGAAAAGGGCCTCCCCTCGTTTGAAAAAACCAGCATCTTCGGCTCCTACTAACTCAAATGGTGTGAAAGCATCATGTAATTCCGCAAAATGGATGTCTCTTGGTCCGACCCCAGCCTCCTCGTACGCTTTGGAAAATGCAATGCGATTGGCCAAAAAACTTGGTTCTGCCGACGCGAGGAATGGAGCTAAACCCGATCCCATTCCACGCACAGCCACAGCACTAGGGTCCTTGGAAAGGATAAGAGCACAAGACCCATCCGAAAGTGGTGAAATGTCATAGAGACCTAGAGGACTTGCGATTTTCGGTTGGGATTTGTATTCCTCAAACGATAGATTTTTTTTAATATGTGCGTTTGGATTTTCCAGTCCATTGTCATGGAGTTTTTTGGCGATGGCAAATAAGTCTTCCGCCTTATATCCATAATCATAGAGATACCGATTCGTGATCATAGCACCACCTTGTGCCATAGACATTCCTAATTTTCTTTGTGAATCCGAAAGAACAGAACCTAACAACAAATTGCTTTCTTCACGATTCAGTTGAGACATGAGTTCAGTCGCAATCACAAGTCCATGCTCAAACCTTCCACTGAGAATCAAATTCACTCCCAATTGAAACGCGGATGCCCCTGAGGATGATGCAGTTTCCATACGTATGGAATACACATCTTTTAATCCTAATTTTGCTGCTATCTTTGCGGAGAGATGGTATTCCTTTGTATAAGAATCTGGAGAAAAACTTGCATAGATGATGAATTGAATTTTGTGAGATTGAAACTCATGTACAGATTGTTTTGCGGTCGCAAAGGACAAGTCAAGTTGAGAACCTTTGTGTTTACCGAATACACTCATGGAAGGATTGTGAATGTAAACTTTCTTCATTCGAATATAGTTTCCGCTTGCCTATTCTATGAAAACCAATTATCTTTCCATTTGAACCGAGATTTTTAAGGATACCCATATGAAGGGAAAAAAAGAAGTAATCGACATCCTAGCAGAAGTTCTTTCCGCAGAACTCACAGCCATCAATCAGTATTTCATTCATGCCAAACTCTGTAAAAACTGGGGTTATCTGGAACTAGCAGACTATCTCAGAAAAGAGTCCATTGAAGAGATGAAACATGCGGATGAAATTATGGAACGTATCTTGTATTTTGATGGAATTCCAGACTTACAAAAATACATGAAAATTAATGTAGGGCAAACCGTTCCTGAAATGCTCCAACACGATTTACAATTAGAATACAATGCTGTAGAACGATTGAACCGAGGCATTGATGTTTGTGTCGCAGCAAAAGACAATGGAACTCGTGAATTATTGGAGAAAATCCTTGTTTCGGAAGAAGAACACATCGATTGGATTGAAACACAGCAATCTCTCATCGAGTCCATTGGTTTACAAAACTACCTGGCACAAAAATTAGGAGATTCGGAATAAAACCAACTCATCCCACCTATCATGCCATATGCGGAGAAGGACTTTCTCCGCTCTTGGAAAAAGAGATCGAATCCTTTCATCTAAAAATTAACAACACAAACCGTGGTGGTGTTTTTTTCTCAGGGAAAAAAGAGGATGTGATCCAATTTGCCATCCATACCAAATTTGCTTCTCGTGTGAATTTACAACTTTTACATGATAACGCACTCAATTATGATGAATTTTATACCAAAGCAACAGACTTACCTTGGGAAAGATACATTGGCCCCAATGTAAGTTTTCGTATCGATGCAGAAACAAAAGACAAATTAAAAAATTCTGAATTTACCATGCACCGAATGAAGGATGCAATTCTTGATCGTTTGCGAAGCAAAAAAGTCCCTCTTCCTGAAATCGAAAAACGGATGGCTGACATTACAATTGTAGTAAGATCTCATACCGATCGATTCAGTATTGAACTATCGTTATCTGGTGATGCAGTAGGAAGACGAGGTTACAGACTTCATGCAGGAAGTGCACCTGTTCGAGAACCGATAGCACAGGCCATGTTAGAAATGTCTGATTGGAAGGAAGGGGAAACCCTTGTAGATCCAATGTGTGGATCTGGAACCGTTCTCATTGAGGCAGCGCTAAGAGAACGGTTGTATGGCGAAATCAACCGTTTCCTTTTTGCAGAATCACCAGTGTTTCAAATTTTATTTCCGACTTATGTTTTTTCAGAGCGTAAAAAAGAAAATCCAACAACACCACATTTATTCGGTTTTGATATTGATCCAGAAGCGATTCGTATCGCCAAAGAAAATGCTTATGAAGCAGGTGTAGAAGATTTTATCAAATTTGAAGTCGGAAATTGTTTGGAATTAAAAAATTCTTTTGGTTCCAAAGGACATCTTGTGACAAACCCTCCTTATGGAGAGCGTATAGGCAAACCAATCGACGATTTACGAGAAATGTACTTCCAATTTGGTCGAATTTTGAAAAACGAATTTGGAGGATGGAAATTTACAGTTTTATGTGCTGATTTTTCTCTACTGGGAAAATTTGGTTTAAAAGAAAACAAACACATTAGCCTAAAACATGCCAATCTCAAAGCAAAAATTGTGGATTACGAACTTAAGAGCAGGTAAATGAAATCAAAGGACATTTTAAGTCGTGTATTTGAAATTACAAGAGACCAAAGGGATGGCCTCCTCTTTTTAAAAGAATTCCAATCCCTTTCCCCCGAATCCTTTGCCATTCTTTATGCTGATTCTGAAACGATTTTTGAAAGTTCAGAAGCTTTATTTTCTGATTTAAAACTCCTCTACCAATTGGATTTATTTCCTTTTGTTGTATTAGAAGAAGATAGTTTTCAATATTTAAAAGTTTTTTTTCCTCTCGAACAATTAAACCCAAATCATTCGGACGATAGATCCTTAGGTTTTTCTTATGAAATCATTGCAAGAGATAAACCATTAAAGGAAACAGTAAAATCAACCATTGCAAAGAAAAAAATTCCTATTTTGTTATGGAATGATGAAACTGAAAAATTGGAATCAGTACTTGATCGTTGTCGTTCGATTCTCAATTCTACTAAGGTAATTTATGTTTCGATTGATGGTCCTTTAAAAGATCCAAATTCTGGTAAGGTAAAATCCATTTTGCAAATGGAACATCAGTTTTCCATTCCCAATGACATTACCATTACGGAAAGCCAAAAGGAATTCGTACAACTCTCCGAAGCTCTAGTATCTAAAATTGAAGACCCAAAATTTAGCATTGTTCTCACTTCCCCATTCACTCTACTAACCGAGTTATTCACTGTTAAGGGAAGTGGTACCCTAGTAAAACGAAAGAATCGAATTCATAAGTTTACATCCTCTGAAGGTGTAGATATGGTAAAACTATTTCGGTTGATAGAAGAATCATTTGGTAAAAAATTAAAACAAAATTTTTTCGAAACTAAGTTTGATGTTTTATTTTTAGAAGAATCATACCGTGCTTGTGCATGGATACAAAAAACAGAATTCGGGTATCTACTTTCAAAATTTGCTGTCAATGGTGTCGCTCGAGGGGCTGGAGTGGGACGGGATATCTGGGACCAAATTTTGGAACATTGTAATCCGCTTTTTTGGCGAAGTAAACCCGACAATACCATCAATAAATGGTATATGTCCATTGCCCAAGGAATCGAAAAAGACCCATTTTGGTATTATTACTGGTTAGGTGTGGACCGCTCCCAGATTCCAGGAATTGTTTCTCTTTTACAATCACAACCTGAAGATTTTGAATCGCCAAAACCGTGAACAATACTGCTAAAAACCTATTAATCTATGATGGGAACTGTGGTTTCTGCACTGGTTTGGCACAATCCTTAAAAAAAAATTCAGTAAAGCCGATTGAAATCCTTTCTTTCCATACACTTTCTGAATTGGATTTAAAAAAAATTCATAACCAACTGACAATAGAAATATGCAAAGGTGAAGTACAGTGGATCCAAAATGGAAACCGTTACCCTGGATTTTTTGGAGTACGTGTTTTACTTTGGAATATAAAATTTTTCCGTTATTTTGTATGGATCCTTTATTTGCCACTCGTTCCTTTTTTGGGAATGTTTGCACTATATGTATTAAAAAAAATTAGGATACGGCTTTCTTAAGTTTTGTTTCATCCAACCGAGAAAGTCCCAAATAAAAATCCTTTCTCGCCTCCAATGCCAAACGATTTCCTTCTATCACCTGGTCTTTAGAATCTTCTGTATGTGCTACTTCTTCGATCAATTCAAACATTCGTTTGCTATGACCCTCATCCGCATCCAAATTCACTTGGAAAAATTTCCCTTCTGGTAAATTGTATTCCAATTTTAATTTTTGGTAAGCATCTGCAATTTGAGAATATTCTAATTTTAATAAGTATTCGTTGGCAGGACCGAGGGCTCCAAGTCCATAATAAAATCCTAAGTCGATCACAGATTTCATTTTTTCCAAATAGGTTTTCGTTTCTGGAAGGATCTCGTGGGTAGAAAAATCAAATTTGAGTTGGTTTAAAAAATCAGTGAGAATGGATACATGGGTGTCTTCTATCTTTCCTTCTCCTAACTCTTCCCAAATATTTTCAACTAAGACAATTTTAGCTTTCTGGTCGCGAGTTTTAGCTGCCACTAGTAAAAACCAATCCACAAATCCAATGGATACAAAGTATTCTTGGCTAAGCCATAAAACTAAGTCTGAAAATGTTAGGGTTTCTTTTCGTTCCAAAAGCCATTTGGACCTTAAAACAGAATGGGTCTCTACTTCCGATTTTAATTGTCTGATAAAATGATTCATAATTGGTCCTTTCCATATTGGAAACGTTTGTGTTTTGTATATTCCTCGAACCCTAGTTCCAAACAAGTTTGTAACAATTCAGAATATGATTTCCCGGTTTTTTCCCATAACATTGGCAAGGTGGAATATATTGGTGAAAAACCCGGCGTTGCATTCACCTCCAGGAGGTATGGAATGCCTTTTTCTAGTTTATAATCGATTCGAATGTACCCAGAAATACGTAGGTGTTTTGCAATCGCAATCGACATGGTTTCTAATGATTCTTTTAAGGATTGGCTAACTCCAAAATCCAAAGATTCTAAAAATTCCGACTTGGACTTAATCCCTTCGTGGTAAAACCCATTCGGTGTATCCACATAAGCAATGGGTAAAACTTGGTAAGATCCATAATTTCCAATTACAGCGACAGTCAATTCCCTACCGCTAAGGTAAGGTTCGGCTAAAATCTCGGGATACTCCAACAATCGATATGGGACTTGAACATTCCATTCTTCCATAGAATTGATGAGATTCTTTTCCGAAATTCCAAGACTGGAACCTTCCCCATTGGGTTTAATGAATACGGGAAATACAAGGTCTGGTTTTGCATCCATTTCCCGTATCAATTGGGAATCTGTTGTGGGGATTCCAAATGATTGTAAAAATAATTTTGTTTTTAGTTTATCCAAAGTAAGTGTTTGGACAGATGCATCACTGCCAGTATGAGGGATTGCTAAATATTCGCATAACGCTGGTATGTATGCCTCTCTCGAGGACGAAAGATAACCTTCAATTAAATTCCATACAATCCAATCACCTCGATTTGCTTTCGGAATTCCACTTAATGCCGAAGTGATTTCTGTCGCATCACTTAGAGTCACAACGTCATAACCCAATGCTTCAATGGTATTTGCCATTACCTGGATTGTTTCTTCAGACTCCCACTCTTGGGAAAGTTTCGGAGTTTTGGGATTGTGTATATCACAAGCAAGGAGAACCGTTTTCATTGATTTTGGAATTTCTCCCATTCGGAATCCGAAATGATTGGATAATAGGATTCTCGATTGGAACCAACGGGTTCAAATGAGAAATGGATTCTTTTTGTAACAGCAGACCTGAAAGCATGTTGCCTTGTTTTTGGATGATAACCCAAATACCAATTGGCACCTATAGTGATTTTGCCACCACCACCCGGAAGGTCATTTACAAAATGAGGAATCCCCATTCCGCCAATCTTACCACGCATGTATTCCACAATTTCTATCCCACGTGCAAGTGGTGTTCGAAAACCCCTGGAACCTGGGATGAGTTCTGGGTCATATAGATAGTACGCTCGCACTCGCATTTCGAGTAATTTTTTATGAAGGTCAAGCATGATCTCTTCATCATCATTGATACCTTTTAATAAAACGGCTTGGTTCCCAACAGAAACACCCACTCTTAATAATCTTAAAATAGCATCTTTAGCTTCCTTTGTACATTCTCTCGGATGATTGAATTGGGTATTACAGAATATGGATAAATTGTCATCGTTGAAACGTTCGATCACTTTACATATCTCATTTGTTATGCGAAATGGGAGGGTAACAGGATTTCTTGTTCCCAATCGACAGATTTTTACATTTGGAATTTCGTTTAATTCTTTTAGAATCCATTCCAGGCGTGAGTCAGCCAAATTCAATGGATCTCCCCCGCTAACCACAACATCGTCTACTTCCGGATGTTTGCGAATGTAATCAAAGGCATTTTCCAAATCTGCCTTCTCCATCCTTTCATCACTGGATGATACCTTTCTCCCTCGCATACAATGACGACAGTATACACTACAGGAATGGTTTGAAAAAAGTAAAACTCGATTCGGGTACATATGAGTGAGCCCACGAACAGGGCTTAGTCGCTCCTCTTCCAGTGGATCAGGGCTTTCCTCTTCGGAAAAGATAGATTCATCTGATGTCGGAACAATCATCCTTCGGATCGGACAATTAGGATCACTTGGATCCGAAAGAGATAGGTAATAGGGTGTAGTGGAAACAAGCAATCGAATCGTGTTTTGGATTCCCAGTATCTCTGATTCAGTCAGCAAAAAATAGCGAGCCAACTCTTCCCCTTTCACGCGGTTTTGCAACTGCGATGTGGGATCGGTCCAATTTGTCTTGGAAAACAATTCTTCTCTGGCACGAAGAACTTCTGATAAACTGTTTTGCACGAGCATAAGATTTTATTCCTTACTTGCCAACAGACCACCAAATTCTTTTCTGGTGGTAATGCAAGAAAACCGCTTGGGGGAAATCCGCATGGTCGCCTTCGATGTCGACGGGACCTTATTTTCCTCAGAATCCATAATCTTTAAGACGTATGTGCAGGCAATCGAAGAGTTTGCCCAGAAAACAGGAAAAATCACGTCCTTACCATCACACGATCAGATTATGAATGAAATTGGAAAACCAGTGCGTACCATTTTTGCAAACCTTCTCCCTACCTTACCGGAACCAGAGAGGGACACCATTTCGTCACGGGTTTTGGATTTACTATGTGATGCAATTCGCAGTGGAGGTGGTGATTTTTATGCTGGGGTTGGTTCCACCATCCATTACCTCAAGGAGAAAGGATACACCATCACCTGTGCATCCAATGGTAGGAAACCTTACATTGAAACCGTACTCGATACAGCCGGTGTGTTACAATACTTCGAACCAATCGTTGTGATCAACCAAGAGACCATCCACACAAAAGGAGAAATCCTCGCGGAGTATGTAAGAAAGTACAATTTAGAACCCAATTCCATTGCCATGATTGGGGACAGATTCAGTGATTGGGAAGCTGCAAGGCAAAATGGATGCCCCTTTGGATTTTGTACCTATGGCCATGGTGTGCCAGGAGAAATTCCTAACTTTGATTGGAAATTTGAAGATTTAACATCCTTAAAAGATTTTTTTTAAATTTAAAAAACCTAGCTTTTCCGACAGTACTAATGTGGCGGTACTTCCCCAAATCCAAGAGGACAAATGGAAATCATTACGGTATTTCCTAGGTGGGATTTTCTTTGTACTTGTCCTCATTGAAAAATCAATGGGTTTTGACCCAAAGGCTGCTGGAAATATATTTCCCAAACAAGGATTTCGAAACCTAGGAAAACAAACTTCCATTCCAAAATTTGCAGAGCCGACGGACCCCTTCCAAACCGATGGCTTTGAAGATGATTTAAATTGGGAAGAAGAAGTTTTCAATCATACCTACCCCCCTAGTTCTACTAAAACGCAGTCAAAAAAAATCGTAGATGATACGATTCCAGAGATTACTCTTCCCGAAGATCGATTTCCAGGTGCTGGGAAACGGATCACGGCAGAGCCAGGATACCTTCCTGTTTACTTTCTAAAATTTTATGGGACTGGGAAGAATAGCCAATCCCAACTCGTGAAACTCACACGTGAATTCCCTGGTGGAGACCCGATTCTCTTTTTATTCCAAGAATTGACAAAAGGTCCTAATACCGATGAAAAAACCAAAGGGGTACTCTCTGCACTGACAAAAAAAGTACGGTTAGAGCCAAACTACCGTTTGGAAAATGGAGTGTTGCACCTTTCGGTATCCGAAGACCTCAATTATGGTGGGAGCATCGAAATCCTAAAGGATCGTTTGGACCAAATCACCTTTACCTATGTGGGAAATTTTGGAATCCAAGGAGTTGTACTATATAGCAATGGAGAAAGGATTCGTTCTCTCGGAAGTGATGGATTGTCTTTACCGGATGTTCTCGCCAAGTCCCAAAGAAAAGTGATCCTCTTTTAAACTCACGAAATGGTTTACTTCCAAAGGGCCTATGTTAGTCTAAATCCTGGTTTCCAAGATGCGTAGGTATACTTTCAAACGATATGGATTTGTTTTACGTAAATTATTTTTACGGTCCTACCATCCAAGTTTTATCACCAATAATTTAGACGATATTGCCTCTTCCTTACAAATTTTTAGCGTGATGACTGCTGTCACATCCATCATTTCCTTACTCTTTGTGGATTCGCTTGTTAGGACAAAGGAAGCTGGTTTTTGGATCGCTTTTTTCCGTATCTCATCCCTTGCCATATGTTTTATGGTGTATTTACTTGCGAAACGAGGGATCAAACGTTATCAAAAAAATATTCTAAACATCACCAGTTTGGTTTTAGTAGGACTTGTCACTTTGTACATTCCTATGATGGTTTTTGACAATCCAAACCATGCATATTACCTTTTTGGTTCAGCCATTGTGATTGCGGGTGCTTCCATCTTACTTTGGTTAGAACCCATTCGAATCTGTATTTTGTCTTTGATTTATATCTCTGTCTTTATCCCTCTTCATTTAAATTTTTCTAGAATCCAAGGGTTTGATCGCTACTTTTTTTACCAAGATGTGCTCATGGTAACCTTTTTATTGGCATTCGGAATCGTTGCAAATTTTCTGATCAATTATTGGCGATTCGAGGAATACCGAGTCAAAGAAAAACTTCACATAACAGTGGGTAAGTTACTTCGCATCAACCAAAAAATAGAAGATCTGTCCCGTGTGGATTCAATGACAGAACTTTTCAACCGAAGGCATCTCTTAGAACAATTTGATCTGTATAAAAAAAGGGCACATAGAGAAGGCTTTTTAATTGGACTTGTTATTTTGGATTTGGACCGTTTGAAAACAATTAATGACCGTTATGGGCACAAACAAGGTGACCTTGCCATCCAAGCCTTTGCCAAAACGTTAAAATCAAGGACAAGGATTACCGACATTGCGGCAAGGATTGGTGGAGATGAATTTTGTTTGCTTGTTTCTCCAATCGATAAACTGGGCTTTCAAACACTAACGGAATCCATTCGGGAAAAAATGGAGGAATTGCAAATCCCCATTTATAAGGCACCAAACGAATCCCTCACTCTGACCGTTTCGATTGGAGGAACTCTCTTCCATCCAGAAGACGATCCAAGTTTTGATGAACTCTACCATAAAATCGACACGGCACTCTACACCTCGAAACACGAAGGTAGGAACCGAATCACATTACTCGAAATGTAAAAAAAATGATCGACGGATTCTTAGTTTGCATTTCTCCTTGTAAATGAGACTGATTCTCAGTTTATGTCCATAACGGATAAGGTGTAAAACTTATGAGATGGGGAAAACTCCCCCATCTTTTTTTTCCCACGAACTAAAATAGCTTGGGTTGTTTTTCGATGGCCTCATTCAGAGCGGAGTGAGAAACATCGAAAAAGGTTTTTTCCGTTGTTCCGTTCAATCCAAAAAACGGCATGAGTGGTATCGTCAAAATCCCGATCCAAGTATTGAAGTGAACTTGCCGAACCAAAGTGGTTTGTGTTTTACTCTTTTCATTTGCAAATTGAAACGTAATCGTACTATCTTGCACTACATCCATCGGAAGTGCAGTTAGGGTAAGATACGAAATTCCTGTGAGGATCATACCCAAAGTACTGGAATAGAAACTCACTTGGGATTCCAAATTGATATCAAGTTTTAGATCATATTTTGCTTGTGGATCGGTCACAACAGACAAAACGTTTGGATGGCTTTGCAAGGCACGAACAAACCTTTCTTCTGATTGCTTTCGATTCGATTCATCAGCTACTTTTCGTTCCCTGTCACCTACAGTGGCTGCTTGGCTATAGGTGAGGAAAATAATCTTTTTTTCTACATTTGTTTTTTCTGGGAGTTTGGTTTCTGGTAAGTTGTACTTGGCAAAACTGATGCACTGGGAAAAAACAAAAAACACCGAAAGGGTAACTAAATTCAACTGTTTCATAAGGACAAATTTTCCGTTCGTTTTACTAATTTGTCTACTGATATCGAAACATTGAATTTAGAAAAAAGGTAACTTTAAGCCATTTCGAGATTGGAATCTACTTCTTCGTAATTGAGGTTACGCCTAACAGGACGAAAACCACCTTCCATAAGAAATTTTCTCGCTTCTTTTTCCGTTTTCAATCCAAACGAACGGAGCACATTTTCTTCAATCACGACGGAGGAAATATCATCGGCTCCTGAATACAGAGCCAGTTGACCAACCCCTTTTCCAAGTACCATCACGGACGTTTCAATGTGTTTGATATTATCTAAAAAAATACGGCAGATTCCAAGAACTTTTAAGTATTCATGTGTTGGGACGGGCCTCACTTTGAAACGTTTGGTTTGCGGTTGGAAGGTCCAAGGGATAAAGGATAAAAATCCACCAGTTCGGTCTTGTAAGTCCCGAACCACTTGTAAGTGTTCGATCACTTCTTCCTCTGTTTCTTCTGATCCAAACACAATATTGGCAGATCCTTTGAGTCCCACCTCATGGCAGGTTTCCATGGCACGAACCCATTCTGCAACCGATGCTTTTTTGGGAGAGATGATTTGGCGCATCCTTTCCGTTAGAATTTCCGCACCAGCACCAGGGACTGAATCAAGCCCTGCTTCTTTGAGAATCAGTAACACTTCACGGAGGGGTTTTCCGGTGATGGTTTCCAAATTGATCACTTCCACTGGAGAAAAGGCTCGGATGTGCATCCTTGGGTATTTAGCCTTTATCGTTTTGATGACATCCAGATAGTAGTCGAAGGGAAGTTCTGGGTACACCCCACCTTGCAAAAACATTTGGTCTGCCCCTTCTTCCATGGCATAGTCCATCTTTTGTAAGATGTCTTCTTTTGAGAGCACATACCCCTTTCCATTCCCTATCTCATCCATAAAGGAACAAAAATTACACTCTACATTGCAGTAGTTCGTGTAATTCACCACCCGAAACATGGTATAACTTGCTTCCGTATGAGGCCTCACCTTTTCCCGTAAATACCGGGCCACCATCTGGATTTTTAGAAAATCACCTTCTTTGTAGAGAATGAGGGCTTCACTTGGAGAGATCCGTTTGCCTTCCACAGCTTTGAGTAGGACGACATCGGCAGGGTCATTTTGGTTCAGGGAAAAGGAGGTTACGTTCATATCTCTACCTACTTGGACAGGAAATCTTCTGACATATCCCTGTAAAAACCGAATTTTCCTGGACATTGATTTTTCTATAGAAATCCTAGGAAATACCAAACACCTTAAGGGCATAAATATAAATGGATATCGGAAGAATTCTCTTTCACCTATTATTCACAGCTTTTTTCGTCGTGGCAAACGTAGTGTTTGTCCGCGCTATCCTTTACAGGCTCGGATTGATCTTCAATGGTCGTCCTGCATTTTTTAATGAAGATGCAAAAAAGAACCTGAACATCGGATTCCGTTTAAAAAGTTTTTTTATAAACGTAATCTTACAAAAGAAAAACTTCCGTGAACCAGTTCGTGGGATCATGCACGCTTTTGTTTTTTATGGATTTATCGTGTATACAATCCATACAACAAGCCAAATGATCGCCAGTGTCTTTGGTTATGCCATGGAAGACCCTTACCAATTTGCATTGCCAAATTTTTTATTCGGCGAATCAGCAAACCATCTCTACGAACAAACTGTAAACTATGTTTCCATTTTAGTATTAACTGGTCTCGGTTTTTTTGCTTGGAGACGTTGGATCAAAAAAGCAAAAGGGTTAGATGTTCATTCACCTGCTTCTGCCATTGTCATCAGTATGATTGCAACCCTGATGGTTACAACCTTACTCGGAAATGGTGCGAAAACTGTTGCAGCCACTTATTACACTCATGCAGGTTTCATCGACGGAGCCATTGGAAAACTTTGGGAATCTGTGGGAGTGGCAAACTCTACAGCAGATATCGTTTTTCAAATCATGTGGTGGGGCCATATCATCACTGTATTTTCGTTCATGTTATATGTTCCGACATCCAAACATGCTCACTTAATCTTTGCTCCATTTAACTACTTCCTTGCCACAGACACTCCGAAAGGGCAACTCTCCAAACTCAATTTGGATGATGAAAATGCAGTTTGGGGATCGAATCGTGTGGAAGATTTCCCTTGGCCAAATTTACTCGATGGTATGTCTTGCATTGAATGTGGTCGTTGCCAAGTAGAATGCCCAGCAAACAGAACTGGTAAAGTTTTAAATCCAAAGGCCATCATTGTAGAACTCAAACACCAAATGTTAGAGAAGATGCCAGAAGTGGCGGCGGCTCGTGCTGGCAAAACGCCTGAAGAAGCAGCTGAAGCAGTAGCGGCTCTTGAAACTGGTGTCATCAACTCTCATGAAGGCCTAAGTGAAGAAGCCCTTTGGGGATGTACGACTTGTTATGCGTGTGTGGAAGCATGCCCTGTTGGAAACAACCAAGTAAACGCCATCATTGAAATGCGCCGTCATTTAGTTCTTGCTGAGTCTAAAATGAGTCCAGAACTCCAAAAAGCTTTCACCAATATGGAAAACAATTCGAATCCATGGGGTGTTGGTGCGCACACTCGTGCAGACTGGGCGGAAGGTTTGAACGTAAAAGTTCTCTCAGAAGCAGAAGACAAAAACGTAGACGTACTCTATTGGGTAGGTTGCGCAGGTGCTTTTGATGAAAGGAACAAAAAGATCTCACGTGATTTCGTGAAAATCATGCAAAAAGCAGATGTAAACTTTGGGATTCTTGGAACTGAAGAAGGATGTTCGGGAGATTCTGCAAGACGTGGAGGTAATGAATACCTCTACCAAACACTCGCACAAACCAACGTAGACACGATCAACGGTTACGGAATCAAAAAAATCGTAACTGCTTGCCCTCACTGCTACAACACCATCAAAAACGAATACCCACAATTTGGTGGTAACTTCGAAGTCATCCACCACTCCGAGTACATCAACCAACTTTCGAAAGAAGGTAAAATTGATGTGAAAGTGGCTGATGACGCAAACACTGGAAAGTATACATACCACGACTCTTGTTACATCGGTCGATATAACAATAATTACGATAACCCTCGTGATGTTGTAAAAAAAGTATCTGGTGGTAAAATTGAAGAAGCCGTTGACCACCATTCCAAAGGACTTTGTTGTGGTGCGGGTGGTGCACAGTACTGGATGGAAGAACATGTTGATGAATCCAATCCAGAAAGTATGCGCGTCAATAGCAAACGTACAGGTCAACTCCTTGATACTGGTGCCACTACCATTGCAACTGCTTGTCCATTCTGTATCACGATGATCACAGATGGTGTCAAAGCTGCGGAAAAAATTGATTCTGTAAAAGTAAAAGATATCGCGGAACTTGTAGCCGAAAACATCGACTAACAAAACGCAAGTTTTGAGGAAATTATGAAAATTCAAAATCTCCTCAAAACTTGTTCTCGGTTTCTAAATATGAGGTGGAAGGTTCCTTCCACCTTTTTTGTTTTTGATAGAAAATACTTTTTTTATTTTAAACCTTGTATTCTTCTGATTTTATTAATCCAACTAACAGCCGTATACGCTGATTCCAAAAAAAACATCCAACCCCCCGAAGGCGATGGGATCACCATCATTGTCGAAAAAGGACAAACCTTAAGCATCATATCGAAAACTTATTTGGATGATCCTCGGAAATGGAAGGAACTTCTTAAATCCAACCAAATTGATAACCCAAACCTCATCATTCCCGGTATGAAATTATGGATTCCCAAAAGTTTGGGAAAAAAACCACTCGCAGACTTACAACGATTTACTGGCGTTACTGAAGTTTTAAAAATTTCCCAAAAACAAAACGATTGGGCAAAAGCGACAAACGGGGAAGGACTTTATGCGAAAGATGAAGTGAGAACATTAAAGGATTCTGAAGCACAGTTTCTTTTCCTTTCAGGTTCCCGTTTTGAAATCACTGAAAATAGCCATGTCATTATGGAGCGTGGCAAAACAGATACCGAACCGGATGAATTATTTTTAAGGAAAGGGAGAATTCGTTCCCTCATTCCCAAAACAAAATCACCAAACCAAAAGATGTTTTTACTCAAAACAGAATCAGCTGAGTCCGTGGTCAAAGGTACTGACTTTCTGACAGAAGTGGATGGAAGTGGGAATACAACTCTGAGTTGTTATGACGGCGCTGTTTCTGTCACAGCGGAGAAAGTCACAGTGCAAGTAAACGCTGGTTTTGCTACCTATTTGGAAAAAGGAAAAGCCCCTTTGCAACCCTTTCCTGTTCCAAACCCTCCCATTCCTGAAAACAAATGAATGTTAGGTCCCATAAACTCATTATTTTTATTTTTTTGATCCTAGCCATCGGGATTTCCCAGCCTTTGTTTTCCAAACAAATCCAATTTTCATTAGTCCCTGACCGAAACGACATCATCCAATATGAATTGGAACTTTGGAAAACGGAGAACCTAGAACAAGAGATTCCGTTTCGCGTTTTGTCAAACCCTGGACCAATCAATTTATACATCCCTGATGGTTATGAATACTTTCGGATACGAGCAGTGGCAAAACGAAAGGTGAGAGGGTATTGGACTGAGTTGTATGCAGTCGATACCTTTGGAAAAAAACCGAAACCCAAGGAAACAGCCATCGCGAAGGTCCCGGTGAAAACAGATGTCCTAGTTCCCATCCAAACAAAAGATGGAACATCTGAATTATTTTTAACTTCCAAACAAATCACGATCGTTCCCGTAACAATTACAAAACATTTTAAAGTACGTTACCGAGTGAATGGTAGCAATTGGCAAACCACTCACTCTCCCCAATTGGATTTTCCAAAGGATGGAAATTACCGCCTAGAATATAAAGTCACAAATGAATTGGGAGTTTCAGATGGAATGCAAATTTGGGAATTTCAAGTGGACCAAACTCCACCAGAATCAAAACTTTTTTTCCAGTCCCCTCCTTTTACAACTCAAAAAGCCAGTTTTATATCTCCAAAGAATCGATTGATCATCCAATCCAAAGATTTAGGTTCCGGTATTGGTTCCATCCGGTTTCGCTACCGTTGTGATGGCGGAAGTTTATCTGAGTATTTGATTTGGAATGAGGAAATCTACCAGGACATTGATTCCATTTGCCCTGGAGATTTTCAATTGCAAGTGAGTGCCATTGACCGTTTGGGTAACGAAGAAATTCCCAAAACAATTGATTTCAAAAGAAAATCGAAAGGCCCGTAAGATGGCTTCGTATTTGAAGAAATTCCAATATTTACTTTCTAATTTTCTTTTCGTTGTAAGATCCAAATCATTTTTAAAATTATTTTTCTCCCTCTTTTTATTTCTGATCTTACCTTATAGTTTGATTGTAGGGAGGATGATTTATAGAGAGTATAGAGATGCATTGGATTGGAATCAGAGATTCCAATTGGTCCGAATCCAATTACTTGCCATTGACATTGAAAACCAAATACGAGAAACATTGGAAACCGAAGTTCCCAATGGAAAGCAAACCTCTATTTACCTACATAACATTTCGGATCTCCAAAGTTTCTGCCCCAACTTCTCACCTCAAAATGATCATCCACTTCCATTCCAAATCCTCCAATGCAATCAGGATGAAAATCTTAGATCTTATTTTTTAGTCTCAGAAGGCAATCGATTTCGATTGCACCCTAGTTCGTTTCTGGAAGACGCCCTCCTACTTTCCTCGTTCAGTGATCCGAACGAAGGATTATTTTTACTCAACCAAGCCGGTGATTATGGAATCTCTGGATTTATCGAAGACCAATTCCTTGTATCCGAAGAATGGAAAGAGAAAGCTAAACCTTCCTTACAAAGGAATTCCAATGTTCCAACTTTAAAACAAGTAGAAAAGCAGGGTTTAGATTATTTTCTTGTGGGCATTCCCCTTTATGGTTTACCAGTCCATCTTTTTGTTGTGAGTCCCATTCATTTGGTACTCCAACCAATCCTTGATTCACTACAAGCAAACCTCACTACCCTTGTTTTATTATTAATGTTTACTTTTTTCATTTCGATTCTGATCTCTATAAGAGAAATTGAATCAAAACAAAAATTAACTCTTATTTTAAATGAATTCCCCCACGCCGCCATTTTATATGATTCCACAGGAGAAGTAATTTTAGAGAATCCCAAAATTGAACCAAAACTTAGCCTAACAGACGTATATTTATACCAAGAACCATTAAAAACATGGCTTAAAAAAGAAGTGATTTTATTTCTAAAAGAAATCAAGGGACAAACGAATTCGGATCACAAGTTGAATCCAACTGGACAAAATGTAAAAAAAGATGAATTTGAAGTATTTACTGAAAATGGAGAAGTTCTATTATTAGAAATCATTTACCAAATTTGGTACTTTGAAACAAAAAATAAATATGCAAGTGGTGCTTTACTTTTAGTTCAAAATGTAACAAAAAAACGTTTAGAATTTGAAAGGGAAATGGATTACGCCAAGGACCTACAAAAAAAATACTTACCAAATCAAAACCAATTATTCCCAAGATTTGATTATGAAATTTTATACCGTCCTCTGATCCAAGTTGGAGGTGATTATTATGATTATATCGACTTAGGAAACAATCGAACCATTTTTGCAATTGGAGACGTCATAGGACATGGGGTGAAAGCTGCGATGATGATGACGGTATTAAAAGTGCTTTTTCATCAAATCACACGAACGGAAACAAGTCCCGAAATGATATTACTGAAAATGAATGAAGGGATTACACGTCATTTCCCTGACCCTTATGCCTTTGTTCCTTTTCTATTTTTACTTTTTGATTTGAATCAAAATTATGTTTATTATGGAAATGCGGGCCACCCTGGTATGGTCCATTTCACAAAAACTGGACCAAATTGTTATGAAAAATTAAATCCTATGTTTGGCATGTTACCGAAATTTGAACCGAAGGTTTTACAATTTCCCATCCAAACAGGAGATCGTTTTCATTTATTTACAGATGGATTAAAAGACGTAGAGAATTCGAAAAAAGAAAAAATTTGGGAAACTGAACTTATGACTTTTTTTGAACAAATGAAGGACAATCATATTTCCCTAGTCAAACAAGAGTTAGATTTCAAAATTCGTTCCTTTTCAGAAGGAAAAGATTTACTCGATGACATCACTTGGATAGGCATCGATATCATCTAATCATTCCTCAAGCGGAGGATTGTCTAACAACTCGATCCCTTCATTATTTTTATGAAAATAATTCATATCCCATTCGGTATCAAATAATAAAGCCATGTTTCCAAATAAATCTTCCACCAAATTTGCATTTGATGGGATCTTTGTCCGATCTTCCTTTTTCACCCAACGAGAAATTCCGTAAGGCAAAATATGGATAGAGGTTTCGGCGCCATATTCATCTTTTAAACGGCGTTGGAAAACTTCAAATTGAAGTTTACCCATGGCTCCAATGATGGGAACACCTCCACCTATAGTTCGTGAGGTAAAGAGGTGTAAAATCCCTTCTTCCGCCAATTGGTCCAATCCTTTCTTAAAGGATTTTAATTGCAGGGTGTCTTTACACGAGATCGTTGCAAATAATTCAGGGGCAAAACTAGGAAGTGGACGAAGTGGTGGAGTGTTTCCTGTCGAAAGCACATCTCCAATTTTGAAAGTTCCAGGATTTACGAGTCCAATGATATCCCCAGGAAATGCTAAATCTACCGTGTTTCTGTCCTGTCCAAAAAAGGCAAAACTAGAGGACAACTTAACTGGTTTGTCCAATCGGTTATGATTTACGTTTAATCCTCTTTCAAAAACTCCTGAACAAATTCTTAAAAATGCAATCCTATCTCTATGCGCCTTATTCATGTTTGCTTGCACTTTAAAAACAAATGCACTGAAAGGGGCATTCACTGGATCTAAATAATTCCCATCCCGAAGTGGTATATGATCAGGACCAGGTGCAAGTTCTAAAAATTTATTTAAAAAAAGTTCGATCCCAAAATTATTTACCGCCGAACCAAAGTAAACTGGTGTTTCTTTTCCTAATAAAAAAGAATTTTTGTCTACCCCACCAATTCCATTTTGCACCAAATCAATCTGTTCTCGGAATGCCTTTACAATTTCTTCATCAAATTGTTCGTCGAGACTTGTGTCACTAGGACCTGCTACCCGAAACCCAGCTTTTTGTTTTCCACCTGGTGTGCGGTCAAACAAATACAATTGTTCGTCTCGCAAATCGTACACCCCTTTGAAATCAAAACCAGTGCCGAGAGGCCAAACGTCAGGAACAGCTTTGATGCCCAATACCTTTTCGATTTCATCAAGAAGAGCATACAGGTCCTTTGTGGGCCTATCCATTTTATTGATAAAGGTAATGATGGGAATACCGCGGTCACGACAAACCCGAAACAATTTGATGGTTTGCGGCTCCACCCCTTTACCAGCATCCAAAACCATTACCGCTGTATCTGCAGCCATGAGAGTCCGGTAGGTATCTTCGGAAAAGTCTTCGTGACCAGGAGTGTCGAGTAAATTGAGTATGTTATTTTTGTATTCGAACTGTAAAGCAGCGGAAGTGATGGAAATTCCCCTTTCTTTTTCCATCGCCATCCAGTCTGAAGTCGCTGATTTACCCTCTTTCTTCGCTTTTACTGCCCCCGCTAGTTGGATGGCACCCCCATACAATAGGAGTTTTTCGGTAAGCGTTGTTTTACCTGCATCGGGATGGGCGATGATCGCAAAGGTTTTCCGGCGATTGACTTCTTTTTCTATGGTATCAGGGGACATAATGACAATTCCATCTTAGCCAAATTGGCGAATCTGTCGAGAATAAAGAAGGTCAAGTTTCCCCGAACCAAAAGGAAGGGGTTGACTTGTGGATTATGTCCCATTAAATTGGGGGACAGAGGGAGAGTTTTTTTTGCGAAAGTTTGTATCCATCATCTTTCTTTTGGTCTGCACCCAAATCTTTCCTCTAGACTTTCCCAATTTTTCCTTAGGGGAAGAGAATGCCAAGGAAGAATTCAAACGGGGATTAACTTATAAAAACCAAAGAGAATACTCTGCCGCGAAAGAACGTTTCCAAAAGGCAGTGAATCTAAAAAAAGATTTCCATTTAGCCAGACTAGAATTGGCCAACAACTACTACCTATTAGGCGAATGGGAAGAGGCATTAGATGAATTGGAAATTTTATCTACAAAAGCCAAAAATGATTTACTCATCACAACTAAAATTGAGAGCCTTCGCCTAGCAATTGCAGGTGGTGTGACTGAAAAAGAAAAAATCTATTTTAAAACCATTGAAGGTGATTCTATCCGTGGATACAGGTTTCGTAATCCAACTGATATCACCTTCGACGAGGATGGAAATTTTTACGTTGCTGGATTTGATACATCAAATGTTATTAAATTTAATGCCGCAGGGAATCCTATTGCCAATTGGCGAGGTGGTCTCACAAGGAAACTAGATCGTCCTGTTTCTTTGGTTTATCATAATCAAAAAATTTACATCTCTGATTTTGCACGTGATGAAGTATTAGCATTTGACCTAACTGGAAGTTTTTTGTTTTCAATTGGAGGCCCTGGCAAAGGGCAAGGCCAATTTCGTGGCCCCTCCTCTATTTGTTTTGATAAACTTGGAAATCTTTATGTAGCTGATTCTGGAAATGGAAGAATCCAGAAATTTAACACAAAACAACAGTTTGTATTAGAAATCACAGGACTTGGTAATTCCAAATTAATCAATCCTTCTGGCATTACAATTGAAAACCAAAATCTATATGTGGTGGACAAAGATAAACTTCAAGTAATTGTCTTTGATGCTGATGGAAATACATTAGAGACAATTTCTAAACCCGAATGGAAAAAACCTCGTAACATTCGTATATTAGAGAATCAGATTTTTTTAACAGATGAAATAACCGGAATTTGGACTTACTCATTAAATAATGGAGAGTGGAACCAATTACCGAAGTTTCGAGACAAAAAAGGTGTGTATCGAGTTTTGTTTCGACCATTTGCAACAAATATGGATTCTACAGGTAGTTTTTATTTTGTTGATTTTGGAAAACATCGAATTGATATTTTTTCCCAAAAAAATAATTTATTATCAAACCTTGACTTGAAAATTGAATCCATTGATACTTCAGATTTTCCTAATATTCATATCTATACAAGGGTAAAAAATCGAGCGGGGAAAGAAATCGTAGGAATTGACCGACTCAGTTTTCGAATATTCGAAAATGACAATATGACACCCTTATTCTCCTTAGCGAGCAAAAACAAAATTAATGATAAATTACAAATCGCGATGGTTTATGAAAATAGCGAATCCTTAAAAAAAGCTAAACTAAATTTTGAAGATGGATTGTTTCCTCTATTTCGATCTTTACACGAAACGGATTCAGTGAGCTTATACCGAGCCGGAAAGGACAGCCAACTCATTCTTCCGCAAACAGTTTCCTTACGAGATATTTTGGCCAAAATTCGTGATAGTAAACCGGAAGAAAAGTTTAACTTCGGGAAAGCAAGTATAGCCGCGATCAAAAAATTATCAATGGAAACTGGTCCAAAAATTCTAGTGTATTTAGTATCAAAAGAAGCAAAAGAAGATGGTTTTTTACAATACCAAAAATCAAGGATTGTTTCGTATGCGAAGGCACATTCGATTCCCATTTACGTACTAACAACAAACCCAAATCCTAACCTAGAAGAATCTTGGTCTGATCTGACAAGTCCAACAAATGGAAAATACATCCTCTTAGATGGCGAAGGGGAAGAAAGAGAATTGTACAAAGAATTTAAATCGCAACTAGATTATCGTTATATTTTATCCTATAAAACCGATACAAATCCAGAACTTATCAACCGTTACATTAAAATTGGAATTGGAGTGGACCATAGAGGTGTAAAAGGAAGAGATGAAGGAGGTTATTTTGTTCCAGAACCTCGTTAAACGAAAAATCACCTATTTGGCTATTTTCATTTTGTTTGTAAGTACAAATATACTTTGGGGTGAATCGACTGCACTAGAAGACATTGCTGAAGGGAAAAATTTCCAATTGGGTGGAAATTGTAGAAAAGCAATTTCTTATTTCCAATCGGCTTTACAAAAAAATAAAAATTCTATCGAAGCCAAATTAGGAATTGCGGATTGCAGTTTTAAACTAGGATCCTTTAAAGAGAGTAAAAAATTTTATTTAGATATATTACAAAGGGATTCTAAATACATCCCGGCAGTCACGGGATTATCTGAAATCTATTTATTGGATGAAGACTATAAATCGATATCGGACCTGATCCAACCTTTGCTTACCGAATACCCCAATCACACTGGACTAAGAATTGCCGAAGCAAAATCTTTAGTAAAACAAGGAAAATTAGATTCAGCATTATACAAAATTAAAAATTTATCACAGAAATTAGATGAGCCAGCTGATTTATTATGGATGTTAGGTGAAATATACTTCACGAAAAAACAATATGAAAATGCACTGATTGCTGTAGATTCATATACAAAAAAGGAACCAAACGATCCGGAAGGATTTGCATACAAAGCAAAAATTTTGTTATACGAACATTATTTTCAGCCAAGTTTGTTACTCTCTGTCTTACCTCAAGTTAAAGAAGCGATAGAAAATGCTTTGAATTTGGATAACAAAAATGAAACAGCAAGGTTTTACTTAGTTTATCATGATTTGATTTTAGGAAATGCCAACCAGGAAAAAGAACTAAAAAAGAAAGCATTTAAAACAATTTATGAACTTGCTCGCGAATTTCCTGAAAACCAACTCTATCATAGTTTGGAGGCAAATCTTGCTTGGGAATTAGGAGAGACAAAATTTGCATCTTTTCATTATAGAAGGGCCTTGGCATTAAATGATTTGGATGAAGTGCTTCGTTATGAAGCAGAAGAGTATGTTATCGAATTTGAAAAAGAAGAATCGAAATTGAGAAGAGAATTAGGGGATTATAGAAGGGATCGATATTATTCCGAAAAACATTCCTTATATCACAAAAGCAGTTTATTTCATCTTTTCCGTGCGAGAGATTTGAGTGCACAAACACCTATCGTCAGGAAGGAATTACTCGAATTTTATAATTTATCAGGTGATGCAGTCAGATATACCAATTTGTTATTACGACTTCGAGAAGAAGATCCAAATTCGTTTAAACTCCAAAACAAATTAGAATTCGTTTTAAAAAATTTAAAGGAATCTATCGAATTCAAAGAAGGATACATCCAAATCGAACCAAATTCCGTTTTGGATTCACCAATCCGTTTCAGCCCAGAAGTTTATGTTTTTGATTTAGAATCCAATTCCGCATTCCCTGACCATCTACAAGCTGGAAGGCTTTTTGCAGACGGATTACGGTATCAATTAAAAAACATGTTATCTGTTAGAGTGATCGAAGGTTCTGAATTCAAACACATTCGGAATCTATTAAAAGAATCAAATTTCCATCCATTTTCTCAAACCATACCCTTTTCAATTGATAATCTACATCATTTAGATTCTAAACGGAAAAATGCAACTAAGGTTCGTTATGTAGTTCATGGAAAGTACCAAATCCAAAATGGCGACATTAAATTTGATATCTCAGTTTATGATAGGAATCAATTAAAAGACATTGCCAATTGGAAAACGAACCAAAGAGGTAGAGATAGTTTACCAACGATTTTACACCGAATCAGCGAGAGAATCAAACAACTGTTACCAGTTGAGGGAAAAATCTTAAAAGTCAAAAAAGATGAAGTAATTGTTTCCATAGGAAAGGATGATGGAATCCAAAAAAACTCCCTTGTCTCATTTGAACGCCAAGGAAAGGTATTATTTGATGGAGAAATCCTCACTCTTGGTAAATCAATTGCTAGCGTAAAACCAAAAATGAGAGGTTGGGAAAAAGAGCTCGCTACCGGGGACTCTGTGGTTTTGAAAAAGCACTAAGGTAAAAAGAAGAACAAAAGTTAAGAAGTGATTCCGATATTCTTGATTCCTTTTCAGAATCCAAATCACTTATCTCCAACTGACAAACATTCCTGTTCAGATAAACGGATTCTATATTTTCTTTTCGAAAACATTCGGCCAATTCAGGTTGAAGATTTGGATAGTCTTTTGGTTCCAAATACATTTCCACATTAGAAAAATCGTAATTGGAAACAATTTTATGAATGTTTTTTTTTGGAGTTGGTTTCCATTCAAGATCAACATTTGGGTAAAAATATAAAATGCCTTCGTGGAGTTTAAATTCACCTTTATTTAACTGAGACTTTATTTCATCAGACTCATAACGGATCAAATCTTTGTCCGAAAAAATCCGATCTTGGAATCCAACAAGAACTTCTCCCCTACCACTTACTTTTCGTTTGATCGTGACATACAAAACTTGTTGTTTTCCTAGTTTTTTTGATTCCTCCTCAATTCTATTGATGGTATCGATATCCAACCTGGAACTTTCTATCTTTTTTTTCTTAAAAAACCAAGTCATAGTTTTAAAATCTTCCTTCTAATGTACATGAATACTTTCATTTTCCGATCCAAATTCCCGGTTTCAAAAGCACAATTGTTCCAATTTCACGAAGAACCAATTGGCTTTTCCACATTGATGCAAGCAAATCCAGGGATAAAAATCATTCAGAAACCCAAATCCTTACAGGTTGGTGAAGTTGCTATATTAAAAGTACCTATGATACCTTTTGTATATACAACTTGGATCGCAAAACATACGCTATATGAAAAAAATCAAATATTCCAAGACAACCAGGAAAAAGGTCCATTCCGAAAGTTTTTACATTCCCATCGTTTTTTAGACGTGGATGGAAACCCAAATGAATCCATCCTTTCAGACGAAGTGGAAGTTTCCTTTTTTTTATGGCCCATATCAAAATATTTTATATTTCCAATTTTATATTATTTATTTAGGAAAAGGCATCAGTTAACAGCCCACCACTTTAAAACAAATTATCGTTTAATTTTTAGCGGGTATTCTTGAACCATAATCAATGAGTTGCCGATTGTATTCTTTTTCCATGAGAGGTGAAGAGATTAAAAAATCGGCACTGGAACGATTGCACGCCATGGGTATATTGTACAATACAGCGATCCTAAGAAGGGCTTTTACATCTGGATCGTGAGGTTGCGCAGAGAGGGGATCCCAGAAGAATACCATAAAATCAATGGAGTCTTCCACGATTTTTGCTCCTATTTGTTGGTCACCACCTAGCGGACCAGAAATGAAGCGAAATACGGGAAGTCCAATTTGTTCGTGAATCAGTTTACCCGTTGTGCCCGTAGCAGACAAATGGTGTTTGCTTAAGGTTCCTTTATTGTATTTCACCCAATCTAAAAGATCCTCTTTTCTGTTATCATGAGCGATGAGAACAATCTTTTTAGTGGTTTCCATTTTTCTTTGTATTAGTACCATAAATTGATAGTTCTTGCCAATTTCCAGGATTCAAGGAAAGTTTCCCTGAAATGGTAATGCAAAACCGATTTTTTTGGATCCTCCTGGTATTCTTATCTCTTTCTCCATTATTTGCCAAGGATTCGAATCCAACGGGAGATTCACGTGTAGAATCCATCCTGCCGACAAAACCGGAATCAGGTTCGCCTTGGGGGGAAAACGCACTCGATGTAGAAACCATTCCCGTCCTTAACTTAGTGGATGAAAAAAATTCCCAAAAACGTTGGAGTGATGCCAGTAAAGAATTTTCTCTTGCCATTGATGGCTTTGAATCCGGAAGAAAAAATCTCGAAAAACGACGGGAAGATTTTAAAAAGGAAGTCTTTTATGAAGATCGGTATGAATGGCAAAAAGTAGCAAGACGAGAAAACAAAGAAAAAGAATTCCAAAAACAATTGTATGACCTTCGGTCACAAACAACCTTGCGCTTAGTGAAGGCGATGAATCTACTTGATAAAATCGAAAACCCTAAGGTAAAAGAAAGTCCCTCTTACATTGACCTTAAATCGGGAATTTACCGAGAGTACATCAAACACCAAGAATCATTTAAAAATTACCTACAGGTAATCGATTTCACCACTAGATATATTGAGATTTCGTCAAAAAATGAAATGGAAGCAGAACCTCACAGACTACTTGCACTCTCTTATGAAAAAATGGAACAAAACGCGTTTCGCAATAAAAACCAAGAACTCTATTATGAGTTTAAGGAATTAAAGAAAAAACATTTGTTACGCTTTGCTGAACTCCATTATGGTCGTGAATCAAAGGAGTTTGCCACCATCGAAGAAAAAGTGGGAAAAGATTTTTAATCGTTACATCATCCCTAATTTCTTTTTTAAGGCACGATTCTCTTCCACTAACTCTTTAATTTCTTGTTCCGTGTATTCGAACAATCGATCTTGTGCTCGTAGAATTTTGTCTAAGTTCATTTCTTCGATTCGGGAATAATTGAGCACTTGTTCGGTTGCCTTTTGCAATTCTAATGCTTGTTTCAATTCTTTTTCCCGTAATTCATCCAATTGTTGGCTAGCTTTCACTCGTTCATGCAACTCAATCAGTTCCTGATTTTTCATATCATTTACTTTTTCAAGGGCATTATTGATCCCTGCTTGGGAACGTTTGACCAGTTCCTCATATTGGAGAATGGAACGAAGGGCCTCGTTTTCTTTTTTCGATTCTTCGTATTCCTGATGCGCCAAAGAAAACACACCTTCAAAGAAACCAACATTTTCTAAACAAGAGTTGCCGATATCTAAGGCGGCTGCTTTGTAAGATTCAGACTGGATGGTTCGGTCTAAGATCATCCTGAGTTCTCTTACATGTAATGGGTTTTCCAAAACCAAATATTTAGGTTGTGATTGCACCATCTCTTGGATTTGGTTTGCTCCATCTTCTGAGGAAATGAGAATCAAAGAAACAAAAGGACTCCCTTCAAAAATCGTAGTGACTTTCGATTGGATTTCTTGCCACTCCTTCAGTGTCACTTGGATGAATACAATATGAATATCGTTCGGTGTGATTGAAATTTGATCCAATTCTTTTAAACCAATTTGGTTTACTTGGATTTTGATTTTTGAATGTTTCCAAAGCTCCACCGGAAACGGACGGCCTTGGGAAAGATTCCAAATGTAAGAAGTTTTCAAACCCGATCTCCTAAACTACAACTAGTCTCTATGGAACCGTAGATAGAGGAATTTTCTAGCAAATTTTGTCTCATTTTTTCTTAGGAATTCGATTTTTTACCGATTCCCAAAGGATTTCGATTCGGTCTCTTGTGCGGAAATAAAATCCTAATTTAGTACGAATGGAGTCCGGTAATTTGGCATCCGTTCGGGAAATCATAATGTAGATCGAAAGAGTGGCGATGACAATATTCGCTGACCATGGACCCACCCAATCAGGCACGTTTTCTTTATAGGAAATACCGGATCCAAAAATAAAAAATGTATAATAGATAAGCAAAAAAATGACAGCTAATGTGAAACTCATCCCTTTTCCGGATCGTTTGACAACTAGACCCAATGGGAAAGATAAAAAGAAGAAGATTTGGCAAGAAAGTGGTGTGGCAAATCGTTTATGGATTTCCACGTTAAAACCAGTGAGTGTTTTTTTGGATTCATTTAAAAGTTCTGATAATTGCGAGTAAAGTGTGAATTTTTGTGCGACATCTTCTTGGTTTCCAGAACTTGCACCCATGATGATCTCATACTTAAATTGTTCGACCATCTGTTTCAATCCTCCCACACCTTTGATGGAAAGACCATACTCTTTTAAAATTTCTAATCCAGGAATTTTTTCCAAACCATCGGATTCTATCGCATTTCGAATTTCGATTAACATAGGTAAGGAAAATGTATCAGGTTTTACGTTGATACTCATAGTTTTGGTATCTTTTTTTGCTGGTGTGTTATAATCCATTTCACCATTCATAAAATTGGTGATACCAATTGCATTTGTCTCCGGATCCCATTCAATCACATAACCTTTTTTCAACCGAACCGATTTTTCAAATTCCCCAGAAGAATTCTTTTTTTCGACTAATAATCCTTCTTTGGCATTGATGATTTGTAACATCTTTGACCCACCCATTGGTACGGCCAAATTATTCACCATGATAAAGTCTGTTCCATCGGCAGAAATTGCCCATTCACGGATTTGGACATTGCTTAAGTTTCCATCTTCATCGACTCCACCGGAGTACATTGTTCTTCCTTTCTCCGAAAAGAAATCTTGGGTTTTGTCTCCAGAAAATTGGCCTGGTTGGATGGCAAGTAATGGATTGTAAGTTGCGATCCAATTATCAAAATCTTTCATCTTACGGGTGTTTTCTGGTCCAAGATAAAAATTAAGGTAACCGACTAGTAAGGTCATTACAAAACCAAACAACAAAAAATTACTGTAAATATAGGGAAACGAAACTCCGGAAGCTCGCATGGCAGTAATTTCTGAATCTCCAGACAACCTTCCCGCAGCCATGATCCCTGACATAAGGCAAGCCATCGGTATGGTCATAGGTAAGGTATTCCCAAATACATAACCCATATAATCTAATAAACGGAAAAAATCGACTCCCTTACCCACAAAGAGTCCAATCATTTTTTGGATGGCCACTGCCATGTAGATCATCGTAAAAAAGGAAAGAGCGACTAAAAAGGGACTTAAAATTTCCTTAAGGATATAAATTCTTAATATGGAAGGTTTGAACCGTTTCCATTTTCCCATACGATCTGTATCCACCATAAACCCAGGAGGCAGATCATCTTTGGAAAAAACACGAACAGTTCGTAAGTCAACTTGTTTACTCACACAAGTTTTCCCTTTAACGTTGCACTTGTAGCTTGTTCAATCAATACATTGACTGTTTTTCCAATCCAATCCGATAATTCTAAGGATTGGCCTTCTGGAATCGGAAAAACTACCATACGCCCACAATGGGATCGGCCACATAACTCTTGTTTTGATTTCTTCGAAGTATTTTCAATTAAAATTGAAAATGTTTTTCCGATTTTTGAAAGATTTTTTTCTAAGGAGATTTTGGTTTGTAATTCAACAAGTTCAATCAATCGTCTACTTTTTGTCTCTTCCGGTACATCATCGATAAACTTACGTTTTGCTATTGTACCTTCACGTTCAGAATACTTAAACATGTAAGACATATCAAATTTTACTTTGTTTACCACCTCTAAAGTTTCCTGAAACTCTTCTTCCGTTTCTCCAGGAAAACCTACAATGATATCAGAAGTGATTCCGATATCAGGAATCACCGACTGAATTCTAGTTACAAGTTCCAAATACTCCTCTTTAGTGTAACTTCGTTTCATATCACGAAGCACTTTGGAACTTCCCGCTTGTAAAGGCATATGGATTTGCGAAGAAAAACGTTCCTCTTTCGCCATAAGTGAGATTAGGTGGTCAGGAAAGTCTTTCGGATGTGGGCTTGTAAATCGTATCCGTTCAATCGTTGTTTCTTTTAAAATGGATTCGACCAGAGCACAGAAATCATAACTTTCATAGGCATAACTGTTAACATTCTGTCCAAGTAAGGTGACTTGTTTGACACCCATTGATTCCAATTCTTTGATTTCTCGAATGATGGATTGCGGTTCTCGGCTCCTTTCGCGCCCTCTTGTGTAAGGAACCACACAGAAAGTACAAAAATTATTGCAACCTCGCATGATTGTTACAAATGCTTGGATGCCATTCACAACTTTAGGTTCTAATTCATCATACGTTTCGGTTCGGGAAAGCCTAGTGAGTTGGACATCCCTTTCGCCAGCACGGATATTTTGAATGAGTTCAGGAAGGGTTCTGTAATTATCTGGCCCCACAATTAAATCAAGAGGCAATTCTTGGTTGAAAAGGTCTTCTCCCAAGTTTTGTGCCATACACCCAAGGACACCAATGACAAGATTGGGATTTTTCTTTTTGAGGTAACCGAGGGATTGTAACCTTCCATAAATTTTTGCATGGGCATTTTCGCGCACAGCGCAGGTATTGAGAAAGATGATATCGCTGTCTTCCACCGAATTTGTGGTTTCGTAATGCTCCTTACGGAACAATTCTTTGACAATGCCTGAATCGTATTCATTCATTTGGCAACCATAGGTTTCCACATAGACCTTTCCCAATTGGATGGAAGGGAGAGTTTCCTGGCTTTCTGTGACGGTAGGGTTCATATTGGTATCATTTCCCAGGAAAATTCCTTGTAAAGCAAAGAAGAAACGTAACTAAAGGGTATATGGCTTGGGTGAAACGGGAAACCTACTACGAAATTTTGGGCATTCCGAGACATGCCTCGCGGGAAATGATTGAGGAAGTGTTTACTTCAGAAATTGCCTTTTGGAAATTACTGAACGCAAGTGGTAGCATCGAAGCCAAGGAAAAAATTTTAGAACTCACAAAAGCCTACCTAACCCTATCCGACCCAGAAGGGAGAAAACGTTACGACAAAGAACTAGACTTTACTTTTGTTTTGTTGGATGGAAAAGCCAAGGACCCAGAAATCGAAGAAGCCTACGACGTGTATCGCCTCGCCCATAAAAAATCCTACCAAGAGATCCTAAGTGAATTCAGCAAATTCCGAGAAGAAATGGGGGAAACACTTTGGATTTTGAAAAAGACAACCATTTATTTGGTGGGTAACCTTTTGTTGTACTCAGGCATTGTGTTGTATCGGTCCTTTGTGGTCCAACCAAGTGTAGGTGGAGCTAGTATGACAGCCACTGACCAATCTTCTTTTGATTCCCTTTCTCTTTTCTTTTTAGTTTTGAGTTTTTTAGGGTACTTGATTTTCCGTTTTCAGTATTTACCCAAACAACTGGAAAAAAGACGCCTTCAAAAACCAGTTTAAATAGACTTAGGGAATAAAATTGGCAAAAGGTTTGGAAAACATGCCCCACTCAAATGGAGAGAATCCACAAAGTCTTTACACTTCCAATTGGAATCTAAACTTGGATCCACAACTTTAAACTTTGAATTGGGAGTTTTGGATACCAATTCCACTTCCTTCCGTACCTCAGAATTGAATTTTTCGAGTAAACCATCTGATGCCAACCGTTTCCGTAGAGGTTCTGAAACCACAGGAAAATAAACGATTACCGGAATTCCGGTTCCTTGTAACCGCTGTAACATTCGTTTAAAAAAATAAACTTGAGTGGGAGATAAACTTTGGCCTTTCAAATACTGATTGTACATGGCCTCTGCATCTCGTTCTAAAAATACATCCATATTGGCAAATTTGATTTCATTGGGAAGGGCTCCAAACTTCACTCGATTTACCAATTTGATTTTATCGATGTAACCCCGTTTGTGTTCTTTTCCTGTAATGCCAGCAGTCATACCTGGGAAAAAACCGATTTCAATTTCTTTGTTATTGGCTTTTATCGCAGTGGGATCGAGTGGATACTTGTATAACGCAAATAATTTTTTTAGAAAATATACTTCTGCTTCATCTACAGAAAATCCACTAGCATTTGTTTGCCAAGGATCCTTAGATCTGGATCGGAAAAAATCTATATTTTCAAGGACGTAACTCGGATCATAGGAACCATTGAGTGAATAATCAATTGAGGCTCTCGCAAATAAAAGTGGATCCACTTCGATTAACACATAACGAATCGGTAAATTTGTTTCTAAAACTCGCTCCAGCCAATAGGCTTGGAAACTCGGTGGACCAAAGGGGGCTGCATAATTAAATGAATTCGTATTTGGAAAATATGATTCCAACATTACTGAATCAAACTCACCAGAACGAGAACTACCGAGAATCAAACCAATTTGTTTGTTTGGATTTTTTTTAGCTTCAGAAAGCATAACCTCAAACAAATCTTCTTTCAGTTCATAAAACTTACGTTCAATCTTCTTCCAACTATAGGTATTTTCCACTACAATGGGCAGAAAAAACAATTTATCGATGCAAAACAGTAAAAACGCTAATACCAAAGGATACAACACAACAGGAAAAGTTTTTTTCATATTAAAATTGGAAGTAAATGAACTCCGTTCCTCCCGGTGCTAAGTAACCTAATAAAATGGTAATGATAAAAGAAAAAATCAGTAAAAAAGTAAAACTTTTAGCTGTAGACCAATTTTCTCTTGGGAAACTTGGTTTTGTTTGTAAGTAGTTTAAAATAAAAGTTAATAATAAGGAATAAATGATTTTTTCCATTTTATTTGTTCGTTCTCCACTTGCATTGGAAAAAGAACGAATGTACATGGAAATCGCATTGTGAACGCTTGGCGCACTGAAAAAAGGAACTGATAAAACAAAAAAAGAAAATGTATATAGAAATCCGGTGACCTTCTTCCAAACTTTAGGTTTTTCATCTTTTCCTTTTGGAAAAATCAAATCAAATTTCCTTTCTATACTCAACATCAGTCCATGTAAAAAACCCCAAATGATAAAAGTGAAACTTGCTCCATGCCAAAACCCTGCCAAAGTAAAGGTAATCACTAAATTAAAATACCCTCTATACTCCGTTACTCGTGATCCACCTAGCGGAAAATAGATGTAATCCTTAATCCAAGTGGCAAGAGTCATATGCCATCTTGTCCATAATTCTCTTACCGATTTTGATAAATAAGGAGCATGGAAGTTTTCTGGTAAATTGATCCCTAACAATTTACCTAATCCGCGGGCAAGGTCCGTGTAACCACTAAAATCACAAAAAACTCTTGCAGCATAACCAAACATCGCTGCCAAATTGGAAACACCATCATAGGCATCCGGATTCATAAAAATGGGATCAATAACAGAAGAGAGATTGTCCGCGATCACAACCTTTTTGAATAATCCTAAAAAGACTAAATAATACCCTTCAAACAATTGTTCCTTTTTAGCATTCCAAACCTCAAGTTGGTAAAAGAATTCTCCATGTCGGACAATGGGCCCAGCGACGAGTTGTGGAAAAAAGAATATGAAAAGACTAAATTGTAAAAGGTTGGGATTTTCATTTGCATTACCTCGTTTTACATCAATGGTATAGGCAACCATTTGAAATGTATAAAAACTTATCGCAAGAGGTAAGGTAATGGAATCAAAACCAAACTGTGATTGGAAAAAAGTTTGAACCGCTTCCTGAGAAAAAAAGACACTACCTGTCATCTCAAATAAAATCGACCAAAGAAAGTAAAAGTATTTAAATAAAAACAAATTTCCAAAATTGATACATAAGGAAACAGGATACCAAAAACTCAATTTGTCCTTTAGTATCTTTTTGTTCATCCAATGGTTGAGACACACTAAAAACAAAAAATGAAATGCAAACGGAATCGACCAAGCGGCATAAAATAGAAAGGATGCGAGAAATAAAAATACCAAACGGTATTGACCTCTGACCACCCAATGGATTCCATAAACGACCAAAAAGAACAATAGAAAACTAAGCGATGTAAATTTCATTCTAAGATTTCACCAATATTTTCCTTTATATTTCTCCATCAACCTGAATCACAAGTCCTTTTAGGTATTCACCTTCCGGATGGTAAATGGAATATGCATGGTCTGGACTTTGGCTTAATTGGTGCAAAACTCGAACCTTTTTTTTGGCATCTTTTGCAGCGCCGAACACAATTTTTTTAAATAAATCTGAAGAAATATGTTGGGAACATGAGAAGGTAAACACGATTCCCCCCTCTTTCACTTTTGAAATTGCTTTCATATTGATCTCTTTGTATCCCCTACTTGCTTGCATCACAGTGGAAACATTTTTTGTAAACGCAGGTGGGTCTAAAATGATCAGGTCGTAAAAACCCGAATCCATGTTTTTAAGATAAACAAAGGAATCCATTTCCAAAGATTTGTGTTTACCTGTTTCAATTTCTTGGAATAAACCATTGAGTTTTAAATTTTTTTCACAAATATCCAATGCTTGTTTTGAAATATCTAAACTATGAACAAGTTTCGCACCATTTAGCAAGGCATAAACGGAAAATGCCCCTGTATAAGCAAACGTGTTTAAGATTGTTTTATTTTTTGCATAATTCTTCAGTAATAGACGATTGTCTCTTTGGTCTAAAAAAAATCCAGTTTTTTGGCCATAAGGAAGATCTGCTAAGAATTGGATTCCATGTTCAATGAATTTGGTTTCCGAAAGAGTTCCCTTTAAAACCGTATAACTTTCCTGTTTTTGGTCTTCTTTTTTATCACGTTTCTCGATGATGGTATCCATACCAAAACTTTCAAGGAACTGAACTAAATCCTCTCGTAAACGAATCATTCCGGACGTTTTTAACTGCAAAACGGCAGTTTTGTCATAAACATCAACAACAAGTCCTGGTACCCCATCCCCTTCGGAATGAAACAATCGAAACCCATTTGTTCCTTTGGGTAAAACTCTCTGTTTGGATTGTAATATGGCATTCCATTTTTGAAACCAGTAATCCTTGTTTTTTCCATCATCTTGTTTGTGATACGAAAACAAACGAATCCGAATTTGGCTTCCCGGTTCAAAAAAACCCCAAGCCAAAAAAGATCCATCATTTGCTTGTACTTCCACAATATCACCAGATTTTGTTCCCGACGCGACGGATTCGATGGCACCTGAAAACACCCAAGGATGAAAATTTAATACTGCCTTTTCTTTATTCTTCTTTAAACGAATGACCATTTTTCATCCAATTGCATTTACGAATTGTTCTCTAGAGAAATTATCCCCTCGATATTATGATAAAAAAGTTACTCATCCTTCTTGTCGTTTCTTTTTCCCAAATCGAAGCGAAACCCGTTTTGGATTTTAGCATTCAATATGATCCAAACCACAATGTATCTCTCGACTCTATTTCATCCGACCAAAGTTCTTATTGGTACGTTTTGGAAAACGAAATCACTGAAGAAAATATCCCAAATCTAAACGAAGAGAATTTTTTTGATTATCATTGGAAACGGATTAAAATTCCTGGGAATCTCCCACCAAACGAAAAAAAAGATACAACTCAAAGGACTGTTTTCCTTGCCAAATGGATCGAGTTCCATGAAAACCCAAGTGAACAATACAGCTTTCGTCTTGGTATCATCAATGATAGAGATAGAACTTATTTAAACGGAAAGTTAATTGGCAAAACAGGTGAATGGAATTCTCCATTACCACAATACTATGATAAGGTGAGAATTTACCCCATTCCTCAATCATTAATCCAATCAGGTAAAAAAAATCTACTTTTAATTCAAGTTCAACTTTACTTCCAAAAATCTGGAGGAATTGAACAGGATAAAATCCTACTTGGACCATCAAACATAATCCAATCCCAATTTTTTAAAGATGAATTCATTAAATTAATCTTCTTAACTATCTATATAACAGTTGGAAGTTATTTTCTATTTTTATACTTTCGAAGGAGAAAAAACAGAGAGAATTTATTTTTTGCTCTCTTTGCCTTTTCTTTTGTTTTGTATAATTTTTTAAGAAATCAATTGAAATACGAATTCGGATTCTCTTTTTTAACCATGAAAAAATGCGAATATATGGTGATTCTGTTACTTGTCCCTTTGATGTATCATTTTTTAAGAAACCTATTTCGAGAAAGGTATGGAAAAATCGGGAAAATTTTGGATGGAATCCAATCGTTATTTTTTGTATTCTTTTTAATTCAAAATGAAATTCAAACTTCTAATTTTGTTTTGACTAATATTGTCCAACCAACCTGGCTCATTTACGTCACTTTGATTTTTTTGATTTTATTTCGTAATTGGAAGAAAAAAGAAAAAAAAGCAATTTATATTACCTTTGGACTCATGATTGTACTCATCGCTGCAATCATTGACACTGCCACAAATCGAAACTTTTGGGTTTTTCCTCGTATCATGGGATATGCTTTTTTCTTTTTCAATGTTTCTCTTGCGATCATTCTCGCAAATTCGTTTGTCAAATTAAACGAACAAGTTGAAGATCTCAATCGAAACTTAGAGAAAAAAGTAGAAGATAGAACCTTGGCACTCCACGATTCTTTATTCCAATTACAAAACCTAAAGGAAAAACAAGATGGCGATTATTTTTTAACATCACTTCTCATCCAACCTTTGGCAAGGATCGAAAATAAAATTCCGGAACTGAGTTTTGAGTCATATGTCAATCAATTTAAGAAATTCCTTTTTCGTGGCAAAACTGGAGAGATAGGTGGTGACATCTGCATCGTAGGAAATATCCAACTGGAATCAGGTGAGTATACAGTATTTGCCAATGCCGATGCCATGGGAAAATCAATCCAAGGTGCAGGAGGTGCCCTTGTATTAGGTGTGGTATTCCAAGCTGTTTTATCAAGGTCTAAATCGAGTTATACGAAGAAACGACCGCCGGAATTATGGCTTAAAGATTTATATGTAGAATTGCAAGCTGTATTCGCAAGTTTTGATGGCTCCATGTTATCAAGTGTTGTACTTGGAATGGTTGGAAAAGACGGATTTCTGTACTATATAAACGCTGAACACCCTTGGAGTATCCTTTACCGAGATGGTGTTGCTTCCTTCATTGAAACAGAATTATCAATGAGGAAATTAGGATTTCCAAAAAACAATTCTCAGTTTCAAATCAAAACCTTTTCTCTATTGGATGGAGATGTTTTATTCATTGGATCAGATGGTCGCGATGATATCAGCATCAATCAATCTTCAGAGGAACGATACATCAATGAGGACGAAACCTTAATTTTACGATTTGTAGAAAGGGCTTGTGGGAATTTACTGCCTCTTATCTCTGAAATTAATGCGAATGGTGAGTTAACGGATGACATATCATTTATTAGAATTGGGTATCAAAAAAAAATCGATAAAAAGGCCATTTCTGAAGAGATCAGAAACCAATTTATCGAAATCCAATCTAAGGCCAAACAAGGTCATTTGGATTCTGCCTTAAATGAACTATTGCTTTTGGTAGAGAAGTGCTCTCATCCCAATTTTCATTCTTTACTGGGAAAGATCTATTTCCAAAAAAAACTTTGGATGGAATCACTTACCCATCTTAAAATTGCCGTCACTGATGCTCCATCCAAGGAAACTTTGTTTTATATGATTGCAAAATCGGAATTCCAAATGGGAAATTTACAAGAAGCAATCCTTTGGAGCGAACGTTACTTTCTACGTAACAAAGAAAACAAACGAAATACAAAACTGTTTTTCCATCTTTTGGATTTAAACCAAAATCAGGATAAAAAAAGTTTTTACTTAGAATTTCTTAACCCCGTAGAAAATAAAGAATTACTAAAATCCCTATTGCAATCCGATACACACCAAACGAAATAAAACTCCTTCTTCTAATAAAGGCCATAAACAGTTTGATGATAAAAAAACAAATGATAAAGGATACGATACTTCCGAAAAGTAGTAATCCAATGGTTTCCGAATTTAAGATAGCCCGATGTTTGTACAATTTATAAAGTCCAGCTAATGTCAAAACAGGTATCGCTAGGAAAAAAGAAAATTCAGCACTGTCTTTTTTGGAAATGCCTAAGGTTCTTGCAGAGATAATAGTTGCAGCTGATCGTGAAACACCAGGGATCAAAGCAAAACATTGTAAACATCCAACAATCAATGATTCTTTCCAACCAATGGTTTGACCATGGCTATCATCTAAATGTTTTTTTTCGACAACTACCATCAAAAGTCCACCGACTAACCAGGAACCACCGAGAATCAAAAGAAGGTCTGGTCTCATCTTCACATTGTCTAACCATGATTTAAACACGAATCCAAGGATTAAAATTGGTAAAATTCCAATTAGCAAATTGAGATAAAAACGAAAACCGGTTCCATCATCATTTTTCTTAGAAATGTATAAAACTGCAGATCTTAAATGGTTCCATAAGGTTTTGTAATATAAGGCAACAACGGAAAAAATGGCACCAGATTGAATGAAGATATCAAACAAATCTTCGAACGCCTCATGAGGAACAGAGAGATTTTCAAACGGGAAAAAATAACTAAATAAAAATAAATGGCCAGTGGATGACACTGGCAAAAATTCCGTGGCAGCTTCAATGATGCCACGTAAAAACGCGTTTAATGTATTATCCATTGAAACTTAGTTATTTGGAGTTGGTGCGGGTGCCTGTTCTTCCGTTTTTTTCTTAGGAGCAAGGTATGCATCTAAATCAAATTTTTCATTTCGTTTGATGCTCACTTCTTCTTTGATTCTTTCTACAACCAAAGGAAGGTATTCTCTCGTTTGCATTTGTTTTAGATTTGCTTTTGCAAACGTTTTACATTTGTCGATAGTAAGATTTAAGTTACGATCAATTTTTCTCATTCTCTCACATTCAGCAAGAGCCTGCTCATCTGTGATTTGAATTTTTTTCTCCACTTGTTCAGAGACATACATCTGAGCAATGGTTTGCATTTCCACTTGTTTGATCACTTCAGCGACATCTGGCCTTGAGATGTATCCATTTTTCTCAGCAACCAAACGAGTCATGATCATTTGCCTATAAGTTTGGTAGAAGTTTTTCTTTTGGAGTTGGTAGTTAAGGTCTTGGAAGTTTGGCGGAACTTCGTTGATGTCTTTTTCTATGAATTCCAAAAGTGTTTTTTTCTCGATGTTTTGCAAACGGCTGATGGAATCAAGAGCGGTATCGTAAGCTGCTTCAAAATCTTTTACTGTGATTTTGTGATTGTCTAAGGTTTCGATGACCGGGGAAGAGTCGGAACACTGTACAAAGGCAAAGGATGCCAGAAAAACAAACAATGGGAGGATTTTTTTCATATTATTTTAGTGCCAAAATAGATTTGAGATGATGGTTTCGCCAATTCGCTCAATGTCCATCCTTTTTTGAGAGTATGGGATTGATTCCTATGCTTAAAAATTAAGCGGCAAGGAATTCCAAAATACCTAGTAGTTTTTTGATTTTTTTAAGATCGTCTTTTTCTATATTCGTATAACGTAATACAGATGGTTCAGAAGGAGCAATGATTAGACCCTTAAATTGACCCATTGCTTGGATGACCCGATCTGGGTTTCCACGGAAGTACGTTCCGCACTTAAATAAAATCTCATCAGTTTTTTCCGTCACAAATTCGAAACCCAAGTTAGAAGATAAAGTTCGAATTTTTTCCAATTCCACGAAGGTTTTTGCAATTTGTGGTAATTCTCCAAATCGGTCTTCCATTTCCATGGAAAGTTCTTCAATTTCATCCAAATTTGCTGAGCCCTCAAATCGTTTGTAAAATTCAATTTTTTGTTTGGTGTCTGGTATGTAATCATCTGGAAGATAAAAATTCGTTTTTAAGTTGACCGCAGTTCTTACTTCCACACGGACTTCTTCCCCTTTGATTCGTGAAATTGCTTCTTCTAACATTTTCACATAGAGATCAAATCCAACCTCCATGATGTCACCAGACTGTTCTTTCCCAAGTAAGTTCCCAGCTCCCCTAATTTCAAGATCCCGCATGGCAACTTTAAAACCAGAACCTAACTCTTGGTATTCGAAGATCGTGTTCAACCTTTTTTCAGCAAGTTCAGTCATGAGCTTCTTTGAAGGATAAAACATATACGCATATGCCTTTCTATCGGAACGACCCACCCGACCACGGATCTGGTAAAGTTGTGAAAGACCAAACATATCGGCCCTTTTTACAATCAATGTATTCACATTAGGCATATCAATGCCGGATTCGATGATGGTTGTAGTCACAAGGATATCGTATTTCCGTTCATAAAAGTCCACCAAAGTTTCTTCGATTTCGTCCTCTGTCAATTGCCCATGTAGGATACCAACAGAAACTTCTGGCACAAGACTCCGCACATAGGATGCTTCTTCTTCAATTGACTCAACCCGGTTGTACAAATAAAATACTTGTCCACCCCTTTCGATTTCCTTACGAATCGCTTCTTGGATGAGGGTATCATCTTCCTCTAATACATAGGTTTCTACACTTTGTCTATTTTTAGGAGCAGTTGAAATGATTGATAATTCTCTAATTCCAGTGAGAGCCATATGTAAGGTTCTTGGAATGGGTGTGGCTGTTAATGTTAAAACATCCACCAAGTTCTTAAATTTTTTGATGGATTCTTTATGTGTCACACCAAACTTCTGTTCTTCGTCGATAATGAGTAATCCTAAATTTTTTGGTTTCACCTTCGAGGACAAAATAGCATGTGTTCCGATGAGCATGTCAATTTTGCCTTCTGAAAAATTTTTTAAGTCTTCTTTGATTTCTGAGGGAGTTCGGAACCTCGAAACAAAGGCAATCTTAATTGGATAATTTTCATAACGTTGTTTGAAAGTATTAAAATGTTGTAGTGAAAGAATCGTGGTCGGAGTGAGTAACATCACTTGTTTTCCAGCCATAATCACTTTAAAGGCAGCGCGGATCGCTACTTCCGTTTTCCCGTATCCAACATCCCCACAAACAAGTCTGTCCATGGGCCTTTGTGACTCTAAGTCTTGCTTTACAGCTTCAATGGCTGAAATTTGGTCAGGAGTTTCTTCAAATTCGAAAGCAGCTTCAAACTCTTCTTGCCAAATGGTATCAGGAGGAAACGCAAAACCATTTAACTTCATTCGATTCGAATACAGTAACACCAGTTCTTCGGCTAGTTTATCAACTGATTCTTGGACTCGTTCTTTTGCTTTTTTCCAGGAATTTTTACCTAAGGTGTCAAGTTTGGGTGAATCGGTTCCCCCTATGTACTTCTGGACAAGTGAAATCTGATCAAGAGGGACAAATAAACTATCCCCACCCGCATATTCTAACTTTAAAAAATCTCTTTCCTTTCCATCTGCTTTGGTTCGTTCCATTTTGATAAAACGGCCCACACCATGGTTCACATGCACGATGTAATCTCCTTCTTTTAAATCAATGAAGGATTCAATCATTTGTGAAGATTGTTTTTTATAACGGGTTTTGCGTTTGTATTGTCGACCAAACAAATCGTTGTCAGTAAAAACAAAAATTCCCTTTTCGACTAACTGAAATCCACGTTTTAATTCAGATACAATCAAATGGATTCCAGGTTTGACCGTTGCGAAAGGAAACGGAATCGGTTCTTCTGCATTTTCCCCAATCGTTGTCACTTCCGTTTCGGAAAACAAACTTTTTAACCTCATCATTTGTGCAGAAAAAGAAGAAGTGATAAAAATGGTATAACCGGGATTTTCAGATAGTAATTCTAAAAAATATTCCTTTGCTTCACGGATTTTTCCGCGAAATCCTTTTACTTCCGTGATGGGAGCATACGAAAAATTATGTTCAAGACTAGGCAATAGAGAAAACTGAATCCCTGGTGTTTCTTCAGACGTTAAAGACTTCCATTCCCTTCCGAAGGACAATAACTCCTCTGGTGGTAAACAGAGTGATTCATCCTTTTTCTTTTCAAATAGAGTTTTGTATTCTCTCTCCATTCCGAAACAACGTTCTTTTGTTTCTTGGAATTTGGGAAAAATCAAAATCGGATCTTCCTTAAAAAACTCTAAAATACCTTCTTGCTTTCTGATGAGAGGTAAATGTTCTTCTATAATTTCTGTTTCTTGGTCAATGGGAAGTCGTTTATCAGTATATTCTTTAATACGATTTTTATAATTTTCAATTTCATTTTTTGAAACAATTGTTTCATTGGCTGCGGTGATCACAACCTCTTCAATCTTTGTGATTGATTTCTGTGTATTGGGATCAAAAGTTCGAATTTCATCAACTGTATCACCAAAAAAATCGATTCTCACTGGGTTAGTTAAAAAAGGAGTGTAGATATCTAAAATTCCTCCTTTTAAACTAAAGTGCCCAAATTGTTCACAAACTTCCTCTCTGTGATAACCAAGTTGCACCAGTTCCGATAATAATAATTCTAATGGAAAATCTACACCTAACTTTAACGATACGGATTTTCCTTGTAAACTTTGTTTTTCAGGTAATTTTCTTAGGAAAGCGGCAACAGATGTGACAACAAGGCTACGATTCCCTGCTAATATCCGATTGATTGTTAGAATTCGATCTCGTTTCCATTCCGCTTGCCATTTTGTATATTCATACGGAATATTTTCAGGTCCTGGGAAAAAATATATTTCCTCTTTATCTAAAAAACTGAGAAGTTCCCGAGAAAAACTTTCTGCCTCTTGGTTTGTTGGTAATACGATTACAAATGTTTTATTAGGATTTGTTGTTTGGTAGAGTTCACTGACTACGTATGAAAAAGCAGACTCAGGGATGCCACTTATGTTGACCAAATGTTGTTTTGCTTCGGAGAAAACGAGTTTCGGTTGGTAAGGTCGAATTTGGAGATCTTTGGACATTTTTTATTTTGATGGACAAGTTAAAATTTCATTGTCGATGAGTCGAACTTCACCAACAAAAACGGCGGTCGCAAGCAATACATTTCCTGTAAGATTGTTTACAGGTTGTAGAGTCATTGGATCAACCACTTCCAAATAATCAATTTTCACATTCATCCCGGTAAGTAAAAAGTCTGTCAGGATTTCTTTCCAAACCTTCAAATCCCTTTCTCCACCTAATAAGGTTTTTTTTGCTAATTGGAACATCCTTGGAATCAGGGTAGCTGTTTCTCTGTCTTTTGGAGTTAACCTAAGATTTCGTGAACTCATGGCAAGTCCATCTGATTCGCGTTTGGTTGGGACACCAATCACTTGGATGGGAAAGTTTAATTCTGCAACCATAGCAGAAATAACACGGAATTGTTGGTAATCCTTTAAACCAAAAAAAGCAAAATGAGGTTCTGTAAGGTGGAAGAGTTTAGAAACAATTTGTAATACACCTTCAAAATGACCAGGTCTCGTTCGGCCACATAAAGTTGTTTGTAAGTTAGGAATGCTCATTTGGATCGGTGTAGATGATTTCGGATACATTACGTCCACGCTTGGCAAAAATACCAAATCCACACCGCTTTCTTCGCATAACTTTAAATCAGCGTCAGTATTCTTTGGATACGCAGCAAAGTCTTTCGGGTCATTGAATTGGGTTGGATTGATAAAAATAGAAACAATTGTTTTCGAACATTGTTTTTTCGAATTTTCCACCAGGTCCATATGGCCCGCATGTAAGGTTCCCATGGTTGGGCAAAAACCAATGGTATCCCCATTTTGTTTCCAACCGGAAATCACCTGTTTTAATTCTAAAATCTCACTGAGAACGATCATTGATGGTCCTTGGTTCTCACTTTAACGCTCGTTCCATGTTCTTCATCTAGACCTTCCAATTCCGACATGAGTTTGACAAATGGGTATAAGGTTTCTAACGATTCTTTTGTAACTTCTTGAAAGGTCACTCGTTTGAGAAAGGTATCAACTCCAAGGGAGGAATAAATCCGGCTTCCCCGAGCGGTGGGAAGGATATGATTGGTTCCGGAAATGTAATCTCCCATTGCAACGGGTGAATACGGGCCGAGGAATACACTCCCTGCATGTTCAATTTTAGAAAATATGGCTTCGTTATTTTGGGTTTGGATTTCTAAATGTTCTGGTGCAAGTTCATTCGAAAACCAAATGCAATCTTCCATCGAAGGAAAAACAAGGATACCTGAGTTTTCATAAATAGCTTTTCGTTTCATCTCCAAACGTTTGGTACGTTCTATCAATGCAATTTCCAATTCTTCCTGCACTCGTTTGGCTAAAGTTTCATCCGTTGTAAGCAAAATCGCTGAAGAATCTTCCCCATGTTCTGCTTGGGATAACATATCACAGGCGATCCATTTTGGATTTGCCTCTCTGTCTGCAATGATACAAACTTCACTGGGTCCCGCCGGGCTATCAATTCCAATCAAACCCTGACCACTTAAATAGGATTTGGCGGCTGCTACATAGGCATTCCCAGGACCTACTATGAACTCTGATTTGGGAACAGATTCTGTTCCATATGCACAGGCAGCAATTCCTTGCGCCCCACCAACCGTGACAATTCGATCAATTTCTAAAATCTGTGCCAACCAAATCAAAATCTCAGGGATCCCCTCTTTTTGTGGAGGTGTGATGAGTTGGATCCTAGGAACCCCGGCGATTTTTGCTGGAATGATTCCCATAAGAACACTGGAAGGATACAAAGCCTTTCCACCGGGTGCATACACAGCTAGAGAAGGTATTGGCGTGTATTTCACACCCAAACGATTTCCATCGATGACCTTAGACCAAGTCTCTCGTTTTTGTTCGTTGTGGAAAGCCTCAATATTTGCCTTGGCACGTAAAAATGCTTCTTTGGTTTTTAGATCAATATTGGTTTTGTTGGACTTGGGATCGATGGTAAGTCCTTTCAGTTTGATCCCATCAAATGTTTCGGTATAGGAGTATAAAGCTGAATCGCCTTTGGTTCGCACCGCTTCTAAAATCGGCAAAATACGATTGGTGGCAGTGGTAAGATCTTCCCTTGCCCCTTGGAGGAAACGTGAGGTTAACTCTTTGGAACTTCGATCACAATAGAGTATGGGAATTGGCATAATTTCAGCATGGTAGGAAGTGCCTTCCTAAACAAGCTTTTTGTCAAAAACGAGATGAGAATTCGATTTGGTATCTTGAACCAATTTCTATCCCTGGCCTTGATTGTGAGAAACCTGATTCTTGCGTGAGGGATGCAAATACTCTTTGGTTTTCACCACCGAATTGAAATCCAGGTTCCTTTATGGCAACATTACGTTTTGCGGAAAAATAAGAATCTACCAAATTATACACCAAAAAGGCGCCAAGGATACCGGCACCTACCTGGATCACACCTAACTCTGATTTTGCGCGATTAAAACTGGATTCCGCATTACTTCGATTTAGAAACCAAATTGTTTGTGTATCTGGATTTTCAGCAAGGATCGCTCCTAATAATACAGCCGATTGGTAATCAGACCTAGCTGCTAAAAATCGGTTATACGAATTGGCATATACTCCTAAGGCAGAAAGTGCCACAACCGGGTATACATATAGTTTCCAATTTTTTCCATCGATGTACTTTTGACCCCAACCTGGCAATACAGACGAACGCCAAAGAGTTGACCAATACGGTGTTTCATAATAGTCTTCGGGAATTTCTTTTCTGATAATGCGTTCTTGGCGTTTGGCGAAATTAGTTGCTCTCTCTTTCGAATCTGACAAAACTACACGTTGTTTTACAGTTAAGGATTTGTTTCGAGGGTTTTCTAAAACGAGATCATAAATTCCTGTATCAGAATCGGGGTCAACAGCAAACGTTGCTTTGGCGACAGAATCAGATTCAATGACAACTTTTTTAGCAGCGATCCGTTTGCCACCCGTAACCATGTACACCTTCATAGGATGGATGAAGTCTTTGCCTTCTAGTAAAAACACTTTTTCTTTTTCTTCCTTTGAGACAGAATATACAGAATCCTTTGTAAGGGTAGGTACACGTGAGACAACAACTTCAAATTTTACCCAATCAGAATAACTTCCAACTTTACCTAATTTATTGATCACTGCGACACGGTGTTCATACACTCCTGAGGTATAATTCACTAAATCATAGGTGGTTCCTTTTACTTTTTCAGATAATACGAGGTAACCACTGGAATTTTTGATTTCCAAAACATAACCCGTTGCCCCTTCAACCTCCATCCAACGTAACTGGTGTTGTGTGGACTCTTCTTCTTCCGTTTCAGAAAACAAATTCGTTGTAAAACAGAATACAATGACGATAAAGATTAAAATTTTATTCCACATAGATAGTTCCTGGCGTTAGAATTTTTGGAACTTTTAGTTCAGGAACCGAAATGAAAAAATCTTGTTTGTTTGCGGCAGATTCACGTTCCGATCCATCCGACATTTTATAAAGTGAACTCACTTCCCAACGAAAGCGACCCACATTTAATTTTTGGATTTCATTCATTTGGAATTTGTTTGCACTTGTCCGTTCATTCAGAATGATTTTTTCACGGATTCCAGATACATCAATGAGCTTCAGTCGATAGGCAGTCACTTTTTCCACTGGTTTCCAAGAGAAACTAATGGAATTTTTCGTAAACAAGTCGATTGTTTCATTTCGCAAAGGAGATACCAAATTTGGTGGTTCCACGTTGGACACCATTTGAAAATTCCGAGTCACACTCACATTGGATTCATCACCCAAGGCCTTCACTCGCCAATAAAATTTCCCTAGTTCCTTTGATTTGAATTCAAAATAATTTCCAACCACAGTTTCTTTCACAATGGTTTGCGAAAAATCAGCCTGTTTTGCGATTTCAATTTCATAATTTGACTTTGTGCTGAGTTTTTTCCATTTGAGTACAACAAGATTTCGTTCATCGACTTCGATTTCAGCACCCTGATTTGGACTCACGAGTTCCATCTCTTCCTTTGCGATGACAACAAGGGGAAATGGTTTGGAATCGAAACTCGTTCCCCCATTTCCAATCCCCTTCACTCGCCAGAAATAGGTACCTACCTTTAGTCCACTCGTCAATTTATAGAAATTATTTTTTACCTTTTCAGAATCGATGATATTGGAAAAATTTTGGTCATTCGAAATTTCCCAAAGGTAAAACTCAAAATCTTTGTCATCTTTCCAAGAAAAAAACAATTGAGATTTTGTAAGTTCTTCTGCAATCACCTTTCCTCTACTAGGTTCCAGCAATTCAGGAGGAGTCGTATTAGTTTTCTTTTGGATTTGAAACGAGGTTACGGATGTAAATTTCTCAGCAATTCCTGGCAGGTTTGACTTTGCTTGGACTTTTGCGTAGTAAGTTCCTTCTTTTAGGTTATCAAACGCTAATGATTGGTTTTGTGTTTGTTTTGTTGCCACAATATCAAAAAAGTTACTGTCCCGTGCAATGGTAACTGTATAGGAAGAATACAATTCCAATTGATTCCAAACAAATCGGATGATAGGAATTTCATTTGAATAAGAGACTAACTCTCCATTTTTTGGAGACAAAATTTTTAAAGAAGGATCATTTAAAATTCGGAACTGATACACTTCAGTGACTGCTTTCGATTGGTTCGTAGGATCCGTATAGGATACCCTCCAATAATAAGAGCCTGATTCTAATTTTTTCGTAATGTTAGCTGATGTTAACTTTTCCTTAATCAATGATTTTGAGAAGTCAGGAAAAAAGGAAATTTCAAGCATTGGATTAGCTTTTTTTTGAGAGTCACTGTTCCAACCGGCGAGGGAAAAATTGACCTTTTCAGATCCAGAATCTGACAAAATATTTTTTCTATCTTCAGGACTTACCAAACGAAACAATTGTTTGGCAACTTTTACACCAGACTCAGATACATTGGCAATTTGGTCCTTCCCAATTGTTTCTTCTTTCCCATTGGAAGTGAGTTTCGCTTCGCCTTGGTCAACTTTGATATTCAACTCTGTTTTCGTTTTGTCTAGTTTGATATCGCCTTTAGAAACCTCTACCGTTTTGTCACCAGCTGTGATGTTCATCTTAATTTCGCCAGAAGAACTTGCTTCTCTCGCTGCTTCAAAGGAACCATAAGCAAAGTTAATGTTGATATTTTTATCGGAAATATCCAATAATATCATCGAATTTTCGGAGATATTGATTTTTGTGCCATCATTCAAAGTTAAAATGGCATCAGACAATCCTTCCGTACGAATTGTATCACGGTTTTTCACTTCCGTTCTCGATTCAATCAAATCCCAAACGACTGCATCATTGTACTTCCTCAGTACAGTTTTATTTTTAAATGTAATGACTCCAATCGTAGGCTCTGTCGAATCATTGGCCCTAAAATTGAGATTCCGATACAATAATATCGAAAATAACAGGATGAGAAGCAAAAGTCCCGTTACAACAAATTTTGTATCATTTAACAAACGCATGGTGGTTACTTATGAGTCCTTGTGAAAACTCCATCCCAATTTTTTCCAGGGGAATTCAAATTGTATTCTTCGCATCTTTCAATCAGCATATGGCTTGCTTTGTCTTTTACACCTTTCGCCTTTTCTGAATCTTGGAAGTATTGGATTGCTTTTTTCCAATTCTGTTTGAGGTATTCATCAAAACCGGATTCATACAATGCAGCAGCTTCGACCAAATTTGATTGTGCGTCCGAACGGTAACCGATGAGTTCATGGATCCGAACAGGTTCATTTTTTCCCTTCACTCGCACCAAATCCACGAAACGTGTGAGCATCTCATCTTTGATTTTATCTCGAATTGGATCCGTAATGAGAATATTCACACCATAGTCTTTTCCAGCAGCTTCAAGTCTTGCCGCTAAGTTGACTGTGTCTCCCATCATGGTATAAGATGCAAGAGCGTCGGTTCCCATAAAACCAACCTTCGCTGGTCCTGAATTGAGACCAATCCTTGCATCCATCACTTGCGCTTCTTTTGAATATAAATTATTTTTTGTCCAATATTCTCTGAGTTCTTTTAGTTTTAATACCATATCCACACTGGCTCTAGCAGCTTTTAATTCGTGGTCTAAAACTGGAACTGGGGCATTAAAGATTCCGACAATGGCATCCCCAATGTATTTATCCAAAACACCTTCATGTTTTTTTAGGATGATCGTCATGGCAGAAAGGTATTCATTGAGCAGTGAAGCAAGGTCCGCACTCTTCAGCTGTTCTGAAATCGTGGAAAAACTAGCGACATCTGAGAAAAAAGCGGTGATATGAGTTTCGGATCCTCGTTTTAAAGCCGCAAGATCTACCATGGCTTCTTGGACAACCACTGGATCAATCATACTTCCTAAGATGTTTTTTACCTTTTCCCTTTCTTCCAAACCCTGTCCCATATCAATGAAGTATTTGGTAAGTAATCCTACCTCATCTTGGGTTGTGGGTTTGATACCGATTTTAAAATTCCCTTTTGCAATTTCAAGAGTAGCACTTAACAGCTGTAATACAGGTTTCGTAATTGTTTTGGAAAAGAAAAATACAAATATGAGAGCAGAACACAATCCGATCCCAGCGATATAAAGATTTGTTTTTTGGCTTTTGTACACATCGGCAAATGCTTTCTCTTCCGAAACAATGGTGATGACACCCGCATCCGCAAAACCAATCTTTTGAAAAGAACCTAAATAATTCCCACCCAATTCATCATCCAAATAACTCATCTGAAATTTACTTTGAGGATTGGTGAGCATTGATTTGACGATGGGCATACCGGTTAGGTCTGTGGCCGCTAATACCAAATCTTCTTTCGGATGCGCAAGGACTGTTCCCGATCCATTCACCATAAAGGTAGTTTCAATTCCTTTTTTGGAGAAGGCACCGATGATCTTTTCTAATTTCACAATGATCACAAGAGCATTGTCTAGTTCCCCATTTTCTGCCGTTGGGATGGCAATGGCAAAGGAAGGTTCCACAAACCCTGGACTCGAATTGAGGAGAACGGTTTGCCCATTAAAGGCTTCTACCAAGGCGTCACGATTCCTTTCCACAACAGCATGAAAGTCATCTTCCGTAACGGAACTTTTTTTCAGTTCTTCTTCGTTGAATACCTCTCGTTTTATCACAAGAGTATTCCCTCGCCTTTCAAAAATTCCTAAATAAATGAATTCTTTATCATTTTTGAAAAACGTTTTGAGTAAAAGTTTCCTGTCATCTTCAGGAAGACCTTGTGTTGTAAGAGTGATTGCAATTTGTCTACCTTTTTCGACAACACCCAAAATATCAGATCGAACTTTTGATCCGATGATCTCCGCCATTCGAATATTATTATCACGTAACTGAAGTTCTATGGATCGTTTAAAATGAAAGGATGCAAAGATAATAATGGATGATACCGATAAGATAAAGAGTAAACTAATTACCCCCATCATTTTCAACTGCAAAGAAAATTTAGTACCAACAGTAGAATCAATGTTCAAAGAACTAGCATTTTCTTCTTTGGATTCTTTTTCCGGTGGAGTTGTAACAATTGTTTTTGATTGATCTTCTTTTTGAGAAAGTACCGAAGATTTTTCACCATTCACCTGATGCCCATTAGTATAGTTAGATTCATCACTAGAGGCAAAGGATGATTCGATCATATCATAGGGATGGTTTGGGTCTTCTTCTTTACCCAAATCCAACGAACCATTTTCCAAATCCTCTTTTGATTGGATTTTTGGTATTTCGATATGTTGGTCTTGGACCTTAGGATCATTTTCAGTGGAAATGGAAACCAATTCCATTTGGCGGCGTTTGGTTTTTCCACTTACACCTATGAGTTCCAATGGGGGGTATGATAAACTTTTGGTTTCAATTTCTTTCGTTTTTCCAACTGTTTCCGGTATGGAACTAGTTTTTCCTGTCAGACCAAATCTATGGGTGATGCGGTCTGGAGAAATCCTGTCATCATATAGGTATTCGAGCCGAGCAAAAACAGATCGTACTTCTACCTCTACGTTTTTCGGATACAAAACATATAAATTTTTACCTTCGCTTGCTTGTGTAAGTTCTTTCGCCAAATGTTTGTTTGCCGAAATATGATGGATGGATAAAAACGGATATTCGAAATGATCGTTTTGAAACGAAATCCCCCATGGTGGAGGCCCAAATCGGAACTCAAGTTCCCTTGTCCTTCTCGTTTGGAAAAATATAGTGATGCCATCATCCCCTTTCCAAGATTCCAAACTAGGAAGGGACTCATCCCAAGCCAGTAAGATGAGTTTGGACGTTTTTAAGAAGGGAATTTCGGCAGAAATTTCTAACATGCTGTTTTTAGTATCGACTTAAAATGACTTTGAATCGATCTGATTTCTAGATGAAAATCATCACGTTAAATTGCAACGGAATTCGTTCCAGTCTCAGCAAAGGTTTACTCGAATTTATACGTCACGAAAATCCTGACATTATCTGTTTCCAAGAAACGAAGGCTCCCGCGAAAGAAATTGACAAAGAGGACTTCCACAAACTGGGATATGAAGTCCATTTCTGTTTGGCTGAAAAAGCTGGGTACAGTGGGACTGCTGTCCTTACGAAAATCAAACCGAAAGAAGTAAAGATTGGCTACGGAGCTGGGATTTTTGCAACAGAAGGACGGTCCGTTTTCCTTGAGTTTCCCGATTTTTTCCTGTGGAATTTGTATTTCCCTTCGGGAACCAGTGGCGAGGAACGCCAAAAGGTCAAATACCAGTTTTTGGATGAATTTACCGAACTGACAAAACCATTTTTAAAGAAGAAAAAACCCCTCCTTATCTGCGGGGATGTCAACATTGCCCATACAGAATGGGACATCCACAACCCAAAAGGAAATGAAAAGAACTCAGGGTTTTTGCCAGAAGAACGGAAATGGTTAACAAAGTTTTTGGATTTAGGTTTTTTTGACTGCTTTCGGACTGTCCACCCTAACGTAAGAGATGAGTATTCGTGGTGGACCTATCGGTTCCAAGCGCGTAAAAACAATAAAGGTTGGAGGATCGATTATTTTTTTGTGACCAAATCCAAAACCGTTAGTCTTCAGAATGCAAAAATTGCCAAAGAGCCGGTATTGTCCGACCATGCCCCGGTGGTCCTCGAAATCCAATTCTCTTGACAGATACCTTTTTCTCCGATCAATTCTTCTCTCATGAGTCGTTTCCTTTTCCTACTAGCCCTTAGCGTATCCTTTCAGTGTTCTGTCCTTGGCGTTTTACGAGACAAAATCCCAACTCCAGAATTTTCCTTCGAATCCCTCCATATCAAACAAATTACATTTACAGACATCACACTCGGTGTCGAAACTTCGTTTTCCAATCCATATCCCGTTTCCCTTCCCAGTTCGCTTTTGGATATGGATATCAAAATTGAAGGAATGAAATTGTCCCATATCAAAACAGATTTGGGAGTGATCGAAGCGAAAAAAACCAAATCCTTGCCACTTGATGTGAAACTAAAGTATACCGACTTATTACAATTGTATAAAAAATTTCCAACAAAACCTTTGTTAGAGGTGAGTGCAGAAGGAAATATGAAAGTTCCCATCCCCAAACAATGGCAATTACTTGGAAAGGATTCTTTAACCTTCCCTTTTGTCCAAAAAAAAGAAATTCCAGCTGTTTTACCTGATGTGGAAATTCGAAATTTTAAAATCCTTATGCCAACGGAATCGGAAATTCTAAGTGTTTCCAATACCGAATCACTGGCAGGTACCACAACTAATTTTCTAAAGGGATTACTCGGTGGTTCAAAAACTCCTGTTACCTCTGCCGCCAAAGCAGGGTTAACGGGTCTAAATCTCAATTTAAAAACCGAATTTGATTTTGTTTTCACAAACCAAGCAGCGTCTTCGTTAGGACTTACCGATTTGAAATACAATTTACAACTAGCAGGTGAAAATTTTTTAAATGGAACTCCAAAGGAAATTGTGAATGGAGGAAAGGAATCAACTGTAAAAGTAGAAAACCAATTCCCATTGGCATCCATTGGAACTTCTCTTTACAAAACAATCCAATCCAAAGAAGCCCTTTACCAATTACAAGGTGATTCAGGACTTATGGTGCCAAATTTACAAGAGAACATTCCTTTTTCCTATGAGAAAAAAGGAAAATTCCAATGGCAATGAAAGATATGTTTTAAACAACCTAGATGTTACAGAAGAAAATTAAATTATTTTTTCTTCTGTAACATTTGTTTGATTTCATCCCGTGTTTTACCTGGATACAATCTGATTTGGTAGGTCACAAGAAACCTTGTGATGAGTGGACTTCCATCTTTTGAAGAATGTTCATAATTGAAACGAGAAGCATCATTTTGGATGATTTTTGCGATGTCATTGATGCGCGGGACCCTTCTATCAAAGGCAATAGATTCCAATTTCCCAGTGACAGTGTTTAACCCAATGGAAATGATCCCATCATCCACAAAACTAAGTAGGTCAAACTTTTTCATTTCCTCTTTGGAAAGTTCGTCTCCACCAGCGTCTGGTTTTCTACGGATTTTATCGGTATGGCGGATTTGCCTCACCATATACGAATCTGAGGCGAGATAAACTCGAAACACTTCTTGGGGAAGGTCACTTTTCTTTTGGAAAAAGGGAATTTCGCCGGTATGGTTTTGTACCTCTTCCCCTTTTTCATTTAGGATGATTTCCCCTTCACCACCTGGTGGTGGGAGAATGTCTTTTGGGACAAGGGTCTCGGTCTTTGTTTCGTCCGAAGTGCTGGTTGAAGATTCTTTAGTGGTTTGGCAAGAAACAAAGGAAATTAGGAAAACGAATAGGACCGAGTGAAACAAAAATTTCATTTGGTCATCAGTATTTGGTGGTTTCCTCCAATGGCAAGAAATTTAACGAAAAATGGACATTGCCTAAACCAAATATTTAGCAAAGACCGTGGCAAGACCTAAGAAAAAGAAAAATCCACAAACATCTGTTGTGGCTGTGACAAAAATGGAGGAAGCAATGGCTGGGTCAATTTTCATCCCTTTTAAGACAATGGGAACAAGTGATCCTACAAGGGAAGCTACGATCATATTCACAAACATCGCCGTTCCCACGACAAGCCCTAAGGTTAGGTTTCCTTTTACTAAATAAATCATTGTGAAGGTAACAGTTCCAAGAGCAAGTCCGTTAATGACACCAATGGTAAATTCCTTACGAACAGCATCCCACCAATTGGAAAAGGATAGGTCCCCAGTTGCAATGTTACGGATGACAACCGTTACAGATTGTGTGCCAGCATTTCCCCCTAGACCGGCTACAATTGGCATAAGAGTTGCGAGCACAACAATTTGAGAAATGGTATCTTCAAAAAAAGCAACTACAGTAGAACTTACAAATGCTGTGAGTAAATTTACATTGAGCCAAATGATCCTACGTTTGACTGACTGTAAAATGGGTGTGGATAATCTTTCATCTTCTGATACCCCCGCCATGAGGAGGATGTCTTCCGATGCTTCCTCTTCCACAATTTCTAACACATCATCCACTGTAATGCGACCAATGATTCGGCCTAAATCATCTGTGACAGCAGCACTCACTAAATCGTATTTTTTAAATGTATTGGCTACCTCTTCTTGGTCTACGTCATAGTGGAAGGCAATGATGGAGAAATTGGTAATCTTGGCAATTTTTGTATTGATGGGCGTGAGAAACAAATCTTTTAAAGGGATAAAACCTTCTAAAACACCGTCTTCATTGGTTACATACACTTGGTAGATGTCTTCAATTTCTTTGGCTTTTTTTCGGACATTGATGATCCCTTTTCGAACATTATCCGTGATGGTGACAGTGGCAAAGTCTTTGGACATGAGTCGTCCCGCAGAGTATTCACGAAATCCAAGTTGGGATCTGATTTCAAAACTATCTGTTTTACTTAAGTTGGCAAGGACAAGTTCCCTTTTTGCACTGGGCAAATAGGAAAGCAGGTATGTAGTCTCATCCGTTTCAATATGGCCAATGGTTTTTGAGATCTCATCGACAGATAGCTCCTCCAAAAAGGACTCGAGAGTCTCCTCTTCCATTTTGATGAGGGAGTATGCTTGGTCTTCATAGGAAAGAAGTCGGAAAAGGTAAAGTTCCTCTTCTCTTTCTAGGTCTTTGAATAAGGTGACAACGTCTGCGGGGTGCGCGCCAGCAAGCATTGCTTTAAGACTTGTTTGGTCTTTTGCGGCGATGGAAGTTTTGATGAGGTCGACAAACTCTTCATAGGAATCACTGTCTCTATCGATTTTGATTCGGAATTCGGACTCTTTCTTTCTTTCTTCTTCCATAAATCAGCGGATTTCCTGAATTTTCCAATTGACGGTTATGTCACGTGAACCATAGGCTATATCCTATGTCGGCACGAGTTCCTTTTTTGAAAACGAATCTTTTTCTTCTGCTTGTTTTTTCACAATGTGTTCTCTTTGAACCAAAAATCAGCAAAGTCCCTGATGCCTATGTGCGTGAAGAAGTGATGAATTCGGAGCAAAAAAATGCAACGAAGGTCCTTACAGAAAAAATCATCAAATTGAATAATGAAGTTGCAAACCAAAGAAAGGCAAATGCTCTCACAAGCCAGGCCATCAAAATTTCATCAGCCAAAATTAACAAACATGCTGCCGAAAGGGATTTGAAACGCACCAAGGAATCCTACTTCACATTAAAAGAAGATCAAATTTCTGCCAAACGATACTTAGAAGAAAGCCAAACCGTTGAATTGGAAAGAGCCAAAGAAGAAACCAGATACAAAACATGGGTGCAAAAAGAAAAGGAAGACAGAGCCTATTTGGAAATGAAAGAGGCGTCTTTGGGTGAACTCATCGCGGAACTAGAGTTAGTACGATCGGAAATCGCAGTGAAATTCCAAGAATCCCAAGGAAAAACTCCTGCAGATCCCGAATACATCAAAAAAGAAATTTATGAAACCCAATATGCTGAAAAAAAATCGGATGCAAGAAGGCGTCTTTCCGACTGGGAACGTGTGAAATCGGAAGCACCGAGTCTACCGAAAGTCAATTTAGAGGACAGTTTTGATGACTCCAAATAAATTTCTTTTCCACCTCGTAACCACAACTTTCCTCCTTCTCATTGGTTTTATTTCCCCTAGCCCTCTTCTTGCGGACTGGGTTTACTTTCCTTATGAATACAACCAAATTTACAAAGAAAAATATGCTTTGGAATTGGAACTTGCAGACATTCGCAAACAACACCAAAACGAACTGAATCGTTTAGAAGAAGAAAAAAAAGACCTGCAATCCCAAATCCGTAATCTCACCGAAGATTTAGAACTCGAAAAACGAAACCGTTCCAAAGAACAAGATGAGTATTCTGATAAACTCAGAGATTACGATATGCGACTCCGTAGTCTTGAAAAAAAAGGCACCGATAAAGAACGAACGCTTGCAGAAGAAAACAGAAAACGAGAAGAAAAAGACCGAGCGGAAATTGACAGTTTAAAACGAAAACTAGAAGAAAAAGAAAGGGAGTGTTTGCAGAAAGAACAAAAACTCCGCGAAACGTATGAATCCAAAATCGATGAATTGAAAGAAAGGATTCGGAACTTAGAAGAAGAACTGGCAAATCTACGTAAGCTCACCAAAGAACAAAAACGAGAACTCGAAAGATTATCCGAACAAACCAAAGAGTTTGAAGAGAAACTCGCAAAGGAAATCACATCAGGCCAAATCCGTCTGAAACGATTCCATAACAAACTCATCATCAACATTGATGATAAAATTTCGTTTGATAGTGGCTCTTCGGAATTGAAACCAGCCATCCTACCTGCGATCGAAAAAATTCGGGATATTTTAGCATCATACCCAGAGAACTACATCGTCGTTGAAGGGCATACGGACAATGTCCCAATCAAAACAAAGTTTAGGAACAACTGGCATCTTTCCAGCGAACGGGCATTAGCGGTTCTTGAATTTATCTTACAAAACAAAAGTTTAAATCCAAAAAACTTTTCCAGTGCGGGTTATGGGGAATACCAACCCATTGTACCCAATAGCACCAAAGAAAACAAAGCGCTAAACCGAAGAGTAGACATTGTTGTGATTCCAAGAGGGGCAAATTCTCTCGGTAATAACCATGAGTAACAATCGTCCCAAACGTAAAAAACTGATTTTTTACTTAAGTCTTTCGGGACTGCTTTCCATTATGATATTTTTTATCGAATGGGTGGGTTCGAAAGAAAGTGGAAGTTTAGCTTTGTTTGCCGATGCAGGGCATATCTTTGCAGATATCTTTGCACATATCATATCCCTTTTTGCCCTGGTCATTGCGTCCAAAAAACCCAATGCAAAGTACCCTTTTGGGTTCCATCGTTTTGAAGTGATTGCTGCTTTTTTAAATGGACTGCTTCTCATTGCCATTTCCATTTTTATTTTATATGAAAGTTATCTGCGTTATTATGGAAATGCGGATGTGGAAGCAGAGACGATGCTTGTGTATTCCCTCATTGGATTTGGGATCAATTTGATTTCCGCCGGTCTTCTAGTGGGAGTGAGTAAAACAAGCCTCAATTTAAAATCGGCATACCTCCATGTTCTCAGTGATTTACTCGGTACCTTGGCTGTGATTTTTGGAGCTTTGCTCATTCGTTTCACAGGAATCAAACAAGTGGATAGTATCCTTAGTATCTTACTTGGACTTTTTATCCTAAAAACTTCCTATGGTATTGTAAAAGAATCGATTCAAATTCTCATTGAGGCAGATACCAGCGAGTTTGACAAAGATCATTTACTCGCACATATCAAAGTTTTGAATGGAATCCAATCCGTTCCCAAAATCATCGTTCGCAAACTGACCTCAGGCATATTTTCTGTAGAAATCCAAGTGGCCGCAAAAGAGAATGCAAACCGAGACAAAATTACATTCGAAATCCATAAAGTGCTAAAAGAAGAATTTGGTGTCCCATTTGTATCGGTAGAAATCATATCCGCTGCGATTTTGCAAAAATTAGATTCCCTTACCATCCGAGAATCAGAACGTGAATTTGGACACCATGGCCATGAACATGGTCATGCCCATGACCACAAAGGAAAACCGATCCACAACCATTCCCATTGATATCCTTTGGCTTTTGTCCACCATCAAAGGAAAGTGGTAGGATATGAATCAAAAATAGTTCACCTTTCCGTTTTTATAGAAATTGTTAGGATTCAAGGTTCAAATCGATTGGAGTGTTTCGTTTTTTCTTATGGAGTAAGTATTTGGTCAAATGATCTTCCCAAAGGAATAATTGCCAGTCGGGATCGATGGATTTTAAATCCTCTTGTGAGGCCAAACCATAATGTTTTGTCACCTCTTGGATGAGCGGTATAATGGGATACGGAACCGCTTCGAGTAACAGTTCTTTTGTGGGATTGCCTTTCAGACTTTCCAAAAACTCTTTTTGCCAATTCACTAATACCGTCCGTTCTCGGTAAATTCCAGCATGCAAATCACTGAGAGATTTTGTTTTGCCGATGAGTAAGGAAACTAAGGAACACAACTCTTTTAATCGGAGTTCGAGTCCCAATTCTCCGTAATTTTCGATGACTAGATTCTCTGGAGGTATTGGAAATTCATTAAGTCCAATTCGTAAGTGGCTCACCTGCGGTGTAAAATCGGTATGGAAAATTTTTTTCTCAGTGACATGGGGATGATGAGGTTCCCGTGGATTCGATACGAAATAAACGGGATAATTTTCCTCTGATTTTGTGACCCAAAAAATGAAATCGGCCTCACCTCCATTGGTGATAAAAGATTTAATTCCTGTTAACTTATCCTCATTGACACTTGATTGGAGTTTTTTTAATTTTCCGTCAAACCCTGGTTCGCTCACACCAGCTGCAAGGATGATGAATGGTTCTTTTCCTGAAAACGCATTCCATAAAAAATGAGAGCCAGGTTCCTGGAACCTTGACGCGTTAAGGATTCCGCCCGCCACATTCACTTCCACCATACAAGAAAGTGCTAAGGAAACTCCGAGTGGTTCTTCGGCTAAGGACGAAAGTTTTTTTTGAAATTCGAAATAGGACTCTTTTCCTAAAATGAAATCATAAAAACCAGCGGAATACAAATAGGGTTTCCAACTGCGGTAAAAGTTTGTACCTGTCGGGACTATATCGTTTTCTAGATAATCTTTGGGGAAAATCGAATCGTTGTCACCCCATTTGGAAAACAAATGGAATGGGGAAGGATCGTTTGTTTCATTCACAAACGTTATTTTCCCTTTCGTTTCGCCATTTTGGCATCCAATTCTTTTTCCTCTTGTAGAACTTTCTTCAAGTATTGTCCCGTAAATGATGCCTTCACAGAGGCGACTTCTTCTGGAGTTCCAGTCGCAATGACTTCTCCCCCTCCATCTCCCCCTTCCGGTCCAATGTCGATGATATAATCGGCAGCTTTGATCACGTCTAAATTATGTTCAATGATTACCATTGAATTTCCTTTATCAACTAACACCTGCAAAACGGATAGTAACTTTTCAATGTCTTCAAAATGGAGTCCTGTCGTAGGTTCATCCAATATATAAAGTGTTTTTCCGGTGGGTCGTTTGGAAAGCTCCGTGGAGAGTTTGATCCTTTGGGCTTCACCACCAGAAAAGGTTGTAGCTGCTTGTCCCAGTTTGATATACCCAAGGCCTACATCCATCAAGGTATCCAGTTTCCGTTTGAGGTTGGGGATATTTTCAAAGAACACAACAGCTTCTTCCACGGTCATCCCGAGTACATCGGATATATTTTTCCCTTTGTATTTCACTTCTAGGGTCTCACGGTTGTACCGTTTGCCTTTACAGACCTCACACTCCACATAGATGTCCGGTAAAAAATGCATTTCGATTTTTAAAATCCCATCACCTTCACATTTTTCACACCTTCCACCAGCCACGTTGAAACTAAAACGCCCGGGCCCATACCCACGCACTTTTGCTTCTTCTAGACCACTATAAAGATCACGCACAAAGGTAAATAAACCAGTGTAAGTGGCTGGGTTCGACCGAGGGGTCCTTCCGATGGCAGATTGGTCAATATTGATGACCTTATCGATTTGGTCTTTTCCTAGGATTTTTTTGTGTTTGCCGGGAACCAGTTTCATTCCCATCACGGAACTTGCTAGTTCCTTATAAAGGATTTCATTGATTAAGGTTGATTTACCAGAACCAGATACTCCTGTAACTACCGTTAATGTTCCAAGAGGGATAGAAACATCAACATTCTTAAGGTTGTTATGCGTTGCTCCCGTGATTTTTAAAAACTTACCATTCCCCACTCTCCTTGTTTCCGGTTTGGAAATTCGTTTTTCTCCAGAGAGAAACTTACCAGTTACAGAGTGTTTGTCTTTTTTGATTTGTTCAGGGGTTCCAAAGGCTACAATTTCGCCGCCATGGACACCAGCGCCAGGCCCCATATCCACAATATAATCCGCTTCTTCCATGGTCTCTTTGTCATGTTCCACAACAAGGACAGTATTTCCTAAATTTCGTAAGCCCTTTAAGGTTTGCACGAGCTTCGTATTGTCCCTTTGGTGGAGACCAATGGATGGTTCATCTAAGATATAAAGGACTCCCATTAACCTAGATCCAATTTGAGTGGCAAGTCTGATCCGTTGCATCTCCCCACCAGAAAGTGTTCCTGCAGAACGACTTAAATTCAAATACCCAACTCCCACATCATTTAAGAAGTGGAGCCTTTGTAAGATCTCTTTCAGAATGGGTTTGGAAATAGTATCTTCTGCCCCTTTGTATTCAGATTTTTTGGTAAATTCTAAGGCCTTTTCAATGGAGAAACCAGTATAGGCATCAATTCCAATGCCTTGGACTTTGACTGCCAGTGCTTCCTTTCGCAAACGTTTTCCATGGCATTCATCACAATCATGGTTTGTCATAAATGACTCAAACCATTGGCGCATCGAATCTGATTTGGTTTCCTTATAACGACGTTTTAGATTGGGAATCACACCTTCGTAATTTTTCGAAAATTCATAATGAGAATTGGCTCCTCTAAAATCATAATCGATATGGATGGAAGCATCACCGTGTAAAATCGTGTTTCGAATTTTTTCTGGTAAATCCTTCCAAGCTGTATTTAAGTTAAACTTCAATTTTTTAGATAACGCTTGTATGGTGGCCATATACCAATAGGAATTGGATTTGGATCCTCCCCATGCTTCGATACAACCTTCTGCAAGAGATGCCTCTCGATCTGTCACAAGAAGTGCCTCATCAAACTCAAGGAGTGCACCAAGCCCATCACATTGGGAACAGGCACCAAAGGGAGAGTTAAAGGAAAAAAGTCTCGGCGTGAGTTCAGGGATACTCACATCATCACATTTGGGACAAGATAGTTTTTGGGAAAACAGATGGTCTTTTTCCCCATCTTCTACGACAACGATCCCATCTGCTGTTTTTAAAGCGGTTTCCACAGAGTCGGACAGCCGAGACTGGATTCCCGGTTTCATCACGATCCGGTCTACAACGATATCGATATCTGCTTTGAAGTTTTTCTTTAAGGGGATTTCGTCTTCTAGAGAATACACTTCCCCATTCACACGCACTCGGTTGAAACCCTCTTTTTTATATCGTTCGAGAACCTCTCGATGTTCCCCTTTTTTCCCCTGGATGACAGGGGCTAGGATTTGTAACTTGGTCCCTTCTGGAAAAATATTGATCCTGTCTGTGATTTGGTCGACGGATAAACTGGAAATCGGTGTTCCACACTTTGGGCAATGTGGTTTCCCCACACGAGCGTATAACAAACGCAAGTAGTCATAAATTTCTGTGACAGTTCCTACTGTCGAACGTGGGTTCCGGTGTGTGGTTTTTTGTTCTATGGAAATTGCAGGACTTAATCCTTCGATTTGGTCCACATCGGGTTTTTCCATTTGGCCAAGGAATTGCCTAGCATAACTGGAAAGGGACTCCACATACCGCCTTTGCCCTTCGGCATAAATGGTATCAAAGGCAAGCGAAGACTTTCCAGAACCAGAAAGTCCAGTGATGACCACTAGTTTGTCTCTTGGAATGTCAAGGTTTAGGTTTTTTAGGTTATGTTCACGGGCGCCACGAATACGAATAAAGGAATCCACATCGGATAGGTTGTTTTCCTCTTTCATTCTGGAAAGAATTTTAAGGAATGGAGGGAAGAGGACTCACCGTGTTTCGAATTCTTTTTTTCCTTCTTTTTTTGCCGTTTCGAGTTTTGTACCTGATTTACCTACGTCTAAGCCTCTTTCTCCAACGAGGGAAAGAGACATACGAATTGGAAATGCCACCTGTCTTTGAAGATTCATACAAATCCTTTTTCGTCAAAAAACTCCAAGGCAAAGAAGAAACGATCACTCGACTGGAACTCCTTGTTTTACTCAAAACCATTGAGAAAAATCCCAAAATCAAAACTGTCGATATCAGTTTACCTCCCTTAGAATGGACGCTATCGGAATTTTATGAAATCAGAAACGAGCTAATAGCAATACGAGAATCAGGGAAAACCATTCGCATGTTTGCCAAAGAAGGGGGACTCGGAAGTTTACTCTTACTCACGGCTGCCAGTGAAACCTACCTTGCTCCAGAATCAGAATTTATGGTTTTACTCCCGAGCGCCGAACCTATGTTTTTTGGTAAGTTCTTAAAAACTTGGGGGATTGAAGTACAAGCCTTTGCTTCTGGCCCATACAAATCATTCGCTGAAAGTTTCACCCGTGGGGAATTCTCAAGAGAAGCGAGAAAAAATTTAGAATCACTCGTGATTGACCTTCGCAACGTGATCCTTTCTGCACTTACCAATGGGAATCAAAACCTAGAACCAGTTTTTTACAAACCCATGTTATCTGCTGAGGAATTGCTAACTGCAGGTGTGGTACATGGCATCAAAACAGAAACGGAATTTTTTTCCTCTGATCGAAAACTATTTTCGCCGTCTTACCCAACACTTTACCAAACCAGTAAGGAATTTTCCCTATTTCCCAAACGCAAACAAGAAGTGGTCATCCTTCCCATCGATGGTGGGATTACGGGTGGGGATTACCTCCATAAAAACAGAGAAAACGGGAAAATAGAAGCCTTCTCCCTCATTCCCACATTAAAGGCATTAGGTGAAGATAAAAAAATCAAAGCGGTGATCCTTGAAATTTCTTCCCCAGGTGGCTCTGCTTTTTATTCGGAACAAATCCACCAAGAAATTTTAGAATTAAAAAAATCAAAATTGGTCACAGCTTATTTTAAAGACACGGTCGCCAGTGGTGGGTATTACATTGCCACTGCGGCAGACTATATCACTGCCTCCCCTGTTTGCATCACAGGTTCAATTGGAGCTGTCAGCATCCGCGCAAACTTACAAAAACTTTATAAAAAATTCCATTTGAATAAAGAAGCAGTCGGTTTTTATCCCTTTCGGGACATCCATTCCGAGTTCCAACCCCTCTCCAAACAAAGTGTCAAGTATCTAGAATCCCAAATCAAAAAGATTGAGGCATTGTTTTACAAACGAGTGTCCGAAGGCCGAAATATCCCTTTATCAGAACTTCCCAAAATTGGGATGGGACGCGTTTATCTCCCAACAACAGAGAATCAAATTGTCGATTCTCTTGGTGGACTTCTCGATGCCATAAGCTTCGTCAAAGAGAAATTAGGTGGAAAAGCCATTTACTTAACAGAAGAACTCCCATCCTACAATCTCAAAAATAAAATTCCCCTCCTCGGTGGACTTTTATCGGAATTACAATTATTGGAATCCTTAGGGGAAGTATCCCTCCTCTCCCATACCAAACTGCGATGGAAAAATAGGTAGTGGATTGGAAAGGGAACGAGTGATGTGAGACAATGCGGAGGGTTTTTTGCCTTCCGATTCTCCGAGCTAACGTAAGAGTTATCGGATGGAACTTTCGTTCATTTGGATTCGGAAGCCTTTTCCAATCGGTTGAGAAGTGCTTCCCTCCCTTCGCCTAAGGCCGGTTCCTCGCAGTAAATTGTATCGATTCCCTTTACGTCACATTGCTCAAAAAAAGCATACAATATAGAACTATACTCCTGATTGGAAGATACAGGTTTGATTCGTTCTGAATGATCCAAACCTGATTCCCATCCATCCTTTCCCAAGTCCATTCCAGGGAATGAAAATCCAATCCAAGCATGATTGGAAAGGTCCCTTTCCTTTTGGAATCGAGATTGAAATTCCGCAGGTTGGCAAAGGATTACCTTGGCCTTAGGAGCATAGTGTTTGTACTTCATCCCAGGACTTTCAGGAATGGCTTCTCCCTTTACCTGAAACGAATCAGGAACCATTAAATTGGGTAAAAACTGACGTAAATCCTTTGATTCAATGGAGCCTGGACGAAGTAGAACCGGTGGGTCTAGGTGCATTCCCACAACCGTTGATTCAATTCCAATACTTGGTTCCAGAGCAAGAAAGATCCCATCTACAATTCCATCGAAATATCGCACAACATCTGTCATGCGAGTAAGTGATGGCCTTCCCGAGAGATTGGCAGATGGGGCAGAAATGGGACTACCGCAAGCTTCAATCCACTGTCGCAAAATTGGGTTTTTGGGGATACGAACTGCAAGTGTACTGATCTCTTTTGGAAAGATAGATCCATCCAGTTTTGGGAGGACTAAGGTCAAAGGACCAGGAGAGAACTCCTGTAACAATCGTTTGGCTAAATCATTTACGACACAAACTTTTTCAATGGACTCAATGGAATCAAAATGTGCGATAAGGGGGTTATCACTTGGTCTACCTTTGATTTGGTAAATTCGTTTGCAAGCCTCTTCGTTTGTACTCGAAGCTCCAATCCCATATACAGTTTCTGTCGGAAATACAACCACCCCACCTTTTCGGATGAGGTCCGCAAGCAAACGAACATCCGAAGAGATCAGGGTTTTCATATTAGAACTGTTTGGTTTTTGAATTGGATTTTTGTTTTGATTTCGAAAGAGAAACTTTCAGCGTTTCTTTTGATTCTAAATTTTGAATCGTTGTTTCTTCTTTTGGTTCTTCTTCCTCTTTTGCTTTTTCTACGGGAGGAATTTTCCCTTGGACAAGTTTACTGAGGTAAACATTGATTTCAGGGTCATTGTCTGTGACAAGTTGCCAAAAAGAAAAACCACCCAAGTCATATTTTCGTAAAAGGTTCATTTTCTCTTCAAAGGCACGTCTGTTCATATAAAACGCAACACGGTCACAACCACCACTGGTGTACCATAAAGAAGGGTCTTCGTATGCTCGGTTTTTATGGATGTCGGAAAACTTAGAAAGATTTTTCCAATTTGCTACCTTGTTCTCTTCATTTAAGATGCGGTTGATATCGGTGGGCTGGCGATTTTTATGAGTGCCTGCTTTGATCCTTTGTGCATCGGAATGGTAAATGGCTTTAGCCGAAGCCTTACAATTAAGAGCCCAGTCATAACCATAGGTCGGAATCGCCATGTAGAGTTTTTGTGTGGGAACTCTTTTTTTGGCATAGGTGATAATATCCTTTAACCAAACATTTGGTGCTTGTGGACCAGGTCCTGGGTTGTGGTATTTCCTTGGGTGGAGTTCATAGGCCATGATTTTCACACGGTCAGCATGTTTGGCGAGGAATTCATAATCATGAGTGGTTGGCCCTCTCCAATTTTCACGAAAATCCAATTGGATGGGTTTCGAAAGGCCACGGCATTGCAATTCTTTCTTTTTTGATTTCTCTGCTGGGGTTTTTGGATGGACGGCAACAGAAATGAGTTTTCCTTTTTTATGCACTTCTTTGGCAAGTAGTGCAAAAAATTCCTCAAACTTTTCTTTTTTATCGCAAGACATCCCTTCGTAATCGATGTCAATCCCATCATACCCATAGGTCATGATTTCGTTTACAATCACCTGGATGTGGTGGTCACGGATATCATTTCTCCCACCCATTCCAATGTTTTCTTGGATCTTTTCTTTTGGATTTTCCCAACGAAAGATCGTAGGGATGATTTTCACTTTTGGGTTGAGGGCACGGAGTTCTTGGACTCGCTCCTTTCTGGATGTGGAAGACCAACTCGAAATGAGTTCCCCATTATTTGAAAGTCCACCTTTCATCGTATAGATAAACGGATGGATTTCATTGTACAAATGGACTGTCTTTTTCATCGCCGTCCAATCGGTTGACCATGCGGAAGACCGGAAACTCACATTCTCATCTGGTAAAAAGTTTGGGGTTTCTATTGCTTCTTCTTCGACAGACGTTGTTGGTTTCGATTGCGTTTGGTCCGAAGTCTCCATCTCAGATGGAGTTCCAAGCGATGGAGTGGATGCTTCCACAACACTTGGGTTTGTATTTCCTGTTTTTGGGAGGTCTTTTAACACCAAAGTGGATCCCGAATTTTGCATGAGATTCATTCCCAAATAAAACGAAATAGCGGATAAAAAGAACCAAGAGGCAAATAATAACGAATACTTCGCCACGTTCGAAAGTGGGCGTTTTGGTGGATTAGGGGATTGTGATTCAGACATATACGTTTCTTCTAGATTGATTATCGAACTTGTGAGAAAAAAAGAGTAGAGAATAATCAAATCCCACCCTATCTATCTGTTACCCATGATTTTTTAGGAGGGATTCTCTCCTAGTGAAAATTGGAATGGGAGGAAAAGAAATCCATGAATGCTTTAAAACAAAAACCTGTGATCCTGTATACAGTCCTACTCAGTTTTTTCCTAACGTTTTTACTGCTTGCGGAACTCACTGGTAGTAAATTATTTTTTGCCTTCGGATTTACCATGACCATGGGGGTCATCCCTTTCCCAGTTACCTTTATCATCACTGATTTACTCAACGAATACTTTGGAAGGAAAGTGGTCCGCGCCACAACCTTTCTTGGAATGGTGATGATTGGATTTGCTTACCTCCTCATTGTCATCGACATCCAAATTCCGGCAAGCCCTGATTCTCCCATTGATGACGCCTCTTTCGAAAGGGTTTTCGCCAATTCAGGCCTAGTGATCCTTGGTTCCATCATCGCGTATGTGATTTGGCAGATGATTGACCTACATACCTTCCATTTCCTACGAAAAAAAACGAAAGGAAAACATATCTGGTTACGTGCCACAGGTTCCACTGTCATCTCCCAGCTGATTGATTCCTTTGTGGTGATCTTCATTGCCCTTGGAAAATACCACCCAGTTCCAAAACTTGTCTCTATCGCGAGTACCAATTTTTTATACAAAATGGGAGTTGCGATTCTCATTACCCCACTTCTCTATGCAATCCATATCTACATCGATCGTTACTTAGGTGAAACGTTAAAACAACAGATGTTCAAACAGGCGATGGAAGAAGAAGGATATGAATCCACCATCCAACCAGGGTAAACCCATGTGGAAACCAAGGACTGAAAGGTTACAAACTCTTCTCGGAAAAATTCCCGCAAACATTGGGCACCGAGGCGCAAGAGGCCTTGCCCCAGAAAACACACTTGTGTCCTTTCTTGTGGGATCGGAATCCACCCATTACTTTGAACTTGATACCATGTTATGCGGTTCAGGAGATCTTGTTGTGATCCATGACTTTACAGTTGATAGAACGACCGATGGGAAGGGGAAGGTATCTGATTTCACCTATCGGAAATTAGCCGAACTCGATGCAGGTAGTTTTTTTGGTGAGGCATTTGAAGGGGAACAGATTCCCACTCTATCGCAAGTGGTGCAAACCCTTCCCGAAACCACAGTGTTTGACATTGAACTCAAAAGTGAAGGAAAAACCAAAGAGAGGGAATCACTAGCCAAAGCCGTTGTCAAACTCATTCGGAAATACAAATTACAAAACCGGATTTGGGTGAGTAGTTTTGATTGGGACCTTGTGGACCTTGTTCGAAAGGAAGAATCAGAAGTACTTCGGGGGCTACTCATCGAAAAAGGAGATACGCTAAACGAAGGTTACATGCAATATGAACCCGATTTGATTTTACCTCATTACTCACTCTGTACAAAAGAGTTTGTAGCAAAGTGCCAATCGGAGGGTTTACTTGTGATTCCATACACTCCCAATACGGAAGAGGAATGGAAGTCATTATTGGAAGTTGGAGTTTCTGGACTCATCACCGACTACCCAGACAGGCTCCTTCATTATTTGGAAAAATAAACCCATACCCAGTTCCCCCAAGGGTCTTCATAGAGGGAATAGGCTTTTGTTGGGTGCGATTGGAGGATTTTGAATTTTTGCAGTTTGGGGTCGTTTTCTTTTCCTTTTTCCCATTCCAACGTGATGGTTCCGGGCCGCACAGGGCATCCTTCCGTTTGTTTTGAAAATACCATCCGTAAGGTTCCAAAGACTAGGAGTTCTGCATGGCCAAAACTTTCTTTCAGAACTTCACCCCCTACAATGGATTGGTAGAAGTGAAGTGGTTCGGAACAATTTTCCCCTCCTTCCAAATTGACGGAGTAAAAAGAAAGTGATCTTTCCCCATTGGGATTTCGTTCCAACATAGGTTTCATCTTGTGATGTTAGACAGATTTTTCCAATCAAATTTTTTTGCAAAACGATTCAGTTTAGAAAAACACCCAAAGTTTCCAATGTTGGTCTTTCTTACCCTAACAAGTATCACCAACTTTTTGTTATGCGAAACGATTTACTTCCGAATTTTACATTCCGCAGACCAACTCTATAGCCCTTTGGTGATTTTAGATGCATTCACTGGAAAAGGCATAACTCACTGGTATTTTCCACCTTCTCCTTATTTTTTCCCAGACCTTGTACTCATGTCGGTTTTGTATTGTTTTGTTCCTTTTTTGTATTTACCAACGATGTATGGAGTGGTCCAAATGGGTTTTGTTACGCTTGGCATCTACTGGGTGTTAAACGAATTCTTATCAAAATCCCAATCCTTATTGTTTTTGTTTTATTTCCAAACCCTCATCATTATTTTTTCTTTTTTGGGTGTTGTCCTGAAGGACAACCCTTTGCCCTTTGTGTATTTTTTTACTAATGCTCACCACAGTACAGGATTCTTTTTTAGTTTCTTCCTTGTGAGTGTTCTTGGATTCAATCTTAGAAAACAAAACTGGGGTGAACATGGTAACAAACGAAATCTGATCCTTCGGTTGTTTCTCTATTGGATTGGGTTTAGCCTACTGTACCTTTCCGACAGGTATTCCTTTTGCATTGGTTTTCTTTGTTTTATGACCATTTACCACTTTGAAATCCGTAAGAAAAACGGGAATCGGCTTCCGAAACTTCCTGGATGGAAACTCAATTTTCTCATCCTTATTTTTCTTTTGTTGAATGAACTCAGTTTTTACGGAATCAAACAAACACTCCAGATTCCCAATAGTTTTGGGATTTTATTGAAATCCATTTCCGATAAATCAGTGGATCGAATTTTGTTTTTGTCATATACCTATCTTTTCGATGGATCCAAACACCTCTTTTACCAAAATGGATCCTTACTTCTTTTGATTTCGTTTTGCCTTTTCACGGTTTCCAAATTTCCGTTTCGCATTCGGATTTTACTCCTAACTTTGATTCCAGTACTTCTTCTATTACTCATTATTGTGGGACGATTCACCTACCTTCACCCGTATCCCATCCGCTATTTGTTCCCCATTTGGTTTTTTTGTTTCCTAGGACTTAGTTGGTTTTTCCAAACGGTTTGCAACCGGTTTCCCATTTCTCTCATCTTTGCCTCATTTGCCCTTTGGATCCTACTCCTTTCTTCATTCCCAAATCCAAGACAAGCCGTGGCAGAGAGTTTCCTTAAAGTAACCAAACAGGAAGTTTCCTATGACTTTGAAAAACCCATTCGCTTTTGGTCTGAAGGGAAAAAAGAACCAATCCCGATCGACAATCTAGGGAAACCATACCGCTGGATCACAGGTGCTTTCCATACTCCTTGACAGACTTCGGGGAAACTATGATCTGGAAGGAGATGGAAGATTACGTTCGGATTTTTGATACCACTTTACGAGACGGAGAGCAGTGCCCTGGTGCTGCAATGAGTGAGGATGAAAAGGTAGAAATTGCCGGCCACCTCGCTCGGATGAGAGTTGACATCATTGAAGCAGGTTTCCCTGTATCCTCTCCCGTTCAGTTCAAAGCGGTGGAAAGGATTGCCCGTGAAATCGAAGGCCCCACCATTTGTGGTTTAGCCCGTGCCCTTAGGCCCGATTTAGAGGCAGCAAGAGATGCGCTTAAACCCGCAAAATCCAAACGCATCCATACCTTCATTGCTTCCTCTCCCATCCACATGAAACACAAGTTGGGAAAGTCGCCAAAAGAAGTCCTCGAGATGGCAAGGATTGCGGTTCGGATGGCAAAAGACTTTGTTCCTGATGTAGAGTTTTCACCAGAAGATGCCACTCGTTCGGAATGGGAATTCTTACGAGAGTTAGTTGAAGCCGTCATCGAAGAAGGAGCGACAACCATCAATATTCCCGATACCGTTGGATACACTACCCCTCAAGAATACATGGATCTCTTTCGTTTTTTAAAAGAAAAAGTAAAGGGTGCAGACAAAGTCATTTTTTCTGCCCATTGCCATAATGACCTAGGTCTTGCCGTTGCCAATTCCCTTGCCACAGTACTTGCCGGTGGACGTCAAATTGAATGTACCATCAACGGGATTGGGGAACGAGCAGGGAATACCGCCATGGAAGAAGTGGTGATGGCTCTTAAAACAAGAAAAGATACCTTTGGAGTGGAAACAAAGATTGATTCTACCCTCATCACACGTGGGTCTCATTTGGTAAAAACCATTACGGGAATGGTTGTACAACCTAACAAAGCAATTGTGGGTGCCAATGCCTTCGCTCATGAATCAGGGATCCACCAAGATGGTGTGATTAAAAATCGCCAAACCTATGAAATCATGACCCCAGAATCGGTAGGATTAAAATCCAATCGTATGGTTCTTGGTCGCCACTCGGGAAGAGCTGGATTCAAAGATCGAATCATCCGTATGGGATTTGATCCAAAACCTGAAGAAATTGATAATGCATACAATCGGTTTTTGGAAATTGCAGACAAAAAAAAGGAAGTGTTTGATGAAGACATCGCTGCCCTCTTCCAATCCGAAATCAGCCGTTCCCAAGTCGATGAAACCTACAAACTTTTATCCTTTGAACAAAATACTGGCTCTGACAAAACTCCATTTGCAAAAGTCAGCTTACAAAGCAAAGGTGAAATTAAAACGGGAGAAGCCAAAGGAGATGGTCCTGTTGATAGTATCTTCAAAGCAATTAGTTCGGTGACTGGTCTTTCTCCCTTATTGTCCCGGCTTGTGATTTCACCGGTCACAGAAGGAACGGATGCAATGGCAGAGGCATCTGTCACGCTAGAAGAAGGGGAAAGGCGAGTTGTGGGAAAAGGTGATTCTACCGATATCATTGAGGCATGTGCCAAAGCATACATCAATGCACTGAACCGGTTGTGATGTATGGAACCAAAAAAAAACAACTTCAATCCTGAGCATTTCATCCGTAAGGAACTTAAAATCTTTTTACCTTACACTCCTGGCGAACAACCAGGGCTCACCACTTCTACCATCAAATTGAATACGAATGAAAATCCGTATCCCCCTTCCCCAAAAATAGGACAGGCAGTTGAGGAAGTCCTAGAGAAAGGATTACTTCGTAAGTATCCCAATTACCATTCGCGTCAATTACAGGAACTCGTTGCCAAAGATTATGATTTAGACCCAAACCAAATCCTTGTGACCAATGGATCGGACGAAGCCTTACGATTGTTATTCCAAACCTTTGTTGGTCCAGGGGATGTGGTAGTGGCACCCGATCCCACATATTCCTACTATCCGGTCCTTACGGAACAAATGATGGTAGGAGCTAGGTATGAAGCAGTGCCTGTTTTGGAAAATCTACATTTTGATTTTGCAGCTTTAAAGAATCGCAAAGGGAAATTGCTTTGTTTTGCTCATCCCAATGCGCCAACAGGGATTGAGGAACCAAAAGACGATCTACTAACACTTGTAAGTTCCTTCCCAGGCCTTGTACTTTCTGATGAAGCATACATTGATTTTGCAGGGTCCGATGCAAGTTTGATTCCTCAGATCAAAGACCATCCCAATCTTCTGGTTTCCCGAACCTTCTCTAAGTCGTATGCCCTTGCAGGACTCCGAGTGGGTTACATTGTTGGATCTTTGGAAACCATATCTTGGATGCGAAAACTCAAAGACTCATACAATGTTGGAATCCTCGACCAAGTGATTGCAGTAACTTCTTATGCTGACAAGGAATACTTTCAGGAAAAACGAAATCTTGTAGTCCAAGAAAGGTCCCGATTGAAATCCAATTTGGAATCTCTTGGCTTTACGATTCCAAATTCCTCAACGAATTTTTTATTTTGCAAACCGAAACCCGGAGTGTCTCCAGAACATTTATACCTATCTTTAAAGGAAAAAAACATCCTCATTCGGTATTTTTCTTATGGAATTTGTAAGGAATACATCCGGATTACCATCGGTACAAAAGAGGAAAACGATACACTCTTCCAAACCATCCAAACATTTCTCTAAAATAAAGCCCAAGAAAACGATTGTTCTCTTGGGCCTTTGGATTTAGGTTCATAGCTGTTATTATATATTTTAAAACATCTTTCGTTTCAATTTTCTCACTCTTTTCTTACCAAGAATTAAGAATTTCGAATTTCGATTTTTGTTTTTTTCGGTTCAATTTTCGGAAGGGTTAGTTCCAGAATTCCATTTTTGATTTTTGCTATGGCATTGTCTGAATCTACCGCTTTGCCGATTGTAAACCTTCTTAGGTAATTCCCTTCCCTGTATTCTGCCAATCGAACCTGCCCTCTTTCCACTGTTGGGATTTGGAACTTTCCTTCGAGAAGCAATTGGTCTTTTTCTATGGTGATTCCGACTGAGGTTTCATCCACACCAGGCATTTCCGCTCGGAAGAGTAACGAGTTTTCCGTTTCGTATACGTCCACATTTGGCGAATATACTTTTACTTGTGGTTTCACTTCCGTTACTTCTTTTTTTCCATCTAATTCTTGTTTGGTTTCTTTAGTTAATGTATTCATATCGATTCTCCTTATCCTAAGCTGATGGAAACTTTTTTCGGTTTGTCTTCTTCTCTTCTTGGTAAGTGGATGTTCAAAACTCCATTCACATACTTAGCTGAAACTTGGTCTTGGTTCACACGGAATGGCAGTTCTAATCTTCTATGGAATTCACCGTGGAAAATTTCCCTTCTATGAACTTCTGTTCCTTCTGCTAGTTCTTCCATTTTTTTCTTACCATGAATGGATAAGATATGGTCTTTCACATTGATATCAATTTGGTCTGTGTCGACTCCTGGCAAAAGGCAAGTTACGAGAGCTTCATCTTCTTTCGTATACACATTCACAGGAGGAAAATGCGAAGAACTTCCGAATTGGTCATCCAAGATGGATCGAGTCAACTCATCGTTCAAACGGTCAAAGTCTCTCCAAAACTGGTTTGCTTTCGTTTGTGGGTCTAAAATTCGAAATAACATGCAAAATCTCCTTTTGGCACTCTTGTTCGTAGCCTGCTATTTTCATTAGCACTCTACATCTTTGACTGCCAATTGTCAATTCGAAATTGGTTTTTTTCCTGTTTGAAAAAAAAATTTTGTCTCCAAGGGGTGGAATCCATAGTTTGGATGGCAATGGCCATCACTGAACAATTGAATGCACTCGGGATCCAGATCCCTCCAGTTCCCCAAGCCCTAGCGGCCTATATCCCTTCCAAACGCTCCGGGAACTTGATTTTTACCTCAGGACAATTGCCTCTAGTGGCAGGAAAATTATCCAAAACAGGGAAAGTTGGAAAAAACATCACTCTCCCAGAAGCACAAGCAGAAGCAAAACAATGCCTTCTCAATGCACTTGCCACCCTCCTCTTACACATCAATTCTCTAGACCAAGTGATATCGGTTGTGAAACTGGGAGTCTATGTAGCTTGCGATGAATCGTTCACAGAACAGCATTTAGTTGCCAATGGAGCTTCGGAACTTGTGGTTCAAATTTTTGGAGAAAAGGGAAAACATGCCAGGTTTGCGATTGGAGTCAGTTCACTCCCCTTAGATGCTTGTGTCGAATTAGATATGACTGTGGAAGTAGAATGACAGTTTCCCTTTTCCATTTGATCCAAGAAACTTTTTTATTTTGTAAAGAAACAATCAAACTGATTCCTGATCTTATCAAAGTTTGGTGGTATTTGGGCCAAAAGATATTTTTATCCTTATATCGGTATTGGAATACAAAACTATTGTTTGATAAAATCTTTTTTATCTTTTTGTTTTTGCAGTTATTATTTTCTGTATTGCCTTGGTTCCATTATGAAATTAGTTTTTTTGAAGGAAAGGAATCTGTTTCATTAAGCCCCAAACTCAATTCCATTTTCATTCTGATTAGTTTGCTCAACTTTTTCTTTTTAGGATTTTGGAAATCCACTTGGACAAGGATTTGGTTTTTTGCGACAGAAATGATTTGCCTCATCATTGTCCTTTCGGGGTATTTAGATCCAAAACGTACGTATTATGACTTTGTGAATGCAAAAGAAGTGGAAACCCAAATCACATATTATTTGTTTCTTATTACTTTGGGTTTTTCATTTGTTTTTGGATACCTAAGTTTTAAAAAAGAAGACGAAGTTTTTTTGCAAAACCCTTAGTCATCCCTTTTCAAAAAATTCATTCGATTCATTTATCATCAAAATGGGAAAACCGAAATTACAATTCAAGTATTTCCAATTTGGTTTTTCCATCCGTTTCAATTGTGTCAACCAAGTAGGATTTAACCTTTTCTTTGTGGAAAAGAATCTTTTTTGAAAGTGGTTTTCCTATTTCCGAATTGATAATCCTTTGGATGGGTCTTGCTCCCATTGACCGGTCATAACCTGTTTCCGCTAGATACCTCACCGCTTTTTCAGAAATCTCCAATTGGATTCCCTTTTCTTTTGCTTTCCCTTGTAATGTTTTAAACATTCGTTTCACTACTTGTTTTACAATGGCAACTGACAATGGATTAAATTCTATAACAGCTGTTAATCGATTTCTAAATTCAGGTGTGAAGGTTCGTTCAATTGCTTTTAACGAGCGATCATCATACCGATCCGTATCAAAACCAAGCAGAGGTTTAGCACTCTCCTGGGCTCCCGTGTTTGTTGTGAGGATTAAAATCACATTTTTAAAATCGGCTTTTTTTCCTGTACTATCAGTGAGGGTAGCATGGTCCATCACTTGCAATAGGATATTGTAAATGTCTTCATGTGCCTTTTCGATTTCATCAAAAAGTAAAACACAATGTGGTGATTTTGCGATGGCGTCTGTGAGTTGTCCACCTTGGTCATATCCAACATAACCTGGAGGACTACCAATCAAACGGGAAACGGAATGTTTCTCCATGTATTCACTCATATCGAAACGTAAAAACTCAATTCCCATCTTTTCAGCGAGAGTTTTTGCCACTTCTGTTTTTCCCACACCTGTTGGTCCCACAAATAAAAAACTGCCAATGGGTTTCCCTTCATCGCCAAGTCCAGACCGAGAATAGTGAATGGCATCCACAATTTGGTCAATGGCATGATTTTGGCCGAAAACAACGGACTTAATCTCTGCATCCAAAGTTTCTAATTTCTTTTTATCATCAGCCTTTACTGTTTTTTCTGGGATCTTCGCAATTTTTGCCACAAGAGTTTCAATTTCCAAAATCCCAACAAATTTTTTCGCTTTCTCTTTGTTTTCATCTCTTAACTTAACAAACGCACCTGCTTCGTCCATTAGATCAATGGCTTTGTCAGGCAAAAATCGATCCCTTAAATGCAAACTCGAAAGATCGACACAGGCCTCAATTGCCTTTGTGCTATAGGTGACACCATGAAAGGATTCATATTTAGGCTTTAGACCATTTAATATCTGTATGGCGTCCTCTCTACTCGGCTCTGTGACTTCAATTTTTTGAAATCTCCTGGAAAGAGCATGGTCTTTTTCAAATATGGATTTGTATTCTTTGTAGGTTGTCGTTCCAATGCACTTAAGTTCTCCATTGGCAAGTGCAGGTTTCATTAAGTTGGAAGCATCAAGACTTCCACCAGACACAGCTCCCGCACCAACGATGGTATGGATCTCATCTATGAAAATAACCTTTTCTGGTTTACCGACTAATTCCTGTAATATGGATTTTAGGCGTTCTTCAAACTCTCCTCGAAATTTAGTTCCTGCCATCACAAGACCCATATCCAAAGAGTAAATCTCAAGTCCTAACAAACTTTTGGGAACCTTTCCTTTGACCACTCGTTCGGCAATGCCTTCCACAATTGAAGTTTTTCCGACTCCTGCTTCCCCAACAAAAATTGGGTTATTTTTCCTACGCCTAGACAAGATATGGATCGTTCTTTGGATTTCCGTATCTCTTCCGATACAAGGATCTAATTTTCCCAATTTTGCTTTTTCCGTAAGGTTTACACAAAATTTCTCTAATGCAGATTGTTTAGAACGATCTTCATTTTCCTCATCCAATTCTTCGGTGGATTCAGAATATTCAAAGTCAGATTCGTCTTTTTCCTTTTTGACTCCATGAGAGATGTATTTGATGACATCTAGTCGTTTGATATCCTGTTTTGCTAGAAGGTAACACGCTTGGCTGTCTTCCTCTCGAAATAATGCAACAAGTACGTTATTTCCATCAACTTCTTCTTTACCTGAGTTTTGAACATGAAATGCAGCAAACTGAATGACAAATTGAACCCCAACTGTATACTTCGGTTGGACTTTTAAATTCGGGACTGCAATGGATGATAAATCATCTTCAAAATAATCCAAAAGTTCTTCGCGGAGTAATTCCAAATCACAACCAACATTGATTAAAACATCTTTTGTTTTCTCGTTGAAAGTTAGGCCATATAACAAATGTTCTAAAGTGATAAATTCGTGATGGAATTTAGTAGCTTCTGTTTGTGCGAGCTCCAAAGTTTTTTCTAAATCTGATGAAAAATTCATATCATTCTTCCTTCGCCAATTGGCATTGTAATGGATGGCCCGCCTCATCGGCTAAACGATGTACATCCTGCACCTTGGTTCTTGCGATGTCTAAAGAATACACGCCACAAACAGCAGAACCTTCTGTGTGTGCTTTCCACATAATTTGACGAGATTCTTCCATTGATTTTCGAAATACAATGGCAAGTACATAAACAACAAACTCTTGGGGAGTATAATCATCATTGATGAGTATGACTTGGTAACGGTTTGGTTTTTTTACCTGTTTTTTTTGTTTTTCCTTTTCTAAAAGTTCTACATTAAAATCGGTATATGATTTACGTTTTGTTTCTGACATTAGCCCTCCCTTAAAGATTTGATGGGAGAGTGTGAGTTGTAAGCTGCAATGTTTTCTCTCTCCATTTGGATTTCTTTTTCAAGATAGGATGTAATCACATGCCTACCTTGTTCGTGATAGATATAATGGGAACTGTACATCGGCACTGTTTCATAACCTCGAAGGAATTTATGTTCCCCTTGGGCACCTGCCTCCACTCTTTCCATTTTATGTTCAATTGCATAATCAATCAATCGGTAATAACAACATTCAAAATGCAAATTGGGAACGTATTCTGTGGCTCCCCAATACCGACCAAATAAAAATCCATCTCGGAAAAAATTCCAACTTCCTCCAAGGGGATCTCCATTGGGTTTCAACGCCAGGACCAAAAGCAAACGGTGTTTGAATGTCTCTACCATCTGCTCGAAAAACCGACGATTGAGATAGGCTTGGCCCCATTTTTTAGTATGGGTGTCCTGATAAAACTCATAAAATATAGATGCGTGTTTCTCTTCGATGAGGTCACCCGTGAGTGTTTGGATTCTTAGTCCTGTTTCCCCTATTTTTTTCCTTTCACTGCGAATTGATTTTCGTCTTTCTTTTACCAATGTGGTGAGGAAGTCTTCAAAACTCTGAAAGCCTTTATTGAACCAGTGGTATTGGTGGGAAAGTCTGGGAGCAAATCCACTCGATTCACTCAAACGTTGTTCCTCTTCTTTACAAAAAAGGATGTGAACAGAAGATACATTTTCCTTTTCCCCAAATTCTTTTAATTTTGCGAGCAAACTCTCACCTAATAGATGTTTTTCGTGATTTGTCAAACTAGGGTCAAATAGAAAACGAGAACCTGTCACGGGGGTAAAGGGAACAGCCACTGTCAGTTTCGGGTAATACGGAATTCCTGCTCTATGGAATGCATTGGCCCATTGGAAATCAAAAATATATTCCCCGTAGGAATCTTTACGCAAATATGCAGGTAAAATTCCAACAAGAGTATCATCTTTTTTTGCGGTCACGATGACAGGAACCCAATCCGATTTTGCGATACAACCTGTTTCTTCGAGACCAGCCAAAAACTGATGTTCTTGGAAAAGGGAATCAGAAGGGACAAGACGATTCCACTCTTCTGGGTCCCACTCTAAAAAACTATGGGAGATCTCTATTTTACGATTGGGTTCCACTCACAACCTTAGACTCTAACGAGTTTCTTCTTGTTTGATTTGTTTTTTACGAATGTGTTCGATCAGGCGTATCAAACTTGGATTTTCAGGATCCAACTCACTGGCAGAACTCAATATATTTTCAGCACGTGCATAATTTTTATCGGCCAAGTAGGTTTGTCCTAAATTGATAAGGTTTTTCACATGGTTTGGATCTCGTAACCTCACCCGTTCCCCAAAGTCAATGGCGGTTTTGATATCGGCGACTTTCCTTGCACAGAAAGCGGTGATGTACATAATTTCTGTATCCATAGGCCGAAGCGCACTATAGTCTTTTGCCATTTTTTTAGCTTTGCCATAGTCTTTCAGTTTCAAATACAATTGAATGAATTTCTTTTTGATCTCTGGAATGTTTTCTTCTAACGAATGAGCTTTTTCTAAATAGGTAACCGCTTCCTGTAAATCAGACGAATCACTTGCTTCCTTCGCTTTCGCAAGTAAGGATTGGATTTCCCTTAGTTTATCTTTTTCAATTTTATATTTTTCTTTTTCTTCAATGAAAGAAACACGTAATAATGACAAGTCGTCGGTTAATGCCCCAAATTTAGACATCTCATCATAAATGGAATCGAGTTCTCCTTTACCGGCTTCGACCATCTTCAGAAATAACCGTTCGTCTTCATTGATGACACGTTTTCCATCTTCTGTATGGGAAATGAGTAAATCATCTCGACCATCAGATCCTGCGATTAAAATATCACCTGCTTCCAATTGGAAGGTTTTGATGTACAAATTCCCTTGGACACCTGAAGTTCCTAACTTACGAAACATCAATTCGTTTTCGATAAAACTTGCAATTCCATCACGATACAACACAATCCATGGATGTTCAGCATTGATGAAATAAAGTAAACCCGTTTCATTGTCGATGACACCGAGAACCAAAGACACAAGCATGGAACCATCAAAACCTTCAAAAATTTTATGAAGTTCCAAAAAGGTATTTTTGATCCAACGTTCAGGATATGTATTCCTTGCTTCACTCAGTAACTGTGTCCTAGTGATGATTGATTCAAAAACTGATCCAAGTACGAGTGCTCCGCCAGCCCCTTGCATCGATTTACCCATAGCGTCTGCATTTAAAAACACAGTATAGGATCTGTTGTTTAATACAATTTGGTTTGCAATATTTAAATCTCCACCAATTTCTTTTTCATATTGTTTAAAGGTAAATTTTTTCTTCTGTTCTAATAAGAAATCAACATGTACATTTTCATGCATCGCATGATTGACATTAAATGGTTGTAACAGCAACGATGTCAAAAAATAGTCCCCGTCCTGTTGGTGTTTTAAAGATTGGACTTCTTTTAACGTGTTTTCCAATTCCTTTGTTCGTTCTTGAACCTTTTCCTCTAATTGTTCTGCATACTGTTGCAATTTTTTCCTTGCTGCTTGGATGGAGCGAACCATTCGGTTAAAGGAACGAGCCATAAATCCAATATCATCTTCTACATTTACCGTTAGGCGGTGTTCCAAATTACCTGAATTTACTTCCGTGAGTCCTTCAATGATCTGTTCAATTGGTCGAATGAGAGCAATTAGGAAAAACAAACGATAACCAAAAATCACAAGGATGGCTAAAGCCAAAAGACCGATGATCCAAGGCAACGTGACTTCGTGTTGGAATTCCCGGTAGTCTACATAAGGATAACCTATCTCATGTACAATTCCATTTTTTTTATCAACAATTAGGTAACTGACAAAAAACGAATGTTCAGGTAGGTTTGTTTCAAACTTAACTTGCCCCCTATAATTTCGTTCTCCATGATTCGGCATAGGCGAAAAAAGTTTTTCCAAAGTTTCCCATTTTTCTCCTTCAGACAAACTGGAATTTAATACACTCCGTGCTTCCGCATAAAAACCAGACAAAGCCCCTTCTTCTTTTTTCACAAGACCCAATGCTTTTTCTTGGAAACCAAGAACAGGAATCTCCCTCAATTTATTTCGTGTGTATAAAATTTTTCTTTTTTCAGATTCAAGACTTGCGATTAATTCTTTTGGACTCTCCACTTTCACTTCAGTTGTTAACCTGAGTATTTCTTTTGCATAACCGCGGCTTGTTGCCGGTAAGGAATTCACCAAATTGATCGTTTTAGTTTTCCAATTGGGGTCATTTTCAAAAGAGAGTATCATCTCCAATGTCCACACATTCCAAAACTCAGCTTCATAGGACTTTGGTTCAATTTTAGTATCTTCTTTTCCTAAATGGTGGGTAAAGGTTCTCTCCTTAGTATCATAGGAAAAATGAAAACTTGGAACTTGGTCTGTTTCTAAACCCGCAATGAAGTTTTTTGCCCTAGCTGTATGCACCATGTCATAATTGGATTCTGTTTGTTGGATTACTGAATAAGCAACGAGTTGTAAAATGAGTAAAAACGAAGCTAAGGAAATGCCAATGATCCTAGAGATGATTGTTGTTTTGTCCTTTGTATTATTGATGTATACAACGTTTGCAACAAACAAACCAACTACCAAAATTAAATCCGTGATGGTTTGGTACAATCCCCTTCCAATTGCTCCATCCCTAGAAAGTACATTTAAAAAACCAGGGATCATCGTGATGAGAACAAAGGAAATTAAAATACTGATGATCGTGAATTTTGATTCCTTGGGAATCTTAAACAACTGAACGATAGCGACAACTGTAAATGAAACAAAAAAGACTAAAACAATAATGGCATAGGCTTTATAAAAAACAGGAAGTGGGAAATCCCAATAATGCCCACTGAAAAAAAACAAACGCCCCGCACTTAAGCTAATGAAAACAAAATAGGCAGTCACAAAGACTACAACTGCACTTAAAATTCGAAAAATGATTTTCTTTAACCTAGGAAAATAAACTTCTGGGTAACTTAGGAAAAATCCAGTGAGATAAACTGAACCAGCCATAGCGCCTATGATGACAAACCATCTCATATAAGCAGACGCAGGTCCCATAAAGGAAAAGTTAATTAGGTATCCAAAATGAAAAAGTCCAAGCCATAGTGTAGCCATTCCTAAATTATAGGTGGCTTCGGACTTTTCTTTCACTGTTAAGAATAATTGTGCATTGTAAAAAGTGAAAATCACTCCTACTAAAGATCCAAAAGTATAAAAATCAAACGCTATCTTTCCCCAAGATTCCATGGATGAAAACCCTAACAGATATCCAAATCATGTCAACTTCGTATTTCGTTTCTTTATGATTTGGTAGATTAAGTATCCAAATACAACGAGAAGTATGACTCCAATGGTCCGATTGTAGTAAGATAATATAACAATGATTTGGTTCCAATTGGATCCAACGAAAGAACCAGCAGATAAAAGTATTCCACACCAAAGCGAGATGGCAATGGAATAAAGAACTACAAATTTAATGATGTTCATTTTGGACATTCCCGCCACAATCGAGACAAAAAACCGAATGCCAGCGGAAAACCTTGAAACCAAAACCACTACAATTTCAAATTTACGAAACCAACCCAAGGTCTTGCGTAGATTTTCTTCGTGGTATAAGTTTGACAAAAAGGGAATCTTGGTTTGCTTCAAAAAAAGTAAAAACCTTTCCCCAAAATAATACATGGTAAGGGCTCCAAGGAGATTGTCAAGATAGGTCGCAAGTACAACGGAGAAAAATGAAAGTGGTGAATTTTCACTCGATGAGATAAAACCAGAAAAAACAGTCACCGTATCCCCAGGCCAAGGAGGGAAAATATTCTCTAAAAAATTGGAAAAACAAAAAAACGCCCAAAGTACGAGCGGAGGTAATTCCAAAATACGATTCAGAATCGTTTCAAATGGGATGGAATCCAACACAGAGACAGAATATACCTTTCTCCAGCTAAGCAACTAAGAATTTAAAAAATGAATGGAAGGAATCCCCAGTAGGACATTTGCTTTCCCTAATGCTTCGATTTTCGATTTTACTGTTCCTTCTTTTTTGGCAATGCCAACCCAGTCAAATCCCGGAAACCTACCGGTTTGACCCTATCACTGTCATCCAGTTTCCAGCCAATGCGCCACCTGCATTTCCACAGTCATTTTTCCCCGAAACCTCAAAATTCATCCAATCAAGCGAATTTAAAACCAGCCACATCCACACCAAAGAAGCATTTTTACTATTGGAAACGGAAGAGTCGTTTGCGGATATCCAAAAGAGAATTGAATTACGAGCAAGCCAAGGTGACTGGAAACTCATCGAAAAAAACACAAAGGATTTAGAAGTATTTTATCTTTTAGAAGGTTATATCAAAAAATCACTTTCGATTTCATTGACGAGTCACGGTAAAACAAACCAAATGCGGTTTTATTTCAAAAAACACAGTACATATTAAACATGAATTGGATTAAAAATAAAAACGAAACGATCGTATATATTTTGTTAGCAGGAATATTCCTTGCAACATGTTTTACTTTGTTTTTTGTATTCAAACCATTTTTATGGGCAAGTTTTTTATCTTTATTATTTTATTTAACCACACGCAAACTCCACAAACGTTTAAAAAATTTTTTGGGTGTGAAGTTCCACGGCCTTTCCCCTTACATCATGGTCATTTTAATGTTGGCATGTGTATTTATACCTTCCTATCTCATTGTCTCTACATTAATTCGTGAATCATTAAACTTAGTCAGTTATGTGAGAAACCAACTCACAGAAGAATCTATTGTTTCCCTTTTACTCAATAGTCCAATGTTAACTGACTTTTTTACGGAAAATGAATTTTTTTGGATCAAACTTCCAATCCTCTACCGCGAGTATGTGGGCCAACACATGGACATCCTCAATTTAGATTCCATTTACAGTTTGTTAAAAAATTCTTCAGGATTTTTAATTGGAAGTTTTGAAGTACCAGGTGCCATTATCTTCAATGGATTTTTTACATTTATCTTACTTTTTTTCCTCTATAAGGAAGGGAGTAGAATGGAACATGCATTATTTTTGCTTTTACCATTCCCTACTGAAATTGAAGAACGACTTGGGCGTAGGATAGAAGAAGCGATTCGCACCGTGATGATGGGGAATTTATTTATTTCACTACTCCAAGGAGCTCTTATTTACGTACTATTACTTTTTACATCTGTCTCCAATAAGTTTTTACTTTCAAGTATCGCGACTATTTTTTCACTCATTCCTGTGGTTGGCACTTCTGTTGTTTGGCTTCCGATTGGATTGTACATTGGCCTTGTACAAGAAAATTGGACAGGTAGTATTTTATTTATGATCGCAGGTGGAGCCAGTTACCTAATTTTAGAAAATTTTGTGAAACCAAAAATCTTAGATAAAAAACTCAAAACCCATCCTTTTTTAATTTTTCTTTCGCTCATTGGCGGATTACAAGAGTTTGGTGTTGCAGGGATCATCATTGGGCCAATGGCATTAACGCTTGTCATCATCCTCTGGGACTTTTGGAAAATTTTTAGGGAAACTCGATTCCAAACGACGTAAATGGAAACAGTTGACTCTTCCCTTACAGTAAGCGAAGTCAATCGCCGTATCAAAGCGAAACTCCAAGATTCCCCCGAATTTAAAAATTTTTGGGTTCGAGGTGAAATTTCCAATTTTAGCCAAACCAATAGCTCTGGTCATATGTACTTTTCCTTAAAGGATACCGCAAGTGTTATCAAATGTGCTTTTTTTTCCTTTCAGGCGAAGAATTACAGAGGAACACCATTACGAAATGGAATGGAAATCCTTGTTTATGGTTCCGTTTCTGTTTATGAACCAGGTGGTTATTATAGTTTAACCGTCCAAAAGATCGAAGAACTTGGTGAAGGTGACATTCTACTAAAAATAGAAAAATTAAAAAAACAGTTAGCAGAAAAAGGAATTTTTGACCCAAACCACAAACGACCGTTACCTAAATTTCCGAAACGGTTAGGCATTGTTACCTCCCCAAAAGGGGCCGCAGTGGAAGATATCATCCGAATTGCTACAGACCTTAATCCTTCGATCCAAATTTTAGTTTCTCCTTGTCTCGTCCAAGGAGATGGAGCAGAAAATTCTATCATCGAAGCCATAAGAGAAATCAATGACCCTAAATGGGAAGTTGACGTGATCATTGCTGGGCGTGGTGGTGGGTCGTTTGAAGACCTAATGGCGTTTAACCAAGAATCGGTGGTGATGGCTTACTACCAATCTAGAATTCCCATTATTTCAGCTGTAGGTCATGAAATTGATAGAGTGCTCACTGATTTAGCAGCGGATGCGACAACACCCACTCCCACTGCCGCCGCAAAATTAGCGATTCCGAATGTATCCGATACCCTAATCCGTTTAGATGAAATGGAGGATCGGCTTCGCTCTGCCCTGACTGGTGTGATCCGCATTGGAAAGGAAAAATGGACAGGCGTTACAACACGCATTGTCTTTCAAAACCCAAAATCAATTTTAGAACCAAGGCAAAACCATTTTGATGAATTGATGACAAAAATCTCTTTACTTGGAAAAAACTACCTTGTCAAAAAACAAAGTGAATTTCAAAAAATTGATACTTTGTCAACCAATTGGAAATCTTATTTAGAAAGAATCCAAAACAAATTCAAACTCGCAGAACAAAGATTACATCATTTTTCGCCGCTTGGGACATTAAAACGCGGGTTTTCCGTTTTACGAAATGCAAACAAACAAGTAATTTCTTCAGTAAATCAAATTAAGGAAAAAGAAACTTTGGAAGTATTTTTATTCGATGGAAAACTCCAAGTTGAAGTGAAAGAAAAAGGTTAGGAATATACTATGGTAGAAAAAAAATCGATTAGTTTTGAAGAGGCAATTCGCGAATTAGAAGACATTGCTGAAAAATTAGAACGTGGCACCTTATCTCTAGAAGATTCCATCAAAGCCTATGAAAGGGGAATGGAATTAAAAAAGATCTGTTCAGAACGACTTGTGGATGCAGAAGCAAAAATTGAATTTTTAACGAAGGCACCAAGTGGAGAAGTTGTGAAATCTACGGTGAAAAAAAAGAAGGAAGAAACAACTTCGAAACCATTGGAAGAAGATTTATTTTAAAGAATGAATTTCCAAGCCGTCTTCATACTCGGTTATTTACTCATCACGATTGCCATTGGAATTTATGCGGCTAAAAAAGTTAAAAATTCTAAAGACTTCATTTTAGCTGGTAGAAGTTTACCCCTCCCCATTTCCACTGCTGCATTATTTGCCACTTGGTTTGGTAGCGAAACCATTTTAGGTTCTTCAGTAGAATTTGCAAAAGGTGGATTTTTAGCTGTCATCCAAGATCCGTTTGGTGGTGCACTTTGTCTTTTTTTATTAGGTCTTGTTTTCGCAAAATACTTGTACCGAATGCAAATCCTCACCTTCGGTGATTTTTACAAAAATCGATACGGTAAAAAAATGGAGTTTATCGCAGGGATTTGCCTGATCTTTTCCTACTTCGGATGGGTAGCAGCCCAGTTTGTGGCCCTAGGAATTATGGTACAAATTCTATTTGGAATCAACCAATTTACCGCCATTGTGATTGGTGCTTGCCTCGTGGTTTTTTATACATATTTAGGTGGGATGTGGTCAGTTTCTCTCACTGATTTTTTCCAATCCATATCCATCATCGTTGGCCTTGTTGTAGTCATCATTGAACTAAATGGGATAAAACCCATTTGGGAATCCATTGCGGAAAAACCAGACGGATTTTTTTCCTTTTTTCCAGAATCCAATTACCATGCTTGGACTCTTTACCTTTCAGCATGGATGGTTGTTGGATTTGGTTCTTTGCCACAACAAGATATCTTCCAAAGGGTGATGTCTGCCAAGTCCGAAAAAGTTGCCATCAGAAGAGCATCATACATCTCTTCCATTTTGTATTTGTTATTTGCGATGATCCCTTTGTTTTTGGGTCTCCATGCCAAAAGTTTAATCCCCAATTTCGATTTGGATTCTGAAACTGGCCAACTGTTAATCCCAACCATGATCTCTAAATTTTCGAGTCCGTGGATCCAAGTTTTATTTTTTTCTGCATTGATATCCGCTATATTATCTACGGCTTCAGGAGCCATCCTTGCGCCCTCCTCCATATTATCTGAGAATATACTAAAATACGCATTTAAGGATATGAATGATAAAAAATTATTACTCCTTTCAAGAGTCTCTGTTCTCATCATTGCAGGTATATCGTTTATACTTGCCGTGGGCAAACCTTCTATTTATGCTCTTGTTGAAGATTCTGGTGGAATTTCCCTTGTGACTTTGTTTATCCCAATGGTGTTTGGACTTATGACGAAACGTGCCGATGAAAGGTCTGCCTTATTTTCGTTGTTAGTGGGTATTGGGACATGGCTTGTTTTAGAAGTGTATGGTGATGATATGACAAGCCACTTCTATGGAACCATCGCAAGTTTGATTGCAATCCTGATTGGAATGCATTTTTTTCCTAAGAAAGAGAGATCTCAAGTAACCACGTAAATACGTCTTTCATATCAATGCCCAGTGCCTTTGCTTGTTGTGGGATGAGGCTTGTGCCTGTCATTCCTGGTAAGGTATTCGTTTCCAATACATAAGGAATTCCATCGGAAATGATAAAATCAGTCCGAGAATACCCTTTACAACCAAGGATCTGATGGCAAGACAAACTATATTTTTGTAAGGTCTTTGTGATTTCATCTCCAACTGGTGCGGGAGTGATTTCTTCACTGCCACCTTTTGTATACTTGGCTTCAAAATCAAAAAATTCCGATTTCGGACGGATTTCTGTTGGAACAAGGGCAAATGGATTTCGTTTTTTCCCTTCTGGTTTTTCTAATACTCCAATTGATACTTCTGTTCCTGTTACCAATTTTTGTACAAGGACTCTGTCTTCGGAAACAAAGATTTTATCCACTAATGTCATTGCTTCTTCCGGAGTTTTTGCCATTCCGGTGTTCACGCTTGAGCCACCTAATGTAGGTTTTATGAAAACGGGAAATGTGAAAGGTAAGTTGAGTAAAGTTTTTCTTGGATCATGTTTACCTCTTTCCAATTCAAAAAAAGGTGCTACTGGAATCCCAATGGTTTGGAACAAAAGATTGGCTCTGTACTTATCCATTGCAAGTGCTGAAGCAAGAACACCAGATCCCGTATGTGGGATCCCTAAAATGTCTAAAAATCCTTGGATCCTTCCATCTTCTCCTGAGCCACCGTGTAATCCGAGAAAGGCGGCAGAAATACCTAAATTCCCAATTTCCCCAGGAAAACTTGGTGAGGTAATGCCATTCGAAGTATTAAATTCCTGTGAAAATTCGATTTCATTTTTTCCCGATGGATCAGGAAAAATCGGAACTTGGTTTTTGGGGATCCAAAATTTCCCGTTGGGATCGATATAGATGGGACAAACATCGTATTTTTCCCTGTCGATCGTCGCAAAAATAAAAGATGAGGAACGAACAGAGATGATATGTTCTCCGGAGACTCCTCCGAAAAGCAATGCTATTTTGGTTTTGGGCATGAAATCACTTGATTCCTTTTCGTGAAAGTGAACGATATTGAAATTACGTGGATTCCCGCTTTAAAATTCAATTCGGAATTGTTTTTTCTTTCCTCTTTCTCTGTTCCTCATTACAGGCAAAAATTCCTAATTCATTTACGGAAGATACCAAATCCAAATATTCTCAATTTTGGTTTTTGTATGAAAGAGAATCACGTGGGCGACAAAACTTTTTTGCCTTTCGTCCATTTTATATGAGTTTTTCCGATCGGACATACGCCTTTCAATTTCGGAGTTATCTCTCACCCATTTATTACAAAGAAGAAACCAATTATTGGTACACTTGGTCTTCCTTATTTTTTTTCAGTGGCACTGGATTCAAACACGAGGAAGGGGATGAAGACGAAGACATACTTTTCACGCCTCTCTTTTTGTGGGGAAAAGGGGAATCACAACGAGAAAATTATTATAGTATCTTTCCTATTTATGGCAAAATCCGAAACAAACTTTCCTACCAAGAACTAAATTACGTACTCTTTCCGATTTATTCAGAATGGAAATACAAAACGTACAAAGCTAAGTCCATTCTCTGGCCATTTGTGATGTGGGGTGGATCGGAAACAAGAGATGATATAAGGGTGTTTCCCTTTTACTCCAAAAAAGAGCATGAAGGGAAGTACAAACGTTATTCGGTCTTATGGCCTTTTTTCCAATGGGGAGAAGAACGTTTGGATAAAAAAGAACCTACGACCTACCAAATTTATTTTCCGTTTTATAACCAAAAAGACTCCCTTGATGGGAATATGAAAAGTAGAGCCTTCCTTTGGTTCCCTTTGATCAATTCCCTATTTTCCTATGGTTATGACAAAAAAACAGGGCAAACCAACTACACTGCCTTATTCATTTTATTTCAATACACAACTTCTACAAAAAAAGATACGGAAAAACTTGTATTTTTTCCTTTGTATGGGTATTCCTATTTTGCCAATAAAGAAGCTGAGTTCATCACACCGTTTTACATCCGTTTATCGCAAAATACTTCCCATTTAAAATCTACATCCCATTTCATTTTGCCATTTTATTCTCATATGAAAAATGAGTATCTCCAAACCGGACGAGAAGATTATTATTGGAAACTTTGGCCACTATTTCGTTACCATAAAGACCCAGAAGGAAATTTTGGATGGAATACACTTGCCATCATTCCCGTTCGCTTTGAAGTGATGGAGGATGTTTGGGAACCAATCTTTTCTCTTATTGAATACAAAAGGTCATCTAATGGAGAAAAACGATTGCACCTAATCACAAGACTTTATACACAAAGATGGACAGAGGATGAAACTCATATCCACATCCCAATTCTAATGGAATATTCTAAATCAAAATCAGGTTTTCGTTATGAGTTTGCGTATGGTTTACTCGGAATTGATACTAGAGAGGACATAAACCATTACAAATTCTTATGGTGGAAAATATGATCCGATTGTATCGAAAAACCATTGAACCATTGCTCTATGCCATTGGGTATACAGTATTGTTACTGTTTCGCGCGATTGGTCAATCCCACCATTTGTATTTCAAACGGCGTGAAATCTTAGAACAGATGTTTATCGCTGGTGTTGGTTCATTATTTGTTGTATCGATCGTTTCTATATTTACGGGTATGATCTTAGGATTGAATACAGGACTCGGGTTAAGAGACTTTGGAGCGGAAGGACAAATTGGGTTGTTACTCACCATCACTCTCACAAGAGAGATGTCACCATTTATGACCTCTCTGATCCTTGCTGCCTCAGTTGGGTCCGCTATGGCCGCTGAAATTGGAACCATGAAAGTATCAGAAGAAATTGATGCGTTAGAAGTCATGTCCATTAGCCCCGTAAGGTATCTTGTGATGCCTCGTATTGTGGGTTTTTCCATTATGGTCCCTGTTCTTTGTGTGTATTCTGCGGCATTAGGAATCTTAGGTGGCGGGATCGTTGGCCACTTCCAATTGGGAATTGATATGATCAGTTATTTCCAAGACGTGTATTACCGCATCTCTTCTGTCCCTGGGCTTAAGGATCTTTACGTTGGTTTACTCAAAGGGTATGTATTTGGAGTATCGATTGCGACCATATCGTGTAGCCAAGGACTTAGAACAGAAGGTGGAGCCATCGGTGTGGGACAAACCACAAGAAAGGCTGTTGTGACCTCATTCCTTATGGTCATTTTTTCTGGTTATGTGCTCACTGCACTCTTTTACAAATAAAGGACAATATGGAACCATTTGCCATTGAAATGAAAAATGTTCACAAAGCCTTCGGCAAACGTAAGATCTTACGTGGCATGAACTTACAAGTGAAACAAGGGGAAACTATGGTCATCCTCGGACCTTCAGGAACCGGAAAATCGGTGAGTCTCAAACACATCACTGGCCTTCTCGACCCTGACGAAGGAGATTGTTTTATTTTTGGAGAATCCATTGTCCATGCGAATGAAAGGAAAAGAGAAGAATTGCGATCGAAGTTAGGTGTGCTGTTCCAATCAGGGGCCCTGATCAATTGGCTCACTGTGTATGAAAATGTAGCCCTACCACTCAGGGAGCATAAAATTGCCCATGGGACCGAACTCGATCGCATCGTAATGGAAAAATTACAGTGGTTAGACTTAGTACCAGCCAAAGACACACTTCCCAGTAATATCTCAGGGGGAATGAAAAAACGTGTGGGCCTTGCCCGTGCCCTCACGTCTCAGCCCAAAATCGTCATGTACGATGAGCCAACCTCAGGCCTTGACCCTGTTATGTCCAATGTCATCAATGACCTTGTGATCCGATTGCAAAAGGAACTTGGTCTAACTTCTATCGTGGTCACACATGATATGAATTCTGCCTACCGGATCGCTGATCGGATTAGTTTTTTGTATGAAGGTCGTGTGCAGTTTTGTGGCACTCCAGACGAAATCCAATCTTCCAAGGATCCTGTCATCCAACAGTTCATCCATGGAAATACAGTAGGCCCGATGATCCTAGACCACTCGGAATTAAAAAAAGGAAAATCCAATTGACTTTGTTCACAACTCAAAGGAGATTTTAGGGAATGCCTACCGCAGGTCGCGCTCTCATCGTCGGTTTATTATTCATTTTCTCTCTCGTAGCGGTTGGGTATTTCACCATTGTTACGGAAGGTGGACCATTCCAAAAGTCTGGTTACCAACTCCCCGTTTACTTTCCTGATGCTGAAGGGATTAAAATTGGAAACAAGGTCACCATTCATGGTGTACCGTTTGGGTATGTTTCTAAAATCCGTTTGGTGCAAATTGATGAAATGGGAAATCTATTACCGGATGGCGAAACGGGAATTGGGACGAAAGTGGAACTTACCTTACTCCTCAAAGGCAAAGTACAACTTTTTTCGAATTACGAAATCACCATCAAAAACGAAAGTTTGTTATCTGGTCGTGTGGTGGCACTCGATCCTGGGTCCAAATTCCCTGTAGATCCCAAAACAAAAGAATACCTGATGACCGAGACCCCGATGAGCCAAATTGAAATTGCTCCAAGGTCAGGAAAACTCCTCCCCATCCAAGGGAAGGTCACCCAAGACCCACTCGTCTCCTTGTCTGAACTCATTGCAGAGAACCGCTCCGATATTCGTAAAACGGTACAAAACATAGCAAACATCACAGGGAAAATCAATGAAGGCCAAGGAACCCTTGGAAAACTCATCAATGAAAGTGATGTTCATAAATCTGTGAATACCACTCTCGGGGATGCACAAGTGGTCTTAAAAGAGCTCCGAGAAGGTCTGGAAGATACCAGAGAACAAGCACCTGTGACCAGTTTCATACGCTCTGCGTTAAGTGCATTTTAGGTGCTAACACGGAGAATACGGTCCAATTTGTAGCGAAATTTCGGAAAATTCCCGATTTTTCGGTCCGTCACAATTCCACCACACTGTTGTAAAAAAGAGACATTTTTTTGGTTTCTGGTTTCGGTTTTGGAATTGTCCGAGGGCCGAATCCTACGAGTTTGTAAGTAGGAATTGATTATGCAAACGGTGATCCATCGAAAAACGATCCAAAATTCTATCACTTTGAAGGGAATTGGCGTACATTCTGGGAAAGTGGTGACTCTCCGCCTCCATCCAGCCGAGGCAAATACTGGTCTTATCTTCTATCTATACAAAGGCATCCAAAAAATCCGAATTCCTGTCTCTCTTGACCATGTGGTCGACACAAGCAATGCGACAACCATCGGCGATGGGGGCTCCAACCGGGTCCAAACGATCGAACATTTGTTGGCAGCAGTGCATACCTTAGGGATTACCGATTGTATCTTTGAAATTGATTCAGTAGAGGTCCCCATTATGGATGGATCCTCTCTTCCGTTTTGGGAAGGGATTCGTTCTGCAGGCATTCGAGTTCTAAACGAAACCATTGAACCCATCACCATCACCAACCCAATTTGGGTCGTAGACGGTGACAAATACCTAGTCATGCTCCCTTCCGATGAGCTAAAAGTAACTTACAGCATTGATTTTAATCACCCTCTCCTTCGGGGACAATCTTACACCACAACACTCGATGAATCCATCCTAGGCACTGACATCCTTCCTGCGAGAACCTTTGGGTTTTTAAAAGATGTGGAAGCCCTGCAGGCCCGTGGGCTTGCAATGGGAGGTTCCCTCGACAATGCGGTGGTTCTCACGGACGATGGCTATCTAAACGACCACCTACGGTATGACAATGAATGTGTCCGCCATAAGATCCTAGACTTAGTGGGTGACCTGGCTGTGATGGGACGTCCCTTCCGAGGCCATCTCATTGCCTCCAAAGCTGGCCATGCCCTGGACATTTCCCTTGCGAAATGCATCATGAGCCAGTTTACGGGAAATGAACTCACCCAATACAAAAGCAAACGGATCCCACTTTTTTCCAAAAAAGAAGCCGCTAAGTAAACAAAACCGTTTTTTACTTTCCAAACCAGGCCAAAACAAAAGTATTTTTGGCATAGGTTCGGATGGAAGAAAAAACCACATTTAAAGGCATTTCTGCTTACCCAGGAACAGTGTACGGTAAAGTATTCCGTTGGAAACAAACCAAACGGAAACGGGAGGATCGTACAGACCTTAGCCCAGAGGAAATCAAAGAGGAAGTGGACCTTTTAAAAAAAGGCCTACAAAAAACAGAAGATGATTTGGCAGATCTGGTCCAAAAATCGAAACAAAACGAAGAACTCTCAGGAATTTTAGAATCCCAAATTGTATTCCTAAATGACCCTCTCTTTCGTGCGAGAGTCTTTGAACGCATCGCGCAAAACAAGGAATCGGCGGGACTTGCTTTGGAAACGGCTGTGAGTTCTCTTTACGATGAATTCCAGTCCATCCCCGATGAATTTTTCCGAGAACGAGCCGACCATATCCTCGACATTGGCAAACGGATCGAATCCAATTTGTACCCAGAAAAGGGTACGGAACCCACCATCATCCCAGAAGATGTCATCTTAATCGCAAAAGAAATCACCCCTTCCGAAATGATCCAATTGGGAAAATCAAAACTAAGGGGAATCGCTACGGACTTTGGTGGGAAAACGGGACACACAGCCATCATTGCAAGGAATTATGGGATCCCAACCATTGTTGGATTGAAAAACATCACCTCACACGTAGAAGATGATGATTACATCTTACTCGATGCCACAAAGGGAATTCTCAACCGATCGCCAGGGATTGATGAAATCAAACTCGCCGGCATCAAAAGTGAGATCAAAAAAGCCGTTCCCCTCCGAGAGATCAGTGATGGTCCAAAGGAACTGAAAACCAAAGATGGGAAAACTTTTTCTTTACGTGCCAATATTGATTCCGAAGAGGAAGTGGACACAGCCTTTTTGCAAGGAGCCGATGGAATTGGTCTTGTCCGTACAGAAATTCTTTTCATTCGTTATGTCGAATTCAAACCAACCGAAGAAGAACAGTTGGCTGTTTACAAACGAATTTTACTAAAAATGGTGGGCCGACCAGTCACCTTCCGTGTATGGGACATCGGTGCTGATAAAATGGAAAATGGATATGAAGAAGAAAATCCATTCCTTGGGAACCGTGGCATTCGTTACCTTCTCAGACACCCACATTTTTTTAAGGAACAACTTAGGGCATTACTCCGTGCCAGTGAATATGGAACCATGAGGATCATGCTTCCCATGATCACAACAAGGTCAGAAATCCTACAAACCAAAGTCCTCATTCAGGAATGTTTAGAAGAGTTAAAAACGCAAGGGTTAGTCATCACCAAAAAAATTCCTCTGGGAATTATGGTGGAAACTCCTGCCTGTGCTTTGAATTTACCCTTCCTCGGAAACCATGTGGATTTTTATAGCATTGGAACCAATGACTTATTACAATACTTACTCGCAGTGGAACGAAACAACCATTTGGTGGGCGACCTTTACAATCCTTGGCAAGTTGTGTTTTTGTTATTACTAAAAAACATTGTAGAAGTTGCAAACTCCCAAAAAAAACCAATCAGTATTTGTGGTGAAATCGGAAGTGATCCAATGTTTACCGCGGTTCTCATCGGTCTTGGGATTCGAGATCTGAGTTCTGCCCTACCTCTCATGAAAGACGTTGCGGAAAAAGTGACAGAAATTTCCACTTGGAAAGCAAAATTACTCGCCGAACAAGTGATCAGTTTGGCTGGAGAAGAAAAGTTTGAGGAAATCGAAAAACTTGTGTTAGAAACAAAAGGTTAGTATCCTTGATATTTCATTTTTTATTTTTTTAGGAAAAAACGTACACTCTGTAACCATTGCCAAAATCAATTAGTTTCCAATGGAATTGAAATCCACTTAGCGAAGATTTCCTCACCATCTACTCTGTTTTAAAATGAAACATTTCCCAAATGAATCAATTCTGCTTGTAACGTTCCTTGTACATTCATAAGCCTTCAAGATGTTTCATTTAATAGGCGTTTTATGTGATTTTGTTTCCATAAATAAATTAAATACAGGAGGAATGCAGCAGACCAAGACACAAGAACAAATAAAGCATAAAAATGCACCATACTTCCCCATTCCCTTTGGTAACCAGAGAGGATTCCTGCTACATAATGACCAATCGCTGCCGATAAAAACCAAACTCCCATCAGTAGCGATGCAAACCTAACAGGTGCCATTCGACTTACAAAAGAAAGTCCAACGGGAGATAAACATAACTCACTGAGAGTGTTCCAAAAATACACAGACACCAAAAACAGTATGGATACTGACATTCCCGTTTCCGCTTCCCTAGCAGCAAATACCATTACCAAAAATCCAATCCCAAGTAAAACCAAACCGATTACAAATTTCAAAATCGGATTTGGATTGTTTTTTGTTTCGGCAAGTTTCAACCAAATTCCGGAAACCATCGGCCCAAACACGAGGATCATTAAAGGATTTAAAGACTGTAAAAGAGAGGCTGGAACTTCGAATCCAAATAGCGAACGGTCTGTATGGCGAAGGGCAAATAAGTTCAAAGAAGATCCCATTTGTTCGAAAGCCATCCAGAAAAAAATGCTAAAAAATGATAAAAGTCCAATCAAACCGACTTTTGCAAACATCTCTTGGTTAAGATTCGCATTCCCGTATGTGGGAGTCGATTGATTCGAACCATTGGAAGGAAGGGAAACCGAAACATCACTGGTTTGTTTTTTTTTGTCTTTTGATTCTTTTTTCCAAACAAAATTGGGAAGGGACTGACTTCCGAAATAAAATACAAGGATGCCAATCGCCATGCCAACACCTGCCGATAAAAATCCCAGATGCCAATCAACCTTTTCGCCTAAACTCCCCGCGATGATGGGACCAAGTAACCCACCTAAATTGATGCCCATATAAAAAATGGTAAACCCACTGTCACGAAGGTTTGGCTTTTCTAAATACAACCTGCCAAAGATTGTTGAAATCGTGGGCTTAAAAAATCCATTCCCAACGGCAATGAGAAAGAGTCCTAAATAAAAAAATTCGTATCGAGGTATCGCAAGAGAAAAGTGGCCAAATAACATAAGCACACTTCCTAAATAAATCGCAGACCGATAACTGAGAAACCGATCGGTGAGATAACCCCCTATGACAGGCGTTAGGTAGACAAAACTTGTATAATATCCATAAATGATCCCCGCGTCCTTGTCTGTCATTCCCAAGGAACTCACCAAGTACAAAACGAGGATGGCACGCATTCCGTAAAAACTAAGCCTCTCCCACATCTCAGTGAGAAACAAAGCGGAAATGCCTTTTGGGTGGTCTTTTAATTTGATTTGGTGCGACTCTGCCAAATGGTCTCCTCTTGTCCTACGGAAAAATTCACAAACCGTGCCGCTGTGAATAAATAGTCAGACAACCGATTCAGGTAAATGCGTAGGTCTTTGTGAATCTCACCTCCATTTTCTACATAAACCAAAAGATCTCGTTCTAACCTCCGGCAAACAGTGCGAGAGATATGTAAGGCACTCGCCATTTCCGTTCCCCCTGGCAAAATGAAAAACTTGATTTCGGGAAGAAACTCCATCAATCGATCGATTTCCCTTTCAATGGATTCCACATCAGCGGCATTCACAACCGTACCGTCTTTGGCATCTTTTGGAACGTAACCAGCAAGTTCCGAACCAATTTCAAAAAGGAAACTTTGGATGCTTTGCAGATAGAGTAAAAACGGCTTTTCAATGGAATGTTTTTTTCCTAACGAAAGAGCAAGTCCGATGGTGCTATTCAATTCATCACAAGTACCATACAGATCCACCCTTCTGTCGGTTTTTGCCACTTTTTTCCCTGATGCTAAATAGGTTTGTCCGCCGTCGCCAAATTTGGTGTAGATTTTCAAAATCTTAAGTCCTTTGCCGTAAATTTCCTTTACAGTCCTTAGTTTTTTGGTATAGAATCATCTGGAAAGGAAAAATTCACGGGAGAACCAAGGGCAGGCAACCCCTTCTCTCCTCGAAGGAATGGATTTCTGGAAACATGAGTTTCTCCTTTCTCCGCCTGTAGGGAAACAAGCGGGTCATGGACACACAGGAGGGTGTGACAATGATTATCAATCACAACATCAGTGCACTCGTTGCAAAACGGGCGCTCACAAACACCAGTCGTGACATGGACAAATCCATGGAACACCTAGCAACGGGTATGCGAATCAACAGACCAGGGGATGATTCCTTGGGGTTCTCCGTATCCGAAAAACTTAGATCCCAAATCCGAGCTTTAGGCCAAGCAGAACGAAATACTCAGGATGGTATGTCGTTTTTGCAAGTGACGGAAGGATCTTTGGACCAAGTAAACTCCATTTTACAGAGGTTACGTGAACTTTCCGTCCAATCTGCAAACGGGATTTATTCGAATGAGGACAGAAAACTTGTCCAATTGGAAGTATCTCAACTTGTCGAGGAAGTCGAAAGGATCGGAACATCTGCCGAGTTTAACAAAGTCAAACCACTGGATGGTCGCTTCTCACGAGCTTCCAAAAATCCAATGACCTTACAAGTGGGTACAAACGGATCAGAAAAAATTGAAGTCTACATCAATACGATGACAAGTTCTTCTTTGAAACTGAAACAAGCTGGAAACAAATTAACACTTTCCACTCCGAACAAAGCTACCGACTCACTTCAGGTCTTGGATGATGCCATCTCAAAGGTCAACCGGCTCAGGTCTGACTTAGGCGCCTACTACAACCGATTGGATTTAACCTTAAAATCACTTAGCAATAACTATGTGAACATGGTTTCTTCTGAATCACAAGTAAGGGACGCAGATATGGCAACGGAAATGGTGGAATATTCAAAAAACCAAATCCTAACCAAATCGGGTGTGGCCATGCTTGCCCAAGCAAATCTCAGACCAGAATCCGTAGTAAAACTCCTCACGGACAGATACTAGGGAATTTTAAGAGATGGAAATCCTCCTTGCAAACAAGGAGGATTTCTTTAAACTTTGTCCGAAACCTTCATTTCAAATGTTAGCGAGGACAATCACTTTGAAACAAATCATCTCAGGAATTTTATCCCTATCTTTACTTACCACAATTTCTTGTGGACTATCAGACAACACAAAACGACTCATCCTAAGTACATCCATTGGATGTGGGGTTGGTTTAGCGTTAGGTGCTGTTTACGATGAGTCACAAAGAAAAAAAGATACAAAAGACAAAAAGAATAATTTCCAAAGACAAATCAAAGAATCTTTGGCATTAGAAAAAAAGAAGCCACAAAACAAAGGTAAAATTATCGGTTTAGGAGCAGGATGCCTTGCAGGACTTGGAACTGGTTTTTATCTCAACACCATGTATGATAACATGGCAGAAGAGATGAAAAAACAAGGGATCAAACTTGAAAAAGTAGAACGTGGAGGAGACACGGTTGCTCTCACTGCTTCCATGGACGGAGGGATTGCCTTCGAAGATGGCAAAGCGGACCTTAAAGGGAAAGGAAAAGAAAACATTGATAAGTTAGCTGAAGCACTTGCAGCTTACCCAGAAACAAAAATCAATATTTCTGGTCACGCCAACAGAACAGGAGCAGAAGACCTAAACATCCGACTCTCCCAAGACAGAGCCGTTACTGCAAAAGATGCCATCATCGAAAATGGTGTTGAAGGGAAACGTATTGGAACAGTCCAAGGTCTTGGTTCTTCGACACCACTCAAAAATGTAGATCCAAAAGATGGATCCAACAGACGTGTGGAAGTGGAAATCATTCCAGCAAGTTAAACCTTTCCAAAACTTTTTAGGGAACCATTCCCAACAAAAAAGCCTACAATTTCATTGTAGGCTTTTTCTTTTGAAACCAGATTGGAATCTTAAAATCAGTTTTGTTTTACATTCCAAGGCCAGGGAATCCACCCATGGCTTGCATTTGCTTTGCGGCACCAGCTTGTGCATCCTGTAATGCTTTCGTATAAGCTTCCTGGATCGAACGTTCGAGTAAGTTTTTATCCTTTTTTTCTAGGAGTTCATCTTCAATTTGGATCGATTTCATTTGGAATTTTCCATCCAAAGTAACGGAAAGAAGTTTATTTTTTGAAATTCCTACAAAATTTAAGCCAGCAAGTTCCTTTTCCATGGTTTTCATTTGCGAGCGCATCTTTTTCATCTGTTTGAGCATATCAAACTTATTTCCACCAGCTCCACCGAACATAATCACCTCTTCTACATTTCAGGATTTTTTTTCCAAGAAAGAACGCAAATATAAAACTTTCGTTGTCGATACTAAGTACATGCTCCATCCCAATTCAGCATTCAAACGAATCTGGGACCTTTTCGTTTTTGGATGTATCACCTACTTTGCAATTGAAGTACCCCTTCGTTTGGTATTCCAACACAAATTATCAGCAGGTGTTACCGTCTGGGAGAGGTTCATCCAAATTGTATTTGGAATTGATTTGGTGCTTAATTTTTTCACGGCGATCATTAAAGACAGACTCCTCATCCAAAATCGAAAAATAGTGGCCAAAACCTATTTGAAATCCTGGTTTCTCATCGATTTTTTATCTGCATTTCCTTTTGATTTGTTTGGTAACTTTTTTTTCCAATACTTTGGAGTGACAGATAGCTTAAAAATTTTACGATTATTAAGATCGGTTCGGGTATTTGAACTATTTAAATCCCTTCGCATGCTTGCATTAGGTGCAGATTCCGAAGATCGATTCAAACTTGTCGAAGTGATCAATCCTATGACCTTTCGATTAATATTTTTTGTGTATTGGACCACTCTTTTTGCCCATTGGGTTGCCTGTGGTTGGATCCACCTAAGCCCTGAATTTTTAATCGATAAAGATATGACAACACGTTATATCCGTTCCTTATATTGGTCTGTCACAACACTTACCACCATCGGTTATGGAGACATCACACCCACTACGAACAAACAAACAATTTACACAATGGGTGTCATGATTTTAGGTGTGGGTATTTATGGGTATGTGATTGGTAATATTGCCACTCTATTATCTAATCTGGATATTTCCCGTGTTACCTTCCAAGAAAAATTAAATACCATCAATTCCTTTATTAAATATAAAAAACTTCCACCGCACTTGGCTAATCGAATCCGATCGTATTACATCAATTTATGGGAAAACAAACATGGGATTGATGAATCGGAAATCTGGAGCCAACTCCCTTCTGGAATTAAAATCGATGTTTCGATGTTCTTACACAACCATCTCATCTCAGTGGTTCCGTTTTTTAAACATGCACCTGAAGAATTAAAACGAGAAGTTGTGTTAGAATTAAAACCTGCTTACTATATGAAAGGAGATGTGATCTTTCGAGAAGGTGATGTTCCTCATAATATGTACTTTTTATCAAAAGGACATGTAGAAGTGATCAAAGAAAAATCTGGTGAACTCCTCGCCACTCTCAACTCAGGTTCCTTTTTTGGAGAGATGAGTTTGATAGATGATTCCTTACGCACTGCGACGATCAAAGCAGGATCCTATTGTGATGTGTATACGCTCAGCCGCGACGCATTCCAAGAAATTTTAAAACACCACCCTAGTTTCGCCAAACACATACAAGAAATTGCCAAAGAACGTAAGGTCCACCAATCCAGTTTTAAATCCTCCGAATGAAGGAAGTAACCTAATCCACGTTATAGATGAGGGGATACAAATCTGACCTGTTTCCCCATCACAAACGAAGGTTTGTGATCGAATGTTCAGGGTCTACGATGGCAATGGTTTCATCCGCAAGCCTATCAAACGCATACCAAGCATTGGTATCTTTTTTTAAGGATTCTTGTTTTTCCGTTTTGACTTTGATGGATTCTGATTTTGGAATTTCACCGAGGGTCGGAATCTCTTCAATGGCTTTTAACCTTTCCAGTAACTCCCGGTGTTTTTTTGAAGTACCAAACCAAGAAGGAACAAAGGCAATTTTTTTCTTTTGGCTGAAAACAGTTTCTGTTTGTGCAATTTCATCCAAAAGGAGGTTCACAGCACGAATGGTCCATTTGCTTGGAGTGACGGGAACTAGGATAAGTTCGGAATTGTAAATGGCTGTTGTCAATTCGTGTTTCGCGGACCCGGGAGTGTCAATCACCACAAATTGGTAGTCCTTACGGATTTCTTCTAAGGCTCGTTTGAACTGAAGGCATAAACTAGTGGAATCAGGATTGTACTTTGTGAGTTTTGCAAGGCTTAAGGTGGATGGTAACACATCAAATTGTTTTGTTTTCCGAATACAATCTGTGATTTTTTTCATTCCGAGTAAAACACTCATCACATTGGCTTCTTCCAAAACATTGAGGTCTATGTCAGGCATCGAAAAATCAGTGAGATCACCCTGCATGTCCATATCTACCACAAGTGTTTTCCCTCGTCTCGCCAATGCACAGGCCAAATGGGCGGCGGTTGTCGACTTTCCACTCCCACCTTTTATGTTTGAAACCGAAATCACCTTCATGGGGCAAAGAATTTCCCCATTTCTATCATTGACCACTGATTTTTTTTTGAATTTTCCTTGGAAAGGACTCTCACCAACTTAAATTGGTTCCAGTTATGGCATTCACGATTCGTTTCCGAGTTTGGGACAAACAAGAAAAAGAATTTTCACAAAAAGGTTTTAGTTTAACCTTAGATGGCAAACTGTTAAAGTTTGGGCAACCTGTCTCTAATGAAGACAATTTTGTTGTGAATAGTTTCACGGGTCTTAAAGACAAATACGACAAAGAGTTGTACGAAGAAGATATCATCGAACATACTGTTGCCAAAGAGGGAAACCTCACGCAACATACAGGCATTATACGATACAATAATGAACATGGGGCATTTTACTTAGAAAATGGACCTCCACTTTTACAATTGTTTTCCATCCGCAAAGTGGGAAATCCTTATGAAAATCCCATCCTTTATGATTTGTATTTAAAAAGTAAGTCTTGATTTTTTTTCGATTCATTTGTTTTTTTATTTTCCTCAGTTCAATTCCTCTAGATGCAAGTCCTATCCTAGAAGAATACTGGGAAGCCATTCAAAAATCAAAAGACAAATATGAATTAGATGATTTAAGTCCAAAACGATTTCGATTTGGTTTTGATTCGAATGCACCAGCGACAATTTATAAAGAATCACTCAATCATGAAGTTTTTTGGTTTTGCCAAAAGTATTTAGCGAAGTACCATACAAATTTTCCATACCCTCGACTAAAAGACGACATTCGCTCTCACCTAACCGATTTATATGGTGATTTATCTCAGAATTTTTTGAGTGGCAAAACGAGTTTCACTTGTTACTCGGGATGGAAAACGGGAAGTGCTTTACTCAAAATCCATTTTTTCTTAAACGAAGATGAATTTTTTCCCTATCGTTATGACCATTACAACCAAAATGGTTTCCTTTACCTCACCGAAGAAGATGAAACAAAAAACGGTAAAAAAGACAGTTTTACCTATTATGCAAGCTCAGGTTGCCCAAAAGAAATCACAAAGGACAAAAATGATTTTGGAGGGATCGATGAATGGTGGTACTTTCAAAACTGCAAACTCACCCGAATCGAATATGATGCCAACGAAAATGGATTTAAAGAAAGAATTTGTTATTACGAAAACAACAAAGAAACGTATTGTGAAGGAGTGGGAGAAAAAGAAGAAAGAGAAGCAATCCTTTTAGAAACGAAGGAAAGATGGAAAGAGGCCCTCAAATCCTATCGAAAGTCACTTGTTGAATACAAAAAAGAAGTTCCCAATGGAACTCTAAGGACCTGTTCCTTACTCAAAAAAATTGCAAACATTGAATACAATGAAAAGGAATTTTCCTCATTCACCAAAACCTTAGATGAATTTTTTTCCTATAGGGTCTGCGAATCTGATTCTTTGGATGTATTATTGTACAAATCTTATTATTACTTATATGTACTAAACGATTACCAGTCAGCAAAAGAAAGTTATAAAAAAACGGCTGAAATTTACCGAAAGGTTCATGGAGAAATTAGCCCCGAAATTTCCTTAAACTTGGCTTATGCTTACCTAATGGTAAAAGAACCTAAAGCCTGTTTAGCGAGCATGGAAAAACTCAATGCCCGAAGGTTAATGCCCTACCCACGATTCTTTTTATTTTATTACCGTGGGTCTTGTGAACTCAGTTTGGGAAATTATGAAGATTCCTATACCAATCTCAAACGAGCTCAAATCTTAGGTGGTGAAAAGGTATTTTTGCCCATTGTGTATTATAAATTGGCACGCGCTTCTTACGCAACCAAACGAGACAACGAAGGTAAACTTTGGGCAGACCAAGCCCTTTTCATCGATTTAGATTTGTTCCAGAAAATGGAATCAGATCCGATCTTTTCCAGTTTTTTAGAGACTCAATCAGGGATATCCTATAAACGAAAATATTACTTGAATAAAGTACAAAAGCCATGAGAGTTTAGCTCCTACGGAGACAGATTCGATTCATGAAAAATTTTACGACACTGAATGATGTATTTTATTATGCCAAACGAACCTATGGTTCTAAGGAGATGTTCTTTGCAAAAGATGCTAACAAAAATTTCAAAGGACGCACATTTTCTGACATCTTTCAAGAAGCTGAAAATTTAGCTTTATCCCTTTTGCAATTGGGACTCCAACCTGGAGACCGCATTGGCCTTATGGCAGACAACCGAACGGAATGGGCGATAGCCGATATCGCCACTTTGTTAAACGGTGCAGTCAACGTTCCAAGAGGTTCCGATTCCACTCCTCAAGAAATTGAATACATCCTAACTCATTCGGAAAGTAAGTATTGTTTTGTGGAACATGAAAAATTGTACGATAGTTTGAAACCCATTTTTGGAAATACAAAGGTTGAAAAAGTCATCATATTAGATCCTAACTTTGTATCCAAAGATCCTATGGTGGTCAATTTATCAACACTAGTAAAAGATGGGGAATCTCTTAGAAAAAACCTACCTTCTTTGGAACTCAGGTCCAAACAAGTAAAACCAGATGATCTTTTTACCATCATTTATACATCGGGTACCACTGGTATGCCCAAGGGTGTTATGTTAACCCACCAAAATATGGTGTACAATGTGGTGAAAGTTCCTCCAAGAGTTGGCCTCAAATCTTCAGACAGAACCCTTTCCATCCTCCCTGTTTGGCATATCTTTGAGCGAGCGATTGATTATGCAATCATTGCGGAAGGTGCATCCATTGCCTATACGAATATCCGAGACCTTCGCGATGACTTTCAAAAAATCAAACCAAGTTTTATGGCATCGGCTCCAAGACTTTGGGAAAATCTATATCTCGGCATCAAACAAAAGTTAGAGAAAGCTCCTGAAAACAAAAAGAAACTTTTTGATTTTGCTTATGACATTTGTAAAAAATTTAAAGATGGTCAGGATTATTTAGCAGGTAATAAATTACTCACTAAGGAAGAGTCTCCTTTTGAAAGGATGAAAAACACAACGATTAGCATCGGGTATGTTTTAAACTTATTTTTATTAGCCAAAGTACTTGACGGACTTGTGTTTTCTAAAATCAGAGATGTGTTAGGTGGTCAATTGACAGGGACCATTTCCGGTGGAGGTGCTTTACCGGCACACGTAGATGAGTTTTTTAATGTGATCGGAATTCCCGTTTACGAAGGGTATGGCATGACAGAATGTGCACCAATCATTTCTGTTCGTTCCGTTGGTCATGTCGTACAAGGTTCCGTTGGAAAATGGCCAGAAGGGACCGTCGTAAAGATCGTCAACGATCAAGGGGAATCCGTGGCGAAAGGGAAAATGGGTGTCATTCATATCAAAGGCCCTCAAGTCATGAAAGGTTATTATAAAAACGAAGAAGCAACAAAGAAGGCAGTCGTAGATGGTTGGATGAATACAGGGGACCTAGGGTTTATTTCCTTTAACGATACACTTTCCGTGCGCGGTCGTGTGAAGGATACAATCGTTCTCCTTGGTGGGGAAAATGTGGAACCTGTCCCTATCGAAAACTTACTCTTAGAAAATGCGATGATCAACCAAGTGATCGTGGTAGGACAAGACCAAAAATCCTTAACAGCACTTGTTTGGCCTGACAAAGACAGAATGAAAGAGGCTGGATTGCAGTGGAAAGAAGGTGAAGACTTAAACCAAAACAAAGATGTTAGACAGTATTACCAAAATATCATCAAAAAACAAATTTCATCGGAAAATGGATTCAAATCCTTTGAAAAACTTTCGGACTTTCGTTTTTTACCAAAAGCTATGGAAGTTGGCGATGAACTCACCAACCTCTTTAAAATGAAACGAAATGTCATCCATGATAAATACAAAGATTTAATCAAATCGATGTACAGTTAAAGTGATTGGATGATTTTTCCCACAACTTCTCCCAAATCCTTTGAAATTTGGGGGAGGTTTTGAATTCCTTCTAACTCACGTTTTGCGATTTTTGGCAAATCCCCTTTTTGTTTAGGGGTTTGTGCAAATAGTTTCGCAAGTCCTGCGGCAATTTGCGGATTGATTCCATTCAGTTGTTTGATTCTTTCTGCGATCAATTTATATCCAGAACCATTTTCCTCATGAAAGGACAAAGGGTTTCTCGCAAAACTAAAGTATAAAGAACGCACTTTATTGGGATTTTTTTGTGTGAATTTAACATGAGATTCTAAATTTTCGACAACTGAATTTTTCCTTTCCCCCGAACTCACCTGTGCGGCAAACCAAACATCCAAAACCAATGCATCAGATTTCCACCGGTCGTAAAATAGTGATATCACATTTTCTTTTTCTTTCGAATCGATCTCAATTAAATATCGTAAGGGAGAAATTTCTTCGCTCATATGTTTGGCTTCTCGTTGTTGTGAAACGGCAAGTTGTTCGAAACTACGGTTTGGATCGTGTAACAAATAGTATAAGGCAATATTCTTTAACCTACGTTTGCCAATCTCTTCTTTTGTCTGCATAGGAATCGTTTTTCGATTTTCTTCATACAAAAATTGGAATTCTTTTGTAAAGGATTTGGAAATGGTTTTTAGTGCCTCGTTTCGCAATTGATTTAATTTTATAAAATCAAACACCTGTAAGTGTTCACTGATTTGACTGAGAGTGGGAAAACTAAGATAAAAACTGAAATAGGTTTTATCCCAATTTTTCCGAAAACTTGAACTTAGGATCTCTAAGATATCCGACAAATTCTCGTTTGTATTTTGCCCAAGAGCCGATGCAAACCAAGAGAAAATAAGGTTTTGGAAGGCGAAAAACCGAGATACACCATCTGGTTCCGTTTCTGCTAAAATTTTGATCTCATCTTTTGAGAGATTGGATTGGATTTGGATCGGACTCGAAAGGGAGCGAAACCAGGAAAGAATGGGTTTACCCCCTTCCTTCGTTTGCAAAACACGGACCCGATCAACATGTCCATATTGGATTCGTTTTCCCACGTCCAAAATATTTCCTTTGTGATCAAAGGCAGCATAAGAATTTACAAACACCAGAGGTTGGTTTTCCCCTTCTGGATCCGAAATGGTAAATACCCATTCGTTTGTTTTCGCATCAAACTCGTCCGTGATCTTAATCTCTGGAGTTCCACTTCGGTGGTACCAACCTCGTATGTAAGGAATCGGATTTCCATATGCCTCTTCCATGGACGAAATAAATTCCTCAAAGGTAACCCCTTGCCCATCATATTTGCTTAAATACAACGTTAGTCCTTTTTTGAATTTTTCACGCCCGATAATCTCGGAAAGTAAACGAATCACCTCCGCCCCTTTTTCATACACTGTGACGGTATAAAAATTATTCATCTCCGTGTAGGATTTTGGGAGGATGGGATGTGACATGGGTCCTTGGTCTTCGGGAAATTGGTATTCCTTTAAAAAGAGAATGTCTTTGATTCGTTTGACATGAGGGTCTGTCATATCCTCAGTAAACCATTGGTCACGAAATACTGTTAACCCTTCTTTTAAGGTTAAGTTAAACCAGTTACGTAATGTCACACGGTTTCCAGTATAATTGTGAAAGTATTCATGACCAATCACTGCCATTATCGATTCAAACGTTTCATCCGTGGCAGATTTTTTATCAGCTAATACAAGTTTTGCGTTAAATAAATTTAAACCTTTATTTTCCATAGCACCCATATTAAAATCTTCAACGGCCACGATCATAAACAGGTCTAAATCATATTCCAAACCAAAGGTGTCTTCATCCCATTTCATGGCTTTTTTTAGGGAATCAAAAGCAAAAACCACTTTTCCTTCATTTCCCTTTTCTACATAAATTTTTAGAGTTACATTTCGACCAGATTTGGTTACGAAGTGATCTTTTGTTTCCACAAGTTCCCCTGCGACTAGGGCAAAAAGATAACTTGGTTTTGGGAACGGATCCTCCCAAACCACTTCTTTTTTCCCTTCCACTGGTAATCCTTCACTGACTAAATTTCCATTGGATAACATCACGGGAAAATAAGTGGGATCCCCTGAAATGGTGACCGTAAAACGCATCATATTATCGGGGCGATCAATTGAGTATACGATCTTACGAAATCCTTCTGGTTCGTTTTGCGTACACAACATGGAACCAGATTGGTACAAACCTTCTAACGAAGTATTTTGGTTTGGACAAATTCGATTTTCAACAGTGAGTTGGAATGATTCCCCTGGTGGTTGGAAGATCTCCAATCCCAAGTCCGTAACTCGGTAATCATTGGGGTCAGCGACCGCTCCATTCAACCGAAGGGATAAAAATTCTAAATTTTCACCATGTAAAAACAAAGGACCAGGCACATTGCCATTTAATTGTACATCATAATCGGCTCTGACAACTGTGAGGTGGGGGTCTAAATCGAACCGCAAATGCACCTTTGGAGTGACCCAAAGGTTTGGTGAGTAATCTTCTATTGAATGAACAGGAGATGGAGAGGATGAAGTCATCCTCCTTCTTTATTGGGTGTGATTCTTACGAAAAGTGAATTTTAATTCTGTTTCTCTTTTCTTTTGTCTTCCGCAAATGTTACTTTTAGGTTCCTACCGTCGACAGGCTGGCCATTCATCTGTGCGACAGCCTCTTCTGCTTCACTAGGACTTGCATACGTGATAAAAGCAAAACCTCTAAAATTACCCGTTTCACGGTCGTGGATCATTTTCAAATCTTGGATCACTCCATACACTGAAAAAATTTGACGGATATTCTCTTCCTTTAGGGAAAATTTCAAATTCCCTACATAAATTTTATTTGAAACCATTCCTGTCCTCTTAAAAAGAAATGCATGCTCCAAAGTCATTGGAACGGCTTGATTAGAACGAAGTGAGAGAAATTGTCAACAGTAAATAATTCTTGCATATTCTGTATCTTCCGATTCATTTGAGAGGCTTTTTAGGTACCCCTTTGAACGAAAAACCTTACATACTTTGCATTGATGATGAATTCTTTATCCTTTGGAACTTAAAGGAGCAGTTAAAAAAAGTATTTGGTTCTAGTTTCACGATTGAAACAGCAGAAAGTGCTGAATCTGCAAAAGAAATCATGAAAGAAATAGAATCTGTGGGTGCGGACCTTGCCGTCGTGATCTGTGACCATGTGATGCCGGGTCAAAAAGGGGATGAGTTTCTCATAGAAATGCAAAAAACCCATCCACGTACCAAAAAAATCATGTTAACGGGTCAAGCGCCTGCCCAGGCCATTGGAAATGCACTCAATCATGGTTGCCTGTACCGGTATTTATCCAAACCTTGGGACGCACATGATTTGGAACTCACCATCAAACAGGCCATCGACGCCTACTTCCAAGAAAAGTCCTTGGAAGAAAAAAATAAAGAATTAGCGGATTCCCTATACTTTCACCGTGACACAAAATACCCTAATTTCGAATCCCTTGTCAAAGAATTAAAACAAAACAATCTTTCCAATACATCCCAATCCATTTTACTCATTAAAATTGTAAACTTTCCCACCATCATCAAAACCTTTGGGATCGAAGTGTATCGGAAAATCCTAAGCAAATTTTTACAACTCCTCACAGTCCATTTACAAAATGAACACAAAGTATTCCATTTGTATTCCGATGAAATTGCAATTCTTGCCAATCTCTCCGAACAAACATTAGTTGATATCTTGCGAAGTTTTCGTATGATGTTAAAGTCAGATGAATTTTTTCTGGATGGAGTTGGATTCCATTTGGATTGTCGTTATGCGTCAGCAAATGGACAAGAGGACTGTTATTACAAAGCAAAACTAGCCCTCTTCCAAGCTGAATTACAAAACTCAACAGATTTTGTATCGTATTCAGAAGATCTATCAACAGACCACCATTTACAAAATTTCCAACTCAGTCAAAAAATCCATACCGCCATCACAAACAAACAAATAGTTCCTTTTTTCCAAGGCATCTTGAACAACCAAACCAAAGAAATTACAAAATTTGAATGTTTGGCAAGAATCAAAGATCGAGACACAATTTTAACACCAGATGTTTTTTTAAAATTGGCAAAGGTGACTGGAAGCATACGGATGATCGGCTTACAAATGATCGATGAGAGTATGCAATATTTTTCCAACTTTCCTTATGACTTTTCAATCAACCTGACAGAATCCGAATTGGAATACAAAAGTTTTAGCAAATGGGTTGAATCCAGACTTTCCCAATATAAAATAGAACCAAAACGTGTTACCTTTGAAATTTTAGAGGATATAAGTTTTTCTGAACACAAACATAGTTTGTCTACAATCAAAGACCTAAAAACCATTGGTTGCCAAATTGCGATTGATGATTTTGGTGTGCAGTATTCAAACCTTGCTCGTTTACTGGAATTCAACCCCGATTATTTAAAAATTGATGGTAAGTTCATCAAAAACCTACCAGAGAATAAAACAGCATATTTACTCGTACAGGGGATTGTGGAATTGGCGCGTGGTATAGGTGCCCAAGTGGTGGCAGAATTTGTAGATCGACCCGCCATACAAGACTTAGTGGAATCATTAGGGATTGATTATTCACAAGGGTTTTTGTTTATGAAACCTCAAGCAAGCATTCCCGAGGCGACTCATTTGAAGTTATGAAAGGAAAACCAAATCCAACATTGCTTGATGATGGTAATTTGGATTGGGAAAAAGTGAAAGGATATGTATGGAAAAAGAAATAAGATGGTCTGATCATAAATCGACAAATTTCAAATCTGTCCGATGGTTTCTCATTGCATTTGAGGTTCTTACTTTTGGAGTATTGGCTTTCTCCTTTTCTTTTACAGAATTCAACGAAGATGATATGATCACTCTTGCCATCATCTCATGTTTTATGGTGGTATTTTTTGCCTTACCTCATATCATTCTGGCAGTCACTTCCAATCCAAAGGAAACAGTTTTCAATTTTGAAACCAAATCCATCCTTTGGCTCCAGAAAAATAAGGAAGTGAAAAGATTACCATTTCATAGTTTAAAACGAATTACCTATTCAGATTATTCATATACGGTAAAAACTAAAAATGGATCGCGAACGGTCACAGTTTACACGGTCATGGGACATACCGACACGGAAAATTTCCAACTCATCGAAAGTACTAATTTTTCCAAACTACGTTTTGATGGAGAACTGATTTGCAAACACTTAGCAATCCCTTTACAGACTGCAAATGGAATCCTCGTTCAACCCAAAGACCTCGATTTACCCATCCATAAACGAAAACTTCCCACAAATGTCCTCGAAACAAACATTTCCTTTTCCCCAAACTCAGGATTATCTGTAGAAAAATCGAGTGAAGGCACCACCCTCAAATCCCAATACAAATCCAAAGTGATTCTTTTTGTTTCTGTGTTTTTAAGTATCGCCTTTTCTTTGTTTCTGCATTTCGCCTTTGGAGATATATTCGGAGTATCTGTTGCATATTGGGATACGTTTCCTCCATCTCTAACACAGATCATTTTTTTATTTGGTTCTCTTTCCCTTGGTCTCATCCCTCTTTTGTATAGCTTTTACCAACAGAACAGAAAAAAGGAAATCAAACTTACCAAAACTTCGATGATATGGAATGGGAAAACCTACCCATATGACAACTGGGAAGATCTGATTCAAATGGATCAAAAACTCTGTTTGGTGAATGATTCGAAAATGGAATCTTTTTCTTTGTACTTTTTTTGTGAACTATCGGATGTAACCAATGTAAAACATTGGATTTTAAAAACTATTTTTGAACAAGCCGGTGGAGATTTAGATTTAGCGCGGTTCGAATGAGGGAATCGAAATCACCATGGTAATCAGATACCATGGTTTGATTTCACTGCTAGTTTTTTTATTGGCCCGGGAGGGCTGTTGGATCCTTTTTCTTTTTATCCTTTGACATCATACTTTTCAGTTTCTCTTGGGTCTCCGGATCTTGGAGTTTTTCTTTACCCATTTTGATCGCCTTTTGGCCTTCTTCCGAACTTGCCTTTTCGATTAACTTGTTCATAAGACCTGGTTCTTCCGAGTTTCTTTCCGTAGATTCCGAACTCGCACAAGCAACTACAAATAGTAGAGTGATTCCTAACAAAATACTTTTTTTCATCAATGTTTCCTGTAGGCTCAATATACTAAACAACCAAATTCTTTCGTCAATGGAAAAACAAAATCGTTTGAAGAAAACCAGCACGCAGATAATAAAGGTGGAAGTTATGTTGGATGAAAACAGGTATTGAAATGGATCAAAAAACCCTAGACCATGATGCAGAACAACTGAAGAGCCTTGGCCTCAATTCTGAATTTGATCGGAGTATGAGTTTTTGGGAAAATTTCTCTTTAGGATTTACTTACTTATCCCCTGTCGTTGGCGTTTATTCTGTTTTTGCATTGGCCATCCAAGCTGGCGGTCCACCTATGATTTGGAATTATTTTTTCGTAGGACTTGGGCAATTTTTGGTTTGTTTGGTATTTGGAGAAGTAGTTTCTCAATACCCAATCTCGGGTGGAATTTACCCTTGGTCCCTTCGGCTTGTTGGGGAACGATTTGCTTGGATGTCCGCTTGGGTTTATGCCTGGGCGCTTTTTACCTCGGTTGCGGCAGTAGCGGTAGGAGGGGCACCTTTTTTGAATAACCTTTTAGGAATAGAACTTGGTAATACTGGTTTTATTTGGATTGCCATTGGGATGATCCTCATCTCCACCTTACTCAATTTAAGTGGGACAAAGTTATTGGCACAAGTTGCTTTTTTTGGTTTTGCATGTGAACTTGTGGGCGCCATCCTTGTGGGTGGATATCTTTTATTTTTTGCCAAAGTAAATTCTATCAATATTTTATGGGATACTTTTACCTTCGGAGATGGAATGAGTTATTTCCCAGCATTCCTAGCTTCATCCGTCGCTGCCATGTTTTGTTATTATGGCTTTGAAGCTTGTGGAGATGTCGCAGAAGAAACACCAAATGCAAGTTCAGCGATCCCAAAATCCATGCGAATGACAATTTACATCGGTGGTGGTGCTGCCATCTTTATCTGTTTGGCATTATTGTTAGCATTACCTAATGTCGATAAAGCAATATCTGGGGAAGATGCTGATCCGGTCACAACTACATTGACATCAGCAATGGGAATCACAGGTTACCGAATGGTAATTGTTGTTGTCATGATTTCCTTTTTGTCTTGTTTACTTAGTTTGCAAGCAGCCGCAAGCAGGCTTCTTTTTTCCTTTGCGAGAGATGGAATGATATTTGGAAGCCAATACCTAAATCATTTATCCAAAAAAGGAAAAGTTCCTACAAAAGCTCTACTTGTTACAGGGATCATCCCCATTGTCATCACTGGTATCGGCCACTGGTTACAAGATACTGTCACAACAATCATTAGTTTTGCCTCATGTGGGATCTATGTGGCATTCCAAATGGTTGTGTTTGGAGCTTTGTATGCCCGCCTAAAAGGATGGAAACCTGCAGGTTCCTTTACTCTAGGGCGATATGGTTTTCTCATCAACGTTTTGGCTTTTATTTACGGAATTGCAGCTGTATCCAATATGGTTTGGCCAAGGTCACCCGACGAACCTTGGTTTATCAATTATGGAATGATTTTTACCTCCCTCGTTGTTGTATCCACTGGATTTTTTTATCTTTTATTCGCAAAACCTCATTTACGAAAAAAATACGCAAAAACAATCCACTAACAAATATCAGATGGGAAAGAGAATTAATTTATACTCTTTCCCATACCATCCATTCTCCTAAATCTAAATTTACTTTCTTGTGGACTTTATAACCAGGTAAAACTGAGCCACCAAAACCATGATAGGTGATAAGTTTTGTACCTTTCGGACAAAAATACAGAAGTTCCTTCAGAGTCTGTAAATTGTGAAGGAAAAGATTTGCTGACTTTAATTTTGAATCATCAATCGAATGTGATCCTTTCATCGTTTCATAGAGAGGGTTAAAGAGATAATAATGCGAGTGACCATATGGAAATGATTTAAGGAAATTTTGTGATTTAAAAGTAACATTCGCCAAATTTAAATTCGTTTTCAGTGTGAGTGCTACTTCCAAAAGTTCGATTCTATCCTCCACGCCGTATATCGGAAATTTATTTTTTGTATATTGTGATAAGATAAGACAAAACTTTCCAACACCAGAACCTAAGTCCATGATGGAACTCACACTCTCTTCTTTTAAATAATTCCAGGTATATTGGATGACAAGTTCAGGTGTCCACTGGTAAGGAGATAAGGTTTGTAAGGAAACAGGCAATAAGGAATCAAATTGGAAATCTGTCATAGGTTTCCCTACGCCATCTTTCCCAATGAAACGTAAAAATTGGTTTTTCATTTGTTCCAACTTGTGTTACAAATTAGAGCAATGGACCAAAAAATACAGTATTTAAACCAAATGATCGAGATCATTGATACGAAAGTCTCTATCTTTAAAAAAAATAAGTCCAAACTCCCCCAAGCTGCCTACCAAGCTGAAAAACAAGTCCTCACAAGAACCATCCAAGATACCATTCAATTGGCTGAGGAAATCAAACCCCCTCCCTTTTCTCTCATCAATGATCTAAAAACATTGATCAAACAATTGTAGTTATCTTTGCAAAACCTGTCTAACCCTTTGTGAAGAATGAAGGTGTAACTTCAAAAACGAAGACAATCGTTGTCGGTGCTGGTCTCACTGGGGCTGCCATTGCCATGGTGAAACCATTTGTTTCCTTGTATGACAAAGCACACAAACCTGGGGGAAGGGTTTCTACCAAAACAAGTCGCCTGACTGGCGAACGGTTTGATATAGGCGCTACCATGTTCCGTGACCATTTAGAAGTGGATTGGATGGGAAAAATTTCAAGTTACAATGTATTTAAAATATGGAAAACCAATGGAATCAAACTGGAAACAAAACCAATTTATGATTCAGAAAATTTTTATCCCCTGTTAGGAATGGAATCTATCGTAGAATCCATGTTAAACGGTAATCCAACGAACCAAAGTATGACATTAAAATCAATATCACGATCGGGAGATGGTATTTGGAACCTAAGTTTCCATTCACATTTGGAAAACCAAACCAAAGTTTTTATGGCAGATCACGTAATCCTGACCTTACCAATTCCACAAATGGTAGATATATTGAATCGATCAGAAAAAAATTCGGATTTGGATCGATGGACAAAGTTTTTGGAACCTTATAATGATTACCGAAAAACATTAGTAAGCTTTTTCTCTTGGAAAAACTGGAGTCCAAACCTGAGTGCCCATGGTTTCAACAATTCCGATGGAATTCCGGTCTCTACCATTCTCAACCGAGGTGACGATTGGGAATACCAAAGTTGGGAACACATCAAATACCCAAATTCTAATTCGAATGGGAAAAGTTCCAGTTTACTTGTTCAATTTTCCTCCCTTTTTTCTGAGACCCATTTTGAAACATGGATGGATTCTGATAAACAACCAAATGCGTTTTACAAAGAGTTATTGATCGAAGGATTAAAAGAAAAATGGTTAGCTCCTCCACCCGATGAAATTTGGAACCATCGATGGAAATTTGCACAATCACAAATGCCATTACTCGGTCGCGAAGGAGCACTGAAACTCGACTCAGACGAATTTTCAGAGTGGAGGGAGTTATGTAAAAGTACGGGTATCACCATGTTAGGTGATTGGTTTTTTGGTTCTAAATTGGAACGAATTGTTGGTGGAGTCTATTTTCTAAACCATAATGGATTGTTATGAGCCATCTTCGTTTAAGATTTCACGAAATCGGTTCACTCGCCTTCGATTTGCAAAAACATCCCAGAGCCCAATCATGGATTGAGAACGCACTTGCACTTCGTTTTTAGATTCGGGAAAGTAAACTTCAACTCTATCAGGAAATCGAAAAACCTTTGTAAAGAAAATAATCCGAATGTATTCACCTTCCTTTTCCTCACTGATATAAATATTTTCAGATTCATGAAAATACTTGGCGATTCTTTGGAATGCAATTTCCCTTGAAGTCGTATAGGAAATTGGATCAACTTTATGGATAAAATTGTATTTCATACTTTGCGATGAGACACAGTTAGGTGAAGGAGGACATCCACGAAGTTCCCCCTCATCTACTCCAGAAAAGGGACTGAGAACACTCATACAACAAATAAAAAAAATACCTAGGGCAGCTTCCATACATCCAGAAACCAAGTGATCTGTTTTTTTACTTGCAGTTTTTTTCTTACCGAGTAAATTCCATAACCTATGCAACGAACGTTTAAACTCACTTCCATCGTTTTGTTTTTTAGTCTCATCCTAGTTTTCGCAGTGGCTTATTACTTTTCCGGGCTTGTCATGTATCCCAAAGTTCGTTGTAACCCTGACCACCATGTCTTTTGCACAGGTCCGAATGAATTGGGTTTGGAGTTTGAGGAAGTGGCAATCACCACGGAAGACAAATTGAACCTTGTTAGTTACTGGATACCCGCCAAACAAAAGAAAGGTTCTATTTTAATGGTGCATGGTCATGGAGGCCAAAGGAATGAAGGTCTTCGTTTTGCCAAAAGTTTACAGGAAGCAGGTTTCAATTTACTTTTGCTAAGCCTTCGCAGAAACCATGATGGATATGCAACTATGGGTGGACTGGAACAAAAAGATGTGGATGCAGCACTTCAGTTTTTAAAAGAAAAAGGGGAGACAAAAATAGGAATTTTTGGTTTTTCTATGGGATCGGCAACTAGCATCATTGCTATGGCAAACCATTCAGAAATCAAAGCAGGTCTTTTTAGCAGTGGTTACACGAAGGCCATGGATGTACTCATTGAATCTGCAAAACGTGATTTTGGAATTCCTTATTACCCTCTCCTTCCTGTTGTGAAAATGGTTTTGGATTATCGCACAGGTATCGATATGGATTCGGTTCGTCCCATTGATTCCATTGCTAACATCCACCCAAGGCCCATCGCCATCTTCCATTGTAAGAAAGATGATTATGTGGATTACCACCACGCAGAAGATCTTTATGCAAAAGCTGGGGAACCCAAAAGTTTATGGGCACCTGAGTGCAATCGACATGAAAGGATTTGGAATTTTTCTCCCAAAGAAGCAGAATCGAGAGCGGTAGGCTTTTTTAAAACGAATTTAAAGTAGAAATCGATTTCGAAATAGGAAGGCAAGAATCAACAATGGATGAGATTTGAATCTTTTAGCATCAAGCGATTCCGAATTGTTGTTTCTTGTTTCCACGAAAATGGCCTTTTGCTTTTTCCATTTAGATTGGACATTACGTCCACCTATCCTTAAGATGATCTAGAATTACCGAGCCAACCAGAAACATCGAAACCTGTACCCCAATTTTCAATCGCCAACACTGAATCAGAAACAATTTAAGATTGGCTGAATAGCATTGAAGCATTTGGATCATTGGCGGAAGTGATACTCAAACAATCGTGTTTTTAAGTTGGAAAACTACCAATTCCTAGCGATGAAAATCAATTTAACAAAGCCAATTGTTAAGGAATTAGTTCAAATCTCATGGAATGCTAACTATGGTTACTGAAATGAGTTTCAATCACCAAAGAGACATACCTTTCAAAGTTTTTTTTCACAAAGCAGACACTGATTTTACTAAATTAGAGAATGATAATTCTATTGATATCTGAAGGGCACAAGTCAATATTTAGAAAATGATCCTTTAACAAGGAAATATGATAAAAAATTGAAATGCCTTTGGAATGCTTAAAAAATTCAAATTCAAACGATTTCACAAAGTAGTAACATAACAAAAGAAATTAAATATCTCGGAGAACCAATATTATGAAACAATCGATTCTTATTCTTTTGATATCATTTACAAGCTACTCATGTACAGGACTCACAAGACTTTTGGACAATGATGACAATAATACTGATCAATATATTGCTTTTGCATTATATCAATATCTCCTATCTGCACCTGGAATTTGTCCAACAGTAGATTTAACGTTAGAAAAGGGAACAAATTACCCTTTAACGCTATCTACATCGAGTTCGGTAATTTTTAATATTTCATCTACCAATAATTTACCTCCACCCAATCAGAGCAGAAGTTATTTTCTTGTAGTAACAAAAGATGCAACTACAAGTATTGAGTTTTCAACATTTAGACTTTGTGATGTAAACCGAAGGGGTCCAACCCTTTCCTCACCAGAAACATCAACGGCAACTGAATTACGATATCGCCTTGAAATGAATGATGTTAGAACCTTAACAAATGCTTTTTACCTGAAATTGATCTCTGGAGATGCATCCATTTCCATTCGGCAGGAATAATCATGAAAAAATCTTTATTGATAATCAATTTGTCTTACTTTCCAAATCATACCAGTCAATGCGAAAGGAATCCCTTGCAGGTGAATTGCAAATGAGAAAGACAAAACTTTTTTGCCTTTCTTTGGTTCCGCACCAGGCTATATAGAAGAAACCATCCCAAAGAATGTAACCCTTTTTACAGACGAGGGATACAAATTTATATGGGATAGACCTAACCATAAATCTGTGAATCATTCGAAGAAAAGTAATGACCCCAGATACAATATGAGCCGTGAACGTTGGGTAAGTAAGGATGGTGTGAGTTCCAATGGTGCGGAAGCTAGGAACAACATATTGAAGCAGAGTTTCCGTTCGTATGGATACATCTCTCCGAAGTGGAGTCAACTGGCATTGAATGAGTTAAGTTTTCTTGGGAATGTAAGGTTTGTGCCAGAACTGAAGGATTTACTGACTTTTGGGGGTTCTAAAACTGTTGGCTTTGGTGATTTCCTCTGCTCGAAGGGGGACTCGCCCTCTCCGCTGCCTTTCCATCCTGGCTAGGCATCGCTCCGAGGCACGGTTTTCCTCGTCGCCTCCCATCCAGGTCGGCTCTTTCGTATAATTGCTCTCTATGGGTCGCAACTATACGACTCGGTAAACTGTTCGAGTTGAAAGATCTTTTTCTAATGATTGTTTTGTGGGGATAATTTCTGCTCGAAGGGAACCTATCACCAAAGACCCCAATCCTTCATATAGAAACTCACAATTCTTCTTCTCTCCCTTCCTTCCTAAGTTCACTAGAACTACTTATACAAAACCTACTAAGAACCTCTCTCCTCTAGACAATGAACAGATCAAAAGAGAATACACTCTTAGAACTCTCTCTATCCTGAGCACAATCTATCCCAAAAGATGCCACTGCCCTAAGTCCCTAGAGAACCCTACCCTCAACTTCTTAAGACTAAAAGGGAAAGAATCCATAGCTAGATGTTCTCACTGCCACAAACAAATCAGCATCACAGCAAACACACCCTTCCAAAACATCAAGTTACCCCTTGCCTATATCTCCTACACAATCCAAGACCAAATCTTACAATACCCAAAGACTATGACCTCCAAAGAGATCGCAAGAAAACTTGGACTTCCATATAAGACAGCTTACTACTTACGCAAGAGAATCCAGGTATTCTTCTCACATCTCAATGAAACACTCAGGGAACAATTATACAAAGAACTAGAAGAATCCTCTAAAAACTTCAGACTACCAAAGGAAGGTGACCTCAAGGAAACCCTTAAAAATCAGCCTGTTGCAGTCGCTGACTCAGTGGTGTTATACTCCTCAAGCCTTAGAGCCAACAAACATAGATCCAGAAGATTCAAGGGAGGAACTGCATCCATCTATGCTTCGAATTCCATAGGAGGACACCAGATCGGAACCCTTGTTCATACGATTGGCATCAACGGCGGTATGACTTTCTACAAATCGATTCCTTTGAATAACCAACACTACCTTGAAAAGGACTTAGAAGAAACCATCCCAAAGAATGTAACACTTTTTACAGATGAAGGGTATGGATTCCTATGGGATAGACCCAACCATAAGTCAGTGAATCACTCGAAGAAATCAAATGATCCTAGATACAATATGAGTCGTGAACGTTGGGTAAGTAAGGAAGGAGTGAGTTCCAATGGTGCGGAGGCAAGGAACAATATTTTGAAGCAAAATTTCCGTTCGTATGGATATATCTCTCCGAAGTGGAGTCAACTGGCTCTGAATGAGTTAAGTTTTCTAGGAAATGTAAGGTTTGTGCCTGAACTGAAGGATTTACTGACTTTGGCGGGATCTAAAACTGTGAGCTTGGGTGATTTCCACTGCTCGAAGGGGGACTCGAACCCCCACACCTTGCGGCACTACCACCTCAAAGTAGCGTGTCTACCAATTCCACCATCCGAGCGGGTGTGTATGTAGGACAGGTTAGGAAAACGGGTTCTTTCGTCAAGGACATGAATTTTCTCTTGTCACTGCGACTCTAAATTCGGTAGGTTGTAGGGGCAAGTATGCAAGTATCCGATCTTACATTTCGATTCAAATTACTTTTTCTAGGGTTCTTATCCCCAGTCTTCATAACGTTAGGACTGCTATTTTCTGCACCATATTGGCTTAGTTCTAGTGAACCTTACCATAAATCAGATGTTGCCGTCCTTGAAATCACTGACAACCCTCCCACAATCAAAAATTTAAAAGCAATTGCATCCTTATATACAAAATCTGATTTCAAGAAACTAATCCTTGTTAGCAAGGAAGATAAAACACAAAACCAATTGATTGGCCCCTTTGAAATGGATAAAAAAACCAAAGAAATCCTGATTTCCAATGGAATTCCTGGGTCCCAAATTGCAACGGTTTTGATCCCCATATCCAAAATGGGTGACACGGACGAGGCATCGAAAAACCTATTAAAAATAGCTGTTTCTGACAACTTAGGGTCAATTTTACTTCTGACACGAGAGTTCGAAAAACGTCGTGTTCTGAATATATACAAAAAAACACTAACCAGTTTGCCCGTGAAGGTCACAGCGTACAGTTTTCCCTCTGAAGTTTCTCATTCGAATTGGTTTTTGTCGGAATCGGGTGTAAAAGAAATTTCAATCGAATTCGTACGTTATATTTATTCTTACATTAGAGGTATCCTATAACATGGATGAAATCAAAGATTCAAACGAACTCATAGAACAACGAATTCAAAAAATAAACGATTTAAAAACAAAAGGAATCAATCCATACCCTCTCCGTTTTTTTCCAGATTCTAATTCAAAACAACTCCTCGAAAGTTTTGATCCAAACAATGCTGAAAAAAAATCGTTTAAACTTGGTGGCCGTTTGCATGCCAAACGTGTGATGGGGAAAGCAAGTTTTGCACATTTAAAAGATGCAGAAGGTCTCATCCAATTGTATGCAACTCGTGATGACTTGGGAGAAGAAAATTACTCAGTTTTCAAATCTCTTGACCTCGGCGATTGGATTGGAATTGAAGGTTGGCTTTTCCAAACACAGAAAGGAGAGACCACACTCCACTTAACGAACGTTCAATTGCTTGCTAAATGTATCCGACCCCTTCCCGTAGTCAAAGAAAAAGACGGTGTTGTTTATGATGCATTTTCAGATGTTGAACAAAGATATCGGATGCGATATGTAGACCTCGTTGTAAATGAAAACGTTCGTGAAACATTTAAGATGCGTTCACGGATCATTTCTGAAATTCGTAAGTTTTTAACGAATGAAGGTTTTTTGGAAGTAGAAACTCCGATGATGCAACCCATCGCAGGTGGTGCTGCCGCAAGGCCTTTTGTGACCCACCACAACACACTTGATATGGAACTTTTTTTACGAATTGCTCCAGAACTCTATCTGAAACGCCTCATTGTAGGTGGAATGGACCGAGTGTTTGAGCTAAATCGAAACTTTCGAAATGAAGGAATCTCCACAAAACACAATCCAGAATTTACGATGATGGAAGCCTATATGGCGTTTGGTGATATGGAGACAATGTTATCACTTACAGAAAGGATGATTGTTTCCGTAGCCAGTGCCATTGGCAAAGGATTGAAGTTTGCATATGGAAAAGACCAAATTGACCTCACTCCTCCATGGAAACGTGTGAAATACATCGATATTATCAAAGAATATTCCGGAATCGATTTTAGCCAAATGACTGATGTCAAAGAAGCTATTGAAAAGGCAAAAACCAAAGGTGTGGATTCATCTGATTCTGTTTCCATTTGGAAAGTATGTGATGATGTTTTTAGTTCTCTCGTAGAACCTCATCTCATCCAACCAATCTTTATCACTGATTTTCCAAAGGAACTATCCCCTCTTGCAAAATCCAGGGAAGACGATCCAAAATACGTGGAACGATTTGAACCCTATGTCGCAGGACGTGAGATCGGAAACGCCTTTACTGAGTTAAACGATCCATTTGACCAAAGGGAACGTTTTGAAGAACAAGTGAAACAAAGGGAAGCTGGGGATGATGAAGCCTTTATGATGGACGATGATTACATCCGTGCATTAGAATATGGTTTACCTCCAACCGGTGGTCTTGGGATTGGAATTGATCGACTTGTGATGTTACTGACAGATTCTCATTCCATCCGTGATACAATTCTATTCCCACTGATGAGACCTGAATAATTTCCCATCAAATCTTATGACATGAACAAAAGACCTCTCCCAACCAAATGATTACGGAGAGGTTTTTTGATTTTGAAATGGATTGCCTTTCTGAAAGATTACTACGAGCGAAGTGAATCTTTCCGCGGAATTTGAAAGAATGTAAATTCCACGGTAAAAAAAGCTTATCGTTTGTTGATATTCAATTTAGGTTCGGATTCAATCACACGAATGAGTTTCGACAAATTTGTCTGAAATGCTGCAGTTTGGCTACTTGACAATTGGTAATTGATGGTTTCCTTTCTGTTTGTGTAACTGATTGTGATACTTTGGTTTTCCCCAATTTTTGGTAATATCTCTTGGGTAAGTGCAGAAGTCACAACGATCGTGTCCGAATAATCAGTGTTTGTTTTTTTAAGGTTGTACCAGGTATCACCTAACTTAAGTGAAACTCCGATTGGAATGTCCACATCAAAAGTCCCAATTTCATAAAGGAGAAAATACGTTACAGCACCAGTGCCATTGTCCCTTTCTGCTTTGAAGTAAACACAAGGCCTTTTTCCTGGAAATACCCAAAGGTATTTTTGCATACAAATGTCTTTTGAAATTGCCGTTTGTTGCTCCAAAGTCGGTTCCGGGGTCACGACAAAGGCCTTTGTTCCAGAACAGGAAACGAGGGCCAAAAAAAGGAGGAAAATGGAGGAAATTCGGGTCAAAGAGAAGATTCTTTCCATGATACACCCAACCTTTTTCGAGATGCAAGGTTTGGCAAAGGAAAAAATCCTGTTCCTATGGTATCTTATCCCAAAGGAAAAATAAAAGTCCTACTTCTGGAAAACATCCACAAGGATGCTTACGAACTTTTCCACCGAGATGGTTTTGATGTGACTCTCGTCAAGGATGCAATGGAAGAAGACGAACTCGTTGCCAAAATTGGTGATGTCCATGTCCTCGGAATCCGTAGTAAAACCAATGTCTCAAAGAAAGCTCTGGAACACGCGAAAAAATTAATGACAATCGGATGTTTCTGCATTGGAACCAACCAAGTAGAATTGGAAGAAGCAGAGAAAAAAGCAGTCCCTGTTTTCAATGCTCCTTATAGCAATACAAGGTCAGTCGCCGAACTTGTGATTGCTGAAATCATTATGCTTGCACGTAAGGCATCCGACCAATCGAGAGATGTCCATCTAGGCAAATGGAATAAAATTGCAAAAGGATGTTTTGAAGTCAGAGGCAAAACATTGGGTATCATCGGATATGGTCATATCGGAACCCAAGTATCAGTACTTGCTGAATCCATGGGGATGCGAGTGGTGTTCTACGATATCATCTCCAAATTACCTTTGGGCAATGCTACGGCTGCCCCAAGTTACGAAGACCTATTAAAACAGTCCGATTTTATCTCCTTCCATGTTCCTGAAACGGATGAAACCAAAAATCTATTCCGGAAAGAACACTTGAACCTCCTAAAAAATGGTGCCTATGTCCTGAATTTATCTCGTGGTAAGGTATTGGAAATTGATGCACTTGTGGAAGGAATTAAGTCCGGTAAAATTGCTGGTGCCGGTGTGGACGTTTTTCCTGAGGAACCAAAATCCAATGATGATCCATTTCTCAGTCCTCTGCAAGGTCTTCCCAATGTGATCCTCACACCTCATATAGGTGGTTCCACAGAAGAAGCTCAAAAAAACATTGGAACAGAAGTTGCTGAAAAACTTTTAAAATTCATTAACAATGGATCCACTACGTTTTCTGTTAACTTTCCCAATATTGAACTTGGTAGTTTGAAGTCTGGTTACCACCGTATTTTGAATATCCACCAAAACCAACCGGGTTTCCTTCGAGATATCAACTCCATCATTTCCGATATGGGGGGAAATATCCTAACTCAAAACTTAAGTACATCATCTAATATTGGTTACTTAAGCATGGAAATCGATAAAAACTTGGGTGATGAATTGAAAAACAAAATCAAAGCCCATAAACATTCGATTCGCACTCGAATCCTCTACTAAGAAAACGGGAAGGATAAAATCCTTATGATTGAAGTCCTTCCCATTTTTACAAACTCTCCCCTTCGCAATTACAGTTATCTGATTTACTCCCAAAGAACCGGTGAAGTGTATTGTGTTGATCCGTATAACGCACCTCTGATCATCACCCATATCAAAAAATTTGGATTAAAATTAAAAGGAATCTTCAATACCCATGAACATAGGGACCATACAGAAGGGAATTTAGAGTTAAAAGAAGAAACCAAATGCCTTGTGTATGGACATAAAAATGCAAAAGGGAAAATCCCAGGCCTCGACAAAACTTTAGAAGAAGGAGATATTTGTTTCTCTGTGGAAGGGGAATCCATTGAAGTTTGGGATACACCTGGCCATACCTTTTCACATCTAAGTTTTGTTCATAAAAATCCCAAAACCGTATTAGGGATTTTTTCAGGAGATACCTTGTTCAATGCCGGTGTCGGAAATTGTTTCCGAGGTGGGGATGCAAATGTTTTGTATGATACGATGGAATCAAAGTACGTAAATCTTCCGGATTCATGCCTTCTCTATCCAGGTCATGATTATTGGGAAAACAATTTGGCATTTGCAGCCCATGTAGAACCAAACCATACATTTCGAGAAACATTTCAAAAAACAAGGAAAGACCATCTTATATCTACAATTGGATGGGAAAGGCAACTCAGTCCTTTTTTTAGGCGTGATTCCATATCCTTAAAGAACCGACTAACAGAATTAGGTGAAACAATCACAGATGACCGTTCGGTATTTTTAACGTTACGAAAACTAAGAGACCGTTGGTAAAATTTTCATTTTACAAATAGGGAATCATCTCATATCGTTTCGGTTATGACGTTACTCATCATCACAATGTTGGTTTCCATTTTCCAAATTTATTTTGCAAAAGCCTTTGTTGCTCTTGCGATGGCACGCCAAGAAAAAGGGTACGACAACCACCACCCAAGTATGCAACAATCCAAACTAACCGGTTGGGGGGCGAGAGCCTATGCTGCACACCTGAATGGATTTGAGGCGTTTCCAATCTTTGCCATCGGTATTTTACTCAATATGGTTCTCAAAACTGACTTATACTTTGTAGAAATTTTAGCGTTTAGTTTTATTTCCCTTCGTTTTTTCTATATCTTTTTTTATATCGCCGATTACTCTTATCTTCGTTCAACGATTTGGACAATTGCTTTTCTCTGTAATATGGGAATGTATTTGTTACCTTTTCTGTATTAGAGGATTTTTCTTTTGCGAACCTTATTCATCTCATTCATTTTAGTTTCAGTCCTATTTTTAGCGATTGCTACCTTTTCACAAAATCAAGAAAGGGAAACAATTGACAAAAATCGAATCACCGACTTTCACAAAGCCAAACGAGTGTTAAAACGCTTTTACAAACAAGTTGGAAAGGATTTTTATTGCGGATGTGAATTTGAAAAAGATGATGAAGAACTTGGTCGATTTAAAATCAAACACGAGTCATGTGGTTTGGAGGCGAGAAGAGATTCAAAACGCCAAACTTGGATTGAATGGGAACACATCGTTCCCGCACATAGTTTTGGGAAAAATCGTGAATGTTGGACGAGAGCAAACTGTGAAGTGAAATCAAAAATCCTCAAAGGTAGAAAATGTTGTACTGCCACCGATCCTGAATTCAATCTCATCGAAGCAGACTTACACAATATTGTCCCCGTCCCAGGGGAAATCAATGCAGATCGGGGCATCTATCCCTTTGGCGAGATCGAAGGTGAAGCCAGGGCTTATGGTTCCTGCGATTTTGAAGTGAACTTCAAAGATTCAATCGCAGAACCAAAACCAGAAATCAGAGGGGATATCGCTCGTATCTATTTTTACATGGAATGGCGTTACCAAATCCCAATCCCGAAAGGAAAACGAGAACTCTACTTGACCTGGCACAAACTAGACCCACCCGATAGCTTTGAAATTCGCAAAAATGAAATTGTGGAACGAATCCAAAAAATCAAAAATCCATTTGTAGAAGGAGAAATCCCACTCCCATAAGGCCTTTTCGGGAAGCCCAAAGGGAAAAAATCAATTTCTAAAATTGCCAAAACAAAGATAGCTTCATTTACAGAATTAGGCTAATTGTGAGGCTGGAACCATTATGATGGAATATGACATCTTGGTGATTGGGGCAGGTGCCGGGACAAAACTTGTCACTCCTCCCTCCCAAATTGGCAAACGAGTCGCCGTGTTCGAAAAGGAAACTCCTGGGGGAACTTGCCTCAACCGAGGTTGTATCCCATCCAAAATGGTAATTTATCCTTCGGAACTACTTCGATTGGGGGAAGAATCCGAACGATTTGGAATCCAATGGAAAGACAAACCTAACTTTGATGTAAGTTCAATCTTCCAAAGGGTAAATGAAACGGTAAAATTAGATTCAGATTCCATACCCGTGGCATATGACAAAAATCCCAATATTGATTATTATCCAAAAAAGGTTTGGTTTAAAGCACCGAAAATCATTACAGATGGTGAAAATGATTATACCGCCAAACACATATTTGTTGTTACTGGCACAAGACCAAAATTACCAAAAATTCCAGGGTTATTAGAAACTCCCTTTTGGACATCAAGAGAAGCTCTTTCACCAAAAACATTTCCAAAATCACTTCTCATCATTGGAGCAGGCTTCATCTCACTAGAATTAGGTGCTGCATATTCAGCTTATGGATGTGAAGTCATCGGGTTAACTCGAGGCGAAGTGCTCACACATGCTGACATTGATATTAAAAATGAATTAAAGACCCACCTCCCGTTTCCCATTCACACAGGATTAACCTTTTCCTCCGTAACCTTCCAAAATAACAAATTTCAAGTTCTTGTCAAAAATCAAGATGGGAAAGAACATCAATTGGAAGCAGAACAATTACTCATCGCTACAGGAATCACTCCAAATACAGAAGACTTACACTTAGAAAACACGAAAATCAAATGTAATTCAAATGGATTTATCCTTGTTGACGAAACCTTACAAACCAATGAACCGGGAGTTTATGCCTTTGGAGATGTGATCGGTAGGTATTTTTTTCGTCATAGTGCCAACTTTGAAGGAGAATACCTTTTCGAACATTTATATGGGGAAAATCGAAAAGGACCCATCGAATACCCACCGATGCCGGAAGCGATTTTCACTTCCCCTCAAATTGCAAGTGTTGGTAAAACAGAAGAGGATCTGATCAAAGAAAAGATTCCTTATTACAAAGGCATCAACCCATACCGGGCAAGCGCGACGGGCATGGCGCGTTTATCGGAATCTGGTTTTGTGAAGGTTCTTGTATCCAAAGAATCAGAAAGGGTACTTGGCGCCCATATCATCGGTGATGAGGCTGCAAACCTCATCCACCAAATCGTGATGGGAATGTATTTAAATGCAAAACTCGATGATTATTTAGGTATGATCTACATCCATCCTGCCATTTCAGAAATTACAAGGAATGCGTTTCGAAAAGTTCGGGAACAAAAATTAAAAGAAGGAAAATCATGAAAAAGTTTTTATTCAATCGATATGATAAAGATACACTGATAAAAAAAGTAAACGCAGACAAACGCGAAAGGCGAGTGATTTCTTTTTATCGGTATGTAAAAATCGATGATCCAATCGAATTTCGAAATCGTTTGTATGATACGTTTGATGACTTAGGGATTTTAGGTAGAATTTATTTAGCAAACGAAGGCATCAATGCACAATTTTCCATACCAGTGGAAAACTATGAAAGTCTACGCAATTTTGTTGATACCATCCCCGAATTAAAAGGTATCTACTTCAATGATGCCGTGGAAGACAAAAAAGAAAGTTTTATCAAACTGGCAATCAAAGTGCGTAGAAAAATCGTAGCCGATGGATTGGATGATTCAAAATTCGACCCCTCCGATGTTGGAACACATCTATCTCCTCTTGAATTTCACAAAACATTGGAAGAAGAAGGTGTGATTGTTGTGGACCTTCGTAATAATTACGAATCAGAAGTAGGCCATTTCGAAAATGCAATTTTACCTGATGTCGGAACCTTCCGCGAAGAACTTCCACTCGTGGAAAAAATATTAGAAAATGACAAAGATAAAAAAATCCTTCTCTATTGCACTGGTGGAATTCGCTGCGAAAAAGCAAGTGCCTACTTAAAATACAAAGGTTTTGAAAAGGTTCACCAATTGCGCGGTGGGATCATCAATTATGCCAAAGAGATCTCAGACCATGGACTCAAATCCAAATTCAAAGGCAAAAACTTTGTTTTTGATGACCGATTGGGCGAAAGGATCACAGATGATATTCTTACCGTTTGTTATACTTGTGGAAAACCATCTGACAGGCATACTAATTGTGCTAATTTAGGATGCCATGTTCTCATTGTTCAATGTGAGTCCTGTTCCGAATCCCTTCTTGGTTGTTGTTCTCTAGAATGTAAAGACATAGTAAGTTTACCAGAAGAAACTCAAAAAAAACTGAGACAAGAACTTAGGAAACAACACAAATACCCAACACACCACCTAACAAGAAAAATGGTAGGAAAATAAATGACATCATATGCAATCCAATTAGAAGGACTCGAAAAAACCTACAAAAATGGCGTCAACGCACTTCGTTCCATTGATTTAAAAGTAGAAGCCGGTGATTTTTTTGCTCTCTTAGGTCCAAACGGAGCTGGCAAATCCACAACCATTGGAATCCTTAGTTCCCTTGTAAACAAAACAGGTGGGAAAGTCAAAATCTTCGGTGTGAACATTGATGAAAATCCAAACTTAGCCAAAACATTTTTGGGAATTGTTCCACAAGAATTTAATTTTGGAATCTTTGAAGCAGTGGAACAAATTCTAATCAACCAAGCTGGATTTTACGGCATACCTCTAAAGGACGCAAAAGAACGAGTAAAGTATTATTTGGATAAATTATCACTCTATGACAAACGTAAATCTGCAGCGGGAACTTTGAGTGGTGGTATGAAACGAAGGTTAATGATTGCGAGAGCTCTCATTCACGATCCAAAACTTCTGATCTTGGACGAACCAACAGCAGGTGTTGACATTGAAATCAGAAGGTCTATGTGGGAATTTCTAAAAGAATTAAACAAAGAAGGAAAAACTATCATCCTTACAACCCACTACCTGGAAGAAGCAGAATCCCTTTGTAAAAATATAGCCATCATTGATAAGGGTGAAATCATCGAAAACACTTCCATGAAGAAATTATTACAAAGATTGGACAAAGAAACGTTTATCATTGATTTAAAAAAATCATACAAAACGAAACCCAATTCTAAAACTTTTCAATGGATTTGGTTGGATGACCATAGTTTAGAAGTACAATTGGACAAAAATACTTCGGTGAATCTTTTGTTTGCAGAGCTTACAAAACATAAAATGGATGTTTTGAGCCTCCGAAACAAATCAAATCGACTAGAAGAATTGTTTTTATCACTAACAGGAAAACATTGATTATGTGGAAAAAAAATCTAACTGCTTTACAAACGATTATCAGAAGAGAATGGATACGTATCATCCGCATTTGGGTACAAACTCTGATCCCACCAGTGATCACCATGGCACTATACTTTTTAATTTTTGGGGAACTTGTTGGACGCCAAATCGGAAAAATTGGGAATTTCACTTACATTGAGTTTATTGTCCCAGGTCTTATTATGATGAGTGTCATCACAAATTCTTATAACAATGTAGTTTCTTCCTTTTTTTCTAGTAAATTCCAGAAAAACATAGAAGAACTTTTAGTATCACCAACTTCTCCATACACCATTGTGTTAGGTTATAGTTTTGGTGGAGTTGTCAGAGGTCTTTTTGTTGGAATTTTGGTAACACTCACTTCTTTGTTTTTCACAAACCTACAGTTCCAACATCCATTTATTATTTTCATCACAGTGATTTTAACTTCGATCCTCTTTTCTTTAGGTGGATTTTTTAATGCTTTGTTTGCCAAAAAGTTTGATGATGTGACAATTATCCCTACATTCATTTTAACTCCTCTCACCTATCTGGGTGGAGTGTTTTATTCTGTAAAAAATCTTCCTGAATTCTGGCAAACCATCTCATATTTAAATCCAATCCTTTATATGGTAAATCTTTTCCGTTATGGTTTCATTGGAATCTCCGATGTGAATTTATTTTTTTCTTTAGGGTTTATCTTAATCCTCTCAGTATTACTCTTTTTACTCAATGTTAGGTTAATGAAAATTGGTTATGGAATTAGAAACTAAACAAACTAGAAAAGTTCGTATGGAAACTATATTACGAGAGACATTTCTGCCTAAAGAACTGCTTGTATTAGATGTATCATTAGAACATGCCGGCCACCCTGGAATGACTAAGGATTCCAAAGAAACCCATTTTAGAATCAAAATGAGTTCAGATTCATTCCAAGGCAAATCTACCGTGGAACAACACCGAGCTGTCTATGAAGTACTTGGCCCAGAATTCAAAAAAGGGCTCCATGCCCTAGAAATGGACCTTTCTTCTCCATAATTAGGAGTCTAAATAGTATGACAAAACCGACCCTGATAAGTTTCAAACTCTGTCCTTATGTGCAAAGATCTGTGATCAACCTTTTAGAAAAGAAGGTAGATTATGAAATCAAATACATTGATCTAGCAAATAAACCCGAATGGTTTTTAAAAATTTCTCCTTTTAGAAGGGTGCCAGTACTCGTTGTCGGGGAAGATGTTTTATTTGAATCAGCTGTCATCAACGAATACCTAGACGAAACAAACCTTCCATCCCTCCATCCCAAAGACCCACTTCATAAAGCAAAACATAGAGCCTGGGCGGAATTTGCAAGTGCGCTACTTGTTGATCAATATGGTTTTACAATGGCAAAGGAAGAAAATGAGGCATTGAAGAAAAAGCAAGAGATCCTTACCAAATTTCAGACTTTGGAATCCATTTTGCCTGTGCCTAAGAATGGAAAATTATTCTTTGCAGGAGAAACCATGCACCTAGTGGATACAGCCTATGCACCGTTTTTTATGCGACTTGAATTTTTAAAACAGAAAGACGATCAATTTGATTTGGTGAGTGGCTTTTCCAAACTCAAAGTCTGGAGTGATACCTTACTTTCTTTGCCTTCCGTAAAGAATTCTGTTTTACCGGAAGTGCCTGAAGAATACATTGCATTTATCAAAGCGCATCATTCGTGGATGGGAGGCAAACTATAGGATGACCATTCCAGAAATCCAAAAGAAAATCGAAAAAGGATTACCAGGGTGTAAAGTAGAAATTTTAGATCCTTACAGAGATGGTGTCCATATCAAAGCCGTTGTGACATACAAAGGTTTTGAAGGTAAGGGACTCATCGAACAACACCGAATGGTGTATGCAACATTAAAAGAAGAACTAAAAGAAGAAATCCATGCTTTAGCATTGGAAACTAGGAGTGAATAACCATGGAACAAGAGTTAAAAGATAAAATTGAATCGTTAATCAAATCAGAGAAGGTGTTTCTTTTTATGAAAGGAACACCTGAAATGCCACAATGCGGATTTTCAGCGGGTGTTGTCTCAACGCTGAAACAACAAGGAATTCCCTTTGGATCTTTCAACGTATTATCTGATATGAAAGTCCGGGAAGGAATCAAAGAATACACAAATTGGCCAACCATTCCACAGCTCTACATCAATGGAGAATTTGTGGGTGGACATGACATCACTGTGCAAATGGCACAATCTGGGGAACTCAAAAAAAAAGTAGGTTAATCCGTATGTTTAAACTCTACCAATATGATTCTTGTCCATATTGTTACCGTGTGAGGCAAACCATAGAAAAACTTGGCCTTACGGAAGGAAAAGATTATATTTTGGTAGAGGCAAGGAATGGAACACCTGGTCGCGACGAAGTGATTCGGTTAGGTGGAATTTCGCAAGTACCTTTTTTAGTAGATGGTGATATGAGGATGTATGAATCCCTCGACATCATCTCCTACCTTCAAAATAAATTTAAGTAAACCCTAACAAATTTAAAATTTTATCCCCTACTGCCCTCGGTTTTCCTGAATAAGGAAATTCGTGAATGTACAAAACAGGATTGAAATTGATCTCAAGCACCGCATACCGATTTGGGTTTGGTTTTTCTGCTATCGCACTGGAAATGATATCAATCCCACAAATCACTGCATTGGCAGCCTTTGCAGCTTGCAACGCTATCGTTTTATATTCAGGATGAACAACATCTGTGACGTCAATGGAATCCCCACCAGTTGAGATATTGGAATTTTTTCGTAAAAAAACTTGTTCTCCTTTTTTTGGGATCGTGGAAAAATCATAACCCATTCCAGACAAAACCAAACGTTCCACCTCAGTCATTTGGATTTTTTCCAAAGCAGTGATATGGCCCTCACCCCTTCTTGGGTCTTTGTTTTTTTCCTGAATCAACTCAGCGATACTTTGAACCCCATCTCCCACAACGTTTGCGGGAACACGATTGCACACAGCCACTACTTCATCACCTAATACCAGAAAACGATATTCAGGCCCATCAATGAATTCTTCTATAATGATCGAACTTGAATGAGAAAAGGCTTCCTTCACAAAGTAAGAAAATGACTCCAAGGAATCGTTTGGGTTTGAGATCCCTATCCCAATTCCAAAATTGGTTGTGACTGGTTTGATCACCTTTTTTTTATTTTGAAAAAAAGCATAATCTCCTATGGCATCGGCGAAAACCCCATAATTTCTGCCGATGGGAACCCTCACACCATTTTCACTTAACACAAGTTTGGATGCGATTTTATTTTCCATCACTAGATAGGTCATAAGACTATCCAGCCTAGTTTTACTCGCTTCTTTTACAAACTCAACATGTGATCCTTGTTTCAAACGCAAAAAATTTTCTTTGCGATCAATCACATCGACACTGATGCCTCGTTCTTTTGCATCGCGAATGATAATCTGTGTTGAAATTTCTAAGTCTTCCCAACCTGGGAGCAAAGCTTTCGGATTCGACACATCAAACCTCACTACAAAGTTTTAAAGGTTTGATTTGGATTGGTTTCTGATTCTTTTTTAAGTGGCTCCCTTCCAAGGTTTCCATTTTTTTTTGTTCGTAAATGGATTGTTCACTCATATCTTCGTAATACTTCATTCGATTCGGAGAAAGGTTTATTTGTAAAAGTTCATCCTTATGGGATTTTGCCAAAGCTAACCCAAATTCACGAAAACTAGATTTGTTAATTTTTAAATCCAATTCAGTCATGGCCCCTCCTAATAAGGATGGATCATCCCATTTTTCCCATTGCAATTCTAAAGCACGACTATAGGGTCCAGTCGCATCATTTTCATCTAACAAATCAGCAATGGGTTGAAGTTCGACAAAAAGTTGGAATAACATATCTCTAAGTGGGATTTCCTTTCCCATCAAATGAACTAAAGTATCAGTTTTTCGACCTAACCAAGTTGTAATTTCTTGGTTTTTCCGCCATTGTGCCATTTCCACCAAATCAGCTTTAGGTGATTCATGTAACATACAATAGAGTAAAACCATATGAAGGAAGTATAACCTGGATTCTTCCACGCCAATGGCCGAAAAAGGATCTAAATCTAACAATCGAATTTCGAGGTATTCTACACCTCTTTCCATAAGGGCATCCACAACACGTTCTTCTCCTTTCGGAACTTGTTTTGGCCTTACGAGAGAATAGTATTCATTTTCTAATTGTAAGACAAAATCATTCAATTGGTTTGTGGCTTTTGTATTAAATTTTTTATACGGTGCATAAGTTTTGGAAACTACTTGGCACATATCCGATGCGTATTCTTTTAATGAATTCACTGAGATTGGATATTTGCCTTGTACTTTGCTTGTATAACCAATATTCGATAATCGGAGAGTAGTTGCAAACGGGGCATTAAACGTTTTTGGGTCCAATTTTTGCAATTGTTTATAAGACTTTGGCTCGTCTACAAATGTTACATCTGTTAGGCTTGAACTACCGAATAAATATAATAATGCAGGTGAAATTCGATAAAAATTGCGTATGGTATCAAAATATATTTGAGATTTTGTTTCGATGGAAAGAGCTTTTTGAAAACGTTTTTCAGACACAACCGACAACATACAACTATCAAAGGAAACATTGTAATGAACCCCTGAGATTGTTTGCATTTTTTTTCCATACCGATGCCCAAGACCATTGCGATAGATTGTTTTTTTCCTACCTTCGATCGATGTTCCATACTGTCCCACGTCAATTTTGTTTTCTTGTGGTAAAACAGGAGGCATACTAAAAGGCCATAAAAATTCGTTTTTTAACTGTTTCGCTGTAAAACTATGGAGTTCAGTTAACTCAGCCAATGCCTCGGGAATCGTTTTATGTATGTTTGTTGCATATTCAACTTGTGCTTCCGCAAAATCAGTTTTGATGAGTGGATGGGTAAGGCTAGACCCAAGTTCTTTCGGATGAGGAGTTTTGGATAAGTTTGCATTTTCATTTACCCGAATGCTTTCCCGTTCCAATCCATGTTTGGCACTTAACAAACAATCTCTATATTCTTTTGTTATCAGTGTAAGGGTTGAATTTTTTTGTTTTGATTTTAATAATTTTGATTTCATCGACTAAAAACCTAAAGGAACTCCTTCTCCTTTTGGATCAGAAACTCCGATCAGTTTGTCTCCTTCTTTCGACACAACGAATACCTTCGCCCTGTGCCTACCATATTGGACTTGGTAAAATGGGAGTTCAGTTTCAGGAAAATATCCTTTTAATTCAGGATCTAAAAATAATGTATCTGGTAGGAATTGGTGGTGGATCCGAGGAAAGGAAACACTTTCATATAAATTTCTTTTTTGGACCAAATAATGATACAAAACATTGAAAATAGAGGTGGGAATTTGAGAACCACCGGGCGCCCCAATCACAAGTTTTGTGGCACCATTTGTTTCGGTTAAGATGGTAGGGCTCATACTCGAAAGTGGTGTTTTTCCAGGTGCAATGGCATTGGCTTTAGAACCCACAAGTCCATACAAATTGGGAACTCCTGGTGCAATCGAAAAATCATCCATGGTATTATTCAAAACAAGGCCAGTTCCGGGTACCATTTGTACGGCACCAAAAATTCCATTGATCGACTGGGTGGAAGAAACTGCATTTCCATCCTTATCCATTACCGAGATATGAGTTGTGTTATAGGAATCTTTTGGTTCGTTTGTTTTGGGAATTGTTTTCCAATTGCCTGACACTACTTTCTTTTCAATTTCAGAAACCTCGTCTTGGATATAAGATTGTGAGGTGAGTTTGGATACGGGAACTTCCGTAAACCTGGGGTCACCACCAAAAACGGAACGGTCCCTGTAGGCAACTCGCATCGCTTCCGTGATTTGAATCGATTCCCCCACAAGGCCTTTTGGAAAGGACTTTCGTTTTGCCATCTCAGCTACCAGTTGCATCATAGTGACCAAATGGACCCCAGAACTCGGTGGTGGCATGGTCATCATTTGGTAACCCCAAAGGTTGGAAACGAAAGGTTCTGTTTGCTTCACTTGGTATTCCTTCCAATCTTCCTCCGTGATAAATCCATCAAAATTTTGATAGTATGAAGAAACTCGTTTGGTTGTTTCTCCGTCCGTCCATTCCTTCTCCTCATTTTCGGTAATCCGTTGTAAGGTTTCGAATAAGTCATTTTGAATGAGAAGTTCTCCTTCCCGAATGGGACGACTATCAATCCCAAAAACCTTTTGCATTTCAGGATTCATATTAGGCCAAACTTTAGTAATTGCATTCGCCAAATCCGCATAGACAGCAAATCCATTTTTCGCATAACGCATTGCAGGTGCCATCACTTCGACTAAAGATAATTTGCCATGCTGTTTTTGGATTTTTAAAATTCCTTGTACATTGCCTGGCACTCCTACACTAAAAGCACCCTTTAGAATTTTATCAGTATTCGGTGTTCCATCTGGATTGGTATAATAATTTGGAGTTCCTTTTTTGGGTGATCGTTCTCGAAAGTCATAGGCCCACTTCCCTTTTTTAGGAAGGTACAGAATCGCAAAACCACCACCAAATAATCCAGTGGATTGTGGCCTCAAAACAGAAATGGCAAAACTAGCAGCAGCAAATACATCCACAACATTCCCACCTTGTTTCCAAACCTCAACCCCTGCTTGAGACGCAAGAGGATGGTCCGTGGCAATCATAAACTCACGACCAATCAGTTCGTATCGATCTCTTTTTAGAATAGATCCTTGGATTTGTGGAAAGGAAGTTTCTTTATCGATTGATTTGTTTTTCGATTCCAGAAAACTTTGAATTGACTCACAACTAACAAACGATAGTTGAGAATAAATCAAAATGAAAATCGAACTTTTCTTAAATAAAAAAAACCTCAATCGAATATCCCCATTTGCATTTTTGCCTCTTCACTTGCCATTTGTCTTGGTTCCCATTTGGGATTCCATACCACTTGAACCACAACTTCATTGATCCCATCCACACGTAGGGCATGGTTTTCAATGTCCTGTTTCATTTGGGGACCAGCTGGGCAAGCAAGTGAGGTATATGTCATAGTGACTTCTGCTTTTTCCCCTTCCACTTTCACATCATAAATCAATCCCAATTCAACTAGGGAGATTCCAATTTCAGGGTCTTCGACAGAACGGATGCTATGATACACTTCCCATTCTTTTTCAGTTTCAGGTTCTCGGATCATGGTTTACCTCAATGATTTTTAATAGGGTTTGCCAAGGCAAAAGGGCACATCGGTGCCTACTTGGGTGTGACTTCACTGCTTCTAAAAAGGATAACTCTTCTAAATCCCCAAACAAGGAAGATTCCTTTCCTTCCAAGATTTTTTTTCGTTCCGTTAGGTAAGTAGGAATGGAACTGATTTCAAAATGGGTTTGGTTTTTGAATAAAAATCCTAACGCTGCGGAACAAATGGAACAAGATTCTCCCGCTACAGCAACAATTTGTAGTTTTTGGTTCCCTAATTCTTTATAATAGAGTTTCACCTCGTCGCCACAAAGGGGATTGAGGGAATACACCTCCGAAAGGGTTTCCTTCGGAATTTGCCAATTGGCATATGATTTCCATTTCAGAAAATCTACATATGATTTATTTTCTAACGACACGACCAAATATCGATTTCACTTTTCCAATGGAATGGACAAGCATATCTATATCTTCCTTAGTATTGTAAAAATAAAAAGAAGCACGGCAAGTTCCTGGAATTTGCAATTGTTTCATCAATGGTTGGCAACAGTGATGACCTACTCGGATCGCAACACCTTCCTCATCCAAAATGGAACCAACATCATGCGGATGGATTCCTTCCATTGTAAAGGAGACAACCCCACCTCGTTTCTCAAGATCCTCTGTTCCGTAAAGGGTCAAACCACCTATTTTTCTTAATTGGTCTAACGCATATTCGGTTAACATACGTTCGTGGTCTTTGATGTTTTTCATCCCTACTTTTTGTAAATAATCCAATGCATGTGAAAAACCAATGACACCTGCGATATTGGGAGTTCCTGCTTCTAACTTGGCTGGCAGTGCCGCATATGTAGAACTTTCTAATTCCACAGATTCGATCATATCACCACCACCTAACCAAGGTGGCATGGCCTCTAAAATCTCTTCCTTTCCGAATAAAACCCCAACACCGGTAGGACCCAACATCTTATGTGCCGAAAAGGCATAAAAATCAACATCCATATCAACCAAATGGATGGGCATATGGCAAGCAGCTTGTGCACCATCCACAAGGACTTTCGCTCCCACTTGTCTTGCACGATCAATGATTTTTGATAGGTCATGGACGGTACCAGTCACGTTTGACATTTGGCTAATCGCAACAATTTTGGTACGTTTGGTAATAATTTCGTTTAACTTTGATACGTCGTATGTTGTGTCTTCAAGGATAGGGATAAATTTCAGGAATGCTTTTTTTTCTTGCGCCAACATTTGCCAAGGAACCAAATTGGAATGGTGTTCTTGGACGGATAATACGATTTCATCCCCTTCTGATACATTAGCCCTTCCATACGTTTGTGCCACCAAATTGATGGCATCTGTTGTCCCCCGTGTGAAGATGATTGCCTTTGCACACTGTGCTTGGAAAAAATGAGAGGTTTTGATCCTTGTCCTTTCAAAAAGTTCCGTTGCATGTTGAGAAAGGTAATACACACCCCTATGGATGTTCGCATTTTCCTTCGCATAATATTCGTTTGTTGCCTGAATGACAGAATTTGGTTTTTGGGACGTGGCACCATTATCTAAGTACACAAGTGGTTTTCCATTGGGCATGGTTTGCGAAAGGATAGGAAAATCCAATCTCAGTTTGTAAGGATCCAAACTCATACTGACTCCAAATCCACTTCTAAATCATTCCCATTGACCTTTGTAGGAAATACTGTAAGTGGTTCTGTGGCAGGAAGTGCCAAAACACTTCCATCTCGAATGTCAAATTTTGCAAAATGGCGTGGGCAAGTGATCACACATCCTTCCAATTTTCCACAGGAAATTTCTTCCCCATCATGGGTACAAGAATCTTCAAAGGCATAATATTCATTTTCCCATTTGGTGACGGCAACAGAAAAATGCCTAGTTTTGATCACAGTCAACTTGCCATCTTCAATTTCCTGAATGGAGACTAATTTCTTAAACGCCATCATTTCCCTCCCACGAGAATGGTATGAATGGAAGATTCCAAGTTTTGTTTTGTTTCTTCATCGAATCCAATTGATTGGATGGTCTCCCCATAAAAAGCAGTCACAAGTAAAGATTTAGATTCTTCTGGAGAGAGTCCCCTAGACAATAAATAAAAGTACTGTTCTTCATCAATATCTCCAACCGTTGCACCGTGTGTGCAGGATACATCTTCCGCAAGCACTTCCAATTTAGGATTCGCCTCAGCCCTTGCTTTTTTATTTAGAGAAAGATTAAACGATTCCTGGTGTGCCACCACCTTTTTCAAATTAGGTGGAATGATCAAATTCCCTGTAAACACATGGTGGGATTTGTCCGTTACAATTGCTTTATAACTGATTTTACTTGTGGTATGGTCTGCATGGTGGTACATTTCCATATCCATATCTTTAAGGTTTCTCCTACCAATTGCAGACACACCATCCACAGTCACTTCCCCACCTTTCCCAAGTAGATGAGAAAGCAAAAACCATTTGGATCGGAATCCACCAAATGGAAAATGATGGAACCGAAGAGAAGCGTTTTCTTTTGCCAAAACCAATACAGATCGAAATTGAATGAGGTCTTCATCAAAATTTTCTTCATCCAAAATTTCAACTACCGAATCACTTTCGGCAATCAATACATCAAAGACAGATAAGAGATGAAGGTTTTCAGCTGTATGCCTTGTTTCTGTTTTCAATTGGATTTGGGTAGAACTACCCTTTGGCACATAAAAGATCCGGAAAAGAAACTTTGGTTCATCTCCAAACATCGATTCGGTTGCTAAATGGAATTTTCCATCACAAAGGAAAACAGAAATCTCGGAAGCCTTTAGAATGGATAGATAAACAAAATATTCTTTTGGTAAGTATTGTTTGATTGTATCTAAGATTTCTTTTTGTTTTGTTTCTGATAACAAAGGTTCGACATGTAAATTGGCTGAATCTTGGTTTTGCAATTCGATACCAATCTGTTTCTCTCTTGGATCAAACCCAAGTTCTTCCCACTGAATCGAACTGATTGGAAATTTACGGAAACTTTCTTCCTTTTCCGTAGGAAATGGAATCGTTTCCCAGTCTTTCTTCAATGATTGGCAGAATTCTTGTTTTAAAAATGATCGTATCGCAAATTGATTTGTTTTGAGTGAGGAATTCATTTGACCCCTTCTCTCTCCAAAATCCAATCGTATCCCACTTCTTCTAATTTGAGAGAAAGGTCCTTTCCTCCTGTCTCCAAAATCCTTCCGTCTGCAAAGACGTGTACAAAATCAGGAACAATATAATTCAACATCCTTTGGTAATGTGTGATGAGCAAAATGGATCTTTCAGGATTTCGATTTGCATTGATCCCTTCCGATACGATCCGAAGAGCATCAATGTCAAGGCCCGAATCAGTTTCATCTAAAATGGATAACACTGGTTTTAATAAACTCATTTGTAAAATTTCAGCCCGTTTTTTCTCTCCACCAGAGAAACCATCATTCACATAACGCCCAATAAATGACTGTGGAACTTCCAAAAGATCCATCGCTTGTTTTAATTCTTGTTTAAATTCTTTGACGGGAACTTCCTTCCCACGGTGAGCTTTGAGAATGGATTTTAAAAAATTGCCAATGGTCACACCAGGTAGTGCCGTTGGGTATTGGAAGGACAAAAAAAGACCAAGCCTTGCCCTCTCGTCCGTTGCCATTTTGAGAATTGATTGTCCACGAAAGAGGATGTCTCCTGATGTGACGGTGTATTTCGGATGGCCGAGGATTACATTCGAAAGGGTACTTTTCCCAGATCCATTGGGACCCATGATGGCATGGACTTCTCCTCTCCCGATGGTCAAATTGACCCCTCGGAGGATTTCTTTGTCTCCCACACTGGCATGCAGAGATTGTATTTCGAGAATTGCGGACAAGGTGGTATCCTGTTTTTATTTATTTAGAATGATTCTATTATATAGACGAATCCCTTCTACCAGGAAAATCGACCACTCAAAAAAAACAAGATTCTATTCCGACCAACTCACCTGTGCCACTAGGATCTTGCCTGCCATAAGAGAAAAGGTAAAGATTACGTATTGGTTTTGGTTCCCAATATCATACAATGGATAGGTCACTCCCCATTTTTTCCGGAATCGTTCTGACTCTTCTTTGTGTTTCAAAAAGTAAGGTTTCCAGGCATAATTATTGCCAATTTGTCTGGACCGCTCCAAATACCCACCATTCATTCGGTCCAAATCATACGTAGGTGTGATTTGGTAACCTTCTGCATCACAAACAAATACTTTTAAGATCTCACGAGGGAGAGAACTCAGGATTTGTCCAAAACGAAAAGGGAAATCCTCTTCACTGGAATCCGATAGTTCATAAAACAAATCTTGTAACTGGTCGATGATCTTTTGCTCGCGGATTCCTTTTTCCCTGAGTTCCCTCGAACGAACCCCTGAGAAGTTTTCCAAAACAGATTTCATTTTGTCTGAGAAGGTATTGCGATTTAAAAAATGAGGGTTCGGTGTCGAAAAATAATAGCCTTGGAGGAGATTGGCACCCATGGAAAGGGCAAGGTTTACCTCTTCCTCGGTTTCAATTCCCTCAAAGAGGAGTTGGCTTCCGAGTTTTTGGCTCATTTCAGAAATGGCACCAAGGACCTGTTTGAAGGAGTTTTTATTCAAACTCTCCCGCATGATCTTGATGTCCACTTTCATGATGTCGGGATGGAGGTAACCAATGCGTTCTAAATTGGAAAAACCAGTACCCAAATCATCGATAGCAATTTTTAAACCATAATCTCGAAAGATTTGTACAATTTGGATGAGCCGGTCAATGGATCCATCGAATTCATCTTCTGTGATTTCGATCACCACTTGGTTCCGATCAATCCCATAGGTTTCAATGAGTTGGATGATATGGAAATTTTCAGCAAAGAGATCGGTATGATGCACCCGCGAAAGGAAGTTTGGCATCATATTAAAAAATAATTTTGTACGGAGGTTACTTTCCTTTAAGGTTTGGACTGCCTTCTCCCGTAATATCCGATCAATATTGTAAACGGGAACGGGGTCTTGTTCCCTGTTGTGGAAGAGACCACCTAAGGACTTGTAGGTGTTTTCTTCAGGATTGAACTGCCTACCGAGTACCTCGTAAGCAGAAATAGAGCGATTGATGGCATTGACGATGGGTTGGAAATGAGGGACAAAATATGTCTCGTTCCAAAACTGGTTTCCTTCCGTTGATTCCGTTGTGAACATGGTTCCCTTTCTTCCAAGCTAAAAGGGTCTTCCAAACTGGCAAGAAAATTTCCACAATTTTGAAACAAAATAGACCCATTTATGACCTACAGAAATCATAATTGTGTCATTTTGACTTAAATGGAATACCCGTCTGGAATCGCAGAATGGCGAGGGACAACAATGATTCCGTCTCGGATCCGAATGTAATCATCTTCGTACTCTTGTAGGTTTTGTTCGTTTAACAGGCGAACATTGGCGCCAATGGCACAATCTTTGTCGACAATTGTCCGTCGTATTTCGCAGTTAGGTCCAATTCCAATCGGGATTTTTCCTGACTTACGATCAAAGTAACCGTAGTGGTCAAGACCCATGATGATGGAATCATAAATTTTGGTACCTGAAGCGATGAGTTGGCGCACTCCGATGATGGAACGGTGCACCTCACATTGGTTAAGAATGGTTCCTTCTGAGATCAAAGCTTGGTTCACAACCGCCTGATTGATCTTTGACGGAGGAAGTGCCCTCGCCCGTGTGTAAATTGGAGTTTTTTCTAGATATAAATTGAATTTGGGAATGTGGTCAGTTAACATCAAATTGGCTTCGTAGAATGCTTTAATGGTTCCTATGTCTTCCCAATAACCGTCGTAAGTATACGCTTTTACCTTTCGTTCTTTAATGGCCTTTGGCAAAATTTCCTTACCAAAGTCAGCCATTCCTCGGTCTTCCAATACATCGATTAACGTAGAGGTATTAAAGATATAAATCCCCATATTGGCTAAAAAAGATCCATTTTCTGTCCTACAGGATTCAACTTGCGATAGGTCTTGTGGTTTTTCGATAAATTCTTGAATGGTTCCCCCGATCCCTGCCTTCACAATGCCAAGCCCATAAATTTGGTCTTCTGGAATCGCATTGGTAGCCACAGAAATTTGTGTTTCGGGGTCCATCAAATGGCTTTGCATAAAATCCGCCAAATCCATGTTATACAGCTGGTCGCCAGAAAGGATGAGGACATATTTTGGTTTTTGCTCTCGGATATAAGGTAATACTTTTCTTACGGCATCTGCGGTTCCTTCAAACCAATTGGCACTGGAAACAGTTTGTTCTGCAGCAATGATTTCTACAAAACTCTTTTGGTGGATGTTATTTGTTGCGTACGTGCGGTTGATGTGGCGATTCAGCGAATACGAGTTAAACTGGGTGAGGATGAAGATTTTTTCAAATCCACTGTTCAGTGAATTGGAAATAGGGATATCAATCAATCGATACTTCCCACCAAAACTCACAGCAGGTTTTGATCTTTTTTCTGTTAGGGGCAAAAGCCTAGTTCCTTTTCCCCCACCTAGAATGATTGTAAGGACTTCATCTTTTTTGAGGATAAAATCCACACAGTCAATTGAGTCTTCTTGGAATCGCATACCTATCCTTATAAGGATATTTGACGAAAAAGCAAGAAAAGGAAATCGAAGATTCTAATTTTTTAAAAGAGCTTCTAAGATTTGTTTGCCATCCATTTTTCCTGTATAAGGATTCATGGCTCGTTCTGGATGTGGCATCATACCAAGAACATTTCCTTTTTCATTGCAGATCCCTGCGATGTCATGTAAAGAACCATTGGGATTTTCATTGTAACGAAATACCACTTGGCCATTTTTTTCTAATCGTTCTAAAGTTTCTGCATCCGCAAAGTAAGCACCTTCGCCGTGAGCGATTGGGATGGAAAGGTTACCATTCATTTTTTTCGCAAACGCATTTTCTTTGACAGGAACAAGCTCCACATCTTTGCAAATGTATTTAAGAGTGCGATTGTGTAAAAGTGCACCAGGCAAAAGTCCTGATTCCGTCAGAATTTGGAATCCATTGCAAACACCGAGCACCTTTCCTCCTTTGTTTGCATACTTCACCACTGATTCCATGGAGGGACTAAATTTCGCCATGGCACCACAACGCAAGTAATCTCCAAAAGAAAATCCACCTGGCAATACAACAAGATCCGGCACATCATCAAAGGACTCTTTGTACCAAGTGTAGTTGACATCGGCTTGAAAGGTTTCCTGTAATACAGTTCCTACATCTTTATCACAGTTGGAACCAGGAAAGGTGACAACTCGCACTTTCATTGTGACTCTACCACCAATTTGTAGGTTTCGATCACTTGGTTTACGAGTACTGATTCACAAATTTCTTTGGCAATTGTTTCTGCTTCTTTTAAGGAAGAGGCATTCAATTTGATTTCAATGTACTTTCCAACACGTAAATCTTGGATTTGCCCCTTCCCTTGGTCATGGAGGGTACGGAGCACGGTTTGTCCTTGCGGGTCTAGGACTGATTCTTTTAGGGTGACATTTATTTTTGCGACAAACATAAGTTGATTTTCTCTTCCAATTCCAAGTATTTTTTACGTAGTTCCAGGATCAAGGATTCGGGAAGTTTGGGAGGTGGTGGATTTTTATCCCAAGATGTGGATTCGAGCCAATTTCGTAGGATTTGTTTGTCGAAACTTGCAGGAGTTTTTCCCAAAACATAAGTGGAGGCATCCCAATACCGAGATGAATCCGGGGTTAAAATTTCATCAATGAGAATCGGTTCCCCATCCAAAAGTCCAAATTCAAATTTTGTATCACAAAGGAGGATACCCTGTGTTGCCATCAAACGATGGGCTTCTGTGTACAAATGTAAGGAAATTTTTTTCACCTTTTGGAATAAGGCTGTGCCCACTTCTTTTTCCATCGTGGCTTCACTCACATTTTCGTCGTGACCCGAATCATTTTTTCGAGCAGGTGTGAAAATCGGTGTGGGAAATTGGTAGGATTCTTGGATCCCTTTGGGATAAGGTGTTTCAGCAATGGTCCCGGATTGTAAGTATTCCTTCCAAGCGGAACCTGTCAAATACCCACGAACCACACATTCAAAATCAATGCGTTTTGCCTTTTTGACAAGGACGGAACGACCCACAACTGCATCGTGGTTTTGGTAGGGTGTGGGAAATTGATTTGGATCATCTGTGACCAGGTGGTTTGGTATTTCATGAAAGTATCGGAACCATTTTGTGGAAATTCGAGTGAGGATTTTTCCTTTGTCTTCTACAGGTTCAGAAAATACGACATCGAAAGCCGAAATTCGATCAGTTGCTACAAGTAATAACTCATTGCCCAGATCATAAACATCTCTCACCTTTCCCTTGTAATGTGGACTTGGAATCATAATTGGATACACACCATTGCCATATCGTCACTCGGAGTGGATGAACCACAAAACTCTAATATTTTATTTTGAACCGTTGGTAAAATATCATTACCCGACTTAACGGAAGAATGAAAAATCTCTTTCATCCCGTCTTCCGTTATATATTCCAATTTGGAATTCATTGCTTCGCTTGCACCATCAGTATACATAAAAAACTTGGATCCTGTTTTCAAAGAAATGGATTGCACCTCATCATTGGCCACCATATTGATCCCCATGATCATTGGACTCATACCCTTTAATAGTTTTGTTTCCCCATCCATAAATACAATTGGAGCCGGATGTCCACCATTGATATAGGAAAGATTTAATTCTTGGTCTATGATCGCATAACAAAACGTAATCGCATAATCTTCAGGCAGAACCAATTCCATATTTTTACGTAAATGGGATACTCGTTCTTTTAGTCCCATATTGGGAACCAAATTGAATAATTGCATTTTGAACATGGCTCCTATGAGAGCTGCACTTGGGCCATGACCCGAACAGTCTGCAATCACAATATGAAGTTTTTTCTCTTCAATCCATGTATCTACAAAATCGCCACCGATTTGTAAGTAAGGATGAAATAATGTTTGGGCCTTGATTCCATTCCAAATAAAACTTTTTTCGGGGATGAGTTGGTCTTGTACGCGACGAGCTGTTTGTAATTCTTTTTCGTATTTACTTTTTTGTTGGTAGAGTTCGTCTTGTAAGTCTTTTAATCGAATCACAGAATGGATTTTGGCAACCAATTCACGTTTGTTAAACGGTTTGTTGATAAAATCATCCCCACCATTTTTCATTGCTTCTTGGAAACCCACTTCTCGTTCGATGGAAGTGATGAATAAAATTGGCAATAGTTTGAATTGGTCCATATCACGGAGTTCCCGACAAAAGGAAAAACCATCCTGGACAGGCATATTCACATCCAAAAGTAAGGTATCAATCCGAGTATTGAGTAAAACCAACCGAGCTTCTTCTGCAGAATACGCAGTATAAGTTTTAAACCCTTCTTGTAATAATAGGTATTTGAGAAGTTCCACATTTTCGGGGACATCATCAACTATCAGAATGGTATGTTGTGTTTCCGTTTGGCCCATTAGGATTTAGTCCATCTCAGCACGAAGGCTGTGTTTTAATTCCTGAAGTTTTTCATTGCGATTGGAAACTAAAAACAAAATCAGAAACAAAAAATGATACGCAAGCACCCCTAACCAAAGGGTTCGTTTCATATCTGAATCCATTCCCCCTTTGCCAAGCACACTTCCTGGATGATTTCCAGGATTTTCAATCCAACGAATGGCTCCCCATGTGAGAACAGCACTGATGGCACAGAGTACAGAAAGATAAGCAGATAAAATTGCCTTTTTTTTTCGGGAAGGAACCAGATAACGAAAGATAAAATAACTGAGTAAAGACAAACAAAGGATAAAAAAGGATTGTAACCTAGCATCTGTTTTGTCCCAAGGGACTCCCCAAGCACTATAAGCCCAAATGGGACCTGAGAACAAAACACCTACGGCAAACACAAAAGCCAGTTGGTTTGCCGTAAAGGCAAGCCTATCCCAAAGTAAATTTTTTTGAAACAAATACACAAGGGAAAACACAAAAGAAAGCAAAGGACCGTATAACGCGACCCAAGCGACAGGTACATGAAGGTAAAATATTCGATGGCTTAGTCCCTGCTCCAAAATCACATTCGGATATAGGATGGAAACAAATACTGCAATCACTAACGAAAAACAGACTACCAAATAAAACACGAAGTCAAAGGCGGGGTGTAATAATTGTATCTTACGTTCCATTTTTTTCCAGATTTTCAGAAAGGAAAAGAAATTCTAGGAGAAAATGGAATCCCACTACTCATTCTTTAAGGTTTCTACCATAATCGATCCGAGTGTTGCGTAAAACAAAAGGAAAAACAACAAAAGACCGACAGATGGGATGTAAAATCCAACTTCCACCCAATACCGATTTTCGGCTTCCAAACCAAATAAAAACAATGGGATCGAAAACGGTAATTGTAACAGAGGGATGATGATTTCTTTGAGCCGGCTCTCAAAGGCAATGATCCCAAGGGATACACCCAAAAATACCAAACATCCACTCCCTAAACTCGCAAAGAGCCATTCCCCAAATCCTCTGTCCAAACTCATATTTTGAAAGAATACGGAAAGTATAAGGACAAGAAACGCATTGACAAGGATCGTACAAAACCAAATGGTCAGGGACTTACTTACATACAAAGCAGTGGGACTCACGTAAGCGAGACTTGCTTCCCAACCCATCGATTCTCGTTCTTCCCAAAGGCTTTGGCTCACGATCACAAAATTTAAAAGAAAAATGATGGCCCACTTGAGTCCACGGATACTCCGTGCAGACAAAACCTCATTCACTTCGATGGAAGTATAAAAAATAAAAACAACCGAAACACTGAGGGTAAAAAGAGAGACAATTCCCCCGAGGGATCTGCCGATCAGGAAAAAATCTTTTTTTAATAAATTAAGAAACAATGATTTTCCCCTGCTTGATGAGAATTTGACCTGTACATTCTAATCCTTTTGGAACGGAATGCAGAACAATGAGAATCAATTTATTCTGTTTCTCTTCGTTTAGAATTCCACTAAGGACTTCTGATGATTCACTATCAAGTCCTGTATAGGGTTCATCAAATAATATGATATCGGCAGAAGATAATAGTACTCTCATGATGGCGACTTTTTGTTTCATCCCACGAGAATACAAATGAATAGGATCAAGTTTCCTTTTTTCCAAACGAAATCGTTTTATCAGTTCTTCTTTACGTCCTGCAGTGGGAACTGCATCCAAAGTCTCAAAATAATTTAAGTTTTCATCTAAATTGAGAGAGGAATAAAAACCGAGTTCATGGCCAAGGTAGGCTATTTTCTTTTTGCCTTCCGGCCAAATCCAATGAGGAGATATTTTAGAATCATGGTATATTTTTTTTAGTAAAGTGGATTTACCTGCTCCATTTTCCCCGAGGACTGCGTACATCCCTCTTTCAAAAAAACGAAGATTCACCTCTCTCAAAAGGGTTTTTTCGCCGACAGTAATAGTGAGGCCTTTTGTCTCTAAAATGGTTCGGTCCATTCTTCACCATGTTTCACCACCTATTCACATTCGCACTTCTGTTTTTATTTCCGACACTGGTTTGGGGCCAAAAACTAATCGGGAACAAAGAATACCCTGAATTGCTTTGGGGTAAGGATGAAGAATTTGATACCTCTGATTTTCCCAATGGTTCTTTCATTTACCATAAAGATGACTTTATCTTAGCTCGTGGAAAATTGTACCAAGGGGAGCCTCCAAAGTCGAATGGGAGTTTTACTTACGGTACAGAAACCATCACAAACTCAGGCAAATGGAATAACGATACCATTGACATCCTACTCAATGGGAAACCGAACATGCGCAGTGAAGTGATCAAACGTCTCGAAGCTGGAATCCGTTTTGACCCCCAATTTTTTCCGTTCCGATACAATTTGGGACGATTGTATTCGTTAGAAATGAAGTATGAAAAAGCCCTTGTTGAATTTGAATATGCAAAAGCAGAAATGCCAGACTATTACAAAACCTATTTGCATATAGGAATTTTATCAGAGATCACGAGGCAAATTTATTATGCCATCATGAATTATAAATTGGCAGTTGAAAAAAATCCTTATGATACGGAGGCACTCATCCGGCTTGCAGACCATTATTTGGAAACAGGTTTAAAAAACAGAGCCCTACTGTATTTAAACAAAGCCTTAAAAATTGAAGAAGAAAGTCCTAATGTCAAACTTGGGTTTGCCCGACTGGAAATGGAAAAAGGAAATTATCATATCGCTTATAAAATTTTTAACCGAACCAGTTTGACCACAGGGGAAGGAAAATTAAAACCTTACGATAAAAAATTCCACTATTACTTTGCAGAAACCGCATCCAAAGTGACTGACTATGAAACAGCCGAAGAACAGTACACAAAGATGTTGACTTTTACCAATGATCCTTTTTTCGCAACAGTATCTTCCAAGGTGATTGCAAGGAGAAGAGATATTGCAAAAAAATTCGCAGAAGCAAAACGTACTCAGTTGGATGATTCCGAAGAAGAAGTGGCTCCACCAAACGAATGAGATCTGGCTCTTATCAGTTCTTGTAATAGTTTAGATTTCGGATTTTTTAAAATTTCTTTTGGATTTCCAGATTCTGTGATTTGCCCATCCTCTAAAACAAAAACTGTATCACACATATAAGTTAAAAAACCAATATCATGAGAGACTATGAACATACCCAATTGATTTGTCCGATTCCTTTCTTTTAATTCTTCTGCGATTTTTTTTTGGACAAGAACGTCCAAAGCAGTCACTGGTTCATCTAACAATAGATATTCTGGATTTGCGAGTAATGCCCGAATGATGGCAAATCTTTGCAATTGACCGCCACTTAACTCTTGTTTGGTTTTATATAAAAATTCCTTTTGCAATCCAAAAGAATGGCTTATGTTTTCTAATTTTTGCCATTCTTCCATTTTTTCATTTCGAGTAAAAATAAACTTTTTTTGGATGCGAATGGGTTCGAGTAATAACTCCCCAATGTTTCCAAAAGGAGAAAAACTTCCAAAGGGATCTTGGAATACAGGTTGGAGGATAGGATGTGGTGTTTTACCAAGTGGATATCCATTCCAATCAATTTGGCCCTCCCATTTGTATCCGTCTCCAGCAGATAGGAGACCTAAGGCCAAACGAAAGAGAGTGGATTTTCCAGATCCAGACCTACCGACAAGACCTGTGATTTGATTAGTGTTTGCTTGCAAAGAAATTCTATTTAAGAGTTTCCTTTGCCCAATGGATACAGATAGATTTTTAATCGTAAACATATCTTTCTTTTGATAAAATCATTGCATTCTAAATTTCCCAGACAAGTGTAAGGGTAGGATTAAGGAGAGGGAACGATTGGAAACGATAAAAATCACAGAAGTGGGACCAAGAGATGGATTACAAAATGAAAAAACCATCCTTTCCACTCAGGATAAATTTGAATTCGTAACTCGTCTAGTAGAATCTGGTGCCAAACACATTGAACTCACTTCCTTTGTCAGAAAGGATCGTATCCCACAAATGGGTGATGCTTCCGAACTTGCTGCAATGGTTTTGCCTAAGTTTGGATCCCAGGTCCAATTTTCTTGCCTCACACCAAATCCAAAAGGATATGAAGCAGCCCTTACTTCTGGTTTTAAAGAAGTAGCTGTGTTCACTGCCACCTCTGAATCCTTTACTAAGAAAAATATCAATATGACGGTCTTAGAAAGTTTTTCATCCTTCCAACCAATTTTTGATAATGCCAATCGAGATGGAATCAAAGTAAGAGGTTATATCTCCACTGTTGTTTCTTGTCCCTATGAAGGAAAAATCAAACCATCAAAAACACTAGAAGTCGCAGAACGGCTATTAGAAGCGGGGGCCTACGAAATATCTTTAGGAGAGACCATTGGTGTGGCAGTTCCTACTGAAATCGAAGCCTTACTTGAAGTGATTCTAAAGAAAATCCCAAGCTCTTTGATCAATTGCCATTTTCATGATACTTATGGAATGGCCATTGCCAATATTAAACAAGCACTGACAATGGGGATTCGTAGTTTTGATAGTTCGGCAGGTGGGCTTGGTGGTTGCCCCTATGCAAAAGGAGCCGCAGGGAATGTTGCGACAGAGGATCTGGTATATTTTTTAACAAAGGAAGGGTATGAAACTGGTATCAATTTGGATTCACTAGTCAAGGTGAGCCAATTGATGGAAACCAAACTCAATAGAAATTTGAATTCCCGAACCTACATTGCTAAAAAAAATGTTGGATGAAGTATCGATACTTAAAACCAAACTTCACCAATTAATCAACAAATACAAACACATATCTTTTTTAGAAACTGACCCAATTTGTTTTCCAAAACGATACAATGATCCTCTCGACATTGAAATCGTATCCCTAATCTCATGTCTTTTTGCTTATGGGAATGTGAAAAACATTCAAAATTTTTTAAATCCAATCTTCCAATCAATGGGTGAATCACCATTTGAATTCCTAAGGAATCGTAAAACCTCCTTTTCCAATTTCTTTAAAAATACGAAAGGGTATCGTTTCCAAACGAAAGAGGATTTGGTTGTCTTTTTTGACACATTACAACGAATCCTTGGTGAAAAAAACAAATCTTCACCTGTTTTTGAATCCTTCTTTTTAGATCCAAATGGAAACTTTGATCAAAGTACTTCCATCCAAAACTTTCAAAAACTTTTTGAAACAGAGTTACTGACTACTGCAAAAACAAAAGTACTAAGCTACGGATTACAATTTTTAATCGGTAAATCGAAATCCAAATCACCAAAAAAAAGAATTTCTCTTTTTTTACGTTGGATGGTCCGCAAACACTACCCTGATTTTGGTTTGTATCATAAAATCAAACCCAATGAAATCCCCTATCCCATGGATGTTCACATCCAAAAACTAATTAAGATTTTAGGCATTCATCACAAAAAACAAATCCAATTAGATGATGCTTACGAGCTTACCGAATTTTTTAAGAAGATTAACTCCGCAGATCCTTTGTTATACGACTTTTATTTGACTCGCGTTGGTATCATCAACCGATGTAAAGGAAGATTTGAGGAGAAAATTTGTAATACTTGTGAGTTGAATGAGGCTTGTTTGGTAGTGCCACGGGGAATTGAACCCCGATTGCAAGGATGAAAACCTTGTGTCCTAACCATTAGACGATGGCACCGTTTTTTGAACGAACTAAGAGTTCATCGAACTCTCATTTTTGAGTCGTCGGGGATTCGAACCCCGGACCCATTCCTTAAAAGGGAATTGCTCTACCAGCTGAGCTAACGACTCGTTCTGTAGCCAAGAATATCGAACCACCTTTCTCGGTCAACAACTACTTAAAAAAAAGATTCGGAACTCCTCTTTTTTTTAATCCATAATGATCGTGTGGTCACGATCAGGTCCTGTGGAAACAATTCCAATTTTTGTTTTCACTAACTCTTGCAAAGACTTGATGTAAGACTGACAGAGGCTTGGAAGTTTTGCAAACGAGTTGATACCTGAGATATCATCCTTCCATCCTTTAAACTCAGCAAACAACGGTTTGACGTCTTCCAACCCTTGTGATGGGAAAAAATCTAATTTTTTACCTTTGTATTCATAACCGATTACTACAGGGATGGAATCATAATGACTGAGAACGTCAATTTTTGTTAAAACAAGTGAATTGATTCCGTTAACAGTTACAGCATGTTTGATCATTTGCACATCAAACCAACCACAACGTCTTGGCCGACCAGTAGTAGAGCCGTATTCTCCACCTAACTTCCGTAGCACGTCACCCGCTTCCCCTAAAATTTCAGATGGGAAAGGTCCTTCTCCCACCCGAGTGGCGTATGCTTTGGTAATACCAATCACATCTTGTAAATACCGAAAACTGACTCCCGATCCAGCAAGTGCACCACCAGTGGTTGGATTGGAACTGGTTACATAAGGATAAGTTCCAAAATCGATATCAAGCCCTGTCCCTTGCGCCCCTTCGAGTAAAACCCTTTTTCCCTTTTCTAATTCAGAGTTGAGGTAATATACCGTGTTAATGATATTTTTTCCCATTTTATCCGCAAAATCCAAGAGGAAATCATACATTTCGTTTGGATTCACGGGTTCTAAATCATAATACTTCACCAACTCTTGGTTTTTCACTTCCAAGATGTGATTTAGTTTTCGTTTTAAATTGTCTTTATCGAGAAGATCCCCTGCACGTACGCCGTTTCGAAGCATTTTGTCTGCATAACACATCCCGATTCCTTTTTTGGTGGTACCTATTTTTCGTTCAGGAGAAGAACCTGCTTCTCTTGCTTCATCAATCAAACGGTGGTAAGGGAGTAAAATATGGCAAGAATCACTGATAAGAACTTTGTCCTTCACTCGGAAGCCATGGGTTTCCAAATCAGCACATTCTTTTAAAAAATATTCAGGATCAAGAACGACTCCATTCCCGATCACACAAGTGGTATTATCATAGATGATTCCAGAAGGAACCAAATGAAAGATGTATTTTTTTCCACCAACAACAACAGTATGACCAGCATTGGCACCACCTTGGTACCGAACAATGATATCAGTATCTTTTGAAAGGTAATCAATTACTTTTGCCTTTCCTTCATCACCCCACTGGGCTCCAACAACTAAATTTGCAGGCATAATTTCCTCATTTTTCCTTATTTATCAATACTTCAATAGAATCCAAATGGAGCGCAAATCCACATGCGTCTTTTGGAATTCCAGTAAAACTTGCATACAATTCATTATAAACACCACCAGCGAATACTGGTTCAGGATCTTGTTCTACATACCCTTGGAACATAAAACCAGTGTAATACGATAAATCTCTTACCAGGGAAGGATCCCATATACAGGATATCGATGCCATTTGTTTGTTCCAAACATCAAAAAACGAAGTGATCGCTTTTAAATCCTCTTGAATTATGAGGATTTCATTTTTAGTCAAAACTTTATCCAAACGATTTATAAATGTTTGGATCTCACTAGAAGGAATTGGTTTTAACAATAAATGAATGATTTCCATATGAGAATCACTTGTATTCTCACGTGCCGCAAGTGACAAAAGTTCTGGAATGTTTTTTGTGTATAAAAACTGTCGTAAAACTTTTGTTTGTTCCTCATTCCATCCAAGAATTTGTAAGAGTGAACGAAAAAATGAGGAATGACCAAACACGATCGTAAATGATTTATTTGGTAAGGTATTCTTCCAAAGTTTTTGTAAAATTTGGATTTGGGAAATTAAGTGATTGGTATCACTTTTTCCTAGGCTTTCGACCCCAATTTGTAATACCTCTCGGCGTGAAGCGTTCCGTTTTTTATGGTCTCTGATTTTTTTAGCAAAGTAGTATACGTTTTGGTTTTCTTCCCAATGGGACCTTGCCGCCATCCCTTTTACCACTTGTAAGGTGAGATCTACGCCAGGCGATAATTCATTTCCATCCCAGTCTTTTGCGACGAGTAAACTCTCGACACCTTCCTGCAACTGCGAACGAAACGAATTCGAATAATCAAAACTAGGCAAAGTGATTTCAGAATACCCTTCTCTTTCAAAGAGTTCTGAAAATGTTTGTAGTAAAATTCGCCGGTTTTTACTTTCTTCTGGTCCTAAAAAATGAAATCCATCAGGAATCCATTTTTGTTCCGAGGAAATTGATTTGTTTTTTTGATTCATACCGGGATCTCGATCACCCAAGAAGTCAGGTTAGAGAAATCCAGGATTTACGCAATCAAATGTAAAAATCGAATAGACAAATCGAAACTTTTCAGTACGCTGATGTCGGTTTAGAGGCATACATGACAGAAAAAGAAGCCACTTTGGGACGTTGGCACAAAGAATTTTTTGAAAACATTCACTTATTTGTAAAATCCGGTCTTTCGGAATTAGAAGCAAAATCCATTTTAGAGGAATTCTTAGTTCTATCACAAGCCACACCCAAACCGAAGGTGATGGAAATCTTCCAGGAACCAGAACGATTAGAAGAAATCGGTGTCTACACCGACATTCGTCCAGAACCTCGGGATTTTATGCTCAAATTCCTCGATCCCATCATGAAGAAATTCAAAGTGGAAGGAACAGAAAATCTAAAACTCCTCGATGGCATCATCGGCAAATACCCTGTCACACTGATCTCCAACCACTTAAGCCATTTGGACGCCCCTGCCATTTTTACTCTGCTTTATAATTCTGGTCCCGAGGGTCGTAAAATTGCGGAATCCCTAGTCTTCATTGCAGGCCGCCTCGCCTTCGAACCAGACTTCACACGACTTGGACTTTATATGTTTGGGACTTTACTTGTATGTTCCAAAAAGGACATGGCAGACAACCCATCTCTTTCCGATGTGATGACAAAAATCAATATGCGTGCCTTCCGTAACTCCCAGAAACTACAGTCCGACGGAAAGGTCATCTCCATCTTCCCAGAAGGTACAAGGTCAAGAGATGGAAGGCTTATGCCATTTGTGGACACAGTGTACCATTATGTTGCAAATAAAGTCATATTACCAATCTCACTCGAAGGAACGGAAAAAATCCTTCCGATCGAAGGACTACTTTTCAACCAAGCGGTAGGAAAACTAGTCATCGGCAAACCTGTGCTTGTTGGTGAATTAACAAAAAAGGAAATGGAAAGTTTTCCTTCTCACATCGAACAAATTTCCTTTCCTGGAACTGGTGACAAAAAACAGTTCATCATCGATAATTTAGCCCTACTTGTAGGCAGTAATCTCAACAAACACAAACATGGAACCTATCGAAACTTGTATAAGGGTGATGTTAGGGAAACAAACCAACTGATCTCCCTGCCAAAAAAACCTGACGAACACGTAGTGATCATTGGTTCTTCTAACATGTCAGTGGCTTTCGCTTGTATCCTAGCAAATAAAAATGTGAAAGTTACCATCTACCACCCTGATTCAGAAATGGTAACTCGTAGCAATGAAGAAAGGCGAGATATCATCCACTATCCCATCTATAAACTCCCACCAAATATAGAGTTTTCGGATAACCCAGATGTCTTAGAATCTGCTACACTATTTGTGCAAGGAACAAACCCATGGGAATTTGATGCGGTTTATTCCAAAATCAGAACCTACTTACAAAAAAACAAATCCCCTATGGTGAATGTGATCAAAGGATTCACTGGTTCCAAAAAGGGTCTCATTCTAGAAGACTTAAATGAACTGTTACTCATCGAAAGGGATCGTTTGGCAGTCGTATCAGGTGCATGTTACCCTGACCAAATCATGGAACGGAAAATTTCCGGTTTTGAAATTTCAGCATTTGAGGATTCACTCATCCCAAAACTGAAAGAACTCCTGACCAATAATTATGTATTTACAAGGCCTGCCATCAATTCTAGGGATACCAAAGGAGTACAGTTAGGTGGTGCATTGAAAACTATTTATGCACTTGCGATGGGACTCGTAGAAGGTTATTTCAAACGTGAGTTAGGTGGAAATGTGGACAATACCCTTTTTCATTTGAGTAACCGATTTTTTAATGAAATGGTTTCCATTGGAGTATTACTTGGTGGAGATCCTACTACCTTTAACGGTTTGTCGGGTATGACCGATTTTATGTTAGCATGTTTTGGATCGGACACAAGGGACCGTAAGTATGGCTATGACCTTGCATATGGCACAAGGCCTGAAAAAATCACCAATGGATTTTATGGGTTAAAGGTATTACCGAACCTCATCCAACTCGATGAAAAACGCCATCCTATTGTTGCATCTGCATACAAAACAGTCATCCAAAACGAAGATTTTGATCTCGTTGCTGAAGAATTACAAAAACAGTTGGCTAGAGTTTAGGGATCGAAACGATAAAAACGGTATGGCCAGGTTCGGAAAAAAAACGAATTTGGCCTTTGTGCCTTTCTTCCACTGATTGTTTCACAATCCCAAGCCCAAGTCCCGTACCTTCCCCTTTTTCTTTTGTGGTATAAAAAGGTTCAAAAATTCGTTTTTGGATCGAAGTGGGTATCCCTGGTCCATTGTCTTTGATCGAAACCTCCACATCAGTATTGGTTTCTTCCACCTGCACAGTTAGTTTTCCTTTGAAGTGCATCGCCTGTAGGGCATTATAAATTAAGTTGGTCCAAATTTGAATGAGTTCATCTGGGTAACCTGGAATCACCGGATTTGCATTGTACAAACGAATGCATTCTATCCCTGATTTCATTTTGTTTTGGTATAGAGTGAGAACGGTTTCAATGGTTTCCACAATATTGGTTGGCATTTTTGCAGATCCTCTATCCATCCTTCCATAATTTTTCAAACTATATACAATTTTAGAGGTTCTTTCTACAGCCAAACGAATGGATTCAATACTTCGCAATGCATGGAGTTCATTCAATATGATACTTAGAATCGGTGTGTTTTTTAGTTTCTCAATGAAATTCGTATTCTCTAATATATAATCAGATACTCCCAAATCGACGATACGATCTGCCAAATCATAAGGTGAATCGATACTAGCGGAACTAAACAGTGATTCTAAATTTTTTTTAATTTTACGAGTCTCCGAAAAACTATGAGTTTTTGGTTTCACCTTGAAGAGTTCTGAAATCCAACGGATGATTTCTTCGGCATCTGCATTCGAATACTTCCCCATACATTCTCTGATTTCCATAAGCCTAACACCAAAATCACCTAAACGATTTTGTAATTGTTCACTGAAAGCAGAAATCGCCGCGAGTGGGTTGTTGATTTCATGAGCAACACTCGCCACAAGTTGCCCGAGGGTGGCCATTTTTTCAGAAAGTATCAATTGGTCTTGGGTTTTTTGAAGGTCATCTAAAATACGATTCAGTTCTTTCGTTCGCTCTTTTACTGCAAACTCTAAAGCTTCTTTGTTTTGTTTGGCTTCTGTGATATCGATTAAGATAGCAAGTAACGTAACCCTACCATCATGGTTCAGGAGAGTATTTCCCGATACCACGTGCCGAATTTCACCTGATTTCATGCGGATACTGGCTTCCATTCCCGTACTCCAACCTTTTTTTTGGACTTCCGCCATCAACCGGGCTCTGTCCAATTTGGTGATCCATATATTTAAATCGTGAGAAGTACGACCAATGATTTCCTCTCGACTAAATCCAATTAAGCGGCAATATGCTTCGTTTACATCATCGTATCTTCCCGTTTCCGCGTTGGATAAACTGACAGCAGCGGGATTCAATCGAAAGACACTCTCAAATAATTCTTTACTGATTTTTAATTCTTTTTGTAGGGCATTTGCCAAGTTCTCTTTCTCTTTTAAAGCAGTTATATTTTGCCCTGCACTGAGTAAGTACTTTCCACCCTCTACAATTTTACCACTAAATAGAATTGTAACCGTTTCCCCCGTTTTGGTCACAAGAGGGACTTCAAAGTTCAATACAAATCCATCTGTTTTCAATTTGGAAAGGATCACATCGCGATAGGATAAATTGGAATAAATCCCTAAATCAATCGTGGTTTTCCCGATTACCTCTTCCCTGTTTCGCCCGAGCCACTTGCAATACACTTCATTTGCTTCCACGTAAAGTCCTGTTTGCAAATCCGTGATGGCCATACCAATTGGACTTTCGGAAAAACTGGTGAACCAGATACGGTCTGAGATAGGAAGAGAGGATTCCATAGATTTCGGAGGTTAAACGATATAGGAAGTACGGAGGAAGGCAATAAAAAAACCTACCTAAGATTTCCCTTAAGTAGGTTTTTATAGCAAAGAATTCGTGTTAGCGGACTAACGTTTATTTAGCAGCTGCTACTTTTTCTTTTTTTGCCTTTTTCGGTTTTTCTTCCTTTTTGGCTGGTTTTTTTTCTTCTCGTTTTGCTTTCGTTTCGGCTTTTAATTCATCTTGTGTTTTGCGGTCCACAAGCTCTAAAATACCCATCGCCGTGTTGTCAGAAGGACGGTTCACAAGACGGATGATTCTAGTGTATCCACCTACTCTTTCTGCATAACGATTGGCAAGATCTTTCAAAAGTTTGTTTACGATTTCTTGGTCACCAAGATGGCTATAAAGGTATCTTGTATTGTGAAGGATCGCAGCATTTTTCTTTTGTTCGTCCAAATTTGCCAAGTTAGCATCTAGATTTTTTTTCGCTCTTGTAATGATTCGTTCTGCATAGGAGCGAGCTACTTTCAACTTCGCCACAGAAGATTCAATTCTTTCATGACGGAGAAGAGAGATTACCATATTTTGGATCATAGCTTTTCTATGATCTGCTGATCTATTGAGTTGTTTAACTTTATTTCGTTTGTTCATCTTAAAAATCTCTCATACCGAACGAAAGTCCCATAGAAGAAAGTTTCGCTTTCAATTCTTGTAAACTTTGTTCGCTGAAGTGTTTTGATTTAGTCATCTCATCTTCTGATCTCTTCACGAGTTCACCAATGAAGTCAATTTCCAAACTGCGAAGGACGTTGGTTGAACGAACAGAAAGTTCTAATTCTTCCACGTGTTTTGATAAAGCAGCTTTGAGTTTTTCATCCGCTTCATCTAACTCTTCTTCTTCCTCTTCAATTTCTTCTTCGAAATTAATGAAAACAGTGAGGTGGTCTTTTAAAATTTTAGCAGCTTGTGCAACTGCATCTTCAGGAGACACAGATCCATCAGTCCAAACTTCCATCGTAAGTTTTTCGTAGTCAGAACGTTGTGCAACACGAGTTTCGGACACTTCAAACAATACTTTTTGGATCGGAGAAAAGATAGAATCGATAGGGATCGTTCCCAAAACTTCGATATCTTTCTTTTTGTCTTCCGCAGGAACGTAACCACGTCCTCTTTGGATTTCCAAATCCATAATCAAATTGGCATCCTCATTGAGAGTTGCAATATGAAGGTCTGGGTTCATGATTTCGATAGATGAATCGACGGCCAAGTCTGCCGCACGGAAGTAACCAGCACCTTTCAGTTCCAAGTGGATCACTTTACTTGCTTCTTTGTCTTCAGGCTCGTATTTGATTCGAACTTGTTTTAAGTTAAGAATGATACGAGTTACGTCCTCTGCTACACCTTCAATGTAAGAGAACTCGTGTGAGACTCCTTCAATCCGAATCGCGGAAATCGCTGCGCCTTCAATCGAAGACATAAGGGTACGACGAAGGGAGTTCCCTATCGTAGTACCAATTCCTCTTTCGAAAGGTTCTGCAACAAACTTACCGTAGTTTGGTGTATTCACATCAGTTGTGAATTCGATTTTTTTGGGTCTTTTAAAACCTTTTAATAAATTCTTTGGAGACAATGTCGTATCCTTCTTCTCTAAATTCTTACTTCGAGTACAACTCTACGATTACCTGTTCTTTCACAGGGATATCAATATGCTCTCTTGTTGGAAGTGATAACACTTCTCCTGAGAACTTGGAATAATCCACACTCACCCAAGAAGCAGTTCGATTGATTGCCTGGGCTAGTTTGATATTTTCTTCGATAAACGCAGATTTTTGGAACTTCTCACGAATTTCGATTTTATCACCAACATTCACACGATAAGAACAGATGTCCACGCGGTGACCATTCACAAGGATGTGCCTGTGTGCCACAAAGTTACGAGCTTGTCTTCTCGTAACAGCGAAACCCATACGATAGAGAACGTTATCCAATCTTCTTTCGAGGAATTGGAGTAAGTTCTCACCAGGAATCCCTGGAGTGTGAGACGCTTCTTCAAAGTATCTACGGAATTGTTTTTCTAAGACACCGTAAGCGCGTTTTACTTTTTGTTTTTCACGAAGCTGAGCTCCGTATTCTGTGATCTTTCCTTTTTTCTCTGGAGGAAGACCTGGTGGGTACTTTCTCTTTTCAAGGGAAGATTTTTCTTTATGTAATGTATGACTATTTTTGAGAAAGAGGTTAAGCCCCTCTCTTCTCATCAATTTAACAACTGGACCTCGGTAACGTGCCATATCTAATTCCTACACCCTTCTTCTTTTTCGTGGTCGGCACCCATTGTGAGGGAGCGGAGTTACGTCTTTAATGAGTTTGATTGATAGACCTTTTGTGGTCAAAGAACGAATGGCAGACTCACGTCCAATTCCAGGACCTGAAACCATCACATCCACCTCTGATAAACCAGCCGCTTCAATTGCCTTGTCAGCAGCATTGGTAGCCGCAACTTGTGCAGCATAAGGAGTGGATTTTTTGGATCCACGGAATCCCATCATTCCAGAAGAAGACCAAGAAAGAACGTTGCCAGCCATATCCGTAATGGATACGATTGTATTGTTAAACGAAGCTTGGATATAAACCTTACCCCGTGGAACATTTTTCTTTTCTTTTTTCTTAACCTTTTTGGTATCTTTTTTATTTTTTGCGTCTTTTTCAGCCATGGATTAGTCCTCTACTTCGTAGCCTTTTTCTTATTCGCTACGGTTTTCTTGACTCCCTTACGGGTTCTTGCGTTGGTTCTCGTTCTTTGTCCATTGACTGGAAGTCCACGTCTGTGACGGAAACCTCTATAACAACCCACATCCATCAATCGTTTGATGTTTAGGTTGACTTCGGAACGAAGATCCCCTTCTACCTGGTATGATTCTTCAATGACTCGTCGGATCGCGGCTTCTTGTTCGTCCGAGAGGTCCTTCACCCTGATAGATTCGTCAATTCCTGCTTTTTTCAGGATATTTTGAGAGGATGTCTTACCAATACCAAATACGTATGTAAGACCGATCACTATTCTTTTGTTTGATGGTAAATCAACACCCGCGATACGTGCCATATCTTCCTATCTTTGCCTTTGTTTGTGTTTTGGGTTCGTGCAAATCACTCGGATTACACCTTTTCTGCGAATGACTTTGCATTCTGGACAGATTTTTTTGACTGATGCTCTAACTTTCATTATAGTTTCCTATTTCTTTCTGTAAGTGATACGGCCTTTGGTTAAGTCATAAGGTGAAAGTTCCACAGTGACTTTGTCTCCAGGCAAAATACGAATGTAATGCATACGCATCTTTCCTGAAATGTGCGCCAGAACTTTGTGACCATTCTCAAGTTCCACACGGAACATCGCATTTGGTAACGGCTCTAAGACGGTCCCGTCAATGGTGATTGCTTCTTCCTTAGCCAGAGTCTATCTCCTACTGGATTGATTTTAAAATAGTGTTAGTGATTTCTTCCATACTTCCCAAACCATTGATTTGCCGAAGGATCCCCGTGCCTTTATAAAAGTCAATCAGGGGCAACGTCTTGGTGTTGTAAGTATGCAGACGGTTTTTGATGGTCTCTTCGTTGTCATCCGAGCGCCCTTCTTTGATCGCTCTACCTAGCAACCGTTTGACGAGTTCTTCGTCAGGAACGTCTAGGTTGACAACGGAGTCGAGCTCCATGTGAAGCTCTTTGAGGATTTCCGAGAGAGCCTTTGCTTGCTCCACCGTCCTTGGAAATCCATCCAATATGAATCCATTCGCACAATCAGCTTCGACCAAACGGTCGCGAATTATGCCTATAACGACAGCATCTGGAACAAGGTCTCCCGCGTCCATAAATTTTTTTGCTTCAATTCCCATAGCAGTGCCATTTTTTACAGCGGCACGGAGGATATCTCCTGTGGAAATCTGAGGGATTTTGTATTTCTCTTTGATGATGTCAGCTTGCGTTCCCTTACCAGCACCTGGAGGGCCCATAAATATGAGTCTCTTCATTCGTTACACTCTTCCCTTGATTTTAGTCTTTTTCATGAAACCTTCATAATTTCTCATGAGAAGTTGGGCTTCGATTTGTTTTAAAGTTTCGAGTGCCACACCCACCATAATGAGAAGAGAAGTCCCTCCGAATGTATACACTAACGTTCCACCACCGGTGTTTGAACCTAGGTTTAAGAACTTAATGATGAGATAAGGAGCAAGAGCAAGACCTGCAAGGAAAAGAGCACCCGGTAAGGTGATACGATTCAAAATTTTCTCAATCATTTCTTTAGTTTGGCTACCAGGACGAACACCTGGGATAAATCCACCGTATTTTTTTAAGTTATCAGCTAACTCTTGTGGGTTGAACTGAATCGCAGTATAAAAATAGGCAAAGAAGATAATGAGAGAAGTATAAATCACATAGTAAAATAAAGCATGGTACCAGATTTGTGAGAACGGATTAAAGTAATCCATAATCACAGCCCAACCAGCCCATTGTCCACCCTTGGAAGACAACCACTGAACAATTGTTTGTGGGAATAAAATCAACGAAGATGCAAAGATAATTGGCATTACGTTGGCACTGTTCACTTTGAAAGGAATGGATTGGCTACGAGCCTGAACCATCTTTCTACCCACCATTTGTTTTCCATAATTTAATGGAACCCGGCGAACCCCTTGGGTTAAAATCACCGTAAGAGAAATGAGAACAATAAAGATAATGATTAGAATGAGGATACTAAGTGCGTCAGAAGTATCAGAAGTAAACATCGCAATGAGTGCTTCCGGCATACGACCGATGATACCAGCAAAGATAATCAGGGAAATTCCGTTCCCGATTCCACGTTCTGTGATTTGTTCCCCAAGCCAAATGAGAAGAACCGTTCCCGTTGTGATGGAAAGCATCGCAATTGGTAAAAAGTATCCCTCTACAGATGGGTTGATGAGACCTGGGTATTTTGCTTGAGCAGTTCCTGATCCAGTGGACCAAGAATTAGCAAGTTGGATCACCGCAAGGGATTGGATCGCACAAAGGATAAGAGTTCCGTACTTTGTGTACTGTTGGATTTTTTTCCTACCTTCTTCCCCTTCTTTTTGCATCTTCTGCAAACTAGGAATGAGAACCATCACAAGTTGCATGATGATCGATGAAGAGATATAAGGCATGATCCCAAGTGCAAAAATAGAAAATTTGAGAAGAGCACCACCAGCAAACAAATCTACCATTCCAAGGAAACCTTCACTTGGATCGGCAGTAATGCCCGTTACAATCAAACTGTTGATCCCAGGAATGGTCACGTGAGTTCCCATTCTGAAAAGTAACAACATACCGATCGTAAATAGGATTTTAGATCTTAATTCCGGGATTCGAAAGATGTTAGCGATGGTTTGAAACATAGTTTATCTAGTTTTTTTTCTCTTCTTTTTTCTTTTCTCTGATGATGACTTTTCCACCAGCTTTTTCGATTTTCTCTTTTGCGGAGGCAGAAAAAGCATCTACCGTAATGGTAATGGCAGTTGTCACTTCTCCTGTTCCTAATAATTTGATCGGTCCTATTTCAGACTTAATCAAAGATTTTGCTTTCAGAACCGCTGGAGTGACTTCCCCAGAAAGACCAGCTTTTGTTAAGGCAACTAAGTTTACTGGTTGGAATTCAACAGAGAAAATATTGGTAAAACCACGTTTTGGCAAACGTCTGTGGAGAGGGAGCTGACCCCCTTCGAATCCACGTCGCATCGAAGCTGCACGCGCTCTTTGTCCTTTGGAACCACGAGTGGAAGTTTTTCCCATCCCCGATCCTGGACCCTGGCCCACTCGTTTCGGAGACGTTTTTGCGCCTTCCGGAACGGGAACCAAGTTTTTATTGCCGAGAGATGTGGATTTTTTCGGACGTTTTGCGCCGAATCCACGACCTTGTTCAATTCTATCTTGTGCCATATGATTATACCTTTTCCACTTTCAACAAGTAACCTACTTGTCGTAACATCCCTTTCAATTGGGGAGTCATTTTGTGTTTTTTGGATTGGCCTTTCTTTTTCAGGCCTAGAGCAATCAGAGTTTTTTTGTGCATTGGAATGATGCCAATAGAACTTCTTTCTTGCGTTACGATCACTTCTTCCATTGTCAGTACCCTTTTATAGATCTTGCCCAAACAAATGTTTGAGACTAACACCACGTCGTTTCACCGCCATTGACGGAGTTTCCAACTGTTGTAAAGCATCCATAGTCGCCTTCACAATGTTCATCGGGTTTGAAGATCCCCATGACTTTGTTAAAACATCTTGGATCCCTGCTCTTTCCAATACGGAACGAACAGATGCTCCCGCGATGATCCCAGTTCCTGGAGAAGCTGGTTTCAAAATCACTCGAGCAGACTTAAACTGTCCCACCACATCGTGTGGAACTGTGTGACCGATATAGTGAATGGATTTTAAATTCTTTTTTGCCGATTCAATGGACTTTCGGATGGCATCTGGAACTTCATTTGCTTTTCCAAAACCAATTCCTACTTTCCCTTTGGAGTCACCAACTACAGAAAGTGCGTTAAAGGAGAAACGACGTCCCCCTTTCACAACTTTGGCAACTCGGTCGATTTTTACGACCTTCTCAGTAAATTCTTTTGTTTCTTCTTCTAACATCATTTAGAACTCCAATCCACCTTCGCGGGCAGAATCAGCAAACGCAGCGATCCTTCCATGGTAAACCATTCCAGAACGGTCTAAAACCACTTGCGAAACACCTGCTTTTTTCGCCTTGTCAGCGACTACTTTACCGAGTTCGGTTGCAGCCGATTTACTCTTCTTAGAATTTTCATGTTTCGGAAAATCTTTCTCGAGGGTAGTTGCGTAAACTAATGTTACACCCTTTGCATCATCAATGATTTGTGCAGTGAGGTAACGGTTTGTTTTGTTAAACACTAACCGAGGTCTTTCCGATGTTTGGCGGATTTTGTATCGAACTCGCTCCGCTCTTCTCAATCTTTTCGTATTTTTAGCTGTCTTGTTGATCATGACGTTCTACTTCTTACCGGTTTTTCCGGCCTTTCTACGGATGTATTCATTCGCGTATTTGATCCCTTTACCCTTGTAAGGCTCAGGAGGTCTTTTGGAACGAATATCAGCCGCAACTTGTCCAACCAGTTGTCGGTCTATCCCCGATACTTTGATTTTGAGCTGATCTGCGACTTCAATTTTGATGCCATTTGGTTCAGGAAATACCACTTCATGAGAATAACCAAGTGCCATCACGAGATCCTTACCGCGTTTTTGTGCACGGTAACCGACCCCAGTGATTTCTAGGTTTTTTTCCCAACCAGAAGTGACTCCTTTTACGCAGTTCATCGCAAGAGAACGAACAAGACCATGGAGTGCCACAGTCTTTTGGTCTTCACTTTTACGAGTAAAAACTAGTTCCCCGTTTTCTACGTTGGCACTTACACCTTCGTAAATAGGAGTTTTTAATTCCCCTAACGGCCCTTTGATGGTAAGGGCTTCTGCATCTGCTTTTACTTCTACCTTTGCAGGCAATTTGATGATACTTTTTCCAACTCGAGACATAGTGTTATCGTTCTCTAGAATACCTTACAGAGAACTTCCCCTCCTACTCTGAGTTTACGAGCACGTTTCCCAGTCATCACACCTTTCGAAGTCGAAAGGATGAGGGTTCCGATGTTATTTCGGAACGGACGGATTTCACCAGATTGGATGTAAACTCGACGACCTGGAGTGGATACTCTTTCGATCATACGAATCACTGGTTTTTTTTCCGTGTCATATTTTAGTTTTACTTGGAAGTCATCAAAACTTCCATTTTTTACAGTTTGAACATCATCTACAAAACCTTCTTCTTTAAGAAGATCTAGGATGGACTTTTTGATTTTGCTACCAGGAATCACACAAAGCTCATGTTTAGCTTGTTGTGCGTTTCTAATTCTTGTTAGCATATCTGCGATTGGATCTGAAAGACTCATATCTTACCTTAACCTAATTACCAGGAGGACTTTTTCACACCGGGGATCTGAGCCTTGCTAGCAAGGTCCCGGAAGCAAAGACGACACATATCAAAGCGGCGCAAATAAGCGCGTGATCGACCACAAAGAGGGCAACGATTGTACTCTCTCACTTTGAATTTTTGCTCTTTGGCGTGGCGTTCCATCATTGATTTTTTCGCCATGAGTAATCTCCTACTTACCAGCCGTTCGGTAAGGCATACCGAAGGCTTGGAATAATTCGAACGCTTCTTTGTCCACTTCCGTGTTCGTTACGAAAGTGATATTGATTCCATAGATCGTGTTGATTTTATCAAATTGGATCTCTGGGAAAATGATCTGTTCTCTGACGGAAAGGTTATAATTCCCTCTTCCATCAAAACCTTTCGGGCTCACACCACGAAAGTCACGAACCCGTGGAAGGGCTACGTTGATAAAACGATCAAGGAACTCATACATATGATGACCACGAAGAGTCACTTTGCAACCGAGCACCATACCTTCTCTCACTTTGAAACCAGCGATTGATTTCTTAGCAAAAGTTTTCACTGGCCTTTGGCCTGTGATTTGGCCAATCTCCACAAGGCAAGCTTCCATTGCTTTTGGGTTGGTATGAGCTTCGCCCATCCCTACGTTGATTACGATTTTTTCGAGTTTAGGAACTCGCATCACACTTTGAAAGCCGAGTGACTTTTGGAGTGTAGGACGAATTTCCTTTTCGTATTTTGATTTAAGCCTAGGTACCATATCTATACTTCTTTCCCTTCAGGTCGAGTCACTCGTACGGATTTACCATCCTTCTTGGCAAAGCCCAAGCGTACAGCCTTAATTTTCTTCTTTGGCTTCGCTTTGTTCTCTGCTTTTGCGTCGTGAAACATCACATTGGAAATATGGATTGGGAATTCGATTTCAATCGCACCACCACCAGGGTTTTCCTGAGTTGGGCGAACGAATCTTTTTCGTTTGTTCACACCTTCGATATAAACACGGTCTTTGCGTTTATCAACAGCGAGAACTTTCCCTTTTTTTCCTTTTTCTTTTCCAGAAATCACAAGAACTTCATCGTCCTTTTTGATTTTTGTTTTTTTGAATTTAGTAGGCTCGGAACCTCTATATGCTAACTTAGTCGCCATTTTAGAGAACCTCCGGAGCTAGAGATATAATTTTCATGTATTTTTTATCACGAAGTTCGCGGGCAACAGGTCCGAAGATCCTTGTTCCTTTTGGATTGCCTTTATCATCGATGATGGCAACCGCATTGTCATCAAAACGGATATAGGTTCCGTCTGGACGACGAACTTCTTTTTTCGTTCTTACGACAACGGCTCTTTGAACCGCTTTGTTATGCACTTTTTTCCCTTGCCCGTCACGAAGACCGTATGCAGGTTGTGCTTCTTTCACAGCGACGATGATTTCGTCACCAAGCGTTGCGTAGCGTTTTTTCGAACCGCCAAGCACTTTAACGCACATGACTTTTTTCACACCCGAGTTATCGGCTACTTGTAAAATAGTTTCTTGTTGGATCATACTAATTTAGCCTTCTCAATTACCTTTACAAGTTTATGGTGTTTCTGTTTAGAAAGTGGTCTTGTTTCCACAGCGATGACTCGATCACCAACTTGACACTCGTTCTTCTCATCGTGAATTTTCACACGAGAAGTTCTGGTCATAATCTTCTTAAACCGTGGGTGTACTTTTCTTGTGATGATTTCGATCACTACAGTTTTATCCATAGCATCGCTCACTACTACACCTTGGATGGTTAAAGACTTTTTAGAGTTTTTATCTTCCATAACCTACTTCTTCTTACCTTTGCTAGTTTTGGCAGCTTTTGGAGCTGAACCAGCCTTTGGTGCGATTTGTTTGAGTTTACCTTTTGCGCTGAGTTCCTTCTCACGAAGGACAGTGAGTGCTTGGGCAATTCTCTTCTTATGATTGCGGATTACCTTTGGGTTCTCAAGAGATCTTGTAACACCAAATTGGAATCTTGCTTTTCTTACTTCTTCGGAAGAGGAAAGAATTTCTTTCTTCAAATCTTCTGGAGAAAGTGATTTGAAATCGTCTTTCATAAAACGTTCCTCTTAACAAATGAAGTTTCTACTGGCAGTTTAAAAGCTGCTAGGTGGAGTGCTTTTCTTGCCGTGTCTTCATCAACACCAGCCATTTCAAAAAGAACTCTTCCTGGTCGGATTTCAGCAATCCAGAACTCAGGGTTACCTTTACCTTTACCCATACGAGTTTCAGCAGGTTTTTTAGTGATTGGTAAATGAGGGAAGATCCTGATCCATAATTTCCCACCTCGTTTCACTTGGCGGTTGATGGTGATCCTTGCAGCCTCAATTTGGCGCGCAGTGATACGACCGGAAGAAATGGCTTTTAAACCAAACTCTCCGAACGCAACGTAAGAACCTCTTTCGTCCTTACCTTTTAAGCGCCCTCTTTGGCGTTTTCTAAATTTTACTCGTTTAGGTGCTAACATGATGGTTTCTCTTTAGTACTTCTTAACTCGTTCTACGTTTTACAGCGTATTTATCTTCATCGGACTCTTCTTTTGTTGGGAAGTAGTCACCTGTATAAGTCCATACTTTCACACCGATCTGACCGAAAGTCGTGAGAGCTTCTTTGAATCCAAAATCAATTTTGGCACGAAGTGTATGGAGTGGAAACCGTCCTTCCATATACTTTTCTGTTCTTGCCATATCCGCTCCGTTAAGTCGTCCGGAGATTTGGATTTTCACACCTTCTACTCCACCGCGCATCGCACGACGAAGTTCCGCTTTCATCACTCGACGGAATGGCATCCTTTGTTCGATTTGAAGGGCCACTGTTTCAGCAATCGCTTGTGCGATGATCTCAGGTTTTTTCACTTCGATGATGTTCATTCCAATCGGCTTATCAGCGAACTTTTTAAGTTCTTGTTTTACCGCTTCGATGTTTTGGCCTTTTTGACCAATCACCATACCTGGTTTAGAAGTATGGAGGTTCACGTTGATTTTTTCAGGGAATCTTTCGATTATGATTTTGACAACGGATGCATTTTTGAATTTCTTCAGAAGGAATCTACGGATCTTGATATCTTCGTGAAGATTTTTAATGTAATCTTGTTTGGAAAACCAAACCGAATCCCAGTTACGTGTGATTCCGATTCGTAGTCCGATTGGATTTACTTTTTGACCCATAAATTAGCTAACCTTCTTTTCGATTTCAGAGACAACAACTGTAATGTGGCTAAGGCGTTTACGGATCCTAGATGCACGTCCTCGTGCTCTTGGGCGGAAACGTTTCATGATAGGGCCGTCATCCACATAGATTTTTTTAACAAAAAGTGAATTTGGATCCAAACTTTCGTTCATCTGAATGGCATTTGCCACTGCTGAATTGAGAAGGTTAATGATCATTGAACTTGCTGCTTTGTTTGTGAAACGCAAGATATCAATTGCTTCTTTGTAATCGTATCCACGAACTTCATCAGCAACCAGGCGAGCTTTTCTGGCAGAAATTCTTAGGTGTTTTCCAACTGCTTTTGCTTCCATCACTCTACCTATTTCTTCGCTACTTTTTTGTCTCCACCATGACCTTTGAAGGTTCTAGTGGGAGCAAATTCACCAAGTTTGTGACCGATCATGTTTTCGTTTACATACACCGGAACAAACGCTTTGCCATTATGAATCATCACAGTGTGACCAATCATGTCTGGATAAATTGTACTTCTTCTGGACCAAGACTTGAAGGGTGTTTTTTTCCCTTCAGAATTTAACTTGGTAATTTTTTTCATGAGGTGGTCGTCGATGAACGGACCTTTTTTTAAGCTTCTAGCCATGAGTATCTAGACCCTACCTATTCCTGTTTTTCTTACGTCTTTGGACAATAAAACGATCAGACGGTCTTGTCTTACGTGTTTTAAATCCTTTCGTAGGTTTACCCCAAGGAGTCACTGGGTGACGTCCACCGGAAGTTCTACCTTCACCACCACCGAGTGGGTGGTCCACAGGGTTCATAACGACCCCTCTCACTTTCGGTCTTTTTCCTAACCAACGGTTACGACCGGCTTTACCAATGATGACTAAGTTATGGTCTTTATTGGAGAGTTCTCCAACAGTCGCCAAACACTCTTTCCTTACCTTTCGGATTTCCGAAGAAGGGAGTTTGAGTGAAACATAGTCTCCGTCTTTAGCGGAGATCACAGCAAAGGAACCTGCTGTTCTTGCGATCTGGCCACCTTTTCCAATATGGAGTTCGATGTTGTGAACGTTCGTTCCTGCAGGGATTTTATCTAAAGGAAGTGTATTCCCTAGTTTGATTTCTGCATTTGGACCTGATTCTATTTTATCCCCAACCTTTAAACCGTTAGGAGCTAAAATGTATCGGTATTCACCATCCGCATAACAAACAAGTGCGATGAATGAAGAGCGGTTTGGATCGTATTCAATTGTTTTGACAGTCGCAGGAATTCCAAACTTGTTACGTTTGAAATCGATGATACGAAACTTTCTTTTGTTACGTCCACCTTTGCGTCTAACAGCAATCCGACCCTTATTGTCACGACCAGCCTTGTAAGAGAAATTGGCAGTGAGTGGTTTGTAAGGAACCACTTCTGTGATTTCTTTGAAATCTAATACGGAATAATACCGGCTAGATTGCGTTGTGGGTTTAAGTTTTCTAATTCCCATAATTAAACCTTAGCAAAATCCAAATTTGCTCCGTCAGCGAACGTCACTACGGCTTTTTTGTAGTGAGGTCTTTGTGACGGCATGTTTCTAAAACGTTTCATTTTCCCACGGTAAACTGCGACGTTTACATTTGTTGGAACCACGTTATACATTTGTTTCAGAGCCTGTTTGATCAAAGTTTTGTTCGCATCCGGGTGGACTTTGAACGTATACTTGACAGTTCTTTTTCCCATACGTTCGCCAATTGTTTGAAGGTCTTGCGACTTCTCTGTTACAACTGGTGATAAGATTACATTCTCTAGGTTCACTGTCTTATCCCTTCTTAGAATACTGAGCCTGAAGCTCTTTTAAAGCGCTTTCAGAGATTACTAACTTGTTATTATAGAGGATGTCTCGGCAAACGACTCGTTTGCTGTTCACATATTTGAGGTTCTCTATATTGCGAGTGGATTTTTTGAGGAATTGGTTTTCACCAGCTACCACAAAACCCACGTTACCCTTCTCTGCAATGTCCATGTTCTTCAAAATGTTGTAGATGGACTTTGTGGAGTAAGAAGAAGGTTCTACGTCTTCTATGATCGCGATTCTGTTTTCTTCTGCCTTTTTATTCAGGATGGAGAGAACAGCCTTTTTCTTAACGCTGCGTGACAGGTTTGAGGAATAATCTCTTGGTTTTGGTCCATGAATGATACCACCACCAACGAAATGAGGAGCTCTGATGGATCCTTGTCTTGCACGACCAGTTCCTTTTTGAGCCCAAGGTTTGATTCCCCCACCGCGAACTTCGGAACGATCTTTCGTAGAATGTGTCCCTTGTCTGTTGTTCGCATTTTCAGCTTTAACCGCATCATAGATGGCTCCAAGCGAAATGCCGGTAGCAAATAATTCTGCCGGAAGTTCAACTTCGCTTACGAATACGCCTTCTTTATTGTATTTACGCGCTTTCATGTTCTACCTATCTATCCGATTTTTTCTATCGTAACGATACCACGTTCCCTTCCTGGAACCGGACCGGATACAAATACCAAGTTGGCGTCTGCATCAATTTTTACTACTTTCAGGTTTCGAACAGTTGTCTGCTCAGAACCCATTCTTCCGCCCATTTTCAAACCCTTGAACACACGTCCAGGAGTTGTGTTCGATCCAATCGAACCAGGGTGTCTTTGGAAACGAGAACCGTGTCCTGCAGGACCACCAGCAAATCCATGGCGTTTTACAACACCTTGTGTTCCCTTCCCTTTTGAAGTTCCGGTCACTTTTACTGTATCATCTAAAGCAAAAATATCTGCGAGTTTCACTTCTGAACCCACGGCAACACCCTCAAACCCTTTGAACTCAACCAAAGTTTTTTTAGGAGTCGCGATATTCGCTTTTTTGATATGTCCTAACTCGGCCTTTGTTAAGTGTTTCTCTTTGGCATCACCAAAAGCCAATTGGACTGCTTCGTAGCCGTCATTCGCTTCTGTTTTTACCTGGGACACAAAACAAGGACCCACGCGTAAAACAGTTACAGTAACCATCTTACCGTCGTTATTGAATATGTGGGCCATGCCCAATTTTTCGCCGATTAAACCTTTAGCCATGGATCCTATCCTTAGGATTTAATATCTACGGAAACTCCAGCAGGGAGTTGAAGCTTCATCAGGGCTTCTACCGTATCTTCATTCGTATTTAAAATATCGATGAGTCTCTTATGAGTTCTCATTTCAAACTGTTCTCTAGCTTTTTTATTCACGTGCGGAGAACGTAATACCGTGTAGATTTCTTTTTTCGTTGGGAGTGGGATTGGACCGGAGACAGTAGCTCCGGTCCTCTTCGCAGTCGCAACGATTTCAAAGGTTGATTGGTCAATCAACCGATGATCGAAAGCTTTTAACTTAACGCGAATTCTTTGTCCAGCCATTGCGATTACTCAACGATCTCCGCAACAACACCAGAACCAATCGTTCTTCCACCCTCACGGATAGCGAACTTCAAACCTTGGTCCATAGCAATCGGGTGGATCAGTTCGATTGACATCGTAACGTTATCACCTGGCATTACCATTTCCATTCCACCAGGTAAGTTACAAACACCAGTGATGTCAGTAGTTCTGAAGTAGAATTGTGGACGGTAGTTGTTAAAGAATGGAGTATGACGTCCACCTTCGTCTTTTGTAAGAACGTAAACTTCCGCTTTAAACTTTTTGTGTGGAGTGATGGTACCTGGTTTCGCGAGAACTTGACCTCTTTCGATGTCTTCTTTTTTCGTTCCGCGAAGAAGAGCACCAATGTTGTCCCCTGCTTCCGCTTGGTCGAGAAGTTTACGGAACATTTCAATACCAGTAACAACTGATTTTGAAGTATCACGGATACCAACAATCTCGATCTCGTCGTTGATCTTAAGAACACCTTGCTCAACACGACCAGTTGCAACAGTTCCACGACCAGTGATTGAGAACACGTCCTCAACTGGCATTAGGAAAGGTTTATCAACGATACGAGTAGGGTTTGGAACGTAAGTATCAACAGCTTCCATCAATTTCAAAATGGATTTCATTCCAAGGTCTGAATCTTCACCTTCTAGAGCTTTTAATGCAGAACCAGAGATGAAAGGTGTTTTATCACCAGGGAAGTTGTATTTGTTAAGAAGGTCTTTGATTTCCTCTTTTACCATCTCAACCATATCATCTCTTTCATCAGCAGCAAGCATGTCTGCTTTGTTGAGATAAACCACGATGTAAGGAACACCAACTTGGCGAGCAAGGAGGATGTGTTCTTTTGTTTGTGGCATAGCACCGTCAGTTGCAGATACTACGAGAATCGCGGCGTCCATCTGAGCAGCACCAGTAATCATGTTTTTTACATAGTCCGCGTGACCAGGACAATCTACGTGTGCATAGTGACGGTTAGGAGTTTCATATTCCTGGTGAGACGTTGCAATAGTGATCCCACGAGCCTTTTCTTCTGGCGCGTTATCGATTTGGTCATAAGCAACAGCTTTGTTCTTACCACCAATCGCTTTCGCAAGGGTAGTAGTGATCGCCGCTGTTAGCGTAGTTTTACCGTGGTCAACGTGACCAATAGTTCCGATGTTTAAGTGTGGTTTTGAACGGTCAAATTTTTCTTTAGCCATTGTTAGAATCTACTCCTCAATCGTGGTGCAAGACCCGATATTCGGTTCTTTACTCCTTTAGAACTGCATAAAATTCAGAGGTAAAAGCAGTCCTTTCCCAAGAAATGCCAATCCCTTTGGTCATGTTTCTAAGAGCCCCTGAAAAGCCAAGCAGGTTTTGGGCCGATGCATTGGCTTTTAAGTGACTCTTCCCTGCCACAGCCTCAAAGATGGATACCACCTTTGCGTTCCTGCGACTTAGATCAGAAAGAACTACACCTAAGTGGTCTGCGTCTACCATCACTTCGATCTCAGTGAGTGGACAAACCAAATATGTGTTTGATGGAAAACACTCCTTCACTCCTGCAAGTATTGCTACCTTGAGTAATGTGAGAGTGGTTTGTAGGTCTCCCTTAGGCATCTCGTAAGAGAGAACTCTAAGTCTGAGGCCACAAACTTCCTCACCGTAAAACCCGTGTAAGCAGGCTTCCATGAAAGACGTTTCTATCGAATGTTTTACTTCTTCCGGAAGACTTACCTCGAAGGCAATATGCTTCGAAAAATCGGCAGTATCTTCCAGGACTGCGATGAGCGCGCCGCTTGACTTTTGGTCTTCAAAGGCACGATGCTCTAGGGCAACCTTATGAGACATTTTTTTAAAAAGCTCTAATTTGGCAATGTTTATCGAACTAAAAGAGAGTTTTTTTTCCGTTTTCTCAGAAATCCGACGGATTCCGATTTCCAAATGCAACTCCCCTCGCCCATATAGGACAATTTGTCCCGTATCCTCCTTTATCTCGAGGCGGTACCCTGGGTCTTCCCAAACAAGCTCTTCTAAGCGACATAACCAAAACTCTTTATCCGAAGATTCTTCCGGTTCGATCACGATGGAGAAAGGACTAGGATACCGATTGGAGACGTCTGTTCGGTCTTTCGCTACTTCGTTCTTCCGAAGGGAGACCGGGTTACCAGGCAAAAGGACCAAGTCATTGTGGGATTTGAGTAAAATGAGTTTTCCTTTCTCTAAGGCAGGTACACGAGACGCTCCATCAGAACCGAGAAACTGAAACAGTCCTTCGGGTTTGGATTCTTCTCTTGAGGATTTTCCATCCCATTCGTCCAATGTGATTTTTTTGAGACTGGTAAGTTCCATATCTTTGGTGGGGTATACAACCGCATAACGTCCGATATCGGGAGCCATCCGGCGAGAGAGAACGAGGAGAGGGAATCCACTAGAAATGAGTTCCCCTGTATCTTTTGGTTCCGTCCAAAGCACCAAATCCAAAAGTTCCCGAACCCCCTCTCCTGTTTTAGCAGAACCTCCATACACTGGATAGAGTTTCCCAGTCTTTGGACCCGTGCGTAAACCAATCATAGACAAATCAGTTTGTCCCGATGGGTCATTCCAGGAGGAAATCAATAGGTCGTCGTTCCAAGAGAGAAGTTCTTCTTTTACTGTCTTGGGAAAAGAGGATGCGTTGTTTAGATAAAATTCCAATGTTCCAAATTTATCTTTTTGGAATAAGGAAACAGGTGCCCCACCCAAAATTTCCTCAAGAGAAACCAAAGAATCCAAATAATCATCCCCAAACCGATCAAGTTTGTTGATAAAAAAAACCATCGGAACCTTTGCCATCCGCAACTCTTCGATGACTAATCTTGCTTGTGATTGGACAACCGTTCCTGCCTCCAAAACCACAATCGCGGTTTCCATCGCTGGCAGTAAATCAGTGACTTGGTTCCTAAAATCAATATGACCTGGTGTATCAATCAGTTGGATTTCAAATGTTCCAAAGGAGGTTTTCCATGGTACAAGATGAAAACTGGTGCGGATGGAGATCCCCCTCTCAATTTCTTCTTGGAGTTGGTCAGATTCAGTATTACCATCTTCAATGGTGCCCACAGCAGAAATGACACCTGCTTCGAATAAGATTCGTTCGGTGAGGGTAGTTTTCCCAGAATCAATATGAGCAAAAATGCCAATGGTGCGGTAGGTCATGGTTTATTGGTATGTCGGAAAATAAAAAAGCCAGGTTAAAACCTGGCTTGATAGTGATGGGAATCGAATATAAGAGATTACCAGCGGTAGTGAGAGAATGCCTTGTTGGCATCTGCCATCTTTCTGATGTCTTCTTTTTTCTTGATCGCAGATCCTGTGCCTTTTTGTGCTTCCATAAATTCTGCAGCCAATTTGTTTTTCATCGATTTTTCATTTCTACCACGGCTATACTTGATAAGCCATCGGATTCCAAGAGCAAGACGTCTTTCCGGACGAACTTCGATTGGAACTTGGTAGGTCACCCCACCCACTCGACGGGATTTTACTTCCACTTGTGGTTTTGCATTTTCTAAAGCTTCTTGGAAAACGGCAAAAGGATCTTGTCCTGTTTTTTTCGCAATGACTTCTAATGCGTCGTAGAACACTGCTTCTGCGACACTTTTTTTACCATCTACCATAAGGCAGTTGATAAACTTGGAAATCACTTTGTCGTTGTATTTTGGATCGCCTTCGATGTGGCGCGGTTCAACTTTTCCTCTTCTTCTAGACATATACCTTTCTCCGATTACGCTTTAGGACGCTTCGCGCCGTATTTAGAACGTCCTTTGCGACGTTTGTCCACACCGAGTGTATCCAGTGTTCCACGAATGATATGATAACGAACCCCTGGTAAATCTTTTACCCTTCCTCCACGGATGAGAACTACGTTGTGTTCTTGGAGGTTGTGGCCTTCGCCTGGGATGTAAGCAGTGACTTCAATTCCAGTAGTGAGTCGAACCCTTGCTACTTTACGAAGAGCAGAGTTTGGTTTTTTAGGAGTGAAAGTCATCACCCTTGTGCAAACACCACGTCTCTGTGGGCAAGCTTTCAGGGCAGGAGATTTAGTTCTTTTCTTTTGGTCTTCTCTTCCAATACGGATGAGCTGGTTAATTGTAGGCATTCGATTCCTTCTTCTACTTCTCTTTTTAAAAAAATAATGACGTTTTCGTCCAAAATTCCAGACAAGGACATTTTGTAAACGAAAACATGATTTTTGTCCCTAGAAACCATCCAATTTGGATGATTTCTAGAAGATTTCCTTAATGACTAATCGTCATCGTCCTCATCATCAGAATCATCTGATTCTTCTTCCAACTCATCTTCATCTTCGTCTTCTTCCGCCACAAGTCTTGAGAGTGTGGCAGTTGAAACTGGAGCTGCTTCTGAGAGTTCAGAAAGTTCTTCTTCCTCTTCTTCTGATTCAAGGTCCCAATCCAAGTCCCCAGGGAGTTCTTTGAAAACTTCAATGTCACGGTATTTTTTCATACCAGTTCCCGCAGGGATCATGTGACCAATGATGACGTTTTCTTTGAGGCCCATTAGGTTGTCTGTTTTTCCTTTGATCGCCGCATCCGTTAGAACCTTTGTTGTTTCTTGGAACGATGCTGCCGAGAAATAAGACTCAGTGTTAAGAGATGCTTTGGTCAAACCAAGAAGCACTGGAGTTCCTTGTGCAGGAGATCCCCCCTCTTTTTCCACTCGGTCGTTTTCTTCATCAAATAGGAATTTATCCACTTGTTGTTGGTTCACAAAGGATGTGTCCCCACTATCTGTGATGATCACCTTACGAAGCATTTGGCGGACCACAACTTCGATGTGTTTATCATTGATATGAACCCCTTGCAAACGGTATACCTCTTGCACTTCGGATACTAAGTATTCATGGAGTGCATTTGGTCCCTTAATGGTAAGGATATCATGTGGGTCAAAGTTTCCTTCATCCAACTGGTCACCTCGTTTTACGAAGTCACCTTGGCGAACACGGATTTGTTTTCCGATTGGGATCGCCACTTTTACCTTCTCTTGTTCTGGTGAATCAGGTAGGATATAGAGGATTCGTTTTTCTTTTACGATTTCCCCTTTGTCTTCGATTTTACCATCGATTTCAGCGAGTGTGCAGGCGTCTTTTGGACGGCGTGCTTCAAAAAGTTCGTCTACCCTTGGAAGACCACCCGTGATATCACGAGTTTTTTCAGCCACAGATGGGATTTTGAAGATCACATCCCCTTCTCTGACTTTGTCTCCATTTTGGAATTGGAGGAGTGCATCCACAGGTACGGAATACCCATCCGAACCAATAATGACTTTAGGAACAAGACGGTCTTTTTTCTGCTCTACCACTTTGAGGATGATATTGGAAGTTTTCGGATCCACATCACGACGGACGTTTTTACCAATTTCCAAATCTTCCCATTGAATGGTTCCCGCAGTTTCCGAAACAGCCACTTCATTGTATGGGTCAAACTCAGCGAGTGCTTTGTTTTCTTCTACAATTTGGCCTTCTTCTGCTTTTAAGATGGTTCCGATTTTTACGGGAATCACAATGTCATCACCGAGAATGCGTAGTGTGGTTCCCACAAGTGATACAACACCCGCTTGGTCGGATGTGATGCGTTGTTCAGTGGATTCACCCACTTGCGTTGCAAACACTTCCCCTTTTTCCAAACGTTGTCCGTCCACAATCCTCACACTCGATAGAGATTCTGTGTTGAACTCTTGGATGAGTCGGTTTACGATAATGGTTCCGCGACGAGCAAACACTTTTGCTCCATTTGCATTGGTCACCAAACGACCGTTAATGGATTTTACAAGAGATCTAAATGGAACTTTATGTTCTTTCTCTTGGATCGTTGCAGAAGCCGCACCACCCACGTGGAAGGTTCTCATGGTAAGCTGAGTTCCTGGTTGGCCGATCGATTGAGCCGCAATGGTTCCCACTGCTTCCCCAATCTCTGCAGGAACTAGGCGTGCCATATCCATACCATAACATTTTGTACAAATTCCATGGCGGGAACGGCAAGTCAGAGGTGATCTCACTTTGATTTTATCATAACCAAGGTTTTCAATTTGTTGGCCAAGTGCTCTTGTGATGAGGGTATCTTTTGGAAATACGACTTTCTCAGTCACAGGGTCCACTAGGTCTTCTGCAGTGTAACGACCGAACACTCTGTCCGCAAGGGAAACAATGACGTTCTCACCTTCTTTTACGATACCGAGAGTGATGTTTGCTTTGGTTCCACAATCATCTTCCGAAACAATTACGTCCTGAGAAATATCCACAAGACGACGAGTGAGGTAACCGGCATCGGCAGTTTTTAACGCTGTATCCGCAAGACCTTTCCTCGCACCATGTGTAGAGATAAAAAATTCTAAGACCCCAAGGCCTTCACGGAAGTTGGAACGAATCGCAAGTTCAATGATTTCCCCAGACGGTTTCGCCATAAGTCCCCGCATCCCTGCAAGCTGGCGGATCTGTTGTTTGGATCCACGTGCACCAGAAGCTGCCATGACGTATACCGGGTTAAACCCAGCTTGGTCTTTTTCAAGTTCCTTAAACATCCCTTCGGTAATGCGGTCATTGGTTTTGGTCCAAATCTCAATTACCTTTTTACGACGTTCTTCGTTTGTGATGATCCCTTTACGATACTCCATATCCGCTTTTTCTACTTCTTTGTTGGCATCATTCACAAGTCCCTCTTTTTGTGGGGATACTCGGATGTCATCAATTGAGATCGTAGGAGCAAATACAGTTGCGTAACGGTAACCAAGTCGTTTGATTTCATCGAGCATCACAACAGTGATCCCAGGTCCAAACTTCTCGTAAACGTCTGCAATGATTTTGTTTGTTTCTTTGTCACCGAGGGTTCTGTTGATGTAGACATACCCTTTTGGCATCACTTGGTTGAAGATAAGCCTTCCCGGTGTGGTTTCGATGATTTTCCCTTCGTGTAAAACAGAGATTTTGGAGCGAATCTCAACCGTTTTTGTTTCAATCGCATACATCACCTCTTCAAGCCCTGTGAAGAATTTTCCTTCTCCCTTCGCGTCTTTTACTTCAGACGTGAGGTAATAAATTCCAAGAACGATATCTTGTGTTGGTCCACAAATTGGCTGTCCATTTGCTGGGTTTAATATGTTATGCGGTGATAACATTAACATCCAAGTTTCGAGCTGTGCTTTTGGCGCGAGCGGAACGTGGATCGCCATTTGGTCACCGTCAAAGTCAGCGTTAAACGCATGGCATACGAGTGGGTGGAGTTTGATTGCCTTTCCTTCTACAAGGACTGGTAAAAATGCTTGGATACCAAGTCTATGAAGAGTCGGAGCACGGTTGAGTAGGACTGGGTGTTCTTTGACGACTGTTTCCAATACATCAAAAACTTCTTTGTCTTCTGCTTCGATTTTTTTCTTCGCAGACTTGATGTTTGGTGCAAGTTCCAAATCCACAAGGCGTTTCATGATGAATGGTTTGAATAGTTCCAAAGCCATTTTTTTTGGAAGACCCATTTGGTGGTACTTAAGTTCAGGACCCACGACGATAACGGAACGACCCGAGTAATCCACACGTTTCCCAAGTAGGTTTTGGCGGAAACGACCTTGTTTTCCTTTGAGCATGTCAGAAATCGATTTCAATGGACGATTTCCTTTTCCTTTTACGGTACGTTTGCGACGGCTGTTATCAAAAAGAGCATCGACTGCTTCTTGTAACATACGTTTTTCGTTTCGTACAATGATCTCAGGCGCTTTGAGTGCAAGGAGTCGTTTCAAACGGTTGTTACGGTTGATCACACGGCGGTACAAATCGTTTAGGTCGGAGGTAGCAAAACGTCCTCCTTCCAACTGCACCATCGGACGAAGTTCTGGTGGGATCACTGGAACGACATCTAGAACCATCCATTCAGGACGGTTTCCCGAATCACGGAAGGCTTCAAGAACTTCAAGGCGTTTGAAAATACGTTTGTCGGAGATTTTGTTTTTATCTTGGATCTTTTGGCGGATCACACGAGCTTCTGCATCGACGTCGATACGTGCGAGCAGTTCTTTGATGGCGTCCCCACCAATCCCTGCGATAAACTTATCACCGTATTCATCTAAATAATTATGGTATTCATCTTCATCGATGAGTTCCCCTCTGTTCCTTCCGGAATCAGCTGGGTCAATGATCACATACTTCTCAAAGTAAAGGACACTTTTGAGTTGGTTTATCGTCATATCAAGAAGGAGTCCCATACGAGATGGAACCGAACGGTAGTACCAAATATGCGAAACAGGTGCCGCCAGTTCAATATGGCCCATTCTTTCGCGACGCACTTTGGAGTGAGTTACCTCAACGCCACATTTGTCGCAAACCACTCCCTTATAACGGATGGATTTGAATTTACCGCAGTAACATTCCCAATCCTTTGTGGTTCCGAAGATTTTTTCACAGAAAAGACCATCGCGTTCCGGTTTTAGGGTACGGTAGTTGATCGTTTCTGGTTTTTTCACTTCCCCGAAAGACCACTCTTTGATCCGCTCGGGTGAAGCCAAACGGATCGTAATCGATTCGAAACTATTGTAATTTCTCATACTTTTTCCCTTCCCTACACGTTTTCGATGGTCTCGAATTTGATTTTCTTTTTGTTTTTCGAGAATTCATCTTCGTAATCAGAGATATCCACTTCCAATCCTTCGGAGTCTTTGATGATGATGTCAAGTGCCAGACCTCTAAGTTCTTGAACAAGAACGTTGAATGATTCTGGAATCCCTGGTTTGATCGAGTGGATTCCTTTGACAATCGCTTCGTAAATTCTCGCACGACCGAGCATATCATCCGACTTGATCGTGAGTAACTCTTGTAAGGTGTGTGATGCACCATAAGCCTCAAGAGCCCAAACTTCCATCTCACCGAGCCTTTGTCCCCCGAACTGCGCTTTACCACCGAGTGGTTGTTGCGTAACGAGTGAGTAAGGACCAGTGGACCTTGCGTGGATTTTGTCATCCACCAAGTGAGCCAGTTTCAACATATAAATGTATCCACAGAATACTTGGTTGATGAATTTTTCGCCCGTTCTTCCGTCGTATAACTGAAATTTGCTGTTTTCTGGTAATCCTGCTTTTTTGCAGAACTCATGAACGTCCCCTTCAGATGCTCCGTCAAACACAGGCGTTTCAAAATTGATTCCTAGTTTTTTCGCAGCGAAACCAAGTTGGGTTTCAAAAATCTGACCGAGGTTCATACGAGAAGGAACCCCAAGAGGGTTTAGGACGATATCAACCGGAGTTCCATCTTCCATGTATGGCATATCTTCTTGTGCCATCACACGTGCAACTACCCCTTTGTTACCGTGACGTCCCGCCATCTTATCACCCACGAGGAGTTTCCGTTTACGAGCAACATACACTTTCACCATTTCTTCCACGCCAGCAGCGAGTTCATCGCCTGTCTCACGGGAATAACGTTTGATATCGATCACAGTTCCTTCAAAACCATTTGGCATACGAAGAGAAGAATCTCTCACTTCTTTTGCCTTCTCTCCAAAAATGGAGTGTAATAATTTATACTCTGGTGTGAGGTCGGTTTCTCCTTTTGGAGTCACCATACCCACAAGGATGTCACCTGGTTTCACTTCCGCACCGATCCGGATCACACCTGACTCATCCAAATCACGGAACGCTTTGTCCGAAAGGTTTGGAATGTCACGAGTGATTTGTTCTTGCCCAAGTTTGGTTTCCCGAGCTTGGATTTCGAACTCTTCAATGTGGATCGAAGAGAAAACATCATCTTTGATGATGCGTTCTGAAATCAAAATCGCATCTTCGAAGTTGTATCCTTCCCAAGGCATAAATGCCACAAGAACGTTTCTCCCAAGAGCCAAGTAACCAGCGTCAGTGGATGGACCGTTTGCAAGGACAGTTCCTTTTTGCAGGATTTGTCCAAACTCACCGTATTTTTCCCCTTTGATGATTTGACCCGCAACAGGAGCACCCACTCCAATTTCCTGCCCTTCTTTGACAACAGCGAGGAATTGTACTTCCTCGGAGAGGTGGAGTTCATGGATTTCTTTTTCTCCATTGGGAGAAGTCACTTCAATGCGTTCTTTGGAAACCTTACTCACCTTACCACCAGTTGTGGTGTGTAACATGGATACGTTTGGTTTTTGGTTAAAACAAGTACCTTGGTTGGTTTTTTTGAATTTAATGAGTGGGTAGTGGACAATCTCTTTGGATTGGTCTTCTTTGATCCAAACACCAGTCGCATCCACTTTGGAAACCACTCCATCTTTTTTGGCAACGATACAAACCCCTGCGTCATAAGCCGCACGAGCTTCCATACCAGTTCCCACAAATGGAGCTTCTTCCGTAAGAAGAGGCACTGCTTGGCGTTGCATGTTGGAACCCATGAGCGCGCGGTTCGCGTCATCATGCTCAAGGAATGGGATGAGGGCCGTCGAAACGGACACCACTTGTAAAGGAGCAAGATCCATGTATTGGATCTCAGATGGGCTACGGAAAGGGAAATCCCCTCTATGGCGCGTGGAGATGAGTTTGGAAGTGAATTCTCCCTTTTCATCCACAGCCGAACTTGACTGTGCCATGTAGTGGTATTCTTCTTTATCTGCAGTTAGGTATTCGACTTGTTTTTGGACCTTTCCGTTTTTCACAAGGCGGTATGGAGTTTCAATGAACCCATAGTCATTCACACGTGCAAAACTAGACATGGAAAGGATGAGACCAATGTTTGGACCTTCCGGTGTTTCAATTGGGCACATACGACCATAGTGAGAATAATGAACGTCACGAACCTCAAAACCTGCTCGGTCACGAGAAAGACCTCCTGGTCCAAGAGCGTTTAACCTACGTTTGTGCGTTAGTTCCGCCAATGGATTGGTTTGGTCCATAAACTGAGATAGTTGCGAAGATCCAAAAAACTCATTGATCACAGCTGTGATTGGTTTGATGGAAATAAGAAGCTGCGGAGTTTGTTGTTCCGGTTCTTGAACGGTCATCCTTTCTTTGATGACTCGTTCCACTCTTGAGAATCCAAGTTTCAATTGGTTGGCAATGAGTTCTCCTACCGAACGGATCCTTCTGTTTCCTAAGTGGTCAATGTCGTCAGGGTAGTAGTTTTCCGCTTCCGACATGAGCATCACAAGGTAACGAACGGTTTCGATGATGTCTTGTTTTCTTAAAACGCGATCATCTGCTTTTGAGAATTCTTTTGGATTGTTGAATTCAAATTTGCTATTGATTTTGTAACGGCCAACCACTCCCAAATCAAATGTTTTGTGGGAGAAAAAGAGTCGTTTTAGTTCCGCTTCTGCGTTTTCAATCGTAGAAGGTTCCCCTGGTCTCATAATGGTATGAAACTTTTTCACAGCATCTTCGTAGTCGTTGACACCGTCTTTTTCTAAGCAGTTGATGAGAACTGGATTGTCTTTTCCTTTTGGAAATTCGATGACATCCACTTCCTTCACCTTCATTTCACGAAGGATGGAGATATTGTCTTCGTTGATTTTAGAACCAGCATCGAGCATTACCTCGCCTGTTTCCATATTGATGATATCAGCGATGGTTCGACGGCCAATGAGACGTTTGAGGTCTTTTGGATTGGCACCAGCGATTTTCATTTTGGATGAACCGTAGAAGAGGCGTAATACTTCTTCGTTGGTTCCCATACCCATTGCTTTTACAAGTAAGGTAGCTGGGAATTTTTTCTTACGGTCAATTTTGGCAACGAGGATCCCTTTGTTGTCCATTTCGAATTCCAACCAAGAACCTCGGTATGGAATCACTCGAGCGGAAAAGGTATCTCGCACTTGGTCATAAGAAAAGAAAATACCAGGAGATCTGTGCAACTGGCTTACCACTACCCTTTCGGCACCATTGATGATGAAAGTTCCGTGGTCAGTCATCACAGGAAGGTCACCCATATAGACAACTTGTTCGCGGATTTCGCCCGTGTCTTTGATGATGAGTCGGATGACTGCTTTTAGTGGAACCGCATAAGAAGAATCAGTGTCTTTACATTCTTGGGGATCGCGTTTCGGCTCACCCAAAACATAATGGCCATATTCCATGACCATATCGTTGTTTGGTGATTCAATTGGGAAGGATTCGCGGAATACCGCTTCCAACCCTTGGTTCAATCGTTTCGTCGGATCTTTCACTTCCGACTGGAGGAACCAATCAAAGGATTTTTTCTGTACGTAGATAAGATTAGGAAGTAAATTGAGGTCGGTAATTTTACCGAAATTTACCCGGTTTCTAATTTGCATTCGGGTATGCATGGAATACTCTCCCTAGAGACGTCAAAATAATAGATGGTATGATAAACGAAAAAATAGAGGTGGGGACGCCTACGGCCTCCCTGCCTCTAAGTTTTTGAAGACTGGGTTTAAAAATTGGCAACCGATTAACCGGCAGCAGCAACTTCTACTTGAGCCCCAACACCTTCGAGTTTTTTCTTAATATCAGCAGCTTCGTCTTTAGAAACCCCTTCTTTCACTGATTTTCCACCAGCTTCTACAAGAGTTTTCGCATCTGCCAATCCAAGACCAGTGATTTCGCGAACGAGTTTAATAACGTCGATCTTTTTGTCACCGTGTGCTTTCAAGATAACATTGAAAGTTGCTGGTTCTTCAGCAGCAGCAGCGCCACCACCTGCACCCGCAACAGCCGCTACCGCAACCGGTGCAGCAGCAGAAATCCCGAATTTCTCCTCCATCTTTTTCACTAGGTCAGCAGCCTGAACTAATGTAAGACTTCCAATTTGTTCTAATAGCGCGTCAACAGACATCTATATTCTCCTTATCCTACTAATCACTATGATTACTATTTGCCGTTTTTCTCGGCTACAGCATTGATGGCGCGTGCCAATGATGCCATGATTTGATTGATTCCAGAAGCAATTTGCGTTGCAGGAGCATTGATCCCACGAGCCACTTGCGCAAGAAGTTCTTGTTTGGACGGAAGTCCAGCAATCGCTTCTACTCCAGACTTACCCAAAACCTCACCGTCCATATAGCCAGTTTTGATTTCGAGTTCCTTCTTATCTTTTGCAAAGTCCTTACATACTTTTGCTACTGCTGGAAGTGCATCCAGAGAGAAAATCGCTGCAAGTGGTCCTTTGTAAACATCTCCAAAGTCAATGGAGTTGTTTTTATGTTCAGAAGACTCTTTTAATGCACGGAGGAAAAGGTTGTTTTTGATTACCTTCATCTCCGATCCTTCCTTGCGAAGTTTCGCACGAAGGTTGGACATATCTTCAACAGTTAAACCGCTGTAAGATGCTAAAATAAAGTTAGGTCGTTTTTCCAAACGACTCTTTAGTTCAGATACTGCTTCAATTTTAGATGGATTTGCCATGTTTCTTACTCGTTATATGTTCGCGTTTACTAGTTCTTTTACATCGACTTTGACGCCGATTCCCATAGTCGCTGCTACTGAGAAAGACTTGAGGTAATCACCTTTCGCATCGGAAGGTTTGTCTTTCATAAGAGCCGCAACAACAGCATTGATGTTGTCAGAAAGTTTGTCGTCAGAGAAGGAACATTTCCCTACTCCTAAATGAACCACTCCCCCTTTGTCAGGGCGGTATTCAATTCGACCAGCTTTCAATTCTTTCACTGCTTTTGATACATCAGTAGTCACTGTTCCCGCTTTTGGTTTTGGCATAAGGCCTTTACGACCAAGAACTGGTCCAAGTTTACCCACTTCCTTCATCATATCAGGTGTCGCCACACAAGCATCAAAATCAGTCCAACCACCAGATACTTTCTCGATTAAGTCCATATCACCGACGAAATCAGCACCAGCCTCTCTCGCTTCGTTTTGTTTGTCTCCTTTGCAGAAAACCAAAACTTTGATGGTTTTTCCTGTTCCGTGTGGAAGAGAAATTGTCCCTCTTACGTTTTGAAGAGATTTATAATTGATTTTTGTCGAGATCTCTAAAGTTCCGTCGAACTTTGAGTAACTGGTCGCTTTCGCTAAACCGACTGCCTCACCAAGGGTATAAACCTTTGTGCGATCGACTTTTTCTTTGAGTTGGATGTACTTTTTGCCGCGTTTCATGACTTCGGTTCCCGTTTCTTTATGATTACTCGACGTTAACACCCATGGAACGGCATGTTCCAGCAATGATCTTCACTGCTGCATCCATATCGTTTGCATTGAGGTCTTCCATCTTCGTTTTTGCAATTTCTTCTAGTTGTGCGCGTTTGATTGTACCCACTTTCACAGTATGTGGAGTGGCAGACCCACCTTGGAGTCCAAGTGCCTTCATGACAAGAAGTGCAGCAGGAGGAGATTTTGTGACGAATGTAAAACTTCTATCAGAATAAACAGTGATCACCACCGGGAGTTTGAGTCCCATTTGGTTTTTAGATCTCTCGTTGAACTGTTTACAAAATTCCATAATATTGAGTCCGGCCTGACCAAGTGCAGGTCCTACCGGAGGAGCCGGGTTTGCTTTCCCTGCTTCTACTTGGAGTTTAATTTGTTTTACTACTTTCTTTGCAGCCATCTCGTTTCAAGTTCCTTACTAAAAGTCAATCTATCAGTTCTATTGTTCCGATTTTACTTGGAGGTAATCCAACTCCACTGGAGTGGATCTTCCGAAAATTTCGACTCGGACACGAAGCCTTCCCTTATCAGGAAAGATTTCATCTACGAGGCCTGTGAAATTAGCAAACGGACCATCTATAATTTTTAATGTCTCACCCACTTTGAAAAGGAAACGTGGTCTCGAAACTTCTTCCGATTCAACATTTCCAACATCACTGAAGAGATTTTTAATCTCATCAAGAGAAAGTGGTTCCGGACCTTTTCCTTTTCCACCTACAAACGTAGACACGGAAGGTAAGTTCTGGATTTTAAACCGAAGGTCATCGGTCATATTCATCTCAACAAGAACATAACCCGGCATGAGTTTTTTCTTTGTGACCTTTTTTTTGCCGTTTTTCATTTCGGCAACTTCCATTGAAGGAATTTTCACTGAAAAGATTTGGTCTTCCAGTTTTTGTTGTTGGACCATCTTCTCAATGTTTGTCTTCACCTTATTCTCGTGACCGGAATAAGTCTGAAGCACATACCATTTTTTATCTAAAGAATCGCCCACTTCCCTACCTATGTTCCTAATGCCCAGAACCACTTTAACAGTTTCAAGAATACAAAATCCGAAGCTGATAAAAATAGGGAAAAGATAAATACTGTAACTAGGACTACAACGGTAGAACTCACCACTTCTTGGCGCGTTGGCCAATGTACTTTTTCAAGTTCTGCTTTACATTCCTGAATGAAACTCGTAGCTTTCATTGATCCTTGTCCTGTTCTCTAATTCTATATTCCGTAGTTTGGCAGGGCTGGAGAGAATCGAACTCCCACCAAGGACTTTGGAGATCCTAGTTCTACCATTAAACTACAGCCCTAAACAAGCCCTCTACCAGGCTTGAACTGGCGACCCCTTCCTTACCATGGAAGTGCTCTACCACTGAGCTAAGAGGGCAAACGTTTCCCACCCAAGCGCGGGTTTCCAAGCGAGGCTAGGTTTTTTACACTATTTTAAATGAGGCTCATTGGTCAATGGAAAATGAGTTTATTTCCTGGAATTGATGAAAAAACAGGAAAAATGGTGAATTTCCCTTGTGATTTTAGTTGTGGATTTCCCGGTTCGATAATAGAACCATGTGGGAAACACCCACCGCATAAGGAATGATTCGTGGCGAAACCGTTTATAGAATTAGAAGCACAAATTCCCGATTTAGTAAAGGCAAAATCTAAAATTGTCGTCCGCTCTTCTCGGATGAATCGCCAACTCGAACAGTATGTGCTGGGACTCATCACGAACATTTTACTCGAAGTGGGCCAGTCCCAATTTGTGGAGATGCTGTATACGATCTCCAAAGAACTTACGATCAACGGAATCAAAGCCAACCAAAAACGAGTTTTCTTTGAAGACGAAGGTCTTGATATCACAGACGAAACTGACTATTTCAAAGGGATCAAAGAGTATTCCAAAAAGTTTTCGGAAAAAATGGCAGATGAATATGGAAAACGATGCCTTGCCCGTGGAGTGTATGTGCAAATCAAATTCCATTACGGTTTGGATGGCCTCCTTGTGGAAGTGACAAACAACACCCCCGTGATCAAAACCGAAGAAGTTCGGATGCGAGAAAAAATGAAAAAGTCCATGGGTTATAATGACATCGCTGAATTTTATATGGACAATATGGACAATACGGAGGGTGCAGGACTTGGAATTGCCCTCATCATGATCCTACTCAAAAACGAAGGAGTAGATCCCAATTTATTTCGAATCATCACCCACGAAGATAGAACTGTTGCAAGAGTTGAAATCCCATTTAACGACAATTATGTGTCGTTTCGTAGTGCGGAACTTGCAGAGATTTAATTCGTTTTTCACCCTCCCCTAATGATTTAGTTTTGTATCGACCTAGGTTCCACTGTTTTTGAAACTGGTGGACATGGAACTAAAAGGTGCAAACATTCTTGTCACTGGCTCTGCTGGTGGACTCGGAAAGGCAATGGCTTACCGATTGGGTAAGTCAGGTGCCAATATCATTCTCTCAGACATCCAAAAAGATTTATTGGACGAAACCGTCTCCCTCTTTCAAAAAGAAGGGATCAAAACCAAAGGCATTGTTGCCAATGTGGCCAAAGAAGAAGACTGTATCCGACTTATGGACGAAGCAGCCGCTTTCCAAGGAAGCCTAGATGTTGCCATTTTGAACGCTGGGATTTTACGTGATGGGCTCCTTGTCCGAGTCGACAAAGAAACTGGCAAAGTGAAAGGAAAGATGGGCATCGACCAGTGGCAATCTGTCATCGATGTCAACTTAACGGGAGTCTTCTTAACAGGTAGAGAAGCTGCTGCCAAAATGGTGGAACAAAAAAAGGGTGTCATCATCCCCATTGCATCCATTGCCATGCACGGGAATTCAGGACAAACCAATTATAGTGCCGCAAAAGCGGGTGTTGCCGCGATGACTGTCACTTGGTCCAAAGAACTTGCCAAGTATGGAATCCGCGTGGCGGGAATTGCTCCAGGGTTTATCGGAACCGAGATGGTTTTAAAAGACATGAACCCAGAAGCACTCGCAAAATGGAAATCCATCATCCCAGTGGGAAGACTTGGAGAACCAGATGAAATTGCTTCCACTGCAGAATTCATCATCATGAATGATTTAGTCACGGGAGTGGTATTAGAAATTTCAGGTGGAGTACGAATCTAACTTCGATTAAATCTTTTTTGCCTCTTTTTATAGCAGAGGAGGCAAAAAATTTTTTGATATATTGCTCAGTCAATTGATCATTTTTTTGATCCCAAGTAAATTTTTCGTATGTAATTTGAGGATGCTTTCGTCATAAGGATATAACGGAAATCCTTACCGATGAAAATAAAAACAGAACTTTCGAAACAACAATTGGAACAAGCGATTAAAGGTATTCAAGGCATTGCCCACCCAATTCGTTTGCTCATCCTTTACACTTTGGCCAAAGAAGAAAAAACCGTTGGCGAACTTGTTGAACTATTAGGAACCAGCCAATCAGCTGCCTCACAACACTTAAGCAAAATGAAAAACAATGGTATCTTGGAATCGAGAAAATCTTCGAACCAAGTGTTCTATCGTTTGAAAGATGCCAAGTTTAAGGACCTCATCCAAACCATTGTAAAAGTGTATAAAAAGTAAGCATTATTTCGCTTCGAGTTCTAAGAGGCGAACATATTCCTGAATAGCATCCTGGAGGTTTGTAAAACCAAAGGGATAACCTACTTTGGTTAATTTGTCCATGTCTGCGCAGGTATAGTATTGGTATTTGCCTTTAAGAGAATCTGGCATATCCACATACTCAATGTTTACTTGTGTTTTCATGGCTTGGAAGAGTGCGGAAGCCAAATCATTCCACGTTTCCGCCATTCCCCTGCCCACATTGTACAATCCGTACTTCCGTTCACTGAGTAAATAAATGCTAATCTTACTTGCATCTTTTACATAGAGGAAATCACGTTTTTGTTCCCCATCTTTGTATTCTGGTTTGTATGATTTAAAAAGTTTGAGTTTTCCTGTATCTCGGATTTGTTCATATCCTTTGAGAACTAAACTTCTCATCTCTCCCTTATGAGCTTCTCCATATCCGAACACATTAAAGTATTTTAGGCCAACGAGTTTGTCTGCAATCTTTGTTTTTTTGGCATACAAATCAAAAAGATGTTTGGAATACCCGTACATATTGAGTGGTTTTAAATTTTCGATGGGAGCTTTGTCGTCATAACCAAATTCCCCTTCTCCATAGGTAGCTGCACTTGATGCATATAAAAAAGGAATGTTCCTTCCGACGGCAAATTCTGCCAGTTTTCTCGTATAATGGAAGTTATTTTCCATTAAATAAGAGGCATCTTTTTCTGTGGTAGCAGAACAAGCACCTAGGTGGTAGATCTCTGAAATTTCTGAAAGGATGGGATGACCCGAATCCAAAAAAGATGCAAACTGGTTTTTTTCATAATAGTCTGAAAAAAAATTCCTCTGGAGGTTTTTCCATTTTTCGGATGTTCCCAAATGGTCTACGACTAAGATGTCCGTATTTCCATTATGATTTAGATCTTCAATGATTTGTGAGCCGATAAGACCCGCACCGCCAGTGACTAAGGTGAGTTTTTTTGCCATTTCTCTGATGATACTTTTTTTTTAAGAGATTCTATCTATCAACTTTTCTCTTCGATTTTGGAAAAGATTTATCTATGCAAGGGAACTTCATTCCTTTCAGACAAAACCAAAAAGGTGATCGCATTTCCGTGCATACGAAAAAACGAAAAAGAATCCCCCAAAAACCGTTCATAAAGAATCTATCCATTTTCCAAATCGTTCGTCCACCAACTTCACAGTTTCAGGAAGTGGATTTAAAACTTCAGGGATCCATGGTTTCATACGGCAGTCAAAAACGATGGGAACTTGGTAGGAGATATGATTCCGAATGGTCTCTGTCCTAGCATACACATCAGAAGCAGGTTCCATTCTGGTGAACATCGTCCAAATGAAATCAGAATCTGTTTTTACAGCATCTTCCGAATCATCTACTAAAAATACGTAAGAAAAATTTCCTAAGTCTTCAGAAAGTAAAACTTCCGCCAAACGATCATTTGGTTGAAATTCCGACCCTTTCACAACAAGAACACCAGGTAAAAATACTTTCGGATTTTCGAATCGTTTGTCATTCAACCTGCCATTGAATTCTTTGGGAAGGTTTGCATTGGTTATGGGTTTATTTGGATCCGTGATCCCCATCCACAAAAGTTTACTCCCCTTGTTCACGGTGCCGCTAGTATAGTCGAGTGTGTCTTGGCTGATATTGCTAAAAATAAAAAAATCAGTGCGCGGATCTGATCTTTCTGTGATCACGCGAAATGTTTCTGAAAAGTTTTTTAAGTTCACTTGTTCGTTCGTCACAAGCAAACACTTTGTCAGGGAAAGTTGCCCTTCTCCTAAAATCCGAAGGGCTCCCATAAACGCTTCGCGGAAGTAACGTTCCTTAACAATGGCAGCAGCAAGAGAATGGACACCTGATTCTTCATAAGCCCAAACCCCAAGCACTTGTGGCATCACCAGAGGAAACATAGGGGATAATAAATCTTGTAAGAACTCGGCAATGTAATGGTCTTCTTGTGGTGGCCTTCCCACAACAGTTGCCGCCCATATGGCATCCTTTCTGTGTAGGATGTGTGAAAGTTCTAAATAAGGATACTCATGTTGTAAGGAATAATAACCGTAATGGTCACCAAATGGTCCTTCTGGCCTACGTAATTTGGGTGGGATGGAACCAATCAATGCAAAATCCGCATCAGCCACAATGGGATACGGTGAGACCATTTTGTCATTTTTTATCCTGAGTTTTTCACCCATGAGAAACGAAGCAAATACAAGTTCTGGAATTTCTTCCGGTAAGGGTGCAACCGCAGCAATGGTCAAGGCAGGTGGCCCTCCAATGTACACATGGGCAGGCAGGGATCGATTCTCTTTTTCTGCTTCGTAATAGTGGAATCCACCTCCCCTATGGATTTGGATGTGCATCCCCACTGTTTTTTCACCAAACAGTTGCACACGATACATCCCTAAATTCCCTGTCCCAGACTTAGGATGCTCTGTATACACAAGAGGTAGGGTAACAAAGGGACCGCCATCTTTTGGCCAAGAGACAAGCTTTGGAAGCTCACCGACACTTCCAAGGCTCCCTTGGAGGATGGGTGCTCTCCTCACTTGTTTCAGTCCTACCTGGAAAGGCAAAAGGCCAAGTGAACGTTCTTTCCAAAGTTTGGAAAATTTAGGGGGAAAAATTTCTTTTGCAAGTTTGGCAAGCCTTGCGATGGTTTGGACCGGTTTTTCGCCGAATGCCAAATGGATTCGTTTTTCCGAACCATATAGGTTTGTTGCCACAGGGAATTTTGTCCCTTTGACATTGGTAAAAAGCAGTGCGGGTCCTTTTTTAGCGACAACTCGCCTTTGGATTTCTGCTAATTCTAAATTGGGATCAACCAAGTCGGAAATAACACGAAGCTCTCCCTCCTTTTGCAAAAGTTGGACAAAATCGTTCGTAGATCGTAGTGATGGCATAAAAAGGAATAGACGGCTCCTCGTTTTCTTAGACGCTTAAGGGCATAAATTCTATGTCCCAAGAACCAAATACTTCACAACCCATCATTACCGATATCAAAAGAATCGCTGTCTGCGGTGGCTCTCTCGGCAGAGAACGTAGGTCCTATGTACGTGGGCAGGTCGTTGATGTAGGGATCACGGATCTCATGAAGGCTGATGGACTTTGGGATCTCATGACAGGTTTATTCAAAGGGGATGAAACGAAAATCACTCCTTTTCTCGATTTTTCTCTGGCACCTGTCAGAAAACCAGTTTTGAAATTAGAGGTTTCAGACAATTCAGGGAAACTCATTTACACATCAGGAAAAATAAAAGCAGATGAGGACGGCTTTTTTTCCTGTGAGATCCGAGACAAACTCCCCGTTGGCTTTCATGATTTCCAAGTGATCTTAGAAGGCCTTGATAGTTTCCGCCAATATTCGAAAGACCTCGCCCATTTGAATGCAACGGAAGATTCTATCCTTGGAAAAACCACGATTGTTGGAAAAGGGAAACTCCGAATTTTACCAGAAGAATACCAAGGCATTGTTGTCACATCGGACATTGACCAAACCTATTTAGCCACAGACATCCATTCTGGAAAAGGAAAGTTCTCTGCTCTATTTGAAACACCTAACCAAAAACAAGCGCTTCCTGGAATGCCGGAATTGTACAGAGAACTAAGGATTGCGACAAACAATTCTCCATTAGCGTTTATATCCGCGAGTCCTCATTTTTTTAGAAGGACAATGCTTGCAACCATTGCCAAAGACAATATCCAAATTGAATCCTTACATTTAAAATACTTGGAAGGTACGATTAAGGGAGTTTTTGATAAAGTCATTGATACCATTTTCAATCCAATTGAGTTTCTGCAAAATGGGTTTAAACCTGCTTGGTCTCGCACAAAAAAATTCCTTGGTGCCTCCTACCAAAGTTTATTTGACCAAATGTCTTACAAACTTTCGATCCTTTTGTACGATCGTATTTACTTACCAACACAAACAAAAGAAATCCTTCTTGGTGATAACACAGAATCTGATTATATGATTTTTACACTTTACCAATTGATTTGTATGGGGAAAATTTCAGGTGACGAGTTAGAAGAATACCTCTACAAATTGAATTTTTTAGGAAGGGATGCGATCACAAGAGATGCAGCAAAAAAAATCCGATTGTATGCAGAAGAAATACAAAGGATCCATGGGCCAAAAAATCCAGTTGCCTTAACCATCATCAATCGAACAAGCCACGGTCCAAGTGAAAGCGATATGATCCAAAAAGTAAAAGAAGCTTTGCCTGAAGGAATGTATGAAGCAGAATTCGGCAAGAAACAAGCGTTTTACGGAACGGAAGGTGCAATGGGCATGGCCCTACTTTTGGAATCTTTTGGATTTCTAGATACCAACCAAATTTTATCAGTCATTGCAGGAATGATTGGGAAGGTATGGGAAGGAAAACTAGTAGATGAAACCTTTTTACTTGGTAAAATCGACGAGTTAACGTTACCAAAAGAAGTGGAAACAACAAGACAAAAGATCAAAGAAAGTTTGTCTTCGGCCTTTACAAGTTAAAGAAAACTCTTAATCAATAAACCTTTCTATTTCAAGAAAGACAAACCAATGCAACGGATAGGATTAAACTTTCTTTTTCTGTTTCGAAGGTGAAGGAATACCCTGTTTTCCTTTGGACAACCCACCTTCCATAAACTCAATCACATAGAGTGGTCTACCCTTCGATTCTTCAAAGATCCTCGCCACATACTCACCTAAAATTCCGATTGATATGAGGATCGAACCTCCGATGAGACAAATTAAAGTTACAATGGTGGCCCAACCAGGATTGTAGACAATTGGCATTTGCAAAATGAAATGTTGAAAGGCACGGTAAAGTGCATAAAGCCCTACACAAAAACCAATTAAGGCAACCAAAATCCCAAGTCCTAAACTGAATCGAAGTGGTAAGGGAGAAAAAGAAACGGCAGCGTTCATCGCTAATTTTAACATTTTTTGCAGCGGATATTTTGTTTCTCCCGCAACACGAGGGTCACGATTGTAATACACAGGGATTTGAGGGAAACCAATCCAAGCATTCATTCCTCTGAGGAAACGATGGTTTTCTCGTAATCGATTCAATGCATCCAAACACCTTCTTGATATCAAACGAAAATCACCTGAATCTAAAGGCAGATCTTTATGAACCAATACCTTCATTAAGCGATAAAAAGCCCAGGCTGTGATTTTTTTAAAAAAAGATTCACCTGACCTCGCAAGCCTTTGGCCATACACGACATCATAACCTTCTTCGTAGCGAGTTAACATCTCCAAAATCACTTCAGGAGGGTCTTGTAAATCTGCATCCATAATCACAACAGCATCCCCAAGTGCATGATCCATGCCTGCAGTAACAGCGATTTGGTGTCCAAAATTACGCGCAAGTGATATGACACGTACATTTTTATCTTCCTTTGCCCAATCCATAAGTCCAAGAATTGTGCGATCATTACTCCCATCATTGACCAAAAGGATTTCGGTATTGACCTTCAATTTCGGCACAACTTCTCTTAGACGTTCTTTCAAATGATCTAAAACTTCTTCCTCATTATAACAAGGAATGATCAGGGATAGGAGGTTTGGTTTTTTTCTAGGGACAAGGTAATAGTGCATAGATTAACGGGTCAGTTCCATACTTCGTATTCAAGAGAGAAAGACAATTGAAATCCAAAAAACAGTGAAAAAATTAGGCATTCAAATTCTAAAAGAAACTTCAAGGTTTCGGTTGGATCAATTTGATGATACTATCTTCAAAATGGATTTCCTGATTGGCCATTTCCAGTTTAGGGAACCGAGAAGGAGCAGTTTCAAATAATAAGAGAGTTGCTTCTTTTGATTCTTTTTCCACACAATGGTAGGATTTTGGCACTAAGAATAACCAAGGTTCTAACAAACAAACTTTTTTACCAATTCTGTTGAGCCTTGATGCAATTCCTAAAACCAAATTTCCTTGGGAAAAGTCTCTTTCATTCATCTCCCAATGCAAAATAAAACGATCATTTTGATCCATGAACAATGCCGAAATTTCTTTGACATGGAGGTTATGTTCTTTAGGGGGAACTTTCCCAAAGGATAACACTAAAAAAACAGTTGAGATCGTACTAAATGCAACCAAACCAAAATTCCATTTTGTAGGAATCTCCTTCCATGGGAAAAAGCGGAAACAAAGAAAGATTTGGAGTGCGATCACTGCGAAAAAATGCCAGAACAAATGAGGAACGATTGGTCCTTTCATTCGAAATAAGGTTAAAAGAGTAATCATTGTATAAATTGATGTGAAATTTCTTAATTTTACTGTAAAGGAATCCATTGGAAATCGTTTCCAATAAGGAAGTAACACAATGATTAAATATAAGAAAACCGCATAAGGAATTGAAACAATTTGCCCAAAGATAATATTCAAAAAATTGATCACTTCGAATGGTTTTTTATTCCCACCACCCTTTACTAAGTAGAGGAGAACATTCGAAATATTCCCAGGGAAATTAACAAAAAAATCTACAAGGACCGGCAACCAAACGATCAATAATACGAGAGAAGATAATCCTAAATGAAAACCCAATTGTTTCTTCTCATTCATTTCTCCATTCCTTTGCCATCGGTAGAAATGATAAACAATGAATAAAAAACCAATGCCAAATGGAACGGCACCCATGATATTCAGTTGGAAAAGGATTGAGCCTAACAAAAAGAAAATCGGTAAAAACATCCATTGTTTCTCAACCACTTTGATGATCGAGATGACATACAATAAAAAAGGACATACCATGACATAGGGAGTCCAGGTCTCAAAGAAAAATTGAAAACCTAAACTTTTGGTGACAAATAAAAAGAAAACAAAGAGTAAAATCCCTGAAAGATACGATTTGTATTGTTTTGCAATGAGGAAAAGGGAAACTCCAACGCAAGTGGCATTGAGTAAAAACGTCACGAATGCATATCGAGCGTATTCCGATTCAAAAAATAAAAAGACTGATTCCGCAAATGCCAAAAGGTAAAAATACATTGGTCCAGGATGATTAAACTGAAACCGTGAATAGGCTCCATAACCTAATTTGCCTCGCAGTATTTCCATAATTTGGAAATCATTGGCTGCCAAATCTGTTAAAAAGTAAAATTCCCCAAAAAAATTTGGTACGTTTAAACCATAAAAAACACATACCGATACGACAAAAAAGAATGAGACCTGTAATTCAGGTCTGTTCATAATCTTGAGAACACTTTGTTTCGTTAGAAAAATCAATTTTTTAGTCCCTTAATGGAGAAATAAACCGCGATGGATCGCGGAATTTTCGCTTTTTTTGTATGAGATTCCTCACCACTACCATTTATAAAAAAAAGGATCCATGTTAAAAAGAATAGCAAAAAACAGGATTGGAGAAGAACGTAGTTTTCAAAAATGTCAGCACCTTCTCGATTCTCAACTCTTACCCTAAGACAGGTTATATTCTTAGGCATCCAATTTCTCACTTTATCATTGATCCTTTTCATAACGCTGTCTTACATTTATACTGGCAATTTCCAAGTACCGACAAAACTAGTCCGCTATGCAAGTGTATTGTATTTATTTTTTGTTCTCTTTCAAAATAGGGAAATACCTCGTTTTCGATTTATTGCTATTTTTCTAGTTTACCTTTCGTTTACAAATCCAGTTCCATCATCCGACTTAATCCCAGCACGATTTATGCCCTTGTGGATGGACCAAACTAAGAATTTTGAATTCAAAGATTTATTGAATCAAATGATTCATAAAGAATATAGTCCTGAAGAATTTACTTCCTTAACCAGAGATTTTACCGATTTACCCCATAACATAGGAGGAAAAATTTTAGTTTTACCTTATTATTTGGTACCAGGCTCAAAGGAGTATTTACCTTCTTATCCTTGGACAGCTGGGAGTATCAATTTTTTGTTTGGAAAACTTTTTTCCATTCCTACTTCCTTATTGCCATTCGATCCAATTCACAAAGAATCTTCTATCTTATTCCTTTTACCAAAACTATACCAACTGGAAAAATTTACAGCAGCAGTTCTATCAACCTTATCTTCCTTTTTTTTGTTCTTAATGTTACAAAAAAAACCATTTTCGAAAACAAATTATGAATCCTTTCTTTATGTTCTTCTTTACTCATTTTGTACTTCCCATTTCTCCAATTCGTCGCAGGCACTCTGGCAACACACAGTAATAGAATTTTTCCTTTCTATATTATTGTATCTACTCTTCCATCAATCTCAAAATACCTTTAAATATATTTTAGTCGGAGTGATATCTGCGGCCTTAATCTACTCACGTCCAAGTTCCATTTTCTTATTATCCTTTCCAGCAATTTACATTTTGCAAAATTTCAGAGAATGGAAATGGAAACTTGTTTTTACCGGAACATTTTTTTGGCTTTCTCTTCTACTATTCGGATTGATTAATTATTATTATTATCATGATGTGATGGGAGGTTATAATCTTCATAAAAAGGCATATGCCTTGGCAGGTTATACTGATTTATTTTCCTATCCAATGATGAAAGGATTCTTAGGCCTAACTTTGAGTCCGGGATTTGGCTATTATATATTTTCACCTTTTTTAATATTCCCATTCCTTTTCTACCGGAAAATCGAAAATAAAACTCTATTGTTTCTATTGATCCTACCAGAACTTTTGATTTTACTTTTTTATTCAAAGTATGTCTTCTGGGAAGGCGGCCATTCTTATGGAAGTAGATTTCTGACAGATATCAATCTATATTCCATCCTAACTTTCTCCCTGTTACCATTAGATGTTTATAAAAAAAGATTAATAAAATATATCTTAATAATACTAATCATTCTTTCAATTGGAATCCAATACTATGGAACCAACCAAAAAGAATTCGTATCTATTTGGAACAGTGACCTGCTCCCCAAAAACTGCACCGATATTTAAGTTAGTTTTCTCCGATATTAAGGAGAGAGCATTATGGCAAGAAAGAAGATAGAAGAAAGCGAGATTTTTCGGATATTAAAGGAAGCAGAAACAGGTATTCCAATCAAGGAACTTTCACGAAAATACGGAATCACTGAACAAACATTTTATCGCTGGCGTAACAAGTATGGAGGAATGGAGCTTAGCGAAATCAAGAAGATGAAGGCACTCGAGCAGGAAAATTCAAATCTCAAAAGATTGGTAGCTGACATGGCTCTCGAAATCCAAGCAATTAAGAATGTTTTGGGAAAAAAGTTTTGAGCAGATCAACGAAGGAGAGAGCAGTTGATCTGCTAGTTGAAGAGGGACTTTCTCTAAACAGAAGCCTAGATGTTGTTCTTCTTCCTAAATCAAGTTATTATTATCAGCCGAAAGCTATTGATGAAGAGACAATGAACGAAATTCGAAGACTTGCTTTTCGATGGAAACGGGAAGGCTATCGACGAATTTACCGAAGGTTAAGAAGGTCGGGTAGGACAATCAATCATAAGAAAGTATATCGACTATATTGCTTAGAAGGGCTTAAAATAAGGACAAAACCGAAGCGAAAGAAAAGAAATGCATCATCACAGCAACTACCATTGCCTAAGAATTCAAACGAAGTTTGGTCAATGGACTTTGTTTTCGAACGGACGATTGATGGAAGAAAGCAAAGAATTTTAACAGGTATTGATCATTTAACAAGAGAGAATACCATACTTCAGGCAGAGTTTACTTTTTCGTCAGAAAAGTTGATCAGATATTTAAACACCCTCGAAAGACTTCCAAGAGCATTTGTTTTGGATAATGGAACAGAATTTACATCCAAAGACTTCCAGAAATGGGCAGAAGATAAGGGGATAGAAATTCACTTTATTGAAAAAGGAAAACCAACACAAAATGCATTTATAGAAAGTTTCAATGGTAAACTTAGAGATGAGTGTTTGAATCTACACTACTTTAAAAATCAAAGAGAGTTAACCGATGCTTTGCGAATTTTCCAAAAGGAATACAACGACGAGCGTCTTCACTCTTCATTGAATTACTTGACTCCTTCAGAGTTTAAGCGATCTTATGGTTGAAATGTTTAGAGAAAACTAACTTATCCATTGGTACTGAAAATGGGGGCAGGTCAACAGTTGCAGATATACATCCAATTTCGAAAAAGCATTCGATTTCAAAAATCTTCCTTTTTTGCCAAATTTAAATGCACCAAATTGCCATTGATTCAGGAATAAAAATGAATAAGAGTGAATCCACTATGCAAAGGATTGTATGCCTAGATTAGTTTATTTGCATGACAAAAAAGAATCCAAATTCATAATACAACCGAAATCTTGATTCAAAACTTATTTCAACACCGCCTAACACATGCAATAAATCTTATTTTAAAATTTTGCTAAAAGCCATTCAATGTAATTTAAAGAAAATTCAATTTTTAGCTCCAAAAGAATCCAGTTCTGAAAAAATTAGAATTGTAAAATTTACAACACAATGCCCGTATTGATGTTATTTGTCTGAAGGCGAGTTTAAAAATGAGATTCGCTGATTAAGCAAATACGGAATTAAGTGATAACATTTAAATTTAAAAATACCATAATCCTAATATTGAATCGAGAATATGAATTCTTGAATTTAAATTAAAAAAAATAGTTACCTTAAAATCCATAAAAGCAGATAGTAGAAAAAATCAAATGAGATATTGATTCTCGTTTTTCTAAACAAATAACGAATTCCAATCCAAAATGAAACATTCGAACGAATCTTATCTTTTACAATACAAACTGTTTAGCAAAATGAAACTTTCTCCATTTTTCATGAAAGTATTGCAATTCTTTTCAATTTTCATCATCGGATACTATTTTCGTTCCTTTACCTTCGAAGTATCTGTCCTCGATTGGGATGAAATCACCTATTTTATAATGGGTAAAGGGATCCTTCTAGGCCAAATTCCCTATGTAGATTTATGGGATATCAAACCAATTGGAATCTATTTGGTACATGCGATTTCACTTATGGTATTACCATATGATCCAGTCACATTAAGGTGGACATCCTTTCTTCATTTGATTGCATTAACGATGGTCGTTGTTTCGTTTCAAAAAGATCAAAATTGGTTTTGGAAACTGTTAAGTGGATTACTCGTTTTATATTTCTTTTCGAGATTAACATCGGGACTTTCTGCCAATTCTGAAATTTATTTTTTGTTTTATGAATGGTTCGGTATTTACCTATTATTAAAGAAAAATTCAATTAAGTTAGCCTTTTTTTTCCTAGGAATCGCATTTCTAATCAAATACATCATTGTCTTTGACGTTATCTTTTTGGGTCTTTATGCTATTTATAAAAAAAAGAAAGACAACTCCTATTTCCAACTCTTTTACCAGCTTTCTTTTTTTCTGATTCCAATTGGAGTTAGTTTTATAATCTATTTTCTATTAGGACACCATCAGGAATATTTCAATGCATTATTTACGGTTTCCTCAAAACACCAAACAAATATTACAGTTGAATTTCCTTATAAAGATTTATTAAAATTATTCTGGCCCGCCATATTCCTTGGTTTTACCTCCATTTTAATAGATTTAAAACTCCCAAAAGAAAAAATAATTTTCCTTATCTTAACAATAACTGCTCTCATCGGAGCAAGTTATACAGGATATTTTTTCCAACATTATTTCCTTGCTTTAGTTCCACCATTGGCCATATTCGTGATTCCAAAAAGAAATAGCTTTATTTTGATTCCAATTACAATCATTTTCCTATTATTCTATTCTTGGTCTAATATATCGAATCGCTTAAAGAAGGATTTACTCTACATTCCGGACCACAGCAAAATCATCGCATCACAAATTGATGATTTAGGTGGAGGAAAGTTATTCGTTGCAAGTGGAGTTCATGCAACTTATATATACTTAAACCAATTAAGTCCAACCGCTTATGTTCAACCGGTGAATTACATCGATCCATTATTTGCTAAAAACTTTAGTGTAGATATTAGTCGGGTATTAAAAGAAATTGAAGGGATACAATTCATCCAATGGTGTAATCCAATTCCATTAGAAAATGCTCATGAAAATGCAGGCCTCAATCAGGAATTCGTAATACCTTTGCAATTAATGGTCAAAAACAAATACCAAAAAAATCAAACAAAACTAGAAGAATGTTCTTTATACCAAAAGGTTTCTTTGAAATAATAAATCTCTAAATTGACCTAACCATTTCTCTATTTAGCAGTCCATACCATTAGTCTAAAACCGGCAATCGTTTCATCCGACTTTACTTTGTAGAATTTTGATTGAATTTCAAATTTTGTATCAATCCATTCCTTATAAAATTCATCTGATGCGTTCAAATCCCTGGGTGGTTTAAAATCATAAAAGAAAACTTGGATTTGTTTTACACCGGATTGAATCAATTTCGACTCGAGAACGTTAAATTCATTCAAATTTTTTGTAATATAATGTGGTTTTTTTAAAAAAGAATCAGATACCAAAAGTAAATCAAATGTACTCAAATGAATTACTGGTGCATTTGCATATTCATCTAACTTAGATTGGAAAATTTCATGATACTTTTTTACATAATCTATGGTTTTAAAGTTTCGCCTAACATGAAATATACCAAGAAGCAATTGCAAAAACAATAATCCAATCAGTAAATAGGACCATCCATTTTGCCTCGATGTTTCCAATAGAGAAATCAGAAAAATACAAAACAAAATATATGAAAATTCAGTGAATCTCATCCCTAGATATAGACCACCAGAGGAATAGGGACTAAAAAGAACAATGATCATGAAAGAAACCGTTGAAGAGTAAAATAAAAATTTTTGAATTCGATTCAATTCAAATTTGAATAGGGAAAGTGTGAGTAGGATTACAATAGGGAAACAATAAAAAACAAACCCAACTCTATTTTCGTCACCAAAAAAATATTGCCAAATTAAATGAAGTCGATGCCCGAAATCGATTCTAAAAAAATCATTATACGAGACTCTACTTCTTATCCCTAAAAATTCCTGGAATTGGGTATAATTATAAAATCCAAATAAAATTAATGAAAAACTAAAGCCAGTGAGGATAAAAAAATGATTTATGATCAATTCTTTTAATTTTGAACGATATTGTATCAATAAAATAGAATACGGGATTCCAATATAAAACAAAGATTCTGATCTTAAAAATATAGCAAAACCACCTAGAAAACCTGAAAGGAAAAGCACAACGTTTGAAGATCTATTTTTCTTTTCGATTGTAAATATTGAAAGATAAATTGAAAGTAAAAACAATTGTGCCATCATGCTTTCTGAAAACTCAATGGCGCTCGAAATTCCATATCCAACTAACATCAGTACGGAAGATAATAACAAGTAGGGTAATTTTTTAATTTCAAATATTTTATATATAAAATAAACTGCAAAAAAACAAAGGGAAATATAGAGAACCAATATGCACGAATTAAAGTATCGATAGGAAAGTGGAACAAGAGAAAATATTTGAGCAAAAAAACTAGGATATTGAAAATAACACTTAACATCACCGCTCGCATCTTTTACAAAAAAAGCCCAAGGATATCGAAAAGGGAAAAAACGATAATTCTCATCGTTTACATTTTTTTCATTGTAACACTCATGAGCCCCTAATCCATTTCGTTTATATTCAATAACTTGGTATAATTTGATTTGTGAATCTGATTGGATGAGTGGACTGATTCCAGAATCCCATTGGAATCGTTTGAAAAACAATATCCCTAGGAGAGATAACAAAAGCACAATTAATACTTTAGGTTGTAAAAGAAATTGATCTAAAACTACTTTTAGTCTTTGGCTTAGATTCACTTTCCCTCTTCCAACAAATAGCCGTTAAAATGAGCGATTTTATGATTTGAAATCACTTTATATCCTTTGGGAGTGAGATTAAAATTAATATCAAACTTTTCTTTCCAAACATTCGCTGGAAATTCATTACTAACCAATTGGTTCCCTTCCCATTCTAAAAAAAGGATCCTCCACTTCTGATTTTTTGCAATGGTTTCAACCTTTTCCCAATCTGTATTTGAATAGATGGCAATTTGAGGATACTGGGTATAACTTTTTCCAATCAGATAGGAAAGTGAAAGGCCACGATGTACAATCAAATCTGGTTTTAACATATCAAAATCATCCATAACTTTATGGTACAATTTTGCAGAAGATGACCATTGTTTGATCGCTCTTAAATCTGATTTATAACAAAAATATATCAAAAATAAAATAACAAACCCAAAGTATAATTTCATCTTATGATTGGTGACGGTTAAAAAAACTCCAATCATCGCGATGTAAACTCCACTTTCAAAATATCTCATACCAAATATATCTACCCCTGCTCGATATGGGGATATAAAAGGCAAAATCAATAAAAACAAAATTCCCGATAACAAATACAACAGTCTGGTTTTGTTCCGTTCAAAAAAAATACAGAAAATGACTAAAAAGAGAATCGGATACCCTTTAAATATACCAATTTTAAACTCGTTTCCCCATAAATCGGCAATCAATCCACCGAATAAATCCCGATTTAAATCTGCAGAACCCATATCGTTCATCGTATTTAAACCACGCATTCCCAAAATATGACCATAAATATCGTAATTATAAAAACTAAAAATGGCCTGAAAAAAAAGGGTATAAAGGATTATAGGAAACATCCTGTGAACAAATTGCATTCGATTTGTAATTAGTAAAAAATATACAAAAAAGTATATGATCATGGCAATTGTTGATTCTGGGCGTAGTTGGAAATTGAATACGATCGCTATTGATAAAATACAATCATACAATTTCGAAAATCGATTTTTTTCAATATGGAACAAATAAATAACGAAAAGTAGGAAAAAATTTGTAAGTGTTAATTCCGAATAATCCAATGAAGATAAAAAGATCGGAGTGAAACATTGCACAATGATCACCGCGAATAGCACCATTGTATCCTTCATTTTATGGATATTGAAAATGCGATCGAGTAGAACGAAATTTAAAAGAAAAAATAAAATCGGAATATAGGTAATCACATGGACTGAGGTAAAAAATACGATTGCCTTTTGAATCCAAGTAAACAACACCGGGTATTGGAAAACACAATTCCCTTTTTCTAGTTGGAAAGCCCATGGATATCCTAAAGGAATAAAAGAAGTTGTAAACCCTAGTTTTCCAGCGGGGAAATAACATTCTGATGCAGATCCACCCTCTAAAGAATGAATGACCTGATAGTATTTAATTTCTGGATCACTTGAGATAAAAATTGAACTTTGATTCCACTTATATCGATAGATAAATGGAATTAGTACGATTAAAAAATAAACAACAACTCGTTTGGAAAATTTCATTCCAATCTAATCTCTTTTAATGATATGAGACGTAACTGCTTGGAGCGCAAATATAAGTAATGTTAAGCTTAAAGTGGAGGAAACAATAAACTCTCTTTCCAAATTGATAAATTGATAAGAAGACTTTTGCCATTGCAAAAAAATCCATAAAACCGAGAATAATATAACTACAAATCCCGAAATCAAAAGAAAAAATAATTTATCTTCCTCTAGAGACAAAATGGTAGAATATACCTTACTTATTTTTGATTGTTTCGTAGCAATGAGTAGTCCAGTTCCCCACAAACTCAAACCCAATATCGAAAAAAAAGAGAATATGATCATGGAATGAATTCCATACAAATTCATTCCAAACAAACTGATAACCTTTCCAAAACTTAAACCCAATAATAATTGAATCCAAAAAAATATAAGTAAAACCGACCCTGTCCTTTCAAATAAATGCGGGCCGTAAAATAAAATCCGAAGGAGATGCCTCATCCCATCGCGCCACGTTTTAAGATGTGGAATTCTACCAGCTTTATCAGGGTATAAGGAAACTGGAACATGAAATAAAATAGAATCATTTACAAGTGCTTTTATCAACAATTCAGAAGCAAATTCCATTCCCTTACTTTTAATGTTCCAATTTAAATAACTTTCTTTCAAAAAACATCGAAAACCAGAGTTAGAATCCCTAATTTTGTTCTTCTTAGCATATAATAAATTAATAATCCAATTGATTACTGGCGTTCCAAGATATCGATGTAAAAAAGGCATAGCTCCTTTGTGAATTGTTCCATCCATACGAGAACCAATCACCATATCACAGTTCCGCTTTACCAATTCATTGATTAATAGAGGAGATTCTAAAAAATCATACGTATCGTCAGCATCAGCAAAAACTATGATATCACCTTTCGCACTGCGAATTCCAAAATCAAGTGCTGCCCCATAACCTTTTTCCTTTGCATCTACTACTCTCACACCGAATTTTTTTGCAACGGCCTTTGACAAATCCGTGCTTCCATTATCGGATACTACTATTTCAACTTCAAAATTCTTCTTTAATTCAGATTTTACTTTTACTAACTTTTCCAAAACGAATGGTAAAGTCTTCTCTTCATTCAAACAAGGAATGACAAAACTAACATATCTTTTTTTCATAAAAAATCCTTTGAGTAAATACCGAATGGATCGGTTGATGCCAACAATATCTGTATTGCTGATTTATATTTTTCTTTATTTTTATCATCAAGTCGTTCTATATAACTTAAAAGATTTGCGTAACATAATTCCTTTCTTGAGATGTGCTGAAAACATTGGTTTAAATAAATTGATTCATAATAACTATATTTAGCTAAATTTAAATTAAGATAAAAATATCTATTGCCTAGTAGTAAAATCTCAAAATCATTTAACTGCTTTAAATCATTGCCTAAATGATTTGCATTTAAATATTGATTTACTCTATTAAACTCCGTAAAAGTGGTTAATTTAATGTCCTTATGGTATTTAAAAATCATTTGTTCAGTTTTACTAAATCTCAATGATAAAACGAGATATATAAACAAAAACATAAAAGTAATTACTCGGATTAAGGTACCAAACATTAAATTCAATTTTTCAATTGTTGTATTTATTTTGCGTCCATTCAATTCTACTATGACTAAACCCAAAATAAACACATTACCGATTTCAAGACTACTAAAATCTAAAACCTCATGGATCAACCAAATAACTAAAACAGCGAAGGGAATTGAATTCTTTGATCTCAGAGTAGACTTATAAGTTAACGATTTTTTAAATAAATAGATTAGTGATATGACAAAAAGACCAAAACCGATTAAACCTATAGAACTTATTATTTGAAAATATAAATTGTGGGCTAAAGGATACGTGTTAAAATGATTTATATAGTCTTTCACTAAATAGAAATCCAGTGGCAAAATTTGCAGGTCATCGACAAAAGGAAGAAGCCTCTCAGAATTAAATCCAAAACCAAGTATAGGTTGATTAAAAACTGTGTTTAGAAAGTGCAATTTCCAAATCGAATATCTGATTCCAACAGTTTCTATATTAAAAAAGGATTTTTCAGAAAAGGCCAAAACAACAAAAGAAACTACTATAAGAGAAATAAAAAGGAATGACATCCTCAGATTTATCTGAAGTTTATTTTTGAACCATAAAAAAAACAAAACTAATAAAATTGACGATGCAATAGAAATCCTTGAATAAGATGTTAGAAGAAAAAAAATAGCAACTAGCAAAACAAAAAAATAAAATAAAACCAGTTTTTTTTCATTTGAAACATTGGAAAAGGAGATTGAAGTTAATCCTAAAATTAAATATGTATTAGAGCCTATCAGGCTAACTGGAATCAAAAATATATCCTCGTGAAAGGAGCTGATCTTAAACTCCTTATCCACCAACATTTTTATGATTAATATGGTCGAATTGATTAAAAAAATCAATAATGCGTGATTTATTAATGTTTGCCTGAACTCTTTACCCTCACCTCTTATCAAAAGGATTATAAAGAAAACCTCTAAAAGTAGGAATATCCTCACCAAAGCAAAGTCATCAGCCCAATCCCTTACGATCCAAAATAAAGCGAAACAAATAAAAATCGAAATTAAATTTGTAATTTTTAGAGTTTCGAAATTCGAGTAACGAATCATTAACCATATGGCGAATCCAATTGGTACAATAGGATACATCGTAAAATTATTACTAACAAAACAAGGTATAATGGCTAACAAGGAACCGAGAAGGTAAAAATCTTTACCACTATTTCGGTAATGTTGGTAGAAAATCACTCCATTCCAAAAAACCATAGTTAATTTGATTACTAGTTTTTCCGGAAGGAGTTGTATAGGATCGTATTCCGCAATTTTAAAAAAGGTGAAATTACAAAGTAAGACGGTTAAAATTAAATGCAATATAGACTCATAATTGAGTTTTTTCTTACCTTTTCTGAGATATACAAATAGATATATAATTACAAATAGTAAAGCAAACCCAATTGCATCATTCCGAAAAAATTTCTGATTTGTTTCACCTAAGAATAAAAGGAAGAAAAAATAAACATAGAAAAAATCAAAAAAGTATATTAGTCTTTGTTTCATTTTACAGCCAATTGGCAGTTTTCGGGATATACTTTTCTGGCATTCCTTTATGGAAGAACTCTCTTTTAGAAACAACTAAGTTAAAGTATATAATATGACGCAATGCAGCAATTCCATCTTTCCAAGTGATTTTTTTACCTTCAAGGTAGTTTCTGGGATAGTAAGAAATTGGAAACTCCTGCACCCTAATTTTTAATCTCGCAAGTTTTGCTGTAATTTCCGGCTCAAAACCAAATCTTTTTGATTCAAGATTAATATTCTGAATGATCTCTGATTTAAATACTTTATAACAGGTTTCCATGTCAGTAAGATATAAACCGCTGAAAAAATTCGATAATATCGTTAAAATTCTATTGATTAAATAATGAAAGGTCCGATGAACCTGACGACCATCTTTCTTAAATCTTGATCCAAAGACAACATCCGCCTTTCCCTTTATAATCGGATCAACGAGCATGGGGATTTCTTCCATATCATATTCGAAGTCCGCATCTTGGACAATGATAATGTTGCCAGTAGCTTCCAAAATTCCTCGATGAAGCGCAGCCCCTTTCCCTTGATTTTTCTCTTGAATTAGTATTTTATGTTCAGAGCGAAATTGGAAATTTTGTAAAATGGAAAGTGAATTATCTCTAGATGCATCGTCAATAAAAACGAGTTCTTTTTGAGTTGGAAGCTGTAGAGAATCTATTCGATTCAAAAACTCTTCTAAATGAGAAGATTCATTGTAAATTGGGATGATGAGAGAAGTTTTATTCTGTTTTCCAGAGCTAAGCGTGTTACGTTTTGCGACCATGATTACCTCTAAAAATTATAACTTTAGCGGAAAGTCAAGCTGTAAAATAAACGACCGCTACAGAAGCAATCTAATTTTTATATTGATACTTCATTTATGATTCATTCTAAAGACAAAATCTAAAAGGCGGGATGATCAAAAATAAAATTTCCTAGAATCTATTTAGATTTGAAATGATTTACTTTACCTTTTTGAATTTTATCTGTTACCTTCATATCCCTTGAATTGCTTAAAATTTGAAGTTTTTGGAGTATACCCAAGCTATTACAAAATTGAAAAACCTATTTAAACTCATTTATCAATGAATCTAAAGCGGATATACTGGATGATACCAAAAAAACTTTATGGTAACTTCATTTCTATTTAATAATTATCTTAATTCGTTTAGAACTAATTCAATTCGATCTTTCCAGTGAAAATTTTCTTTTAAAAACGATTCTCTAAATTTCTTTTTACTCATAACGCTATAAGTAGGTCGTATAGCCGGTGTAGGGAATAGTTCAGAAGGTATAGGCAAAACTTTACATTTAGGGTTAACTTTTGAAATAATTGCATAAGCAAAATCATACCAACTTGCAACACCTTCATTTGAAAAATGATAAATACCCGATCTATTGGATGATAATGCCTCTATACAAACACCTGCTAAATCTCCCGCCCAAGTAGGTGATCCTATTTGATCATCCACGACTGAAATTGAATTTCTTTCTTTCGATAACCGAATCATTGTATTTAAAAAATTGTTTCCAAATTTTGAATAAACCCATGAAGTTCGAATGATAATTGAATTAGAATCTCGATTCAATACTAACTCTTCACCCTCAGATTTTGATTTACCATACACAGATAAAGGATTTTTTGAATCAGTTTCAAAGTATGGAGATGATTTCAAACCGTCAAAAACAAAGTCCGTAGAAATATGAATCAATTTAATTTCATATCGACTTGAATACTCTGCTATAATCGCTGGTGCTTCTGAATTAATCGAGTATGCCTTTTCTTTATTTGACTCAGCTAAATCCACAGCGGTATATGCAGCAGCGTTTATGATACCAAAAGTATTTTTAGGTAACTTGTTCTTAAAAAAATGATCAAGATCATGTTTTGATCCTAAATCCAACAAATCTTTTCCAATAAATTCAAATGTATAACCGGTGGTGCTTTTTGCTATTTCCCTGATTTCCTGCGAAAGCTGCCCTGTTGAACCAAAAACTAAAATATTTTTCATAAAAATACAAAACCCATTTTAATATATAACATCTTCAGTGATACGCCTTAGATACTGACCATATCCATTTTTTATTAATGGTTCTGCCAATTTGAGTAAGTCCGCCTTTGTAATGTAACCTTTGCGGAAGGCAATTTCTTCGGGGCATGCAATTTTCAACCCTTGTCTTCGTTCTACTGTTTCAACAAAAGAAGATGCTTCTAGTAGAGATTCATGCGTTCCTGTATCTAACCAAGCATATCCCCTACCCATCAACTGCACATCAAGTGTTCCCTTCTTTAAATAGATTTTGTTTAGATCTGTGATTTCTAGTTCACCCCTGGGAGACGGTTTCACCTGTTTGGCATACTCTACTACATTTTGGTCATAAAAATACAGACCTGTCACTGCATAGTTGCTTTTGGGGGTCTGAGGCTTTTCCTCGATAGAAATCGCTCTTCTATTAGTATCGAATTCTACCACTCCATATCGTTCTGGGTCGTGAACATGGTAAGCAAATACTGTTGCTCCTTCTTTTTTGGATACTGCTTGTTTTAGTTGTTCTTCCATTCCATGTCCAAAAAAAATATTATCTCCCAAGATCAATGAACAAGGCTCTCCCCCATTCAAAAACGTTTCTCCTATTAGGAATGCTTGTGCCAACCCATCAGGAGAAGGTTGCACCGCATAGTGCAATTGTATTCCCCATTGACTCCCATCTCCCAACATCTCCTGGAATAACGGAGTGGATTCAGGTGTGGATATGATCAATATCTCACGAATCCCGGATAACATTAGAGTACTCAAGGGATAATATATCATCGGTTTGTCGTATATGGGAAGAAGTTGCTTGCAGACAACTTTAGTTACTGGATAAAGCCGGGTTCCAGAACCTCCAGCTAATATGATTCCTTTCATCTTTAATTAATGATCCTATCGCTTGTTATATTGGGTTTCATAATATGACTTGTAGTCACCAGACAAAATCTCTCCCCACCATGATTGATTCTCCAAATACCAATTTACCGTTTCTTCTATTGCTTCGTCAAAACTATACTTTGGTTTCCAGCCTATTTCGCTTTCTATCTTCGAAGGGTCTATTGCATAACGGTAGTCATGACCTGGTCTGTCTTTCACAAATTCAATCAGATTGCGGTGCGGGAATCCTTTCGGATTCTTTGGTCCATCAAATCACAAATTCTATGCACTATGTCCAAGTTGGTTTTTTCATTTCTGGTTCCAATGGTGTAAGTTTCACCTGGCTTCCCTTTTTGGAGCGCCAAATCAATTGCTGAGCAATGATCTTTCACAAATAACCAATCCCGAATATTATCACCCTTTCCATAAACAGGCAGTGGCTTGCCCTGCAAACAATTTAGAATCATCAAAGGAATCAACTTCTCCGGGAAATGATACGGGCCATAATTATTCGAACAATTTGTGGTAACCGTAGGAAGTCCATACGTATGGAAATATGACCTTACCAAATGATCTGAACCAGCTTTCGAAGCGGAATAAGGCGAATTGGGAGCATAGGGCGTGGTTTCTGTAAAAAATCCATCGCTTCCCAATGTTCCATATACCTCGTCCGTCGATACATGAAGAAATCGATCCAACTTCCCTTCTTGGAACCTAGACCTTGCTAACTCTAACAAAAAGAAGGTTCCCATTACATTGGTTCGTACAAATTCCTCTGGACCCGTAATTGATCGATCCACATGAGATTCCGCCGCAAAGTGAACAATTTCTGAATATTCCAAATCTTTGCATGCTGAATTTAAGCCTTCTTTATCGGAAATGTCTACTTTGACAAAACGATAACGTGGATCATTCGCATACTTCTCTAAGTTTTTGAGATTACCTGCATAGGTCAATTTGTCTATAACTGTGACTTGGATGTCACTGTATCTTTCCATTACATAGTGTACAAAATTCGAGCCTATGAATCCTGCTCCACCTGTGACTAACAATTTTCTAGATTTCATTTTATATAATTTCCTAATTAGATTACAATACTTCTAAATCTAATACTATGTGCTGTTATACTTACATCAAAAAGGAGATTCCAAATCCTTTAGCAATGGTAAAACCAAATCCTTATCAGATACTATCGCATCTTTCACGTCTATACCCCAGTCTATTCCTAAGGATGGATCATTGAAGAGAATCCCGCCTTCGTGAGCCTTGGAATACTCATTCGTTACTTTATATAAAAAGTCTGTATCATCTTCGAGAGTCAAAAATCCATGGGCAAAACCTGGTGGTACCCAAAAAATATTTTTGTTCTGATCTGTTAGCACTACTTTTAGATGATGACCAAAGGTAGAAGACGATTTCCGAATGTCCACAATCACATCCAATACAGAACCTCGTATCACACGTACTAGTTTACCCTGATCCATCGGTGGTGATTGGAAATGAAGTCCTCGAAGAACATTCTTACTGGATCGGGAGTGGTTGTCTTGGAAAAATTGTGACGGTATTCCGTGATGCCCAAATGATGAGGATTTATATGATTCGAGGAAAAATCCTCGAGTGTCTTGGAAACAATCGGGAGTTATCAAGATTGGACCTACGATGGGAAATGTTTCCACTTTCATGGATGCTAGCTTTTTCCCTCCCTAAGCTAACGCAAGGAAAATCAAAAAATCATTCTCCTATATTGGTATTTGGGTTACTTAAATGCTGGTTTACAAACATTCAAATTTTACTAAGTTTCAACAGACTATACTAATAATTCACAAATTCTCAATTTTTTTGGGAAATCGTATTCGAATTTTCCGAAATGAAATTAAATATACCGGTAAAATCAAACGAATGCTACGCTCTGTTCACTTAGCTGAATTCATATATCAATTACTAAGATTTTTACTGCTTAATTTATTAATTCAGGTTTGATCCGAGAAGGCAAAAATATAACCTAGTTCTATGAGGTTGGTTTCTTCGATTGTATTGTATAAAAATCCAAAAGAAGTGATGCAAAAAGCAATCGATTCTTTTTTAGAAGGCAAAGACGATCGTAGGGTCATTTTAGTAGATCACTCTCCTACTAATGAATTAGCCAGCTTAGCAGGAAAACAGGTCACTTATTTTCATAATCCAGACAATCCAGGATTTGGGGCAGGTCATAATTTTGCATTCGCCAATTCGCCAGAATCGGATTACTTCATCATTCAAAATCCTGATGTGTTCCTAGATCCAGGTTCGATGGAACTTTTGCTCGAAAAACTAAATCAAGATCAAAATATCGGCATTATAACTGGAAAGATACTCAACTCAGATCGAACTCTCCAAAAGCTCCTTAAAAAAGATCCCAACATTCTAGCACTTTTAGCTCGAAGATTCACCTCACTAAGCAATCTATCCATCTTTAAAAAGGCATTAAATAATTTTGAATTTGATGATATGTTTTACGAAAAGGAAAATACTGTTCCAGTAATAAGTGGATGCTTTATGGTTATACCAAGCACTGTTTACAGAGAGATAAAGGGCTTTGACGAAAGATTCTTTTTGTATTTTGAAGATTTTGATCTTTGTCGGAAAATTAGAGAAGTCGGTAAAAAAGTGTATTACTTCCCTAATGCCTCAATCGTTCATCTTTGGAAAAGGGGTGCCCACTCTTCCTTTAAACATTTATTTTATTTTACTAGGAGTATGTTTCAGTATTTTCGGAAATGGGGAGGATGGTTCTAAACTAAAATTATCTAACTGACCAATTAAGATAAAAATTAGCTTTAGATCGATTCAAGTTAGGATTATAAGCTGGGTCTAGGTATCGATCCGTAGACCAAGTAGAAATCATATAATTCACCTCACTTTGAAATCTCTTTTTCTTTTCTAATGTATCTTCTTGTCCTCTCGAAAGTGACTCATGATGATACATCACCGCATGAGGTGTCCATACGACTCTTAATCCCAATTGTTTGACTTTTAAACAAAGATCGATATCATTGAAAGCTACTGCCAACTTTTCTTCATTCAAACCTCCTACTTTTTGATAAAGAATCGATGGAATCATAAGGCAAGCTCCTGTCACAGCTGAAAAACTTTGCCTTATAATAGCCCTATTAAAATAGCCTGAAGCATTACCGGGCATCAAATGATTAATTTGCCCAGCCACACCTCCAGTGCCAATTAGCACACCTGCATGCTGCACCAAATTATCAGAATATAATAATTTAGCTCCAACAATGCCTACGTTGTTTTGAATCTGAACAGATACCATTTCGGTTAACCAATCAGGCTGAAATATTTCAGTATCGTTATTTAACAAAAGTAAAATGTCACCTTTCGCATTCCTTGCACCAATATTATTTAATTCAGAAAAATTAAAAGGTCTATCATGTCTCACGATTTTAATTCTAGAGTCATAAGTTTTTAATGAATCAAAATAATTCAAAGATTCGAATTCTTGTGAACCATTATCGATCAAAATAATTTCGTACTTAGAATATTTGGTAAACTTTATTAAACTTTCGATACAAATTTTAACAAGTTTGTATCGATCTCTAGTAGGAATAATAATTGAAACTAGCGGCTCCTTTTTTGGCAAAAAATAGACTGGTTGAAATAATTTTTCCTTTTCAAAAAATCTTAAACTAGCATCGATATTTAACCTATTAAAATGATCCATTAATAGCTTTTCAGTAGCTAATTTTGCATAACTTTTCTCATCTTGATTTAAAGAAGCACTACCTTTTATCATTCGCCAATGGTATAAAATTTCTGGAATATGAATGATCTGTGACGAATCTATCTTTTCAATGATTCGCAGCAGAAAGTCGTAATCTTGAGCACCTTCGTATCCTTCTCTAAAACCACCAACCAAATCAGCATATCCTTTCTTGATAACTACAAAATGACATAAATAGTTATAACCTAAGAAGAGATCATAATTCCAATCTGGTTTAAAATGAGGTGATACTCTAATACCAAATCGATTTAATTTATCTTCATCTGAATAGAAAAGAACAGCTTTCGGGTACTTATTTATGGCTTCGACAACTCTAAATAATGCATTGCGTTCTAAAACATCATCATGATCCAAAAAAGAAATATACTCTCCCGTAGAATATTTTATCCCGTCGTTACTAGCCTTTGAGATATGTCCATTTTCTAATCTGAAATAAACTTTAATTCTAGAATCAAGTGCACTTAATTCTTTTAAAAATTGAATTAAAATCGAACTATTAGAACAATCATCAATAACACAAAGTTCCCAATGAGGATAATTTTGCGTTAACACAGAATCAATCGCTTTTCTTAAAAATTGTAAATTAGAGTTATAAGTAGGTAATATAATTGAAATTTTAGGGAAGGAAGTAAAATGATTTGTACTGCTAATTAAATTTCGTCTATTCAAAAACAGAATAACACGCTTAAAAATTAGCCATAATTGATAGTTATCAAAAAAACAATTCCCACTCCCCAATATAGAAGGGAAATTTTTCATAATCACTTTCTTTAAAATTTGTTTTAAACGTATCATAAACTAAACGGTAAAATAATAATTACTTAAAAAAACTCCAACCCTTATGTTCTAAAATTCGTAATTTATCTTCTATATAATTTGAATGGGGATAAATTTTATAATTTTTTTGACATATTTTTAAATCATGCGATTTCAAATAACAATCAACCCATTCCCTTTTTCCATTTGCATGATATTCCAAAACACTCAACTCTCCTTTTCTGAAAAACTCAATGTAAAAACTAAAAAATAAAATAAGAGTTGAGAAAAGTAACTTTGACCTATGTAAATTTATTATTAAATAGTAAAAGCATAATATAAGGGAATAAATTCCTAAGACCATATAAGGTAAATACCTAGAAGATTGTCCCATTCTTTCCCCGACACAAACCCTTCCAACAGCTGTATTCAGCTGAAATAGAAGTGAAAATGAGGATAACAAAAAGAGAACTAAAAATATAGGTTTTTGAACTCGATGATTCAATCTCGATGTTATAAAATTTGCAATAAAATAAAATAATACTAATACTTGCAGAATAAAAAGGACCAAACCTAAGAATGCATTCTCTTTAAAACCTAACAAATATGCATTAGAATAAGAAACAAAAGATAAATATTCATTTGGATAAGGATGTGGGAACTGAAAACAGTCTGTTGCAGAATGAAATTTGTAACTTAAGAAAAATGAAAAAAGAATTAGTATAGAAATGAAAAAACCAATTAATATTTTTTGTGTTTTTCTTAATGGAGTTCTAAAAAATTCTGAATAAAATATGAAGACAAATGGTGTTATTATCCCAATAAAAAAAGCAAACCCTGTGTATACGGCAAAAAAATTAAGTAATAAAAAAAGGCCTAATTTAAACCAATCATTCCAATTTAGTATACATATGTAGGCCATAAGCAGTATTAACAATATTGGAAATGCACCGTGAGATGGATTTGGTGTAATAATCATCGTTTCATAAAACCCGATACTCAAAAAAAGAATCGATATGGTTAATGAATCCAAAGGATTTGATCCAAGTAAACGTCGTTTAATATATATGGCAATTATACTTGCAAAAACATAAATAAATCCTATTAAATAAGATGAGACCCTAGTATCCAAATCAGATAGTTCCAAAAAAAATCTATCTATAACAAAAGCAATACCCTGTCTATGTGGAGCATGTATATAAAGAAAAGAATCAAAATATGATTCATTTATCCAAATAGTATGAAAATAATCCCATTGATCCCAAAAAGGAATATTTACAGAATATAAACTAATTAAGTGAAAAAACCTAATAATTAAGAGAAGAAATGAAATTAAAAAAATGAACTGAAAAACATTTCTATAGCTTGTTGTAAAATGATTTTTGAATTTAATCATATCTTTTTTATAGCAAAACCATAACAGCAAACTGAGAATATTATTTTTGATAGACCGAAAGCATTTGTCATATCAATATCCTGATTGTGACTAGGAATCCAGGTTACAAATACTAAAAAATGTAAAAAAAGAAAAATCCATTTCCACTCATTCATTTTATCTAACCCAATGGAAGCCAGAATGAATAATAAAAATAAATTAACATAGGATCCCTGATGAATGATGGTTGCATTCGGCTCAAACATCAATAGAATCCACAGAAGTAATGATCCAATAAGGATTAAAAAAAGTTTCTTTTGAGAAGCGATTAGTATCTCATTTCCACCATTATCTTTAATAAAGACTAGGATAAAACCTATTAATATAAAATCTAGAGATGCAAATGTATAGAAAAACTGATCACTTCTAATCAATGGAATGAAATCTTTTACAGAACTAAAATCTTTAAAGTAACTACCATCAATTAAAGGATTTTTAAAAACAGTAACTAAATTACTAATTTTATTGGAGATAATGGACTCTACAGGTACAGTCGTATACGCTTCTTGGAGCGCACCCAAGAGACTTTGTCCAGTTTTTACTCTTGGATGATTTGGATAGAGGATAGGATCATCTAAATTCCTTTGTCCAGCCATTCTCATTTTGAATAGATGGTCTCCAGGAGGATCGTAATATTTTTGATAAATTGTCCATGGTAAAATTGGAACCAAAGTGAAGATTAGAAATAAAAAATACTTAATTAACTCCTTTCTTTCTTTTATTGAAAACAGAAGAGAAAAATAAAAAACAATTAACATTCCTAAAATAGAAAATAATACCCCTCCATGCATTAAGAAACCTATCGAAAGAGAAATGAATGCCAAAATCATCATGTTGTGATTCTTTAGATTCGATTTGTTAAATAATATAGAATAGGAAAGAGCAAAAGGAATGAACGTAATAATTTTAGGCCATAAAAAGACTGTATTTAATAGAAAAATTCCTGAAAAAACAATTGTTGTTATAACAAACATTGTAGATTTTCTTTTGAGACCAAGGGAACTTAGAAAAAAAAGTAAAGCATTAACCCAGGTTGATTGAATCAACACTCCAATGTAATTATAAAATTCATTAAGTTTGTATATTCCCACTTTAAAAGGCAATAGAAATAAAATTACAGAAGACAGTATAGGAGGTCTATCACTACTTTGCCAGAATCCACCTCTTTGAAAACATTCTTTGATTGAATCATTAGAATAATAAGTGCATTCGGCAAAATTTAATGGTAAATAATTATCAGTCGGTAAGCCAGGCAAAAATCTATCGTTAATATTAATAGGTATAAAATCGGTAATTGAAGTATATAAGAAATATACGGAAAAAAGCAAAAGGAAATCCCTCTTAAGAAATTTAAAAATCTTAGAATGGAAATTTAGATTAACAAAAATAATAACTAAGGAGAAAATGAGAGTAAGGTAACTGAAAATATAGCCATATTGATCATTCAAGAAAAAAACAAAAAACAAACAGTAACAGATAACAAAAGAAAAAAGTATTGAGGTAACAAAAATATCTTTCTTTTGTAAAGTTAACTTATCTCGCAGTAAAATGAAAAATGCAAATCCAGGAATAAAGAATATAAAAAAATAAAATATAGCAGTAATCATTCTGGTTTCGTGATAGATTTTTCGGCCAAAACATCATCTAGAATCAATATTCTTTCAAACCAAATTTTTATCAAAGTTGCAAGGTATCTCCTACCCATTGCCCGTAATTTTAAATTGGATTGCCCCCATTTCCTACCGTACCAATTTATCGGAACGGAACCAATTTTATATCTACGGATCAGAGCAGAAAGAGATAGTTCAATTGTAATATTAAAATGACATGCATACAATGGTTGAATACTTTCAATAACATGAGCACGATATGCTTTAAATGCATTTGTAAGATCGTTGTGCTTGGTTACGAAGATAAGTTGAATTAATTTATTTACAATTCGATTTATAATTAATTTATAAGTAGGATAATCTTTTACTATAGATTTTTTAGTGAACCTCGAACCGTATACACAATCATATCCCTCTTCGATTTTTCGGTAGTATTTCACAATATCCAATGGGTCATCGGAAAGATCTGCCATCACAATTACGACTACATCGCCAGAAAAATATTCGAGTCCAGTTCTAATTGCACGACCAAAACCGCCTGGTGGAGTACGATTTATCAATTTAATCGCTGGATTTTCTTTTGCTAAATTAGCAACAATATCTGGAGTTCTGTCCTTACTATTATCATTTACAATAACAATTTCATATGGAATTTTTTCTTTTTCAAGCGCTTGGACAATTTCTGTTAGAGTAAGTTGGATATTCTCTTCCTCATTGTAGGCTGGAATAACCACAGAAAGTTTCATTTCATTCATAAAATTATACCCGAGTAAGAAGTGCAGAATGTATCTGCGAAAGAATATCTTCTAGGTTATATTTATAATTCCAATCAGGGTAGTGATTTTTGAATTTTCGAACATCACTAATATACCAAATATGATCGCCAATACGATTGTCATTATTATAAGAAAAGTTCATTTTTTTACCTGTGATTTCTTCACAGATTTTTATGGCTTCGAGCATAGAACAGTTAGAGTGCCTTGATCCACCTGCATTGTATACCTCGCCAGAACGTGGATTTCTGTAAAAATGATAGAACATATTTACCAAATCATAACTATGGATGTTGTCACGTACCTGTTTGCCTTTGTATCCAAAAATAGTATAATGACTTCCCGTAATGGCACATTTCATTAGATAAGCTAAAAAACCATGTAATGCAGTACCGGAATGTCCGGGACCAGTGAGGCATCCACCTCGAAAGATTCCCGTTTTCAAATTGAAATAGAGGCCATATTCTTGTACTAAAACATCAGCAGCAACTTTGGAAGCCCCAAACAATGAATGTTTGGTCCTGTCGATACGAAGATTTTCGTCAATTCCAAATTGGAAATATGGATGGCTTTCATTAATCTCCCATCGATTTTCCAGCTCAACCAAAGGAAGTTCATTTGGAGAGTCTCCGTATACTTTGTTTGTTGATGTAAAAATAAAGACAGCTCTCGGGCAGTATTTTCGAAAGTTTTCTAAAAGTACTAATGTTCCATTTGCATTGACGGAGAAATCTTTGAAAGGATCTTTTGCAGCCCAATCATGGGAAGGTTGTGCAGCCGTGTGAATGATAACTTTAATGTCTTCGTTATATCCATCGAATATCTTTTGGATTTCTACCTCATTTCGAATATCAACAGAGTGGTGTTTATAGTTAGGTAGAGTTTTGAGGAGTTGGTTTTTTTGCCATTCGGTTGAAGCTTCTTCTCCAAAAAATTCTTTTCGCATATCATTATCAATACCAACAACTTGGAATCCTTTTTCATGAAAGAATCGAACGGATTCTGCTCCTATGAGTCCAGCAGATCCTGTAATAAGTGCTATATCCATTTAATTACCCTATAATATATGAACCAAAGTAGATTGGTTTTCAATGATCCATTTGTAGATTTCAGCGATCGTTTCCTTTGGTTTGTATTGTGGAGACCAATCGAAAATTTTCTTTGCCTTGGACGTATCGGTGAGATATATCCTAATATCCATTGCTCGATCTTCCGGAATAGATTCAATTGAAACTTGATTACCGGTCAATTTTTGGCAAATTTCTGTAAGTTCACAAAGGCTTAGGCTTACCTCTCTACCTCCACCAACATTAAATACCTGCGCATTGGATTTTTCCCAATTTTCTGTTTGTAGAACAAGTAAATCAAAAAGATCTTTAAAATGAAGAAAATCTCGAACCTGCTTACCTTTTCCTCCATAACCAAAATACTTTAATGGGCGTTTAAAGATATGAGAAGCAAGCCAATAGACAAAAATACCTTGGTCAACTTTTCCCATTTGCCATGGTCCAGTCAATACTCCACATCTATTAATGACAGATCTAAATTTATATAAGTCTGCATATTCCTGAATGATGAGTTCTGAGGCAAGCTTCGTAGTTCCATAGAGAGAACGAATCTTATCTAATGGAAAATATTCACTGATTCCTTTTGAACTTGCTGACGCATAAATTTGATCATCTAACCATTCAAAACGAGTTGATGATTCTTCGAACTTTAGTGCATTTATGTATTCGATGGGATAGATTCGACTTGTGGAAAAAAATACAAAATCAGAGTTATCTCTCCTTGCTAATTCCAAACAATTAATTGTGCCCACTAGATTGGTTTGGATCAAATATTCAGGTGATTCATTCACTCCCGCTAATACGGAAGGTTCAGCGGAACATTCTAAAATTAAATCAATCTTCGGAAGGGAAAGTAGATCTTCTTTTATTCGGATGTCACCATGAATAAATTCGATAGAATTTGACTTGAGTCTAGGTAAATTTAGTTCACCTCCCCTTCTTTTCAGATTGTCCAATGCAAAAATCCTATCGTGAGGATACTTCTTTCTCCACTCTATAGCAAGGTTAGAACCAAGGAATCCAGCTCCCCCAGTTATGAGCAATGTTTTCATTTATGTTTTGAATACTCCATATAAATCGGTTTAGAAATAAAATTCAAATTACAAAGTTAATTGGATCAATTGATCAAAAATTTGATTTTGAGAAGAATTGTAATGAAATATCTGACAGGATGGATAATTTTCCAATCTCTCAGGAAAAGAGCCTACATTAGGTGCAAATATAAAAAGATTCTTATTTATCGCCATCGAAAGAGTAAAAGAAAACGTTTCTGGAATTCTTACAGGAAACCACACAAGGTCTAATCTAAACTCATCAATGAAGTTTTCCAGGCTTTTGTCGTCACTATATCGCCCTGTTTCTTGAAAATTGTCATAGTTGGAAATAATTGGATCTGATTCTCCTATTAGAACAATTTTTGAATTGGGAGAATATTTTAAAAACTGTTCGACAAGACTCCTCCCTTTGTGAAAAGTCAAATGACCAAAAATTCCAATTGTTTTATTTTTTATAACACGCTTACGATATATAATTTTAGGATGATTAAATTCATTGAAGATATCTAATTTTATTTCAGGATAAACTTTTTTAAAATTTTGTTCAACTGATCTTGAAGGGGCAAAAATTTTGATGTTATCAGTAAGTAATAAACTGTCATACTTTGTTCTAAAATCCTGAATACGAAAAGGAAGTCCATTTAATTTAGAATTTATGCATTGATTACACCCTTCTAAATCAGGAAGTCCACAAAAGACATCATTTGGTGACAGAAAATAAAAAGGACAAATTGCAAAATAATCATGTATATAGATTTCGGAAATTTTATATGTTCGATGGACACGAATAAGATCCTGATTCTCTAAACCAGAAAAATGATTAATAATGATTTTGAATTGACGGCTAAACTTTTGAATTAGCGCTACAAAAAAAACCATAAAAAATGTATCAATAATAAAATGTGAACTAAACGACAAAAAAGAAATGGATAGTAATCTATTATTACCATTTTTAGGACCGATTTGGAAGACTGAATAATCAGATGAAGGATATTTCAGATTGATAAATTTTTCAGATCCTCCACCCATCCCGTGATGAAAAATAACTACAGTTTTATCCAGGGAACTAGAAATGGATCTAAGAAAATCATTTAATTTAATTAAGTTCTTTATTGATATCGGAAGATTTCTAATAAAACCATATATACCAAATAACGTTCGAAATAACAAATACCTCCGGAGCTTATTCTTTATAAAAAAATAATAAGTCATTCTTTCACTTTTTAACTCAATTTAAAGTTAATTTAAATTTTAAATTATTCCTTAAGTAATGTAGTATTGAAAGAATGATATACTTAAAATTAAGAAAAAAGTTATCTGAAAAAATAAAATTTATATAGGAAATTTTCTTAAAAAGTTTTAAATTCATATTTAGCAAAACAATGAGGGCCTTCTTCTGTGTTAATATTTTCAAATCTTTTGATGCAGTCGAACTTAAAATTCGTTCAATCCAAGTTAGCAAATTTTTAAAGTCTTCTTCCGATGTAATTTTACCCAATTCAACTCCTATTAGAAAATGACTATTCCAATCAATATCTTCTATTGAAATTCCGATTCTTAATAATTGGCGTGATTGAACGCCCTTAACTGCATCAATCTGTTTCTGTTTTTGAAGAGTTGAAGAGTTATTTTGATGAATACGATAATAGCATAAAACCTTTGGGATATTCCCCATTCGTGCAAACGGTAATAACCTTTCCCAGGCATCATAATCCTCAGCTGGAGCAAAATTTGAGTCAAAGCATATACCATTTTCCTTAAACAATCGATGTTCCATAATGATGCTAGATGTTGCCAAAGGATCTGAAAAAATAAATTCATCTCGAATTTGTTGGTCTGTTTTCAAATATTTAATTGTATTATTTTCAAAACCGAAGGTTTGAATCCACGAACCACATAAATTTATTTCGGAGTTATGTTTTAAAAAATTTAATTGAATTTCAAGTCTATGGTGGTGAGCGAAATCATCAGAATCTAACCATGCAATATACTTTGCATTCGTTAAGGATAAACCTAAATTTCTAACACCTGCTAATCCTAAATTTCTAGCATTTTTGACTATCTTAAATCTCGGTTCCTTGTATGATTTGATAATATTATATGTATCATCATCAGAACCATCATCAATGATAATTGCTTCCCAACCTTTAAAGGTTTGGTTGACTACACTATCTAAACAAACCTTGATAAAATTTTCTACATTATATGCTGGGATAATAAAATTAACTAAATTATCACTCATCTTTTTTTTAATCTAATCCAATCATTTAAAAGAATATTATTAGAAATCGGATCTTCAAACCATGGAGATGGCGCAATAACAAGTGGATTTAAACTAAAATTAGTAAATGCAGCCCACCAACTAAAAGATGAATTGGAAATGATAAGATTTTTAGCATATCTCATTAAGTTCAATTCTTCATAGTCTTGAAAATTATAATCACGAACATTGGTCACGCCAACACCTTCTAGATTCAAAATAGATTCGCTTTCAAAAATACTACTATCTGAGAAAAAAACTACATTTTTAATAGATTTTTGACTTCTAATAAGTTGTACGCCGGCTTGAAAGTATTGATCAGAACAAATACCATGTACTCCCAATACTTTTTCGTTTGTAACGTAATCTCCTCTTCGAATATGAATACAAATTGTTTCTTCACTTAAAACTAATTCCAACAAATTTTTCGGAAAATCTATTTCTGTTTTTAACTTTAACTGTCTTGAAATTCTATCCTTATAAGGTAAAAAATAAGAAGATACTTGCCAATATCCATTAATCAAAGCGTTAGATTGATAATCGAATTCTTGTGGTTTGAATAATTTCTCTTCATTTACAGGAATGATTCCTTTTCGAAGGCCAATTTTTTTAAGAGCCCTATAAAAGAAAGCTCGTTCACGTTTCAGCAAACTTGAATCTAAATAATTGATTTTAAAGTCAAATTTATCAAGCAGAAACTTTCTAGGAGTTTCATCAACAACTTTAAATTCATCCTCTTTCCGATCAAACCAATCTATATCCAGATAAAGATCTGAATTTACTACATTTGCATATATTTGACCGAAAAAATACTGAAATAATTGATTTCCTAAACCACCATAAATCTTACTAACAACCATCTATTAAACTTGCTCTTTAGTAAAATGGAAACAACCACAGGAATAATCATCATTTTTAAAAATCTCAATAGGGCAATTTTCTATGTACCCTCCTTGATCATTTTCTCTTATGATTGCCCAACTTCTCAGCTTCAAATGCGGAAACATATCAAGAATCATCTGAAATGAATAAACTCTATGTGCATTAAACTTCAAAGAAGGTTTTCCAATCGGAACAACGATGAGTAAATCACCGCCAACACTTAATATTCTACTTAATTCCAATGATGCTTTAATATCGCCCTTTCCATCCAATTCATCACCGTATCGTCCTAAACCGATATGCTCTATAACGTGCATGCAAGAAATCGATTTAACGCTATTGGACTCTATTGATATCGATTTAAGATCTACTGAATCTGATTCAAAATTTGATAAGTCAATTTTTGCCGGACGATAATCAAAGAATTTGACTTTCTTGAAAGATGAAATAATCGTAGAAAAATACAAGTATGAAGAAAAGTCATAGTGTATTTCAGGATTAATCTCTTTTATTTTTCGAGAGGCCCAAGCCGTATGATAAATATAATGTCTATCAATTGGACTTGACCTGCCCCCATTTTCAGTACCAATGGATAAGTTAGTTTTCTCTAAACATTTCAACCATAAGATCGCTTAAACTCTGAAGGAGTCAAGTAATTCAATGAAGAGTGAAGACGCTCGTCGTTGTATTCCTTTTGGAAAATTCGCAAAGCATCGGTTAACTCTCTTTGATTTTTAAAGTAGTGTAGATTCAAACACTCATCTCTAAGTTTACCATTGAAACTTTCTATAAATGCATTTTGTGTTGGTTTTCCTTTTTCAATAAAGTGAATTTCTATCCCCTTATCTTCTGCCCATTTCTGGAAGTCTTTGGATGTAAATTCTGTTCCATTATCCAAAACAAATGCTCTTGGAAGTCTTTCGAGGGTGTTTAAATATCTGATCAACTTTTCTGACGAAAAAGTAAACTCTGCCTGAAGTATGGTATTCTCTCTTGTTAAATGATCAATACCTGTTAAAATTCTTTGCTTTCTTCCATCAATCGTCCGTTCGAAAACAAAGTCCATTGACCAAACTTCGTTTGAATTCTTAGGCAATGGTAGTTGCTGTGATGATGCATTTCTTTTCTTTCGCTTCGGTTTTGTCCTTATTTTAAGCCCTTCTAAGCAATATAGTCGATATACTTTCTTATGATTGATTGTCCTACCCGACCTTCTTAACCTTCGGTAAATTCGTCGATAGCCTTCCCGTTTCCATCGAAAAGCAAGTCTTCGAATTTCGTTCATTGTCTCTTCATCAATAGCTTTCGGCTGATAATAATAACTTGATTTAGGAAGAAGAACAACATCTAGGCTTCTGTTTAGAGAAAGTCCCTCTTCAACTAGCAGATCAACTGCTCTCTCCTTCGTTGATCTGCTCAAAACTTTTTTCCCAAAACATTCTTAATTGCTTGGATTTCGAGAGCCATGTCAGCTACCAATCTTTTGAGATTTGAATTTTCCTGCTCGAGTGCCTTCATCTTCTTGATTTCGCTAAGCTCCATTCCTCCATACTTGTTACGCCAGCGATAAAATGTTTGTTCAGTGATTCCGTATTTTCGTGAAAGTTCCTTGATTGGAATACCTGTTTCTGCTTCCTTTAATATCCGAAAAATCTCGCTTTCTTCTATCTTCTTTCTTGCCATAATGCTCTCTCCTTAATATCGGAGAAAACTAACTTAAATATCGGTGCAGTTTTTGGGGAGCAGGTCAGACTTGTAAACGATCTATCATTTAGACATGGGTATAAATCATTCCATTTTAAAGAGAATCTATCATCCTTTTTCAAAAAATAACTTAAGCCAATTAAATAATAATACAAATTTAATATCTTTCTAACTTGATTCTTTAGATAATTCATATTTTGCTAATTTTACCGTGATAATTTTGTAAAAAATTTTGATTTAACTGATTTTTACAAAAAACTAAAATATCAGAAAATTGATCCGTTTTGATTACATCAACTACAACTTCTTCAAACATGTATTCAAATAATTTTCGTACATTCAATTCATCAAAGACATGAAAGTGCAAAAAGGGATATGTAACCGGATATTTTTCATGAAAAGTTTTTTGCCACCCATGCTTCTCAATCGCTGATTGAATGTAATCTTGCGTATGAGTGTCGTCATCAAATCCTGTATCATTTTCAAAATCTTCTATAAAATGCTCTAATGTGTGAGGAATCCGAAAACAATCATATGTATACTTATAATGGGGTATAGCATGAAATTGATAACCATCTTTTTTTGTGATAAAATGAAAATTTAGGAGTAAATTGATTATATTAGGTGAATGCTCCAATACGTTTGAAGAAATTGAATGATCAAACTTCGAATGCAACCATTTAGATTTAGTAGCAAAATGCATATCTAAAAGAATTGTTTTACGATTCCTTGGATACCTGGCTCCTTTTTTTAGATAGATTTTTTCTTGCGTAATATATAGTCTTAATACTCGCAAAAAATCTTTTATTGTCCTGGCATTTTTTAAAGTTAAAACTTCACCAAATCCACCATCGAGAACATTGATATCCGTAACATTAAGATCACTGTAATCAATTAACTGATCAACTAGCCCTCCTATTCGAGCGACATTACCAGTTAATCTTTCTTTCGTTAAGGATTCTATATTTGACTTTAAGAGTAATGACATTAGTGACTCCGAAGTTCCAAAAGGAATTTTTCCATCCGATGAAAAGTTGTATGTTTTTTGTAGGCTTCCTTAAATGCATTTGTGCGAATGTGAGTTAGGTCCGGGTAATTCTTAAGTATAAACATAAAGTTTTTAAAATACTCTGACGCATCTTTCGAATGGAAGAGGGATTCGGGTGAAAATCGTTTCGAAAGTATACATGGATTATCAATTAATTGAAGGATACCACAGGCTGCTAGGATATATGTCCGTTCATTCAATTCACATGGAAATTGAATTTGTTCTGGTATACTTAGATTCAAGCCAACTTTCGCCATGCTGTAAATAACCCTATCTTGTTCTGGATTGATTCTAAAGTTCTTGGTAAAAGGCCACCAAGGCCCTGCAATTACTCCATTGTACTGACTCACAATTTTTGAAAAATATTTAGAAACCCTTTTTACTTTGTCAGGATTATTGGATGCCAAAAATACAAAATCAAATTCCTTTTTATTGTTTTCGACTGGATAATGATACAAAGGATTGCATGCAAATTCAATATTAAAAATTCTATAATTGAATGTCTTAAATAAATCGTACTCCTTTCTGAATTCGATATATTCACTTGTTCTAAAAGAGTAGAAAAAATCTACTTTCCCATTAGAATAATCTTCTAGCCGGGAATATAGCGGACTATTTCCATACTCTTCCAAGGATGCAGTTAAACCCACCTTAAATTGATTTTTTTCTTTGTATTTTAATATAGAAGTCCAATCGAATTGACTCAAATAGGATTCATGATCACTCGAGAGGAATAAAGTGGGCTTAAAAAATTTAAATTTTATATCTAAATCATCTGAACCTTGAAATTTCTCCACCGGAACACCCATAAAATTTAGTGTCTGGTATAAATTATTAAAATATGAATAACCTGCAGGAGAATGCTGATCCTCTGGGACATGTATTAAAATCCTTTCAGAATATCCTTTGTATATATCATCATAGGTACTTAAAGTTTCCTCCCTAATTTCTTTTAATTCACTTTTATAGAAATGTTCATCCCCATGAACTTTATCATTGTCAAATCGCAAAACTAAATTTGAAATAGAAAAGGAATTTTTTTTATTTTGTATTGATATTTTCTTAATAAATTTATCATTCAAAAAATTTTTCTCATAGTATTCTCGATTTTTTACTAATGAGATTAGTTTTTTTATGACTTTCTTGAAGAAATCTCTAACTCTATTGTTAGATGAAAGATTTTTGTAGTAGTCGATGGTGTGTTTAGAATCTGCAAAATTTTTAAATATGGCATCACCAATTTTAATTCTTTCATGAACAGCTAAGTGAAACCATTTCTCTTTAAACTTTAAAAAATCCGCTTTCTGTTTGGAAAAATTTGTAGTTCTTAACTGTGTATTTGCATGAGAGTAATGTTCAATATAAGAATTATCAGCAGGTAATATTTGGTAACCTTTTTCAATTATTTTTAAGGATAAATCACCATCTGCATGATAAAAATGAAAACTATCCTCGTCGATATAATCTACATCTTCAAGCGCCTGTCTCAAAAATAATCCATGGTTAATGAATACTTTTTCAAATGTTCGACCAACCCAGTAATTCTCACTTTCCACAAAAGGATATTCCCGCCAAAAAAATGCAATTCCACCTATTTTGTTACCTTTCTCAAGCAAATCGTTAAATTGAATTAAACCATTTTTCAAGGAACCTGGAACAAAAAGACAATCATCGCTTACCATACATACAAATTTTCCTTGGGAAATTTTGAATCCAAGATTCATGAAATAACCCCAAGATCTTCTATCAATTTCCTTACCCTTCCAAAATCCCCTATTATGTTGAATTATGGAAATGATATCTTTTTGTTCTATTAACCATTTTATCGTACCATCAGTTGATCCACCATCAATTACGATGATCTCACAAGGTTGATTTAGTAATTCTAATTCTTTCCGAACTGATTGTATGGTTAATTTTAAAAAAAATAGTCGGTTATAGGTTCCAAGAACAATTGAAACTACTTTGTTTTTTTGAGAATTCATATGATTTGCAAGTTATGTATTTTAGAAGGGATTTGAAACTTTTCATTGATTTTTCAATGTTTTAAAATCTACCTAATTCTAAAAATTGATTTTACAAGGCCATTTGGATTTAATAAAAAGAAGAAAACGCATTCCTATAATATGTACTCACTAGATTATGATTATCACCGTTATCAGAAATAGCAAGTTTTTTATCAATTTACTGAAAGAGGCGAATCGTACTCCGAAAGAACTTTTGACCAATTAGATTGTTTAGTGATTAACAAATATAATCTGTAAAACCATAGAATAAATCATTTTTTAAGTATTATAGATCCAGTGCATAATCAGGAAATATTTTTTTTTCTAAAGACTGAATACTTTATTAAAATTTTTTTTCTAATCAACAATTTAATTGTAAATAAACGATTGAATATTGCCCCAAATATTCTTTTTAATTTATTACTTTTGCTCAAATAATTAAATTTTAAAAACAAATCATTATATTGTTCGGATAAAAGATAATAATTTGATAACAAACATTTTGCTAATTCATTGAACATTTCTTTTTTAAAATCAGATAGAAATTGATTATTTTCTTTTAAATAATTAAAATAAAGAATATGTATCGCAATACTTGCGCTAGGGATCTCATAGTAAAGAACGATATCCAACTCTCCATCTTTCAATTTCACTTCATGGAAATGATAAAAAACTAAATCAAACTCTTTTCCAGAGGATAGTTCTATCAAACGAATAGAATTCTCCGAACTATATGTCAGCACGTATTGCTGGAGATTCCAAGGAGCTACACCTCCACCCAGATGATTGAGGACATGCACCTTTTCAAATCGCGTTTCCCAATCATCAAGATACTTTTGATCTCCAAATTTTCCATCTTCAAATCGAGCGTAACACCAATCGATACATTTGTCAGCCCACCAATGTAAAGCAGTCAAACCATACGTATCATTCCGAAACAAAATAAATTGGACACAGAATCTACCAGAGGTTCTTGTCACATCATATCGTTCGGAATATCTATGTTCTGTTATAAGAATAGAAGAATCTTTAACTTCATCAAGAAGAACCTGTGGATTCGCAAAGAAATACAAATCTGCGTCCACATAAGTACAATGGCCAATTTCAAAATTTTCTAGACAATATTTGATTACCCAAGGCGTACAAGTCCAACAGTACTCGCCAGCGGACCGAGAAGTTTTTATCGATAACAACGTTTCGTTTTCAAATTCTTTTAAAGAAATAACCCTTACCCTAGAAAGCGAAAGTTTAGATAAACTTTCAAAAGCAGAATCATCAAAAGCAAAGATAAAAATGAAGGAATTTGTATCCTTTTCCAACAAAGAATGCACCATTGTATATCCACGGAGCAAGTAGTTGGAATCAAATAGAGTGCAGTAATAGTTCATTGAAATTGATTGATGACTTTGCAAACTAGCTGAATCTCCTCTACAGAGTGAGAAAAAGAAATTGGTAAACTCACTTCTTCGCTATGAATCTTTTCGCTGATTGGATAGGATTCCAATTTGATTTTGCCTTGGCTTTCCAACTCTTTTATCGCTTTCTGTTTGGATGGAGGAATAGGATAATGAATTTCAGTTTTGATTCCGTTATCTAGAAGAAATTTTCTAAATTCATCCCTTCTCTCAACTAAAATAGGAAAAATATGGTAAGTTGAATGACCTCTGTGAGATAGAGGTAATTTGACAAAAGGATTTTTTACGTTATCGAAGTAAATCTGAGCCAAGTTTTTTTTGTGTTCAATCATTTCGTCCAGATATTTGAGCTTTAAACTTAAAAAACCAGCTTGGATTTCGTCCAACCTCGAATTGTATCCAATGGTTTCATTTTGGTATTTAATTTTAGAACCATAGTTTCTGAGAAAACGAATCTTCTCAGCAATTCCATCATCATCTGTTATAATAGCTCCCCCATCGCCTAATGCACCTAAGTTTTTCGTAGGATAAAAACTAAATGCATTACAAATACCAAAAGTACCAACTTTTTTTCCTCTTTGGACTGTTCCATGAGCTTGGGCACAATCTTCGATAATGTAAAGTCCATAGTCATTGGCAATCGTTCCGATTGCCGCCATATCACAAGGAGCCCCATAGAGATGGACAGGTAATATTGCTTTCGTTTTGGACGTGATTTTCTTTTGAATTTCTTTAGGATCAATTTGAAAGGTACTTGCGTCCGGCTCCACGAGGACTGGAACCAGATTGTTTTGCAGGATACTTAAGATAGTAGCTATATAAGTATTGGACGGAACCAACACCTCAGATTCTTTCGGTAGGTCTAATACCTTCATACTCAGGAAAAGTGCATCAAGTCCAGATGCCACACCAATGCAGTGTTTGGCTCCGAGGTAGTTTGAGAATTCTTTCTCGAATACTTCTACTCGATTCCCAAGTATATACCATCCACTATCAATCGTTTCTTGAGCAATTTTAACTAAGTCTTTAGAAAATCGATGATTGACTGCTTTTAAATTTTCGTATTCGATCAAAAAGACGAATCTCCATTTTTTATACGTATTAAAAAATCATCATAATTGCGAATGTAATCTGACTCGTCATAGAGATCTGACGCTAAAACCATAAGAACACAGCCACTAGAAAAATCTTCCATGGTATGCCACAACATTTTTCCTAAGAATACTCCTACGTTGTCCTTATTCATCAAAATTTTTTGCTTTTGATGACCATCATCCAATCCAAGAGTAAAACTACCATTGATGCAAAAGATCACCTGCTGACAATTCTTATGAGCATGTAATCCACGAACACTAATAGAATTCTCTAGATTATTGATATAGTAAACCCTTTTGATCTCAAACGGAATGTCTTTAGAACCTTCCGCAATGATCAGATTCCCATCTCGATCGTCGTGAATTTTTTTAAGTGTAATGTAGCCAGAGTTTAAAACGCGAATTTTTTCCATTATTTAGTCATAAGAAGATTGTATTTCTTAATCAATCTCAACTTCCATTCTTCTTAAAATATAAGAAATAGTTTTGGGCATGGTCTTTTCCAACTTGCCAACGTTCAAAGGATTTTTCTTCTATCGCCAACCGGTATCCACGCTTTAGAAAGTGCTCTATAAAATCAGTCTTTTTAAAAAACCAGGCAGGATAACTAGAATCCGAAATGGTTTTTGGTGTATGTTGTACTGTCAAATGATCAGATAAGTTCTCTTCCCAGAAAGGTGTTCGGTCGAAAACAACATTTTTTATCTGTAAATCGATTATACTTTGGATCATTTTCTTCGGATCTGGTAAATACTGAATCACTCCACTCAAAAGAATCAAATCGCAATTTTGAATACTGAGAACAGATTCGATGGTCTCATAAAATCTCAGTTGGTGGTTCTGGAAATGCTTTATTCCTACTGAAACAAAATCTTGTTGCTCTACAATATTCCATTGAAGATTTTCAATGGAATTAAGAAAGGTTAAATTTTGAAAATAGCTACTGCCTAATGAACCACCAAAATCTATGAGGCTCAACTTTGATTGATTCTGTAACGCAGTGTTTAACAAGACGGCAAGCAGTGGCCAGGAATACTCCACCCTGTCAAAAAGATACGAATCTCTTTCGTAAATAGCTTCTCCATTTTTCACTTTGAGAAGTGCATTTTTCACTTTTTCCAAAATCTCAGGAGAATCATAACCCTCCGCATCTTTTAGGGCATCTTCCCAAGATGAATAATTCCCACGGAACCATTCGTGGTGTTTAGGCGGAAAAATTCGGTTTTTAACTTTTTTCACCAATCGTCTGATCATGATTGCATTCCTTTCAAAATATTTAAAAACCGTTTTACTTTCCATTTCAAAAGATTTCGAAAGGAATGCTTAGTTTTTCCAGAATATGTAAGGAATTTTTTTATCTCCTGCAAAACCGTTTCATTTTGAGCAATTTCAATTTTTTCTAGAAAGATTTCTTCCTCTATCACCTCAAGGCTCAAATGTTCTTCTTTTCCAGAATGAGTGCCACTTCCATCCAGTCCAATGTTTTGCAGAAGTGGTTTTCCAGGATGTAAACAAAACATGTCTTTTAAAAAAGCACTAGCGTACCAACGAATTGCCCATGAATTATTTTTACCTAAAATCTGTTCTTTTAACATTTCGGTAAATGGGTAAGCCCCCTTTCGATCAAATTCATAAACCAAATTTCTCGTTTGAATTTGATGCAATAATTTTTGACCATCTCTTTCGAATATATTCCAAGCTCGCCTCCAAGTACCCCAACCCCAACAATCGGCACCCCTTAGAAAAAAAGTTTGAGGTTGCACTCCTGTTAATGGATAGTTCCAAGCGTGAACGCAAGCAACCTTAGGCTCGTAACAATAAAGTTCCAATGCTTGGTTCATATAGTTTAAAAAGTATTTACTGACTACCATATCATCTTCAAGAACGATTACACGGTCAAAAAGTTCCAACATTTCCGTTACCCCATGGATGATCGATTCTGCTAGTCCCATGTTATGCTCTCTCTCGATAATAGTTACTTTTTGAAACCCTTTGACTTTTTGCAGAAAATTACGAACATCCCGTACCCCATCGGAATCAACTTCCGATTTGGGTCCATCTGAGTAAATTCTGATTTCAGAATTCTTTGCTTCTCCATTTTTTAATAAAGACTCGATTGTTCTTTTCGTATGGTAAGGTCGATTGTAAACGAAAAGTAGAATTGGGGAATATTTCATGGTTCTTATTATTGCAATTTAGTTTCGAGATAAAGAAGGATATTCATGTATAAAATTCCGATATTTACCTGATGTTTCAGGAAGCCAAACGTGTTGATTTTAGTTATCAATCAATTATCGCTAAAATAAATATCTACTTCGATCTTATATGTAATTCTACTGATTCTATCATAGAAATCTTTCACTATATAATGCCACACAATCATCAGTATACTTCTCTTTTAAAGGGCAAACAAAGTACACATAGAAAATCAAACGAAATACACTACATTCTTATTTTGATTATAATTATCTAACTAGCCAATCATTCCATCTAATATATTTTACTACCTAAATCGGAGCATTTCGATCCAGATAAAAACAAGTTCGGGGAGTTTTGCACAGAAAATTATATCCAATGTCGCTTAAAAATAAATGAATTGGATTTTTCGAAATTGTTTCCAAATCAAAATCTAAAATTTCAATCAAAATTACTTTAGGTCGAAATGTATTCCAATCACCTGATTTTAAAACAGAAATTTCGTTCCACTCAACGTCGATGTTCATAAAATCGATTTCATTGCCATTTGAAAAATCTCGCAAAACGCTCGCTAGAGGTCTCACTTTTATTTTTACTGAGTTTTTTGCCACATAAATGGTCGTTGCCTCTAAGAATTTAACTCTTTCGGAATCAAAAGTATTTAAAGCACCTTCTTCAAATTGATAGTAAGTGAGTTCTGAATCCGTTAAACCGATACCCAAATTCAAATTTTTGTCTCTTTTTCTATGAATTTCAAAGTTACGTAAAGCGTTTGGAGAAGGCTCTATGTTAATACCTGACCAGCCCAATTCATAAAAATATTGGGTATTCGAAAACCGAATTGGGTCGTATGCCCCAATGTCTACATAAAATCCTTTCTGTTTATTCCCGAATAGGTCTCTTAGGATCATATCTTCACCTTCTTGAGAATAGGATCTATAAAAGGAATCTGGTTTCATTTTACGAAATATCCTATTTAAAAAAATTAACCTATATACCCTTTTTAAAATGAACATCTTAATTTTTAACTTCGAGCTCAAAAGGTAGACTAACAAGTCCCATGTTATGATGAGGATCTATTTCGGAAGACGTAATGCTTAACGCTGGTAAGTTAATATTGTTATCAATAACATCATACCATTTTTTTAAATCTTTATCACCAATTGCGAAATACATTAAATATTGACCAACTCGTAAGGAATTCTTGGGGATTTTGAAGGAAAATGGGAATGATTTCCCTATAGCGGGAGAATCTTTTTTAATAACCGTTTTATAGTTGGTAATTACATTCATTGTATGAGGCTCAATTAATATAAAATAAAAAGCTAAACCATCGCAGAGTTCCCTTATATTCAAAACTATATCTAAGTACACATCCTCTTTTGAATCAAAACTCCAAGAATTTTTATTTTTAGTTCTAGGACTAACGCTGGTAAATAAAGCATTACCTTTGCTATTCGTACGATTTAAACGGTCACTAATGGCAATATTTTCCAAATTAGCTTCTTGAAATAGTCCAGTGTATTTTTGAATGCACAAATCTATATCACTATCTTCGATGACCATTCCATTTTTGAGAAGGATTCCTCTTTTGCAGATTGCTTGGAGGGCCTGCATGTTGTGACTTACAAATAATACTGTTCTCCCTTCACTCGAAACATTTTTAATTTTACCTAAACATTTCTTTTGAAATTCCGCATCACCGACAGCCAATACTTCATCGACAATTAAAATTTCAGGTTCCAGATGAGCCGCGACAGCAAAACCCAAGCGAACCATCATACCTGAGGAGTATCTTTTTACGGGAGTATCAATATACTTCTCCACTCCACTAAAATTTACTATTTCATCAAATTTACTTTTAATTTCAGCTGATGTCATTCCAAGAATGGCACCATTTAAAAATACATTCTCTCTACCTGTGAGATCTGGATGAAAGCCAGTTCCAACCTCTAACAGAGCAGCAACGCGACCCTTTATTTTGACCTGTCCCTCGGTTGGTGAAGTAATCTGGGAAAGTATTTTCAAAAGCGTAGACTTCCCCGCACCGTTTCTTCCGATAATCCCAACGACATCCCCTCGCTTAACTTCAAAACTAATATTTTTTAAGGACCATACATAATCGCTCTCACTTGCAAGCACTCGGTCATTTTCCTGGCCAAGTTTTAAGTATGGATCTTCCTTCCCTCGAAGAAGGCTCCACCATCGGTTCAAATCATGTGCCAAAGTTCCAGTACCAATTTGACCTAAACGGTACTGCTTGGATACATTTTCTATGCGTAAAACTATTTCAGACATAATTATAAATTCCTAGCATTTGTTACGGCTTCACACATTGTCGATAAATGACTTTTCTACTCGATTGAAAATCAAAGCGGCTATCAAAAGGAGAATCACTGTAAAACACGAACAACCTAGCAAATAATACCAATTGAAAGTACCCACTCCCAGAAGTATGAAACGAAATCCCTCGATCAAACTTGTGATCGGATTCAACAAAAATATAATTTTAAAGTTCGGAAAATTCTTCTCCACTATGGAAAGTGGATATACGATTGGTGAACAGTACATCAAAAGTTGAATACCGAAGTTTACCAGGAATTTCAAATCTCGATACTTGGTCGTCAACGAAGATATGATGATGCCAAAACCTAATCCAATGGCACCCATTAATAGAATCAAATACGGTATTAAAATTAACAAAGAATTTAAATTTATTTTTGTTCCGTTAAAAAAATAAAATACCATCACACAAATCAAAAGGAAAAACTGTATAAAAAATTTTACCAGATTCGACATTGCGATCGAAATGGGTACCAATAAACGAGGAAAATACACCTTTCCAAATATCGAGGCATTCCCGACAAATGTATCAGAGGTTTTTAAGAGTGTATCTGAAAAATAATTCCAGATGGTGATCCCACTTAGATAGAATAAGAAATTCGGAATACCATCGGTCTCGATTCCCGCCACCTTGCCAAATATAACGGCAAAAGTAAAAGACGTTAAAATTGGCTGAACAAAAAACCAAACAGGACCAAGTATCGTCTGCTTATATATCGAAATAATATCCCGCCTAACAAAAAGAAAAAGTAAATCCCTATAACGAAAAATTTCGCTAAAACTAAAGGAATTCCATTTTCTTTTTGGGGAAATGATAAGACTCCATTCTTCAATACCTTTATTTTTATTAAATGCCATAAATTTATATTAAAAGAACTCACCTTTTATTTTTTTATACTCGCAACCAGCATAATATTAAAGGCACCTTTTTTATTCAAATCATTACGATCTTTCAAAGTTTTCATTTTTTTTGGAGCATCATAATTTACAAATATCGTATCCAGATTTTTACCTAATAATCTTACTATATCCTTTGTACTTTGAACTCTGTCTGGAATTACGGAAATTGCGCGATCGTTTTTTCCAAAGACCGCCTCTGTAACTTCCTGAGAATAAGGCCAATGTTCAAATCCTACTGCAAAAACTCCTCCGTCTTTTAAAACGCGAAGTGCTTCAGATATTACCAATTTAGGAGTTTTGCTATATGTAAAACACCAAGCATATACAATGACATCGAAACTAGAAGCTTCATAAGGCATTCTATGCATATCCCCTAAATCAATTAACGGTGAATATGAAATTAAATCCAGCCCAACAACATTCAAATAACCAAAACCTTTAAAGATCATCAAATCGTTTTCAGTCCTCGGACCAACCACTAAAATTCGCGCATGTTTTTCGAGAAATTCAACTGAAAGTATAGCATGTATAAGATGTTCCATTCGACGCATTGTAAAATCAACTTTTATATGATCAAATGCTAATAGATTATGGGAAACAGTATTGGTTATTGCATTCTCTGATTCAATTGTTCTAAGCTTTTTCCTAATTTTTACAAAGTATACAAATCGAACAAAACCAAACCAATATCGCAAATTAGGATGCAACATAAATGGATGTAAAAATCTTCTTAATCTAATTATCATATTTATCCTTCAAATTATACATTACTTAAAACTAAAACTTTCTCACAAGTATTCTAAATTAAAGCAAATGAGATATTAATTTATAGTAATCGCTTAATAAAAACTCAAAAGCCAATAGCAAAAATAATATTACAGGTTGTAACAAAAGATATTATATTTAAATTCATATTTAATCCATCAACAATTTCATTTCTTAAACACCAAATTCGAAAATAATGACAAATTAATTTTTGTTCTTAGCACTTTCAAATCAATCAGAACAAACTTTCCTTTATAATTACAATTTCTTACAAAGATTTACTTGCATAAATTAGACTTGATTTCCAGAACTAATACTAATGTTTGCCACAAAAGTACAATAACGACCAATTGTGACATCTCCGAGAATGATTGTTCGATCTTGGACCGATGTATAATCACCGATCTCAATTCGATGACTAGGACCTATCTCCACATTTCTTCCAATATAGACACCTTCACCTAAATATAACTCTGTATCCTTTGGTATAATTATATTGGATCCAACTCCAATACCACTGCTTTCTGAAAAAATAAAAGTACCATCGCAACTTAAATTATAACGATTCGAAATTTGCGCAATACGCTCATCAAAAAGTCTATTAAGGAAGGCTTTGATGCGAACAATTAGGTAACTTTTAAACTTACGAAACATTTTACTTGTATTTTTTGTAAATTTTTGGATTTTTATGGATAAATTCTTCTACTTTTGAATCCGCAAATTTAGTAAACTTTCTTTCTGGATAATTGCCGCCAAATAGATGATCGCTAAAAGTTAATTGAAGTAAAAGCCTAGAACCATCTACCACGTGTTTACCTTTGTGTAATCCAATCGTATCTTCAATAATCAATGTTCCTCGTTTTCCATTGAATTCTTTTATCAGATCCTTTGAAAACGAATCCGCAATTTCCTCATCAGAAATTCGAGCATAACCTCGTTTTAAAAGATTTTTTGGAATTCTCCCAGGTTTGTGAGAGCCCTCCACGAAGCAATGGGGACCATTGTTCGTATTTACATCAGTGATGTAAAAAAAATACTTTATCCATCGAACATGATCCATGTCAAAATGCCACATTGTCGCAGCTTCATCGTTTGGATTTTTATCAAAATCTGTTTGCCACCACATGCCAGTAACATTAGAAACGGGTGCACAATTTAAATATTCCTGTGCAATTGCAATTAATGAATTATCAACCATTAAAGATTGAACAACTGGATCATTAATCAGTTTTTCTTCATCAAAATCATAGTGAATTCCAATTAAATTATTAAAATCTATAATAGTTTTCTTTGCTACCATACCTTTTCCAGAATATAAAGGCCGAGCGCTACTTTCAGTGGTCGTTCCGAATTTGTACAGATAATCACAAATCTCTTCTGACAAAACATTTTCAAACACTACATAACCTTTTTCGTTTAGCTGTTTAATTACGTTTTCCAATTCCATTTTTGATTTCAACGGAACAATACCATCAAATCCATTTAACTTAACTTTAGAACTAAACATAGTAACAATTTTATGAATTACCTGATTAGACCGACCACCAGTTTGACAAAAAAGACTAATCATACTATGGAATGATTCTAGAGGAGTTCTCATTTCACGATTAACAACAATAAAGCCTCTTATAACGTTTAAAATGTCATTTATATAGAATCGGTCAGTCTTAATCAAACGAAGAACTATACCAATAGTAAATTTTATAAATTTCATACAATCTTCCCCATTATTTTATGTATTCAAAAATCTTTTTTCTTAATTTACTTGATAGATCTGATTTCCAATTTCTACCAAATTTAACTTCACATAAAGAATTCAATATTTGCTTAATTTCTTCTAATTCTTGTTCTGTTGACAAACGCGATCGGCCTTCTTCCAATATTTCTTCAGTAGGTCGACCGCTAATTACTCGCTTAAACATTTGTTTTGAGTACTTCGAAACTCTTGGTTGAGGTTTAAGATAATTATCTAACTTCAATCTCCTCAATACTCTTCTAAAATTTCTCCAAAAGAAACTTTCTATTAAAATCAATCTTCCATCGACGATATCTCTAATATCAAATACGGTGTCGTAGATTTCAAAACTTAACCATCGAAAGGTTTTAATAATACGATCAAAAGACCAACCATCATTAGTTATCAAATTTTCGATTTGTGAGAAGTAGTCAGCCTTACTTTCAGGCACGATTCCTAAATCCCCTCTTGGATAAAATGAATAATCCTTAAGGTAAGATATGAACGGAATTCCCCATACTGCCATATCCCTACCAGCAGACGACCATGAAATTAGTCCAAAATCAATATTCTCCAATAAATCATAAAAAGAAAGGTTATCACTAGGAAGATTAACCTTAACATTTTCTGGCAGATTACTGAAAATTTTTTTAAGTTCGGAATAATGTTTTGATAAAACCTGATCTCTTTGGTTTGGAAGCTCACGTGGATGTACTCGAATAATCAAAAAACAATCATTCTTTTTTTTAAAAAACTCAACTGTCTCTTTTATCCATTCGATTTGATTTTCGAATATTGCCGATTCTTCTAATGGTAACTCATCAACTAATTGAGCGGATTTCAATTCATCATAACTACTTGTTGCAAGTAAGGTAATTTTTAAACCTTCTGGAATATGAAAGAAGTCTTGTATTTCCTTTGCGCTCTTCCCAGAAGGCGTCCCACCGTATAAGAAAGTGCTTTGACCTTTTAAAACAAAATGAAGAAAAGTTTCGACATTCTTTAATGATTCTTTAGTAGCTGGTAAATATTTGAATTTTGTTTTCCAAAGGTCATCCCTTTCATAAAAATGTGTAAAGGAATTCCTTTTTGCAATATGAATTGTTTCAAGACGATTCGCCCAATTTGATCCAGCAAAAATTGAATACGTTGGTATTTTCTTCACTTCCGCATGCAATCGAACAACTAAATTTACGGAATAACCTGAGCTATAAAAGAATACGAAATCAGGCTTGTAATCTTCAATGAGTCGTTTGCCGGCAAAATATGACCGAAGGCAAGTAATCAAATGTAATCGAACGGCTTCCCATGAATCTTCATCGATAACAAAATCAATTTTTTTATGTTGAAGGAAATGGTTATATAACGAATACCTTCCAAAATTAAGCCCATCCAATTGAAAATCCAACACATTTGAAGCCGTCAACGACTGCATAATCTTTTCAATTGATTCAAAATCTTCCTTTTTAAGTACTTCAGCAATCGTCGTTTTTGGAAAACTGAAGATTCTTTCTATTTTTTTATTATTTTCAACACACTGTATGCAGATCTCTTTTTTTTTCGACTCTTCTAATGATTCGTCGGCTCCGGTAGATTCCATCGGAATGCACCAAGAATTTAATGCTTCTCCACACCCAACATACAATATTTCAGCACCCTGCGCTCGCAATGAATGTAATACTTGAGCTTCTGGAAATGCATGAGGCCACAGAAAAGAATGTGGCGCAAAGGCGAGTATTTTCATAGTTTAAATTTTTAAAAATCCTTTCCCATTCAGATAAGATTTATATTAAAACAAATCTTCTATTTTATATGAACTCATCTTGCAATACACCAAACTCAATTAAATCCAAATAATTTCCATTTTTATAAATAGCTTTCCTGCGAACTCCCTCTTGAGACATTTTCAAGGCTTTCGCTAAATTAATCATTCCTTGATTATTAGAAAACGTTCCACAATAAATTCTATTTAAATTCAACACATTAAAACCGTGTTGAAGGATTAAGTTTCCAGCTTGAAATGCTAGCCCTTTTCCCCAGTAAGATTTTTCTCCCATAAAAATAGCAAATTCAGCTGTTCGGTTAATCCAATTGATATTTTGAAGGGAAATATTTCCAATATGAGTGTGGTTCTGATTTTCGATTATGGCAAAAACTAGTTGTTGGTTTGACTTATAAGAGTTTTCAATGTATTCAATTAGTGATTTCTGACTAACAGGAAAAACGCCATGTGAGTTTCCGAAACACACTTCAGGATCATTAAACCATTTCAAATAGTTTCCAAATGCATCTTCAGGTTGTAATCCTCTTAAATAAAGTCCATCAGCCCTTAAGAACTCATTCGATAGAATCATTTTGAATTTTCCTGCTCCGTGAGATATTTAAGAATAAGATGTTTCATATGATTTAAATCATATACTGGTATTCCAATGTTTTTTCCTTCAAAAGGATCACTACTCTTAAGATCGATCAAACAACGAATCACATTCGCTCCTAAGATCATACCTTCTATCAGTATATTTGAAAACATTCCAATAATAACACTCGAATAATATAATAAAGTTAAAGTATGACAATCATCACCAATTGCAATTTCCATCCCCGAATCTTTAATCAATGACAAAAATGTATCTTTGTCTTGATTAGGATGCATCTTAATCATAACTACATATTCTGATTTGGCTTCTATTGGTAACGCTTTTAAAAGATTCTTAAAAACTGTGTATTCATCAAAACCATATTCAGATTTTCCATAGCGATCTAGATGATTCGCACGACTAATCGGGTCTGGAGCAAAAAGTATAATTTTTTTCGAGTCTGTATATCCAAGATTATGTAAAAATAATCTTTTACTCATTACAGGAATCCAATTACGAATATATTCATGAAAATAATTTCCAGAAACTAAAATATCAACATTTGGTATCTCTAATCGAACCATTTTCTTTGCAACTTCATCTACGACACAAATTACATCGGAAAAAATGTAATCTCCATCCCACTCATATCTTGGCAAAATTCGAGTATAATGATCGATAAACGAATACGTTTTTATTTTTCTTTTCTTAAATGCCTTTATAAACTTAACTTCGATTGATGAATTTACTGACGTTCCAGTGAAAAGAAAGTCGGCATCAAATGTATCGGCATACTTTGACTCATCTCCCTCAGCGTAAATTGTTACTGGTATATCAAAATCAGAATAAAAATCATAACTTCTATCAGATAAAACTTTGAAGTTCTGAAGTTTATTATTTAACTTCAAATATGCTAAGATTGGTTTAGCTCCACCGGGATCACTAAATACAAACACTCCTTTGCCACTAATATTTGGTAACAAAGACAAATCCTTCATTTAAGTGAATCTAATTGACTCCAAACTTTACGAAAGGCCGAAATCAATAAGTTAACTTCTTCATCATCAAGCGCAAATCCACCAAAATAAAAACCGATGTAACTCTTATCTTGCAATTTCTCGGCAACTGGGCAAATTCCTTTTTCATAGTTAACTTTACTTGTCTCACCGGAAGAAATCCACGGAAAACCTGATTTGCCATAGGCAATTCTTTTTTGATATATGGGTAGAAGATGAATATTTAAGTAATTTGGTCTTAAACTTGGAATTCCTTCTGCGGTTAACGCTTCAATTAGCCTATCTCGCGTAACGCCAAGTAAATCAAAATCCACAATTAGCCCGTACATATAATAAACATGAGTACAATCTTCCAATGGTAATGGAAGTTTTAATCCTTTCAATTCTTTTAAGCCTTCACTTAAAAGGGCGCCCGCTCGGATACGTTGATTAACAATTGAAGGAAGCTTTTTCAATTGTTCAATTCCAATTGCAGACTCAATCTCTCCCAATCGAAAATTAAAACCAATCATATTCGAAATATCCATCTCTCCTTTCGGACCGACAACTGCTTCCGCATGATTTCGAATCAATTGTAATCTTTCTGCAAGTTTCGCATTTGCAGTCACACATACTCCACCTTCACCTGTATGAATGTGCTTATGGTAATTCAAACTAAACACACCTATATCACAATTCGTTCCAACTTTCTTGCCTTTGTAAATCGCACCCGGTGATTGTGATGCATCTTCAATTACTTTTAAGCCGAATTCATTTGCTATTTTCAAAATTTCATATAGCTGAGCAGATTGGCCAAATATATCAGGTACTACAATTGCTTTTGTTTTTTTGGTGATCAATGACCTAATATTTGCCGGATCAATGTTGAAATTATCGGGATTTATATCAACAAAAACTGGTATTGCATTCCAGATTAAGATCGCAGTAGCTGAAGCACACATTGTCCAAGGACTAACTAAAACTTCATCAAAGGGTTCTATACCAATTGCTCCCAAGGCGGCAATTAAACCAGATGTTGCTGAATTTACACTGACTGAATATTCAATTCCAAATTCTTTGGACCAATTGGATTCAAATTCTTTTACCTTATTACCACCGAAAAAGTCTTCATGCCACGAACCATAAAATCGAGATAATTCACCAGATTGCAAAACAGATTGGGCCGATTCTATTTCCTCTCTTCCAAAGGAAATATATGGTTTCAATTCCTTATTAATGGTTTTTTTGCCACCTAAGTAAGCTAATTTTTCCATTTACTTCATTCCTTCCATCTGATTATATTGAGAAAAAATTTTATCTACAACTAACTGAGTATGTAACGCTGAGAGACCGTCGGAATTACAATCAACACCATGTTCCAAATGGTTATATAGTGCATCTACTGTATACCATTGATAGCGATTGAAATCAGTAGTTACAGGTTGACTTTCTAATGATTTAATTTTATAATCTTTAAAGATAGAACTTATATCAACAGGGAAATATTCTATTTTCATGCCACCTTGTTGGTAATTGATAATACCCTTTTCTGTTAAAAATACTATTTCCTTTACTGAAAAATCAGTTTCAGTTCCAGCAATAAAATAGGCATCCACTCCGTTTTGGAACTTTAGTAAGAAATCTGGCTCGATATCCAAATTTCCCAAAACATTCCCCTTCTGTATCACTCTACAATACACTGGCTCACCAAAGAAAAATGATAACAAATTAATGAAATGAGATCCGTTATTTAAAACTCCTTTAGAATAAAATACTGAAACTTTTCGAATTTTCCCAAATTCATTTCTATCAAATTTTTTCTTTAATTCCAAATTCCCTTTTTCAAAACGACGTATAAAGTTAACTATAAGCAAGCATTGTTTCGATTGCGCTTTTTTTACCATTTCATCGGCTTCGAGTAGACTATCTGAAATAGGTTTTTCGCAAACAATGGCCTTCGGCCCGAGATCAATGACTTCATCAAAAATTGATTTGTGCAAATGACTTGGTACGCAGATAGATATGACATCTGGTTTAATTTTTTCTAATTCAGAAACGGTTAAAAAGGCAGGTGCTTGAAATTTAGATTTAAATTTAGCCCGGAAACTATCTGAGGTATCTACACCAGCAACCAATTGAAAACCATAATGTTGGTAATAAGAGGATGCATGTGTTAAACAAATATCTTTTCGATTTACATCAAGATCATAATCAAGTCCCTGGCCGATACTACCAAGTCCAACTACAGCGGCTGAATACTTTTTCAATTGAGACCCTTACGCTTGACATCCCGATTAATCGCAACCCAGGATTCCTTTTCCTTGATTAGCGCTACAATATCTGCGCAGGTAAAAAGAGGATTTTTTTCATAGAAATATTCTATTATTTTTTTAATTAACTCATAATCAGAAACTTCATCCAAAGTTATTGCAAGTTCAGGCCAATAATCCAAATAAGATGATACTAAATGAACTTGTTTGAACAAATTTGGGTTCTGTCTGATATGTCTTGTTACATGTTCTCTATCCAACTTATCTTCAGTCAAACTAAAGGATTTTTTAAGTGTATCTAATGAAAAAACTTGAGTATCCATTCCAATTGGATAGGAACGAACAACGACATTGCTAGCATAATCACATGGATTATATAAATATAATTGTATTGTTTGATCAACAACTGCAGGATCAATAATTGGACAATCAGCTGTTATTTCCACAATGATGTCAGCTTTAGCAGATTCTCCAGCACCCAAAACTCTTGACATAACATCATTTTCACTTCCACGAAAATAAGAAATTCCCTCATTTTTTGCAAAGTCAACTAACACATCATCTGTCTGATTGATTGTTGTGGCCAAAACAATTTCATCAATTGAAGGAACTGCTCTTAACCGTTGTATTAAATAATACAACATAGGCTTATTCAATACTTCCTTTAATACCTTCCCTGGCAACCGTGAGGAAGTCATCCTTGCTTCAATTGTCGCAACTATTTTATTTTTTCCCTTTTCCATTATTTAAGCCAATAACTCCCATTTTACTGCTGTGCCAACGCTAACATCTTGTTTGAGTTTTTTGCCAATTATTTCCTCAGCATACTTTGGGGCTAAACCATACCCTGGTCGGATTCTACGAAAGTCTCCCTTTGTTATAGTATCACCTGCTCTCAAATCTTTAACAAAGTATAATGATCTTCTAAAAACAACGTTTGCTTCTTCTGCTGGCTTACGATCATAACTTGCTACTCCTAATGCGAGCCAGGCGTCTTTCGTTTCGCGGCATAATGCGTTTAGTTCCAGAGGCATGATGGAAAATTCAGAATCTGGTCCCTTATCTGCCCTATCCAAGATAAAATGTTTTTCGATGACAGTTGCACCTAATGCGATCGAAGTAATGGAAGCTGTATTTGTTAAAGTATGGTCGGAAAGGCCAATTTGAACTCCGAATTTATCACGCAAATCAGGGATTGTAAGTAAATTCGATTGTTCAATCGGTGCTGGATAACTACTAATACAGTGCAATAAAATTAAATCTTTGCAACCACCACTCCGAGCAGCATCAACCATTTCTAAAATCTCTTGATAATTGGCCATTCCAGTGGACATGATCATTGGTTTTTTAGTCGACGCTATATAGCGAATCAAAGGTAAATCTGTAGCTTCAAAGGAGGCAACCTTGTAGGCAGGTGCATTCAAATTCTCCAAAAGGTCTACTGCTGTTTCATCAAACGGAGTAGAAAATAATGTTATGCCAATTTCATTTGCGTAATCGAAAATTTCTTTGTGCCATTCAAAAGGAGTTTCTGCCCACTTATACAGATCGTATAATTTATATCCATCCCAAAGGCCACCATGGATTTGAAATTCTTCTTTATCGCAATCAATGGTCATTGTATCAGCAGTATAAGTTTGGATTTTAATTGCATCTGCTCCAGATTCTTTTGCAGATTTAATTGATTCAAATGCTCGTTCTATCTTACCATTATGATTTGCAGATAGTTCTGCGATGATATATGGAGGAAATTCCTTTCCTATTTTTCGATTATTGATTGTAATAGTATTCATAAATCTTCTTTCATTATAAACTCGACGTTGGCAGATAACTTTCCAGAATTAAATTTTGCTTGGTTAAATTTCAGCATATAGTTTCCGAAATTAATGAAGGCATTGGGATAACCGTCTGCATCTAACATCCGTATAAAATCATAAATTTTTTCTAATTCTAACGATTCAGGCAATTGGCTCTCTTCTGGTTTCCTACGCTTAAAAATGACTGGCTCTCCTACTTGTGGAGTTGCTTTGGGTTCGTTCGCTACCATTTCAGAAATCATCGTCCAACTCAAAGAAGAAGCACGGATATAAATCTCCTCAGCGTTTCCACTTAAATCTATTGGATGTTTCATATAAACTGGCCCAGTATCCAAACCTTTCTCCATCTTAAGAGCGGTTAAAACTGTATTTTTATGACCTCGAAGGATCAAATTTTGCAAAGGAGATCCACCTCGTCCGTATGGGACGTCTGTCATATGGAAGCAGACACATTCATACTGATTTAGAATCGTATCAGGGACAATCCATCTCCAGTGTGGAAAAAAAATGTATCTTGGACTGGAGTCTGCTAGAACCAAATCTAAACTCTCTGGACTATCTACAAATTTCCATTTACCAGGGATCAGTTTTGATTCACTTTCGAATAAATCGCGGTTCCACTTTCCCACCGCAGCTACAATATATTCTTTCATTTGAATTATTGAATCAACCTGCCGCAAACAAAGGCCTCTGCATATGAATAACCGATATTAGCCCCTCTCCATTTTCCCAACGCTTCTACTGCATCAATCGACCGCGCATGAGGGAATGGCCTCATTTCTGATTCATAAATGGAGAGCGCATTTTTTTTCTTTTCCATTTGCTGAAAACTGAGTTTAAAAAAAACATTGGGTTGGAAACTACCAAGATTTGGGGAAATTTGCCATTCTGTACTGGATGCAACTTCAAAGAAAAAAAGTTCTTCAACCTTTTGGTTCGGATACGCCCGGCAAGCCGTAACCACAGCTTCATTTGTTATCCGGTGATCAATATTCAAATCATTGCCAAAATGAGTGAAAAGGATCGAAGGCTTAATATCTTCAATTTTTCGTTCAACTACTTTAATCACATCCAAACGATCAATGGAATCCATTCTATTGTCCGGGAAATCATAAAGTTCAATGGTTTTTACACCCAGTAAAAGATTTGCTTTGTTTGCATCATCCGATAGCAAATTTAATTCCGACAGTTTAGATTCACGATCACGTTGGATTTCCCTACTTGTAAGACCCTCAGCTAAAATTAAAACATGTACCTCATGTCCTTCCTCAGCTAAACGAGCCATAGTTCCACCACAACCGAGCACTTCGTCATCCGGGTGAGCTGCGACCACTAAAACTTTTTTTTTATTCATATATGAATTCAAAATTGCCATTACTTAGATTATTTTTTTTAAAACCTATCTTTTGAAAAACATGGGCAGAAATTAGATTTCCTTCTTTTACTTTGGCTAGAAACTTTAAAGGCTCTTTCAGCTGAGATTTTAATTTCGAAATTCCAGAAATTACGATTATCTTTCCATACCCTTTTCCTCTATATTTTTTATCGATTGAATAGTCGATTTCAAAGAATCCATCCTTTCTATCAAATCGAATTTGACCAGCAGGATCGCGATCAACTTCAAATATAAAAATGAATGAATTGGGATTTCTTAACTTTTGTAGATACCAACTTTGATGTTCCAACCAATCAATTTTCTCTGTATGAAAGGAAGCATTTCTAACTTCAGTATCATTTACCCAATCGAATAATTGCTCACAATCACTTTCAGTAGCTGGTCTAACGCCAATAATCAAGGTTTTCTCTTATCCAATCTAATTTAAATTTATCGAATATTAAAAAAATTTATTCCTGGGATCCAAATTTATCATAAGAAAACATTTGGCTGCGGGAATTCTCTTTCGAATAGAATCTGTGAAATTTTTGTGAAAATCTTTGAATCTTTTTGATTTTTCTAAATTTAAATTATTTAAATTTACGGACTTAACTTAAGAATAAAGTCGTGAATTACATCTATAATTTGACCTGGATTGGTTATTTCCATAAATCCTTGAAATTCCGAAAAACCGCGAATATTTCCTTCCTGATTTTCAAATGTTTTTATCATTACCATAGGAACACCACATCGATCTAATTCATAAGTCGTTTGTCCACCTGCCGTAATTGCAAAATCCATTTTTAACATCAAATCACGCATTTCCATTGCTGATAAGTTCTTATATAAAAAAGTTTTTGAATCTGACAAGGATGCCAAGTTATTTTCATTCGAAAATCCGGGTCCAATGATTAAGTGTTTTTCTAATTCAGGAAATTCTTTAGATAGAATATTTAAAAATGCTTCCGAATATAGATTTGGATCTGCTCCTCCCAACGTTATCAATATCTTAAGCGGGGGATTGTTTCTTTTGGGAATTACAAACTCATCACGGAATGGTTTCCGTAAAAGAACTTCCTTTTTTCCAGTGAGAACTTTGTATTTTGATTTATCATATTCAATAAATAATCCAGGATATCCTGGATTTAAAATCGTGGAACCTATTGGATAGGGTATCCGATTGTAATCATCAATGCAAACCAGCTCTTGAGATATTTTTTTTAGCTCCTCATAGATCGAAGCAGGCGCTAAGTAAGAATCTATATAAATGACCACACTATTTTTACTATCTTTTACTGATAAAGATTCAATTAATTTTGGAAGAATATTTAGATCCATCCAGTCCTCTTTATAAATGGGACATGGGTAAGACCAATTTGGAAATGACTCATCTGTATGGAGAATGATCCGAATATCCTGATTACCTTTTTCCAAAAGTATTTCAGCAAGCGCAGTGCATCTTCCTAAATGACCAAGCCCCGTAGTCAAAAGTGCTTCAGAAAAAATTAAGATCAATTCAGTCTTTTAAATCCTGCATGACAAATAGGACCATCAAGTAAAGTTGAAACATCACGTCCATTCTCGCATTCTTCAATCAACATAAATATTGGTTCAATCATTTCAAAATAGCCATCGACCACAGTTTGTTTGTGTTCCATACAAACATAAACAGAATTTGCTGCTAAGTATCCTTTCTTCAACATCTCTTGTGTAATCAAAGTTTTATATTCTAAACTATTTTTGCTATTAATCGTAAATCCAGAAAGAGCAGGCATTCCCCATACTGAGAGGTCTAGATGATACTTTTTCGCTAATTCCAACCATCGGTTCCTAATATGGTTACCCATATTAGTTATATACTCCCAAGATTTTTCTCTTTCCATTACTTCTAAGGTTTTTAAAGCTGCTGTCGGTCCAATACGCTCTGTCCAAAACGTACTACTAATAAATGTAGTTTGTGCTGACTCCATTACTTCACGCCGGCCAATCACTGCAGTAATTGCATATCCATTTCCTATGGCTTTACCGAACATTGCAATATCAGGTTCAATTCCATAAATTTTATGTAGCCCTCCAAAGTTTTGGCGAAAACCAGAAGTACACTCATCGAATACTAAAACAATGTTTCTCTCATTGGCTAATTTTCTAACTTTTTCAAGAAACTGATTCTCTGGACCATGATTTCTAGAAACTTCCATAACGATTACGCCGATATCTTGGCTATTTACTAGCGACTCTAATTCTTGAATTTGGTTGTAATTAAATGGAAAAACTGTACCTGTTAAATTCTTAGGAACTCCTTTCGGATCAAGACCTGGCAAAAGGTGGCCGGACAATCCATCATCTTCCGATAAATTTGCAGATAGATACCAATCATGCCAACCATGATACCCACATATTGCTACTTTGTCTTTCCCCGCTGCCGCGCGAGCAATTCTTACTGCAATGGCGTTTGCTTCTCCACCAGTTCTCGCCAAACGAACCATATCTGCCCAAGGATGAATCTCAATTAATTTCTCAGCAAAGTATACTTCTTCAGGACAGTTGAAAGTGGCCATGTTCCCATTACCAATATTCTTTTTTACAGCCTCATCTACCTCTGGATGTCCATATCCTAAAGTGTTTGTTCCTATGCCCATTATCGACATATCGATGTATTCTTTTCCATCCAAATCCCAAACAGTGCATCCCTTCGCCTTACTAAAGTAAGAAGGCCATTTTTCTGGTAAAAACATTTCTGAACGCTTCGAAAGTAACATGTTTCCACCGGGTATAATATGTTTTGCCCTTTTCCAAAGTTTTTGACCAGTCCCCATAATCTGACCCTCATTACGATTAATCTCTTGATTAATTGAAAAAATATTTGGAATGATTGTTTTTAAATTTAGAACATCTAACCAACTAAAACTTAAATCTGGATGAAAATGATCAAGAATTTGGGAGATTAATTTGAAATCAGCAGGTTCGTCAACAGTCCATCGTTCTGCTGAATGATCTTTAGAAAAAAATACATTTGATTTCTTAAACGAATCAGATTCACGAATATAAGGAGTCACGTGTTCGCGTTCGCTATCTAAAGTAGCCTCTTTGTATGCTCTCTCCAAAGCTAAAAAAGAAAAAACTTCTGTATCAAGTCCATCTGGATATGTGGGTGGATTAATGTTTGAGCAATAATCTACACCACCTTTCAAAAATTCAGAAACCACTTCGTCAACAACTTTCGGATCGATGAGTGGACAATCACCAGTGATACGAATTACAACATCTGCACCAGTTTCCTTCGCGGCTAAATAGTATCGCTCCAACACATTCTGTTCGCTTCCCCGATAGACTTTATAGCCGAGTTTCTCAACAAACTTCTGAAGAAGGTCATTTTCCTTATTAATAGAGGTTGCGATAACGATTTGATTTATCGATTTGGACTTGGAAAGCCGAGACAATAAAATCTCTATTAATGGCTTTCCATTCACTTCTTTCATTACCTTATTTGGTAACCTTGTGGATCCCAATCTAGCCTGAATAATTGCAACTACTTTCATAATTTTCCTGAATTGAACCAAGTATCGGTGTTAAACCTTTCTTTAAACAATTTGAATAAAATCAAGAACTTCGTTCATAATCTTCACGGGTAAGTCCAAGCATCACGCAATCAACATAATATCCGTTAGAATAAAAATGTTTTTTCAATAAACCTTCGTGATTAAATCCATTCTTTTCGAACGACCGTATTGATCCGAGATTTGGAGAATACGCTCCCGCTTTCACCTTGTGTAAGTTTAATGTATTAAACGCAAAATCAACAACCAAAGAAATTGATTCAGTACTATAGCCTTTAAACCAACAATCCTTTTCACCTAAAAACAAACTAATATCTGCAAATCGGTGATACCAATTCATTGGCCCTAATTTAATATTTCCAACATGTCGATTTGTTTCTTTTTCACAGATTGCCCAGAGAATCTCATTTGTGCTTCCCTGTTTAGATTTTACGAAATCCGCAATCACATCCTTTGATTGTAAAAGAAATCTTGTTTCTAAATACTGATTTATTTCGGGATCGTTTAACCAGAAATAATATCGTTCCCCCACATCTTCTAACTGAAGACATCTAAGATAAATCTTATTTCCGATTGGGTATTTTACACTCACGTAATTTTCCATTTAGAAGGGTTAGTAATATTATCATCAAATATTGCAAATTTAGAATAATCAATTCCAGTGAATTTCGTTTTAGAATGATAGGAATTAATTGTTTCCAATAGTTGGGAAGCATTATTGAAACCTAGGATTGCAAAATCTACCTCTTTAACGGATTTAATGAAATCCAATGCTACTTCAACTAGCGAAACATCCAGTTTACGTAACATTTCTTGACATTCTTTTATATGATTCCTAATTGATTTAAAATAAGATGGTAGTTCGTTGTATGACATTAAAGCCATCCCCTGTAAAAAAACAGAACGAATATGAATTTCGATATCCAACTTTTTCAACTTTGTTAAAAATCCATTTTGCAAAAAGGATTGATCATAAATATTTAATGGAAATTGGATTATTTCAATAGGAAATTTTTTTAATATTTCTTCTGTTTGAACAGGTGAATAAACAGATACACCAATTTTGGAAACCTTGCCTTCTGTTCTAAGAGTTACCAACTCATCCCATAAATAACCAGAATTTTCTTTTAATAAATCGGAAGAATCATGAATCATCAATCCGTATACTTTATTCAATTTCAAACGGCTTAATGATTCAAAAAAACTATTTCGGATTAATAATCCATCCTCCTTCGTAATCGAACCGGATACAAATTTCCGCGTTTTTGTAATGACTTCAAAGTGATTTAACTCTTTAGGATTTTGGCCAAGAACTGTTTCGCTTTCACCATATAAATACGCAGTATCTAATTTTCTAATGCCTACCTCAAGTGCCTTTTTTAAAATCAATTTTACTTCTTCTTGCTTTGTTTTTCCAGCTTGGTTCGATACTCCATAATCCATACCGAATTGAACAGTACCTAAACCAATTTTCATAAACCAAGGCATTCCCTTAATGTATCAACAACCTTATCTTGCTCAGAATCTTTTAACTCAAAATATACTGGCAAACTGATCGCTGCTGAATAATAGGCCTCTGACTCAGGGAAGGATCGGTTTTTAAATCCTAATGATTGATAATATGGTTGAGTGTGTACGGGGATATAATGAAGTTGAACACCGATTCCACGTTTCCTCAAATCCGAAAAAACCTCTTTATGACTTTTATCACACTTAAAACTATCGATCTTAATTACATACAAATGGTAAGAAGAATAAATATTTTCAGTTAAACTTGGTAATTTAACCGGAAAATCCTTAAGAAGTAGATTATATCTCTCAGCAATCTGATTTCTTCTAATGACAAATTCATCTAACCTTTTTAATTGAGATAAACCTAGGGCAGCCTGCAATTCGGTAAGTCTATAATTATAACCTAACTCCAACTGTTGGTAATACCAATCACCATCAGGTTCTTTTGTCATTAATTCAGGATTTCTGGTTATTCCATGAGACCTAAGTCGTATCAAAAGCTCATATAAATCTTTACGGTTTGTTGTAATAACTCCGCCTTCACCTGTTGTAATAATTTTAACTGGATGAAAACTAAAAACGCATAAATCTGAATATTCACAATTTCCAACGGGTTTATTATTATATCTTGCTCCAATTGCATGGGAAGCATCTTCAATAACCTGAAAACCATATTCTTTTGAAAGTTGGTTAATCTCTTGCATTTTGCAGGATTGCCCACTAAAATGAACTGGTAGTAAAACATCCGGTAATTTTCCTACGGCTTTTGCCTCAACAAGTCTCTTCTTTAATTCTTCTATTGAGAGATTATAAGAATCTGGTTCAATATCAACAAAATCAATATTGGCACCTGTATACAATACAGAGTTAGACGTTGCAACAAATGTATTTGGTGAAGTCCAAGCTATTTTATCTTTTTTTAGACCTAAAGCAAGACATGATATATGCAGAGCTGCAGTTGCATTGGAAACACTTACAGCATATTTTGCATCACAATAACTAGCGACAGCCAATTCAAATTTTTCGACTATAGGACCTTGAGTCAAAAAGTCTGACTTTAATACTTCGATGACTGAATTTATGTCTTCATCATTGATACTCTGTTTTCCATAAGGAATCATCTTTAAACAAACCCAGCGCTTACTTTTAGTTTAATTAGACTTCGTATATCGTCTACGCTCAGCCATTCCTGATTTTCACCGCTGTTGTATCGAAAATTTTCCTTACAAAAGTCTCCTTTAAATTTCCTTTTGAAATCTTCAACATTCCATGAAGTTTTAAATGATGGCAAAATCACGAAATACTTTTCAAACTCAATGGTATTTAATGCATCTGTTTCCGTTATCATCTCCTCATGCAATTTTTCTCCCGGACGGATTCCAACTATTCTTGTTTCAATTCCAGGAGCCACCGCTTCAGCTACATCTAAAATTCGATAACTTGGAATTTTAGGAACAAAAATCTCCCCACCCCACATATTTTCCAAAGCATATATGACTAAATCCACACCTTCATCTAACGTAATGTTAAAACGAGTCATATCCGGGTGGGTAATTGGCAAATAACCTTTTTCTTTGTGCTTTTGAAAAAAGGGAATCACAGATCCTCGAGAACCCATAACATTTCCATAGCGAACTACAGAAAATTTGATATCATGATTTCCTTTATATAGATTTGCCGCGATAAAAAGTTTATCACTACAAAGTTTTGTGGCACCATATAAATTGATTGGAGCAGCGGCCTTATCAGTGGAGAGTGCTACAACATTTTTCACGCCTCTTTCAATACAAGCTTCAATTAAATTTTGAGCACCCAATACATTTGTTTTGATCGCTTCAAAAGGATTGTATTCAGCGGCAGGAACTTGTTTTAGTGCAGCTGCATGAATCACAGTGTCAATCCCTTCTAAGGCATATAAAAGCCGAGATTTATCTCTAACATCCCCAATAAAAAATCTTATCTGAGGATACTCTTCGCTTGGAAATTCAAGAGACATTTCATACTGTTTTAACTCATCTCGAGAAAAAACAACGATTCGTTTCACATCAGGATAAGCATGCACCAATCGCGTAATAAATCGTTTCCCAAAAGAGCCAGTCCCACCAGTAACTAATATTGATTTTACATTCATTTAATATTCCTTTTCCAGAGTTTCAAAGTCACAAATTGAAACTTAAAATTTCAGCAACAACCACCATCCCCTAAACCACCCTCTCCCAATTCCCACCATTAAAAAACCCAACGACATTCTCTGCGGCTTCTCGTTCCATATCTTCTCTACAGTCATTGGAACAAGAACCCATATGTTGGGTAAGGATCACATTCTCCAAATTACATAAAGGACCCTTATATGGTTCTTCTTCAAACACATCCATTGCAGCAGCAGAAATCTTTTGGTCTTTTAACATTTGGTATAAGTCGTCTTCATTCACGATGCCACCTCTTGCCGTATTGATTAACACTGCTTCTGGTTTCATAGTGAACATTGCCTTGGCATCGAGTAAATTTTTCGTACTTTCATTCAAAGGAATATGGATGGTAAGTGCATCTGACCTTTTTAATAGTGTTTCCAGATCAACTTGAATCAACTTTGTCGGATTCCAATTTTTACCAAGCGTTTGGTTCATTTCAATCATTTGATCGGAAAGTTTTTGCAACCGCTCCATCGATTGCTCTTGGTTTAGCAAATCACAGACAAGAATCTCTTTAGGCATGTATCCTAATAAATGGGAAGCGACACGTTTTCCGATCCTTCCAAATCCTAGAATGCCGATTGTCGACCCTCCGATCCGCGAGCCGTAAGGCCGTGTCCACTCACCTTTCCGGATTTCCCGGTCCGCATAGGTAACCTTCCGCATTGCATCAATGATAAGGCTCACTGCGAGTTCTGAGACAGCAGGGGAAACGGCATCAGGGGTATAGGCTACCGAGATTCCCTTTTTGTTACAAAGTTCCAATGGAACGCTGTCAAGCCCTACACCAACCCGAGAGATGAGATTCAAATGGCTTGTCTCTTTGACGAGTGGAGTAAGATCTTCTGTTCCCGCAATGAGGGCATCAAAATCTTTGGCTGCTTCCATCACTTCCAGAGGTTTCATCTTCCTTCCCAATGGGTTGATTGTCACCTTATACCCGTTTGACGTCAAAATTTCAAGAGCTTTCGGACTCGTACGACAAAAGGGAAATGTAGAAACAAAAACGGATTTCATGGATGTCTGGTTCCAATTCAAAAAAGAATTCTTAATAAATGCTCTGCATTAGGAACCTTTTGAGTCATAGGTAAGGTATGACTAAAATTCCCAATGATTCTTGATCGATTCTACGGTGAATGAACACCCTTTTGTAAAAAATCTTCATATGCCAACCGAACGCCTTCTTTGAGTTCCACTTGGTGTTTCCATCCCATTTGATGGAGTTTGGATACATCCAGTAGCTTCCGGGGAGTTCCATCTGGTTTTGTAGGGTCCAAAACTAAATTTCCTTGGTAACCAACAACTTCTTTAACAGTTTCTGCAAGTTCTTTGATGCTGACTTCAATGCCGGAACCAACATTTACATGTTCGCCCCCTTTCGGGTCGCCAGAGACATCATAGTGTTGCATGAGAAATACACAGGCTCTTGCCATGTCTTCTGAATATAAAAACTCACGTAAAGGTTTGCCAGTCCCCCAAATCACTACTTCTGGAAGATTCTGTTTTTTTGCCTCATGGAACCTTCGAATGAGAGCTGGTAATACATGGGAATTCTCAGGGTGGTAATTGTCCCCAGGTCCGTAAAGATTGGTTGGCATGACTGAAATATAATTTGTACCATATTGTCTATTGTAGGATTGGCACATCACAATCCCTGCGATTTTTGCCACCGCATACGGTTCATTAGTTGGTTCCAATTTTCCATCTAATAATTGTCCTTCATCCATAGGTTGTTTGGCAAACTTGGGGTAAATACAAGAAGAACCCAAAAAACAAAGTTTTTTGATCCCATATCGGTAAGAAGCATCAATGATATTATTTTGGATTTGTAAGTTCGAAAAAATAAATTCAGCAGGATAGGTATTGTTGGCATGGATCCCACCTACTTTGGCAGCAGCAAGGAATACATACTCCGGTTTTTCACTTTCAAAAAATTCCAATACTTGGGATTGGTTTTGTAAATCCATTTCAGCATGTGATTTCCCAATCACATTTGTAAACCCAGATTGATTTAGTACTTTTACAAGTGCTGAACCAACAAGTCCCTTATGTCCTGCAACGTATATCTTTGAAGATTGATTCATGAAAATTTTCCCAATTGAATGTATGAAAGAAGTATTAATTCTATAAATTTCTGATTTTACTAGCTGAGCTCTTCCACAATCTCACCTAACTTCTCTACTTCGGCTCTTAAAGCTTCATATTCTCTTTTTTTCTTTTCATAAAAATGAAGGGTCATACGTGCTTTTTCTTCAATGCCTTGCGGAGTGAGTAAATAAGTATAAGAAAGTTTATTTTTATTATTACGAAAATTATTCATTTTGATTAGGCCTTTGTCAAGGAAGGCCTTCAAAATATAATTCACCTTCCCTAAACTTAAACCCAAAACATCAGAAGCATCTCGTTGGGAAAGGTGTGGGTTTTCCTCAAGTAACTGGAGTAACTTGAGGTGGTGGTCACTGTATTCGTAAGAATCTTTCATAGAGAAAAATTGGAGGTTGGATGCCAATTCTTTGGATCTGGCATTCTTGGACTAGGACACATGGCATAGCTTCGCCCCCTGAGTCCCATACTCTGTCAAAATGTGTTCAGTCTTTGAACAAAGTAAAGAAATTTTTTGTTCATTTTATGAACGAAATTGGAAAATGAGGGACTGGAAGGCGCGGTGAATGGCCCAGAAAAAACCAACGGAAAACCAAAGTCCAGGTGTGAATCCGTAGGCATTTGGCGCTAGATAAAGAAAACGTATGGGTTCATTTGGAAAGTTATAATGGATGAGAGGGATCAAAAGATAGTGGCTTGTGTGCCTGTTCTCTCTACCTTTCTGGTCATGTGATACCTGTGTCAGAATTTTCGAATAATGCCAGTTAGCTGAAAATTGATACCCGTGCAAATAAAAGAAAGAATCCCCTATTTTCGGATGATTGGTTGGGAGCATCTCACCTGCTTTACTTTGTAAGAATTTTACTTCGTTTATTTCTCCTCGAAAAAAAAATTGAACTAAAAAAATAGAAACCAAAGAAATTACGATTCCTTCTTTCCACTTTCCAAAGAATGTAAAAAATGCATAACCCACTCCAAAATAGAGAAATCCTGTTGCAAAATGATTCCAATCCGAATCAGCATAAAAATATACCAAATTTCCACAATACGCAGTGATTCCCAAACTGACTGATACAAGAAGGACTTGGATCGGTTCCATCCGAAAGAGTGCGATGTAAAATTTCATTCTACTGCTGCCTAGTTTGCCTTGCATTCCATAGAAGATTCCGTTTTCGTAAAGCAATTTCAATGGTTGGTCTTTTCGGATTCCAATTGACTGTTTCCTCTTTTTTTTAGATACCTACCTCAATGAAACCAAAAAGACATACTGTCCCTTATGACTTTCTCATCAAACTAGTCAGTTTTGCTAGGGGGCTCGTTTTCCATTCCATCGAAGAAAATTTTCCAGAAAAAGAAGAATTAGAAGCACCCTATCCTTCAGCTCTTCTCTGTAACCATGTATCAGAAGCTGATGTAGTTTCCCTTGCAATGGTTTACCCAAGACTCAATCCAAAAATCAAAATGATCATTCCGGCAAGAGAAGATATCCTAAAACAAGGATTTTTGCAAAAAGAATTTCGCGCAAAAGGAATTCTCAAATGGATATTCAAACTGATTGATGCAAGTAATATCATTCCAGTTTTATTACGTTATATAGGTGCTGTTCCCATTAAACGTCCGTTTCGTGACAATGCAAGAGAGCTTTTAAAAAAAGGAGAACTCCGAGATAAGGTTGATAGTGAGTGGACTGATTTAGTAGCTCATATTAGAAAGGGACGGAATTTATTTATGTTTCCAGAAGGAACATACAACCATGACGGTTTTTTAAATCAGGTAAAACGTGGCGCTTATTACATCAAATCGAAAATTGATAAATTACATTTTAATAGTTTTACTTTAACTTACGATCACTTGTCTTATCAAAAAACTAAACTTTATATTAAATATGGTAAACCTTTTGAAATACCAAGTGAGATGCCAGCAGACATAGTTGTAAAACTTGTGGCAGACACACTTGGCAAACATTATACTGTCACTCTTGGAAATTTAACCTCTTATATATTATTAAAATTGGAAAGAGAAACCAATATCAGAAAACAACAATTAGTGCATTTGTTATTCCAAGTGAAATCCCAACTGGAAAAACACTCTCCTGAGATTACGATTGCTTCTGAATTACGTAAAGAAAATATCCAAACACAATTAGAATTGATTTTCCAAAAATTAAAAAAAGTAAATTTGATTGATTGGGAAGGTGAATTCATCAAAACAAAAGAAGTTTTGTATCATATCCCGAAATCACTTCATAATTTAAAAAAATCAAATATTGTGTTGTATCACAAAAACCAACTGACTGCCCACCTTTCCACTTTGGATGAAATTTGGAATGATATGTCATTAAAAATAGGAGTTAATATCAATTCATGAAACTAAAACCAATTCGTATGATTCTATTTTCAACTTTGTTTTTATTGGGTTGCGGGACCATCTCACGGGGTTGTGCCAAATACTTTGGTTATGATGAAGTTTGTGTGGACGGAGTCAAATACATCCAATTCACATCTGGAGCGAGTGTAAAATACAATCCAGATGGAAGTATCGCCACTTGTCGTTAAAATAGGATTCACTTCTTTCTCAATTTTGCCAGTTCCCAAAGGAAAATAGAAGCTGCACTCGCTACGTTTAGGGAGTTGACTACTCCCATCATGGGAATTCGGACAATTTTGTCGCATAGAGCTTGTAAATTGATACTCATTCCCTTCCTCTCATTTCCCAAAATGAAGAGCGTTGGGCATTCAATCTTTGTTTCCTGTAACTCCTCCCCACCACTGGAATCAGATCCAATCACGGTTAATCCATTCCGTTTTTTCCCATTTTCAACAAAAGAAACCAAAGACCCAAATTCATTTACAAACACAAGTTTGGTGTGAAACAATGCTCCTAAACTGGAACGGATGACTTTTGGGTCATATACATCGATTGAATGGCCGATTAAAAAAACAAAATCGACTTGGAAGGCATCACAAGAACGTAAAATCGAACCAAAATTTCCAAAATCACTTGGGCGATCGAATAGCAGATACAAAGAATCTTTTTTACTTTGAACTGTTTCTACGAAATCACTGAGATCATATACATTTTGTTGATTCATTTTTGCTGTGATTAGAAGTTCAGAAGGATTTTCTTTTTCTGATAGTTCCAAATATAAATCTTCTTTCACTTCAAATTGTTTTGCTTTTGAAAAAGAAAGTAACACATCCTTTGCCCAAGATGATAAAACAAAACTTTCTCTGTACAATATCCGAGTGACCTCCCACCTTGCAGTGATTAACTGCTTGATGGCTTCAGTCCCCTCAACAAAAACTTCTTTTTCCTTACTTCGTTTGGTACGATTTGTCCGAAGGGCAGAAATGATTTGGAATTCTGCATTCCGGACAGTCATCTTCAGTGGTTTCAAACCATTACCTATTTTGAATTTCCCAAATGATGTATCTGATATCAATCTTACCTTTTCTCAAATGGTAGTGGCAAGCCTTGTCCCCTGGTCAATTGCCCTTTTGGCATCTAATTCTGAAGCAAGATCGGCCCCACCGATTAAATGCACAGGAATCTTTGCATTTTGTAATGGTGTGAGGAGGGAACGGTTAGGGTCTTGGCCTGCACAGATGACAACTGTATCACATGGTATTTTTTTTGTTTCCCCTTTCACTTCGATGACAACTCCATCGGCTTCAATGGCTTTGTATGTCACACCAGAAATTTGGTTTACCTTGCGATCCTCTAGGGATGTTTTGTGGATCCAACCTGTTGTTTTCCCAAGTGTTGCTCCAAATTTGCTATTGGATCGTTTTAACATTGTCACTTCTCTAACACCAACGGGAGTTTCTTTGTTACCAAGACCTCCATCCTTTCCGATGGAAGTTTGTATGCCCCATTCCTTTAAGTAATTTTCGGTAGTAAACGCATGACCTGGGTCTGTGAGAAGGATACTCACATCGAAACCAATCCCTCCTGCTCCCATAACGACTGCACGTTTTCCCACTGGTTTTCCTTTGAGTACTACGTCCACATAACTCAAAACATTCGGACCATCGATCCCAGGAAGTTCTGGAATCCGAGGGATAACACCTGTCGCAAGCACCACTTCATCAAATCCTTGTTTGATTAAGTCCTCACTGGATATATAAGTACCCAGTTTTACATCCACATCGTACTTTTTTAACATCGTATCGAAATAACGGATGGTTTCTTTAAACTCTTCTTTGCCAGGAATCCTTCTTGCTATATTTAATTGACCACCTAACTTAGATTGAGCGTCGAAGAGTGTGACCTTATGCCCACGTTCTGCAAGTGTTTTGGCACAAGACATTCCACCAGGTCCAGCTCCTACCACTGCTACCTTTTTTACTGTATTCGTTTTTTGAATGATGAGTTCTGTTTCATGGCATGCCCTTGGGTTTACCAAACAACTTGCCGTTTTGCCTTGGAAGATATGGTCGAGGCAAGCTTGGTTGCAAGCGATACAGGTATTGATTTCTTCCGGTTTTCCTTGTTTTGCCTTTTCAACAAAAAAAGCATCCGCAAGAAAAGGACGTGCCATAGAAACTAGGTCGGCATCTCCGCGCGCAAGAACGGATTCAGCAATCTCAGGTGTGTTGATTCGATTTGAAGTTACGAGTGGAATGGATACATGTCCTTTCACTTTTGCGGTGACCCAAGTGAAAGCTGCCCTAGGAACCATCATTGCAATTGTCGGAATCCTAGCTTCATGCCAACCGATACCAGTATTGATGATGGTAGCTCCCGCTTTTTCTATTTCTTTTGCAAGGTGGAGAACTTCTTCAATGTTTCCCCCTTCTTCCACTAAGTCTAACATTGACAAACGATAAATGATGATAAAGTCTGAACCTACTCGTTTGCGTACGGCTTTAATGATTTCAATGGGAAACTTAATTCGATTTTCGAAACTCCCACCCCAATCGTCGGTTCTATTATTGGTTCGTTTGGCAATAAATTGATTGATGAGGTATCCTTCACTGCCCATGATTTCGACACCATCGTAACCAGCTAACTTAGCTAATTCGGAACATCGAGAAAAATCATCAATTGTTTTCCAAATCTCTTCTTCTGTTAATGGATGAGGTTTGAACATATTGATAGGAGCACGTAGGTTTGATGCACCTACAATTTTATCATGGTATCCATACCTTCCTGTATGTAGGATTTGCATGGCAATTTTTCCACCTTCTTTATGAACCGCATCAGTGACCACTCTGTGGTGGAGGGCTTCTTCCTCTGTGTCCATCACACTCCCACCTTTTGCCACTCGACCTGCTTCATTTGGTGCAATGCCACCTGTGACAATGAGGGCAACTCCTCCTTTCGCCCTTTCTCCATAAAAGGCTGCCATACGTTCATAGCCACCTGGTGCCTCTTCTAGGCCTGTGTGCATGGAACCCATGATGGTTCGATTCTTTAGTGTAGTGAATCCAAGTGATAATGGAGAAAGTAAATTAGGATATGCTGTCATAAAGACCCAAGTGTAGAAATTCTAGGAATTTGGCAAGATTTACTTGCCATTTAAAAGAGAACGGATATAACTTTCTTCTGTGGATGTTCTTACTGCGCAAAAAAAGGGAAAAAGGCGATTCTTTTTGTAGATGATGAATCCATCATTTTACTCAGCATGAAATCGCAAGTGAAACACCACTTCGGAGAACAATTCAAATACCTTACGGCAGAAAATGCCAAAGAAGCTTGGGATCTCATCGTAGACTTTGAAGAAGAAGGAAATTCAGTCGCCATCATCATTTCCGATTGGTCGATGCCTGGTATGAATGGAGATGAATTTTTACGAAAGGTTCACAAACAGTTTCCATCCATTGAAAAAGTGATCATCACTGGATTTGCTGAAGAAACCTTAGTGGATGCATTGCAAAAAGAAATTGGACTCATCACTTGCTTAAAAAAACCTTGGGACGAGAAAGAATTGATTGCTGCCATCTCCCAAGCAATCGAATCTTAATTCCCTTTCGGTAGGTAAATCGAAAAAATCGTTTCTCCTGGTTTTGAAGTCAAATCAATCCTTCCACCATGACGTTTCACAATTTTATTGACAATGTCAAGTCCAAGCCCACTCCCTTCTCCTGGAGGTTTGGTCGTAAAAAATGGTTCAAAGATTTTTTCTCGAATGTTTGGGTTGATGCCAGGCCCTGAGTCTTGTAACGAAACCATTACTTCTTCTCCACAATCCTTGATAGTGATCACTAAATTCCCAGTAAATGACATCGCTTGTAATGAATTATAAATCAAATTTGTCCATACATGTAAGAGATCGTCCGGATAACAAAGTATAGGTGGGATATCTTCGTAATTTTTGGTTAAGGTTATCCCCCTCTTCAATTGATTTTGGTAAATTGTAAGAACTGTTTCTATTGTGTCCTGTACGGATGCTTTTATTTTTTTCCCAGTGGAGTCAAAATGAGAAAAGTTCTTCAAGGCGTACATAATTTTCGAAACACGATCTACTGCCAATTGGATGGATCGAGTGTTCCGACGGAATTGGATCTCCAAAGCCAAATAATCTAAAAACACTCTTAAGTAGTGCGAATAAAAAAGTGGAATGTATTGTTCTTCCAATTCTCCAATTCCTAACTCCACCCATGCTTCTGCAAATTCATCCGCATCGTCAGCTTTAAAACCTTTCTGCATTAAAATTTCTTTGTTCTTTTTTTTCCGTAAACGTTCTTCTTTGCCTGTATAAAATTCAATGGGTTGGTCAAGGTTTGATAGGATCGTTTTGAGAATGACTTGTTCTTCCCTTGGAACACTGAGGATGGCTTCACGAAATAATTGAGAGGCAATGCCATAACGTTTTTGCCAATCCAACATGTTTTGATTGGAAGCTTTCACGGCACCAATAGGGTTATTGATCTCGTGAGCGATCCCTGCTATGAGTTGTCCAAGGGCCGCTAATTTTTCTGATTGGACCAATTGTTCCTGTGTTCGTTTTAAATTTTCAAATGCCATCTCAAGTTCGATTTTTTGTTTTTCGATGAGTTTGTTTTTTTCACGAATTTCGGTATTGATTTGCCTTAGTTCTTCAACCTCTTTAATGGGACTCAAATCGAAAATACTATACGCAATCGAATCAGTTTGGTTGTATTTAAAACGCTTGATGGAAACGAGTGCTGGAAACTCTTCTCCTGTTTTACGTTTGCAAACAACTTCAATGGATTCACTAGAATTTGATGCGATTTTTTCACGAATCTTTTGTAGGGAATCAATCGTAAGTAAGGAACGAATCCTTAAAGTTTTTGTATCTTCAGGGCTATATCCGAATAAGGTTTGGAAAGCAAAGTTGGAATCATTTGCACGTAGTGAATTTTCATCAAAAATCAAAAATGCTTCGGTTGAAAATTGGTAAAATGCTCGGAAACGTTCATCGGATGTCCTTAAGGCTTCTTCCGCTAACTTAGCTTCGGTGACATCTAAAATTGTTCCCATCAAACGAAATGGTTTCCCTTCTCCATCTCGCAAAAGATTTCCTCTAGATTCCACCCAATGGACTTTTCCATCTGTGTGGAAGATACGATGTTGGATCGTAAATCCGGAACGACTCGGATCGTCTTTTAAACTTTGAATCTCTAACGAAATTTTTCCAATGTCTTCTTCAGGATGAAGTTTTATGTACCTGTCGATTGAAATTTCAGAATCATCTGATGGAAATCCATAAATGGCAAACGTTTGTGGAGACCAATAAATTTCCTGTTTGTCAATATCCCAACTCCATATTCCCATTTTTACTGCATCAAGTGACATGAGAAGCCTTGATTCAGATTCTTTGAGGGCTAAATTGGCAACAATTTGTTCTGTACGATTGATCATCGCACCAAACATGCGATAGGCAACACCTTCTTTATCATACAAAAAGATTCCATTGTCTTCGATATAAATATAATTTCCAGTTTTCGTTCGATATCTGTATTCACAAGAAAACTTGGTTTTCTTTTCCATTGCTTCATCAAACAATCGTAAGGTTCTATCCTTATCTTCTGGATGGATGAGAAGTGACCAAGCTTCATAACCGATGGCAAGGTATTCTTCCGTCGTGTAACCAGTGATTTCTTGGATGGCACCTGCCCAATAGTTTTTGCCTGAAGGGATATCTAGATCATATACCATACTAAGGGAAAGTTCGGTGATCGTTCTGTATTTGGCCTCACTGTCTTCCAATTCTTTTTGTTTCAGAACATTATCTGTAATGTCAGTGATTAAAAAAACGAGAGAACGCAACTCACCCTTCTCATCGAAAACAGGAGAACCATTGATGGAGAGGTATTTTTTGGTTCCTAGTGCGTCTTCAATCGCATGTCGGATGTCGGCTACAGGTTTTTTTGTTTTTAAAACGATATTAAAGGGTTGGTCTTCGTCTCGCCAAGGGCCACCATCAAGAGAAGTATTTTTCCATTGGGGTGCATCATAGGTTCGAGAGAGGATGTCTGTTAATTTGATTCCAAGGACATTTTCAGAAGCAGGGTTTGCATACAGAATTTGCCCTTGTGGATTTAACAAAACAATTGCAGTGGAGCTCACCTCCATGATCGTTTTCAAAAGATCCGCTTCGACAATGGACTGGTTCATTGCCGATGGTGGTAAATCTGGTAACGATTCTCCCGAAGAAGCCTGCATAGTGGACACTATGCAGTAGACTTAAGATTTATGCGATTTCAATTTTAAGGCTTCTATTTTTTGGTAAATTTTTAGCGGGAAAAATAAAAACCTGTCCAAAAACTGAATGAAACGGAAGAGGAAAGAGGGAAAAACTTCCTTTTTGTCAGTTAAAATCCCCTTTACAATTTGTTTCGCAACTGTCTCTGGAGTTTGGCTTGGGAAGGGAACGGGAACCTGTTTCCCTGCTGAGTCAAAAAATTTTGTACGAGTCGCTATCGGATACACAATCATCGTTCGGTTCCCGGGTTTCAATTCGCATTGGTAAGCTTCCAGAAAGGACCGGACCGCCGCTTTGGTAGCCGAATACAAGGCATATCCTGGAAGTGGTAAGTGGCTCATCGCAGACGCAGTCACAATGAATAAACAAGGTTCTTTCCGTTTCAAATTCAAAGTTACCAAAGTATAAAATGGGGAATACACATTGGTGCGGAAGATTCGGTCGATTCGTTCCCAACTGGCTTCGGGGATCACTTCATAATACGCAAAACCAGCATTGGCATAAAAGATATCAATCCCACCTAATTTTTTATCTGCGTCTTTGAGTAGTTTATCTAAAGATTCTGGTTTTGATACATCACATTTATAAGGAATGACATTTGGATGAGATATAATATTTTTTTCGTTTAAGTCACATGCTAAGATTTTAACGTTTTCAAAATTTAACATCTGCAATACGGTTTCTTTCCCGATCCCAGATGCGGCACCAGTCACTACAATTCTTTTGTTTTTTAAATCCATTAGCGAAAACTAACGATTGTGATTTCGTTTGAAAGTTTTTTTTAATATGATATCTAACTTTTTTCAAATTATGAGGTGAAAAATCTCTTTACGCATCGATTCCCTTCTCTTAGAATTTGGATTCCTTGGGGACGAAAATGAGTCAGATCTTTGATCATATTTTCAAGTTTTTACACAAAACCATTTCTTATAGTTTTGCGATTGTTTTCTTTTCTTTGCAAGGGGCCTTTTTTGGTGCTTTTTACGCATACTTTTTTGGTTCAGCTCTCATTCCCAATTTCACAATCGAAAACCACCCAGAAGTAGTGAACGTTTTTGTTTTTGCTACGTTTTTGGCAGCTGTTGGCCATAGCATCGAGTTTGGGATCCTAACTCCCATAGGTTACGGTGGATTCCGTTCTGACATACGAAAACTAAATCTTTTTCTCAAACGAAATGAAACCATTCGTCACAAAGATATCTTAGAACTGGAGAACAATTTAAATACACTCATCCACCTTCCAAAAGAAAATATGTATGCGGCCATTCGGTATGCTCTTATGATTTTCCTTTCTGTTTCTATCACCTATTTGGTGTTTTCGTATCCGTTGTATGAGTTAGTTTTGATTTTTATTGGATGGTTATCGGCTGTTTTTGTTTACGGTGGTTTTTCATATATCATTTCCGATTATGCCACAGGATCAAAAAGAGTGGAAATTAAAAAGATTTTAGCATTCCGAGATGTAACCGTACATAAAAATTTTGGAATTTTGAGTTTAAAAGGAAAGTTTATCTTTTTATTAATCCTCATTTTACTTTCCTTAAGTGTATTATCTGTTTTCATATCCTTTGGCAATGCAAGTTTACTGAAGATTACTGCCTTTATCACGATGACTTTTATAGAAGCTGTCATTTTGATTTATATGTTTTTCCAATCCATCAACTTAACTTTGGAACAAATTAACGAGTCTGCTAATAGTTTGGCTACAGGTGGGAGTGGTGCTCTTCCCATCCTATCCATCGATAAGGAATTCATTCTCTTTGCTAAAAACTTTGAAAAGGCAACAAGAGAGGTAGGGAAAATCAGAGAGAATCTACAAGAACTTGTCGAAGCAAAAACCTCAGAACTCAGAAACAGTTTGGAAACTGTGGAGACATTAAAAAAACAACAAGATGGTGATTATTTTTTAACATCACTTCTCATCAAACCTCTTAGTTTGAACAAAACCATTGGTTCCCATGTCAAAACAGATTTTTTAATCAAACAAAAGAAAACCTTTTTATTCCATGGACGAGAAAATGAAATCGGAGGAGATATTTGCATCACACGAACCATCACCTTACGAGGAAAAGATTATACCTTTTTTCTCAATGCAGATGCAATGGGCAAATCCTTACAGGGTGCGGGTGGTGTTCTTGTCCTTGGTGCAGCAGTACAATCCATTTTAGAAAGGTCCAATGCTGTCGAAGCAGTAAAACTTTTGTATGCAGAACGTTGGATCAAAAATGCTTACCAAGAACTCCACCATATTTTTGAAAGTTTCGACTGTTCTATGTTAGTTTCCATGGTTATGGGCCTGATTGATGATGAGACTGGCCTAATGTATTATTTAAATGCAGAACATCCATGGTCAGTTTTATATCGAAAGGGAACTGCCGAGTTCATTAAAAACAATTCTGAACTCAGGAAACTAGGAACTCCATTCTCAGAAAAAACACTCGAAATCTCCACCTTACAATTATTACCTGGGGATATTTTAATTCTTGGGTCGGATGGAAGGGATGATATCGAATTTGTGACAGAGACAACTGCTAGAAAAATCAATCACGATGAAGAATTATTTTTACGCCATGTTGAACGAGGGAATGGAGATCTAAAAAGTATATACCAATCCATTCTGACCATGGGAGAACTCACGGATGACTTAAGTTTAATGCGGATTGGTTTTATGGAAAATAGTAACCAACCACCAAGGGCCATTCGTAAAGAATCATATGAACTGATGCGAAAAGCAAAAACCCAAATCAAAACGGAATCTTTTGAAGATGCAAAAACAAGTTTACTTGAGGCGAACCGCATCAATCCCGAAAACAGAGAAATCAAAAGAGCTCTCATTCGCCTACTCGTACGTATGAAAGATTACCAATTGGCGGCCGAAAAACTCAATACCTATATTGAAGAATTCCCTGGTGATACGGATTTAATTTATTTAGCATCGTTCACTTATAAACAAACAAAAGAATACGGAAAGGCAATTGATATGGGAGAAAGGATCCGACTTCGTAACCCAGGCCACCTTTCCAACTTGATACAACTTGTACAATTGTATCTGATAATAGGCAATTTGCCTAAAGCAGAAAAAACTTTACATCTAACATCGCTTATTCCTACCGATACAAAACGGATCGATCAATTAAAATCACAAATTGCATCATTCCGAGAGAAAATTGTTGCAGAAATTCCTTCATAGCTGGTTCCATTGAAAAATACCATTTAGCATCGATTTTATGACACAGATGAAATTTAGTTCTGTTTTGCTTTTTCTCTGTGCCACTCAATTGATGAATTGCCAAAGGTCCAATTTGGATAACCTTTGTGATCCCAAAACAAAATCGTATTTAGAAAGTTTACTCATCCGTTTCATCAATTTTGATGAAACCCCACATTGTGGATTGGTTTTGGAAGTGGTTCCACCGAGTTTTCTAAATTGCCCTGCTCCGATTCCAAAAGCCAATTCCATGTTTTTTGTGGAGTCGTTTGAAACTGATGGGAATCGTTTGACGTTTTCCAGTGACCCTCCCCTTCCCGAAGGAATTTCCTTTTCGTTTTTCTTTGCTTCCCTCCAAGGCAGTTACTCTGGTTGGAAGGCAAATCGAGTCTCTTATACCATCACTGCAAGTAATCCCAAAGGCAGTGCCAGTTGCACTTACACTCCTTTATGGATGGGAAAACTTCCCTTCAAAACAAACCAAACCACTTGTTACGATGGTGCATACAATCCAGTCATTTGTTCGAGTGTTTCGGGTCAGGACGGAAACTTCCTAAAAGGAACAACGCAAAGTTTTATTGGTCCCAGTTTGGTGGCTGGTGTGGAAATCACAACCGAAGAAAACTCCGGACTGGTATGGACGAGTTGCCAAAGAGGGATCACAGGAATCGGATGTACAACCTCGGGTACAACTAGCTTTACATTTACACAAGCACAAACGGAATGTGCAAGTCTCAATGTTGGGTCTGGATTTGCCAATCGCACCGATTGGCGTGTTCCCGAAATGTATGAGTATATGAGTACATTCGATTATACTACAATCAATCCATCGATTAACCAAACTTATTTCCCTGCTACTGATAGCTGGAATTTCAAAACAAACACGGATTATGATCCAGGAGTGGGAGCCTATTATCCTACTTTTATTGAATCAGGAATTGGAGGTGGTGGATATGGAGACCTCCACCGATTGCGTTGTGTTGCCAATGGAACTCCCATCAAAAACAAACGTTTAATCAATAATAATGATGGAACCATCTTGGATTTAGACACTTCCCTTGTTTGGCAAAGGTGCCATGCAGGCCAAACCAACTTCGCTACGTGTACGGGAGGGACTGATCTTATCTCTGATTGGCAAACGGCGATCAATTATTGCCAAAACTTAAATTTGGCCGGTAAGGTATGGAGGCTTCCAAACGCCAATGAACTCAGGAGTCTGATCGACTTTTACATCACTTACGGAAGGCCCGGTTATGATCCGGTTTTCTTTCCCAATACGGCAGAAATTGCATCGCCTGATGTCGTGAATTATTGGACTTCAACTTCAGGAACTCAGTTTGGTTCGAATGCATTTGTCGTCAATTTCCAATATTCAGGTGGTGGACCTGATACAAAATCAAATTCATCAGACAATTATACTCGATGTGTTTCTGATTTTTAACGTTTGGCAGATGGACAAAAAAGCAGACCATTGAATCGATTGAAAGCCATGTTCAAAATTTTTTATTTCACTTGTTTCCTTTTCCTAGCCAGTTGCACCACAATTGGTTTCCACCAAAACTCTGTCCGGGAATCGATGTCGTTTGGAGAGGAAGTGAACATTCGCGTTTGTCTCATCCGTGAACCTGGTATCGAACCAGATGAAATCCAATCTCTATTCACATCTTGGAATGATGAACTTTCCTTTTACCGTCTCAAAGTTGAACCCATTCCCTTGGCTGTGATGGAACGTCCCGGATTTTATGGCTCGGATATCATAGAGTATTTGTTAAATAAAAAAATGCCTGAATTTTGTGACAGACTTTTGTATCTGAAAGGTAGGACTTGGGGTGATATCGCTTACGAAGTGTTTACTTTGGGACTCTTTGTTGGAGTCGGAGTGAAGTTGGAAATACAAGGTGCTGTCGAAACTCGCACCAATACTAAAGGTTATATCAAAGCAAAATACATTTCCACCATCCAACTATTATTCACAAGTCCAAAATCGACACTGATCCATGAAGGTTACCATCTACTTGGCTGTGGCCACCAACTATTGATGAAAGAGTGTTATGAAAGGATACGAGATGTAAAACTTCTACTGACCGATCCGAACAGAGACCCAAATTTTTTTCCGAATATCAATGCCGACGGTATAAAAATAATAAAACGTCCGATTTAATCCATTGGGAAACGTTGGATCCCAAAACATAAGAGAACCATACGATTTTTTGTTTATACATTCTGACAGTCTCAATGCTAACAATTCGCGATCTGAATGGAATTTCTATCCATTGGCGTATAACAGCTATTAGCTATTTTATGTAAAAGAATTCGCTACGGATGATTCCTCAAACACATTCTTAGGGAAATTTCTTATCTTGATTGCGGATGGAGTGAGGATAACAATAACATCCATTTTGTATCCTTTATGTTTCGTTCTTTTATTTTTTTCTCTTTCTTTTGTTTGTTTTTTTCCTGTTCGAATGGAGATTTATCGAATGTATGCGATGTGAATTCCAATTCCTATATAGAGGAATTGTTCTTTCGCATCACCACGAAAGACAAAAGTTTCCATTGTGGATACCAAATCCAACAACCTCGTGAACCCATTTGTTCCTTATCTTATGAACAAGTCCACTTAACCGAAAATTGGGATTTGGTCAAAAAGGAAGTAGAGGCACAATCATCTCTTGGTGTCAGTGGGCCTGAAGCTCTTATCCAATATTCTCCTAATTCAGTGGCGGCAGCCATCGGTGTGGGTTATCCTGCTTTCCAAAGTGCGCTCAGTGCCCCAAATGGTAAGGTATACTTACTTCCATATAACTCACCCTACATCATTTCGATCGACCCTAACAATCGTTCGTATGCCCTTTCTACTTCTGTAGCTGGTTTAGTTGATTTTATAGGAGGAACCCTTGGTCCCGATGGAAAGATTTACCTTTCCCCCCACCAAAACAATGACTTTTTTGAATTCAATACATCTGACGAAACCATATCGACAATTGGCAATATCACAATGGGTGGAGCCGCATACAATGGAGGTGTGTTTGCTCCCAATGGAAAAATCTACTATGTTCCGAGCAGTGAATCCATAATCCGTTACTATGATACGAATACAAAGTCTTTAGGATCGATTTCTAATCCTGTTACCGGAGGGATTTTTGCCAATGGAGTGCTAACACCCGAAGGAAAAATATATTTTATCCCTCACGATGCGACCAATATCCATATTTTAGATACAAATACTGAAACGGTTTCCGAACATCCATTTAACTTTGGTGGCAGCGGGAATTTTATCTCTGGGATTTATGCAACAAACGGAAAAATTTATTTAATTCCATATAACGCAAGTAATGTGTTTACAGTCGATACAAAAAACAATGATACTGTAACGAACCTCGGAAACCTACCGACACCAGTGAGTGGAATGTTCAATGGAGTAGTGCTTTCTCCCAATGGAAAGATTTATCCAATTCCTTATAATTATTCCAATTTCATTTCGATTGATCCAAGAACGGACACCTACAATGTTCTAATGGCAAATCCATCATCTGGTTCCTATCGTGGTGGTGCCATCGGTGTACGAGGTGAAATTTACCTTTCTCCTCACAATGCCGATCGATTTGACCTTCTGGACACAAAACCAAATGGAAGTTTTTGTGATCCCATCCGACTTTCTCCTTATTGGAACAAATTTTAAGGATAGAATCGGAATCCAGAGGGATTCTTTCGTCCAATCGACTTAAGATTTTCACCTTTCCTTTTGGATTGGGTGTTGCAACCCTATGAGTATAACAAACAAAACGGAAACGAATCTTTTTTATGGATTTGCAAACCAACTGAAACGTTCAGTATTTTTGTTTGAAACAAAAGAGGAAGGTTTTGATCATTCTTCAAAATTGGTTTTTGCCAATGAAATGGCGAAAGAAACCCATCCCTCACTCAAAATAGGAAATGGCATACCAACAATTGGTTCTCTATTTCCATTTTTAATGGAACTCGATTCTCAAAACCAAATCAATACTTGTTTCCAAAACAACACCCAATATGAAGAGGTTATAACCATTTCTGGTTACCAAACCAAAAGCACGAACAATCAAAACTTTTTATTTATTTTAAACAAACTGAATGTTACACATTGTACGGTTTTGATTGAAGAATTATCTGATGTATTGCTTGCAGAAAAGGCCCTCAAACAAAAAGAAACCAAACTAAATCGATTTTTAAAAACAATGATCAATGGTGTCGTAGTTGTCAACACGGAAGGTCAAATCCTTTATGCCAATGACAGTGCTGCCAATATTTTAGAATTGGAATTAAAAACCATCGAAAATCGTTACTTTAGTTCAAGAGAATGGAAACAAATTGATGAAAATGGTGAACCGTTTCCAGTCGAAAAACTTCCATTGGCAATTGCGCTTGGTAAAGGGGAAACAGTATACAATTGTGAACATGGAATTGTTTCAGAAGAAGGTCAAATAAAATGGCTGAATGTCAATGCAACTCCTCTGTATGATGAGAAAGGGAATTTAGAAGGTGCAACAGCGAGTTTTTTAGATATCACCGAACTTAAAAAAACACAAAACACCATCCAACTCCAAAACAAAAAATTAACCTCGATCTTAGACGCCATTGAAATATCTGCCATTGTCAGTGTCACCGATGCAAACGGTACCATCACTAGGGTAAATTCTAAATTTGTGAATCTTTGCGGTTATACAGAATCCGAAATCATTGGCAAAAACCACAGAATTTTAAATGCAGCCTATCATCCCAAAGAGTTTTGGACAGGTTTATGGAAAGATATCAAATCGGGAAATACTTGGGAGGGTATCATCAAAAACAAATCAAAAGATGGAAATTATTTTTGGTTACAAACCTTTATCCATCCTTTGTATGATGAAAAAAACCAAATTGAATCTTTTTTATCCATTCGATTTGATATCACTGAAGAAATAGAGGCTCTCGAAAACACAAAACGGATGTTACATTTCACTGGCATCCAAAACAATCGATTACAAAACTTTGCATATATTGTATCTCATAACATAAGACAACACTCTTCAAACTTTACATCCCTTGTGCAATTATTAGAAGAATCCAAAACTGAAGAAGACAAAACTAAGATTGTTCATATGTTACATGCCTCTTCCGTACAATTAGAAGAGACCATTACTCATTTAAATGATATTATCTCCATCAACCAAATGTTAAACAAACCAATGGAAATTTGTTCACTTAAAATTGAGGTGGATAAAACTTTATCCATCTTAAAAGGTTCTATCGAATCAAGAAACATTCAAGTAGAAGTTTGCATTTCAAACGAAATTGAATGTAAAACGATTCCCTCTTACTTAGAAAGTATTCTATTAAATCTTATCTCCAATGCAGTGAAATACGTTCGACTCAAAAAAGGTGCCTTCATTCGGATTGAAGCAGAAGAGAAAAATGAACAAATTGTAATCACTGTTGAAGATAATGGACTTGGCATCAATTTAGAAAAACATGGCAACAAAATATTTGGTATGTTCAAAACCTTTCACAGGAATGAAGACGCCAGAGGCATTGGGTTATTCATCACCAAATCTCAAGTAGAAGTTTTAGGTGGTTCGATTGTTGTGACCAGTGAAGAAGGCAAAGGTTCTGTGTTTCGAGTGATCCTACCGAAACATCCTGAAGAAAGCCTTCGGGCATAAAACGAAAGGTCCATCCCGGAATTTTTCTCGTAAACTTTCAGCGACTTAGCCCTTCGCTTTCCACACTTCTTTCCAATCCAACTTGACAATCTCCCCCAACCCATGAGGTTTAACCTAGTGATCCGTCGGCGAAGGCCCACGGACGTACCAATGACATAAGGAAATCCATGAAAGTCCACGAATACCAGGCCAAAGAAATCCTACGTAGACACAATGCCAACGTTCCATTCGGAAAGGTCATCGACACTGTCGGTGATTTCGAAAAGGCATATAACGAAGTTGTCCAAAAATCACCCGTAGTGGTGGTAAAAGCCCAAATCCACGCTGGTGGACGAGGAAAAGGTGGCGGAGTGAAAGTCGCCAAAACAAAAGACGATGCAAAAGCAGCTGCGGAGAGAATCCTCGGGATGCAACTCATCACCCCACAAACTGGGCCTGAGGGAAAAAAAGTCCTAAAAGTTTACCTTGAACAAGGTCTTGAAATCGCAAAGGAATACTACCTTTCCATTTTACTCGACCGTGCCATTCGCAAAACCATCATCATGGCTTCCACAGAAGGTGGGATGGAAATTGAAGAAGTGGCAGAAACCCACCCTGAAAAAATCATCAAAATCCAAATTGATCCAGGCATCGGGATCCAAGGATCCCAAGTGAGAGAACTTGCGTTCGCTCTCGGAATTCCAGCGGAAGCACAAAAGTCCTTCACTGCCCTCGTTAACGCAGTTTACAATGCGTACATCAAAGAAGATGCAGCACTCCTTGAGATCAACCCTCTCATCCTCACAAAACAAAACGAAATCATTGCAGGGGACTGCAAGATGGACTTGGATGAAAACGCTCTTTATCGCCACCCAGACAACGAAGCCCTTCGTGATATCACAGAAGAAGATCCATACGAAGTAAAAGCAAAAGAATACAACCTCAACTACGTAAAGTTAGACGGTAATATTGGTTGTATGGTAAATGGTGCAGGTCTTGCGATGGCAACCATGGACATTGTAAAGTTAGCTGGTGCTGAACCTGCAAACTTTTTGGACGTTGGAGGTGGAGCAAACCCTACCACTGTAGAAAATGGGTTCAGGCTTATCCTTTCCGATCCAAACGTAAAAGGTATTTTTGTAAACGTATTCGGTGGAATTGTTCGTTGTGACCGAGTTGCTGTAGGAATCATCGAAGCAACAAAAAAGGTGAACGTATCGGTTCCAGTTGTGGTCCGCTTAAAAGGAACCAATGCAGAAGAAGGGAAAAAAATCCTAAACGAATCTGGGATGAACATTGTGGGAGTCGAAGGGCTCCGTGACGCGGCAGACAAAATTGTCTCCCTAATCAAAAAATAGGAAACAGAAAACATGGCTGTATTAGTAGATGAAAATACAAGAGTAGTTGTACAAGGGATCACTGGAAAAGAAGGTTCCTTCCATGCAACACAAATGTTGGAATATGGAACAAAGGTAGTAGCAGGTGTGACTCCAGGAAAAGGTGGCCAAACATGGACATCAGAATTTGGAAAAACAGCTCCTGTTCGGAATACCATTAAAGACGCAATGAAAGAGGACGGGGCAAACGCAGCAGTGATTTTCGTTCCACCTCCATTTGCAGCTGACGCAATTCTTGAAGGAATCTTTGCGGAGATCCCACTTGTGGTTTGTATCACGGAAGGGATCCCAACGCACGATATGTTAAAAGTGTACAGTGTGTTGCGAAATTCCAAAACGAAACTCGTAGGACCAAACTGTCCAGGTGTGATCAACCCACGTTACAATGTAAAAATGGGAATTATGCCAGGTTTCATCCACACACCAGGGAATATTGGGATTGTTTCTCGATCGGGAACCCTCACCTATGAATCTGTAGCTTCGTTGACAGCGGCAGGCCTTGGCCAGTCGACTTGCATTGGAATCGGGGGAGACCCAGTTCCTGGAATGAACCACACAGAAGCGGTTCGCCTACTCAACGAAGACCCAGACACGGAAGGCATTGTGATGATTGGTGAAATTGGTGGAACTTCGGAAGAAGAAGCAGCGGCTTACATCAAAGCCCATGTGAAAAAACCAGTTGTTGGTTTCATCGCAGGCCAAACGGCTCCTCCAGGAAAACGTATGGGCCACGCGGGTGCCATTATTTCTGGTGGAATGGGGACAGCGACTTCCAAAATTGCAGCGATGCAAGATGCGGGTGTGAGCATTTGTGCTCATATTGGGGAAGTTGGTGAAAAAATGAAGGCAGCCTTTAAAAAATAAGGGCTACAATCAAAAAAAACAACTTTGCAGGGGAAATGAGGAGTCTGATTTAAGAGTATGGAACAACGTTCATGGGTTTCTAGTGTCATCATCCTTCTCATTTCCGTAAGTTTACTGGCTGCTGAGTCGGGAGATAAGGGTTTTTCTCTTAGCCTCCAAGAAGCAGTCCGGTATGCCATTGAAAACAACCGCGAAGTTTTGCAAGCTCGGTTGGAACTGGCAAAAGCTGATTCCAATTTGATGAAATTCGAAGCAAAGTATTCTTGGCGAGCCGTATCAAAAGCAGAAATCGACCAAAAGAGATTTCCGTTTAACCAAAACAATCTCTTCACCGGAACAAAAACCCAAACCAATACTTACAGTGCGGGTCTTGAAAAATTGTTCACAACAGGAACATATTTCAAGTTAGAAGCGAAATCACAAAGGTTCGATTCCAACGCATTTGAAAATCAGAGCCAAACTCCATCTGGGTTTACTGCATTCGGACTCCCTCCTCTATACACTGATTCCCTTTCTGTTACCATTGCCCAAGACCTTTTAAAAAATGCCTTTGGTGCCAATGAAAGGAATATGGAAAAAATCCTTGAGAACCAAACAGAAATCATGCGGGAACAAATGGAAGACCAAGTGGCAACAAAAGTCGTTTCCACGCTTGTTGACTATTGGAACTACTCAGTCAAAGAATCTGGTTACCAAACCTTTGAACAATTATTGAAGAATACAAAGAACGTCCGAGACCTAACCATCCGTAAACAAGGCCTTGGTCTGTCGGAAAGTTTTGAAGTGAACCAATGGAATGCCCTTCTCTCCCAAGTGGAAGGACAAATGGCGCAGGCAAGTGCTGAAAAAGAAGAAGCAAGACGAAAACTCATTCGTTCCCTGAACCTACCAGAAGACACTGTCTTCCAAAAGACAACTCCCCTTTCGGAAACCCTACCAGCAAAATTGGATTACCAAGCCGACATCGACTATGCTTACAAACATCGTGCTGATTTTCGTGCCTTACAAAGGAAAAAAGAAAACGCAGAACTTGCGATGAAGATGGCTAAAAATGAAGCCCTTCCTTCGTTAAAGGCAGCGGGTACTTACGGTTACCAAGCGCAAAATACAATCAGCCCACAAAACAATTACTCCGATGGACGAAATGGAGTTTTGTCTTACCAATACCCAATCATGCAAGGTTCACTAGACCTAAGTTACCCCATTATGGATAAGGGAGTGAAGGTGGGTCTACGCGATGCAGAGATCCAAAAACGCCAAGTTGCCTTAGAAGAATCTGACTTAGTCAAATCGGTTTCCGATGATGTCAAAACAAGGATTGATATCCTAAAAGCATCGTACCGTGTGATGGAAAATGCGAAACGAACCGAAGAGGAATCAAAAAAGTATTATAATGGTGTGTTACGTTCCTTCCAACAAGGAAGGTTCAATGCACTTGCCGTGAAAAATGCTTTGGACACATTGGTACAAGACCAACTTTCTCTTGTAAGAGCGAAAGTAGACTACAACATCAATTTACACCGATACTATGTGGCAAAAAATGCATTATTCGAAGAATACGGAGTCGACCGCGCCAAACTCCTTCCAGAAAATCTTTAATCAAACGAATCCGGGAGGTTCCTTTTGATACGCTCCCGAGTTTTTTTTGCTTTTGGGATAGTCTTTTCACTCGTTATTATATTTACTTATACCTTTGTTGATTTTCGGGAACGAGACGACAAAGCGTACGATTTGTACCAATCGGAATCGTATTTAAAAGTTCTAAAACTTTACAAAGAATCTGAGATACCAACAAGCGAATTGGAACTCACCATTTTATCCCAGTCCTTATCCCAATTGGAAAAACAATTGAATGGAAAGAACGGTGAAAAAGAACTTTTGCACTTCTTTCAAAAACGAAAGGATACCAAAGTCATCGAATGGGAAACCACAAGGGGAACGTATTACCACTTGGAGGACCCCTATTTTTCTCATTTAAAAAAACATGGAACCGGTTATAAAAGAGCCCTCATCACTAAAATCAGTTCCATCGTAAAACCAATCCCCAAATCAGAAGTCACCAATTACTTACTCCTCTTGATTCTAGAAGATCCAAGAGGAATGGAGGAAAGTTTCAGTGATGCACTTTCTCATTTGTTAAAGTTTCCTTTTGAGCCTATTGGAGAAATTGAAACCGGATTTTTATTACAAACCCTACAATTTTTATCGCAAGTATCAGGAACCAATTTATACCACCAAACGGCTACCATACGAGGAAAAAATGTAAACCTTAGAAGTGGTCCCGGTAGAGAAAACAGCGAAGTGGGAAAGGTAAGTGAACCAGAACCTGCCATCTGTTTAGAAGAAGATAGTGCCGAAGAAACCATTGCTGGCAACGACGGGAACTGGAAACGTTGTTACTTCCCGAACTCGCAAAAAACAGCTTGGATTTTCTCTGGATTTTTGAAAGAGACCTTGGCCGACGAAGGCCTCATCCGAGAATTTGAAAAACGATTTAAGGCTGTGGACAATGAAATCCGGATCGACTTTGAAGGTTGGGATGGAAAAAAAATCCCCCAAACCTTTTTTGGGAATTACATCCCTCGTGATTCCATCAGAGTTATGGGCGAAACAGGGTTTCCCATTTATGGATCTTCTGGAAAACAAACCCCCTCGGATCGCATTTGCAAAAAACTATCCGGAAACAAAAATTACTTTGAGTTTTCCTTTTTACCCCCCGATTCAGAAATACCGATCCCATTTATTGAAATCCATTTGCAATACAATCATTTGGAACATCTGGCATATTCCATTGCAGCAGACCAAAATTCAATTTGGGTCAATAAAAATCGATATGTCCTCGACGGCGAAAAAAGGCGAGAAAATCTGTCCTTACATATCGAGAATCGACTTGGGGACAAATGGAACGCAAGCCTTTGGAGGAGGAATACTGGCCTCATCCAATCGATACGTTCGTTTCCACTTTCAGAGTCCATCTTGGAAGCAGGAAAGTATTCTTGGGAGATTTGTTTGCCGTTGGTCAATAAACCCAACCGTGATCATGTATTATTATTTGAAGTGAGAACAGGAATTCATTAAAGGAGAGAATATGGCAACTTACGATTACCATTGCAACACATGTGGAAAAGACTTTGAGCACGTTCAATCCATGAAGGACGATGCACTAACAGAATGCCTTTGTGGACAAAAAGGATCCGTGGAACGTAGGATCTCTGCCAGTGCAGGAATCATTTTCAAAGGATCTGGTTTTTATGTAACTGACTACAAAAAAGAGAGTGCCCCTTCTTCCACTACGAGTAGCGATTCAGGAACTACGTAAAAGGAAGTCCTTTGGTCACAAAAGGTAAATTGGCAATCATCGCTGGTGGTGGCGAGCTCCCCCATATTGGAATGCAGGAAGCACTCGCTGCTGGCGAAGATCCAATTTTCCTAGGGTTAATTGAGTCTGACTTTTCTCCAAGAGGGCATGAGTCGCGGACAATTCCTGTCCACATCACCCAAGTGGGCAAAATCTTAAAGACCATCCAAAAAGAAAAAATCTCGCGTGTCTTAATGCTTGGAAAAGTAAGAAAAGACCTACTCTTCCAAAAACTCAAATTTGATCTCAAAGCCCTTTCCATTTTAGCTAAAACCATCAACCGTAACGACTACCCGATCTTCCTCGCCATCGCAGATGAATTTGAGGCCATGGGAGTAAGAGTCATTTCACAAAAAATTTATTTAAAGTCCCTTTTACTCCCAGAAGGCCGTTACACACCTAAAAAATTCACAAACCAAGAATTAAAAGACATTGTCTTTGGAATGGATTACGCTGAAAAAATGGCTGATTTGGATATCGGCCAAATGGTGGTTGTGAATGATGAATCCGTCATCGCAGTGGAAGCCGTGGAAGGCACAGATGAAACGATTCGCCGTGGTGGGCAGTACACTAAAAAAAAGGGTGATGCAGTGGTTTGCAAAAGCCCCAAGGCCAAACAAGATGAACGTTTTGACTTACCCACAATTGGCATCCACACCTTCCAAGTGATGTTAGAAAGTGGATGTAAAACATTATGCATTCGAGAAGGTGAAACACTCGTAGTGAATCCCAAAGAAGTGATTGAGTTTGCCACAAAACACAAGTTAAATTTCTGTGTCCTCGGTAAAAATGGGAGTAAGGTTCTGAATGGTAACCAAAAAAAAATCACATCGATCTAACGCGAAAAAAAACATCCTAGTCATTGCAGGAGAACATTCAGGTGATCTCATTGGTTCTGATCTTTTACAAGAACTAAGTACAATGGAACCCGATTACCACTATTACGGAATTGGTGGCGAAGGAATGATTCAAAACGGTCTTGAATCTCTAGAAGAGATGGAACATTTGAGTGTCATAGGATTTTCCGAAGCGATCAAAAAGTACAGTTATCTAAAAAAAGTATTTTATCGAGTTTTAGAAGAAACCACACAGAGACCAACCCAACTTGCCATTTTAATTGATTACCCTGGTTTTAATTTACGATTGGCAAAAGAATTAAAGAAACGGGGAATCCAAACTGTATTTTATGTTTCCCCACAAATTTGGGCTTGGAAGTTCAAACGAATCTATTTTATCAAAGAACACATTGCACTTATGCTCACATTGTTTCGTTTTGAGGAAGAGATTTACCATGAATATGGAGTGAATGCCAAGTTTGTGGGCCACCCCATCACAAAACGAATCCCAGAAAAATTAAAAAAAGAACCAGTAATTCCAGAAAAACTTCCAGATTCTCACCACGGTTACACGGTAGGTTTACTTCCAGGTTCTAGGAAAGGAGAAATTCATCGATTAGTTGATCCAATCCTTGGAACAGCAGTGTTGCTCCACGAACAATGTAAGTTAGAAAAGAAAAAAGTAGTTTTTTTATTACCAAACATCAACCAAAAAGAAGAATCATTTTTATTAGAAAAGATCAGTGCTGTAAAACAGATCCACCCTGATCTCCAAATCCATTACTTGTGGAACTCATCTCTACGTGTGATGGAAGCAAGTGACCTACTCCTCATTGCATCGGGGACGGCAACTTTGGAAGGATTGTATTTTGAAACTCCAATGGTGATTTTGTATAAGGTGAGTTTATTTACCTATTTCCTTGGATCACTTCTGATCAAATCAAAATTCATTGGCCTTGCGAATATCCTATGTGGACAGGAAGTCTGCCGTGAGATCACTCAAAATGAATGTAGGCCGGAGTACATTCTGCAAGAAGCATGGAAAATCCTTTCGAATGTAAAATTACGAAACAAAATCAAAGGGATCTTACGTGAGGCAAAAGAACGCGAACTCGGAACGATGAATGCTTCCAAAAAGGCCGCAAAAGAAATCCAATCTCTATTGAAACTAATCCCTACGGAATAAACGGACCACTCGGTTTTCCCAAGTCCCAATCCAAGACTTGGGTTTGATATCAGAATATAAAAAATAACCCTTCACTGTTTCTTCATCATATGGTCGGATCCGAATCCCAACGGAATCCAAATCCAATTCCAATCCTTCGTTTCCATCAAACAAAACCTTGGGGCCTTCTGGATCAAGATTGAGGGAATGGGTTCCATTCTCCCATTCCAATACCCATTCCCCTTTAAAATTCGGGATATTACTGAGGTTTGGAGCCCTATCAGCTGGATTTTGTTTTTCTTTACATTGGAAACAAAATACTGCCAAAAGGATGAATGAGGCCGTGAGGATTTTCATTTGATTTGACATTTGTTTTCCTCTTCCGATATGGCAAAACTCCCTCTTGTTTCCCCGAGAAGTCCATAGAGAGTCATTTGGTAGTTTCCATTTTTATTATTCCCATAACCTTTCAAATCCAATTGTTCACTTGTCACAACCACATCAGAAAGATAATCCATATCAGAATACCGGTTGAGCGAAAATTCAATATCAAAAGGTTTTTTAAATGCCAAATGGTCAATATTGCCTTTGGAGATGAGATCCCCATCTTTTAAATTCACTCCAAATAATTTCAAAGTATAAGATGTCCTTGCATCCTTATGCAGCATATAATAATCACTTCCAATGCTATTGAAACTATAATCCAAATTGACTTGGTTTGGTTTCCATTCGGTCCCACATACGATCATCCATGGATCAGACCACGGGTATTCTTTTAAAATCAGGTTAAAACTAAAATTTGGAGTTTTACTCGCAAAATACGAAACAACCGAAAGTTTGGAATCCGCATTTCCAAGTCCCAAATTCAAACTAAACCTACCATCTTTCACAACCAAATTTCCTTTGGATTCTCCCAAGGAAGTAGACCCTTGGTAGGCAAAAAAGTTTGTGATATGAATGCTCAAATCAAAATTCATTGATTCCAAGAAGTATTTATACAGTTTTGTTTGGTAAAAGTATTCTTCTGGTATGAGTTTCTCTTGGCGTTCCCGTATTTCTTCGAGAGTATCTTTTTTCCAATCTTCATAAAGGGGTTTCCAATCATTGGCAGTGAGTTCCGTTGACTGGAACTTCATTTTTGTTTTGGAAGACATGGGGTAATAAAAAGTCCCATCTGTTTTTTTGGAACGACTGAAATCCGCAGATCCAAAGCCTACAAGATGAGAAGGTTTCCCAAAGGTTTCCGAATCTATACTGAGTTCCCATTCATTATTTGGTTTCCATTTGAGATTCAGTTTTCCATTTTCCAAAGAAAGTAGAGAGGACGCGAGTTTCAATTCACTTCCCTTCACTTCCCCCGTGATCGAAAACCATTTGTTTTTATCACCCGTTTCTTTGACTTCTACATTTCCATGAAGTTCACCAAACAATGGAAAGCGGAAAAGGCCCGATATGTCTGTGATATGTTCAAAAATATCTTCTAATTCTGTAATTTGAAATTCCAGTTTCCTATGCAATAAGGTCTCTTTTCCAAATACTGTTGCCACTTGGGATTTGATTTGGAATTCGTTCCCTAAAAATTCTCTTTCTTCTAACTCTTTCGTAAAATGGAATTTTTCTCGAAAACGAAAACCTTCTAATAAATAATTTTCAAAAAAAGGAAGTATGATGAAGGAATTTTCAAATTCCAAGTCTCCATCAATCACAAAACCAGCATTTGGCGAAGAAGAAATTTTGCCTTCCCCAGTGAGTACGGCCGACTGCACCTGCGATCCAAACAAATAATTGGTTAAAAGGATGGCTTCTTCCGAAGGAAAGTTTTTCCAAAAAAATTCAAATTGAAAATCATCTAAATTGGATTCGGAAAAATAACCTTCCCCTTTCACTCGCGTTGTATTCGGAACCCAAAACCAACCATTATTGTATTTTACAAACAAACGTTTATTTTTACGAACCAGATCAATGTCCCAACCTTCCTTCCAATCAACCAAAGTGGTATCAGCTTGTTTCACTGTAAGTTTTGCATCGTGAAAACGAATGTCTTTTAGTTTACTGGTTTGGGCATAAGAAATGAGTCGGTCTCGTAAACCTCGATCATCATTTAACACCAGTTGTGGGCTATAAAAATCGATTCGTTCAACGGTGGGAGAGTCTTTGAAATAACTGGATAAGCGAAATGTAACCTTTTTCACTTTCAGCATATGGTCGTTAAACGAGAAGTCTTCTTCGTTAGAAACGACCAAATCTTCGATAATCAGTCCTTCACGTAGGGAAAAATCTAAAACCCCAATATCAACTGCCTTCCCTAATTCTTGGTTGATGGTAGTTGCGACAACTTTCCGAAGTTTGACCAAGGGGATACGGTAATTGCGGAGGTAAAATTCTAATCCATAATAGAAGAGAACAAAAAGGAAAAATACAAAACCAAGGGCTAAAAATGAAAATAGAACCCGTTTGTTTTCACGGATTCTATTGAGTACGATTTCTAAATTTTGTTTCCACTGATGGAAACGATGAGTCGCAAAAAAACGTTCCAAAAAATCTTAGAGTTTGCCCTCCGGCTGTAACACTTCTAAACATTCCTTTTGGATGGACCTTAAGGTTTCGTTATTTGGAAACTCTTCGAGTCCAAGGTTTGCCACTTGTAATCCTTTTTGGTAAAAACCTGTGTTTTTGTATTCAAATCCCATTTTGAGATAGGTTTTCGCTGCAGTCTCGTAATAGAACTCGTCTTTTTTCTGGTTCCCTTTTGTGTAGGTTTTTGTAAGGGTCGCTAGTGCTGGGTAGTATTCCCTTTCCGCAACAAGAGACTGTACGACGAGTTTTTTACGTTCCATCAGGTTCGTATTTTTATCGAGTTTTTCGGATTGGTTGAGGAACTGAATGGCTTTGCTGTATTCATTTTTCCCAATGTATGCCTTTCCCATTGCCAAATTCCACTCAGACAATTGGACAGGATTTGCCTTTGCTTGGTTGACTTGGTTTAAAGTGGAGATCGTGTCTTCATAACGACCTAAATCGAGTAATAATTTTCCTTTTTTGATGATGAGTTTGTCGCGAGACTCGTCAGATAGTGTAGAGGATTTGAGATCAGCATCGATTGCTTCGATTTGGGCCAAATGAGACCCTGTATTGATTTTGGAAACTCCTGTGCGGATGGTTTCCTTGTTTGATGCGCAATTTTCAAATGCCACTACCAACAATAGGAGGGTGAGTGGGAGAATCGATTTCATTAGCCTACCTTTAGTTTGTCTAATTCCTCTAAGAAATTCTTAGTTTCTGTGTCTCTATCCTTTGTTTCCATAGGGAAAAAAAGAACAGCGTCCTGAGACAGCTCGTTTAAAAACCGAGAGGGGGCACTCTCGATTTGCTCCCCAAATTTGCGTCGTGTACGAGCCGAAGTCAAGTACAATTTTCGTCTTGGGCGAGTCATACCCACGTAGAGAAGGCGTCGTTCTTCATCGACCACTTCCCCTTCTTCTTCTATAACACGTGAGTTCGGTAAAATTCCCTCTTCCAGTCCCACTAAAAATACTAAATCGTATTCGAGACCCTTGGACTGGTGCATCGTGAGGAGTTGCACCCGTCTGTCTTCCTCATCTTCCTTAGGTTCGTCTTCCATGAGAAGGACCAACCTTTGCAAAAAATCGAAAATGGTGGCTTTTCCTTCTCTGCCCTCTTCTTCCTCAAAAAAGGACAACATATTTACGAGTTCACTTAGGTTGTAGATCCGGGCTTTCACCACCTTCTCTTCGGACTCTTCCATGGAAATTTCCCGCTCAAACCCGATTTGGGTGATCATTTCCCTGAGAACGGGAGCCAGTTTTGGGGACATCGCAAACTTCTTTTTGAAGGCATCTACCATTTCCACAAATTGGTAAATTTCTTGCCTCACCTTAGCTTTTACTTCGGGCAAATAGTCAGGACTCTCGATCATTTTATGGAAGATTTCATAAAGAGAAAGTTTGTAGATAAATGCTTCTTCTTGGAGTTTTTGCATGGTCCCGGGTCCAATCCCACGTTTGGGGTAATTGATGATCCGAAGTAGAGAGTAATCATCTTTTGGGTTGGCCACATAACGAAGGTAAGAGATACAATCACGGATTTCCTTTCGGTCAAAGAAATTATAACCACCGACTACCTTATAGGGAATGCTACGGTTACGGAGTTCTTCTTCAAATGGACGGGATTGGAAATTGGTGCGAAAGAGGATGGCAATTTCTTTCCCTTTAAATTCATTTTTGATGAGGAGTGTTTGGATCCTACCTGCGACAAAAATGGCTTCTTCTCTTTCATCAGCAGTTTCATAGTATTCCACTCGTTCTGCGGAAGGGATCCGGCTGTATAAGGTTTTTTCTTTGCGGCCTTTATTGTTTTGGATGAGTGAGTTTGCCGCTTGGATGATGAGGGAAGTGGAACGATAGTTTTCAAGGAGCCTTACCACCTTTGCATGAGGGAATTCCCTTTCAAAATTTAGGATGAGTTGGACGTTGGATCCACGGAAGGCATAGATACTTTGGTCATCATCCCCTACCACACAAAGGTTATCACTTTTTCCGCGAAATAAGGATAAAAACTCATACTGGAGTTGGTTTGTATCTTGGAACTCATCCACAAGAAAGTATTCGTGTTTTCTTTGGTAATACGCAGCAATTTCTGGGAATTCAGCTAACAGACGTTTTGGCAATAAAATTAAATCATCAAAATCAATGGCATTTTTTTCTTTTAAGCCGTCCTCATACATCGAAAAAAGCTCTGCCGCTACGAGATCAAATTCACCCGTTAGGCCATTGTCCGCTGGATGGACTTGTGTGTTTTTCGCATACGAAATCCGCCGTAATATTTCCCTGGGTGGGACTTTTTTGGGGTCGAGTCGTTTGGATTTTAATAGGTCGGAAACAAAGGCTTCTTGGTCTGTCCCATTGAAGAGTAAAAAGGTTTCATTATAACCTAGTTTTGTGATGTGTTCTTTTAAGATTTTTAAGCCTAACGAATGAAAGGTGGAGAGCGTAATCCCTTTCAGTTTTTCCCGAGGCACCATCTTCCGAAGGCGTTCCGCCATCTCTTTTGCACTTTTATTGGTAAACGATAGGGCTACAATTTTACCTGCTGGGATTTTCACCCCTTCGACCATATGTGCGATGCGATTGGTGATGACCCTTGTTTTCCCCGACCCCGCCCCTGCGAAAACAAGAAGGGGTCCTTGGATGGTGGAAACTGCTTCCATTTGTGCCGCATTCAATTTCATAGGGGGTCCGGTAAGGGACATAATCCAGCGAAATCAAATGGGGTCGAGTGAAAAACGTCTACTCCTTCCTACTTCGGAGCGGTTTCCATCCATGATTTGTTTGGTCCGTGGAAATTGAGAAAATTCACAAAAATCTCCTCTTCCAAAATCGGTAATACGGATCGGAATCGGATCCAATCGAGGGTGGTGTAAAGTGCTATTTCTGATAAACCAACTTTCCCATCGGAGAAGAAAAAATTACCAGTTAACTCGCGTTTGATGTAATCTAAAATGGAACTGATTCGTAATGCATTTTTCGTTAAATAAGGGGCTGCATCGGGCCCAATCCCTTCCTTGTTCAGATAAAACAAAAGGATGGCATTGTCTAGAGCTTGGTCAATAGCAGTGAGCAGGTTTGCTTCGCGGAAAAAATGTCCACCCTCTTTTGGTCTGAAGTTTCCATGTCCCTTTGTGGAAAGGATGTAGTCTGTGATGGTATGGCTATCCCAAATCTTCACATCTCCAGACTCTAAGTATGGCACTTTCCAAAGGGGATTTTTTTCTCTCAGTTCTTTTTGGCCTAATTCCGTCATTGTGTCTACCAACTGAAAGGGAATTCCCAGTTCCAAACAAAGGAAACGGATCCGTCTGACATACGGGGAAGTGATGCTACCATATAATTTCATAAGGAAAGGATTTCAAACAATGCGTTTGGAAGCAAGGAGTTAGAGTTTCCATTCCAAAAAAAGGGTGGTAATTTCAATCTCACGAACCAACCTGATGGGAGAATGAAACCTACAGGAATGCATCCGCTTTGAAAGAACGTAAGAATTGGAAAGACTTATTCCCAACTCCCATTTATACTTTGGCATCATTTGATATCAAACTCCCAAGGGTTGATCTCGAAAAAACCTATTATGTTTTAAAATCTAAAAATTGGGTGAATGTTGTACCCATCACAAAAACAGGTGAAATTTTACTCATCAAACAATACCGGCATGGGATTGGTGAGGAGAGTTTAGAAATCCCAGGTGGCATCGTAGATGATGATGGACCAGAAGCTGAATTTGAATCCGTGGTGCGAGAACTCAGAGAAGAAACTGGATATGCAACCGATCCATCAAAGATTCGATTGTTATCGAAGTTTTCTGGTAACCCAGCCATGTTCACCAATTGGTCTTACTCGTATGTGGCTTATGATGTTGAGCCCATCCATGATGTGGAATTTGATGAAGGGGAAGACATTGAAATTGTCCTGAAGACACCTAACGAAGTCAAACAATTGTTACGCGAAGGAGCCATCCACCACCCCCATATGGCAGCGGCACTTGGATTTTATTTTTTATTTGAAAAAAGTGGAACCTAACTTCGATAAGATAAATTTTTGGCCAATTCACGGCATTGGGATTGTGAGAAATACAAAGAGTTCGGTATCCATCCATCAATTCTTTAGATGATTCGAATGGATTGATGGGATTCCTCGTTTAGAAAAATCCCCAAGATTTTGCGAAATCGCTGGAAATTTAAACAGAAGTTTGTGAGAGTATGAATATGAGAAAGTCCATACGAACAAGCCTAGTACTTATCATAATGATCTGCCAATTTCCATTGATGGCAGAAGCAGATGCGGGATTGGAACCCATTACCATCACCGTACAAAAAGGAGAAACCCTGTCTCTCATTTCAGAACGACACCTCTCCGATCCGAAACGTTGGCCAGAATTGTTGAAATACAATAAAATTCCAAATCCTGACTTAATCAAACCAGGTTTGTCACTTGTGGTTCCTGTTTTCCTTCGTAAGGCCGTTGTCGGTGTGACTGAATTTGTCATCGGACAAGTGGAATGGAATGGGACCGGAGGCAAAGGCCCTTGGGTTCCTCTCAAACTAGGACAAGAACTCCACCCAAATGACCAAATCAAAACAAGTGGAAAAGGAAAAACGGACATCCATATCAACCAAGTGGGTATGGTTCGCATCTTAAACAATAGCCATTTTGAAGTGAAAGGCGAAGATAAAAAAGGTGGTCCTGTGACTGTGGCGCTTTTCAAAGGTAGCCTAGATGCAAAGGTAACAAAATCTGACCCGCCATCTGCCAATCATAAGTTTAATATTGTAAGCCCCTCTTCCACAGCGGGAGTTCGCGGAACAGAATTCCGAGTGGAACTAGATGAAAAGCTGAGTTCTACCATTTCTTGTTTTGAAGGTGTTGTGGATGTGAATGCACAAGGGAAAACTGTTGAACTCACACAAGGGATGGCAACGTTTGTGGAAAAAGGTAAATCCCCTGTCCAGCCGTATAAAATTCCAGAAGCTCCTAGGATCAAAGAAGAATAAAAGGGATATGAAACAAAAACTAATTTTCATTGTTACATTTTGTTTATTGGTTTTGAGTTCTTTGGATTCCAAACCAAAAAGGGAACTGAGGATTTTAATCGATGCGGAAGCTGATGCCAATTTTGAATTGGAACTTTGGCAAGAAAAACCAAGTGAAACAGAAGCTTCCATTGCACCGAAACCTCCAGAAGTGATCCAGTTCAAAGGCAATAGAATCACTGTTACTCCGAAAGATGATTTTGAATACTTTCGTGTGCGACGGTTAGGTGAGTATGGTGCAAAAGGATTTTGGACGCAAGTGTTTTCAACAAATGTGGACCCAGGTTCTCCCCTTTCTGTACCAAAAGAGTTTGTGACAAAAAAAACCATCGAACCGAAACCCATTCCCAAAAAAGTAGTGAGTGTTATCTCTAACGATAGTTTTGTGATAGTAAAAGAAAAAGAAGAGGTTCGTTACCTAACAAAGGACACAATTACGGTTTCACCAATTGACGATGCCTCTGGCATTGCCGAGGTTCGATACCGTATCAATGATGGACAGTGGAATTCAGCAAAATCACTCACTTCGATTCCATTTACCGAAGAAGGTGATTATAAACTTTTGTATTTTTCCGTAGACAAAGCGGGAAACAAGGAAGCGGTTCAAATCTTAGATTTTATCCGCGATACAAAACCACCAACTTCAAAAGTGGAATGGATTGGTCCAATTGCAAAAGGAAAAGGGAATGTAAATTTTTTATCTCCTGATTCTAAAATCCGATTGGTAGGGAGTGACAATCGCAGTGGACTGAAAGACATTTTTTATTCTACGACATGCCAATCAGGGAAACAATCTGAATTTAAACTGTTTTCAGTCGATCTATCGATATTGGATTTTAAAACAGAATGTAAAGGTTCCTTCCAAATTTTCTATTATGCCGTTGACCAAGTGGGAAATGAAGAACCAGTGAAATCTTTACAGTTCCAATTAGGAAGTGAATCGAATTAGTCAATTTACGGAATTTGTGAATTGCCCCTAGTTTTTTTAAGGAAACTCTGGCCAAATAGAGATGAAAAAAAATCTTTCTTTGGCCATTTTCCAACATAGAGACTTTCGATTTTTTATCGTAGCTCGTTTTTTTATGGTCCTTGCGATCAATATCCAAGCAACCATTGTTGGTTGGCAAGTTTACGAACTGACTGGCAGTGTTCTCGATTTAGGCCTCGTTGGTTTATTTGAGGCAATTCCATCCATCCTTGTTGCTCTTTATGCGGGCCACCTAGCAGATCTTAGAGACCGCCGCAATATCATTGTGATTTGTTTATTTTTTTTGCTTTTATGTTCTTTGGCTTTATTTGCCTTCACCGGACCTCTCCATTTCCTTTTGGATGCATACAAAGCCTATCCTATCTTCTTTGTGATTTTAGTTTCGGGGATTGCGCGTGGCTTTATTTCACCTGCTATTTTTAGTTTTGTGACCCAACTCGTACCAAGGGAACATTATCCACATTCAGCTGCCTGGATGGGAACTTCCTTCCAAGCAGGTGCTGTCATTGGTCCTGCAATAGGAGGAATCATATACGGAAGTCTTGGAATTGAATGGGCATACGGACTGGATTCCATTTGTATAGGACTTCCCTTTTTATTATTTTTTTGGATTCGCAAACGAAGTTTGCCGGAACGAAAAGAAAAAGAAGCATTAAAGGATAGTTTACTAAAAGGTCTCCGTTTTGTTTTAAAAAACGAAATCATGTTAGGTGCCATGGCGTTGGATATGTTTGCTGTATTATTTGGAGGAGCAGTTGCCCTTCTCCCAGTTTTTGCCAAAGACATTTTATTTGTGGGATCAGAGGGACTCGGGATCTTACGAGCGGCCCCTTCTATTGGAGCCCTCCTGATGGCATACTACCTTACTTACAAACCGCCTCTTGAAAAATCAGGAAGGGTTCTTTTATCCTGTGTATTTGGTTTTGGTATTTGTATGTTGGTTTTTGGCCTTTCCACATCCTTTTATTTGTCTCTCTTTGCTCTTTTTCTGTCAGGTGTATTTGACAGTGTTTCCGTTGTCGTACGCTCCACCATTATGCAAACCATGACACCTGAAGAGATGCGGGGGCGTGTGAGTGCCATCAACAAAGTTTTCATTGGTTCTTCGAATGAAATTGGTGCATTTGAATCTGGGGTTTCGGCAAAACTTCTGGGAACGGTTGGGTCCGTTGTTTTTGGAGCAACAATGACAGTTCTGATTGTGCTCTTTACATACCGAATGGCACCCAAACTAAAAGAACTTGAACTTAAAAACTGGGTTTAAAAGTGCTTGGAAATTCTCATTTCCATAGCAAACTGGACAAGCCATGTCCGATTTGATCCATGATTCCAAACTTCCCGAAGACAAAAAACACACCCTCATCCTTCTCATACAAGCGATGTTAAACGATGTGAACAAACAAATCACCCATCTTGGTATTAACAATTATATGAAACTCCAAGAAGAAATTGCAAAAATATTGGTTCCAGTCATCGAAGACAAAATGGAATGATTAGTCATAGCTACATACCAATTCTTTGTTTTGTATTGTAGCCAAACGATTGATTAAAAATACCATCCACTTGGGCATTTTGTTTTTCTGTTTGGTATGACAAAAACTGATCATTCGATTTGAAAGTTCTACCCAAATCCAAATATCCTTTCCCAAACGAAAGTTTTCCACACCGAGAGCCACAGATTCAGAATCCAATGGAATCGTTATTTTCGGGTTTTTTCCATCCCAAAAGGTAACGGAATGAACCACCTCTCCACTAGATACCGTTACCTTTGTACCATAAAATAAATTTTGTAAGTGAAGTGTCAGTGTCGATACTTCCGAATCCACCCAAATGGGATCTTGTTCTACCCCTCCAGACACAAAACGTTTGTTACCTAAAAGTGTTTGTAGTGGCAGTGGACTCGTGGTAAGTGCTAAACTCTCTCGGTATTGGTTCGCCAATCCAGAAGAATTCGCATCAAGGCCTCCGTTTTGATTCAAAAACAAATTGGTTTCAAACAATGGGTTCCGATAACTTTGGATCAAAAACTGTTTCCATAGTGTTTCTGGTTTTGATCCTTCATTCATAAATGAATCACTCAGTGGAAGGGCCTGAGATACGATTCGATTCCATTCTCCCAAAAATTCTTCCGTTATTTTTGGGTGTGACATTTTTACAAAAATTTCTTTATTTTGGTCACGGGCCGATACCGAATAATTATAAGACCCAACATACACATCTCTGTCATCCACTAACATGGTTTTGTGGTGGAGTAATCCTCCACGATAGGAATCATTTTTATAAACAAAATCAACATTGCCATCTTCCCAAATTTGAGAAGGATAAGATAATCCAAAATGGAGGTATTTACCTTCTGGATTTGTACTCATAGGAGAATTGTAGATACCTTCTACCCGAACACCACGTTCACTCGCCTTTTCCAATTTGAAACTCAACACAGGATCATAATGTGAATAAATCAGATACCGGATGGAATGTTTTGCCGAATCAATTGCATTTAAGATCTGAGTTTGGATTTCCCATCCAGCTTCCGGTGAAACAAAGTATTCTAATCCACCCATACGGACTCTTCCTAATATAGAATTTCCTTCCAGGGTTTGGATGAGGGAGGCTGATTCCTCCGGTGTGATGTTTTGGATCCAGTAAACATTATGATCGGTTTCCAAGCCATGAGAAGTAAAATTGCCTGTTCCCAAAAACATCCGTTTTTCATCGAATAACATAATTTTGGTGTGATGGATACCTGAACTTTGCCACCGTTTGGCATGAAAACCAAAATTCTCCAATTCGATATAATCTTCTTCTTTATCTCCAAAAATTGAGATTTTCACTCCCCTTCGTTTTTGCAGATAAAGTTCTCCTATAATATCTAAGTCATCTATGGAATAAACATACAAACGAATGGAATCCTTTGCCTTACGAATTTCCTGCAGTATCACTTCCTTTACGATTTGTTTTTTCGATAACGATACATGCCTTCCTGGATAGGAAAAATAAAGTTCATTAATCGGAGGACTTGCGAATAAAAAGGCAGTGAGATCGAGTTTTTCTTTGGTAGGATGGCAAAAAAACAAACAAATCAAAAAGGAAAAACAAAACCATTTGGTCCCACCAAATTTATGTACTTGTTTCATATTTGTAACCTTCCAAACACATAACCAAAATTGGAACGAATGCCGATTGATTCGGGCAAAAACAATTGGGAGATTCCTATCCCAAGTTCAAAACTAACTTCTTCGCGGATGGAAACTTCAAACATACCCTCCGCAATAAAAAACCGTTCAAATTCCCTTTTTTGAAAAGCGATCCTTCCATTCGTCGGGCCTGTCTGCCTATACGGTAAAAAATAATTCCCAATGAGTTTGAATACAAACTGATTGTATGTATAACTAAGGGCCAATTCTGTTAGATACCCAAATGATCGACCTTCGAGTAAGGCAAAATTCTTTTCATAACCTAACTCAGTAATGGCGGATGATGGAAAAACTTCAAAAATTTGGGAAAGATACGGAGTTTGACTGGGATGTGTTCCTAATGAAATAAAACCTTCTTTTACAATTTGTTGTTTTTCATTTTTTTCTTCTCTGTCAGAGATAAAGTGCGAAGATCGTATCTTCCAGCCAGCAAATCGAAGTTCCACTCCAGATTGTAATGCCTCTCCTGCAATGGTTATGGAACCAGGGGTGGCAGCAAGTTTGGATCTGGTTCTATCATTCCCTCGGCACCATAAAAAATCGAAATCAAAGGACAAAATGTCTGTGTGTAAGGAGAATCCTCCATTCCCATGCAGTAATGAATCTCCATCTGCTAAATACCGTTTCGTTTCATTTGGATGGTCTTTCGTATAAGGGCCAAGGCTACCTAATTCCAAATAATGCACTCCAAATCGGAAACTAAAACTATCTCCGTACACCAAACCTACGCTATGCCTCCTTCTGTGGTTTCGGCTATGTTTTGTGATTGGTTTTTCAACAGGAAAATTATTTGTTTCTCCTTCATTTAGGATTCCTTCTCGACTGAGAAGGGAACGAAACTGGTCTTTGGAGAGGAGAAGCGAACCAGAATGGAAGTCCCAGATAAAAAATTGCAGTGTTAATCCTAACTTTGGTTTTAATTCAAGGAAAAGTCCATCCCCCGCATCAAACTGAGTGGAAAAACTTTTTGGGGAAAATAGATGTTCCCTTCTACCCACACCCAAAAGGAAATTTTGTAGTTGGTAGCCGAAGTAACTATTTTTTCCTAAATAGTATTGGCGTAAACCTGTGTCAGGACCAGAGGTTAATTGTATGTGTAAGTCCCATACAATTTGATTTTTGGATTGTTTGTCCTTTAGACCAACAAACAAGGATTCACCGGAAGTACGATAGAGGTATGGTTCCGCTTGAAATGAATTCCTCCACCTATTGTAATTGAAATCCCAACCAGAAACTTCCAATCGTTTCCCTTGCATATTTTCTTTTAAAAACAATTCATAACCAAACAAACCTACTTCTAATCCAACCGCACCAATTTGATTGAAAGGAAAAAAGGAAACCATCGCCATCACAAACCAAATTGTGATTTGAAAATTAGAATTCAATTTTCCTCGCGAAAGGTTTCAAAATCATCTGACGAGGTTCCATTCGTATTTTGTTTTAACCAGAGGTATTCTCCAGTAACGACCGTTTTACGGAATGGTCTTACCGATTCTCTGTGACCAAAGGCTGAAACCAAATAGGAATTCCCATTTTTTACCTTTCGGAGTTGGATGGATTCACCACTTGAAATTCCATTCCCTATGGTTTGTGTGGTTCCTACTGTTAACAGTAAGTCTCTCTCGCTATGGAAAATGGGAAGGTACCAATCCTTACCATCGGGGTCCACTATCCAAGCGCAGTGTTCTGGAAGTAAAAGAGAATCATTGATTACAAATCCATTTCCTGCTTTCCCTCTTGGCACTTTATCAGGAAATCGAGTTTGGTATGGCACGAGTGGATCAGATGAAGTTTCATCTTCAATGGAATACAAAAACAAATCTTCTATTTGGTTCGATCGGTTGCAAATATAGACCCATTCATTTTGGGCGTCATAAGGATTGGGGTAAACTGCCTCAATTTGAACAGGGCCTTTTCGCTCCAAAAAACCTGTGGGTCGAGTGAGTTTTGGACTTGTGATATAAGAATAAAGTTGTTCGCTCCGTTCTTCCGTTAAAAAAGGGTCAATTTCGATTTGAAAAAACTTTGGAGTAATCGTTGTTATCCTTCCATTCGATAAACCACGACCATTCCCCCAGTTTACAATTGTGTTTTGGTCGATGGCAAAATTAGTATCATACTTCCCTTCCAAATCAGACTTTCGAATCTCCAAACTTCTTTGTTTCTCTTTCCCCGGTGTTCTGTAAAAACCGGAACAGGAATCCGATTGAGTGAGTGAGGAAGAAAAGAAAATTGGACTTTCTTCAGGGTGGAGAGAATGGATTCCAAAATTTGAGATTTCATTCAAAGAATTTTGGTCCCAAAACAAACGAACCATTTCCAGATTGTCTTTCTGAAGATAACTTAGAGACTGGAGACCATTGGAAAAAAATCCATCGGGAAGATTGACAATCATTCCTCCATTGCAATGGTTAGGTGAGATTGCAAACGTTGTCATTTCTGTACTTTGGGGTTTCCAAAAAAACAATTGATGGTTTGCACTCGTTTGGAATGTAAAAACTCCTTCCTCATAGGAATGGAAACCAAAATCGAAAAATGGAAACTGATTTGTCGCTAATTCTAATAATTGCCCCCCAACTCTTGGAATGACCACTCCATCATGAGTCCCTGGACTCATATAAAAACCTAATGATTGTAAGATTGGGTTTGCCCCTTGTTTTGGATGAGGGAATTCATATTCACTCTTGTATATAGAATGGAGATTTTTTTCACGATTTCGGATTAGGTGGAAATGGTGGTTTGGAAATTCAAATAACTTACTTTCCTTCGTGATCCTGGATTGGAGTTTGAAGGAAGGAATTTGAAAGACAACTTTCGGAAGCAAAAACGGTTTTTCTCTTTCTAAGTTCCCCCAACCCGTCCAAGGTTTTCGAACCAGTAAAAACAAAGCATCCTTTTCGAGTATGGTTTCCTTTGCCACAAATGGATACATAGAATCATTGAAAATCCAATTGAGGGAAGAGAGATCACAACGAGGCCCCCGATTTTGAAATTCGAAAAACGCAGGAAATGGAAATTGGGAGTCTGATTGATTGCCTGGATAAAACTCAGTGAATTGGATCCCTTCTAACGAACAACTTGGTAAAGAAAACAATGTTTCATCATAGGTTAGTTCGTTGGGAATTCCTGGATTTCCACAAAAATTTTCCTTTGTTTTCCAATACTTCCATTGGTCTCGGCAAGCGGTGAAACTGATTTGGTTGGAAAAAAATTCTTCCCCTTGGCGAAAGGAGAAAGGAAAGTCTTGGAAATTGGACTCGCCAAACCGAATGAGAGTTTGAGTTCCAAGGGAAGAAAGAAACGATTTGGGAATGGGAATCCCTTGTAATTTCATTTCATCGGATAACAATAAGATTCCATGTGGTAAAACCAAACGACTTCGTTTCAAAAATTCATTGGATTGGAATTGGGAAAGTTCACTACCTTCTTCCCATTCGATGGATTCCGCTTTCGGACATAAAACAGAATCGGTGGGATTTTCCCATTCCAGATAACGCAAATAAGATGATTCAGAATGGCGAAAGACTTCGGAAACTATGGGTGAATTCGGAGTACATTCTGATAACCAAATATCATTTTGATTTTGGATGGATTCTAAAATCAAATCAGTATCAGGGCAAGGAAGGGTCAAAACGATGGCTGGAGTTTGGTTTAAGGCAAGAGACAATTGGTTTGATCGAAACAATACCTCACATTCCGATTTCGATTTTTGTAAAAAAACAGGATGCGGAACTGCAAATACTTGGTAGGAAACAATTCCATTAGACCAAATTTGTTGTTTCCATTCTAAAGAAGGATTTGTTTTGTAAGTTTCCTCTTTCCACTTTCCAAATTCTGTAAGACGGATCTTCCAATCTTTACCCGATTCATAAAAATGAGGGTACTCACCCTCAGTTTTTTCTAAATAAGAAAAACCTTCTTTCCAACGAAAAAATGTATCTCCATCCATTCGCAAACAAATTTGGAATTTTCCACCTAACTCAAGTTGGAAGAGCTTCAATGGAAGGGAAAAAATACAAAGCACACCCGATTCATATAATAAAATTGATTGAGAGTCTTTTACCTCAAAAGGTTTCCCTAACGTTCCATAAAAAAATTGGATACTAGGAGACTCTCCAACAAATTCAGAAGGAAAATAAAAAGGAGATTTGCCTTCTGAATGACATGCAATAGAGAGAAAAACGAAAATCCATACAATACGTTTCACTTACAGTCACCCACATACGTGAGTGGTGAAGGATCAATCCTTAGGTTCTATTTTTTTTAAACTCTGGATGTTATTGTAAATTTTTTCGGCAAGGACAGGTCCAATCCCTTGAACCCGTTCTAATTCCTCGCGTGTAGCATCTGTTACTTTTTTCTTAGAATGGAAATAACTTAGGATACTTTTCCTTCGACTTGCCCCAATATCGGGGATATCATCCAGAATAGACTTCAGTGCTTTTTTCTTACGTTGTAATCTCTGGAAAGTGACACCAAAACGATGGGCTTCATCTCGTAAATTGCGAAGGAGTCGCATCATGGGTGAATGGATGTCAAAACTATACGGGTGTTTTTCACCTGGAAAATAAATTTCTTCCCGTTTTTTGGCAAGTCCCACCATGGGGATATGTCCTAGATCCAAAGCGATGGCTGCTTCCGCTGCTCGTGAAAGTTGTGTTAGGCCCCCATCAATCACAATCAGATCAGGCAAAGGTTCAGCTTCGTTCACAAGATGGCTTAACCTCCTTGCAATCACTTCATGGATCATACCAGGGTCATTGATTCCCTCATACCCACGCATTTTGTAATGCCTATATCCTGGTTTATATGGTTTTCCCTCCACAAACATCACACCACTTGCCACAGGTGAACTGCCTTGGAAATGTGAGATATCATAACATTCGATGGTTCGAGGTAATGTGGGTAGGTTTAACTTCTCTTGCAATTCTTTCATGGCGACTGTTTGGTCGCGGAGTTTGGTTGCAAGGATTCGTTCTGTCAAACTGAGGTCTGCATTTTTTTCTGCTAAGCGGAGTAAGGATTTTTTCGGACCCATCTCAGGGAATTTGAGTTTGATGGAAGTTCCAAATTTTTCTAAGATGGCTTCTAAAAAAACATCATAATTTCCTTTGGCTGAAGTTGGTAAATACACCACACTTGGCAAAATGCTTACATTTAAATAATAATCGCGTAAAAAGGATGTAAACGCTTCTTCATCGTCGGAAAACGAAAGTCCAGAAAGAGGAAATGATTTTTTTCCTTCAAGCCTTCCCCCTCTTACCTCAAGGATCACAATTTGACCTTCGTCCTCCCGTTTACTAATTCCGAGAATGTCTTCATCTCCACCATCTAAACTAACGACAGTTTGTTTCTCTCGAATTTGGTTTATCTTTTCAATTCTTTGTTTGAGAAAACCTGCCCGTTCGTATTCCATTTTGGCCGACGCAGCAATCATTGCCGATTTTAAATCAGCAACTAAACGTTCCTTTTTTCCTTCCAAAAATCGTAAAATCTCATCCACTAACTCTGCATAGGTTTCTTTTGAAACATTGCCCTGGCAGGGACCCAAACATCGTCCCATATGGAAATTGAGGCAAGGCCTTTGTGGTTTTGCCAAAGGAAGTTTTAACTTGGTTTTACGAATGGGAAAGATCCTGTGTATCAGTTCTAAAGTATCCCTTGCGGCTTTCACATCAGTAAAGGGACCAAAAAATTTATCACCATTGTCTTTCACTTTGCGTGTTAAAAAAACCATTGGGTAGTCTTCACTAGTAGAAACACATAAAAAAGGATATTTTTTATCGTCTTTTAACCTAACATTGAACTTAGGATTGTATTTTTTGATGAGAGTGGCTTCAAGAAGTAATGCTTCCTTTTCAGTCCTTGTCGCGATCCAATCTAAATCATATAACTCAACAAAAAGTGCCCGAGTTTTTCTGTCCTTTTGGTTTGGATTGAGATAAGACCTAACTCGTGATTGGAGTTTGAGTGCTTTTCCTACATAGATCACTTGCCCCATTTGGTTTTTCCAAAGATAACACCCAGGTAAACTACCTAAATTTTTAATTTTTTCTTGGATGGTTTTGAGAACGAGTGTGTCTTTCATAAAGGGGTGGTTTTGGAATTTTACGTTTACAATTCTTAGACAATCTGTATCCCTACGGTATGGACATACGGAAAATGATCAAATTTATAATTTTTGGTATTGAAGGATTTAACTATCTCATTGGATTCCCATTATTACTATCTTACATCTATTTTTTCACACAATGGACACAAGAAGAATTTGAAATCATTCTAATTTCCACTGCCCTTATCGTCATTTTCCTACTTGTTTTTTGTGTCTCATTTTATTACGTCCGTTTTGCCCCTATCCTTCGCATTTACAATGGAACGGCAACCAGTAAGGTCAACCATAAGGCCTATTTCTGGTTGGACCACTTGGAAAAAGTTTCGATGATTGATGTTGTCACAAGGTATAGTATCGGGTATGTTTTTGTTTTGATCGCCTTACTTGTATTCCAAAAAACAAGAAACTTTGTCCTCTTAAGTGAACTTGCGATTGGCCTTGGTATGACTTTGGCTTTTACGATTTTATTCCAATCCATTTTCATTGGGTATGTCGAAACAAAGTTTAATACAAAAGGGATTTTGTTATCCATACGCATGGACAAAAACTCGAGGATCAATACAAGAAGGTTATCTCGCAATTTGGGATTCCAAACTGTATTATCCTTTCTCGCAGCCATATTACTTCTGTTTATCATCAATTACCGAATGAACTTCAAACAAGAGTTAGATCTTGTGAATACCTCGATGAAACAATCGGTTATGGATTCAGAATCATTGATGAGGCTCACTCTTGTTGATTTTAGGGATCGTTTGACCATATCCATATTCGCAGATAAGAAACTCAAAGACCAAATTGTGAAAAAAAATCTGAATGGAGTTCGTGCTGTTTTAAATGAAATTCAGTTACGAAGTACAAACCATGCTGTAGAAGCTTTGTTTTATTACAAACCAGAAGATGGGATATTTATCTCCACAAACGAATATGATAAATCCAAAACAGGTGGGATATTTTATATAGAAGACGGTGATTTGACTAGACAAGGGCCACTCCGCCATACAAGCATTCGTTCTCGAATTTCTGGCGATATAGTTTCCCCATACACCCTTCCCGTGTATGAAAATGACCAGTTCCAAGGGTATGTGGGAGGTTTCTTAAACATTGGAAAACTATCTAGTTTTATTTTAGGAAACTTAAAAATTGGGACCTCTGGCAAAGTTGGATTTTTTGATGGGGATGGCTCCATCGTGTATTATTCTGACAAAAAGGAAATTGGAAATAATGCCAAAGCCAAATTGGTATTTGATACCCCCTTCCAAACAAACGAAGCTTTAGGATTTTTAGATTCCGCAGAAGATGGCACACAAAAACGGATTTTCTTTGTCAAAAACCCTGAGTTCAATTACATCATCTTTTGTATTTTTGAAAATGCAGAACTCTATGAAAAAACATTGATGAGCCTTTTATTGACACTGGGAATTTCCATTTTTATTGTCATCGTGATTGGTGTTGTTACCGTACTTGTCATCGAATCCAAACTAAAACCATTAGAACGAATCAAAGTCCGTATCAGTGAGATGGTCAAAGGCAATCTTAAATCTGACTTTTATGACCCAAGCCGAGACGAAATTGGAAGTATGGCCAATGCAATGTTTGATTTCCAAACTAAATTACGCCAAATTGTCAACCAAACCCAAACGGTATCAAACGAACTTAAGAATACTAGTTCCGACATTTACGAATCAATGTTAACGCTTTCCGATGCGGCCCAAAACCAAGCGGCGAGCAGTGAAGAAATTTCAGCCTCTATTGAAGAAATTACAGCAGGGATTGAAAGTGTGGCCCAAAGGACAGAAACCCAATCTTTCACCTTAGCCTCACTCATGAAAAAAATGACGGAACTCAACCAAGCCGTTACAGAAATTGATAAAAAGTTTCAAGTAGCCGATACTCGTGTGGGAGAGATCACAAAAGATGCAAAAAAAGGGGAAATTTCTTTAGGGGAAATGAAACTCTCGATGGATAAAATTTACCAGTCTTCCTCAGAAATGACGAATGTGGTGGAAATCATCCATAATATTTCCGAACAGATCAACTTACTTGCGTTAAATGCTGCGATCGAGGCGGCAAGGGCTGGTGCGAGTGGAAGAGGATTTGCTGTGGTTGCCGATGAAATTTCAAAACTTGCTGACAAAACAGCAAAATCCATCGAAGATATCGAAGAACTCATCAAACAAAACGAAGGGGAAATTAGCCAAGGCCAAGAAAAAATTGACCAATCGATTTCCATCTTAAGTGAAACCATAACAGGTGTAAATTCGATCAACCAAATGACAAAAGAGATTCGGTCAGTAGTACAAAAACAAATTGAAACAAACGAAGAAGTAAACGAAGGTGTCACTCAAATCCGAGAACTTTCAGAGATGATCAGAGAAGCCACCGACGAACAAAAAACCGCGATGATGGAAATCTCACGTTCGATTGCAGAGATCAATCAGCATGCCCAAACCACAGCGATATCGAGTGATGGAACCAAGTCCAATTCACAAAACATGAACCAACTCACTGAAAGTTTACGTAAAGAGATCAATTATTTCCATGTCTAAACAAAAAAACAAAGTCCCTCTCAAAACAAAACTCATTGCCATCCTTTTGCCTATGGGCATCGGGTTGGTTTTTGCCCTCTTTGTGAAATACAAAATTTTGTTACCTGTCTCCATTTCCAATGGTTATATGGAACCTACCCTCAAACAAGGAGAGACAAAGTATTTTACGAAGTGGTTTCGAAAAGACAATTTAGGAATTGGAGATGTCGTGATAGCCGTTTCTCCAACAGATCCCAAATCTTATTTGATTGCAAGGATCATTGGCAAACCGGGGGACTCCATCTCAATCCAAAAACGGTTTGTCTTTCGAAATGGCACCATCCTTGACCCGGCACTTTTTCCAGAACCAAGTTCCCAAACCATTCCACTCATCCCTTCTGGAAAAACAGAACACGATGATATGAACCCTGTAACTGTCCCTGACAAAACATTTTTTTTACTTGCTGAAAACAGGGAAAATGGAGTGGATTCAAGAACTTTGGGACCGATCCAAGAATCACAAATTTTTGCGGTTTTATGGTAACATAACAAACATTAGTTGTTGATTTTAACTGGTAATCCAATTGTAAAAATGGTTTTGCCAGGTTTCGACGTAAATTGAATGGAACCTAAGTGCCGTTCTACGATCTTACGCGAGATATCCAAACCTAGTCCACTCCCTTCTCCCAACGGTTTCGTGGTAAAAAAAGGTTCAAAAATACGATTTTGAATTTCCAAAGGAATTCCTGGTCCTGAGTCCTCAACCGACACAAACACTGTATCCCCTTCTAATTTTGTTTGGATGGTAAGATTCCCTTGAAAGGACATGGCTTGTAATGCATTGTAAATCAAATTGGTCCAAAGGTGTAATAATTCTTCAGGATACCCTTCGATAAAAGGAACATCCCCAAACTCCTTTATCAGTTTTACATTTTTTTTGAATTGGTTTTGGTAAAGGGTTAAAACCGTTTCGATATTTTCTTTTAAATTCACTTGGATGGGATTTTTCGAAATCTCAAAACGTGCAAAGTTTTTTAAGGCAAAGGTCATTTTACTCGCTCTTTCCACGGCAAGTAACATGATATGAAGGGATTGGTACACGGTGATCTCTTCAACGAGCAATCGGAGAATCCGTTCCAATCGATCTCCACAAAGTAAGTCTTGGAACAATTCGAGAACATCCAAATCAAATCCTGCATCAATCAAGTGGAAAGCAAAGGTATCGGAGATTCCATTTGTTTGTAACCACACTTCTAATCGTTTTCTACGGTTCGTTCGATCCCGTCCGGAAATGATTTCGATCCTTGTTCTTAATATTTGGATGAGTTCTAAAAATCGTTTTTGTTTAGCGGTATCTGGTAATAATTCATTTAATTCTTTTTGGAAAATAGAAAGTTCGGATTCAAATAAAAACTCTTTTAGGTTTTCTGCAGAAGATTGGATGGCAGCAATTGGATTATTGATCTCATGAGCGATCCCTGCAACTAGTTGGCCAAGGCTTGCTAGTTTTTCGGATAACACCAATTGGTTTTGGGCTTTCTTTAAACTTGCGATTGTCATCTCCAATTCGTCATTTGATGTTTTTAATTTTTTTGTACGTTCTTCTACCAATCGTTCCAATGATTCATTGAGTTCTTTTAGTTCATTTTCTCTAGCGATCAGTTCATCATTGATTTTGTTTTTGCGTTGGTTACTGATGGTAAGAGAGATTTGGTCACCTAACTGGCTACAAAATATAATTTCATCTTCTAACCATTCAAGTTTTTTTCTTACATGTTCAAAACACAATGTACCAATGAGTTCTTCTCCCATTCGGATCACACCATCTAACATAGCTGTGATGCCATTGGGAATTAGGTAGGAATCGATAAATCCTTTGGTTCGCGGATCGGTATAAGGATCATTTGCATCCACAAACTTTTCATTTACGAGGTAATGGAATTCTTCTCGGAATTCATTTTCCTTGAGAATGGCGCCAGAACTGTGAATCCCCAAACTCCTTATATAGGTATCCACATTAACAAGTTCATTTTTGGAATCGTTAAAAAGCCATACTCCCACTCGTTCGATTTCCAAGCCTTCCGCAACAGACTTCGTGATGAGCCTTGCTATGGTTTGGATATCTCCCGACCGAGCACTTGGGTGAGAAGAGACTTGGGCCAAGATATTTTGTTGGATTCTGGCACGAGTGAGCTCTAATTTTAAGGAATCCATGGAAATCTTAGACATCCCAAACGCGAGAATTCATACATTCCAGACAAAGGGAATCTACGCTAATTTTTGCGAATTTCTCCGTAAGTGGATGCTCCTTCTCCCTTTAAAATGAGTGACATAGACCCCGAACTCGAAATTCTGTTATTAAAAAATCGTTTTATCTCTAGATACGAGCCTTTTAGGAGAAACTCATGGTAAAAATCGCAATTAATGGTTTTGGTCGCATCGGACGACTTGTGCTTCGTTCCGGAATCAAAGATCCCAATTTAGAATTTGTAGCAATTAACGACCTCGTCACCCCAGACAACCTTTCTTATCTTTTCAAATACGACTCAACCCATGGTCGATTCGACGGGGAAGTTTCTCACACAGACAACGAAATCATCATCGATGGCAAAAAAGTAAAAACCTTCTCAGAAAGAGACCCAGAAAAACTCCCATGGAAAGAACTGGGAGTGGACTTTGTGATCGAATCCACAGGGCTTTTCACGGACCGAGTGGGTGCGGAAAAACACATCAAAGCGGGTGCCAAAAAAGTGGTCATCTCAGCTCCTGCCAAAGACAAAGACATCCCTACCTTTGTGATGGGTGTGAACCATGAGAAATATGATGCTGGAAAAGACAATGTGGTCTCCAACGCATCCTGTACAACAAATTGTTTGGCTCCGATCACAAAAGTGGTCCTCGACAATTTTGGAATCGTGGAAGGTCTTATGACAACCATCCATGCAATGACAGCAACCCAACCAACCGTTGACGGTCCTTCTAAAAAAGACTTCCGTGGTGGTCGTGGGGCAGCTCAAAACATCATCCCTGCCTCCACTGGTGCTGCCAAAGCGGTAGGACTTTGTATCCCTGAAGTGAATGGAAAACTCACTGGTATGAGTTTCCGAGTTCCCACTCCAGATGTGTCGGTTGTGGATTTAACTGTTCGCACAGAAAAACCAACAAGCCTTGCCGAAATCAAAAAGAAAATGAAAGAAGCAAGTGAGGGTTCTATGAAAGGAATCCTTGGTTACACAGAAGATATGGTGGTTTCGAACGACTTCTTAGGTGACATTCGTTCTTCTATTTTTGATGCGGATGCTTGTATTGAACTAAGCCCTACTTTTTTCAAACTTGTATCTTGGTATGACAACGAAATGGGATACTCCAACCGAGTCCTCGACCTAGTACGTTACATGGCAAAAAAAGGCTAAGATGAAATTACCTCTTCTAGAAGAACAAAACCTAAAAGGAAAACGAGTTTTTGTTCGAGTGGACTTCAATGTCCCTGTGGAAAACGGAATTGCCACGGACAAAACTCGGATTGAAAAAACCCTCCCCACTTTGGAACTCCTCATCTCTAAAGGAGCCAAAATCATTTTGGGAAGCCATTTAGGCAGACCAAAAGGTGGACCGGAACCAAAGTTTTCCATGAAACCAGTGTTTGATGTCCTTGCCACACTTGTGAAAACCAAAGTCAGTTTTTCTGAATCCGTCATTGGTGCAGGTGTTGTGAAGTTATCCAATGAATTGGGTGAAGGTGAAATCCTACTTTTAGAAAACCTTCGTTTCCATAAGGAAGAAGAGGCGAATGATCCCAGTTTCTGTAAGGAACTGGCAAAACTCGCAGATGTCTATGTGAATGATGCGTTCGGGACGGCACACCGTGCACACGCTTCGACAGAAGGTGTGGCACACCTCCTCCCTGCATTTGCAGGACTTCTGATGCGAAAAGAAATTGAAGTACTCAGTGGACTCTTAGCACGGCCAGAGCGCCCTTTTGTGGCGATTGTGGGTGGGTCCAAAGTGAGTTCCAAATTTGCCATTTTAAAAAACCTACTCGAAAAGGTAGACCACCTCCTCATCGGGGGCGGTATGGCGTATACGTTCTTAAAATCAAGAGCGGTGCCAGTTGGAAAATCACTTGTGGAACCAGAATTTGAATCCCAAGCCTTCCAACTCATTGACCGAGCTGGGGTACAGGGAGTTGACCTACAAATTCCGATCGACCATATCATCGCTGACAATTTCGATCCCAATGCAAAAACGAAGTCTGTGGACAAAATGGGGATTATAGATGGTTGGATGGGAATGGACATTGGTCCGAAGACCATCGACAACTATGTGAAGGCCATAAAAGAAGCAAAAACCATTTTATGGAATGGCCCTATGGGTGTGTTTGAAATGGATAAGTTCTCTAAGGGAACCATTGAAATTGCCAAAGCCATCAGTAAATCCAAAGCCAAAACGGTTGTGGGTGGTGGGGATTCCATCGCCGCTGTGAATAAAGCAGGAGTGGCGGACAAAATCACACATATTTCTACAGGTGGAGGTGCTTCCTTAGAATTTTTGGAAGGACGCACTCTCCCTGGTGTACAATGTTTACTCCCAAAGGAAGAAAAATAACATGAGAAAGAAGATCATCGCAGGCAATTGGAAAATGAACCTCAGTTTGGCAGAAGCTAAATCAATCGCAAAAGGATTGTTAAGTGCCAGTGACTCATCTTCTTTCGAAGTTATGGTCTTTCCAAGTGCTCTCCATTTGGAAGCGGTTTCTTCCATTGCAAGTGGTTCCAAACTCATCGTTGGGGCCCAAAATGCCTACCAATCCGGGCTTACAGCAATGACTGGTGAAATTTCTCCTGTGCAACTTGCAGAACTTGGAATCAAAACCGTCCTTGTAGGACACTCCGAAAGGCGCCAATTCCTTGGTGAAACTTCCGAGTTTGACAATGCGAAAATCTCCTACTTTTTAAAAGCAGGACTTCGTGTTGTGTATTGTGTGGGAGAAACTTGGGCAGAACGTGAAAAAGGCCAAACTTTTTCCGTGTTAGAAGACCAAATTGGCAAAGGTTTGAAAGACATCACAAGTGACCTTTTTAAAAATCTTGTGATCGCTTATGAACCGGTTTGGGCCATTGGGACTGGAAAAGTAGCAACACCAGTGGAAGCAGAAGAAGCACATGCTTTCATTCGGAAAACAATTGGTTCTCTTTTTGTTGGTGCGGACACTGTGGCTGAAAACATACAAATTTTGTATGGTGGCTCAGTGAAACCTGACAATATCAAAGAACTTCTCGCCAAACCGAACATTGACGGTGGCCTTGTTGGTGGAGCCAGTCAAAAATTAGATTCATTTTTAGGACTTTTAAAATAAGGAAACTTTATGGGATTTTTTGCAGGAACCATTCTCACTCTATTTGTTCTACTCTCTCTTTTTCTCATCCTTCTTGTGATGATCCAAACGGGGAAAGGTGGTAGTGCAGGTATGCTCGGCGGATCTACCGCTAGCCAATCCGTGTTTGGTGCATCAACAGCAGATGTAATGACAAAAACAACTCGAGTCGCAGCGATACTATTCATTGTTTTATCACTTGCTCTCTCTTTTGTTTTTGCTAAGAAAGATGAAGTATTAGTTCCAGATTTGGAACCAAGTTTGGAAGCTCCGGTAGAAACTGATGGAACCACTCCCGAAGTACCGGCACCTAGCGCTCCTTAGTCTTCTTTTATTCAGTGTTAGTCTCTATTCAGAGACTGACATTACCGAAAAAGAAAATCGATTAGACAAGGAAATCCTTAGCCTTTACCGAGAGATCGCGAAGGCCAGGGAACTTTTGTCATATGAACAGGTTTCTTCTTTACCCGCGAATACAACGGTCCAATTCATTGGCACTTATCCTAACCGTACGGGGATACGAATTCGAAAATTCAAAGTAGATCCAGACCCACAAAACAAAAATCGAATCAAACACTCAGAAGAAAAATCAATTTTATTAGAATTCAACGGATCAGTTTTGTCCAAAGTGGAAATTTTAATCACAACCGAAGACACTGAGATTGAACAAAAAACAAAAACGAAAATTACAGACACAACTCCACTTGATGATTCCGTTAATGATATGATGATTTATTTTTCGGGGATTGATGGGACAGATAGTTTTCCCCTCTCTTCCCTCCGGAATGATTCTGTAAAACAAGAAAGGAACGATTTCAAAAAAGATTTTTATATCAAATTTTTATTGGACTTTCATAGCCAACTGACATCTATCACTGCCCTTCAAAAATCAAATGGTAACCAAAACCAAAAGAAAATGTTCAAACAACTGAACCAATCATTAGGGTATTAATTTGTCAGATTTGATGAACCAAGGTGATTCCCATTCGATTGACAATATCGAAAAAGTTGCAGAAAAAGCAAGGGAACTCGAAGCCATTTATGATGTTGTCCAAGATCCACTTGTTCTCATTGATTCCGATTTTAATATCCAAAGGGCAAATTTAGCAACCATCCTATTTGCCAAAAACAATAAATACGACGAACTTCTCGATAGGAAATGTTATGAGGTTTTATACCAACGAACAGACATTTGTCCTTATTGCCCCAAAATCAATGTAAAGTCAAAAGAAAAAAACCAAACAAATTCTACTCCAATTACTCGGGAAATTTTTTTCCGTTCTGAAGATAAAAAACAAACCCTACTCTTGGAATTTTACCCATACCCAAAACAAGAAGATTTGTTTTGGATGGTGGAAAAAATCTCTGACGTTACAAAACAAAGAGAAAAAGAAGAAGAATCCTTTAGAATGCGTAACCTTGCATCTCTTGGTATCTTAATTTCTGGTATTGCCCATGAATTGAATAACCCATTAACGGGGATTAGCTTAACGTTACAAAACTTAAAAGCCAACTGGCAAAACCAACCTCCTGAACAAATTGAAAAACGTTTGGATATGATACGAAATGATATTTCACGAGCAGCAATCATCGTTTCCGATATCATTTCGTTTGCCAAAACTGATAAAGTAAAAGTCACACTTGGTGACATCGTTGAAACCATCAATCGTGCAAAGGATACTGTGATTCGATTGTATCCTCACTTAAGTAAAAATATCAATTGGCGGATCACTTGTGACCACGAATACCAATTTCCTTTCCATCCCGGGAAAATGGAACGTCTCTTTATGAATTTATTTCGAAATTCGTTACAAGCCTTTGACTACAGACCCGGTGAAATCAATATTGAAATTCGTAAAACAAAAAATTGGCTTCATATCATCATTGAAGACAATGCTGGTGGAATCCCGGATGCCATCATCCAAAAGATATTTGATCCCTTTTTTACAAGCAACAAATCTGGAACAGGAACAGGTCTTGGTTTGTCCATTTGCCATTCCATTGTTAAAGAACACGATGGTAATATTTCAGTTAAATCAGTAGAACAAAAAACTAGATTCACTATTTCTTTTCCGCTCACTAATGATATCACGGAGCCAAACACATGAAACAATCCATTCTGATTGTCGAAGACATCCATTCCATTCGCGAAGCCATCATGGATTTGTTGAGTTCCAAATATAATGTTTTTGGAGCAGAACATTTTGAAGAAGCCGTTTGGTATCTCTCAAATGAAAAAATTGATTTAACCATCACAGACATACGATTGCCAGGCAAATCAGGAATAGATTTAGTAAAGCTCATTCAAAAAGAATTCCCTCATGTACTGTATGCTCTAATGACTGCATACAATATCAACGAATACATAAAGTTTGCAAAAGACCTTCAAATTTGGAACATCATTCCTAAATATAGTTTTTTAGACATTCACCTCATCGAGGTGATGGTAGAAAAATTATTATCAAATGATATCTTTGGAATTGAAAAATATTTCACAAAAGAATTCCAAGTATTTGATAAAAATATCAATAGCGAGTTCGAGGAAGCTCCTAGTAACGGAATTGTTTATAAACAAATCAAATCTGATCAAGATAGATCTATTTTATGTGGTAAAATATCAAAAAACTTAATCCAATTGGGTGCACCGAAAGCCATCCAACAAGTATTAGAGGAACTCACTTCCAATGCCATGATCCGTGCTCCGCGAACAAACGAAGGGGAATATAAATACCAATTTGAAATTCCTAGTCATGATATAGTAGTTCCATTAGATAATATCCAACTTATGCCAGAAGATTATTTTCTCATTGGATATGGTTCTACGGAAAGTACAATCTTTATCGTTGTACGAGACCAGTTTGGCTCACTTAGGAAAGAAGAAATTTTGCATCGATTGGATCGCCACATTAGCATTGATGAAACAACAGGATTTCCGAAAGGGTTAGAAGATAGCCATGGCCGAGGGCTTTACATATGCAGAGAAATCTCTGACCAATTGATCTTCAATATCAAACCAGGGGTATGCACTGAAACCATAGCCATGATCAACAGGGAAGGAAGGACTGGATTTAAATCCTTATCCATCTATGAAGTTGATGCCAAAGCTAATTTGATTTAAGAAACCTTTTTATAAATCCCAGGATTCTATTTAAGGATTCCCTTTGGTGATCTTTGGAATCGAGTTAACTTCACTCTGTTTTTTAAGATCAATGGAATTCCAAAAATTCCAAACCATATTCACAATTTTTGAAATTGGACCAGATCTGTTTTTGTTTCCATATAAAACACAGACTCTAACTTACCTGGGAAAAAACGAATGGGGAATTCTGTAGGAGAGATACGTTTCTTTCGAATGAGTTCTCCCCTTTCATTTAAAAAAAGAAGTTCCGAATCCACAAGGGCAACAAAAAAGGAATCAGCTGCGTAAATAGATTGGTACACTCCACCTTGTTTTGATTTATTTTTTTCCCAAACAAGTTTTCCTTCTTCATAAAATTCCAACGAATTTGGTGTTTGTATCAAAATTTGTCCTGCATTACCCGTTGCTATGTACAATTGGTGAGGAAAAAATTTGGGCAAAGAAAATTCCTCTTTTGGTTCACCCACTTCATCCAATAAGAGGATCCAGTCTTTATTTTCGATGGAAAAATGAACTGTAGTCAATTTCCCATCGGGAGAAAGGGAAACCGATTTAAAAAATGAGTTAGGTTTGTCTTTTGATAAATCAAAACCAAAGGACAAATTGCCCTTTTCATCCAAACGGTAAATTTCTCCACCGGAAAATAGTACGACAACACCTTTGTTTTTGGAATCAAATTGGTAGTCTGTTAAAAATCTTCCATTTAACTCTTGTTTACCAACTTGATTTCCACTTTCATCGAGTAAAAATACTGTATTATTGTCACCAGATAAATACAATACTGGTGAAGCAAAATATCCACTCCTTGGATAGGAATTGATTGGTTTTTTCCAATACAACTCACTGCTATCGGAATAAAAATTTACTTCGTCCCCAATTTTTTCATACAAAAGATAACCGTTACCAAGAAGAGGGAAATCTACCAAATACTTTGAATCAATTTCTGGTGAAGAATTTGTTTTAAATGAATAAAATTGTTTATTGAATTTGTAACCATTTATTGTTTTTAAAGGATCTTCTCCCACTTTAGGAGAAGTTGTTCCAAATCTTCCTTCTAAATTCCAAATCCAAGTTTCTCGGATGTTTGGAACAAAATTCAATTCCACATCCCAACTCAAAAAAAATAAAAGAAAAAAACCAATTGAATACAGAATGTTTTGAAACATAGTTTATACAGTCCTAAACTTTAATGATTGGTATACTAAAAATAATGCAGTGTTACTTGCATTCTCTCGAATTGCTTCCCGATTCCCTGGAAAAACGTATCGATGTACGGATATTTTTCCATTTGGTTCTTTTAATCCAAAACAAACAGTCCCAACAGGTTTATTGTCACTGCCACCATCTGGTCCTGCAATCCCAGTAATGGAAACACCAAAGTCGGTCCTTGTTTTCTGGTAAAGACCTTCCACCATGGCCTTTGCAACTTCGTCACTCACAGCACCATATGTTTCAATGGTATCCATAGGAACTTCAAGTAAATTTGTTTTGAACTCGTTTGCGTATGTGAGAAATCCACCTAGAAAATAAGCACTAGACCCAGGTTGTTCCGTAAGTTTTTTTCCAAGAAGGCCTCCCGTACAACTTTCGGCAACCGAAATCGTAAGTCCCTCTTTTAATAGCTGTTCGTGGACATATTGAAACACATCGTCGGAAATAATTTTTGGATATTGTGCCTCTAAGTGTTGTATGATCGTTTCCAGTAAAGGCTCATTTGTGGATTGGAAGATACATTTAATGTAACCTCTATTCGCTGTCACTCCCCACTCTGCTTCTTTGAAAAACTGATCCCGATTCGGTTCGATAAAATCATTTTGGAATAAAGACTCACCCATATTCCACAACCATTTGGTTTTTTGGACTAAGTTTTCACGAGGGTAAAGTTTTTTTAACTCAGGGACCAAACGGCGTTTGAACATCTCTGTCATCTCCGAGGGAACGCCAGGCATACAAACCAAATAGGAATGCTCACCTAATGATTCAACAAATCCTACGGCAATGCCAACAGAATTATCTAAAGTTTTGCATCCTTCCGGAACATGTGTTTGGCGAAAGACACTAGGAAGGATGTCTTTGTATTCTTTCCCTCGTGACTCATAAATTTTTGTTAAACGAAGTTTTGCTTTTTCGACAGAATAAGATTTTTTTCCTGTTAATTGCAAAACCGTTTGAAGTGTATAATCATCTTCTGTTGGTCCAAGCCCACCTGTCATTATGACTAACACTGGTTTTTCTTTGGCTAAAGATTGTAAGGTTTGTAATTCTGAAAGAATGAGAATTGGGTCATCGGGCAAAGTAATGAATTTTTTAACTTTCCAACCGAGTTCAAATAACTGGTTGGCAATCCAACCAGAGTTGGTGTCCACACTCCTTCCTGCTGTGAGCTCCGAACCTGTTGACAAAATGACAATATAAGGAGTCATTTTGGATCACTCTTCTTCTTTTGACATCTTCTTTGGAGCAGAGATACCCAAAAGTTCCAAACCCGATGCAATCGAACATTTTGTTAAGTATATGAGAAGTAACAAGTGATCCCTTTCATCACCTTGTTTTTCCTTAATGCGATTGTCTTTCTGAGAATAAAACTTTGTAAACGCTTTACTAAGTGATTGTAAATAATTGGTTAGGCGGTGCGGCTCTAAGTTCGAAGCCGTATCATAGACTTCTTCTTGGAAACGAGAAATCCAAAATAACAAACGAAGGCGTTCTTCAGATTGGAAATGGTTGGCATTTAGATCCTTTGGCCCCGCCCATCCTTCTAACGAAATCTGTAATTCTCGAAAGATGGAACAAACCCTTGCATGGGCATATTGGATATAAAATACTGGATTTTTATCTGATTCATCTTTTGCCAGATCCAAATCAAAATCAAGAGGTGCATCAGAACTTCTCATAAGGAAAAAATAACGCCCAACATCTTTTCCGTTTTTACCAAGGTAGGTTAACAGATCACGCATGGTTTGAAAAATACCCAAACGTTTACTCATCTTCACTTTTTCTTTGTTTTCTATGAGATTCACTTGTTGGGCTATGAGAACTAAAAAACTATCTCTTGGTTTTCCAAAGGATTCCACAGCTCCTTTCAAACGAGCAATGTAACCGTAATGATCGGGTCCCCATATATCGATAAGTTTGTTAAAACCACGTTTGTATTTATCATAATGGTAGGCAATGTCTGCCATTAGGTAAGTTGGCCTTCCATCTTCCCTACGAATCACTCGGTCTTTGTCATCGCCATACTGAGTGGATAAAAAATGAAGTTTACCATCAATGGTTGTCACATCTTGCGATTTTAGAATGGAAGGAACTTTTTCCACTTCACCTGCTTCGTGTAAGCTCCTTTCACTATAAAACAAGTCAAACTGAACACCAAAAAGTTTTAAGTCTTCTTTTTGTCGGCTTAAATTGTAATCCACTGCATACTTCGATAAAAACGGAACCAAATCTTCCCAATTTTTCTTTTGAATCCAATCATCCACTTGTTTTGATTTGGAAATGTCCAAAAGTAATTCTTTGGCGATATCTTTAATGTATTCCCCGCGGTAACTTTCTTTTGGCAAGATTCGTTTTTCTATTAGTGAAATTACAGAATCCTCAGTTTCCTCTTCTTGGAAAGAGATCGTTTCACCTTTTTCTTCAAAGATACGGATTAGAACCGCAACTCCAAGTAAATACACTTGGTTTCCATAATCATTTACATAAAACTCTCGTTTTACGGTATGACCAAGGCTGGACAGTAAATTTCCAAGAGCATCTCCATAAGCTGCCGAACGAGCCGAAACAATATTCATAGGTCCAGTTGGATTCGCAGAAACAAACTCAAGTAAAATGTTTTCAATATGATCCGAATGTGCAAAACTAACACTAGGGAACATGACCGAATTTGTATATTGGATTAGAAAGGAAGCGCGAATTCGAAAATTGATAAATCCTGGTGGAGAAAAAGTGACAAATTCGAAGAGGGAATCATTTTTGATTTCCGCAAGTAAACCTTCAGCGATATCTTTTGGATTTAATTTTAAAAGATTTTTGTTTTCCAAAGCAAAAGGCGAAGAATAATCTCCAAACTTTTCATCCCTTGAGTATTCAATTCGGATTTTAAAATCAGAAACTGGTAAGTCGATATTTTGTTTTAATAGATAGGATTTGACTGCTGTTTCAAGTTCAGTGAGGACAAGATTCTTTAATAATTGATTGGCTTTCATTTTTCTATTTTAAGTTCCATTTTTAATTGGTCTGCATTTTCCCATAGTTCAAAACTTTTGATTTTGAAACGTGTGACAAAATTAGGAATCGATTCCTTCGGCTCACGTAATATGGCTGGGAACATTTCTTTTTGGAGTTTGGAGATTTTGGGAAAGGATGTTGGTTTAAGGTTTTCCGATTTTAGCAATAATTGGAAAAGTGCAAGGAAAACGGAAAAGGTCATCACTAACAAAATGGTTTTTGTGATAAAATTCATAAATCCCCGATGGTTTTGTAAAATTCAAAATATGACTTTAACTCCCTTCCCAACAGGGAACGCAAAAACTGATTGAGAATCAGATCCCCTTCGGTATACTCCGTAACTTTTGGGAAGATGGCTAAGACATTTGAAAATTTCTTAGATAACATTGTATGAAAGAGTTTTAAAACAGGCAAATGATCTTTGGAGATAGGATGGCAATCAGAACATAAAAATTCACGTGAGTCCACAGAGAAATATGCCTTTTGTTTTGTTAAAACCTCTTCCCCGCAGGTATGGCAATAAAACTCACTGGGAAAATGCCCCATATGTGTGAGGGCTCGGAGTTTGAAAAAGGGAAGGATTTCCTTTCGAAACCCGTTGGCATTCGATGTTTCCAGACTGCCAGATAACAACTGGTATAAAAATGGGTGGCTTTCTCCATCAGGGTACAAATAGGAAGTGAGCTCAGTGATGTACAAAACAAAAAGAGTTCCTACATAGTCTGATTTCAGTTCGTCGTATCGTTTGATTAGGTGGATTTCCTTTGTCGACTTCCAATCCTTCTCGGCTTGGTCATAAAAATCCACTTCTACCATACAACCAAGTTCCGTTGAAATGATCGCCCTCCGTTTGGATTTCCGAATTCCTTTGCTAATAAAATTCATTCTTACATGGGACTCACCGGCTAAACTGATGAGTCTATCACTATCACCAATGTCCTTACTCTGGATAATGATCCCGGTTTCTTTTCGAATGGCCATTTATCTTAAAAAAACCAAATCCAAACATTCATCTTCCATCCTTCGCATAAGAAGGGCATCTTCCTCATTTGTTTCATGATCGAATCCAAAGAGATGGAGAATTCCGTGAACCAACAACCGATAAAATTCATCAATAAGACTATGTCCAATCTCAATCGCTTGTTTCCTACATGTATCCATCGAAATCACAACCTCTCCCAAAATCTGGACTGGGATCTGCGGAAATTCGGAATACAATGGAAAAGACAAAACATCAGTAGTTTTATCTTTCCCTCGCCTCTCCCCATTGATTGTTTTCATTTGCATATCATCGACTAGTAAAATAGAAAGATCTAATGCTTTTAAAAAACTTGGGCTTATGTATTGTAAAATTTTTTCACTATTCTTTAAAACCAAATCTGGAATGATTTCGGTTTGGTTTGTTTCATCATTCCAATGCGTGGAAACCAAAAGGGACGGATTCATCGTTTTGACTTTTTTGAATTCGCTGACTCTAGTGCCTTGGTATCTTCTGGTTTTGGGTACTTGGGCCTTTGGTGTAGGCTTGAAAGTAAAACTTCTTTGAAACTTGCTTTTATGATTTCTAAATCACCGATGGTTAAACCACTTTCATCCAATTGGTTTTCAGCAAGTTTAGAATTGATGATTTTACGGATCAAATCATCCAAACTTTCCGGGGATACTTCATCTAACGAACGCGAGGCAGCTTCCAATGAATCGGCAATCATCACGATGGCTGTTTCCTTACTTTGTGGTTTCGGACCTGGGTATTGGAAATCCTTTTTGTTGATATTTTTACGTGCACTACTCGATATCTCTTGTAAGGCTTTGTGGTAAAAGAATGCCATGGTGGAAGTTCCGTGATGTTCCGGAATAAAACTAATGATTTCTCTAGGTAACCTTGCTTTTTTGGCCATCTCAATTCCATCTAACACATGATCAATGACAGTTTTTGCAGCAAGGGCAGGGTTATTTTTATCTATATGTTCTGGTTTTGGAATCAAATGTTGGTTTTCCACAAAAAAACCGGCATTTGGAATTTTGCCTATGTCATGGAAATAAACACCCACTCGCACAAGCAGTCGATCCAAGTTTAGGTTCTGTGCTGCCCGCTCAGAAAGAGCTGCGACCATAAATGTGTGTGTGTAAGTAGAAGGTGCCTTCGTTAGAAGTTGTTGTAACAATGGATGCCCTGTATCAGCAAGTTCAATCAACTTAAACCGTGTGGGGATATTGAATATGTATTCGTAAAGAGGAAGCAATAACTGTACGGCCGTGGCACTTGCAAACCCATTCACAAAACACATCACTGTAATTCGAAATAAATTGGAATTGGTTAAATCTTTAAAAAAACCAGCACCACTAGATACATAAAATTCCCGTCCATCAAACAAATAGCCAGCGGTTGTTACAAGAATTTGCACAAAGGTAAGTAAAAAACCAGCTTTTAGGAAATCGATTCGTTTGAGTAACCTTCTCCCATATATGGAGCTCATCACTGCTACAGTAAAGGCTAACATAAAAGATGTGGGATTGTATCTGGAAGCAAAAAATACAGCGAAGGCTAAAAAGAAACCTATGGCGATCGAAAGTTGTTCGTCGTATACAAAACCAAGTAACAAACAGAGCATACCTACAGGGACAAACATTCCGAAATAGTATACTCCCGACAAATCACTGTCAGTTGCATAGAATACCTTCGACAATAAATAAATCGAAGCGATCACAATCCATAATGTAAAAAAGATAATGAGGTTACTGGAAAGGTCATTCAAACGGTTTGGCCGGTATCGGATCAAATAAAAACCGACAATGACAATAAGCACACATTGTGTGAGAAATATGGAAACGATAGAAGCAAGATTTGCTCTTGTCGCATACAAATTCATCATATCCAGTTTCAACTTCACTTCTGGAGTGATGACATCCCCCGCTCTTACAATGATTTCATTGGCTTGGATCCTGCTTTTTTGTACAGAAACGGCATTCGCTGCTTTTATTCTAGAATTTTCTGTTTCTTCAGGATTGTAATTGCATGCAGGATAAGAATACACGTAATAAAGACCAATCCTTGAAACGGCTTTTAGGAGTGATTCAGATACATTCGGTAATTTTTCAGAAGCTAACTTAGATAATACGGCAGTAACCGGTCCATCTTTGTAAATTTGAGAACGTGGGATGACTAAATTTCCATCGATGATCGTGGTATGGTCTTGGGTACCGATATTACGAATTTTCGCACCCGCTTTGTCCAATTCTTTGGCAAAAGATAAATCTTCTTTTACGATGCAGTATTTAGAAAAGATAAGATTCGTGTACTGTTGGATGAAATTTTTTAATTTTTCTTTTTTTGGATAATCTAATATTGCTTGGATTTCATCATTTGTGCGATTGCGCCACCTAGGAATTCGGTCCTTTACCGTTGTGGGATTTGATTTTCCTTCTTGGACCAAAATGCGTAAGATTTCTAAATCTTCCGATAAATTGGTATCAATTCCAGAAGCGAGCACACCAAAGTCTTTGTCAAAAGCATAGGGAACATTTGATTTCGCTTTTTGTTTTTCTAAATTGGTTTTATCACTATCTTCGTAGGAAAATTCTTTTACCGATTGGATGGTTTCAGGTGCAATTTTACCTTCAGAAAATAGTCCTTCTGGGTCTGTATCGACCTTGGATTGTCCAAAAAATGGAATCGAAAGTACGTACGTAACAAAAAGCAAAGTGAGGAATACCAAAATGATTTGGATGTTCCGAACGACAGAGACTGGCCTAACTTTCGTTAAAAAGTCAGTCACACTTGTCATAGAAGAATCAAAGATTGCTTTCATGGTTTTTTGTTAAATAAACTTTCGTTTTCTTCGAAACGTCGGACAATTGATTCTACAATCGGGTGACGAGTAATGTCTTCTCTTCCGAAAAAAATTGTCTCTATTCCATTCAAATTCTTAAGTGTGTAAACTGTTTTTTCAAGGCCTGAACGACCAAGGGCTAAATCAATCTGAGTTGCATCTCCTGAAATCGCCATTTTGGAATTTTTCCCAAAACGTGTGAGAAACATTTTTAATTGTGGCAGTGTACAGTTTTGTGCTTCATCCAAGATGATAAAGGAATGGGAAAGGGTTCTACCTCGCATAAAGGCAATGGGAGCAATTTCAATTTTTCCCACCTGTAAGTATTCACTCGTTTTTTCAAATCCGATACACTCGTGTAACGCATCATAGATGGGACGAAGGTAAGGGTTTACTTTTTGTGTTAAGTCACCAGGTAAAAAACCTAAGTTCTCCCCCGCTTCCACGGCTGGTCTTGTGAGGATGAGCCTGTCCACTTCTCCCGTTTGCATCATGCGACAAGCCGTTGCAATGGATAAAAACGTTTTCCCAGTACCAGCAGGTCCCATGGCAATGGTGATATAGTTTTTATGAAGGCTATCAACAAAACTTTCTTGGTTTTTTGTACGCGGGAAAATGGGTTTTCCTTTGAAGGTAACAAAAATTTTGTCTCTCGGAGTCCAAGTTTCTCCTTCCTTTTGGAAATCAGGAGATCCAGGTGTTGGCCAACCACCACTTGAATCCTTTACTTTGTTCACTAAGTAATCGATATCAAAAAAGGAATACTCGGATTTGTCTGGTCTACGTTTGAAATTTTCTTCTACCTTTTGGAAGGTATCAAGTGCCACTTGGACGTGGTCACTGCTCCCTTGGATGATCAGAGATTTTCCACGGGGAATGAGTTTTACATTCAGTCTGCTTTCCCATAACGGGAGTTTGCTGTCACCAATCCCACATACCGTTTGGTAGAGAGACTCTTCCTGGAATGTAAAACTTTCATCCATACTAAATTGTGACTACCCTGAGTTTGAGCTCTTCCAATTGTTTGCCTTCCACAGGACCCGGTGCTTCACTCATCATACAAGTTCCTTTTTGTGTTTTTGGGAAAGCAATGACATCACGGATGGAAGTTCCTCCTGTGAGTAACATCATAATCCGATCCACACCAAAGGCAATCCCCCCATGTGGAGGTGCTCCAAAGGAAAGTGCATCCAGTAAAAATCCAAATTTGGATTTGGCATCTTCTTCCCCAATCCCAATGGCTTCCAAAACAAGGCTTTGGATTTCTGGGTTGTGGATACGAATCGAACCACCACCAATTTCTGTTCCATTGAGAACCAAGTCATAAGCTTTAGCACCAATTGAGGATAGGTCAACTTCTTTCCCTGCTTTCCAATCTCTTAATTTTTGAAAGTCTTCTTCTTTCGGTGAAGTAAATGGATGGTGGAGGAAGGTCCATGATTTGGTTGTTTCATCCAATTCAAACATAGGAAAGTCAACCACCCAATGGAAACTATAAGGGACCTTAGGTGGATCATACTTTTCTGATAATTTCAAACGTAAGGCACCAAGAGAAGCATTTACAATTTTAGACGTATCTGCTCCGAAGAATACCATATCTCCTTCTTTGGATCCAACTGCTTTTGCGATGGCCTCGAGTGCTTCTGGTGAGAAACGTTTCGTAATGGTGGATTCAAGCCCATTTGCTCCATGTTTCATGTAAGCAAGGCCTTTGGCACGGAAGTCACGGGAAAGCCACGCGGTAAGGTCTTCGATTTCTTTTCTGGAAATTACGGAACCACCAGGAACACAAATGGCTTTTACAACTCCACCACTGGCAATCGCACCGGTAAAGACTTGAAAATCACAAGACTTAACATGTTCTGAAACGTTCACAAGTTTCATTCCAAAACGAATGTCTGGTTTGTCGGAACCATATTCTTCCATCGCCACATGGTATGGCATGGTCATGAAGGGTGCATTCACTTCTAATTGGAACACCTTCTTTAAGGCAAAGGCCCACATGGATTCAATTTCACGACGGATGTCTTCTTCCGTGACAAACGAAAACTCCATATCGAGTTGTGTGAATTCAGGTTGGCGGTCTGCACGTAAGTCCTCATCCCGAAAGCATTTTACGATTTGGAAGTATCGTTCCATCCCACCAATCATCAGGATTTGTTTAAAAAGTTGAGGGGATTGTGGGAGAGCATAAAACTCACCAGCATTCAAACGAGATGGTACTAAAAAGTCCCTTGCCCCTTCTGGAGTGGATTTATTTAAAATGGGAGTTTCAATTTCTAAAAAGGATTTGCTATCCAAATACTCTCGTAAAGCAAATGTTAGCTTGTGTCGTAATACCAATCGATCCCTAAGTTCTTCCCTACGCATATCAAGATAACGGTACTTCAATCGGATTTCTTCCCCAGATGGGTCAAATTCATCTAAAGTGAATGGAGGGGTTTTGGATGTGTTTAAAATTTCAACTGATTCCGCGATTAACTCGTATTTGCCGGTTTCCATTTTCGGATTTACAGAATCTGCATCTCTAAGTGACAGTTTTCCTTTCACTGCAATCACAAATTCAGAACGAATTTTTTCGACTTTGGAGAAATCATCGCCAAGGATTTCTTTTCTTGCAACGATTTGTAAAATTCCAGAGCGATCCCGAAGGTCGATGAAAATCACTCCTCCTTGGTCACGGTAACGGAATGCCCAACCGGAAAGGAATAAAGTTTTCCCGACAGATGCATCTGAGACATTTGTGGCGCTAATTCTATTTTTGTATTCTGATGTTACCCAGTGATTCAATTGAAAACCCCTTATAATGGAACGTTATCGAAACGACTGATTTTCGGATTGAACATCAATGGAAAATCGGCCGTTGCTCCCGCTCTGTTTTTGGCGATGATGATCTCAGCCATTCCCCTTTTGTTTGGGTCAAGCTCTTCGGGAGGTTTCACCATTTCTTCCCGATAAATAAAACATACAATGTCCGCATCCTGCTCAATGGCACCTGACTCCCGTAAGTCGGAAAGTTGTGGCCTTTGGTCTTTGGAGCGGTTTTCAATGGAACGGTTCATCTGCGATAATGCGATGATGGGGCAACCCACTTCCCGTGCCATTTGTTTGAGTCCTCTGGAAATATTGGCAACCTCTTGTTGCCTTCCACCCATGGCTGCTTTTGGGTCACTCATCAGCTGTAAATAGTCCACTATCACAAGTCCGATTTCTTCTGTGGTTCGAAGTTGCCTGAGTCTAGCTGAAAACTCTTGGATGGTCAGATAACCAGAATCATCTATGTACAAACTGGCAGAAGTGATATTTCCAATACTGTCCTTAAGTTGTGTCATTTGTGCAGATGTAAGAGTTCCCGCTTTTAATGCATAGGAATCAATCCTTGCATCGGCACTGATGAGTTTCAGAAGGAGTTCAATCCGACTCATCTCGAGCGAAAAGATAACAACCGTTTTACGTTCTTTCAAAGCAGCGTTGGCAGCAATGTTGAGGGCAAAGGTTGTTTTTCCGTTACCAGGACGCGCCGCAAGGATCATTAACTCGTGTGATTTAAGACCTGTTGTTGCCATATCAAGACCCGTAAAATGGGTTTTGAGTCCATTGATCCCACCTGTACCATTTTGGCTTGCTGCCACAACATTTTTGATGTAATCGATGAGGGCATTGGCATCATCTTTGACCTTCCGTAACCCTTTGGATCTCTCTTGGCGCGAGATATCCATAAGTGACTGTTCCACAAGACTGAAAACAGAATCGTTTTCACCGGGTTCAATTTTAACTTTATCAATGGCTTGGGTCAGCGCTTCGACATACTTACGTCTGTCTGAAACACGTTTCACACGACGAACGTAATAGTCTAACGGTTGAAAGGGGACAGTATCTTTGTAGAGAGATGTGATGTATTCCAAGTCACGGGATTCATCTTTAAAAAGACGTTTTTCCCGCATTTGGTTTGTGACCGTAACTAGGTCAATGTTTGTCCCTTCGTTGATAAGGTCTGTGACAGCTTCAAAGACCCTTCTATGGGTATCCATATAAAAGTCATCTGGGCTTAGACCTAAGTCTTCCTGCCCGGCTACCCCTCTCATGAGTAGGTAACCGATTAAGTTCTTCTCAGACTCTATCTCCTGAAGGGGGTTAGAATTCATCGAAAAAGCGTTAGTGTAAGACTATGCTTGGCCGACGACTTTAACTACGATTTGAGGTACAACACCTTCAGCCAAACGAACTTTGATTTTAAATTCACCAACTGATTTAATTGGCTCACCTAACTCAAGTTTACGTTTGTCGAGTTCTACTCCAGTGTTTTTAATTGCGAGAGCAATATCATTCGCTGTTACAGAACCAAAAAGTTTGTCGTTCTCACCCACTTTTACTTTCACTTCGTATGTTTTACCATCAATCGAAGAAGAAAGATCTTTCATCACTTTTACACGTTTTTCACGTTTGAGATCAGCAAGTCTTTTTTGGTGGATTGCAGCTTTGGTGTTACCATCGTTTGCACGTACAGCAAGTCTTCTTGGAATGAGGAAGTTACGTGCATAACCATCAGCAACTTCTTTTACATCCCCAGCATCACCAAGATTTAATACGTCTTTTTGTAATACAACTTTCATCCGTAACTCCTACAGAACTTTAAACGGCAATAAGCCGATGGATCTGGATTTTCTGATTTCACGTGCAAGGGCTCTTTGGTGTTTGCCACAAGTGCCAGTGATCCTTCTTGGAATGATTTTACCTCTGTTGGTTACAAATCTTTCTAAGATATCAACACGTTTGTAATCAAGACCTGCAAGTAAGGCTTTATCAGCACAGAACTTACACACTTTCTTTTTGTATTTTGCGTTTTTACGACCGAACTTACCTTCTCCGTCTTTACCACGGAAACCACCTTTTTCGTCGTCATCCATCCCGTCCATACTGTCACGGGAATCTATTCTTGTATCATCAATATTTGTCGTTTCACTCATTGTCATCACCTATCAAAAAGGAATGTCGTCATCACCGGCTGGATAATCATCATAACCACTACTTACGCCGGAATCATAAGAATTGGAACTGTCAGAACGGTCACCCGATCCACCACCTTGTCCTTGACCACCTAACAGTTGTGCGGTCTCGACATATACGCGGATTTTGGAGGCTTTTTTGCCTTCCGGGGTTTCCCATGACTGTTGTTGGAGTCTACCTTCGATTGCTACTTGTTTACCCTTGCCTGCATATTGTTTTAAAATGTCAGCAAGTCGGCCCCATGCAACGCAGTCGAAATAATGAGTTTCCTCTTTTTTTTCGCCGTTCGTCACATAAACTCTGTTATTCGCAATTGAAAAATTGACAACAGAACTTCCGTTCACCGATTTAAATTCCGGATCACGAGTCATACGACCGATGAGTAGTACTTTGTTTAGATCGTTAGCCATTTGCCCTAATTACGAGGGTTTTTAGGATGTTTGCATTGAGTTTGAACTCATGTTCAATCTTTGCAACTTCGGAAGGAGATCCAGAACACTTAATCAGTGTAAAATGGCCTTGTTCGTCTTGTCCAACGGGATGCCAGAGTCTTTTAGAACCCCAATCCTCTTCGCCTTGGATCGTGAAGTTGTATTTGGAGAGAAGTTCCTTAACGGCAGACTTCGTCTCTTCTACATTCCCTTCACGAAGAATATTCGTGATTTCGTAGTTTCTCATATTTCTCCTATGGGTATACCTACATAGAAACACTTGTAGGTAGAAGAATTTGTTAGTTTCCACTAGGGTTTTGCCATTGGGGCCTAGGGTCAATGGAATTTCTTCTTGGAGCCCTGAAACCTATCTAATTCTATGGAATTTCTAACATTTTTATGGGTGAAAAATCAAATTTTCCAGAAGTTTGGGGCCTGGGTCTTGGTCTATTTTTAGCGCTGTATGCTGGTTTTTTAAACCATATCACTCCCAAAGAACCCGCTCTCGACAACCACTCTGGGTTTGAATCCACCCTGCTCGGCCTTGAGATGGCAGAAACTCCAAAACATGTGCAAGACCTGATTGGAATTCCCGATACCATCGATTTTTTCCACCTCTCCACTGAATACCGTCGGGTACATTACTTTGATTTCGGATTTATCTTTTGTTATCTCGCGTTTTTGACATACACTGGCCATTATGCAGGCCGAAAGGTTCGGCCGATTTTTCTAAAAATCTTTATGGGAATGATCCTACTCCTTGTGATCGCTGGATTTGCCGATTTAATCGAAAACATTCTCATCCTCAATATCCTCGATGCCAAAACGGCCGAAGAAATGACACCTTCTTTGGAATATCTAAAGCCCACTTCACAACTCAAATGGTTTTGTTTGTTTTCGTATGTAGCCATTGTTTCCGTCTACTTTTGGTTATACGAAAAAGGTTGGATCCTAAGAACGGCAGCGATTCTTTTTTTCACTGGATTTTTTTTACAGATGTTTTCGATCATCCGCACCAATTTACTCGAACTCAGTTTCCCATTTTTTTTTGTGGGACTTGTCTGCAGTTGGTTCCACTATGGTTTTAGTTTGGCTTTCAGTTCCTTATCAAAAAAAACGTAACCCCTTCCCCCAGAGATCACAAGTTCAGTCCCAAGTTGTTTGCAAAGGATTGCATATTCTTTTAAAAAACTTTCCGCTTCTTTCGGTCCAAGTGGGAAAAAATAATGGTCTCCTGGTAGGCTTTGGTGTTTTCCAAATACGGGAATCACTTCCACAAAGAGAAGTTTGTCGCCATCAAAATGTGTGACGACTGAAATATTGTGTTTTAAGTATTGGTTTTTAGATCCAAAGAAAAAATTCCCGAGGGAATAGACAACGATCCCTTTAGGAAACACTTCAATCCCTTGTGGAACATGTGGGTGGTGTCCAATGATAACCTTATAACCTGCGTTAATTAAATATTTTGCCGCATTTCGTTCCGTATCCATTGGTGTAGGGTTGTATTCCACTCCCCAATGTACGGAAAGTACATTCACTTGGTTTGGTTTTGTTTTTTTGATGAGCTTTTCTGCAGTGGCAACCCGGAAATAAGCTGCTCCAGGAGAATTTGGTCCCGAAAAAAGCCGAGTTTCGCCCGTATCTGAAAACGAAAACAATCGAAATTCCGTATTTCCTTTTTTTACCAATATAGGATGCAAAGCAAGGTCTGTGTTTTTTCCAGCACCTGTATGGGAAATCTGGAACTCATCTAACAGACTTAAGGTTTCAAAAAGTCCATGATCACCAAAGTCCATGGTGTGATTATTACCAAGGAAAACTCCGTTTATTCCTAGGGCTTTCAAAACGGTTAAATCCCTTCGTTCTCCATAAAATACATAGGATTTCCTTTGGTCGGCAGTTGGGGTTTTATGTAAAACGGGAGTTTCTAAATTGATAAATCGAAAGTCAAACTGGTTTAGGAAGTGGAAAAAACTACGAAAGGGAAAAAAAACATCCTCTGTACGCATCGCATCCCGAACCCCCCAATTGAACATCACATCCCCACCAAACCAGAGTTTAGTGGTACTTGGATATTGAATGGGATCTCCCGTCTCTGTATGAAACTGGTACAAAAACGGTTTTGGTAATTCAAGAGGATCTTCTGGAGATTCTGGTAGATCCAAAGCAAATACGAGGATCGGAATTAGAAATACCAAAAAGAAAAAACGAAGTTTCATCTTTTAGAATCGAAATACTTGTGGAGATACTTCTGTAATTTGTGATTTTTTCAGTTTGATTTGGATGAGGACATTCTCCTTTTCTGTATCTAAGCTAACCACTTTCGTTGTGATTTCTTTCGGCGGGTGGACTTGGAATCCTAAAGTTTTCACAATGGCTATGGCTTTTAATCCTCGTTTCCCACTGGTCAATTCCAATCGGTCCAGATTACCTTCTTTGAAAAAATATTCATACTCGCCATCGGGTTTGGTAACATACACACGCGAATCATTTGTGTTAAACCTGGCTTTTTGGTTTTGGATTTCGTTTATATAATTTCCTGTTAAGTAAGAATAAATCACAGGAAAAGGAATTGTGTATTTTTTGCCTGAGTTTGGATCTTGGATGAGAATATCACCCATTGGTAAGGTTTGGATTTCTTTTGTACTTGTGGGTTTGATTTGGATTTGTTCTTCACCTGCAACAAGTTCAGTAAAAATCATACCGAAGAATTGGTCCATCAACTGGATTTTAACTTGTTTTGTATCTTTGGAAACATATACCTTTCCATCTAAGTACACATTGTCTTTTTTGGGCACAAAGGTTTGGATTTGCATGGAAAAATCAGATTTGAAACTAGGAAAGTTCGGATTTTTATCCAATACTTCTTTTAAAAATGTTTTTGCTGCAGTATCCTTTGCTGGTAAATACTTCCCGTCTGCCTTTCCTATAAAATTTGGATCTTCTACTTCTGTAGATTGGCATGCAACAAATTGTAAAATCAAAATAAAAACGAATAACCGAATCATCATTGTGAAATTTCCTTTTCCACTCGTTTGATTTTGGACACCAAATCTTTGTTAGTAGATTGTTTGTCCCGAGCAAGTGAAAGTTTATAAAATTGTATGGCATTTACAGGATCCTTTTTTGCCAAATACACATCCCCTAAATGTTCATAAATTACAGGGTCTTCAAACCCTCTTTCTAAAGCGAGAGAGGCTGCAAAATTAAGGTGTAATAAAGCCAAATTGAATTCTTTTTTTCGGTAATACACCCATCCCAAACTATCTTGGTAGGCCGGGTTGTCAGGTTCTAGAGATATTGCTCTGTTTAAAAGAGAATTTGCTTCTTCTGGATGTTTGTCTTTTTCAGCATACAAATATCCCAAATAATTCATGGCATTGGATGCATTGGGGTTAAGAGAGATGGTTTTTTTTAAATCCGATTCTGTTTCTTCAAATTGTTTTAATTTGTCGTACGCACTCGCTCGGTAAAAATAAAAATTGGGATTGTTTGGATCCATTTGGATTGCTTGCGAATAATCTTTCACACTTTCTTGGTATTTGCCGAGTTGAAAATATGACAATCCTCGTAGATAAAAATGAGTAGGATTTGGATTTTCTTGTAAAGTGTTCGACAAAATACCAACAGAGGTTTCTTCTTTTTTTAAATTCCCTTGCAAGTAAAGATACGCCAAACGGAATCGCATTTTTAAATTTTTGTCTAAGTCAGTGGAAAGGGAAAGGGCTTCTTTCATCGAAAGGATGGAATGGTTCCACTGCCCTAACATCTCTTGGCAGGCAGAAATTTTTTCTAAGTATGCAACTCTTAGTTCTGTTTCTCCAGACATTGGATCTAATTTTTGGTATCCCTTTTTTAGAATCGTAAGTGCTAAAACATACTGGCGATATTCGTATGCATACTGTGCCGTCTCTGCATTGAACTGGTGGTAACTTGGAGAATTATTTTTTTCGGCCAATTCCAAAAGGGCAACCCTTGGAGTTAATCTCGCTGGATTTGCATTGATAAAGTTTTTTAGTTTTTCCTCAAGTCCGACTGGGGATCCATTCACCAATTGGTATAAAAGTGTGATGAGTCCATCTTTTGGAATTTTTTTTTCTCTACTTAATGTATGGAAAAATTGAGAAGCTACATCGCGTGCATTCAAAAAATATATTTCGGCCAACATATGGGAGGCATCAATATCACGTGGATTCTTTTCACGAATTTGTTCCAAATAGAATTTGGACAATTTAAAATCACCTAACACAAAATAAATTTGTGCCAAACGAAATAAAACTTCCATATCGTTTTTATACACGGAATTGTATTCATTAAAATGTTTGATGGAGATCTTTGGGTAATCCAGTTTATAATTGAGATCACCAAGAGCTTTGGCTGTGATGTATTTGTATTTGGAAGAAGTATCTCGCCTTTCTATGACAAAAGATAGTGCGGTATAATACAAAAGTGATTGGTTCCACATTTTCCTTTCAAAGTACAAATTCCCAAGTAAGTACAGAAAATCCGGATCATTGGGAAAATGAACCAAATCCTTTTCTAAAACTTCTGTTGCCTTTACCAAGTTTTGTTCCCGTAAACGCACCCGCATTTGTAAAATCACAATTTCCTTTGTAATTTCGGTGGCTTCGGTTTTTGCGATTTCTGACCATTCCCAAGCCTTGGTTGTATCACCTAACTCTAAGTAGTTTTGGGCTTGGAGTTCTGCAGAAAGGGAACTCGGTTTTTTACCCTTTTCCTTTTGGCAGAGGTGGTAATTGTCGAGTAAGGAAATCGATGCCTCAAACGACTCTTTTGCAACGTCCATTTTTTTGGCATTATTGGCTTTGTAGGCAGTGATTTGTTCTTTTATAGCACGAGAAAGCAGATACTCACTCGGAACCCCTGGATCCAGAAGGGAACAATCTTTCTTTGGTATCGGATCTGCAGAGAGCTGCAAAATAGAAAGAAAACAAAAGAAAACAAAGGGGAAAAGGTGGTTTAAAGTTTTAATTGCTTGAAACATCAGTAGATTCCGGCAAAGATCGGGTACAGGGACAATCCTTGAACCAAATCTTCCGAGAAAATTTAAAATACATTCTGGCTGTTCTCCTCGTGTGGGCAATCACTTTCCCATGGATTCTGAGAAACAGGGACACCATCCTCGCCAAACTCACCCTCACCTATAATTCGTTTTTTGGTTACCCCAATCCTAGGATTGCTCACCAACTCATTGCCAAAGGGGATGCAGTCCTCGAAGGCCGAAAAGAAGGTGGGTCCAATTTCCTGCAAAACATTACTCAATTTTTCAGTTCCGAAGAAAACACAAAAGGGACTGTTTTGCCTTTGGACCTAGCTCTGATGGAAAAGTCCTGTTTGTATTTTCGTAGCAAAGAACATGTGGAAGAACATTTTTTAGAACTGACATGGAGGGAAAAAGCAAGCGAATGGGGCTCCCCTCTCTTCCAAAGGATGGCACCCCAAGGTGAATTACTCCTTGGCCCAAACCCCAAAGATTATTGGAACTCCCACATTGAAGCTGTTCTTACCGCACTTGATTATTACAAACGAGCTTTACGATTTTCTGGCCCAGAACTCATTGCTCCTAAAAAAATTGAATCGGTAGCTTGGGCAAGTTGTAGGCCAAGTGAAATCTTACTCGCATACAAAACCCATATGTTGGAAACAGAATCCTATGTATTACAAAAGTTAACTGACTTAGAAAAAGTTCCGAGTGGACTGAGCGCTGTACAAAAACGAAGTGTAGTACTATCGAGCATCAAACGAAGTGATTTCAGTGAAGTCTCGGCCAATGATTATTTAGAATCTTTGCTTCGGCAAATCCTACTCACTGGTATGAAACAATTTTCCCCAAGAGAAATGGATGATATCTATGAAAGGATTTTGTATTTTGTTGGATCCGATGAAAGAGAATACCTAAAGTTTAAATTCCGGCGAGCAGAGTTGTATTTCCAATTAGGAAAAGAAGAAAACTCATATTACCAAAAAGCAACAATAGAATTTAAAGAATCTTCCAATATCCAAATTGCATCGGAACTCGAAGACATCAACCTTCCTGCCCTCTTAGTCCACGAATTTGAAGCGAAATTAAAACAAGCAGAAAGTTTGCACAAACTTAAGGAAAACAATAAAAGTTTGGTTATCTTAGATTCATTAAAATCAAAACTTCGTAATGTAGATGAACGAAGTGTCGGTGGAAAAAAAGATGAAATTTTAAAAGCATACCATAATTTAAACCGATCCGTTCTACGTAAGCTCGGACGTTACGAAGAAGCAGATGAAATCCCATTTAACGAATGACATAAAGTATTTTGACTATAATGCAACCCACCCTCCTTACACAGAGATTTTAAAATCGTGTTTGGAGGAATACTTACAAAACTATTATAATCCCTCGGGAATCACCCGTTACTCCCTTCAAAACCAAGGAAAAATTGAACAAACCCGAAAGTACCTTGCAAAAATCACTCACGGAATTGAAAAACAATTTGTATTTTCTTCTACTGGAACAGAAGCAAATCATTTACTCATCCAAAGTTTGCGAGTCAAATACCCTAACCTTCGATCTGTGATAGTTTCTCCTTTTGAACATTCTAGTATGTACTCTGCATTAGAACTGTTCGGTTTCCAAGCAGAGATCATACAACCCAATCCCAGTGGAACCATCAATCTAAACCATTTAGAATTTTTATTAAAACAAGAACCAAGGCCTGTTATTTGTTTGTATGCAGGGAATGAAACCGGGGTCATCCAACCTGCCGAAGAGATTCAAACACTCACCAAACAACATGGACAATTGTTTTACAGTGATCTTATGCAAGCATTCTGTAAAATAGAAGTTCCCTTTTCTCTTTTTGATGGGTATAGTTTTTCAGGCCATAAAATTGGAGCTGGTATGGGCGCCGCTGTTACCTATCTACCGGAAAGTAATCCTCATTTTCGGTTGTTTGGTGGTGGGAATCAAGAAAATGAACACAGAGCTGGAACCGAAAATACCTTTGCCATTTCCACATTACAAAAAGTAACAGAAATTCAACTGGAAGGACTGCACAACAAAATCAATCGACTTCAAAATTTCCAATCCAAACTCGAATCGGAATTAGAATCTTTTGGTTGTGAAATCATTGCAAAAAACGAAAGAAGGTTACCGAATACAAGTTTTTTTATTTTACCCATCCACACAGTTGACTTTTTTTTATTGGGTTTAGAAGAAAAAGGAATCATCGTATCCACAGGTAGTTCCTGTAAATCAAGGGCCAGGGAAGCATCAAAATCCTTACTTTATATGGGATATGCAGAAGAACAGGCATTACGGGCAATTCGAATTTCTACTGGAAGTTTTACTACATTAGAAGATATTGAAATTCTTATAACGCAAATCAAAGAATTGATCCAAAAATTCCAGTGAAACCAAAATGAAAATCCGTATTTTATCAAAGTATTCTAACCCAGGGATTTCAGACGGCGAATGTATATGGGAAGAGAAACAAAATCAGTTTGGCAGTGTAGAAAAAACCACCTCCTTTTCAGGCGAGTTACTGTTTGAATTCCAAAAAGATTGGTCACTCTTTGTGGAACGAGTCCTTTCCCAAAATCCCAAAAAAACAGAGTTTTTTGATAAACTTAGTAAAAAATCAGATAATTTAGAACAAATCGTTTTTGGCAAAGCCACACCTGTTTGGAGGAAACCTGGGTTTCATGGAAACATCCAAATCTTAGTGGATCCTGAGTTTTCGCCTATCCCATGGGAAATTTTAAAAACCCACCAAGGTTATTTATTCCAAGATGAAACATTCAAACGGGGAATTCGGATCGAACAAACAGAAAAAGAAATTCTAAAAAAATCAAACACTGCTCTTATCATTTGTAATCCAGTGAAATCAAATTTACAAAACACGGTCAAAGAAGAATGTGCGATTCTTTTCCCCATTTTGGAAAAAAAATTTCCCTTACGAATTTTAAAACAAGACCACCTAACAAAAATACGATTCATTGAAGAAATGAATGCAGTGAGATACCTTCATTATGCAGGTCATACGGAAAAAAATGGAATTCCCATGGTAGAAAATCAATTTTTATCCATGAACGAAATTTCATCCAGATCCTTTTCCCATTTGGATTTGGTATTCTTTAATAGCTGTTATTCCTCCTTTGATTCCAAAAGCCAATCGGGTCTTACCACTAGTTTTTTAAAAGCCGGTGCAAAAACAGTGATTGGTTTTTTATACCCTGTCGAAACCAAATTAGCTAAAGAAATAGGAATTTCTTTTTGGAAGTATTTTTTGGAATCCAAAAATGCGGAAAAAAGTTTAAACAAAATCAGAAACCAACTTTTCAAAGGATCTGGCCGAGAGATCATCACTGCCATCAGTTTGGTCCAATTTTCCACTTCCTCCAAAGTCCAAAATTCAAAACGAATCGTAAGCCTAGTCTCCGGAATTTTGGCCGTTCTGTTTTTTTTGATCCTTTCGAATGCAACAAAAGACAAATCGGAAATGCAAACGATTGGAGAACTTGAGACCCAATCGGAAATGGGACAAGTGATCCCAAATAAACAAATTCCGAGAGAACCGAAGGTTATGTTGTCCAAAAACGATCCCTTACTTTTAAAAATCAAAAGTTTGTCTCATGTTGAATTTAAAAAACAGGCAATTTTGTTTTTAGAATCAAAACATGCATTACTTGACGAATCCCATAAAAGAGAAATCTTAGAATCCATTTTGTCAGAAGAAACTTCGGAAGAAAAAATGTTTTACGAATTCAAAACAAGGAGTGGTTTCTGATCCGTTTTTTTTACTCTTTGTATTTTCTGTATTCTTGAGTGCACCACTTCATTCCCAATGGTTTGGAAAAGAAACTTCCTTTGAAACTATATGGAACGAGTTTCAAAAAGAACCTAGTTTGCATTCCATTGCATTCAAAAAAGAAACCTATCCAATCCTTAGGGAAATAGAAACGAAGCAGGAAGAAGAATTTCAATATTACCAAAATCTTTGCAAATCAAATGAAATCCGTGATCTGTCTGATATTTTAAAACAAATTTCTTTTTATGATGCCTTATTGCATATAAGACGATGTGCGGAAGGAAAAAAAGAGGACCTGCTCCCAATCGAAAAGGATTCAAAAAAAAGAATTTTTGATTTAATCCTCTTTCCGAAATTAGAAATCCTTCCCAATGAAATTACAAATGATGAAATCTATTCTTTGGTTCGCGAACTCTTAAGGGAATGGGAAAAAACAGTGTACCTCTTTTCTAATTTTTACAAACCTCATGAGGTTTTATTTTTAGGAAAAGAAAGGGAATATTCCCTAACAATGAATAGAATATTATATTCAGAAATGCCCGAATCAAAACGAAAAACATTATTACTTCGTTTATTACAGGATATCAAATCCCATCAGAAGTCCACCTACCAATTGTTTTATTATTCCAATCAAAATCCATGGAATCTCAAAACATTAAAATTAGAAAATGAAAAATCAAAATCCATTTTTTTAGAAATTTTGAAACTGTGGAAACTTGATCCCATTTTTTCCAATACACAACGTTCCCAACTGAACGATCTAGAAATCTGTTTAGCAAAAATCCCATCTGACCAAACGAAAATTCGAATATTCGGTTTTTTTGGATTTTTTCATGATTATGGAAGGTTTGGATATGAAAACCAAATTGGTGCGTTAGGTTCTAACCAAACAAGGCTTCAGTACATACACCAAACTTTATTCCAATCCCATCATTTCCAAAAAAGATTAGAAAATGTAATGATCTCTTGCAAAAATTCCGTCGAATCACAGAAAGAACTATGAGTGATGAGATTAGGACTTTGATTGATGACTGCCTGCTTGGGAAAAGAGAAGCTTGGCAAACCCTCATCCAGAAATTCCACAGGCTCATCATTGGAACCTGTGCCCACTATGTACCAAAGGAAGAAGTGGTAGACACTTCCCAACTCGTTTACCTCAAACTCACCGAAAATGATTACCAATTGTTACGAAAGTTCAAAGGAGAAAGTTTCCCGGCCTTTATCATCTATTTAAATGAAATCGCAAAAAACATCAGCATGTCCCACACTCGGAGTATAAGAAGAACGGAATACAGAGAGGGCCTCTCTCTTGACCTAAGCATTGATATCTTAGATGAAAGGCAAACCCAAGAAGATGTGTACTTTGAATGGGAAGAAAAACAGGAGTTTTACGATCTCATAGATGCATTGGATGAACCACACAAAGAAATCCTCATCCTTCGACTAAAAGGATATAAATTCAAAGAAATTGCGGAGATTTTAGATGTTCCCATAGGGACAGTACTAGCAAGGGCCAACAGAGCCAAAGAAAAGATAAAAAAATTACAAACAAAGGAAATAAAGCCGTAACGGTGGGAAATTAATGTATGGAGACAAAAGATCCTAATCCATTTATGAACCGACTCAAACTCAAAGAAGCTCTCTACCTCATGTCCCAAGGGGAAGAAGTGGATCAGGTGACTCTCCAAAGGATCTTAGAATCCGTTGTTCCTGGTCCTGATTCCAAAATCCGCATTTACCTCCAATTCATGAACGAATCCTTAAAGGTTTTGATGAGCGACTGGGAAAATACCACCTTACATACCGCACAAATGGCACTGAGAGGGCAAGGGAATGGAGGTGCATTCCGAGTGCACAGGCAGGTAGCAGGAAGGGATTTGGACTTTGTGTTCCAACCCAATGCCGATAAAAACCAGGTGTTTTTGTCAGTGGAAGCTTCCAATGCGGACAAACTCTCCGCAAAACTTTTTTTGGATGGGACACCTGTGGAAACCTTACCGAAATTAGGCAGCCAGTCCATGTTTGACTCACCCATCACTCTCGATTCCAGTCCGGAACTTGCCATCTTTGAATCTGGCAAAGAAATTGGGCGTTATCATTTCATGTTACAATCGTAACTTTTTTTATGATTTTTGCAATAAAAGAGGTGGGACTAGGCATTGATACTTTGAGAAGAGGCCCCTATCTATAGGATCCTACTATCTTTTTCCAAACTAGTTCACTTGAGAAACATCCCGACGTTAAATCGGGATTTTTTTTATGCATTCACTCGGAAATAAATCACATCTCCGTCTTGGACGATGTATTCTTTCCCTTCCACTCGCAGTTTCCCTTCTTCTTTGACTTTGGCTTGGTCCCCAGTGCGGTCTAAGTCTTCATACCGCATGACTTCTGCTCGGATGTATCCTTTTTCAAAATCAGAGTGGATGACACTTGCTGCCACGGGTCCAGAACTCCCTAGTTTTGTGGTCCAAGCTCTCACTTCTTCCACACCAGCAGTGAAAAACGTAATGAGGCCGAGCAGTTGGTAAGAAGCCCGGATCATCCGAGAAAGACCTGATTCTTTTTCCCCAATCTCTTCTAAAAATGCCAATTGGTCTTCTTTTTCAAGTCCTGAAATTTCTTCTTCAAATCGCCCACATAAAACTACAACAGGAGCTGATTCTTGATTTGCATATTCAGTGATGGATTTAACAAGAGGGTTCTCAGTAGACTTTACATCTGAATCCAAGATATTTGCCACATATAACACGGGCTTAATGGTGATTAGGTTGAATTTTTTTGCGATTTTAACTTCTTCTTCTGATAATGTTACAGTGGAGGCTCTGTTCCCTTTTTTTAAGGCATCCAGAATTTTATCCATTACAGCCAAAATTTCTGCCGCTTCTTTGTTCCCAGTTTTTGCCGTTTTGGATACTCTTTGTTGTTGTTTTTCCAAACTATCTAGATCGGCAAGAATCAATTCATAATTGATTACAGTGATATCTTCTATTGGGTCCACCTTTCCGTGAACATGTGTTATATTTTCGTCCTGAAAAGCGCGGACAACATGGCAGATGGCATCCACTTCTCGGATATGAGATAAAAATTGATTTCCTAATCCTTCCCCTTGGCTTGCCCCTTTTACGAGGCCTGCAATGTCCACAAACTCAATCATCGTCGGAACAGTGCGTTTTGGTTTGTAAATTTCAGAAAGGCGTTGTAACCTTTCGTCAGGGACTTCCACAACACCAGTATTGGGTTCAATGGTACAAAACGGGTAATTCGCAGCTTGTGCACCTGCTTTTGTGAGAGCGTTAAAAATAGTCGACTTACCGACGTTTGGAAGACCTACAATGCCACAATTCAAAGCCATACGGATAGGTTTTTCGAAGGAAGTGCGAGGACAAGGAAAATTGTTGTCTTAGTTTTGAAATCCCGTTTCTAAATACACGGATAAAAGAAAAGTAACCGAAACCAAAATGACAAATAAGTAAAATCCTAAGTAGAGTTTTCCAATCCGTTTCCAAGGAAAACGTTCCCTAAGTTGTAAGGTTTGGATGATCCATTCAGGATTTGGATCAGGAGGTAGTTCTTCTTCCCTGCCAGACTTACTCCATACAAATTGTTTTTCTTCCTGTTTCAAATTGTAAAATGGAGCCTTATCTCCCTCTTCCAAAATACTGAGTAAAAGGGAAGGGATTTCAAAATATTTAAAACGAATCAGGCCAGAAAAACCAGTGAATATCGCCAAATAATTGATGACAACAATTAAGGGACTTGCCGTATAACGAGAGCTAAAGAGTAAGTATAAATAAATGACTAAAAAACTAATCGAAATCAATTTAGAAATGGAGGTAAGTTTTTTATAAACTTTTTGTTCTTTTAAAAAATTTGAATACACTTCCGTTTTCATATCATTATTTCGTTTGCAAAGAATTTGGAATTTGTTATGGAAGGCAACCGCTTCAACCAATCACCAGGAATTTCCGTTTTTACCATATGGTTTTGGCCATTGAAGTCAGTAAAGGAAAATCGAAATGCATGCAGGTACATTCGGCTCTCCCTATTCTCTTTTTTCCCATACACTTGGTCCCCTACAATTGGAAAACCCAAAGCAGAAAGCATAACACGAATTTGATGCCTCCTTCCTGTTAGAATTTTTGCAGTTCCGAAGGAAAGGTTATTTTTTTGTTCAGAAACGAAGATGGTAAATTCTGTAATCGCTTTTTTACCTCCACTTCTCACAATGTTCACTTGTTTGTTTCCATCCTTAATAAAACATTCCATCCGATGTTCTTTCCAATTAGGGACCCCTTCACAAATAAAAACATATGTTTTTTCGGCTTCTTTTAGTAAAAGATCCAATTCCAGATTTTTGGTTTTATTTTTCCCAAGTAAAACCAAACCACTCGTTCCTAAATCGAGCCGGTTGATCGTACGAAGTTCAGGAAGTTGCAAATGATTGGCAAGCAGTCGAGTAAAGTCCAAACGGTTTGGGTCTTTGGTTTCGTGGACGGGAATACCAGCCGGTTTGTCGGCTAACAAAAAATCATCATTCTCAAAATAGATCCGAGTGGTAAAGTTACCTTTTAGTTGGATGAGTTTAGGTTGAGAACTCAATGTAGAGACCACCCAAACTTCGAATATTGATCACCCCATTTTCAAATAATAAATATTGCCCTTTGATCCCAACAAGAGTGTCAGAAATCGGAGTGTCTTTTGTGAGTTTTAAGGATTTCACTTTGGAAGGATAAGTCAAAATTGGGTATTGGATTTCCTGGATCTCAGATAAAGTGATCCTTCTCCAAACTAACTTTTGTTTGGTTTCCAAAGGTGAAACAAATTCATTTTTTTCCAAATGGTTTAAAAATTTATCTGCTTCTTTTTTTAAATCGATGTAGTTTGGATCACCTGAAACCATTTTTTGCCAAGAGGTTTTATCTGGTAAAAATTGGCTTAAAAAATGTTCCAAAATGCCAGCATCCCTTCTCGAATCCACTTCTAAGATTGGAATCCCAAACCTTGCCCCCTGGTCCACCCAACGATTGGAAATTGGATTTTCTTTTGTGATTCCCACTTTGAGTCCGCTGGAATTGGCAAAGTAAACCACATGTTTTTTAAAACAATTTGTATTCCCCCAATTGGCATCACGGCAAGTGCCTCTGTGATGGTGGCAAGTTTCTGGCCGCAAAATACACATATCATTTTCAGCCAAACTGGAAAAACAGGTAAAACAATAACCTTGGTTAAATGACTTTTTTGTTTTTTTACCACAATGCATACAACGAATTTCATCGTTAGTATAAAGGTTAATTTTTTTACCAAGGAATGTCTCCATCGCAACATCTGATTGGTGTTCTGCGACTCGGATCTCTTTTTGTTTTTTATCTTCTGTGTATGTGGCATATTCCCAAGTATACGAAACAGGGGTCGTTCCTTTATGGGACATCTTCCTCACAAAACCTTGAAAACTTGGCATAAATTAAAAAGTATATTCCTTCACTTCTTCTGGAAAGTAATCACGATTCACTTTCACAAAGTATAAATGTGAGAGTTGTGGATTTTCAAGTGATGGTTTCCATACAAAAATCACTATGGTATTTTGGAAGAGGTAATGTGAGATCTGGCCTTTGGGGTGGTAAAACAAAGAGAGTTTCGATTCCCCTTCTCCGAGGAGTATTACGTTACCATTTAGATTTCTAGATTTTTCTTTCGAAATTTTGAACCGTATGTTTCCACTAGGGTTTATGTCTTCCGGATCACGTCCTTCTGCAAACTCACCATCACTGATTTCTGATTGAACATTCACTTGGTCAGTTGTCCCAGTGAAATCTAAAAAATTACAAGGGAAATCTCCTGGCATACTTGGAAATTCATCCGAACAAGTTTGATAGATTGTTTCTTTTTCTTCTAATCGGGAATAGGTTCCCATCACTGTGCTTCGAATGGTAGCATAGGCGACCGACTTTAATACCTTGGCAGTTTTTTGTTTGGGAATCAATTTGAGCTTTGCGTCAGAAGCAAAAAGATTTCCGACGATGATTGCACAAAAAAAAGTAAAAACAAATAAAAATTTCATTTTGGAATCCTTAGTACAATAAGTACGGTTTAATCCGTTTCCTTTCATTTTCTTCTTCACTGGCATAGGAATTGTGAAATTCTGAATACGATTTTCCTTCATTTATAGAAGTTCGAAAGTGGTCATTGCCCCATAATTGGTCAATCCAATGGTTTGTTGATCCCTTACTCCATTTAAAGTCATTTGGATAGGTTTCTTTCATCAAGCGGATGAGTTCATAGGCTAGTAACATGGGGTCATAATCTGGCCGAACCAAATTCATTCGAAGACCAGAACAAATTTTTCCTTTGTGAGGACCAAAGGTAGGTTTGAAGTATACTGTTGAGAAGTAATAAGATTTATCGCCAATGGACGATAGTTTATTGGCAAGTTCTTCAGGATTTGTCATCCACGGAGCACCAAAATAAACAAACGGAGCTTGTGTCCCTCTTCCGACGGAAACATTCACACCTTCCAGTAGTACAAGCGATAAATAATTCCTTGCAGAATCCACCATAGGTAAGTTAGGTGAGGGAGTCGTCCACGGGATTCCTGTATCTTCAAAGTACATTCCCCTTTTGTATCCTTCTACCGGAATTACATTCAAATCCACCGATTCCTTTAGGAATTCTTTGTTATAAAAAATAGCTGCTTCTCCTGTCGTCATACCTGTGATGAGAAGTGAGGGAAATTCTCCAGCAAAATTCAGATGCCTTGGATTCATCTTTTCCCCCATAGGAGGAAGGTGCATCGCTACATGGATGTGATCAAGGACAATGAGTTTTGTTTTTGTATTCTTTAGAGCATCCATCAAACGTTTTAGAACACTTAAGTATGTATAACAGCGCATTCCTACGTCTTGTACATCAAACAAAACATAATCAACGTCACGAACTAGTTCTCTCAGTTCCACATCTTTGATTCGGTAGATGTGATACAAAGGACGATTGAATGTAGAATCCATCGTGACAGGAGTTTGGCTGAATTCTTCTTCCAAACCTAAGAAACCATGTTCGAGTCCAATCAAATGTTCTAATGTGATTTTGTGTTTCTCAAAGGAGGAGATGATTTTTTTAGGACTCGTTCCTATTCCTGATGGATTTGTTGCAAGCATCAGTTTTTTTCCCGCCATTGTAGGTAGGATTTTTTCGTAAAAAATGTCCTGAGACAAACGAAGTTTGGAATCAGAAGGGTGGACACGAAATTGCGGAACCGTGTTCCCTTGGCAAGCAAGGACAAGAAAGCAGAGAGAAAACCGAAAAAAGTAATTGGTCATGTAAGTATATGTTTCTATAATATAGCAAATCTTCAAGGAGAAATGTCCTTCATGTTTCACCGACTTCGAATTGCTCCCTTTACTGGGATTTTAGTCCTCTCCATTTTGGCATGTGCCGGTTCCAATTCCGCGCAAAAAAACCCATCACTCCCAGACAATGTGGTCACAGCCATGGGTGAGGCCCCGATTTACCAAGGAGACTTGGCTCTTGCTCGGAATAAAGCACTCAAAGATGCAAAACTCAATGCCATCCGTAAATTGGTAGGGGAACAAATCACAGAAAAATCGGGAGTCTCCGATGGACAATCCCTTGGGTCCAAACTCTACGGTAAAACTGACAGTTTCGTGAAAAAATACGACATCATCAGTGAAGAACAGTGGAAACTCGACACACAAGACATGATCCGATTGAATGTTCGTTGTGAAGTGGAAGCCACAAAACTTTCGACTGCCGTCGATGCACTCCTTGATGATGTAGGAAATCCCCGAATTGCAGTCCTTGTGCAAACAGTTGTGAATGGAAAATCCTTTCCCATTGGATCAGCCACTAACATTGCAGAAGCGGAACTCATTGAAAAACTCCGGGCCAAAGGGAATAAAGTGGTCGATAGTTCCCAACTCACTGCCCTTCTCAAAAAAAATCCGAGCCTTGCCAAACTAGACCTCACTTCAGTGGAAGAAGGTAGCCCTCTTCTCACACTCGCACAAGATTCAGGTGCAGAAGTGTTGATTGTGGCAAAGGTCAACACCACGGACCAAAAACCTGTGGTCCTTCCTGGTGGGAAAAAAACTGATTTTTTAAGTTCAGCTGCGACTGGGCCTTACCGCATCATCCAGTTATGGGGTGACGGAAAAATCTTTGGTTCTGGAAGTTTGGAAGGACGTGGTGCCGACATCACCCAAGAAGTATCCAGAGAACAAGCTGTCAAAGATTGGGCGAACTTAGTGTCTGTGAAAGTGGGAAAACAAATCAAAGATGAATGGTTCAAACTCACAGAACAAAACACAGTCATTTTAAAATTCAAAGGATTAGCTTTGGAAGACGCCATCAATTTCAAAAACGATTTGATGGAATATACATCCGTCAAACAAGTGAATGATCGCAAAACAGAAATGAACGGATCGGAATGGGAACTGACTTACCCAGGAAAAGAATCTATGTTTGCTGAAGAATTGATGTATAAAAAAGATTCCAGTTTCCGATTTTTAAGCAGTAAAACCTTAAATATCAATAGTTCAAAACGCGGAGTTGTGGAAATCGAATTTAAAAACAAGTAGTAAAATGAACACTATGAACCCGCAGAGAAAAACGTTCTTATCTCTGCTGGGTCAAGTGGTTTAGCAAAATAACGTGATACCTGTTTTTTTGCGATTGCTTCTTCCATTTCTTTCGTTAGATCATAACCAGTTAACAAGCAGTAAACGACATCTGGCCTTTCCGATTTAGCCTTTGTGATGAGCTCTAAACCATCCATTCCCGGCATTCTCATATCACTGATTACATACTGGATTTCTTCTGTTTCCAAAATTTCTTCTAAGGCTTCCTCACCAGATTTAGCAACGAGTACATCAAAATCATTTCGAAACAAATCCCGAAACAGATGTAAATTCATGATTTCATCATCAACATAAAGTAGTTTTGGTTTTTTCACATGGATTCTCCCATCCATCTCGGTAAGTGGATCGTGATCCTTGTCCCCAATCCCCACTCTGATTTGACTTCCAGGGAACCCGAATGTTCCTTGAGAATTTTTGAAGCGATGGATAACCCAAGGCCCACACCCTTGCCAGGTTCCTTTGTGGTAAAAAATGGAATCGCAATTTGTGATAGGTGTTCCTTTTGAATCCCGGTTCCCGTATCTTCGATATGGATGGAAATGGTTTCATCCAATGTAGAAGTGATGATGGAAAGTTCCCCTCCATTTTTTTCCATGGATTGGATGGCATTCGTAAAAATATTGAGAAACACTTGGTGGATTTTTCCCGAATTCCCTCGAATGAAAAGGTCTCCCTCGGAAAAATCTTTTTTCACAATGATTTTATCTCGTAAGGAATGCGAGAGGATGACGAGACAGTTTTCCAACATCTCTTCAACAGAAATGGTTTCATCAAGGGAATCACCACTCCTTGTGTATTGGTTTAGTCCCTTTACAATTTTTGTAGTGCGTTCCACCCCCACTTTAATTGCATCTAAATACAATTTTATCTTCTCTTGCGAAATCCCAGAAGACTGGACAACTTCGAGTAATCCATAATACCCACCTGTGATAAAATTGAGAGGGTTGTTAATTTCGTGAGCGATTCCGGCTGATAACAAACCAAGACTTGCCAGTTTTTCTGATTCAATCAATTGGTTTTGTCTTTCGCTTAACTCACGTAAGGTTTGTTCTAATTTCGAGGTTCTTTCTTTTACTTGTAGTTCTAATTCTTGGTTAGAAACTTCCAGTTTTCGTTCATAATCCAAACGTTCTAATTCAGCAGCGATCCTTCCTGAAAAAATTTGAAACAAAGTTAAAATTTGATCTTTTTCAGTGATTTCTTTTTCATACAATCCTACAATTAAACCAATATTTTCCTTTTTAGAATTGTACAAAGGAGATCCTATGTAGCCTTCTATATTCATTTCTGCCAACAAATGATCATTGGGAAATAATTTTTGAACTTGGTTTGGATAATAACAAATTGTTGTCTCGAGTACATTGGCACAAGGCGTACCGTCTAATGAATATTCGATATTGTTCACAATTTTACCATGTAAACATAATGATACAGTTTTGGATTCATATTTACTCTTATCAAATAGTGCGATAAAAACACTATCCGCACCAATGACAGAACTCAGTTTCTCCGTTAGTCGATTGAGAAATTCATTTCCATAGGTATTGGAAACTGCTTCAATGATGTCTGATAACAACTCACCTTGTAACATCTGGTATTGTTTTACGGCTCAAACAAGAATCAATGTTTTTAAAAAACGAAGATCATTTGGATGTTGGATCCGTTTCTTTGGGTTCGCTGACTAAAGGCAATTTGGTTTGGTTTACATCAAGTAGTGGTCCCAGTTCATAGATATTGTTATATCCATAAGCTTTCAGTGAGTTGTAAGTTGATAGGTTTAGGGATGCCGCTGGACTTTTAGCAGCAAACGCTTGTTCGTTTCCTTCAAAATTATTATTACAATAAATCAATATTTTTGATTTCGGTTCAGGGATCACTGATGCCAAACTATCTTTTGTGAATTCAGTAAATGGTAGGTTCACTGCTCCTTTGATATGCAACAATCGGAATCTGTTTTCACTCCGTGCATCCAAAACCACGACCCCATCTTCTGCCATCATTTGCAAAAATTGTTCTTCTGTTAATCGGTGGGTTTCACGCTCCGTTTCCGAACGGTTGACAATTTTTTTGAATTGTCCGTAATCGATAAGTCGATTGGGAATCGGTTCTACTTTTGGTTTTTTGGTTTGTTTTTGATTTGGTTTTGCCACCAAAGAAAAAACAAACGGAATTAGAACTAGTACGAGAACTCGTTTCATGGTGATCCCCTTATCAGAAAAACAATGCAAGTATACCAAGGAAAATGTCAGGAACTCAAATCTTTTTTCGGCTTGCCAGGGGATTTATCAAGAATTGAGTGAAAGGAATGAGTACATTACGCGCTGTTATCAAAACAAATAAAGGAGAAATCCGAATCGATCTCACTCCTGACAAAACTCCAAACACTGTTGCCAATTTTGTCAACTTAGCCCAGAGGAAATTTTACGATGGATTGAAATTCCACCGTGTCATCGCAGATTTTATGATCCAAGGTGGTTGCCCCCAAGGTACGGGAACCGGTGGACCTGGTTACAAATTCCGAGATGAATTTGATTCTAGTTTGAAACACAACAAACCTGGGGTCCTTTCGATGGCAAATGCAGGGCCTGGAACCAATGGCAGTCAATTTTTTATCACCCACGTTCCCACCCCATGGCTTGACGGAAAACATTCCGTGTTTGGTTCTGTTGTGGATACTTCTGACCAAGAGATTGTGAATTCCATTAGACAAGGAGATTTGATTGAATCCATCACAATCGATGGAGATGTGGCAAGTGTATTTGCTGTTGCAAAACCCTATCTGGATGAATGGAACGCGGTCTTAGACTCTAAAAAATAAAACTTGCTCTTTTTTGGCCTCTTGGTCTTAGTCTAATCACTATGAAAGAGGTCAAAAAACAAAAACCAATCACCCAAATGAAATTGGCTTCACGGACAATCTTCTCCTTGAAACCAACCAAAATCAAACCGTCCAAAAAAATCTATTCCCGAAAAGGTAAAAACGACCATTCGGGAATCTTTTTTCATTCTGTTTTCCGAAGCGTTTCCCCTAAAAACACAGTTTCTCTTTCTCATTTACAATTTTAGCAAAAAATAAACGTTAGCGTTCCATTTCACTCCAACTGTCTTTTTCCAATTCCTCTTCCTTTCCTAAATCAACAAACATCAATCGTTCTAATTCCGTATTCCTTTGTTTGGCTAAACTTATGTATTGCACTCGATCTTTCCGTAAGGCAAATAATTCCTGGAAGGTTTCATCATCATGGGCCAAAAAAATATTTTTAGCACGTTCCGCTGCATAGGACCGAGTACCTAATAGTTTTAATACATCTCCGCCGAGTTTGACAGCGGTTTCTCTCGTTTCTCTATAAATATATTCCAAACCCATTTCTTTTAAGTCGTAAGCCTCTTCTCTATCACCGGCCCTTGCTACAATTTGAATGTTTGGATAGTGGTGTTTCACGTTCCGAATGAGCTCTTGTTGTTTTTCAGGATGATCAAGTGCAGCAATTAAAATTTTAGCATGTTCTAATCCTGCGTTTTCCAATAATTCCATTCGAGTGGCATCACCAAAAAAAACTTTAAATCCAAATCGACCAAGCATTTCGACTCGGTCCGCATCATAATCTAAAATTGTGATTCCAACTCCATGCGATTTTAAAAATCGACCAACCATATTTCCAAATCGTCCAAATCCACAAATAATGATGGGATTTTCTTCTTTCTCAATTGAGCCTTTGGTTTCTTTTTTCGGTGCCTTGGATTGTAATAATTCAAAAAATGTTTTTTCGTATAACAACAATAAAATGGGAGTAGCTGCCATACTCAAGGCAACACAGGCGACAAGAATTACAGTAGTTTCTTTATCAAAAATCCCAAGACCTTCTGAATAACCAAACAATACAAATGAAAATTCACCTACTTGTGATAGAGCAAGGGACATGTATAAATTTTGGTCTAAAGGAAGTTTGAATAAAAATCCAAGTAGTAACAATACAATTGCTTTGGTAAAAATGATCCCAAAAACGATACCCAAAATGGTCATTGGGTGTTCCAACACTACGGGTAGATCCATCGAGGCACCTACACTTAAAAAAAATAAACCAAGTAGTAATCCTTTAAATGGTTCGATATTACTCTCTAATTCATGCCGAAATTCACTACTGGCAAGCACCACTCCGGCAAGGAAGGTTCCAAGGGCAGCTGAAACCCCAACGGCCCCCATAAGAACGGAAATCGCAATGACAAGTAATAAACTAGCACCCGTAAATATCTCACGACTCCCGGATTTTGCAATCAATCGAAAAAGTGGACTGAGTAAATACCGCCCAATTAAAATAATTCCCAAAACAACCAAAAGAACAACTAACGTTTTTTGGTAAGCAGGTAAATGGTCAACTAAAGAGTGACTATGTTCAGAAACACCACCTGATTCTTCACTTAACATGGGAAAGATGGCTAGAATCGGAATGACAGCCATATCTTGGAATAACAAAATCGAAAAGGAAGCCTGTCCTGACACCGATTTCATCAAACCTTTTTCTTTTAAAGTTTGTAAAACGATAGCTGTTGAGGATAACGATAAAATTAACCCCAATGCCAAAGAAGACTTCCATGAGAATTGAAAGTATAATGAGAAAACAAATACAAAAACGGTTGTAAGTAGTAGTTGTAAACCACCAAGGCCAAGTAACCAAAATTTCAAGCGCCACAGTAAATTTAATTCCAATTCCAAACCGATTGCAAATAACATCATCACCACACCGAACTCGGCAAAGTGTAATAAGTCTTTTCCTTCTGTGCCCACAAATCCAAACACAAATGGGCCAATGACAATACCTGCAACTAAGTAACCGAGAACAGAACCAAGCCCAAACCGGTTGGCAATGGGAACCATAATAATGGCACTCGTTAAATAGATCATGGCTTGAATGAAAAAATTAACTTCACCCATGGTTGGCCTCTAAATTTTCTAAAATAAAATTTTTGTACCGAATGGATTCTTTTTGGAATTCATCTTCTTTTAAGTGGAATGTACCTTGCACTAAAAATGGTTTTTTGTATTCCATTTTGCAAAGTTCTGCAGTCCTTTGGAAAGGCAGAAGGAATTCTTCTATCGAATGTCCGTGAAAACCTTCCTTTGTATATGCAGATGATGATCCACCTGTCGTGATCGCTTGAATCCATTTTTTGCCCTTTAAAAAATTTCCATTTTTACCATAAGCCCAGCCATCTTCTAATACAGAATCAATCCATTGTTTCAAAAGTGGTGGGCAACTGTACCAATAAAAAGGGTGTTGGAATAAAATCACATCATGACTCTGCAAATAGGATTGTTCTTCTTTAACGTTGATCGTAAAATGAGGGTATAGTTCGTATAAATCTCGTAATGTGATATCTTCCGAAATAGGGATCGAATCCAATAACATTTGATTTGCTTTGGAACGTTCCAAAAATGGATGGGCCAATAAAATTAAAATCTTTGCCATAAAGGTTAAAGGAAAAAGGCATTTCCAAGGAAGCAAACCATTAATTCCTGATTTCTATTGACCATTTCTAAAAAAATACTAAATTCGTCTTCTGTGGGAAATTTTTTTCTAATTTTGTTTTTATCTAGCTTTGTTTCCGAAGACATCACCTGTATCACTGCGGGAATCCTAGCCAATCAAAAAAAGCTCAGTTTATTCTTTGCGATTCTATTTACAGGATTTGGTATTTTCATTGGTGATTTGGGATTGTATGTGGTCGGATATTACTTCAAATCCATTTTCCAAAAAAGGAAATCAATTCATAACTTAAAAAATGCATTAACTAAAAATTCGTTTTTCCTTCAATGGAAACATCATTTTGTTTGGTCAATTTTTGTTTCCCGATTCGTTCCAGGGACTCGATTGCCTTTATACCTACTCAGTGGGTATTTCCGTATGCCTTTTTTTGTATTTACAAGTATCAGTTTTTTGGCAGTTGCACTTTGGACATCTGCTATTGTTTCGTTGGTTTATTTTTATGGCAAATTGGTTTCTAAGGATTTCCTTCACCAATCATTTATTTTGTGGGCCTTTGTTGTTGGACTTAGTTTTTATTTAAGTTTCAAAATCTTACAGATACTAATTTTTCCAGAAAAACGGAAGAACGTACATTTACTCTTTTTAAAATATTCAAAATTAGAATTTTGGCCGAGTTTTCTTTTTTATCTTCCACTCATTCCCTATCTCATCTATCTCAGTTTGCGGTACCGTGGAATTCGTTTTCTAACTACTGTTAATCCAGGAATCTATGTATCGGGAATTGCAGGAGAATCCAAATCAGATATACTAAACTTGATTCCAAAACCATTTGTTGCAAAATACTTACTTTTAAAGGATCACGAAGATGAAAAAGAAAAAAAAATCCAAAATTGGATGAAAAAAAATCAAATACGTTTTCCAATCATCGCAAAACCAGATGTAGGTGAAAGAGGTTTTCTGGTTCAAAAAATCCATAACCAAAAAGAGTTTTCAAAATTATTCCAAACTTATCCCATCGATTGGTTATTACAAGAGTATGTAAAGGGTCCTTTTGAAGTTGGAGTCTTTTACTTCCGCCATCCGAATGCGGAAAAAGGAAACCTATTTTCAATCACAGATAAAGTTTTCCCAAAACTCACAGGGGACGGTAACTCAACCATTGAAACACTCATTCGGAATCACCCGAGGTACCGGTTTCAATTCGAAACCCACAAAAAACACAACCAATTCCATTTACAAAAAGTTGTCCCAAAAGGGAAAACAATCCCAATTGGATCGATTGGGAATCATATCCAAGGTTGCCTCTTCCAAGATGGTGAATCGTATCGAACCAGAATCCTAGAAGAGCAAATCATAAAGATAGGAGACTCCACAAAGGGATTTTATTTTGGAAGATTTGATATTCGTTTTTCCAATCAAACTGATTTTCAAAAAGGGAAAAATTTTAAGATCATTGAACTCAATGGTGTGACAAGTGAGTCAACCAATCTCTATGATCCCAAATTTTCCATACTGCAAAGTTATTCCATTTTATTCAAACAATGGAAACTCATTTATGAAATTGGTTCTGTTAACTTTCGAAACGGAAACAAATTAACATCCTATCATAAATTGTTCCAAATATTAAAAGAACATAAAAATTATAGGAAAAATTTGAGTATTACTGAAAAAAATCCTTAAGATATGGTATTTTTTTTCGTTCAGAATAAGTAAGGTATAAGGAAAGGATAAAAACAAAGACAGCCAAACTAAATAAAAGTCCGCCATCTCCCATCACCACAATTCCTAAAAAAACAAAATGGGAAAGTATGGCACCTAACATCAAATTAAATGCTAACAATGCTCCAAGCCAAACAAACTGGGGAACGAGTAATAAAATAACACAAATCGTTTCCATTACAGCAAGTCCAATTCTCCCCCAAGGTTCCATCGCAAGTGTGGTAAAAATATAAACTGATTCTTCTGAACCTGTATACTTAAAATACAAAGTTTGTCCAATGATGAGAATCACCAAAATTCTGATTAAGTGGAACAATGTGGGGTGGAATAAAATTGATTTCATAAACTTTCCTCATTCACAATAATCGTTTTGATTTCTGTAAACCTTGTCCAAGGGATAAAATGACTTCCATCTTTCATTAGATAGGTTTTTTGTTTTCCCTGATACATAAGATCAAGGAAATAATTTGTATGTTCGATAGGAACAATTCCGTCAGATTCCCCATGTATGATGATCACAGGAATATTTGCGGTCATTACATCTCTTTTTAAAATCTCTAATTCTGATTTCAAAGGAAACATTTCTTCATTACTCCGAATCCATGAATCTGGTAAAACCAATTGGACCATGGAATGTTTCGCCAAATGGTTATAAAACTTGAGTTCTTCCCATTTTGGATCCATTGGTGCAGAAAGTAAAACCACTTTTAGTTTCGCTTTCCATTGAACTTGCAAAATGAGTCCCAATTTATAGGCAACGGGCCCGCCATACGAATGCCCAAGGATTGTGATTTCTTGGAAAAACAATTCATTCTTTTTCAAAAAAGTAAGGACCATATCTGCCAAACTTTCTGATTGCAATTTCAAGTTTGCTTGGAATGGATTTTGGATGGACTTTCCAAATCCTAATCGATCCGGAGCTAAAATGCAGTGTTCCTTTTGTAAGGACTCATCTTCCAAAAAGAAACGAAAATCCGATCCCTTGCCAGGGGAACCATGAATGAATACCAAAAGTTTTGTTTTTTTTCTACAGTCATTACTCCAAAAGAATATGTTCCCATGTTTGGTTGGAACAAAATCAGATTGTATGATTTCTTTCCCGTCATTGGGAAAAAATACGCAAGAAATGAGAAAGGAAGAAAACACAAAACATAATAGAAAAAACCAAATGATATACTGATTGGAACTGAGTTTTCTAGGAATGGGAACCACTTGGCATCCTAATAAAACAAAGCACCCGTTTTGTACATCCTTTGGAACAATTCATTGGGTTTTTTCGGATCTACGGCGTGCATATACTCAGGTAAAAATCCTTTTACAAGGAACATTTCGATATCTGCTTTATTTTTGATGGAAACAAATCCTCTTGGCTCACATTCAAAAACTTTTTTCACTTCTTCATATACATCACGAGAGATATTCACTTCACCAACAACTCCACTGCTTTCCAAACGACTGGCAGTGTTGACTGTATCCCCCCAAACGTCATAAGCAAACTTATCCGTTCCAACTACTCCAGCGACAAGTGGACCAATATGGATTCCCAAACGAATTTCCCAAAACTCCCTTCCTTGAATCGAATGGATTTCTTTTTGTTCTGCCATATACGATTGAAAGCCAAGACCACATAACACAGCATCAATGGCATTGGATTCGTTTTCTTTTGGAATTCCACCAACCGCCATATAAGCATCCCCAATGGTTTTGATTTTTTCCATTCGAAATTCTTTACAAATGTAATCGAAAGCTCGGAAAATTTGATCCAGTTCATGTACTAAATCTTCCGCATTCATTTTTTCTGCAATTTTGGTAAAACCAACCATATCACAAAACAATACCGAGGCGGCCTCGTAACGTTTTGGGATTACCCTTGCTTCTTTTTTTAACTCATCCGCAATTGGTTCTGGTAAAATATTGAGGAGAAGAGCATCTGATTTTTTCCTTTCAATGTTTAAATTTCGACTTAAGATAAAAATCAAAATACCTGTCAAAATTTGTACAAAAAGATAATTCCCACCAGCATCTAAGTAACGATCCATTTCATTGGCATACCCAGTCACCCATTCTCTATTGTAGTATTCCACAATGTACAATAGAGCAGAAACAGTGATATAAATAGAATAAACAAAGAAAACATTATGGTTTCTAATCAGAATGAGAGCGATGACCAGGGAAGGAATCAAATAATAATGGTTTCCTCCAATGGACCCTCCATTAAAGAACCACATGGAAGCCAAATAAAATAAAATCGTTAAATTGAAAGGCCAATACAAAATGAAATAAATACTTTTCACTCGGCTGAGGTAGTACATCGCAAGCATAAGGATCCCTGATCCCACATTCAAACAAATGAGGATGAGATAATTTTCTAGGTACAATACTCCAAAAACACCGAATAAATTGAGTAACCCATTCACAAGCGAAACTGTATTAAACAGTCGATGTTCCAGGGAATGTTTTTTGGGATCACCTAAAAAGAAATAAATCCATGCCATTGTAACTGTGAATTATCCTTCCTAAAATCGAAAGGATTCAAGTATTTTTCTTTGGTTTCCAAAGGTTATCACGAATTGACAATCGGTAATTATCCATTAGAATGGGATGTGATGCAAGTGGATGGCAAAAAAGCACTTCAAGTATTGGACCAAGCAAACGATGCAAAGGCGAAGGGTTCCATTGAATCTGCCTTATCGTTATATAAGGAATACCTTTCTATGGTCGATCCTTCCTTCACCCATGGTGTATGGCTATCAATGGCCGAAATTCTTTTCCAAACAAACCAATTGCAGGAAGCGCTGGTCCATTGCGACAAAGGGTTAGAGATCATGAAAGACTTTCTCCCTTGCCTCGAGCTTAAAAAAGAGATTCTAAGCTCAATGGAAAGAGTAGAAGAAGTAAAAAAGGTTGAGATTGTGATCAACCGATTGCAACAAGAAGAAAAAGCAAAATGGGATGATCCCAACCATTATTATCATTATCAGTAGAAGGATTGATCGGATCCCTTTTTTTAGTTTTTAAACTGACCATTCACCTTCATCTTGAAGTGAATGACGAGGATAAATCCATACTCCCAATTAAATTTTCTTAAATACCAATCGCGCTCACTGGTTCTAAATCACAGGCATCCGCTTGTAAAGAAGATGTAAGTGCCGGATTCCAAACCGAACTCCGTAAAGCGGAATTCGGTTTGTTACAATTTGCCACCTCAACCAATTGGCTTGTAAAAAAACTGGCATATTGGATTTCGATTAAAGCAAAACTGGTAATCTCTTTTTTGCATTTGTTAAAAGATTCCATTGTGTAGTATGTGCGATCTCCAATCCTCGTGATCCCTTCAAATAAAAAAGGAGCATTAAAAAGACCTGAAACAGAATCAAGAGTTGCCAAACTTGCGGTTTCAATGCTGTATTGTTTCAAACGAATGTAGGCTGTTTCCGAACAACGAATTGCCAAACACTGGCCTGAGTCGACTGTCATAAACGATCCAATGGATGAACCAATACTCAAACCCGATAAATCCGTTGTCCCACATGCACCAGCACTTGCGGTATAATAACATATGGCGTTAGAAGAAGTATTCTGTGTTTTTAAGATTTTACCAGTGAACCTAAGGGAACCACTTGTTTGGTTTGACCGGAAATACTGAGTCCCACCAGACGTAACCATTAAATCGACATAGTCTGTAACCGAAGGCAAATTGAAATTTGCGCCAGTAGTGGGCGTTGCAAAAGAAACGATAGCGGATGATTCGCTTTGGCAAGTGTAATTTGCATTTGAACTGGAGGTGGTACTAAATGAAGCAGACAAGATTCCCAAAAAACTCACTAAACTTAAATTGTTCCTATGTTCTTCTAATTGTTTTTTTGCTTCCTCGCCTCTAATTCCAAACGGAGAAAAAAAATTGGTGCAATTCGTAAAAAAGAGAAAAATAAAAATAGAAAACAGAATTTTTAACATAGATTATCTTCGACTTTCAGGTGTTAATCTGTCAAACATTTCTCGTTAGGTGAAACAAAACATATCCATATTTATATAAAAATATTCGATCAGTCTAAAGTGATTGTTTTAGGATCTTGGTGAAAGAAAAAAGCCCCTTCCCAAAGTTTCCTTCGAGAAGAGGCAACCGTCTTAAGGCAACTCTTGCCTTTTACGACTTAAGTGTTATTCAAAAGTCGTAATACAGAATTTGGTCTAAGGCTGGCTTGCGCTAGCATTGCCGTACCGCTTTGCACGAGAATTTGTTTCGTCGTGAGCGCTACCATTTCCTCAGCCATATCTGCGTCCCTAATCCTTGATTCGGATGCTTGCATATTTTCGTATGCACCCATGAGGCCTTTTGCAGTACTTTCGAGCCTATTTTGGTAAGCTCCCATATCTGCCCTCTGCTTCATGATCTTGTTCAAGGCGAAGTCCGCTTTGGCAATCGCTTCATCAGCTTTTCCAGGTGTAGAAAGTGCAATTTTAATCGCCCCTTCTGACATCTTTAAAGCTTTCGAAGTCATCGTTCCAATGTAGAAACGCTCTCTTTGCCTTGCGTTTGCTCCCATGTGAAACCACATCGATGCCTTTGTTGACTTTCGAGCGAAGTCTCCTTCAAACAGTTTCATTTTATTGAACTCTGCTTGAGAAGCAATTCGATCGATCTCATCCACCAGCGCAGATACTTCTACCTGCACGAGTTGCCTGTCCTCAGGTGTGTAGATTCCGTTCGATGTCTGGATCGCTAAGGTCCGGATTCGTTGGATGATTTCAGCCGACTGGTCGAGAAAACCCTCCGCAGTCTGGATGAAACTCAATCCATCTTCCGTATTCCTTTCCGCCTGACGTAAACCACGAATTTGTGTTCGTAGTTTTTCCGAAACAGCAAGACCAGAAGCATCATCACCGGCAAGGTTGATCCTTTGCCCAGTGGAGAGGTTCCTCATGGTCTTATCTACATCCCATTGTGTAAACTTGAGAGCACGATGTGATTGGATCGCACTCATGTTGTGATTGATAATCATTGGCCTACACTCCTTTGTGTATTACCAAGAACGGTCTGTATTTCGTTCTTAGCCGGACAATCCCTGTCCGGTGTCAAGGATGAGCTTTCATTTTGCCACCTGGCAGGGGAAAGCCGGCTGATTATCTAATTACAACTCTTCAGTTACACTAACCACTCACTTCATTAACGTTTGTTAACGAAGGAGAGAAAGAACTCCTTGTGGACGAACATTCGCCTGAGCTAACATAGCAGTTCCAGATTGAACTAAAATCTGGTTCTTTGTGAAAGCCACAGTTTCTTCTGCCATATCCGCATCACGGATCCTAGACTCGGAAGCTTGGGTATTCTCATAAGCGTTCATGAGCCCTTTTGCAGTATGCTCAAGACGGTTAAAGTAGGCACCTAAGTTTGCTCTTTGTTTGCTAATACGTGTTAACGCAGCATCCAAAGTTCCGATCGCATCATTTGACTTGTCAGCAGTAGATAAAGACAAGAGTTCTCCACTTTGACCTTTAAGATTAAGTGCACGTGCAGTCATTGTTGCAATGAACACTCTTTCTCTTTGGTGCATGTTTGGTCCCAAATGAAACCACATAGAGGTTGCTCTTGATCCACGTGCAAAATCACCTAGAAGCAAATTCATTTTATTGAATTCTGCTTGGGAAGCAATTCTGTCCACTTCGTCGATAAGTTGTGATACTTCGACTTGGATCATTTGTCTGTCTTCTTCAGTATAAATACCGTTAGACGATTGGATTGCAAGGGTACGAATTCTTTGAATGATATCATTCGATTCTTGCAAAAACCCTTCCGTTGTTTGGATGAGGCTCATACCGTCTTCGGTATTTCTTTCTGCTTGTCTAAGACCATTCACTTGCGTTCTCATTTTTTCCGAAACGGCAAGGCCAGATGCATCATCACCTGCTCGGTTGATGCGCATACCTGAGGAGAGTTTTTCCATATTTTTGGAGACTTCCTCGTTTTGGAACTTGAGTACGCGATGTGAGTTGATCGCGGCTAAATTGTGGTTTATGATCATGGGTTTCCTCCTTGAAACTTGATCTGGCAAACGAGAGAATCCCTTCTCTCGCTTTTTTTTGTGTCTGGCTTTCAGGCCCCATTGGTGCCTAAAATCTCTATTTATTCCCTTAGTATGTCGGTGATTGGAGATAGGAAATTAATTCGAAGGAATTGATATGTTTTTGGAAGATTTTGGCATTTTTTGCCAAATTTTGAAGGATTTTGCTGACTTTAGCGTTTTATTTTTTTTAAAAAAAATTCTATTTTTCCCCATACGATCATCGGTATTTCTCCATTTTCCATAAGCAAAATTTGAAAAATGGAGAAAAAACGCGGGGAATCCCCAAAATTAGCGGGTGGCGAGTGGTGAGAGGGAATTCCATTGGTACACTGGATTCAAGTTTCCAGAAAATTTATGTTCAATGGTTTTGATGTCTTTAAAATTTTCAAAAAGGCTTGCATTTAACGCCTGTAAGGTTTGATCCATCGCTTGGATCCTACGTTTATTCAAAACTTCTTCCGATTCCTTAGGACCGGTATCTGTTCCACCGGTATAATAGGTGATGGTATCTACTGGTGCATTTGGATTCTCATCGTCGGAATCAAGTGATTCCCCTTCTTGTTTGGTGCGGGGTAATCGGTATTTTTCCATAATGGATTCCAATTTACTTGTATTCCAATCAATCACGAGTTTTTGATTTTTGTTTATGAACCAGGATTGTTTTAAAGCAAAACGAATGTCCAAAAGTTTTTTAGGTGAAAAAAGTTTTCCATCCTTTGCCAATGCTTCCACAGAATCAAAGTAAGGTGGTGCTCCCACTTCGCCAACAATTTGGTAAACCAGTGCACTATTTTCTTCCTGTTTTAATACCTTACGATGGATGGGGATTTGTTCCCCTTCTCCATTCGAAATATAAATCACGATAGGTTCTCTATGATCGAGAGATGGATAGGAATACAATTGAAAGGGTACCAGTAAGCGGAATGGATTTTGTTCCGCTAAGATGAAAAAACTAAAAAAGAGAAGTAAGCTAAACCATGAGCCAAATAAAAAAATAAAATCGCGAGTGAGTTTGGTTTCCCCTGTTCCAATTTTGTAAAACCGAAGGGATACCGTTTTTAGAAACTCCCAATAGGTATTGATTAATTCTTTAATCTTTTGCAGATGCGTATTCATGGATTCCTTTGATCACACTCCGAGCAATTTTCTTTTGGAAGGTTTTATCACGGAGTTTTTTACTTTCTTCGGGGTTTGTCAGATACCCCATTTCCACAAGTACAGCAGGCATAAGGCTACCTCGCAAGACAGAAAAATCCGCCTTTTTCACTCCTCGAGAAGGAATTTCAGGACTCAAAGCCTTTTCGTATTGTTCTGCCACGGCATCCGCCAATTTTTTGGATCGCCTTTGGGTCACACTGGAAAGCATTTGGGACTGGATCTCGGAGACCACTGGGTTTTTGTGTTTTCCAATGGTGCGGTTTTCGAGGAGGGCCGTTTCCCTAGCCGTTTCTGTACTAGGACTCTGAGAGAGGTAATACACTTCAAATCCAGCCGCTTTGTCAGAAAGAGATGCATTGCAATGGAAACTGATAAAGATCACGTCCCTTGTATCGGAAAGCACCCGGTTGGCAAATTTGGAACGGTCTTCTAACTCCACAAATCTATCATCTTTTCGCACCATCTCCACACGGATTTCTGGGTAGTACTTTCGTAAGTACAAATAGGTATACCGTGCCACCCCAAGGCTTACCTCTTTTTCAAAATACCCTGTTTGATCGGATGTCCCCGGGTCTTTTCCCCCGTGACCTGCATCAATCACAATGGCTTTCACACCTAAACTCCGTTTGGGAACGGTTTCTTTTGGAATGAGTACAAGGAGTTCCGATTCTTTGAATTGGTAACGCACATCATATGCGATCAAATTGAGTAAAACTGCCTCGACCATATCCAAAGGGAGGTACACTTCGTCCTCTTTTTTTAAGATGGCTTTAGGGAGTTTGTAAATCTTACCATCCAAAGTATAAAAGCTACTTCCAATCCGAAATTGTAGGTTCCCCTGTGGGGTATAAATCCCACCGACACTCGTGTACTTTTTTAGTTTGGTGGAAAGCTCTGGTAAAATGGATTTAAGATCAGAAAAGGCGATATAGTTCCCTTTCCCGTAGATCGGAAGTTTGGCGACTTCTCCTCTAACGAGAGTAGGGATACAGAAAAGAAAAAGGAGTATTAATCTTTTTTGAAAATTGAAAGGATTCGTTTCCAAATCGATTGTTTCTGTTTTTTGGATTGTTTCACTTCGTTGATATCGAAGAGATTTCGTCTAGGGTCATTCTTTTGGTACGACTTCCCTTGTTCTTTCTTTTTGTTTTGGTGTTTGCCTTTTCCTTCTTTTGATGGGTGACCATGTTTGAATTCATGGTGTGTCATCTTGGCTGGGTGTTTGTGGCCTTCCGTTCCACTGTGTGGATGCCCACCGGGGTGACTCATCTTGGCAGGAGGATGGCCTCCCGTTTTCCCTTTATGACGATTCCTATCACCTGACCTATGTTCGCCGCGATCCCCACCGCGTTCAGGGCGACTCGAACGATCTCCCTGCCTTGGTTTTCCACCCCGACCACCTCTTTCGCGGTCTTGGTATTTTTTTTCACCAGGGATCACTTCATCGGTAAATACTGGTGTGAATTCACCCGTTGGGAATTCCAAATATTCTTCTCTGATTTCTCCCACAGGGATTTTAGAATTGAGGTATTTTTCAATGCGTTCGAGTTCCGTGTAATCGGTCTCAGAACAGAGTCCGATAGACTGTCCTTTCCTACCAGCACGTGCCGTCCTACCAATGCGGTGTACATAATTTTCAGCGTCTTGGGGTAGGTCGTAGTTATACACCACATCTATGTTTTCGATGTCAATCCCACGCGAGGCAACATCGGTTGCGATGAGGTATTTGTACTTTCCTGCTTTAAAATCACGAAGTAAGCGGATGCGTTTTTTTTGGTCGAGTTCCGAAGAAAGTCCCGTTGCCGTGATTCCGTATTTACGAAGCACAGATACAATCTTTGGGATATTCATTTTGTAGTTGGTAAAAATGATCCCAAGACCTTCAATTTGGTAGTTTAACAAGGAGTTGACGAGGTATGGGAGTTTTTCTTCCCTTCCCAAATGTAAGAGGGTTTGGTCGATCCGTTCCGTGATGACTTTTTCCGGATTGATATGAACTTCGATGGGATCATTCAAATACCGGCTCGCAAGTCTTACCACTTCATAACTGAGAGTGGCACTAAACAGGAGTGATTGTTTTCTATTTTTACATTTATGGAAGATGTACTTGAGGTCTTGGACAAACCCCATATCGAACATTCTGTCCGCTTCATCTAAGATCACCACTTTGATGTTTTCCAAAGAGAGACCATGGTTTTTGACAAAGTCAATGAGCCGACCAGGTGTTGCCACGATAATGCAAGCTTTGTTTCCAAGTGCTTGTTCTTGTGACTTGTAATCGGTTCCTCCAATGATGGTAGCCACCCCAAAGTCTGTGAACTCGAGGAGTTTTTTTGCTTCTTCTGCAATTTGGATGGTTAGTTCTCTTGTGGGTGCAAGGACAAGTGCATACGGAAGTGCTTCCTCTTCCTCTGCCGATAGGAGCCTATGCAAAGTGGGAAGTAAAAATGCCATTGTCTTTCCTGTTCCGGTTTGGGCAAGACCTGTGAGGTCATTGCCTTCCATGGCGAACGGAATGGATTTGGCTTGGATGGGAGTGAGCTCAGTGTAGCCGATTTTATCTAGGGCTTTTCTTAGAGACTCATGGAAAGGTAATTCGTTAAATTTCATATTGGATTTCAGTGTTTTCTTTTTCTGGCAATCAGTTCGATGGTATCACCATAAGCAAATTGGTTTGCATACAGTCGATACAGCCATTCGGGGAATTTGCCTCGGAGGCCTAAATCCCGGTAGGAGTGATACGACATAGGTCTAACATAGTTCACGTCAAAGCCAAGGATTGACAAGAGTTTTTTCAGAGAGTGAACGGAGTAGTCAAAAAAGTGGTCAGAGGGATGGGTGCGAAACCATTCGACTGGATTTGTTTGGAAACTAGGACCAAAACTAGAAGGAACAGCTAGGTACAAAAACCCACCCGGTTGCAACCAAGAGTTTAGCCGGTTCCAAATCCCTTCAATGTCGGGAAGGTGTTCGATCACAAAAAAGGCAGTGATCACGGAGAAGGAATGGTTCCATTCCCCTTCCCCCACTGATAGGACCGAACGTCTTTCCACAGTTAGTCCTAGTTTGGATTTTGAATATTCTACTTCTTTCGGAGAGAGTTCTAATCCTCTAGTATGGTAGCCACATTGCCGTGCTTCGTCTAAAAAAAATCCAGCGGCCGATCCGATCTCCAAAAGGGAATGGTTTTGAAACATCCCATTTCTTTGTCCTTTTTCGAACGGAACCATCTTTGCTAAATTTGTTAGGCGACGTTTTGCCATGTTACGAAGGTTTGTTTCATCTTCGTAATAAGATTTTTTGTATTGGGACATGTATTCTTCCATGAAGTAACTGTCCCCATACTCCCTTTGTTTTGCCGGTAAATATCGCAAAACACCAGTATGTTGGCAGATTTCGTAATATTCCGGGAATTTACGATGGGGAGTGAACGCAAACAAACTCAATAAAAGGTTCTCTTTTTGGATTCCAAAGATTTTTCATACTGGGCTCTTGCCGCACGTTTGTTTTCATAGGCTTCCGACAAACTGGGGTTTAAGTCGATGGCTGTTTGGAAACTGGAAAGTGCCCGTTTGAATTCCCCATTTTTAAAATAACAAACTCCCAAATAATTATGTGCTTTGGAAGAAATGGTTGGTGTGACATCGGAACGTGTGATGACGGTTAATTCTTCGATCGCTTTTTCGCGGTCAACAAGGGATCCTGAATCAATTAGGATTTTAGCAAGGACAAGCCTTGATTCCATATCTTCAGGGTCGATGTGGGTGGCACGGAATGCTTCTTCTTTTGCTCGTTTCGATAAACCTGTGTTCCCACTACTTGCATAACTTAAGGCAAGTTTTCTGTGAGCGAGTTTGATTTCTTTTGGATCCTTTGCATTTTCCAAAACATACACTAACATCTTTTCGGCGGCCGGGTAATTTTTAGTTTGGATGTACACGTCGGCAAGTTTTAGCCTTGCTTCATAAAGCTCCGGTTTCCAAGCAATTGCCTCTTCGTATTCTGAAATGGCTTCCGAATAAAAACGATTTTCTAAATAATAATCCGCAATGGCAAGCCTGGAAGGAACATGATTGGGATCAAGTGCCTGTGACTTACGTAAGGATTCAATCGCCATGGTAGGTTTCCCTGCATGTAAATAGGAAAGGCCCAAATTATAATACGCCGATTGGTTTTTGGGATTTAAGGAAAGGGCCCCTTCAAAGGCAGCGATGCTTTCCGAATACCGTTCCATTTCATCTAAGATGATCCCAAGGTTTACGTAAGCAGTTTCCGAATAGGTATCCCCTGGTGTTAGGCGGATGATCCGACGGAATAGGCTTTCTGCTTCCACAAGTTCCCCTTTTTTGTAATAGAGCTCGGCTAATGCAAAAAGAGAATCCACATCTGACGGTTTTAAGAGGAGTGCTTTTTTTAAAGCTGTGATTGCCATATTGGTTTGTCCCATGGACAAAAACGCATCGGCAATGTAACGGTAGACTTCTGGTTCATTGGCATTGGAATCGAGAGCTTTTTGAAAGTATTTGGCAGCCTCTTCAGGCACTTTTTTTTTCAAATACACCAAACCTAAGTTATAGTAAGCTTTGGCATCCCCTGTTTTCAAACGGATCACTTCACGGAAATAATACTCAGCCCTGTCATAATCTTCCCTTTGGTAGAAGATTGTTCCTAAATGTCCGTAGGATAACACAGCTGTTTGGGAATTCGGTGCAGTTTGTACTACTTTTTGGAATTCAGCGATGGCTTCAGCGATATTCCCTTGTTTTAAGTAACTGATGGCAAGGTTATACGTGAGTGTGACATCAGTTGGTGCAAGGGATTGTCCTTCCTTGTATGCTTCAATGGCACTTTGTGGGTCTCCAATTTCCTGGAATAAATTCCCTTGTAAGAGGGCAACACGGTAATCATTCGGTGCAATTTCTTTCGCGCGCTGTGCGGCACGCCTTGCTTCTTCAAATTTCCCTGCATGTTTGAAAGCAAGAGACAAATTATAAAACGCAAAATAGTTTTTGGAATCGTATTGGATGGCTTTTTCCAATCGTTCGATGGCATTGATGTAACGCCCTGCTTCATCATACATCACCCCGAGCACCGTTAGGGCAATGGATTTGTCTTCATCACTTCCAGGGGAATTTAAAAATTCTTCACAAACAGTCCCTACACGGTTCACATAACGGTTGTGATAGGCATTGAGGCATGCCGCAAGTTTTGGGTTCACCGAATCATCTGGAAGATAGGGTTTATCAACAAGGAGGTTCAGTGCTTTTTTATCTGTGGGTAAGTCTTTTAGGACCTTGGCAATCTCTTCCGGATTTTGTTTTTTTTGTAGATACCACCAGTAAGCGGCGGTTAAAAATCCAAGAACGAGAAGGACAAGAAACGACCAAAACAAAAACGATAATACGGGCCGCCTTACCGTTGTTTCTGATTCATAAGTTGTTTCTTTTTCTTTCTCTTTGCCCAGGTTCCTTAAGTATGGATCTTCCTGGTAATAACTTGGCTTGGAGGTTTGTTCCTCAATGCGAAAGCGGTTTTTTTGGATGGGATCCATTTCTTTATTTAGTGGGAATCTTTAGGTAAGATCTCCTTCTTATAGAAGGCATCGAGCAGTCCGTTGATGAATTGCGCTGATTCGTCCGTTTCAAATTCCTTCGTAAGCTCTACCGCTTCATTGATGACAACGGGTGCGGCAAGGAAAGGTTCCTTTTGCAAACTTAGGATCGACAAACGTAAGATACAACGATTGACCACGGAAATACGCGAAAGTTCCCAGTTCTCCGAATACTTCTTGATTAGAGTATCGATCGCTTTTCGATTTTCAACCACTCCTTTCACAAGAAAGACAGCATATTCCTTTTCTTCTCGGGTGATTTTTTTGTCGTACCAATCAAATTTCATCGCTCGGTCTGGGTCTGTCCCCACCAAATCAATTTGGTAGAGGCACATCAGCGCAAGGCTACGCCCACGGTGTCTGGAACTCATCCGATCTCTTTGAAAAGATTTGCCATTTCAATGGCTGTGGTCGCTGCTTCGTACCCTTTGTTTCCAGCTTTCGTTCCTGCCCTTTCAATCGCTTGTTCGATGGATTCTGTGGTGATCACACCGAAAATCACAGGAACCGATCCGTCGGCAACCGATCCTACTTTTGCCGCTTCACCAGAAACCAAATCATAATGGGAAGTGGCTCCGCGGATCACTGCCCCTAAGCAAACGATGGCAGAGAATTGGAATTTTTTCGATTGTAAAACACGTTTCACGGTTTGGGGGAGTTCAAACGCTCCCGGCACATAGATGACAGTGACATCAGAGTCCTGGACTCCATGTTGTCTGTATGCGTCTTTGGCCCCTTTTAAAAGAGACTCTGTGATGAATTCATTGAACTTGGAAACGATGACACAATGTTTTTGTCCGTTTCCGATTCGTGTTCCTTCCAATTGTGCTGTCATGTATCCAAGTTCCTAAAGAGGGCTTATTTCGCAAGACGAATGACAAGGGTAATTTTCCCGTCTGGGTTTTCCACCACTTCAAAACCATCACGTTCCAGTGCCTTTTTGGCTCGGTAAATGGCCAAATTCACAACATTGGTTTTTTCTTCCGTTTGTTTTTGTGGTTCCCGTATCATAGGCCCCCCTATCCCTTTAAAGTTCGGAGTGGGACATGGTGAATCTTAAATGCCAATGGCTTTACAAGGGAGAATTGTTTTCCTCTTATGTCATATAGGTAGAAAATGAAGAAAAAGAAATCTGTAAAGAAGGCCAAAAAAAGAAAACCGGTAGTGTATACCGAGAAGGATTTTATCGTTAAACCATCTTCTGTTCCTAATATTGGTATGGGACTTTTCACCAAACAAACATTATACAAAGGTGATACTGTTGGTTATTACATGGGTAAAATCATTACCGATGAACAAGCAGAATCAAACAAATATGTGGATTCAAAATACCTTCTTTGGATCTGTAAAGATTGGTGGATTTATGGGGAAGGAAAAGAATCAAATTACACCCGTTATATCAATCATTCTTCCAAACCCAATGCAGAACTCATCACTTCTGTCAGATGGAAAACAGCTCGTTTTAAGGTCCTAAAAACAATTAAGGAAGGGGAAGAGATCTTTTTTGATTATGGAAAGGACTATTGGGATAACGTTGATTTCAAACCGAAGTGATTCGGTTTTCGATACTTGGACGAGTAACAATACCCGCAAGGGATCCATTCGATTTTGCGGGCAAAAACTGCATTCGGTTTGCTCTTTATAAAATGCCCTGACCAAATCCGGATGGTTTTCGGGTTATCTCACCTTTTTCTGCTTCTTCCAGAGTTTCCACATAACGAATGACAGAATCATTCATGCGGAATACCCCTTCTTGGGTTTCGCGGTGGTTCCACTGGCAGAAAACAATGTTGCCCACGATAAAAAGCGCGGATAGAACTAAGGGAAAACGGTAAAATTTCGTCATAAACACCCTCCGATCTCCTCCAGTTTCCAAAACCCTCTGATTCATGGCAAATTCTTTTAGAATGATTCTAACGAAAATCTTCAGGCCGGATGTCGGGAAAAACGTTATTTTCCGCCTCTGCCGCTTCGAGAACGGCTAAGTCCACAGGCCCTGTGAGCATCGCTTCCAGCGCCAAAAACAAATTGGTGTGCACATTGGTACGCCGGATGGCATAGTCCACCATAGTACCTGTTTTCATGATAAAGGCCCAGTCACTACTTTGTAAGAGTAAGAGTTCCCTTCCCATTTGTTTTAAGATACGGATTTGTCCTTCCGTGCCATTGGCAAATTCATGTACACGTTTTTGCATCCGAATGCTTAGGTCATGGACCAAAGGGTAAATCCAATCATTGCTTGTACCGAGCCACACTTCCCCATACCCATTTTCTCCCCAACTCGACATCTTCATTTCGACAGATTGGATGCGAGGCAGTGCCCTTGCCGCTTCGAGTGGGTGAGAGAGTTTGATGGTATTTTGGTCGAAGTGGATTTTTTTGAATAAAAATTCGATAAACTGTGGGCCTTCATACCACCAATGACCGTATAACTCAGCATCATACGGGGATACAACAACTGATGGTTGTTTGTTTGTCGCATACAGGTGTTCCGCTTGTCTGATTCGGTTTCGTAAAAAATCTTCTGCGTGGTTTCCCGCGGCTTCCATCGCCCAATCAGGGTGGTAGTAATCTTTGTCCGATGTTTTCCCTGTGATGCGGTAGTACTTGATACTCGTATTGATGCGGATCCCATTGGAATGGAGGTAAGGTGCTATCTCATCCCAAGGAAGGTCATGCCCAATGTCACGGTAGTACTCTCTGTAACGAAAGTCCCCAGGATACCCGTCGATCGAACTCCAAACCTGTTTGCTACTCTCAGGATCTCTCCCGAAGGCAAACACTCCACTCCCCACTTCCACGGGAGCATACACTCCAAATTTTGGCCTAGGACTTGCGTGTGTGATTCCATGTGTGTCCACAAAAAAATACCGAAAACCTTCCCGATCGAGTTCCTCTTCAATGGATTCCGTATACCCACATTCCGAAAGCCAAATGCCTTTTGGGTCCCTTCCCCAAATGCGTCTAAAGGTTCGCCGGCCATTTTTCAATTGGGACCGAAAGACTGACTTTTCTGAATCGTAAAAGGGAAGAAAGGCATGTGTGGCAGGGCAAGTCAACGCTTCCAATTCCCCTGATTCGATAAACGGTAAAAATAACTTCGTCAAATCTCCGGTTGTTTCTTCAAAGATGGATTCGGTATCCAAAAAATGTTCGAGGTAACGTGATGCCAAATACTGTAAGTGAGGCTCGTTTTTGGTTCGTTTCGTTTCGTGTTTGGCAAGAGAAATTAAATTTTTTATGTACTTACGAAACTGATTTTGTAAATACTCATCTGTCAACATTAGAGACAGTGTTGGTGTGAAGGACATCGTAATCCGAAATGGAACCGACTCTTTTTTTAAATTTCTGAAGACTCGAATGAGAGGGATATACGTTTCGAGAATGGCTTCATGCAACCAGTTTTCTTCAATAAAGGGAGTATCGTAACCAGGGTGCCTAACAAAAGGCAGGTGGGCATGGAGGACAAAAACCAAATGCCCTTTGACAATTTTTTCCATCAAAGGATTCCTTTTCCGGATCCTGATCCATTGGCGAATGGAAAATTCTCATTCGGTTTTGGGTTTAAAACTTGGTCTCTGTTTCCATTTTGGTTTCTTGGATTTACGTAATAGGCATTTGCATTTTCATCCCGAAAGTAAAACTTACCACCAGGACTTTCTACAACCAGTCCATCCTCTACCCATTTAGGGTGGATCCATTCTTTGTCTAAACGGAAAGACTCAGTCCCTTGGGGAAGATCCTTTCCTGTCGCATGTAAGGATGGGATTTCTTTCGTTCCATTCGAAACATAAAGCTTACATTGCACATTTCGCACAGGAAACATAAACTTTAAATAATACGATTCGGTAAAAGGAGGAAGGTCATACCATTCCACACGGTCACTTCCAAATACATTTTGGTATTCTACTTTCAATCGAAACTTGAGACGATTCGTACTCGGAACATCCAAATCATTGGTGATCTTCTCTAAAGTGGTTGGGGAAAATTTCCAAAAGACAAAGGCTTCTTTTGGGGAACGTACAAGTACTTTGACCAAATCATTTGTGGGATAAGTCGGGTGTTTCGTGAATTTGGAATCATTGTAAATTTTTGGAAGTGGTTTGGAAGCCAAAGTTTTTGTTTCCTTCGGGATTTCCTGTTTGGATGCAGAAGGAGGAATGTTTGGTTCCTGTTTTGATTGTTTTTGCAAGGATAGGACTGATTTTTTTTTGGCCGCTTGTTTTTTTGCAGCTTTTGTTTTTTTTGGTCCCGGTGCCATGCTTACAAGGAGTATGCCTCGAAACATCCACCTTCAATTCTTTTTTATTTGACGTTAGCTTTTTTTCTAAAATACAATCATTCCATACCAAACTGGGACAAATTATGAAAATCAATTATACTTGGAAACATTTAGACAGGTCAGAAGCAGCTGAGAAATACGCAGATGAAAAATTGGAACGAGTGACAAAATTCGTTCAAAAAATTGTATCCTGCGATGTTTCCTTCGAAGCCATCCACGGTGAAATCCACGCTAACATGAAGTTACACGCCGATGGAAACAACTTCAATGCACACAACCAAGACAAAGATATTTATGTTTGTATCGATGGTTTAGAAGACAAAATCATTTCCCAAACAAGTAAACACCACGACAAAAAAAGCCAACACTAATCTCTTATGATCCAGAAGTCGGAAGAAGCACTCACCTATCTAGGAAACGGTGAGTTTGAAACTGCAAAGTCTATCTATTCTGTACTTCTGGATCGAGATCCAGAGGACATTGCTACCATCAGCGGTTTTTATATCGCAAGTTTTTGGGATCATAGACTTGATCTCATTTTAAAAACCAGAGAAGGAAAAGAACGAGGGAAATTATTACTGCAACTCTTTTCAGACTTTGAATCAGAAGTTCGCAAACGTGGGTTCCAAAACACAGAAAGTTTTTTTGTCACTCAAGATTGTATTCTAAAAGAAGCAAGAGACCACTTAAAACTCGCTTACCAATGGGAAGGATCAAATGCTCTCGACAAAGAACTATTAGGTGACCTTGCTCGCAGCCTCATTAAAATCCAAGATTATCCCATGGCACTAGAAGTGTTATTGTATGGAGGGAACAAACAATCCCCCGCCCTTTTGTATTATTTGGCAGAATCCCAGGTAATGATTGGGAATGAAAAAGAAGGGATTGAAAACTACCGCACCGCATTCCTCAATGACCCCCAACTTTTCCCCCATACCCTAGTTCGTTGGCCTCCCATGGTAGGGCTCATCCAGAAGGCAACCGAGTTAAGTGAAAAAGAAGAAGAGATGAAAGAACTGGTTCCAGTGTTTGCATGGAAATCGGGACTTTTTACCCCCTATACGAAAAAAGACGAAGCCACCATCCAAATTTGGTATGCCGAGTTAAAACGTCTGACGGATAGTAAAGAAAGGAGTGGTGGGAATTTCCGATTGGAAGCAAGGATCGAACAATTTGCCCTTGCGATTCTGGGTTCGGCAGACGACATCCGTTCACGGGATGCCGTACTCTTTGCCAAAAATTTAGTGTAAGGGATTATCGTTCTACAGTTTCAATGAGAAGGTGGAGCTCTTCTGCAGCAGCATCCCTTCCTGTTTTTTCATAATAGAGTTCCAGTTCACGAAGCCCATAAACAGAACCAGGTGCTGAACGTAGGTGGTCGAGTAACACTCGTTTTTGGTAGGATTCACTCAGGTCTATGCTGGTTGGTTCGTATTGGTAGTTGTTTTGTTCAATCACAACACCAGCCGAATCATTTTTTGTGAAACTGGTTTCGGATTGGCTACGGTTCATCAAAACAAAAACCAAACTCACTGCCATCACAGCAGAAAAGGAATACTGAACCGTTCGGTTTTCAATCAGATCCCGCAGAGAAAAGAAGGAGTTTTTTTCTGTAGGCCTGTCAATCGAAACGGATTCTAAAAGATTCAGTAACCGGACATCAAAGTCTTTGGACATTCGAGGGAGGATGGTATCTTCCTTTTCTCTCATGTGTTGGAAAAGAGAACAAATTTTATTCTCTAAAACCACAGAATCAGTGTCTTCTGGGAAGAGACCTGGGTATTGCGCACGAAACCAATCTTTTAAATTCATAAACCTATTTTTCAAAGAAACCTTCTCCCTTTTCGTCTTTCTGGATGAGGTGCTTCAAAAACTCCTTCGCCTTAAAGAGACGACTCTTCACAGTCCCTACATTACATTCCATGATCTCTGCAATTTCGTTATACGAAAGGTTTTCAAAATAACGAAGTTCGAGCACCTGTTTGTAGGAATCTTCTAACAGAGCAATCTTACTCATTAGATAACTGGATTCCTCAGAAAGTTCCAATTTTTTTTCATATCCGACACGAGAATCCACAAATTGGTTATCCCCTGAGTCATCCATGGGATTTTCACGGCCACGTTTCTTTTTGGCAAGTAAGTCCTTGGACTTATTCACCACAATGCGGTAAAGCCAGGTATACACACCTGCTTCGGCACGGAAGTTTTGGATGGATTTGTAACCGGAAATGAGAGCATCTTGGACAATGTCTTCTGCATCATCGCCGTCTTTGACCATGGAAACGGCCTTTCGGAAAAGCCTCTCGCGAAATGGAGAGACAAGGGTCATGTAGGCAGTCGGATCCCCTGCTTTGATTTTTTGGAGTAGGATTTTTTCCTTCTCCCGCAGGGTCATATTTTTGCCTTCTAGGGGTCTTGGCATCAGAACCTAGAATTTCGAAACCGATAAATCTATCAATGTTTTTCGGACTGTTTTGGCAGTTTAGATTCTGTGGAACATGGTCTCTAGGTCTTTTCGTGTGAGTTTGATGAGAGTGGGCCGACCATGGGGGCAAAGAGATGGGTTTTCACAATAGGAAAGCCTTTGCAAAAGTTCCCCGATGATGGGGTCAGAAACCTGGTCTCCTTTTTTGATGGCTGACCGACAGGCCACACATTTTGCCATCTCATCATACAATTCTTTTTCTTCCGGATCTTTGGATTTGAAACGTTCCCAAAGATCGAGGATGGTTTCTGTTTCTTTCCCTGGATCAATGTAAGAAGGAACTTCACGGATAAGGATCGTCCCACCTGAAAAGGGTTCCAGTGTGATCCCAAGTTCCGAAAACCGATCTTTCAAAAGAACCATCTCTTCCGCTTCTTCTTTGGTCAGTTCCAAACGGATGGGTGTGAGTAAACTTTGGGATTTGTAGGCTTTGGATTTGAGGTCCCGTAATACTTCTTCGTAACGGATCCGTTCGTGGGCCGTATGTTGGTCGATGATGTAGAGTCCATCTTCTGCTTCCGCTAAAATAAAGGTTTCAAAGATCACACCATAGTGTTTTTTCGGGACAAACAAATTGTGTTTGGTTGGATGATCACCTAATAAATGTAAGTTTGTTCCTGCCCCAATCCCTTCCAAAGAAAAACCGGCTCGTCCTTCGATGGAACTGGGTCCGAGAAGTGGACTTCCTTCGACTTGCCTGTTTCCCCCTTCTTCAAAATTCCCGTTGCCAAAACCAAAACCACCACCACCAAACTGCGATTTGTCGCCTGTATTGTCATAAGGAATGGGCATGGAAAGCCTTCGGCGCATCTCCAAAAATTCAACGGGAGTGGAGGTCCGTAAAACATCCGTAATGCCCTGGTATAACATCCCTGTGATGGTTTCTTCCGATAAAAACCGAACTTCTTTTTTTTGTGGGTGGACATTCACATCCACAAACTCGCGTGGCAAGTCAAAAAATAAAAATGCATACGGAAAGGCACCACTTGGCAATAATTCCCCGTAACATCGTTTTAAAATTTGTGCAGAAAATTTCAGTTCCACCGAACGGTTGTTCACGAAAAAAAACTGCCCAGTCCTTGAGGATTTATAAAAATCAGGATGGGAGATAAACCCACGTAAGGTCATTCCATTTCGACTGGAGTGGACTGGAAGCAAATGGTCTCTCAGGTTTTCGCCATAAATCGAAAGGACTCGCTCTAAAGGTTCTTCCGCTTGGACATGGAACACTTCTTTTCCATTTTGAACATACCGGAACCCAACGGAAGGTTCGCCAAGAGCCATGGTTTGTAAACGGGATCTATTTTTTTTCTCTTCCCCCGATTCTGTTTTTAGAAATTTTCGCCTAACAGGCGTATTGTAAAACAAATCCTTAATTTCAATTTTTGTTCCCTGGAAAAATGGAATCTCTTCTTCGGATACAATCTTTCCTTCTTCCACAACCACACGGTTTGCCATCCGGTTTCATTCCGTCCCCGACTCAATCACAAGCCTTGACACAGACGCAATGGAAGCAAGGGCCTCCCCTCGGAACCCAAAGGTAAAGAGGTGTTCTAAATCAAAAAAGTTTTGGATTTTACTGGTTGCATAGCGTTTGATCGCAAGGGGTAAATCGTCTTTCTCGATCCCATGCCCATCATCCGAAACAAGGATGCGGCTTAGACCTGCACTTTCTGTCGCGATTTCAATTTTTTTAGCACCAGCATCGATGGAATTTTCGATGAGTTCTTTTAGGATGGAGTGAGTGGATTCAATGACTTCTCCCGCAGCGATTTGGTTGATGAGGTCGGGAGAGAGGGAATGGATGATGCCCATATAGGGCAAGCTTGGGAGGGGAAACCTCCCTATCCATTACAATTTAGTGGGATATACAAGAGGAACAAGTGCCACCCACCACAATGTCAATGTGGTCTGCTACAAATCCCATCGCTTTCCAATCGGTGGTTTCGGAGAGTTTGAGGGCAGGAACATCTAAAATGGTCCCACATGATTGGCAGATTAAATGGGAATGGTCATCCAAAAAGGCATCATACCGAACCGATTCCGATTCAATATTGAGTTTGTTCACCATTTTGTGCACTACCAAGTATTCCAATGAGTTGTATACGGTAGCGAAACTGATTTTGTCTGCTTTGTCCCGAACAGACTCAAATACCATTTTTGCAGTTGGATGGTCATGTCTATCTCGTAAGTCTTGTAAAATCAATTCTCTGTGTTTCGTCAATGCTTTCATAGGTGTGCCCTTTCCTCTATGAGACTCGTAAAATTATCAAAGGGTCAAATGGAATTTCGATTTTAGAATCCTTCCAGAAATTGATATTTGTCAATACGGAGCCATTATGCCAGTTGCAATCGATCAGTTCAAAACCTCTCTTTCCCTTTGGGCATCGGGAGTTTCCGTCATCACCTACGAATCCTTGGAACAAAAAGGCGGAGTGACCGTTTCCAGTTTTTCTTCTGTTTCCCTCGAACCGCCGTTAGTTTTATTCTGTTTGGCAAAACATTCCAAAGCAAAAACTGCCATCGAATCGGCAGGGAAGTTTGCTGTGAATATTCTTTCTTCCGAACAAAAACAAATTTCCGCTGATTTTGCTTCTGGTTCCCTGGACAAAGCGGTTGTTTTGGAAGGCCTAAACCCAGGGAAACTTTCCACCGGAGCCCCCATTTTACAGGGATCTTTGGCTTCATTGGACTGCCTTGTTCACCAGATCATTGATGCTGGCGACCATTGGATCTTCATTGGACTTGTCGAAGCTGTGGCCACAAAAGAGGGATCTCCCCTTCTCTATTTCAATCGCAATTATAGGGAACTCGTTTAAGGAAACACACATGGAAAAAGAGAAAGTTAGTCTGGAAGAGGCAAAAGAACACGGACTTACCGAAACTGAATTTGTTGAAATTCAAAAAATCTTAGGAAGGATTCCAAACTCAACCGAACTGGGAATTTTTTCTGCCATGTGGTCGGAACACTGCTCTTATAAAAATTCCATTTTAAAGTTAAAAACACTTCCTACCAAATCTGACAAACTACTCGCACAGGCTGGAGAAGAAAATGCAGGGGCCATGGACATTGGTGATGGCCTTGCCGTAGTATTCAAAATTGAAAGCCACAACCACCCAACTGCCGTTGAACCTTACCAAGGTGCTGCTACTGGTGTGGGTGGGATCATGCGTGATATCTTTACGATGGGTGCTCGTCCCATCACATCCCTCAACTCACTTCGGTTTGGTGACCCCAAAGAACCTCGAAACAAATACCTTCTCACTCGTGCCGTAAAAGGGATCGGTGATTATGGGAACTCACTTGGCATTGCTGTTGGTGGTGGCGAACTTTTCATCCACCCAACCTTCACAAAAAACCCACTTGTGAATGCGATGACCGTGGGAATCGCCAAACACAACGAAATGGCTTCTGCCTCTACGAAAGGAAAAGTTGGGAACAAAGTGTACATCGTTGGTGCCACCACTGGCCGTGATGGAATCCATGGAGCAAGTTTCGCTTCTAAAGATCTCACAAAAGAATCCGAAGAAAAACGTTCTGCAGTGCAAGTGGGAGATCCTTTTATGGAAAAACTCCTGATGGAGGCATCCCTAGAAGCCATCCAAAAGAATTTACTTGTGGGCATCCAAGATATGGGAGCAGCCGGAATTTCTTGTGCTACTTCCGAGATGAGTGCCAAAGGGAAAACGGGAATGGATGTGGACCTTGATAAGGTTCCACTTCGTGAAGCTGACATGAACGCTTATGAAATTATGTTATCCGAATCCCAAGAACGAATGTTAGTCATTCCAGAAGTGGGCAAAGAAGAAGAACTGGTATCCATCTTCCACAAATGGGGGTTAAATGCTGTCGAGATCGGAACCGTCACAGCTGACGGCATTTTACGCATTCGTAAAAATGGATCCCTCAAAGCGGAAATCCCTGCCGAATCCCTTGTCCTTGGTGGTGGTGCCCCTCGGTATGTAAGAGAAGAAAAAAGACCATCTTACCTGGATGAGGTGGCGAAATTTGATGTAAACTCAATTCCAGATTTAAAACCTGACACTGTCCCGCAAACACTCACAAGCCTACTTTCCTCTCTCAATATCAGTTCGAGAAGGCCTCTTTATGAACAATATGACACAGAAGTGGGTCTTGTGAAAGTAGTGGAACCTGGTGAAGATGGTGGCCTTGTACGAATTCCAGGAACCAAAAAAGGAATTGCGGTCGCAACAGATTGTAACTCCCGTTATACGTATCTAAATCCTTATGAAGGGGCACAAATTGCTGTTTGTGAATCAGCAAGAAACGTTGCAGCAACAGGTGCCGAACCATATGGTGTGACAAATAATCTCAACTTCGGTAACCCATACATTCCGGAAAATTATTATGTATTCAGCGAATGTGTGAGGGGTCTGGGAGATGCTTGCCGTTACCTTGGCCTTCCTGTCACGGGAGGAAACGTTTCCTTTTATAATGAATCCCCAGAAGGTCCTGTGTTTCCCACACCTACGATTGGTATGGTAGGTGTGATTGATGATGTGGCAAAGGGACTACGCACTTATCCCAAAACAAATGAAGTGGTTCAGTACGCACTCGTTGGTGATTTCCAACCAACGATCTCTGCGTCTGAATATTTGTATAGGTCACAAGGCCTAGATACTGGTGTGATTCCAAAGGTTTCCTTAGAAAAAGAAAAACAAACCATAGACAGTCTCATCGAATGCCGTAAAAAAGGCCTTCTCTCTTCCGCAAAAGATCTGTCACTCGGTGGACTACTTGTCGCATTGGCAAAAATTGTGATTTCGGGAAATAAAGGAATCGAAGTCAATCTCAGTGCCTTACAAACCAAACAGGAAAGGCTTGATGCCTTGTGTTTTGGTGAAACTGGTGCTAGTTTTATCGTGAGTTTTTTGCCAAGTGATGGATCCAAGGTAAGTGAAGCCTTCACAGCAAAAGGTTTGTCTTTTTTTCCGATAGGGACTTCTAGTACCAAGTCTTCCCTTTCTGTAAAAGGAGATGGGTTCCATTGGGAATGGACAACAAAATCACTTGCAGTCGAATTTGAATCAGGTCTCAAATCCTATTTCGAATAGACAACTTTGAAAACAAGGAAAGGGTGTGTTTGATGCGTATCCTTGCCCTTGTTGCAATCACAGTTAGTTTTGCCATCCAATGTTCTAGTCTTGCCAAACGACAAGACTATGAGGCTTCCCTCCGCGCGTATGAATCAGGGGACCTATCCAAAACCATCTCCCTTTTGCCTTCAAAAGAAAATAAAGGATTTATCTCTGTTTTAGAAAAAGCCCATCTCAGTTTTTTAAATGGAGGAAGCAATTACAAAGACCTCGAATCCCTCGCGGAAGAAAGTAAAGAACGTTTGCGTTTTAGTGCAACTCGTTCCTTAAAATCCTTTTTTTATTTGGAATCAGAAGATGGGTATTATGCCTCCGAAGCCGAAATCATCTACTTACACATTTTACTTGGACTTTATTATTCACGTGTTGAAGAGTATGACAAAGCGAAAATCCAAGCAAGGTATGCTGGCAATTTACTCAGTGGAGAATGGAGCGCCGAAGGCCAGTTTGATGATCCCACCTTACGTTTATTACTTGCCTCTCTTTGGCTTTCTACAGGATCTAAAGAAGAAGCGATGGTGGATTTTCGTAAGGCAACGCAGTTAAAACCCCAATCCCATTCCATACGTTCCCTAACATCGGAGACCTTTCCGGCAGATGGAGAGTTTATTTTTATCTTTGGTGGTCCAGGTGCTGAACCATCAATGGACCCTTCTGTCAATCTCAACTTTATCCGAGGGCTTAGGAATCTCAAATTTCAAACTTCAGGAAAACAAAGCACCCTTCTCTTACTCGACAATAACAAAACATTGTCTCTTAGTTTGGAAAAAGGGACCCTTGGTTGGTATGAACGCCATCTCATCCGTGACAATGAAATCTCAGAACTGATCCAAGATTCCAAATACTTCCAATTGGTTTCGGCCACTGCACTCAAAGAAGGAACCAAAGGAACCTTAAAAATCACTGGTTCCGTGTTAGTTGGTGCAACCATTGTCGCTCTAGGAGCAGGGATTGTTTATTTGGGAGCGGAAGCAAGTTCCGAAGAATTAGCAGCTGCTGGAATTACAATCATGATCTCTGGTTTCAAACTAGGAAGTGAATGGGTAGACCAATCGATTGAAGATGCCAAAACCAATATCAAAGAAGATTTGGATATTTCTACAGAATACCGGTATGTACGTTTTTTCCCAGAATATGTTTGGATTGGAAAATCAAAGTCAAAACTTAACAATCCAAAACTTTCCTCCCAACATGGGCCAGTTACCTACCACTTAACTCCTGCTATTGGAAAGGTCAAAGTTCGATTTGGATTTGTGCCAGACCTTCAAAAACCATAACCTTCCACCTTACTTTTTTTGAGAAAATTACTTTGTTCCGACCAAACAATTTGGTTGGTTTCCAAACTTACCAAAAACAAAGTAACAGTGATATATTGGATTTTATTTCCAGATTCATAATTTACAACTTCATTGATTTCACCTTTAATTTGGTGAGACGGGGACTTAAACTTTCCTACAGATAAACGAGAATCTGACGATACCATTCCTGTTTTCCCAAAAGCCATTTCTTTTGTCGCATCTTCTCGTATCGAAGTATCCACAAATGGTACCTTATCTTTTGTTAGTTGGTTTAAAATTTCATTGCTGATGAGTTTTGTATCTATATGTTCCGAGGTGCTATTTTGTATGGCCTTCCATTCCAAAAACCCATTCTTTAATTCTGTTTTATAATATACTGATAAAGAATGGCTCATACTTTTTGCCGTTTCTTTGGCTTCAATCACCCCCCATTGTTTGGTTGGTTTAACATTTTCTATTTTTTGGTAACTTGTGGCACTAGAACATGCGACCATTTGGTACATAAAAAATAAAAGGAGTATTTTCTTTTGCATGGGAGTAATTTGGTTTTGGATTGGGGTTTGGCAAGAAGATAGTGTACTCCCCACCCGATTTGGGAGGGGAACTGGACCCGCCACCCAATGACTCTCCTCTACCATGGAGTCTTTTTTTTGGCAATCTTTCTCCTGCAACCCCCAATTTTTTCTTTCCAAAAGTTCACATTTCCGTTCTTTCCCTGCTCGTCTCCACTTGGGCGCTCCCAATTTTTCCGAAGATTTGACTCACCTCTAGTCGGGGACGGGCTTCTCCGGGGTGCGCGTTCGCTCCCGTCCTCGGAGGATGAACCTCCTCCGACCAAGCCCTACGTATCCCTGGCGCAGGGACTCGTTTTGTTATGAAATCTCAAATCCATTCTGTTCCAATTCAGAAATTATTGTCTTGAAAGTTTCCGATCCTTAAGCAAACTTCATGATTACGATATGAGTAAATTCATCTTACGTTTCAGTTTGTTCCTCATCCTTCTCGCAGTACTCCTTGCGGGTTATACTTGGCTCACTCTCACTTGGAGTTATTCGGAAGGTGACCGTGCGGGTTACATCCAAAAACTTTCCAAAAAGGGTTGGGTTTGTAAAACTTGGGAAGGGGAAATGGCACTTGTCACCATGCCTGGAACCATGACAGAAAAGTTTTACTTCAGTATCCGAGATGAATCGATTGCCAATGAACTCAATGCATCAATTGGCAAACGTGTAGTTTTAGAGTATGAAGAACACATTGGTGTTCCCTTTAGTTGTTTTGCCGAAACTCGTTATTTCATCACAGGTGTAAAAACCGTAGGGGAAGTCCCTCCTCTATAGTCCTCTTGACACCGAAACGGCCACCTAACTTTCTTAAGATTTGGTTGGTCGTTTTTCCTTACTTTTTATTGGGAATTCAATCAGATACATTGTATTTCTTTTGTTTTTCAATGATCTTTGCTAAATCTTTCAGAAAATAAATTTTCTGTTTATCTTTCCTTTTCCATTCTCTTTTGTGATATATTCATAATATGTTTCAGTTACTGATACAATTCTGATTTCGGATTCTGAACCAATTTCATTTCCAAGGAAAGGATCATTTAGTTCTGTTGTTTTTAGAATGTAAGAACACGGATCCATCCAAGTTATGTTTTCTACCTTATAAAATGTTTCGTACAATCGATGTTGGCGTTGGAAGTTTTCATTCCTTTCAATGATGATGAATAAATCTGGAGATGCTTCATAATAGAACATCCCTTTTTTGACCCGAGTACAATCAAGCTGTCTGTTCGCTGCATAGGCATTGGGGTTTAACACTGAGATCATAATCATTAGGGAAACTAACAGTAACTTCATTTTGATGCACTTCCTACAAATTCCAAACCATTTGATTCATTTCCATCGGAATGTGGGAAAAAATCAAGAATTATGTCACATAAGTTCTTCGCTTCCCTCTTTTTACAGGAAGTGAAAAAAGTAAGTACAAGTAAATTTCACTTTACATATTTTTACTAAACATATATATAGTTATCCTATGGAACTCGCAGAACAAAGTCATTCTTCCTCCAATATCTACGAACCCATACAAAACTGGAACCAAAAGGACTTGGGACTTCTCACGGGTGAAAGGGGGATGTACAAACTCGCCCACTATTGGCAATATGCACTTGTCTGTTCAGGGTTTCAGGTATTCAATTTGGACTGCGCCATCCGGTTTAACCCCTTTACCATCACGGAAGAAACCAGGAAACAAAATCTTGCACCAGAACCTTTTTTAGAGCAAATTCAAATCCAAAGAGCCTTCACGCCGTACCAAATCTTAGATGCCTTACAAAATATATTAAAAGAAAAAAGAGAAAATACCATCTACTTTATGTTAGCTCCCTGCAAACAATTCTTAGATGGAGATGTGAAAGATGACGAAGGAATCTATCTATTACATTTGATGTTAAACTTTATAGAAAAATTTCCCACAGAAAACATACCACTACTCATCATTGAGTCGTGGACCTACTCACACCAAAACTTCAAACTTTTTTTCCCAAAACTCTTACGTGTTTCCCAAACCCTATGGGAACTCAAAACAGAAAAAGGACTCTCTAGGATCCGGACACGAAAAACATCCCTTACAGGAGCATAAAATGGGCAGAACCATTTCCCCTTATTCTCGCCAAATGTTGCAAATCGAAGAAAATTTATCTGATTTTCGAAGAGCCCTTCGAAAGGCCGACCAAGAAATCTTCGATGATCTCATTCGAATTTCCAAGTTACAGGTGCAAGCTGGTGTAATGGCTTCACTTCCCTATCCGATTGATTCCATGCTTTTATCCATGATGATTCAATTAAAAAAAGAACTAAACGAATTAACCGAAATCAAAAGAAAACTAATAGAGGATTCAAAACTATAGTTAGTGAAAAAAAACTTCAAATCAATGTAAACCCCAATCAAATATGGAAATTTATAAAGGATATCTCTTTGATATCTACCACTCGGAACAAAAAATTTATCTTTGGATCAAATCAGATTCAGGTGAGTTAAAACTTTTTGTTGATGAATACTTTCCCATTATTTACGCCAACGCATCACCAACAATTCTTAAAAAATTAGTAAAACGATTTTATGAATTAGATGCATTGGCTGAAATTCCTACTTTTACAGAAAAAAGATTATTTTATCAAAACAAAAGCATCCCTGTTTTAAAACTTGTCATATCGAAACCGCAACTCTTGCCAAAAATCACAAACAAACTTTTTAATTTATATGGAAAATATGATATCTACCATTCCGATATCGAAATCACCACAGGATATATGGTAGAAAAAAACATCTATCCACTTGCTTTCCTTAGAATCGAATACGAAGTTTCCAAAAATCAACTCAATCATATAAAAAACATCAAAGCACTCACTGACATCAATGAGTTGGACTATGAAGTTCCAGAATTAAAAGCGATTTCCCTTTATTTAGAAAAAAGTCACAGGCACCCATTCCAAGAAAATACTCTCATCGCAGAAACTGCACAAAAAACATACCAAATCCCAACTAAAAATGGAATCACTCTCATCCAAAACCTAAATGAAATTTTCAAAAATCACGACCCTGATATTGTATTGTCCTCCTTTGGAGACCAAGTGATATTCCCTTATTTATTCAAAACTGCACAAGATAATCACCTAACAACAGAATTTGATAGAGACAAAACAAGTTTAATTAGGCGATCTATCCAAACCCAAGGAACAAGTTTTAATACCTATGGCACCATTGTTTATAGAGCCCCCTCTTACCCTCTTTTTGGAAGATGGCATATTGACTCCCGAAATAGTTTTGTCTACAAAGAAGCAGAACTCATAGGGATCATCGAACTCTCTCGAATATCCAGATTACCAATTCAAAAAATGGCAAGAGCTTCCACAGGAAAAGCACTCACTTACATCGAAGTAGATGTGGCCCTTCGAATGAACTACCTTGTCCCTTGGCAAAAAAGTGCATTAGAATCCGAAAAATCCGCCTTACAATTATTAAATGCAGATAAAGGTGGACTTGTTTTCCAAGCTGATATACAAAATGGATTTGTATTAGAAAATGTAGCACAACTCGATTTTTCGCAAATGTATCCAAGTATTATGGTGACACATAATATCTCTCCAGAAACAATCAACTGTTTATGTTGCGAAGGTGAAGAAAACATCGAAAAAGTTCCTTCACTGGGCTATAGAATTTGTACCAAACGAAAAGGAATTGTCTCAGAAGCATTGGCACATATTGTCCAAAGACGTAACCATTACAAAGAACAAAAAAAAAACAATCACCCCAACTCAATCAATATCCAATCTAAACAATCAAGTTTAAAATGGATGTTAGTAACTTCATTTGGATATCTCGGTTACAGAAATGCAAAATTCGGAAAACTCGAAAGCCACGAAGCCGTTACTGCATTCGGAAGAGAAAAATTGATCATAGCAAAAGAAGTATCAGAAGAATACAATTATAATGTTGTACACGGAATTACAGACAGTATATTCATCCAAAAAAAGGACAAAAGTCCAATTTCAAAAGAAGACTTAACGATGGTTTGCCTAGAAATAGAGAAACGCACTAAAATCAAAATGGAAATTGAAGGGATATATTCGTGGTTAAGTTTTCCACCCTCAACACAAGATGAAAAACTGCCTGTTGCCAACCGATACATGGGTTGTTTTGTAAACGGCCAATTTAAAGGTCGAGGCATTATCACCAGAAGAAAAGATTTTCCAAAACTTATCCGTGAAGCACAAAACCATATGATACAATGGATGTGCCAATTCAAAACCATAAAAGAAATGCAGTCAAAAGAAAACGAAATCATCGATTTATTTTATTCGTATGATCAAAAACTAGTAACTGGTGACCTAAATTGGAAAGACCTTATCATACAAAAGTCAACATCGAAAGAACCAGAAGACTACACCGTTGACGCACCGAGTACAATCGCAGTTAAAGACTTAATGGAAATGGGAGTGCGTGTCCAAGCTGGTGAAAAAATTAAATATATAGTTCTGAACCAAAAATCGAAAAAAAAAGGGGAACGGTACCTCACCATCGAACGTATGGAAAAAAAAGAAAACACAAACGAAAGCCTTAATAGTAAAGGTGATAGGGAAAGTAGAGGCCAAGGTAACCATTTTAAAAATACAAACGAGAAAAACAAAAAGATAATGCAAATTGATCAAAATATAAACAAAAAATTATCAGATACAAGTGACCCTTATCCAAATGCCCAAAAAGAGATCAAAAATATTACGAGAAATGACAAAGAAATTTTCAAAACAACAACTTATAATCTGAATGAAATATCTCATTCCCGACCTTATCACAACGGAACAACACCAAAATCCGATCACAAAACACCAAAATACGACCGCAGGTATTATAGAAACCTTTTGCTTAAATCTTTCAAAGAAATTTGGATCGGCATCTCCAGTTTCAAAAACTTTGAAATACTAATAAGCGAAGATACATTTTTACCCTTCTCCCTAGAAAAAAACCAAAACTATTGCAAAACCATCAATACCGCCAACTCTATTTTTATTGCATAAACATTAAAAAAATATCAAAAAAAAACTAAAATACTATGCCTGTTATACGAGAAAAAAGAACACCAAACAAAAAAACATTTGAAGAAACAACCCTCAAATCAAGAATCAGATTCACTTTTCATTCAATGGGAGTGAGGGGGCGAAGCTATGCCCAACACCCCTATTCACAAAAATACAAGGATGCCGAATCAGGAATTATGTCCCATAAAGAAAAAACTCCATTATCATACAACATAAAGGCAAATAAACCAATCAATTAACACACGCTCTAACTACAAAAAAAACAATGCGCTTACATCCCACAATAAAGCAATAAAACAAAATAGAATTTACCACCGCATTGCCAACAATAACTAACATGCATAAATCATTCGTTATACGACATTTTGTAAAAATAAATATGAAAACAAAAATTACTCTCTTACTCTTATTCATCTCGCCAATTTACGCTCAAGTTGATCCAGTTAATAGCCAAAAGCTATGGATTTTCTCTCTTTCAAAAATTGGTTCTTCAATTGTTCCATATGAAAAAGAACAATTTACCGATATTTTTGGACCGTATAAATCTGATCCAAGACGAAATATTAATAGTTATGAATTTGCCGCACAGAAAAAATTTGAAGATTCAAAATTTGCTTTTTACTTTGATTTCTTTGAACTTACTAAACGAGATTATTCTTTAAAATATATAGACTTTCAAAATAGAAGCAATATTAAAGAAACGCCAACTCCTATAGGAAATTATTTTAGATCACAAATTAGATTAGGATTTTCTTACTCTATTTTTAATAATGTAAGTATTTCGTTTGGTTCTCGATACTTTCGTTCCGAACTTACTGATGGATTTCTGAATCAATTTTATGTTAATTTTGGACAAAAGTATCTTGGTCCTGAAATTTCTATTCAAACAAAAACGAAATTTTTAGATAATTTCTTCATCGCTACTAGAATAAGCCTTTTTCTACTCTATGGTAAATCTATACATAATTATTCATTCGTATCTGCTCGAACTGATCAAGGATATATTGATGTTAATATTGAACCTTATACGAGAGTTCAAGGAAATGAGTTTTTACTAAAATTCGGATATTATTTTACAAATAACCTTTTCTTTACAATCGGATTTAGATCTACTCTATTAAGAATCAGGCCAGACGATCTTAGAGTATATTCAGGAGATTCAAGATTTGATAATCAAATGAATATTGAATATGGATTGCGAAAGGAAAATTCATATACAGACTATATGCAATCAATTATTCTTGAATTAGGAATCGAATTATAACATACAAAACGTCGTATAACAGCGACTTACCGCTACGCTTCGGGACAAGCCCTCGCTCGGGCTGCGCCAAATTCCCCTTCTGGCATTCGCCTTGCGTTCGCAAGCTACATGCCAGTCCCTAACGTCCCGTTGGGACTCAGGGTCGGGGAACTTCGGTAAGTCTATTCGTTATGCGCAATAAATTAAAAAATATTAATATGAAACCTCTTTTTCTTTTACTGTTAAGTATGCTGGCCTTAACTTTTTGTAATAAATCTGAAACTCTTGAAAGACTAGAAACAGACAATTTAAACAAAAGTTCAACTTTACCAAAATATTCTTACTATACTACTTCAAAAATTTTAAATATCAGAGAATCTACAAATAATAACTCAAAAGTCATTGGTAACATAAAAAAATGTGAAAAAGTAGCAATTGTAGATACTGATTTAAGTTACAACGAAAACAAAGGTAATTTTGTAAAAATTAAAACCTTGAAAGGATTAATCGGATTTGTTCCCTATCAGTTTCTAAAGTTTATCGATCAGAAAGATACTTCTCCTTTAATCTTTGATTTAGATTATAATAAAGATCCTTTTGATATTACTAGAAAATGGTCCTTTTATCAGGATGATCCAAATTTAATTATTGAATTCAGAAATGATCTATCTGTAAGTCTCGAAAACTCATTTAAAAATATTGAGTTCTCAAATCAAAAAGTTAAAAAAGAGAATTTTACATATATATACGACGGGTGCTGCAATGCTCAAATTTCTTTAGAATCAGGTAAACAAATAGAAATTAATATCATTAATTTTGAAGACAAAAAATCAATTTTAATGAATTGTATGTTTGCAAATCCAGATTTCGGAAATTAACATGAAATTAATTATTATAATTAATTTCTAAAATAATTTACTGCGCATAACAGCGACTTACCGCTTCGCTTCGGCACAAGGCCTCGCTCGGCCTGCGGCAAATTCCCCTTCTGGCATTCGCCTTGCTTTCGCAAGCTACATGCCAGTCCCTAACGTCCCGTCGGGACTCAGGGTCGGGGAACTTCGGTAAGTCTAGTTCGTTATACGCAATATCCAAAAAGTGATTAAGATACTCTTGGTAAGTAATTACGCCAATATCTTTGAATTAACGCATTTTCATTCATGCGATTCGTTCTATCGCAGCTCCGTTGGTTAAAGTAGAAAATTTTAATGAAAATTTTCACTTTAAGAAATAAGAATTAAGAAAAAGATGAACTAAAGATAGAAA
>NZ_AOGX02000023.1 GCF_000332475.2 Leptospira yanagawae serovar Saopaulo str. Sao Paulo = ATCC 700523
TTTATTGAAAAAGGAAAACCAACACAAAATGCATTTATAGAAAGTTTCAATGGTAAACTTAGAGATGAGTGTTTGAATCTACACTACTTTAAAAATCAAAGAGAGTTAACCGATGCTTTGCGAATTTTCCAAAAGGAATACAACGACGAGCGTCTTCACTCTTCATTGAATTACTTGACTCCTTCAGAGTTTAAGCGATCTTATGGTTGAAATGTTTAGAGAAAACTAACTTATCCATTGGTACTGAAAATGGGGGCAGGTCAGCACCAAAAGACCAAAATAGAGAGATTTTCGGAAATATTAATTATACAAATTTTACTTCGCATAACAGCACCTTAACGCTTCGCTTCGGCACAAGGCCTCGCTCGGTCTGCGACACATAGGCTTTCTGTCACTCGTTTGCATCCGCAAACTACGTGCCAGTCCCTAACGTCCCGTTACCGGGACTCAGGGTCAGCCTACGTCGTTAAGGCTAGTTCGTTATACGACATTTCCGAGAAATCCGTAAAAGAACGGGCGTCCATGCCCGTAAGAACGAAAAAAAGTAAGGGAAAGAGATTACTTAATTCTTGACATACATTACCTACACGTTATATTACTCTAAGTGTATGAAATAAAAAGAACCGAAGAGATGGTTCTCTGGCTAAAAGATCTAGATAATGATGCAAAAAAGGATATTTTAGTTTCTATCGAAATTCTTAAAGAGTTTGGGCCTAGACTTGGAAGACCACATGTTGATACCATTACCGGTTCTAAAATTAAAAATTTAAAGGAACTTAGAGTTAATAGCAAAAATAGACCATTTAGGATATTTTTTGTTTTTGATCCTAAGAGAAATGCTATTTTACTCATTGGCGGAAATAAAGCGACTTCTAAGAAATTTTATCCAAACATGATTAAAAAATCTGAAGAATTATACTCTGAATATTTGGGAGATTTGTAATATGATTAAGAAAAAAAAAGAATTAAAAAGTTTTGATACTGATCTTACTAAATTTGTCTCAC
>NZ_AOGX02000022.1:0-140000 GCF_000332475.2 Leptospira yanagawae serovar Saopaulo str. Sao Paulo = ATCC 700523
TGATTTAAAGTGAGACCTCGTGAAGAGGGTGAAGTTACAAAATCTTTTCCTTAAGCAAATATTCTAGCAATAATAGTTGTGAGAAAGTATCGGAAGGTGCGGCTGGATCTCTTCTTTTTAAATGAAACATAATCTTTCTGCGAATCCGCAAACCCCAGCTCGAGTTAGGCCATGCGGGGAGTGGCTCGTGGGCAGGTGCCACTTTTTCCCATAACACAATCCCAGTCGTTTCAAAAAGAGACTTTCTGTATTCACCGATTTTATCTATAAAATGATCATGGTTTCGATTAAGACTTCGCCTTCTTCGACGACCCAATCAGCCATTGAAAATAATCGTTTTGCATCGACTGGGGAAGTTCCCTTTTACTGAAACTGAATGATTTTTCAAATTTATTTTACTTTGAAACTGAAGGCGTTTCGCATGAAGATTAAATCATTGTGAATCTCAAAACCCAAACATTCATTGCCGTTGTATTCAATTTCTTTTTTCCTCCTTGGGGTTTTTATTTTTTAAATGATCGTTTCTATTTTTGGAGGGCACTTCCACTCGTTCTATTTTATGGAGTTTTTGTCTCCGGCATTGCTTTTCTTTCGATAAAAGGGTTTTCTGGAAAATCCACGATCCTTCTCATAATTCTTTTTATTTTTTTATGGAATCTTTGTTTTGTTCGATTGGCTATTTTGTCATCTCGTAAAACCCTTCGGTCGCAAACCAAACAATTCCCAAAGCCAATATGGTTTCTTCCAATCATGATGATTTTGATTGTTTCATTACGATTGTTGATTAAGGAAAATTTAGAAAATAAAATAGCAAGGCCAATGATTGTCACAACACAATCAATGGAGCCAAACATAAATTATAACGACATTGTTATAGTCACTGATATGTTTAATGAAGCTCATCTTGAACGAGGAGACATTGTTTTCTACCAAGGACAATACGATGAGAAAGAATACCTAGCTCGTATCATTGGGATTCCTGGAGAAACGATAAAAATATTTTCTTATTGGGATTATTTATCTACTTATCATGATAATAAGAATGGTGAGGAATTCTATAAGAAAAAGATAGGAACCAAAGATTTCTCGGATTGGAAGGGTTATGGTTTTTCATTATACCAAGAAAAGATAGGTAATAAAGATGTCTTAATTTTCGATAGCTACAGAAATCAAATCTTTGAACCAAATGAAAATATATCCATCGGTTTATTTCAGTACTTTGTATTGGGAGATGATCGAAGTTTAGCTTCCCAAAAGAACAATTCTTTTGGTTTGATTGAAGATTCTAAGATAAAAGCAAAGTTTTTATTTTCTCTTATATCCAATGACACTCGGATGGAAGGAATTGTAATCTGTGCGAGTGATGCTGATGTTAAATGTAATTTAAAACGATACCTTCAGTCTTTTTTATTTTTAAATACGAGATGGTTATTTGTTGGTTATGATAATAAAAATGAAATCGTAATTGAGGATTTTGATCAGATAGGGAAAGATCCAACGAATATGGTGGTCGAGGTTTTACCAAATAAAGAAACCAAACCTGCCGATGAAAGATTTTGTGTCCTAAGCCGGAATGGACTTCGGTTACGAAAGGAACCGAATATTGAATCTGAGAAAATCGAATTGATTCCCTTCGAAGAAGAATTACTTGTAACCAAACAGAAGGATGATAGAATTATTATTGATGGGAAAGAAGGGAGTTGGGTGCAAGTCACCTACAAAGATAAGATAGGTTGGGTATTTAATGGTTATCTGGATTGGCATTGCCACCAACACGAAGATGTAAATCGATCTAAAATTGATGAATGGGATGTGATTGGAGTTTGGCATCCAGAAGGAAATAAAAATCATTACCTAAATTTGAATGCAGATGGTCGATATTTCGCGAGATTGTTTGGCGGTTGTGATAATGATGGATGCACAGTTTCTGAATTTTCGGGCTTTTGGAAGGTAAAAGACCATTATGTGATTTTAAAATCAGACGGTGACTCTTCTAGCCTTCGGACCTATATATATTGGATTGCCGAGGGTGTTTTATGGACCGACAAAGAACATCATGGTTTAAAAGAAAACTATGACAATGACATTGTGCCTATGTTTGTCAAAGAACTTTAGAGCTATCTTGTAAATTTGGATACGAAAACCACCACTTTATTTGTGGGAATTTGGAAGGATGACCACTGGAATTTACCTCTCCACCTCAATTTACATTTCGATTCCTCCATCTAACGAAAACTAAATGTGAAAACTAAGATCATGTATTATTTTTAAGTAATGATTTTAGTTCTTATTTTTACCAAAATCAGTAGAAAATCAATTTACAAACAAAATCTACCAATGTTAGGTTGCCATTATGTTTAGAATCAAATATTTCACTTTATTTACAGTGTTCTTTCTTTTTAGTCAATGTAAATCGCTTCAAACACAAGATCCATTTTACAACTCACCAGCTCAGGTAAATTTATCGAGTGATTTTAAAATTAACTTGGTTGAATTAGGTTTCTATCGCAAAATTGGGGCAGATTGGTGGGGTGAGGATTTTTATGTTGCGACCTTTGAAGTAACAAACCTTAGTAAAAATTTTCGATTTTACAGCATTTGTGATAGGAAGTTACCCGAGTCTTACTTTGAATATTCAGCTAAAAAATCTACCTTTGGTCGTCATTACGAAACTTCGCCAGCAAGGTTTGAGAAATCAGACTTTGTCAATGGCTTTCCAGAAATGAAGTTACTTGTTGAAATCACAAATCCAGAGCTTGTCCCTACTGCGACGTATGGTAACAAAGCTGTATTTCCTAAAGTGAGTGGTAATACATATGCGGCTGCAATGACGGCTTGTTATTATGGAATTCCGATGTCACGTGATACGGATGGAGGGGAAACCAATACAGGATGGATTGGACAAAACGGCGGAAAGGGGACAATTCGTGCAATTTATTCTGTACCTGCCGGTGCTCGATTCTTAAAATTTGAGCAACAGAAATACTATTCGGCAAATTTAGAGCGATTTGAGAAACAAAAGTAAAAAACTAAAAAGTTAGTAGTCTAACCTCCTTTAAAGATATAGGCTACTAACTTCGTTTTAATTTAAAATCGAAAGTTAAAATTCACTTTTTTACTTTGCGATTGGAATTGTGGACCACTCAGTTCCTTCTAAATCTAATTTCGTTTCTTTTTCGATTTCTGCTTTTATCTCAGGTGTTTGCACAATCTCTTTAAACCCAGAATACCCAGATGTATCTGGTGTGCCACCACCTAATAAGGCGGAAGCAATCGCGCCAGCAACCTTGATTCCTAAACTAGTTTTAAAACTACCCACAATCGATTCACCAACATTGTCCATATCTGGATCTTGTTCAAGTGGAGTTCCATTGAATTCGATTCTATACTTGCCTAACACTAAAACTTGATTGGGTTTGACGGTGAATTTTGATTTTTCAAGATTGATTCGGTCGAACACGTGATAGAAATTGGCTTCAGGTTGGTTTTGGTTTCCTTTTTGGTGGATATGGGCACCAACAAACGCATACTCACCTGGCTCAATATTCAAATAGTACAATCGAGTTTGGGAAGCAAAATTGGATTCCATCAATTTAAGTTCGCTGATTTTCTTTTTGGTTTTGTCAAATTTTACAAGCCATACCCTTTGAGCACTTTGGTCTCCAAATAAAAGTTTTGGAACACCCATTTCGAATACGATGGCTGACGATTTATTTGGATAGTTTGGTAAAATATCCGGTTTTGATCTGCAATTGAAAAGAGTTGCTGCAATAGCAAGAGTGATAAAGATTCTCATTTGTATCCTGTTAATTGGTCTTTTAGCAAAAAGAATCTAATTGAAGTTAAATTGTCAATGAAAATATAGAGTAATAATTTATGTTAATGTGAATGCTTTTCACACAGAATGATTTTTCTCGGAAACTACCTGGTTCCTTCCTTTTTTTTTGGCTTCGTATAAGTATTGGTCAGCTAAGTTGATGATTGATTCGGGATTTTCTTCCGGTGAATGGAGTAAGGAAATCCCGACACTAGTAGAACATTGCAATTGTTTGCCTTTGAATGCAAAGGAAAGTGATTGAAATGTGCACCGAATTTTTTCTGCAACAACGATGGCTCCATCCAATTCAGTATTAGGCAGAAGAACCAGGAATTCTTCTCCACCCCATCTGGATGGAAAATCTTGTTTTCGTAGGGATGATTTAAGAACCGTTGCAAATTCTACTAAAACAAGATCACCCATTTCATGTCCATAGGTATCATTTATAGATTTAAATAAATCTAAATCAAACAACAAAAAGGCAATTGGATATGGATTTGAACTGCGATGTTGTCTCGCCATTTCAATTTCCAAATTTGAAAAAAAAGAACGGCGATTGGAAAGACCAGTTAACGGATCTGTCATTGCAATTGCCATTAATTTTTCGTTTACATCAGTAAGTGAAGAAAACAGTTTTGAAACAATCTGATTCACTATAAATGCACTTCCACCTAATAAAAGTGAGGATATGAATATGCTAAGTAATGTTGGTTTCACTGGTGGCATAATGATATTCACCAAAGGTAAAATTTCGTAATAAACCAAAAATCCCATTGAGCTGAATAGAACTGTTGCTAAAAATGCATTGTAAACACCATAGTTTCTATCTAGAGACATGCTACTAAGAGCAATAGACCCCAAGTAACCTAAAATAAAAAATGAAGTTATATGCCCAGTGCCATAAGCAAGTACGGTAAGCCATATTAAATCAAAGGTAGCTGGAATGTAACCACTCCACCATACATCCTTTTCTACTAAGATATCGAAATGGATCAAAAGAAACCACATGATTGAAAAAACGAGGTGTATCAGGCCGATTCCAACAATCCAAGGTAGTTGAAATGAATAAAAAACAAGAACCATCACGAGGGTATAAACACAACGTGCTAAATTAGCAGTTTGGAATTTTTCTGTTCCAGAAGTGTTTGCAATCGATTTGGGACTGGATTTCAGATTGAATGATTCTGGATTTTGTTTCATGGAATTAAGAAAAGAAAATCGATGGTTTCTTCCAAGTTACGGACAAATACTCATAACATTTTTTGGTATCTAAGGAAGTTAGATTTAAAAATAAAATTGGTTCCACGACATAGAATGAAAGGTTAGGACGCAATCTTCGTCAATAAATTAAATGATGAGCGTACGTTTGAGATGCTTCATTCCATCAAAATTCTGAAAAACCACAAATGGGGTTTTTAAAAAAGGTATTACGGATTTTTCTTAAAAATTTATTGTTTTTTCGATTTTAATCCGTTCTCTATTTCCAAAATTCGAGCCTTTACCAATGTTTTTACAAGTGGATCAGGTAGGGGAGACGAAACAGAAAAATGAACAACTGTTGAGGAAAAACTCTGTTCAGTTAAAAGATGTTTCATGTCTTTTAAAATGTTACCTTCCATAATAAAGATTCAGTTTTGAAACAATTTCCCAAATGAAATGGTTTAATCAAGGTTGATGGGTTTTTTCTCGAGAAGTAGTTTTGAGAAAATGCCAATCGATGATCAAAACGAGTAGAGAAATGATCGTTAAACCTAATGCCCAAAAAAAAGATAAATAATCAGAAAGCACACCAAATCCAGGGATTCCTGGTTGCGCATTTCGAATTGCTGGTAAAACGAGTACTAGTAACGCAAAGAGGAATAATTCTGATACATGAATTTCTTTTTGGTACAATAAGATACGCGTTGTAATCAAAATCGTAATTAATCCTATGCAAAACATTGTTACCATTATGAACACAGATACAAATTGGTTGCTTTTTGTTCGTTCCACTTGGATGAGACGGTCCACATTTCCTGTGGAACGATCAATCCAAAAGTCTTCCACTGGTTTATCCAAAAATTCAAGTTTATAACTTGCAATGGGTGATTGCATATTAAATACGATAGGAATTCCAATGTAATCTAATTCAGATGATTTTTTGAAAAAACCCAAACTAATTGTAGATTGGAACTGATCAAATGGATAGTCTGTAACAGTACCAACTAAAGGCAGGGTGATCAAAATTTTACGGATAGGTTGCTTGGCTTTAAAGTTAAATTCTTCATTGCTACTGTATGAAATTAACCTGAGATCTTCTTTAGGTGTGTCGGACCTTCGATTTAAACTCAAATCTTCTGCAAGATAAATTCTTAATTCAACCTTAGCTTCTCGTTTTTCTATTTCTATTGATCTTACATCGGCATGTATCACTGAAGTTTTCACGTGGTCAATATCAACATCCGTAAAAGATGCAAAATCCGATTTATCTTTTATGAAATACCGAACACTGGAAATGTAACTTCCTGTAATCAGAATTAAAATCAAAAATATTAGTTGGAATCTGTTTGATGAAACTAAATTTTTAATTGAATTCATTATAAGTTTGTCCACGCCAAAGAAATTAATGTAAATAGTGCTAAGAAGAAAATGAATCCGTAAAAGTAAATTTGGAAAGTATACAAACGAATGATTCCTTCAAACGATTTGGTTAAATCTTCGAGCGTTAGGATTTCTTTTTCTGAAACCTTTTTGAAGAGAATTGATACTCTAACAGTAAGGTAACCTAAGATGATTTGTAATAATCCTTCGAAAATGTTTCCGTAATTATCTTTAATTGTGACTAGTCCGCCGATTAAGTAAATGATACCTAATAGGATTAAAATTTTCCCAAATAAACTCATTCTAGATGAGATTTTATGCAAGATCAGGTTGATATTAATACCAGTTGTTTGTTGTTCCATTATTCTTTTTCCTTCTCTAATCTTTTGCACGCCTGTACGAGTCCTTGTCCATTATTGCAAGCCAAGTCTAAGTATTTAATTCCTTCGTTTCTATTACCTAAAAGTAGATTGGCTCTACCTATGGAATATGAATTTTGGTGAGAAACAACCATGTCCTTTTGTTGTGCATAAGCTTCGCTGTTTTCTGCCTCTAAATGGTATTCCCTAGCTTTCTCGTAATTTCCTGCCAGTAAATAACTATCTCCTAAGTAAGATAGTAACCGATAAGTCGGAGTAAACTTTTCCTTACATCCTTCTAATAGTTTCGTTCCTTTTACAGAATCCTCATAGTAGGCATAATTAAATCCGTATTCAATACAATAATCCAAACTATCAGGTTCCTTTTTGGCAGCTAATTCAAAACTTTTTAACATTTTAGGTGTAAGTGCTTCCTTCCATTGGTCATAGTAACTTAAACCCAAAACATAATCATATAATCCAATTTCGCTTTTCTTCTGGGATAATTCAGCAGCTAAAGTTTCAATTCTTTTCAATTGGTCACGACGATATGTTGGGGAGTGAACCCAATACTCAAATAAACCATGTTTTGAAAGAATATTATTCCCTTTTTCATGAGTTTCCAAACTCCTTTGGATCAAAGTGAATGCTTCACTATCCAAGGCAAATTTTGAGTCAGGAAAATTGTTTGAATTTCTTAACTTCACTAAGGCTAATCCGATGAAACATTCTTCACGATCGGACTGTAGAGATATACACGTTTTATAGGATTCTTCTGCGTTAGCATAATCATTAGCATATAAACGCAAATTCCCTTCTAAGATAAAAAATTCAGCATTCCTTGGATCAGTATTAAAGGAAGAGTTTTCCATACCAATGGCAATGTTGTAATAACTGAGTGCTTTATCATATTTTTCATTCCAAATTTTTGAATACAAAGTATAGTCATTTTCCCAAAACTTAAATACCAATTCATCTAATTTGAATATGTCATGGCCCATCCGAATATGAGATTCGAAAATTTTGTTTTGAAATGGAAAATTCCCTGTTACATCATTTTCAAACCCTTTGGTAAAATATTGGATTGCAAGTTCCGGATTATTTTCGGTATCTAAATAAAAAAGTCCAAGTTCCCAATTTTCTCGTACCAAACTAGGAGTGTTTTCTATTTGTTTAATTAACTTTGCTTCATATGATTTTTTTTGAAGATAAATTCCTAAATCCTTTGCCCAACCAATTTTATCAAAAACACCAAATGAATGTTTTAGATCTAAGTTTCCTAAACTTAGAAAAACCAGAATGAATGCAAAGATTGCTTCTGAGATAAGAACCCGAATGTGTTTAAATTCTTTACTTAGAATTCTGAGTTTTAGTTTCATTTTTATCTCCTAATGTCCAATAATTGTTTTAGTGGTCACTTCTTCTATTTTTCCAATCGATTTCATCATTTGGCGATTGATTTTATTTGTGTCACCTATCAAGGAAATTTGAAACGCACCTGAGCCACTGATATATTTAGTGAACTTTAAAAAATCTTTCCAATTTGTTTCTTTAATGGATTCAAACACCAAACGATCTAAATCCTCTTTGATGCCTAATCTTTCAGAGCGAATGAATTCATCGATTAAATACCGATCCGATTTTGAAATTGTATTGGTTGCATTCATCATAGAGATTTTTGCTTCTTCAAATCTTTTTTCTGATATGTTTTTTAATTGAAGGCTTTCATTGGAATCTCTCAAACAATTTTGCAGTTTATCTACTTGGCACGATAAATTCACCATCCAGAGGATCGGATCATCATTTGATTCAGGGAAATCTAAAAATAGGTCGGCGGCATAGGCATTTCCCGTTTGTTCGCGCATAGCCATAAAAAATGGAGAAGCCAATCCATCATACAAAGCGTTAAACAATCCTATGTAAGGGAATGTATTTTTATCTTTTAAGTTTATTGTTGCAAAGTAATTTAATTCAGCATGTGGTCTTTTTCGGTTGAGCACATAGAAAATAGTTTCATTGTTTGGTCTAAATTTCCTTTTTGATAAGTTGTTTGTATCGATTGGATTTGTTTTCTCTAAATATTCGTAAAAAATATTTTTTTCTAGAGTATCAAAGTTTATATTTCCATAATATGTAATTTTTGATTTGTATTTAAGTAAATTACCTAACAAGTTGATTGCTTCCGACGATTTGAACTTTTTTAAATCATCAGGGGTTGCATAAAAGTAACGAAGGCTATCTTTTCCATATAATGCATATTGGTGTAAGGCCAAATCGAGAGAAAATTCATCATCTTTTTTGTTTTCTAGTCGAGTGATGTAATCGCTAACTAAATTTTCCCAAACCTCTTTCGAAGAGTTAACTGACTTGATTGAATGTTCTAATAAACGAAAAGATGCAAGGAATTGTGCGTCTTCTCCTTCCATCGTAATTTCAAGAGCTTCTCCATTTGTTAAGATTGATATGGAGCTCCCCAATAAATAAAATTTTGTGGATAGGGCATTGGCCGTATATAAATCAGTTCCTAAGTGTTTCCAGTAATCAATAGAAACATCTAAATAAGGACTTATCCAAGCTCCTTTTTCAATGATCATTTTAAATTTAAACAAAGAATTTTCTTTGTTTTTTTGGTAAATGAATTGGTTTCCATTGGCGTAGATTTTCGATTCAATTTGTTCGAAGTCAGCAAATATTGGAGATAAAGATTGAGAGGGTTCAAATGAAAATTCTTTTTTGTATTTTGATTCTTCTTCTTTGCTAAATTCTAATTTGGATATTGATGGTTTTTCGATAAACGTATAATTCTGATTCGTTTGTTTGGTTTCAATTGATACAATATTATTGTTCACATAGATTTTAACAAATTCACTCAAATCATCCTTGGTGACTTGATTTAAAGATTCAAATTTCTGTTGTAAGTCTTTAAAGTTCCAGTTGGCGAGAAACATTTCTGTCATCTCATGGATTCTAAATCCATTATCATCTTTGTATTTGATATGATTGAGTTTCTCATTTTTTTGAATTGATTGGAGTTGTTCATCAGTGAAATCTTTTGATTCAATTTTTTTGAATGCTGCTAAGATCTCCAATTTTGTTTCTTCAAGAGATTTGATTTTACTAGGTTCGATCCAGATATTGAGAATGAGATAGTCTTTCCATTCTGTAATGTTAGTAGAAACTGAGCTTACTTTCTGAGTGTAATATAAACTATCATCTAATAGACCATTATGACCATTAGAGAGTAATAAAGACAAAATATTGATTTGCGATAAAAATTTAGGTGAAGTTTTCGGTAGTTTGATTCCAAAGAGGTATATTTTCTTTTTGGATGGAACCCAAATTATATTTTTTGATTCTTGTGGTGTATGTTCTGGGATTTGAAATTTCGATTCTGTTCCATCTTTTTGCATTTTACCAAAAGTATTTTTAATTTCATCAATCACTTCCTCAGGATTCATATTTCCCGACATACAAATGGCCATTTTGGAAGGTACATAGTTTTCTTTGAAAAATTGGTGGATTTTTCCAAGAGAAGGGTTCTTTAAATCCTCATCTCGACCAATGGGAGTTTTTATACCATAAGGGTGATTGGGAAACATGATTTGGTGGTACTGTTTGAATAAATTCGAACGGAAATCCATTACACGTAAATTTCGTTCTTCAAAAACGGACTCCAGTTCCGTATGGAATGTTCGGAATACTGGGTTCCGGAATCGTTCCCACTCTAATTGGATGAAATTTTTGATTTGGTTTGCAGGTACGGTAGCAATATAGTAAGTCCGATCATTGGAAGTGAATGCATTTGATTCTGTGATACCCATTTTACTTTGCATTCTTGAAAATTCATTTGGGATAACAAATTGACTTGCTTCATAAGATAATTTGTCAATCTGTTCATAAATTTTTTTTCGTGTGCCATTTTCTTTTGTTTGGCGGTATGTTTCATATAGAGATTCAATTTTTTCTAAGTATGGCTTTTCTTTCGTGTAGTCACTTGTCCCAATGTTACTTGTTCCTTTAAACATCAAATGTTCTAAATAATGTGCAAGTCCCGTGGCATCATCAGGATCATCGGCAGATCCTGCATTGATGAGGATTGAAGTTTTTACAGTTGGCTCTTTGGGATTTACACTTAAGTAAACGGACAATCCATTTTCTAGATGATATTCTTGTACAGGGAATGGCTCTGAAAAAAGTGAGAGGAAGGTATTGCAGTGTAGTTGCAATACTGACAAGAGTAAGATGAAAATTCGATATTTATAAGAAAAGGAAACCATTAAGATAGTGAAAATCTTCCTTGTGATGAATTTCTTGCAAGAAAAAACTATTGATTGACCAGTTAACACATAGTTTATTTTTAAATGCTGTTAGGGGAAAAATATGAGTTATAATGAAAATCTAAAAGGATTAAACGGTTGGTTGGTTTTAGTGGGGATTGCGCTTGTCATTTTCCCGATTCGATTGGGATACCTTTCTGGTCCTTTGTTTTATAATATGTTTACAGATGGAAGTTTTGAGTATTTGACAACACCTGGTACAGAATCCTACCACCCCTTATGGAAACCTCTTTTGATTTTTGAAGCATCTTACAATGCCCTTCTTTTCATCAGTAGTTTAGTGTTGGCTTATTTATTTGGTACGAAACATTATTTATTTCCCAAGGGATATTCAGTTTTTTTATTTTTACCTGTAGTGATTTTACCTTTGGACCTTTATCTCGCATCACTCATTCCGATGGGAGAAGATCCGTTTGACCCTGCCACTCTTAAGGAAATGGTTCGTTCTGTCATTGCAGCTTTGATTTGGATTCCCTATATGTTCGTTTCCAAACGAGTGAAAGCCACGTTTGTAGAAGGTAAATCGCAAAAAAATACAATAGAATCAGGTCAGGAAACCAACTGAATCAGTTTCTTTTCCCAATGAACCTTCATCCTATTCAATTTAGGGCGATGGTTCATTTTTTTCTTCGTTCAAAATTGCCATTAAAAAACTTGGGATTACAACGATCGCATTGATCCCTCCATGTAGAAAGTGCATCATGAATTCTGAGTTTATCAGATCCAAATCAAACAAAACGAATTCTTTTCCAAGAGCGATACTGAGTGAAAAGAGAATCGAAATGAAATGGATCAAGTAAAGGAATTTTGAAAATCTACGCTTCGGCTTTAAAACGTTTAAAATATATAATATGATTACTGGGAATAAAATCAAATACCCAATCACACCAAATTTTTTCAATCCTCCCCATTGATCGATTCCAATCGCGATCACAAGGAATAAACTTGAAATAAAACCAACAAATACTGTTGGCAATACTAAGTTTCGATGTTTGATCGCAAGATAACAAATACCCGATAAGTATAACCAACCTATAAAACATCCATGGATGCTTGCGTAAAAACTCCAAGTTTTATCGTATCCTAATAACTGAAAATCATTTGTTCCAGATACAAACCAAGTTGCTGAAATCAAACTAAATAGGAATGGAAGTAGACCTAGCCAATGTTTGTTGATGAATCGTTTTTTCTTATGGATATTGATGTACAGATAAAGTCCAAATCCACAATAAAATAACCATATAAAGGAAAGTTGGGGTAGGTATCCCCCTATCGAAAGGAAAACAGAAACTAAGGCAACATAATAGAATTGTTTGTATAATTTTGAATTTTCTAAAAAGAAATGATTGCATACGAGGGGTGAAATTGTATAACCAAAACATAGAATGATGGATAGATATTCAATTTTTCCCAACATTTGTTTTCCTAATGACCAAGAAACCGATCCTACCACAAGAAATATTTAGTTTTCATTCTTTCTGTCTGCCATTTTATCAAATCCCTTTTTATTTGTTTGGAAAACGAAGGTATAAAAAAGTAAAAGGGTTAGTCCACTCCGAATTTTTAATTCCTATGTCACTTGGATTGCCTTTGTTTTCCTGGAAACGTTACAAGATTTCCGGATTGGTTTTATTTGCTCTTTGGCAAACAGAAGAAGACTTAAATCAATTTCTATTGTCAAAAGAATCGAAATGGATGCAATCGGGATGGCACGTACGTTTACGAATGATTAGACGGTGGGGTAAAATCCAAGAACTTGCGGAAGCAACTGTGTTTGGACGTACTTCAAATCCTGATCAAACAACAATATCAATCACACTTGCACGTTTGAAACTAACTGAACTCCTTAGGTTCACGAAATGGGGAAAACCTGTGGAATCCCAAGTAAAAAACCATCCAGGAAAACAAATGGCATTTGCTGCATTTCGTCCTCCTCGCCATTTTTTAACCTTCAGTATCTGGAAAACAGAAACGGATATCGTCCAAATGGTGAATGGAAACGATCCTAGAAAAGACGGGATCGAACACAGAGAAGCCATGGCAGAACGGAAGAGAAAGGATTTTCACTTTGAGTTTACGACACTTCGATTCGAAATTTTAGGTGGTAATGGATTGGAACTGGGTATCAATTCAAAATCTGTTTAGAAAATTCAAGGATGGTCCAACTCATTTCAATTAAATGGTTTTCTTTATGGGCCATCGGAAACACAACGAACATAATCAAATGAGGATTTTGTTTGGCTTGAAATAGCAAGACCTGTACAGTAATTGATAAACCAACCATCTGTTAAACTAAAGGCGCTGCCTGTCCAATAACGACAAACTTTTGAAGCATCGTAAGGGAATAAATCTGTATTAATTTTAAATCCGCTAGAACTGCAACTACTTCCGTTATCATCGGAAATTGTAGTAGGACTGTTAGCACAATATAAAGTAAGTTTCATTTCATTTTTTGTAGCAGGTCGCCATGATCTTCCAGCAAGTGTTAGACCATTACAGTAAGACCATATCCCACTTGTTCCAAGACCATTCAGTTGAAGGGTACCTGGGTCATTACAAGAATTATCGTTAGCACTACAAAAGCGAAGCGTATTTGGAATTGCAGGTGAACAGGTGTTTGATGAATTTTCCCAAATTTGACCTGATGCACATTTAGCAAAAAAAAGATTTGTAGCCGAATACACTTGGCTTCCAAATGTTCCTGCATTTCCTTGAAATCGAATCGTTCCGTCATTCATATCCGTAAAATTTCCCCAAGGATAGATCACTTGAATCCCTACCGAGACGCTGCCTCGAGACCGTTCGGATTCTACCAAAATTAAGGGGGTCACAAATTGTGTAACCAATGACTTTTCTTTGGTCTCAGTTGATTGGAAAATATGGTAATACAAAGGGGAACAATGGTAGAACATGAGAAGCAAACTGGTAGATACGATTCGAATTTTTTTGTGCATACTTACTAACATTGATGGATCCAATCCAAAATTTGAATTTCTGAATTCCAGTCGATTGTTATCGATGGAAAACCTCATACCCATATTCTTTATCACTGTATTCCGAGAATCATAATTTGATTTGTAGCACCCCCTTAAACAGGGGGTTTTTGTTCGAAAGCCATTGGAATTAAATTTTGCTTAGAAAAGATAATTTAGAAATAAAATTAATTTACTTGTTAAGGATTCACATGTATTTCAGTTCTATATTTGCATCCATTTCAGATTTAGGAATTGATTTTGAAATTTAAAGTTTTCGTTTCCATTCTACTATTTTCAGTTTTGATTCAGCCCATAAGTGCCACAAATATCCTTTTGCGAAATGGGGAAACTATCAAAGGGAAGGTGGTAAGCCAAGATGACCTAACCATACAAATAGTTCCAGAGGGCGGTAGTCCCAAATATTTAAAAAAATCAGAAGTGCTAAAGGTCGTTTATAAAGAAGTGTCTGAAATCGAATTGAAAAACATTCGATTGGAGGAAGAAAAGAAAATTAGATCTGCGAACAAACAGTCACCTTCAAAGTAACATTTGGGAACAAAAACAAAAGACTTGTTTCTGTTCCCAAATGATTGCTTATTTCTTTTGGTACTCTAAAAGTACCACCTTTGAATTGTATTCCTTTGATCGAATGAAGTCTAGGCTTCGATCCGTTTGAATGGAATCGAATAAAGGCACCCCTTGGGCTATGACCATCGGATTGACCTTAACAAACAGCCTATCAATTTCATTTCTCTCCCAAAGTAATCCGGCAAGTTTGCCTCCACCACACAGATAGATATGCCCCAATTTTTTCTGTGAGCGTAACAGTTGCACGGTTTTTTGCAATTGTGTTGTTTTAATGATATTGATGTTTTCCCCGAAATGGGAGTCCACTAATTGGTCACTTACCAAGTAATGGTCCATCCAAGGGTAAGCTTTTTCTCCAGGGATCAGTCCAAATTCAAATCCATATTCGTAAGTTTTTTTACCCATGAGTACGTCAGAATATTGAAGCAAATCGTTTTTATAATCAATTGCGTGATCACCTTCTGATAAAAACAATGTTGTGTTTGTAGAATGGCTATCGATATAACCATTGATTGAAGCGGCAACGTAATAATGTATCTCTCTCATAAATCACCTGATAAGATTTAGAAATCATTTGTTTGAAAGTGTGAAATTACACTTTGTTTGGTTCTAGGTGGGTTAGGAGCGAGTCATTACCATTGTCATTCGTCAGAAAGAACTTTCTTCTATCTGCCTCATCTGTAGATGATCAATATCACAAAAATTAGGATTTTGTAAATTCTTTTTTATCAAATTTTTAGATCCAAACAATATGACATTTTAGTTCGAAGTGTTTGTATCTGATGGTGGGCAACAGATAGACACCAATTCTTCAAGATGTTTTAAAATGAATTTAAATTTTTGAATCGCAGCACTTGGGTTTAGTTGGTAGTATACATGTTTTCCCGATTTTTCACGATGAAGGATTCCTACTTCTTGTAACAAGGTAAGATGTCTTGAGATTACGGAACGATCGTAATCTAAATGTTTTGAAAGTTCCGATACATCGGCCCGACCATGCCGAATTACTTGTTTTAAAACTTCTATGCGACTTGGTTCTGACAATGCCGTCAAAAATTTAGAATCTAAAACAGAATCTAATGCTTCGATTGCGGATTCTCTTTTTTTTTCTGATTGCGTACGTGATTTTGCCACAATCCTTCTAACTTAAATTCATACAAGTAAGGGTCTAGTCTTTTTCGTTTTGGATTGACAATCTATGTTTGTATTTAATATGTGCATAAGTGTGCATATATGCACATAGGAGTGGTTTATGGAATTAAGAGATTTAAGTTACCTATTTTTGGTAATGTTTACAGGCCTTGCTTTTTTTGATGGGATCATATTACATTTGTGGAAGTACAAACTTTACAAATACAATGATACAATTTATGAACACAAATTGCATACATTTAGAGCGATACTTTTCCCTTTTGTGCTTGTTGGATTTTTTCTTTATGAATTGTCGGGAATTCTATATATACTAACCCTTTTCATAGTTTCCGTTGATTTAGTGATTCAAATTTTTGATATGATGGAAGAAAAAGATGCTCGAAGTCGTTTTGGTGGACTTAGTTCATTTGAATATATCTTACATGTAACACTTACTTCGCTTCATTCATCGATGTTATTGTTATATATTCTTTCAAAACCTAAGAATACGATCTCATTTGAAATTATGGAAATCAATGTCACAAATGGGATACACCATTTTGTTGCCATAAATCTTCTTCCTGGTGCGATTTTCATCGCTATCTTACATATCGTTTTATGCCATCCATATTTTCGAGAGCCAAATGTTTCCACAATGTTTAAAACGAAAGAAAGAAATCAGAATTTGAAATTGAATGAGAATCCCAATTGATGATAAAATGATTATGAAGCGAAATGTATATATGAAAGTGTTTTCGATTTCGCAGTAGAGATTTGGTTGTTGCTTGTAGCTTCGCAACAACCTTTCTGATTAATTACCAGAGAGTTTTTGAGCTTCCTCACATTCAGGGATGGATACTTTGTCTTTGGTTCCTTTAAAACTGTCACATGTCAATTTTCCAAAGGCGCTAATGCATTTTTCAAATGCTTCGACTTGGTCAGCAGTGACTTCTCTTTTTTCTTCGATTCTTTTTTTCTCTGCTTCTTTCATTTTTTCATCAAAAAAGGCGATACAATTTTCTTCCGATTGCATAAAGGGAGGAATCATATTGCGGTAAGCAGGAGGAATTTTAGCAAACTCGTCTTTCGTACATTCAATCGTTTTGGAACACATTGTTTTTTGAAATTGAGGAACAAGTTCTTTGAGTTTAGCTTCTGGAGACTGTGAAAGTTTGTTGCAATACCCAAGTGTGAAAAGGCAAGAAACAATTGTTATCACTTGTAATCGTTTGTTCATAAAAACCCCTAGATGGTCGAATTTGACCAAACTTACAAGTTTTCTATCGTTCTGAAAAGAAATATTTGTAAATTTGGTATTGTACTTTAAAATCAATCTAAGATTTTTTGTTTCGATCCAAAAGGTAACGGAGAGCACCAGTGGACCAAAGAGCCCACAAAATGAGAACTGGTTGGAAAAACAAACGAATCAATCTTTTTTGATCCGTATCCAAACCAAATGCACTGATTCCATTTGTGTATTGGGAAATATTTCCTGGAAAGATTAAGATAAAGAAGATAGCGAGTAGGATTCCCACTTTGATTCTCTCTTTTGCCCAGAACAATAATGAAAGTCCCAAAGCAATTTCAACGACTCCGGAAGATAATACTACAAAATCCATAAAAAATGGATCCTGAGGCAACCATCTCGGAACTTGGGCAAGAAATTCTTGTCTTTGAAAAGTTAGGTGGCCTATCCCTGCCAAAGTCATAAATAAACCCAATATGATTCTGAGTACATTTTGTAATAAATTTGTTTGCATTTTTATTCTCCAGCTCATTAGACAAAAAAAATTGAGTAAGTGTTCGTTGAAAATTTAATTGAATGAATGTTATGTTGTGAATTCTACCGATAACAAAGTGACATCATCTTCAAATTTTTGATTTGATTGGTGAGTTTTCGCCATCTCAAGTAAAACGTTTAACGCGGAATCCTTTTTCCAAATCTCAGGTTCATTTGCCCATTGGGAAAAACCAAAATCTCGGAATAAAGTTTGGTTTTCTGATCGAACGTCAAAAAGTCCATCGGTAAACAAAAATAATTTGTCTCCCGTGGAAAAAGATATGGATTCTCCTTGGCCTTCCCAATCCATAAGAATGCCCAAAGGTTTCCCTGTTGCATCTAAACGTTTTAATCCAGCAGGATTTCCGAAATAAATATCCTCATGGCCTGCTTTTGCATACAGTATTTTTTGATCAACATGATCTACGATCGCAACGACTGCAGTGACAAAAAGTCCTGCAGTATTTCCATATAAAAATGCATTGAGTTCTTTTAGACAAAAAACTGGATTCGTTTTGGTTAGGTTTGGCAATTGTAAAACAAAATGTAAAATTGCGGCAATCATTCCTGCGGCAAAACCATGTCCTGAAACATCCGCTAAAAAGAAAAATGTTTTGTTTTCATCTAATGATTGAACAGCATAATAATCTCCAGCAATTCCATCACTAGGCAAAAATTCCAAATTCAGTTTCATTTTCTCTTGGTTGTAATTTGGTTCGGGAATCAATTTTTTTTGGATCCGAATCCCTCTTGCCAATTCCTCGCGTAAATAAAATTCTTTTTCCACTAATCGAAATGCATTTTTGACAACACTTAAAAGTTCGGATTCTAAAAATGGTTTTGCTAAATAAAAATCAGCGCCTTCTCCGTGTAACGTTTGCCTTGTTGTCGTATCCGCCTTGGCTGTTAAAAGAATCACAGGAAGAGAATGGTATTGTTCACGTTTACGAATTTCTTGAATCAAATCGAGACCACTCAATTTTGGCATCATAAGATCTGTTATCGCTAAATCAGGAGATTCAGTTAAAACTGCATCTAATCCTGCTTGGCCATCTTCAGAAACTAACGCGTGATAACCGGCGCGTGTCAGTATGGATCCTAAATACGAACGTAAATCAGGGTTATCTTCCACAACAAGGATTTTATATGCTCGAGAGGATAAATTCTCTTTCCCTTGGAGGTTTTGTTTTTCAGCATCCTCTGGGATGTATTCATGTTGGAATAAATGGGATTTTTTATCTTTCCAATCTGATTTCCCTTCCGTTGGGATTTCAGAAAGTTTAGGTAAGGTAAAATAAAAATGAGATCCTTTTCCGAATTCACTTTCCACTCCCACTTTTCCACCATGTAATTCTACTAACTCTTTTACGAGTGCAAGACCGAGTCCTGTCCCTTCTTGTTCACGTGTTAAGGAAGCTTCACTGATACCAAAACGAGAAAACAAACGTTTCATTTGGCTTTCCTTCATTCCTATGCCTGTATCATATACAGAGACAACTGCTTCCTCATCTTTGTTTTTCAGTTCGAGTCGGATTGTTCCACCCACTTCCGTGAACTTGATGGAGTTGGATAGATAATTGAATATACATTTGTCCAATTGTTCAGCGTCCGCATTTACGTAGATTGGTGTTTCATCTAATACTACTTCAAACTGAATGTTTTTTCTTTTTACATAGGCTGTAAAATTTTCAGCCACCAAACTCAGAAATTCTCCCAAAGGAAGTGGGGATTTTTTTAACTCCATGCGACCTGAAGTGATTTTTTGTAAATCAAGCAATTGATTTACCAACCGAGTGAGCCTACGCCCTTGGTTCACGATGACTTTGACTTCCGATGGATTTAACCCTTCATTTCTAATGAGTGCAGACTCGGATGGACCAGAGATTAAAGTAAGAGGAGTCCGGAGTTCATGTGAGATGTTTTGGAAAAAAGCCGTCTGTGCTTTGTTTTCACGTTCTAACGAATCTTCTGCAATATTTGCAGCAAGTGTAAAATAATAAGCGAATCCAGCATGAAAGAGAGTGGAGAAAACGATATTGGAAACATTGATGAGAGCAAGGAAATTTGGACTCCAGGTGTAAATGGGTGGGTAGTTCATCGAATAGTAGTAAGTGGAAGCAAATAAAAGGCACCCAACGACAATACTTCCGAATTTCAGGATATTTTTACCTGGTGGTAATAAGAAAATTCCTGTGGCAAACAACATCATGTAATACTGGTAACCGGCTCCCCAGCCAAAAAAATAGGTGGCGGTGAGTGCATGTAGAAATACTTCCAAAAAACATAAGTACAATGAGGTGAATAAATACTGTTTGCGATTGATCCAAATTGTAAATGCAAACCATAGGACACTTCCTAGGTTAAAGAATGCCATCTCTGGAGCACCCACCATCCAGAAAAAAAATATAAACGTAAAATGGATGAGTCCTGCTAACACATAAATGGAATTAGTTGCGACAAAATACCTTTGGTAACGAAGCTCTACCCCCTCGGGTGCATGGAATAAGGAGCGAACAAAGGTTAAAATGGAAATCATGTTGGAAGAAAAAGAATCAGACAAAACGAAAAAAGTCAAGGAATCCACTGGATATTTTCTTCGCATCGCTTTTTACAGTCGGTGTAAAAATGTAATGTAAGTAGTAAAGTATCCTCGAATTGGATTTTGGGAAGAGGCGAGACCCTGATGTTTACGCGAAGTGTAAGAATTTATAGCAGGTGGCAAAACAGTAAATCAAAGCTTAATTTCCATTCTTGAAGCTTAAAAATGGCAAACTCTAGGATCTATTGAATGATGAAAATTTCGTGAATTTTAATGAACGAAAAATAATTCGTATATGTCTACAGTTTGAACGAATTCGTTCAAAAATCGAGAGGAATTCGGATGATGAACTTACGACACCCATATTTATTACTTGTGAATTCGTTCTTCTGTTTTCTTGTATTCGCATTTCCTTTGCATTCACAAACAAATATGAATGCCAAAAAAGATTCTAATCGATTTAATCAAAAGAATTCTAATCAGGATCAAATCAGGAATGAAACTGGGGAAGAAAGTGAAGTCAGTATAGAAGTGACACATGAAATCGTAAGTGATTTTGTTTGGAGAGGTCAAAGTTTTTCTGGAGATTATATCGCAAGAAGAGACAATCTTCCCTATAAAAATTTTAGAGAAGCCTATACATATGTACCTGTTGTGAGAATGAGTCATTCCAATGGATTCTTTTTTGAATTAGAATCAAACATTGCGCTGAAAGGTCGAAGTGATCGAGATTCGGACCAAAGGATCCAATCCTATCCTGGTGGAAATGCGATTGATGTGAATCGTTTGGTTCTTCCAACAATGGTGACTCAAAATGATAAGACAATTTTTTTCGATTCATCAAATGCAGTCTATTCGGATAAATGTAATCCATCTTTGCCAGACCATCCATTGATCAATCCTTGTGCCATTGATCCGTCAAAAATCAAACCATATGCAGAAAAAAACGGATTGGCGAGATCAGACGGACTTTTCACAACTTTTGCTTATGAGATGGAAACTTCCAAATATGGAACATTTACAGTTGGATCTTGGTGGTATTTTAAACAAGATCGATCCTCAAAAAATACATGGAATGAATACTTTATTTGGTGGGAATTGCCTTGGATGAAACGGATACTGAATCCAACCGTTCAATCATTCAAACAAACTTCAGCGAACACGGAAGCGGGATACGCAAGCCAATATAGCTCATTTTCCGTCAGGTATGTATTGTTTGAAAAAAAAGAAATATCAATAGAATGGAATTCTAATATTGGTTACGTATGGGTAAATAATCCTGAATCTAAAAAGTCCGGAATAAATGATATTACGACTTCTTTAAAGTTAAATTGGAACCAATGTTTTTTATCGTTGAATCATGCTCATAGACCTGAAATTGACTTGTATGATAACGAAAAGGTATATTTTTTAAATTCTGAGTCCAAAAGTTCTACACAAAATCTTTCCGAGAGAGATGGATTGGTATCGGATCCATCTAAGTTGTATGGTATCTCGAATGAAATCATATCCCAATCAATAGACCAATTGGAAACGGCAGAGATTGTAAAGCTTTGGGCCAACCAACGATACACCAACCAAAGTATTCCAAGGAATTTATTTTGGATCGGTTTTGGAATCAACCAAAGTTTTGAATGATCCAGTCTAATTGCCATGTTTGGATTTATCCCACTCTTTTTCGTTCATCTATTTGCATGTTCCATGATGTTCATTTTGATTTGGCTAATTCAAATCCTTCACTATCCAAGCTTTCATTATATTGATTCCTCCCAATTTTCCAAGTTCCATTCCTTCCATTCAAATCGTATCACATGGTTAGTTGCTCCTTTGATGGGAATCGAACTCGTATCTGCGATGGCACTCATCTATCTATTACCAAGTTCTATTTTGTTTCAAATCAATTTGGTTGGAGTCTTTGTTCTATGGATGTTTACATTTTTTGTGAGTGTTCCCATTCATAACAAACTTAAAACTAGAAAAGAGGATCATCAAATCAAACGATTGATCGTAACCAATTGGTTTCGTACCATGTTATGGAGTTTACGACTTGTTATGCTCTTTTGTTACAATGAAATTCGTTTGGGTTAATATGAGTTCCCAGTTTCCGAATCCAATTTAACCATACCAGCTCTATACTTTTGGTTTGCGGCATTTATATTGCCAAACGCATAAACAACATTGCCTTCAGCAATCACCTGGTAAATCGTAGAACCTGTAGCTAGTTTTGCATCCCAATCATTGATGCTTAAGTCATTTCGATTGAGAGAGAATAATCCATTTCGAGTTCTGCCACCAAAGTTAGGAAAGTTACCACCTAAATAAATTTTTGTTTGGTTTTGGTGGATCGAACGGACAAATTCGGAAGTACTTGGAAATGTAGATGAAGGTGTGATGGTAGACAGGTCAGGTATTTGGTAAAATGTCAATCCAAACCCATTATAAGGTGCTGTCACTTGGTATTGACCACTCATAATGAACCTTTGGTCTGAAATGAAACTTCCATATGCAGAAAATCCTGTCAAGGATTGTGTATGTGTTTTTATAAAAGTACCACTATTTCTGTTTACGCTTGCTAGGTATGTTGCTGCATTTGGTATTGTATTGAATTGGCCAACGACATACAATTCATCACCTAATAATTGTAGCGAACGAACCGTATTTCCCGGGTTTGGATTGAAATTTGTATCCAAATTTCCTTGGATTGTATCAATTTTGACAAGCCGATTGACTGGGTTTCCGTTTACTGTTGTAAAATTCCCTCCCACGTACATTGTATCACCATCGATTAACATTGATTCGACGGAAGCGGGAGGAAATTCTGGATCCCAACTAAGTAAAGATTTTGAATCTAAATCATATGCTGCCATTGTTTGCCTGGCAGTATCGGATATAATAGTAAATTGTCCATGTAGGAATAATCGTTTGTCAGAAATAATAAGTCTTGAAACAAGATCATTTGGATTTGGATTCCAATCTGTTGGAATTCCTGTTTGTGAATCTAATTCTGCTAAATAATTCCTTTGTGTGGTATCAATTGCGCCAAATGCACCACCTAAAAAGATCACGTTTTCTTTGAATTTTAGGGCAACTCCTTGTAACTCAGAATTTCCATTTAAAAATTTTGGATCCCAAGTGGTTACCGTATCTGATTTTAGATCAAGTTGGAAGATATGGTTTTTTGGTTCGGAGCGGACGGTTTCGAAAAAACCAAAAACATAAAGTTTGTCATCAATGAGAGATAATTTATAAACATTCCTTTGACTTCCATCTATGGAATAATCGGCCGCTAAAACATTTCCATTCAAATCTGTTTTCAAAAGGCCAAATCTAGGACCTGTGATTTCGCCACCGATATACAATTCATCGTTGTAAGCCAAAATGGCATACACAGCGTTTCCAAAGATATTGATGGAACTAAAAGCTGGTAAAACTGTATTCGTTGCTAATTCAATGGCTGCAATTTTTGAACGGGATGTAGCAGAAGCATTTAACGTGGAAAATACACCTCCAACATAAAGAATTCCGTTCCGAATCAGCATTGCATTGACAGTACCATCCGCATCCACAATGGGATAAAATGTAGTTCCATTGTCTTTGTGAAGTTTTCCTATATTACCTACTCCATTTGAGTTAATAGCCGTAAAACCACCACCTATGTAAATGAAAGTTCCATCTGTTTCCATACACCTAACGTCCACACCAGAAACATTGGGAGCCCAATCATCCATAAGCCCAGTGATGGCATTCACTGATGCTACATGATGTCTGATTGTTGGAGTAGGGTAATTTGTCAGTGCACCCGTTGAGGTTTGAAAACTGCCTGAGAAAAAAATCCGACCTTCTAAGTATAATAGATCATAAAAAATTGCGGAAGTATCGTTTATCTTGGCATCAAAGGCCAAATCCAATTGGCAGTTTGGTTTTATTTTAGCTAAGTTTCTTCTCGGAAAACTTTGCACATGCGTAAACTTGCCAAGAATGTATAAATTTCCATCAGGATCCATAACAGCCTCACTGATGGTTCCGGAACCAGTGAGATTTTCATCATAAAGATCAAGTTGTGGGCAATATGTTGAGCCAATTGGTTTTGCTGAATCACTCCAAACAAATGCACCACCACCAGTAGTCACGGCAAGTTGTGTAAATAGTCCACCTATATAAATTTTTCCATTGGAAATGGCAGCGCTGAAGATGTCAGTTGCTGAAACTCCCAAATAGGCACCGTAACTTAAAAAATTAGTTTCGATTCGATTGAAGTAGGGAATACAGCTTGCTGAACGATCATTGGCGATGTTCTTTACTAAGAGTAATTCTAAGAAAGACTGAGAGTTGGGATCACAAGCATTGTTGAGAGCTGGTGGTTTACAATTGTTCAATGGGAAATATAATAGAGACAGGAAGAAAAAAAAAGAAAGGGATGATTTCATACAACCAAGGGTTAGACAGTTGCAGAAATTCTCGAGTGAAATTCTTTTTAATTAAGATAAGAAGATTCAAGTTTATACGGAAAGGATCATTAGAACTTGTACTTAAGTTTAAGTGAAGAAACCCACCACCACTTCTCTTCCATTGTTTGTCATGATCAATACTACATGACAAGAGAGTGATGGCGAAATAAAATTTTTAAAGACTATCAATCTGCTTTCAGTGATTTTTTTTCGGAACCACTAGCGTCTAAACATTTTTTCTTACCAGAAGCACTGCAGTTTCCTGAATACCCTGTGATGTTTCCGCAATCATTGCCAGAGTTTGCCTTACAAATGCTTTGGGCTTGTTGCCTTGCAGCATTGTTATTCCCATCGATACATACGGTGATTTCTTTGTTTTTGCTGAAACCAAAACATTTGGCAGACAATTGGAAGAAGGTTCCTGTGATAACAAATAAAATGAGAATCGTTAGTTTTTTCATTTTTACCTCGAAGAAATGGGATCATCACTTTGTCGTTTTTGACAAGTTATTTTTTAATTTACGTGTTTCATTCCATGTATAAAAAATTATCGATTGCTTCCTGTCGAAAAGTTGTATAACTTGATCCTACCTTTTTGGGAGGTCCGCACCGAATGAATACGAAGGTTCTTTTTCTAATTGGACTTATTTTTACATTCTTTTCTTTAGAGGCAATCGACCAAGATACAAGAACCAAAGCAGATAAACTATTGGAAAGAAAAGATTATTTGTCTGCTTATCGACTTTCCGATTCAATCCTAGCAGCCGATCCCAATGAAGCTTTTGGTTGGCGATTGCGGTTAAATGTATCTGCAGCACTTTCAAAACAAAAAGGAAAATGGCCAAATGAATGTTACCAAAGTGCCAAAAAACTTGGATCACTTGTTCCTGAAGAAGAGGTTACGAGTTTGGTCACAGCGATTTGGTGTTTGAATGATGACAGCCGTTACCAAGAGATTGTTTCCCTTGTTCCGAATGTGATCCCACAATCTAGAATCAAAATTGGAGATGGCAATTATGGGCTCCTTATCAATGTAATTACAATCGCCTATATGAAGTTAAATGATCAAAGGTCGGCCCGAAATATATTGTATGCTGGTTTATCTGATTTATCAGGTACACCCTCCGCGCTCCATACAAGTTATAATGTAGGGGAACTCTTCTTTGATCCAGAAATGACAATGGATGAGAGAGAAAAATGGCATGAACTATTTAAAAACAATTTATTCAAAGAACAAATCACAAATCCACTTATCCCTTCCATTGCTTGGAATACTTCGATTTTAACAGACGAGTATACAAAAAAAGGGAAATACAATTTTGCTTATGAAACAATATCACTTTTGTATCCCGAGATGGACTTACATGTTTCCAAGTATTGGAATTTTTTGCGAGACCAATTATGGATCAAATACAAGGCCTTACAATTTAAAACAAAGAAAACGAAAGAAATTCCTCGAAAGAAACTAAAACTGGTGATCCTAATAGTTCCTAAAACAAGATTAAAAGCACCGCTACCTGCCCCATTAACACAATACAATTTAGATTTGGACTTGGAAGAAAAATCAATTTCAGACTTGGTTTTAAGTACCGAATACTTTCGTGATTCCTTTGCCGAGATCACAGAAGGGATTTATTGGGATTATGAAATCATTCGAACAGACTCGGAAATTCGAGATACGAATTTGATCAAAGATACGTTTCGTTATGTGATGCAACCTTCCATCACATCGATCCAACCACCACTTGCCGGAGATGTACTCACAAAAATCAAGGCGGCCGATGGAGTTCTTTTGATTTGGCCTGGAACCAAACAGCCGAATGGAGTGTTAATCACAAATGGAGGAGGAACTGAATGGAATTTTGGAACGGAGAATGATCCTGAAGTTCGCCTAACCATTATCTCTGATTCCAATAAAAAAATTGCCGATGGAAATCACGCAAACCATCCCATTTTCCTTTACCATGAATTGTTTCATGTTTTAGAATGGGCCTACCACAAATCCAAATTTCCTAAAAAAGACCATCCGTATATGCGAAGAAAGGATTGGCCGATTGACTATGTGGGAAATACAGAATGGGATTTTTATTCGGAAACCTTTCGAAAACGCCTACTTGTCGAAGATAAAATGGACAGAGTTTATTGGCTGGGTAGAAAAGAAGGATTTTATGGAATTAAAATCAAAGAAGAAAATAAGAAGTGAGAGTTTTTTTACTTTGAAGGAGCGTTTGGATTCTCATCCGAAAAGACAAACCAAAGTCCGGACTTAAGGTTTTGTTTGATTTGGATATAAAAGTTTTACTTTACATTTTGGATTGATTCCTATAAATTTTTCCAGGATGTCTCTCTTTCGCCTTACGTTTGTTTTTTTCCAAATTCTCCTTTTTTTTCCAATATTTGCCAACCCAACTCCATCTCGATTTTCAACCATTTTGAAAAATGAAGTGGGAGAATACCCTCTTGGTTTCCATATGGAAATTTTAGAGCTCCCTCCATCCAAAATTTTAAGTTTTCAGGAAGTCCAAAAATCAACCGAATTTAATGAAAGCCGAACCATTTCACCAAACTTTGGTTTCACTAAGAACGTATATTGGGTGCGTTTTGAACTCAAAAACAATTCAAATCAAAGGGATTGGTTCATCCATGTATCCTATCCATTACTCGATAAAATTGATTTTTATGAATCAAAAGATAAGGATTGGAATCATGTCGTCACAGGGGATTCGTATTTGTTTCGTGAAAGACCTTTAGAGGAAAAAAGTTTTATCTTTCCAATCAAACTTTTACCAAAAAAGAATAATACATATTATTTTCGTTTCGAAAGCGAAGGTACAGTTCAGTTCCCAATTACAGTGTACTCTCATGAAAGGTTTCTCAAATTAAAAGAAAAAGAGAATCTCTCTTTGGGAATTTATTATGGCATATTATTTGTATTAGTTATTTATAATTTAATCCTTTTGTTTATGTTAAAGGATTTTGGGTATTTGTACTATTTGTTGTACATTAGCTTTTATGGTTTATCACAATCGGTATTGAATGGGTTGGCATTTCAAATTTTCTGGCCAAATTCTCCTCATTGGGCCAATATCAGTTTGCCTTTTGTAGGTGGGTTTTCTCTTTTCTGGGGTTTACAATTCACTCGGAGTTTTTTGAACACAAAAAAGAATACTCCCAGTTGGGACAAAATCATTTTGGTTCTTATGGGGCTCATGTTGTTACTCATGTTATCCTCCTTTGTTTTTTCCTATTACATTAACATATATTTGTTGGCATCTCTGGTGATGTTGTTTGCCATCGTAGTTTTTTTGGTGGCTGTAGTTTGTTGGGATAAAGGATACAAACCCGCAAGGTACTTTCTCATTGCTTGGGTTGCGTTATTGTTTGGAGTGGGGATTTACTCTTTAAAAGGATTTGGTATTTTGCCTGCCAATATCGTAACCGAATATGGATTACAAGCAGGTTCAGCAATTGAGATGTGTTTACTTTCATTGGGACTTGCCTACAAAATTAAATTGGTGAATTCTGATAAAAATAAAGCGGAAAGGAGAATGGTCGCTTACAAAGCAAAACTGCAAGATGCCAAATTGGTTTCGAGCCGACTTGAAGTAGAATTATTAAAAAATAATATCCATCCTCATTTTCTATTAAATTCGATCAATTCAACCATCATTTGGTTGGATGAAGATCCTGAAACAGCCAAATTATTGTTAACCTCTTTATCTGACGAACTTAGAGCAATTTTAAAACTTTCAAACAAAAAAACTATTCCGATAAAGGAAGAAGTGGAAATTTGTAAACGATACTTGGAGATCATGAGTTTACGAAAAGAATCTAAATTTGAATTTTTAACGGAAGGAATCGGTTTAAAGGATGTGATCCCACCGATTGTATTATTAACCCTAGTGGAAAATGGTGTGACCCATGGTTACCAAGGAAAAAATGCCGGTAGTTTTGTACTAAAGAAGAAAAAGGAAAAAAATAAAACAAAGTACATTTTATTTAATGATGGTTTGCCAACCACCAAATCAGATTCACTAGGCACAGGGATCAAATACATCAAGTCTAGATTACAGGAAGCGTTTCCAAACAAGTGGGAGTTTACTTCCCGTTTTGTCATGGGAGGGTGGGAAAACACGATCATCGTTTTTGAGTGAGGTGCCATTCGCGAAGCAGTAGTGCCGTTCGCACTTTTTTTTAAGCGAATGTAAATAGATTCGTTATCCTCTACTTTGAGGATAACAAGATGAATACAAATTCAAAATGGCACTTATCGATTTTGGTTTTGGTTTCTGTTTACCAATTGAATGCGCAAGCCAATGTTAAAAAAGACGAAAAACCAACTCCTGTGCAAACGCAAAACGGGACAAACCCAACTCCAGAAGAGATTCAAAAGAATAATGCGGAATTGGAAAAATATTATGCAAAACTTAAATACCCACCAGGTTTTTATGAAGGTGCGTTCTTAATCAGTTTTATGGGTGGAGGAACATTGGCACCCAGTGGTACATTTATCAGTCACGAAAAAAATTATGACAATGTATTACAATACAAGGTAGTCAATAAAGAGGTTAGCCAAGATTATTATAACCAAGGTAATATTCGTAATGAACAATCAGGTTTGTATTTCAAACCTACGTATACACCGGGAGTTGCATCACAATTTGATTTTGAATATGGTTGGAAAGAAAAAATCGGATTAGGTTTCACAGTTATGCAAAATTCTATGAATGCGAAAAGACAGGATGTCATCCCAGGAATATCGTATTACAAAGAGTATGTGGATCCATTCCCTCGCGAAAGAACCATTTACCGTGGTAATTCGATGAGTTTTTTGGCAACCTACCACCCGATCCCTAGAAATTTTTTTGATCCGTATCTTGCAGCGAGAGCAGGGGTGGTTTCTTTTACAGGGGAAGCACACTCAGGGATCACACATGACCGATTTGTTTATAGCAACCAAATCACGAGTGGTATCGGTGGGATTGTGGGAGTAGGGGCAGGACTCAATATATATTTAGGTCGCTATTTTGGTATCAAAGCAGAAGTTGATTATTACCGAGAGTTTTTAAAATCGGATCAGTTTTCGATGCGAACATTAAATTCATACCAAGCAATGATTGGCGTGTTTGTAAACTTATCCAATGTCCAATACAAACTAGAACAGTATTAAGGAAGTTCCATTGAGGATTTTGATTGTAGAAGATGAAACTGTAGCTGCAAGAGGACTAACGAGGATTTTGCGAGAAATTCTTGGGACAAAGATTTCATCTCTACACATCGAAAGGACATTACTGGGATCACAATGTTTCGTTAAAGAGAATCCTATCGATTTATTGTTCTTAGATCTCAATTTAGATGGCGACATTGGTTTTGATTTGTTAAAAGAAACTTCGGCTGAATCTTTTTTTACCATCATTACTTCAGGTAATGTTGACGAAGCAATTCGTGCCTTTGAATATGGAGTACTCGATTTTGTGCCAAAACCCATCTCAAAAGAACGAATTCAATTGGCTCTAGAAAAGTTTCAATCCAATGTACGCCAATCGAAAACCAAATACATTGGTATCAAACAAGAGAACCACTTACAGTTGGTTGCAACAAAAGACATCCTATACATCCAATCCTTTGATAAAAGGATTAAAGTGTTTAAAAAGAATGGAGAAAAGTTTATACATTCAAAAAGTTTGGATTCGATTTCAAAAATATTACCAAATCATTTTGTCAGAATCCATCGATCCTATATCGTGAATAAAAAACAAATCAAATCCATCCAAACAGGAAGTGGTGGATTTTACCAAGTAGAACTTTTGAATGGAGAGACTTTGAAGATGGGAAGAAATTATTATAAAACACTAAAGGCGACTATCTAATTTTTGATTCAGATAAGCCACCTAAATTGTGTTTGAGAATTGGGTTAGGATTGAGGTGTTTTTTTTAACTCTACATATGTTTTAAACTGATTTAAAATTGACTGCCACCCTTCGCGTTGCATTTCCAATGGATTTTCATTTTCTGCATCAAAACAAACAACTACTTCTGTGGACTGATTTGTTTCTTTCAGATCAACTTTAACGTTACGGTTGTCTCCTAAGATGTAAACAAGACGTGTCGGTTCTTTGACCTCTTCGATCACTGCTTCAAAATCAAATCCAAAACTTCCATCTTTTGCTTCCATTCGTGCTTTGTAGGCACCTCCTTTTTTTAGGTCTATAGATGCTGAAGGACAATGCCAAGATGGATCGGCAAAATTCCAATGGATGATGTGTTCTGGAGATGTATACAATTTCCATACGGTTTGGATGTCTGCAGGGATATTTGTTTGGATTGTGATTTCGTTAGGCATAGGAAATGTTTTTGACTTTAACAAACCTTTCGTCAATGAAAATTCGATTCCAATGTATGGATTTTGATCAAGGCAGATTCAATTTTTTTGGAACATTTTGTACATGTTATCATAAATATAATCCAATCATATTGTGAACTGGCTCATTCTCTGGAAGTTTTTACTTTTTTGAAACCAAATCACTAATCTTTTACCCCACCTAAATCATGAAGGTGGTATCTCCGATGGTTACAAAAATATTGTTTTCTCCAATTTACTTACGAATTAAGATTTTTTTACTCTGTGGTTGTTTGCTTTTCTGTTCTTCTAAAGAATCCGCTCCTAAGTCTCATGTTTTTGCCAACTTGCTTGCGTTTGTTGAAAATGCAATTGAGAGACCTCATGAGAATGAGGAAGGAGGACAAAATTCCAAAAATTATTTTGTCATCGATTCAGTTTCACCTCGTGTCCTTTTGGAAAATACAGATTTTGTTTTGAAAGGAAAATTTCCAAGTTCAATGAACGAAGAGGATTTATTAGGAGATGGTGCTTCAAAATATGTTTTAATAACAGAACAAACTGATTCTAAAATTCGCCTGCATGTTTCGTTTTGCCCAACCGTAGAATTAATCTTTATTAGAACAAATGAACCAGGTGTTGAAAATAAATTACCAGTCCCTTGCTTAGGATCCTTTCGTTATTCCTTTCGAAACTTAATTTTAAATTTAGGAGAAACAATCGAACCCATTCCACCGACAGATTCGATCAACTTACAGAGATTACGTTCTATGGGAGAAATTACATTTGGAGTGGAACCAGCCCTACCGATTGGACTTCATTTGGATCAAAATACAGGGGAAATTTTGGGAAATCCAATGGAAACAACAGGTGATCTTTTCCAAACTTTTTCCGTTGCTGCCCGCTTAAAAGAAGACCCGTTTGTGAAAATCACTACTCAAATTTCAGTTTTGGTTGTGACAGAACAAGAACGAGATAATCGGATCTGTCGACCGGTATCTTCCACGTCTACATGTCGTTTTCCTTCGCCTTATTCCTGTACCAAAGCTGGTATCTGTTTCCAAGGCAAATTTTCCTGCCTAATGGACATTCGGTGTGGGCTCTAAATGATCCTTCTGGTAACAAAAAAGGAGAACCAATCTCTCTTTTTGTTACCTGTAACGTTTTAAGTGAGTAGGTACCAAATGCGTAAAATTTCATTCATCTTCCTTTCGTTCATCCTCTGTTTGCAATGCAACCAAAAAGAAGAGGAGGGCCTCATTCCAGGCCAAAAGATCACAGGGAATGCCCTTTCCGATGCAATTCTCTTTCTGGCATTATCCAATTCACCCTGCCATTTCATCACCAATGAAAATGCAAGCCAGGTGATAAGCCTTGGGGATGGCAGTTTCTCTGTTTGCAGTTCACAACAAGTGAACGGGTCATTACAAGTGAAGGTTACTGGAAACTATGAAGTCACAGCAAACCTAGGAAGACAAACCTTAACCTCTTCGAATTGTTCCTCTACTCGATTCGATGTTCACGTTGCATTGAAAGAAGATACAGTAGAGCGGTTTTCAACCAAAAATGGATTGAACGAAACCATTTCCCTTTCGGAAGGGAAAACCTATTCTTTGGAACCCAGTGGAATGGTGGATCCAAGTTTGTACCAATGCCAAGGTCGAGCGGTTTCGTCTTCTGTCTCAGCATATCGAGTTAATTTTCGGAAACTATAAAAGATTCATAGGTGGTACCTTCCAATGATATGTTGGGATTGATTTTTTTTACAGCGAATAGGTAGTTTCCGCAATTGCGGATACCTACCATCGCGTTTCCCCCGTTAGGAGGTTATGATTTCCTAAAGATAGGTGGGGTTAACATTCATATGGTCCGAATCATCATATTGATTAGTTTCCTTTGTCTCCATTGTGTGAGCAGACAAAAGGTTAGAGAATCATACATTTTAGAAGAAGCAGCGGATCCAATCAAAGTTTCCGATGCAAATTTTACAAAGAAGTATGGTTATAACTCGCAATGTTTGGTTCTAATGGAAGGGCCAGTCCCTAGCCGAATGGAGCCATGTGCCATAGGTGACATTCGTTCGGCAAGCATGATGTATAAGGAAACAGAGGTTACAGTTGTTGGGGATACCGCCCAATTTGAATGGCAAATGACTGGTGTTGTTTATTCTCCCTTTGTAAATGAAACGTACTACCAAAATGAGATTTTATACCGAGGTTCTTTTTTTAGAAGGTTTAGTTTTCGAGATGGGCATTATCCAACTAGGCGTAATCATCCAACATATTTAGGAGGACCTTACCTTGTTTCTCCATACTACCGAAGCTATTATGGAGGTTATTACCGTCACGGTAGATAGTGATTTCCGGTTGACGGTCTAGGGAAGTAATCTAATCTCAATGGGGTGAGAACTTGTTCTGCCTTTACGGTATCATTGAATCAAATTTTCCTTGGTTTCTTCTTCATTGGATGGATGGTCATTGGAACTCCGCTGATTGCCAAAGAGAAACAAAGTTTATCCATAGGGTTTGGGTCTTGTTTACACCAAGACAAAGAAAGTCCAATTTTAGGCTCCTTGCTTTCACAAAAATTGGATTACCTCATCTTTTTAGGAGATATTGTTTATTCTGACCAATTGTCTGCAAAAGATAAAATCCCTGCCTACGAAAAACAATTCCAACGACCAGAGTGGAAGTCTCTTCGCAAAGATTCAAAGTTTTTGTTCACATGGGATGACCACGATTTTGGTATCAATGATAGTGGTGCTGAGTATGCCGATCGAGATTTATCGCGTAAGATATTTTTATCTTATGTGCAACCAATGATGCCAAAAAACATCAATTTTGGAACTAAAAGCAATCAAGGGGTATTTTATTCCTATTGGATAGAATTCCAAAGAAAAAAAATCCATATCATGATTCCCGATACAAGGTATTTTCGATCTCCTTTACAAAGGAGTTACATGTCTTATCTCACCCGTAAAAGTCATTATAGGCCATCATCTGACGAAGATCAGACGATGCTTGGAAAAGAACAATGGCTTTGGATGGAAACGGAATTATCAAAACCATCCGATTTACTTATTTTTGTTTCTAGTGTGCAAGTGATTCCAACAGAACAACCGTTTGAAAAATGGAATAATTTACCGATGGAAAGAGAAAAATTAATCCAATCACTGCAAAAAGCGAAGGCAAAAGATGTTGTGATCCTTTCTGGAGATCGTCATATCGCAGAAATCCACGAATACAAAACTCCAAATGAAAGGACACTTGTTGAAATCACGTCCAGTTCACTTAACCTTCCACTTCCGTTTTTGCCTTTGGAGTATGATTCCGAATGGAAAATTGGAAAAGCCTACCGAAAGGAAAATGTAGGCAAACTCGATATTTTTTTAAAAAACGGATCTTTACAATGGAAGTCCATGATCCTTGACATAGATGGCAAACAAGTTTTAGAATACAATTCAAATGAAGAAAAAGGCCAAGCAATAGAATCAAAAGTGGAATAAGGAGATCAATTTGAAACCAAAAGAAAAGATATTAGAAAGTTCATTTGCTTTGTTTCGTGAGAAAGGTTTCCAAGCCACCGGCATCGCTGAAATTTTGGAACGAGCTGGAGCTTACAAAAAAACACTTTATGATCATTTTAAATCCAAAGATGATATCGGTTTTGAATATCTCAATTATTTATCCGAACAACAACGGATTGTGATGTTAAAGGTTTTAAGTAAGGCAAATGACATCACCGATTTCATCGATAAGTGGGTGAATTTTATTGTTCGTAACCAAAGGAACACATCTAGAAAAGATTGCCCAATTGCACTTTTTTCTGGTGAAATTTCCCATTTACACCAATTTGATTCCTATCGAAATAATGCCGTGCAACACGTGTTAGAAACAGTTGAAGTTTGTATTTTAAAGTTTGAAGCCAATTTGCGTCCTGATTTAGTAAAGTCTTTGAGTTACGAATTGTACATGAGTTATTTGGGAGGTCTACGATTGTATGCCTTAACCAAAGATCGAAAGGTGATTGAAAGGATGAAGGCGCAAATGATGCACTCAGCTCAAAGATTAATCAAATCATAAATGTACAAAATTTTCGAATGTATGAAAGGAATTCTTACCAACTACCACTTGCGCCTCCACCTCCAGACCTTCCTCCACCTCCCGAGTAAGAGGAACTAGAAGAGCGATACCCTGATCCAGAAGAAGAACTTGTGCCAGAAGAGGATGGTGTGAAGAAATCTTGGGTATTTCTTCCTACGGTTTCGGCCCAACCGATTTTTCGAAACAAGTTTACGAATACATAACTTAAGATCGCAGAAGAGAAAACTAAAATGGATTGGTATATGTTTGGGGCACTAGGCAATAAATAAAACTTACTCCTCATTATTTGTCCTAACACAAAAAACAATCCGTAAAAAAATAAAATCCCTTCACCAGAAGCGAGCCCAATCCATATTACAAAAAACATCAGCATAAAGAACAAGTGGAATAAAAAATGTGGTTCTAATACTTTTGTTTGATTCGCTTCCATTTCGGTTGATGGGTTTGTTTGATTTTCCTCCCCCAAAGGTTTTTGGTATTTCAGTAAATCGAGGTAATGGTCTATTGCTTCGGCGCTTCGGATGCACATCCAATCTATATCTGCTGATTTTAACTCTGATGTGATTGCAGTATGAATGATTTCGGTCAAAGTTTCCTTTTCAATTGCTTTTGGAACCATTTGACCTGCGAAGAGTATCTTTGATGTTTCATTTGTATATACATGGAACTTCTTTTGGTTTAATGAAAATAATAAAGTGATGCCTGTAGTAGTGCCAAAAGCAAGCTCGTGGAATTTTTTGCTCTCTTGTGTTAAATCAGGTTTGGTATCTAAAAATAAAATTTGGATTCCAACTTTATATTCTTGTTCTAATTTTTGAATCGTTTCAAGAGCTCTGTCATAGGAAAATTTTTCTAAAGCATCATAGGGATCAAAGATGCCACTGCCTTTTTCGAATGCAATTTTTTGGCTGTGTTTGAGATGATCCAACATATCGATAAAGGCTCTATAGGTGAAATTGGTAAAATCAGAATTTCGTTTTTCGGAATACCGATTGAAAAAAATACTTCGTACTTTGTTTTGGCTAATCAACCAATTGAATTCTGGTTCTAGGATGATTGTTCCCATATAATCGTTTTTTGGTGAAGTAACAAAGATGATTGATTTTTTATTGGATTTTTGTAAGTGTAAGTAAAGTTGATTGGCTGCTGTTTCTAGTCCTAATTGGTTTTCTGCCGGAACCACACAGAAAAAAAAATATATTTTTTCTTTAAGAGGTTTGATCTCTTTTAATAAGAAGGGAATTGTGTCAGGGTGCAAATCAGAATTGATATCACTGAATTGTTTAGGGCAGAATTCATTGGTCAGTTTTGGCGAACCATAACGAAGTTGTTCTAGGATGGCATTTGTCCCCGAAAGCATTGCCAATGATGGATTCCCTGATTTCATATTGGGAATGATCAGTTCGTCTATGATCCGTTTTGCGACTAAGTCAGTGAGGACACCTTCTAGTCCGTAACCAACTTCAATTCTTACTTTTCGTTCTTTTGGTGCAAGTAATAACAAAATTCCATTGTCTTTATCCTTTCTACCCAATTTCCAATATTCAAAAACAGCAGATGCTTCTTTTTCAATGGTATCTTCTTCCATTGATTCGGCTATATAAACTACTACTTGATTGCTTGTGATTTTTTCTTCTGACAGTAGTATCGTTTCCAACTGCGATTTAATTTCAGAAGGAAGGTAGTGGTTTGGATCGATAACAGGTCCTGTCAGTTTTGGATAGGGTTCTATTGTATTTTTACATACAGAAAAGAAAACTAAAGACAAACAAATCAAAATTCGATTCATATTCGGATTTGTTTATGTTTCTTTCGGAATTTCCTGAACAAATAACCAAATGATTCCATCTTTAACTTTTCCAAGTCCCAAGTATAAATAATAAATTGGATAACCAAGTGGTCCTGGTTTGTATTCTTTTTGGACAATTGGTTCCCATTTTTGCCTTACATGGACTGTAACAGATGATAGTTGGATCGCTGAGGAAAGATATTTGAGTTTCCCTTCCCATCGTTCAATCGATTCGGAAACTTTATTCAATTCTGCTTCTACTTTTAATGTTTCTTCTAAGGTTTTCGCTGTTTTTAGAATCTCCAGAAGTCGTGTCCGCATTTTTTGTGCATTTTCTAAACGAATTTCCGTATCCAAATAGTCTTCGGTCACATCTTTTGCAGATACATCCTCAGAGTAATTATGTGATTCTTTTTTTAACGTTTGTAAAAAGATTTTTAAATTCTCTTGTGGAATTTTTAATTGAATGGTCCCTTGTGAGCTGTACTGAAGAGCATAACCTCCAAATGATTCTGCAAGTTTGATGATCTCTGTTACTTTGGGTTCAATTTCTTTGGATTGCAAATTAACGACTACGGTATACACCATCATTCTTTTTGGAGATTTTGATTCTTGTGGTTTGGAATCTAATTTAGGTGCTGGGGAAACTCCCGAAGATTTTCTAGCTTCTTCATAATCGTCTGCCATGTTTTGGGAAACCGGTGATTCCCTTTCCATTCGATTCATATTAGAACAATGGATGATGAAAAAAAGGAATGAAAGGAGGAGGAATTTTCGGGAAAAACGAGGTATTGTATTCATGGCTCTTGTTGGATACTGAATCTAATGGATTCAGCACCCAACTTCAAACCTTTTTTAAACTCCGATTTGAGATTCTAAGAAACGTCCATACCCTCGTTCTTTTCCGAGGGAAAGGACAGGTTTTCCCGAATCCACTGCCAATTTCCCATTGATGAATACCTTTTTGATTGTATCATCGTTACGACGAACCCATCGTTTGAAATTTTCCATAAATGGCATAGGGGCTTCCACATCCTTCGCAAGTGAGTCGTCAAGTTTTGTGGGATCAATCAAAACTAAATCTGCACGTTTTCCTTCTTTGATGTAACCCGCATCAATTCCAAACCAATCTCCAATTTCTCCAGTCAGTCTATGAACCGCTCTTTCCATCGTCATAAAAGGTTTGTTATCTAATTCAGCATCTCTGACTAGTTTTAACATACGAAGTGGGAAATTATAATGAGCCATTCCACGTAAATGGGCACCTGCATCTGAAAACCCAATGAGGATGTCAGGATAAGAAACAATTTTTTGTAAAGGTTCCTTTCTGTGGTTTGCCATGACTGTGTACCACCTAACATTGTTTCCATGTTCTGCAACTAAATCTAAAAAGGCAGTGACAGAGTGGACTCCTCTTTCTTTCGCAACTTCATCAATTGATTTGCCTATAAGAGATTTGTCTGGTGCATCAACAATTTTCGTTTCTTTGAAATTTCGATGAAACACTCGTGGTAAAAACCAATTGGTCCATTGTTTTTTGAACCAAGACCGATACTTGGGATCTTTCACTAGTTGTTTACGTTCCAATTCATCTTCAATATGATTGGCCTTGGCACCTGCAGCAAACTCTTCAAACACAACAACATCCATTCCATCTGCATACAAATCAAATGGCTCTGGCAGTGCTTGGAACCTGAAATCAGATCTAAAAATTTTATTTGTGATCCGTCCGATCAATCCCAAGAGTTTGTACAATCCAGGATCAAATTTAACATCCATTAGAGAAATGATGGTAGTTTTTAATGGTTTTCTAAATATTCCAAACGCTTCCTTTAAAAACATAAGCACATTGATTTTCGTAGAAACATTGGGAACTCCTTGGAAAATTTTTCCACGTTTCCTGAGTGTTTTATTTAAAAATTCGTATTCACTCCAATTGGCAAATGTAGAAGGAAGTGGTCTTGAACGAAATCTGGATCCATCCATTTTATCCCAAACAAGGGTGTTAATCGACAGTCCCATAAAACCTGCATCCAACGCTTCCTCAAGGTGTTGGTTCATTTTGTCTAACTCTTGTTTGGTTGGTTTTTCCCCTTTGGTCAAGGATCTTTCTAATCCCATCACATGGGCTCGAATGGCAGAATGGCCCGCAAAAGAAGTGACGTTTGGACCGAGTGGAAGTGAATTTAGATGTTTTTTGTATTCAACAGCCGAGTTCCAATTTTTTTTACTCTCTAATATGGATAATACATTTTTTCGGGGTATTGCTTCTACACGACTAAACATGTCTGCCAAATCAGTAGGATCACCTAACGTCAAACTTAAAGAACAACTTCCAAGAGAAATGGTTGTGATACCATGTCGTACAGACTCCGATAAATCAGGGGCGACTTCAATTTCTGCATCGTAATGGGTGTGAAAATCAATGAAACCTGGTGTAAGCCACTGGTTTTTTCCGTCGATGACAGTTTCTCCTGGGTTTGGACTCAATTCAGATTTCGAAATTGTTTCCACGATCCCGTCTTTGATGCGCACATCCCCAATGAACGATGGATTGGTGCTGCCATCAAAGATTCTTGCTTGTTTGATAAGAGTCTCTGCCATGATACCTCCAGAAAAACCATTCGAAATTATGGCAGATTGACAAAGATTTGTCAATGATTCCCTATCAATTGCCTTAAGTTTCTCTGGACAAAAACCTTATTTGTTCACTGATACGAGAGGATCGATTGGCTAAGTGCCACTAACTCTGCTTCGGTGATCTCGCGATTATTCTCATTTGAAGATATGGACTTTGCCAAGGAAAACAAATGATGGATTTCTTCTTTGGATATTTGGATACCTTTTTGTTGTAACAAAAATTCAATTGCTTTGTGTCCCGATTGGTTGGTAAAGGATATGGTTTCTTTATCTCCTCTGCCAACAAATTCAGGAGAAAAAGTCCGATAGGCTCCTTTGGACTGGTGTAAGGTTTTTGTGACTCCATCTTGGTGGATCCCGGACCTGTGTGAAAAAATATCTTCGCCTATGATAGGAGTTTTTTCTCCAATCGGAATTCCGGTAAGTTCAGAAATTCGTTTGGCAGTTGGATATATTCTTTGGAAATTTATATTCAATTTTTCACCATTTTGGTGTAAGGCGATAGCCGTTTCATATAAGTTTGTATTTCCTGCCCGTTCTCCAAGACCATTTAATGCGACCTCAATTTGATTGGCCCCCACGTAAACCGATTCCACGGAAGTGGCTGTTGCCATACCTAAATCATTATGTGTGTGAATGGAAATAATCGCCTTATCTCCAATGAAGTCTTTTATTTCCTTTACCATATTCACAAAAATCATGGGTCTGTAACGTTCAACAGTATTCGGTAAGTTGATAATGTTTGCACCCGCTTCAATTGCTGTTAAAAATGCATGTTTTGTGAAAGAGAAGTTTTCTATAGCATCACCAAAATGTTCGCCAGAGAATTGGATTTCCACATTGGGTCCTACAATGGACCTGGCAAAAGAAACAGAAGATTTTATTTTTTGAAGTACTTCCTTTTCCGAAATCTTTAATACATGTTTAATGGAAAAATCACTCACTGGATACACGATGTGCATTCGTGGTTTGTCCGCTTTATGGATTGCCTCCCAAGTGACAGCGATTTCTTTTTCATTGGCTCGTGACAACGCGGCAATTGGTTTTCCCTTTGGAGCACGTTTAGACAACACTTGGCAAGTGTGAAATTCGGTTTCGTTTGAAGAAGGAAAACCAACTTCAATGCCGTCTACGTTTAACTCGACAAGCAAATCAAATACTTCGATTTTTTCATCAATCGTCCATGGTCGTTTCAAAGCTTGGTTTCCGTCACGTAAGGTGACGTCTTGGATGTGAATGGTTTTTGGTTTCATGGTTCCTCCGGATTCGCAAAAAGGTAACACTTCCTACCGGGGGACCAAAAATAAAAAAGCCCACTTCCCGGTTGGGAGTGGGCTTTGTCACATAGCTCTCTCTCCCTCGAATTATAAGATTTCGAGGAGGAGGAGAAGCTGGATGTGTGCGAATGATTTCATTGTTAATCTTTAGACGATCTTAGTCCTAAATTTTCGTCAATTTTTTTTTATCATTCCAGTGAGGGTGACAAGTCCGTATACACTACCAAAACCTATGGGGATGAGGAGGGTAAATGAAAGTTTGAAACCAATGCCCACAAAAATTGTGATGAGGATACCCAAGAGGAAAAATATGGAAAATAGTGAACCCGAAATGGGTAGATCTTTTTTTCCTTTGGCTAAGAAAAACACAGCAATGGAAGGACCTAGGGTATACGAAAAAATGGTGAGTCCCATTTCCAAGATCCCTTTTTCCCAAGTTTCCACTAGAAAATAAGGGATGAGGCTTGCAAAAAACAATAAAATACCAAAAAACAACGATAAGGTCCTTGGGCTAAACCATTGGTCCATCTCCCAATCTCTTGCCCAAGTGAGAGATAATGAATTGATCGTAGAACTTAGTGTTGACATGGCACTCGCAAGGATAGCCGCCACAAGAATTCCGAGCATGGGAGAAGGTACTTCGTTTATGATAAAATGGCTAAACACTTTATCTGCTGGGACCAAATTCCCTTCATAAAACAAATAGAGAAGCGATCCGATACATAAAAATAGTAAAAATTGGAATAAAACAACAATCCCACTTCCGATCAAAATTTTTTGGCCAGAACGTAAATTATTTGTCGCAATCACTCTTTGCACTAACATTAAATCAGTTCCATGAGAACCAATGGAAATAAATGCACCACCGAGGATTGCAAATAAAATAAAGTAACTATTATCGCCCGTTAGGTTGTAATCAAAAATAAAAACCTTCCATTTCCCTAATGTTTCTAAGTGTTGAATTTGACTTGTGATTGAAGTTTCACTCAGATGAAAGAGGATCAGTGTAAGTGCAAATATTCCACCCAATAGATAAATGATCCATTGTAAAACATCAGTAAAGACAATGGATCTAAACCCACCAAATATAGAATAGACGATGGTTACCACACTCAAAATTAGAAGTGCTAACATACCTAACATTTCTGCGGAAACGGAAAAACCCATCCTTTCCAAAAGAAAGGCAATCGGTAAAGAACTCACATACAAACGAATTCCATCTCCTAATAACCTGGAAATGGTAAAAACAAAAGATAAAGTTTTTTGTGGTGATTTTCCAAATCGATTTCCCACATATTCATAAACCGAAATAGTGTTACCTGAAAAGTAAGAAGGAAGTAAATATAAAGCGACGATTGTCCTACCGATGATATAACCAATGGCAATTTCTAGAAATCGAAAATCACCTTTGTAAGATAAGGAAGGAATACTTAAAAAAGTTAAACTTGATGTTTCCGTGGCAACCAGTGAAATCATGAGAAATCCCCAATGGATTTCTTTTTTGGCTAAATAAAAATCTTCTTCTTTTTGTGTGTTTTTGGCAAAGTGAAAACCAAAATAGAAGACAACTAAAAAATATAACAATAAAACGAGGAGATCCCAATACATATTTATCCCTTTATTTTAATTCAGACCGTTAAACTCAAATTGGGATATTTCAAAAGAAGTCGTAGTAAATCCGATCTTGTGATGATTCCAATAGGTACATTATCGTCATTTACAATTGGCAAACAACCGATTCTTTCTTCTAATAATACTTTCGTAACTTGCCTAATCTCTGCTCCTGGAGATCCAACTAACACTCGTTTCGTCATAATGTCGGATACAGGCATTTCCCTCTCATAGGATTTGGTTTTATCCAATAAATCTCTGTCGGAAACAAAGCCCACAAGTTCACCCATTTTGCCTGTGATGGGTAAGTGGCGGATTCCTTTTTCTAACATAAAATCAAGACATGTTTCAACGGAATCTTCTTTCTCTTTGGTATAAACGGGACTTGTCATCATTTCATGGAGGAAAAAAACAGGTTTTTCTGTAGGAAGCGAAGCCTCTTTGTAAACTTCTTTTGGATTTCTATGGAGGAAGGATCCCGTGGGTGAGGTATCGGGTTCTCCCTCTCCAATGGCACTCGGTGTCGATTGGCTGGTGGGATGGATTTTGGGAACCCGGTCTGGGTGTGTGAGAGGGGGATTGGGGGAAATTCGCCCATCATGGATCCAAAAGAACATAATTATGCCCTACCTTTCTGAAAAGTTTGTCAAAAATAAGAAAAAACTTGCAAAAAACGAACAGTGGTTTTTTATCCATCCTACATTTCCAGTAAAAAGCACCAAATGAAAAGGCAAAGACCATGAACCAAAACTACCAAATCCTCTACCATGCATTGGAATCCGTTGCAGCGAGCTTCCCAAACAAAGTATCGTTTCGGAAACGGAAGTCCACGACTGAATTTCCTGGGATCAGTTTTGGAGAATTGAAGGAGTTTGTCGACCAATTGACTCTTGGATTCATCGATCTGGGTGTTGAAGTCGGAGATCGAATCGGATTTTTTTGTGATGCTTCTGTCAATTGGTTACGTACGGACCTTTCGATTTTAACTGCTGGGGCAGTTGTGGTTCCGAGGGGAACAGACATCGTCCGAGAAGAAATTTTGTACATTTTGAATCATTCGGAAGCAAGGTTTCTCGTCGTGCAAAGACCCAAAGACAAAAAGAGAGTGGAAGATTTGTTAGGTGAACTTCCTCATTTGAAACAGATTTTTGTTTTAGAAAATGAACAAGGTGAATTAATCACTGGAGATGATTCTATATTATCTCTTGTTGAAAAAGGTAAGTTGATCTCGAAATCAAATGGAAAACAAAGTTTAGAAAATCGAATCAAACAAATTGATCCCGATGCACTGGCAACTCTCATTTATACATCTGGTACAACTGGAAATCCTAAAGGAGTGATGTTATCACAAAAGGGATGGATTACTGCCATTCAAAATACGATCGCACGATTGGATATGAATTCCAATGACAATGCTGTAAGTTTATTACCACCATGGCATGCGTTTGAAAGGGCCATTGAATATGCAGGGATATTTTTAGGATTGGATTTTTTAATATCCAATATGACGAGCCTTAAGGATGACCTTCGTGATTTCCGTCCTACTATATTTCCATCAGTTCCTAGAATTTGGGAATCTGTTTACAATGGGATCATGGCAAAGGTTGCCAAAGAAGGTGGATTCAAAGAGAAATTATTTCATTTTTTCTTAAAAGTGGGAGCAACATGGGCTAAATACTATGCCATGTTTATGGGATTTGAATTTGAAATCCAAAAACCAAATTTTTTGATTTCTTTTTGCAAACGTAGTTATGCGTTCTTCATTTTAATTTTACTTTCCCCACTTAAACTTTTGAGTATTAAAATTTTTTCTACCATCCATAAGGCGCTTGGAGGAAGGATTCGAATTTGTATCTCTGCTGGTTCCGCTTTACCAAGTGTGGTTGATGGATTTTTGTCTGCTATCGGTTTGAAGGTTTTAGAAGGGTATGGTATGACAGAAACATCGGCTGTTGTATCCATTCGCTCCAACTCCAAACCCACAAAAGGAACCGTTGGCATTCCCATTGATGGTTACAACATTCGTTTGAAAGACGACACAGGAAAAATCCTTACAAAAACTGGCGAAAAAGGTACTCTTTGGATCAAATCAAAACAAATTTTGAAAGGTTATTACAAACGACCTGAACTAAACCAAGTGGTATTTGATGCAGATGGATTTTTTGATACCGGAGATCTCATGATGATTTCCCATCGAAATGAACTCGTGTTTGCTGGTAGATCGAAAGATACCATTGCTCTGATTGGAGGAGAAAATGTTGAGCCAATCCCAATCGAAGACAAACTTTTAACTTCACCTTACATTGACCAGGTTATGGTTGTAGGACATGATAAAAAAACATTGGCTGCCCTTATTGTTCCAAATTTTGAAGCCGTTGAAGCAAAAATAACAGGGATTTCCAAGGAAAAAGCTCAGGATTGGAATTCAAATCCTATGGTAAGGGAGTTGTTTCGGAAAGAAATTTCAAAAATCATTTCGCGAGAAAACGGATTTAAATCCTTTGAAATGATTCCAGCTAATAATTTTTATGTGGTTCCAAGGCCATTTGATCCAGATGTAGAAATGACTCGAACTCTTAAGATGAAACGAAACATCATTTCAGATGTTTTCGCAAAACAAATTGAAGGAATTTACCAATGATCAATCCAAAACTAAATCCTTATTTAGGTGATGAGGAAAGAAGTTTTTATAATACAGTATTCCAATTTTCAGAAGAAAAAGTATTTCCTTCTTCTGAGGAGAGGGATGAAAAGGAAATTTGGTCTGACGAACTATGGAAGGAATTTTCCAAGGCTGGTTTAACAGGTCTTACCATACCACAAGAATATGGTGGGGAAGGGGCGAGTTGTCTATTGTGTTCGATTGCAACAGATGCATTTGCATCAGGTTCACTCGATGGTGGAATCGGTTTGTCATGGGTTGCCCATTTAGTGATCGGAACCATGCCCATCGTTTTCCAAGGAACGGAAGCACAAAAAACAAAATATCTCACCAAACTTGCGACAGGTGAATGGATGGCTGGTTTTGCTCTCACAGAACCTGCTTCTGGATCCGATGCAGCATCTCTACTCACAAGAGCAGAAGAGGTGGAAGGTGGATGGAAATTAAATGGATCCAAAACATTTATCACCAATGGACCTGTTGGACAAGTGTTTGTAGTGATGGCAAGAACTTCCGAAAAAGGAAGAGGGCCGATGGGAATCTCAGCCTTTATCGTGGAGAGTCATACTCCTGGTTTTAAAGTAAGTAAAGTTCTAAAAAAACTAGGGCATCATACTTCAATGACAGCTGAGTTAGTATTTGAAGATATGGTGATTCCAAAGGAAAATTTACTTGGGCCACTAAACACTGGTTTTATGCGGATTGGGAAAGAAACTTTGGAATGGGAGCGAACTGTTTTTGTAGCAGGTCTTGCTGGTGCCATGGAGTTCTGTTTTCGGAAAGGGATTCGTTATGCAAATGAGAGAATCCAATTTGGTAAATCCATTTCGAGTTTTTATGGAATGCAAGATATCCTAGTTAGGAATTGGGTCTACATCCAAGCGGCAAGAAGGTTGATTTATTGGGTGGCCGAACGAAAAGATAGAGGCATTCCTTCTCCATTAGAGAGTAGTTTGGGAAAGTTAATTTCATCGGAACTTGCTGAAGATGTAGCAAAGGATACAGTGCAACTCTTTGGTGGGTATGGTTATATGAAAGAGTATGCGGTAGAACGATTTTACCGGGATGTAAAACTCGGAACCATAGGTGGAGGAACAAGCGAAATCCAAAGGTCAATTATCTCTTCTTTGTATTCCGGAAAAGAGAAATTCCAAAAGGAATTTGGTAGGATTGAGTCTCCAAAAAACCAAGCTGATGGGATACAAAATTTGCTTTTCGAAATCATTTTAAAAATGGATGGAGAAACCAATCGTAAAAAACAACAGTCAATTGAATTTGCTTTTGCTGATGTTTTATCTGTGTTTGTGATCCTCTTTTTGTCCGAAATTGATACTGACAAAACAATAGAATCTTATCCTAGAGAAGAAAAAATGATAGATCGGAAGTTACTTTCGTATTATCTTGTGGGGAAGTATTTGATGTCTATGAGCCGACTCAATCCATTTGTTCCAAAGGAGCTCACTGAGCTTTGGTCCCTTTATCGTGATTTGGGTGCAAACATTGAGGAAACAGTCAATTGTCGTTTTGCGACATTACAGGAGTTAACATAAATTGTGAAAGCAGCAGCCCGAATTGCGATTTTTTATTTGTTTTTCGGGTTTCTCTGGATTTACTTTTCAGATTACGACATTTCCCTTCTTTTCCAATCTGCAGAAGATACAAGAGAGATTCAAAGTTTTAAAGGTTGGGGTTTTGTTTCTGTTTCAGCATTTATCATTTACATTTTACTCGTTCGCGAATTAAAAAATCAAAAAAAAGTTTTGTCTGAGAAGTTTGAATCAGACCAATTATTCCAAGTGATTTTAGAACGAATTGAAGACGCTGTGATTGTTTTCAATTTAGACACTTGGAAAATTGATTTTCTTAGCGAACAAGTTTGTCGGTTATTTGATATCAAAACAGAAGATATCATCGCCAATCCCAGATTATTGATAGACCAAGTGTTCGAAGCCGATCGCGCCAGGATGTCTCATATTTGGATGAACCAATTGAAGGAAAATCATACTGGTTTACTCTATCGCATCCAGATGAAAGACGGAAAAATCAAATGGGCATTGGAACATAGACTTTTTATTCCTTCCAAAGATGGAAGTCCTAATAAAGCCGTCGCTGTGATTTCGGATATGACAAGTTACATGGAGAACCAAACCAAACTTGAACAATCCCTGAAAGAAAATGAAACATTACTTACAGAAGTGCACCATCGTGTAAAAAACAATTTGGCTGTTATCATTTCCTTTTTGCAACTTCAAGTGTATTCTTCTCCAAGAGAAACAGCAGACATTTTGGAACAAAGTATTGTACGAATCAAAGCCATTGCCCTCGTACATGAAAAATTATACAGTGGAAAAAATTTATCTGGTTTAAGTTCGGTTGATTATATCACAAGCCTTGTTGAAAATATCAAACTTATGTATATGAGATCGGATATATCAATTGAATTAGAAATTCAAAAGATGGAGTTTAACATTATTGATGCGATTCCAATGGGTCTTATGATCACGGAGATGTTAACAAATAGTTTCAGACATGCATTCAAAGTAACAAAACCAGATGCTCAAATTAAAATTGAATTTGTTGTAAATGAAAATCATCAAATTGAACTAAAGTATCGAGACAATGGAGTTGGATTTCCAGAAGGTTTTGATTACCATAAAGCAGAAACCATTGGATTATCAGTGATATTTTCATTATCAAGCCAATTAAATGGAAAAGAAGTGAGTTGTATTTCAAAACCCAACGAAGGTGTTTTTTATCATTTTTCATTTTCACCTAAAAAAACAAATTCAAAGTGATCAATTTGATTCATCGATAATTGCAGGTAAATATGTACACAAAAGGAAAAAGTTATTCAGAAATTCAATTAGGAGAAAAAGCTTCGTTCACGAAAACAATTTCAGAAACAGATGTTTATCTTTTCGCTGGTATCAGCGGTGATTTCAATCCATTACACGTTGATGAGGAATATGCAAAATCCACCGTGTTTGGTACAAGGATTGCTCATGGAGGTCTCGCTGCATCGTTACTTGCGCCTGTTCTTGGTATGAAATTGCCTGGGCTCGGAACTGTTGCTTTGGAAACTACAACCAAGTTTCGCAAACCAGTTTATTTTGGAGATACGATCACATGTCTCGTGGAGGTAGTAGAAAAAGTAGAACGTTTGAAAGCAGTTAAAATGAAAATTGTTTGGACCAACCAAAAAGGCGAAGTGGTCACGAAAGGTGAAACTTTGGTCATTCCTCCCGGTTGAGAAACTGGCCAACCAATCCAATTTCATCTTCAACAAACTCCCGAATTTCTTCCAGTTCGTCGATATCCAAAATTTCCTCTAATATTTCTTCTCCTGCTTCATCTTGTCCTAATCTCATCACAATATAACCAGGAACGTCTGAATCGGGATCATCCATCTCCACATTTACAAATTGGTATTCTTGTTCCGTACTTGGTATAAAAACTAAATAATCATTTCCCAATAAAGAAAATGAATAAAACACTTCCCATTGGTAACTATTTCCTTTTTCATCCACCAAATCGATTTCTTCCGTGGTTCGATTTGGCAAAAAATCATCTGCTTGGAATCCAAAATCTTTGGCATCCATTATTGGAAAAATTCCTTCTCAAATGGTAAACTGTGCTTTTTTTTGGAATTACATTCTTTACAAGAAGGAACCAAGTTTGCTTTTACAGACTTTCCTCCTCGTATAAGTGGTATTAGATGGTCCATTGTCAATTCCTCAACCTTGAATTTTTTTCCACAGTAGTGGCAAATGCCTGAAGCACGTTTATTTTTCCACCAGGCAGTGTTTTTTAAATCCTTCGCTTTTTTTCGTTCTCGTTTGATTTCTTCGTCGCTGATATCCGAAAAAAAAGGTTCGAGTGGTGGTTCCATCATTGTTTAAAAAAAATCTGTTTTTTTCTCTTCGTCAAGAAAAAGATGGTGGAATGGGACGACTCATTTACCTGGACAATTTACGTTCGTTTGCGTTACTGCTTGGCATCGTATTCCATTCTGCCATCGTGTATGCAGCAGAGATTCAATATGCAATCCAAACGATTGAAAGGAGTGAAATCCTATCTTATTTTTGTTATTGGATCCATAGTTTTCGGATGCCAATGTTTTATATGATTTCAGGTTTTTTTTCTGCCATGGTTGTAGAAAAAAAAGGCACTGGATTCTATTTTGAAGGTAGATTAAGAAGAGTTCTCATCCCAACTTTATTTGGTCTTTTGTTTTTGGCTCCTATCCAATACTTTTTAATGGAAAAAACAAAAATCCCAAACATCAGTCTTGTGGATTTTTTAATTCATTTTTTTACCAAAGAAAAATTCCAACATTCACATATTTGGTTTTTAGTAGACCTATTTTGTTTTAGTATGTTGTATCTTTTACTCCACAAATGGATTTTTAAAATCATTGATTGGAAGGGTTGGAGGGATTTCCCATTTCGATTTTTGATCCTTTTTTTGTTTTGTTTTTTATTTGTATTAGGTTCTCATACACAATTCGGGAAAGGGGAATCTTATTTTGGAATTTTTAAACTTACGTTTTTGTATCAGTTTTCTTTTTTTACTGCGGGAGTATTTTCGTATTTCTGGAAGGATGTTTTTTTCCAAAAGCCATCTTCACCTTACAAAACCATTGCGATTTTCCTTTGGGCTTTGGTATTTTCTTTATTACTGATGGACTTTGAAATTTCAGATCCACTCTGGATTTATTTTTCTTACGCGAATCCATGGTACAGAACATTCCATATCTTTTTATGGGTCACTTCACCTTATTTGTGGACTTTGTTTTTTGTGAGAGTTTTCCTTCGTTTCGGAAATGAAGAAGGGAAGGTTGGAGGGTATATCATCGAAGCTAGTTTGCCGATTTATCTCGTCCACCATCCCATCTCATTAGTGTTTGCATTTTATGTGAAGGAACTTTCCTTCCCTTTATGGGAAAAATTTTTACTTCACAATTTGGTTGTGTTATGCCTTAGTTTTTTTCTCTATCACTGTTTCATCCAAAAGTACAAACCATTACGATTTTTGTTTGGGTTAAAACTAAATTAGGTTTTACTAATGGCTTGTATGGCAGAGGCAACTGCTGAGTCCATACTTCCAGTATGTAATGCCAAATGTTCTCCTGCAAAAAACACACGTTCAAATGGTTCATTCCATACATCTTTGATTCCGTAACTTCCTGGTGGGAAAAGGGAAACAAAGCCTGGCCTGCCTGTTGATTTTTGAAAGCTGTGAAAATGGAAAGGGTTTTCTGCGATTAAGTCTAAATTTCCCACTTCTTCTAAAGCCGACACCATGAGATTTTTTTTCTGACGATCAGTCCCTTTTTCAAAGAGTGAGGCTTTGTCTCCAGTAGAAATGGAGGTAAGAGCCGTTATGTTCGATCCCATTGCTAAATCCGATACATACAATGTTTCGGCTGCTGTAGTGGTGTTCTGGAAAAAATTGGATAGGTTTGCATTTGATTTCACAAAACATAAATTTTTAGAAATTTTTCCAGTTTGCATCCGAAGTGCTGAATAAATTAAATCTTTTGGTAAGGTTGGAGTCCATTTGATATCCAGTAATGCAGAAGTTGGTAGTGTACAAACCACCAAATTACCTTTGAGTGAACGCCCTGATTGGAGTTCCACACTCACTTGATTTTTTTGTTGTGAAACTTTGACAGCCGTTTCTCCAGTGAGTAACTCCTGGCCTTTCAATTGTGAAACCAAGGATTGGATGATTTGGAAGGCTCCGGCCTTCACTTGGTATTTGGGTTTTAAAGCAGATTGCAGTGCAGACAAGTCATCAAGCACAGACTCACTTGAAATTTGGTTTAGATCGGCACCTAAAATGATCCGGTACAAATCATTCATGGATTGGATTTCATCTTCTGATAGTCCTTGGTAGCGAGCATAAGACGAAAAATTAATTTTATCCAAACCTTGTTTTTGGTTCGCACCAAGTGATTTGTGTAAGTCGATCACTTTATCGAGTGTATCTATAGAGGTGCTTGAGATTTTATGGTATTCTTGGTTTGCCTTGGTGAGAGAAAATCGATCTGCAATATTGGAATTTACTAATTCCAAACCTAGTTGTTTCACCAAACTTTTGATATCTGTTTGGTTTTCGCTAATCCATTCCCCACCTAAGTCTTGTACAATTCCTAGTTCAGGGTTCTGGTAGGTGGCAATCCTTCCTCCAAAATTTTCTCCTCGTTCAACAACAGTTACATCATATCCAGTTTGTTTGAGTAAATAAGCTGAATAAAGGCCGGCAAGTCCTCCTCCAAGAATGATGGCTCGTTTGCCTCCAGTTGGCTTCGGTTTTGTTTCGGCAGTCACAACTCCTGTGGATTGTCCGAAGTATTTTTTAGGAAAGAGGAGGCTCACTCCTGCGGCAGTAACAGTCAAATTTTTGAGGAATGTTTTTCGATTCATAGAACTTTCCCCTATTTTACCACTCAAAACAAAAAAGGCTAGAAAAATTACAAAAATAGAATCTATTGACTTTGGCTTTTTATGCGAAATACAAGAACTTCTTCCCAAAATTACATTCCCTTCTTTGTCCTCACAGTTTTCTTAGTCCTTTTTTTTCCAGGTGAGAACCACGCAAATCCAATCATCCAATTGAAAACAGAGATGTTCGGAGAGCCGATTTGGAACCAGGTTTTGGTTTTGGAAGACACAAACCATTCCATCCCACCCGAGGAGGTCCTTTCTGGTAAAAAGGATTCAGAGTTTAAGGTTCTCACTTCTCCCAACTTAGGATTTTCCGGGTCCATTTTTTGGGTGCGTATCGAAGTTGCAAACCCAACTAACAGCTTACTTCGTTGGAATTTATTATTTGATTTCCCACTCATTGATGAAATCCAAATCTTTGGTGAACCATTGCCGAAGGAATCAAAACGAATTTTAGGTGATTCAATCGTCTTTTCAGAAAGAAATATTGATTACCGTAATCCTGTGTTTCCATTAGAATCACCTGCGAATACAAAATTTGTTTATTATTTAAAAATCCAATCAGAATCCACGATCCCTCTCACTCTCAGTGTATGGACGGAAAGAGAATTTAATGAAAAACTTTCCAAAGAACAAATGATCTTTGGGGTATTTTACGGGATTTTGTTTGTGATGATTGCCTATAACTTCTTTATTTATATTTTCACATATGAAAAAAGTTATTTATTATACCTCTTTTTTATCAGTTCCATATTTTTCTTTCACTTGGTAAACAACGGTTTTGCCTTCCAATACTTTTGGCCCAATTGGGTATTTTGGGCAAATTATTCGTTACCTTTTTTCATTTGTTTGTCTTGTATCACAGGGGTAATCTTCACTAATAATTATTTAAGTTTGAAAAAACATTTACCTAAAATTTCTAAATTAATTTGGGTTTGGGTAGGGATATTAGTTTTATTTTCTGTTGTAACATTTTTTTTAACTTACCGCATTGCAATGGTTACCTCCATATTGTTGACGGTTCCTACTGCTTTATTACTCGTTTATAGTGGAACCTATACTTACATTGCCAATGTGAGAACATCACGATATTATCTAATTTCTTGGGCTTTCTTTTTATTAGGTGTATTGCTTTATTCTTTAAAAAGTTTGGGTTTTTTGTCGGACAACAATATCACAAGATGGACAATTCAAATAGGTACTGCTTTACAAACCATTTTGTTATCTCTTGGTCTTGCTGACAGAATCAATTTTTTAACAAGAAGCTTACGAGAAAATTTACGTGATTTATCGCATGCCAAAATCAAAATCGAAGAATCAGAAAAACGATTCCGTGAAATTTTCCAAGGTTCTGATGAAGTGATACTTATGATGAATGAAGATTTCCAAATCATCAATGCCAACAGATCTTTATCGAAACACCTCGGATACCGATTAGATGATTTAAAAAACAAAAAAATTACAGAAATCCTTTATACAGGTCGTGACCAAAAATCGGATTATAATGTGATGTTTGTGAATGATAAACTCACCGACTTAAAGATGACCGGCTCTGCGATCAATTTTAAAACTGAACTTTCTCAAAAGTACGTGAAAGAACCAAAAGAGATGGTCTGTCGGATCCAATACATTGATTTTGAAGAAACGAGAGAAGTTCTTATGACCTTATCTCCTGAATATGAGGACACTATCATCCAGTTGATTGAATCAGAAAAAATTGAAATTTCTATGAACAATTACCTACGAAACGCAGAACTTGTTTCTCAAAAGATCACAGCTCAATTATCAAAATACCTCACAACCATAGAACAAACAGAAATACGTTCTTCTGTACGGGAGATCATCATCAATGCTGTTGAACATGGGAATTTGAATATCAGTTTTGAGGAAAAATCCAATGCACTTTTGGAAGGAAATTATTTAGAGTTCCTTCAAAAACGCCAAGAAGACCCTCGATACCGCCAGAAAAAGGTGAAAATTGAATATTCATTTAGTCATGAATTTGTGGCATATAGGATCACGGATGAAGGTAGAGGATTTGATCATAAAAAACATATGGAAAAATCCATCGATGCTATCAACGAAGCCCATGTACAACATGGACGCGGAATTTTAATGACCAAATCAGTGTTTGATCGAATCGAATACAACGAAAAGGGAAATCAGGTCAGTTTGATTAAGTTCTTAAACCGAGATTAATTCCTTTGCCAGTCTAACACCCACCATTCGTTCCATTCTTTGGAGTAGAGGAGTTTACCTGGCAAATGGCTTTGTAATAAACTTAAAAATTCATCTTTTTTTTCTGTAATGATCCCGGAAAAAATAATCCTTGGTGCATTGATTTTTGCCAAGTGGCGGATATTTTGTGATAAAACAGCAAACGTGATATTGGCAATGGCCAAATCATATGGAACGTTTGTTAGTTTTGGATTGTCAATCCCGGATTCTTCCACACTAAATTGAAAACCTTTTGGGTATTCGTTTTCTGTCCAGTTGGACCAAGCTGCCTTTACAGCATTTGGATCAATGTCCAAAGCAAAAATTTTGGAAACACCAAACTTTGCAAGACCAATGGATAATATCCCCGACCCAGTTCCCACATCACAAGCCGATTTAAATGCAAACTTTCCTTCAGCATATAAAGAATCCAAATGTTCTAAGATGAGTTTTGTAGTCTCGTGGTGTCCTGTCCCAAAGGCAACACCAGGATTGATAAAAAGTGGAATTCCACCAGTAGGTTCCCAAAGGGCAATTGTGTTAGGCTCTTTTTTTTCCCATGTGGGGATTACCCAAAGTTTATTTCCAATAGGAAAAGGTTTATAGTACTCTTTGTAAGCTTCTTCGTAATCTCTTGTTTCAATGACCCTCGATTCCGAATTGTAATTGTTGGGTGCAAAAAGTTTCAAAAAGATTAATATCTTTAATTCTTTTTCTACTTCATCTGTTTGTAAGTATATTCGAATATTTGTATTATCACGGATCAGGCCTTGGTCTTTTTCTTTGGGCGCTTCTCCATCAAAAAGAATTTCGTAATAACCAGCACATTGCAAAGAATCTAATAGTTCGTAAAATGGATCTGATAGTTCTTTTGGTAAATTGACTTTGAGTTCCCTGTATTCCAAACTTAACCTATTTCATCCGTATAATCCATTACGAGATACATAAGTGTCTCTTGGTCAGTTGGATTGGAGTATTCATGTGAGACATCGGCTTTAAAAAAAACAGAATCTTTTGGTTCAAGTTCAACCACTTTTTCTCCCACACGCAATCGAAGTTTTCCAGATACCACAACGAGGTTTTCTGTTGTTCCAGTTTTATGAGGTTCTGCTACTTCATGGCCACCGGGTTTTAATATAAGTTCATAGAATTCAGTTTTCCTGTTACCGAGGAAAGGGAAAAGGGCACGACTGGCAAAAACTTTCGAATTAGAATACAATACTTTTGAGTTTTCCGCTTTTAGGATATGGATTCCATCTTGGTTTTTCTCTTTAAGGAGTTCCGAAAAGGGGACATTCAGTCCATTTGTGATTTTCCATAAAACTGAAATGGTTGGTACTGATTTCCCTTGTTCGATTTGGGACAACATCGCACGGCTGACACCACATCGATTTGCGAGTTTGTCCAGAGAAAATCCTTTGGTATGACGGATGAGTTTCAGGTTTTCTTTGACAACATCTGTTATATAGTCGCCTGATTCTGAAATTAGCGGATCTAATCCGTCACTTGTTTGTTCTACTTTACTAACCATTGTCCAAGCGTTCAATATAACAGAGGTACTGTCAAGAAACTAACGTTTGGGCCTTTCTTTTTTCTCTTCAATGACAAAGACGGGAGGGAGTTTCATCCCTTGTGGGAATTTTTTTTGGACTTCCTTTGCATGACCTCGGAACGAAGTTTCATGGGCAAACGAGATCCCAAGGGAAAGGAAAATCCGTCGGTCATGGGGTAGGATTTTCGCCAAAGTTTCCAAACAATGTTTGGCCCGGTATGGAGTTTCATAAAATGCCAAAGTGATCCCAAGACCCAGGTATTGTTTTAACGTTCTCTCCCGTTCTTTTTCCTCTCTCGGTAAAAATCCGAGGAATAAAAAAGGAGAAGTGGCAAAACCGGAACTCGTGAGAGCCGAAACGAGGGCTGTTGGCCCGGGGGCAGAACGAACTTCCACACCCATCTCCCAAGCTAAGGGGACAAGCCACTTCCCAGGGTCTTCTAGTCCAGGACTACCAGAATCGGAAATAAGACATGTCCTTTTTGTCATGGCCAACTTCATCCCAATTTCTTCCATCTCCGTTTTCGAAGTATGTTCATTTAAGAGATCAAAGGGTTTTGTGATGCCTAGTTTTTTTAAAAGGGTAGAGGTGGTCCTTTGTTCTTCTCCCAAAATCCAATCCGCTTCTTCTAGCAACTGTTTGGTGCGTGGAGGGAGATCTAAATCATTTCCAATGGAATTGGATACTAAATACAATCGGTTCATTTTGTAAGAGTAGGGAAGGCGAAGTATGGTTGGATGAGGATCCCTTGTGAAGAACAAGCTTTTACAAATTCTGGGTCACCTTTGTCGATGGCCACGCCAAATTGTTTTGCTTTTTTTAGCATTGGATAGTCATTGAATGAATCACCAAATACCAAGTCTGGGTATTCACCGATCCGTTCTTCGATTGCCTTCACTTTCCCTTCACCATAGGTATACGGTTCGATGAGTTCGTGTGTGTATTTATTATTTTCATCTAATACTTGTCTCATGCCAATGACATGGGATTCCTCTACGGGAAAATGGTGGGCAATGGCAGCAATTCCGGGTTCCGGGGAAGCGGTCACAATGTACACTTTCCAATTGTGGTGGTTTAAGAATTGGATGAGGTCCTTCATTTCTACCTGAGGGAATACACCTGTCTCTTTCTCGGGTTGGTTTACAAGCCCCCAAGCACGCCTTGATACTTCATAATAATCTTCTTTCGTGAGTCCTTGGAAGAGAAAGGAAGTCCAACGATACCCTCGTTCAATCCCAAATTCTTTCAATTGGTAAGCATATTCTTCCCAAACTAAATGTTCTTTTTCTGCAAAACTAAGTTTGGTATGGTCCTTCCAAAGAGTTTGATCGCGAAAAAAAGAAGAAAGGTCTTTTGGCAAATAGACAAGCCCTTCCGTTATGAGTTGGTCCATGATTTTTTCACCAAAATCATTTCGAATGAGAGTGTTATCAAAATCGAAACAGGCGATGCCAGTTTGATTTGGGATGAGTGTCGTCAGACGTTTGTAAATTTCATCCGTCCAACTGTTCTTTGTAAGTTGTGTCACAACTTTTTAGTCTGCAAATCCAACTAGGTTTGTGGCAACTCCTTCTTCAAAGGGAGTGAGAAAGTTTTCGGGATTTAAATACACATTATGAAATCGAACTTCGAAGTGGACATGGGGCCCTGTTGATTTTCCTGTGTTTCCGGAAAATGCAATGATCTGTCCTTTTTTGACAACATCACCTGGTTTTACGAGTAACTCTTGGTTGTGTCCATACACCGTATGGAAGTGGTTCATGTCGTGATGGTAAATTTTAACGGCAAGTCCATAATCACCACCCCTTCCTGCTTCTTCGACCACACCATCTGCTGCTGCAAGGACGATCGAGTTTTTAGGAATGGCGATATCGAGGCCAGTGTGCCAAGTGTTCCATCGCCTTCCAATCCGAGAGGAGATACGAGATTTGTTATTGGGGAGTACCGGCCAGATGAATTGGTCAATCGGTGATTCAATGGTTTCGCGAAAGAGTTCCTTTTCTTGGAGGTTTCTCATGTATTCCGCTGAGTAAGGGAAAAAAATAGATCGTTTCAATCGTTTGAGATCGGCATCTGTCAGGTGGTTGATTTCCATCACCTCTCGGGCAAGCACTCCAAACTCAGATGCTTTTTCAAGAAGGGATTTTTTCTCCGCATTTAGGTCGACCCAAAGTCCCCACTGGTCGTTATAACGTTGGAAGACATGGTTGTCCAAAAAAACAGGACCGTTTTTTTGCTTTTGGTAAGCCGCATAGGCCGAGTAGGTCACGACAAAGAGGATTAGGACCAGTATGATATAGTAACTGCGGTTTCGCTTCATCTCATTTCGCCTCAAAAACTATGGTGCAATGCCAAATTCTCACGACCCCTCGCCGGGTCAAGGCGAAGAGGCTCGGAACTTGCCTCATTCATGGCTTTTATGTGACATAAGAAAGTGCAACGGATCCGTGTCATTTCCTTTTCCATCAAAGGAAATATTTCTTAACGGCGTTTATTATAAAAAAAGGACCAGAGAATACCTGATCCTTACCTGCAATCGATTCGTTTCACGAAGTTTGTTTAGGAAACGACTTGGGTTTTCTGTTGGCCAGTTCGGTAGAGGTAAATCCCAGCCACAACAAGGCAAACAATCCCTATGGCATAGTAGGCCCATCCCACATCAAAGTAACCCAAAACCAAAAACCCGAAGAGTAATCTGGTGATTTCCATGGCTCCCGCCCAAGATTTGTTTTCAATTAAGGCATTGATGGCAACAAGAGAGAGTGTCACCCAAACCGTCACAAGGATTTGTGATACCAAACTGAATTTTGGAACAAAGAGTAAAAAGGCAAAGGAGAGAAGTAAAACCAAAACAAACCAAGTGGTCGTATAGGTTTTCACTTCCGATGCAGGTTTTGGGTCATACTTTTGGAACGTTGTGGGACTCACTTCAGGGATTGGTAAAAATCCGGCGGGTTTTTGCCCTTGCCTTGGGATCCAACCTGGAGGTTTGAAAAACACAAGGATTTTGTCTAAGAAATATTCTGCTTGGAAAGACTGTTTCAGAAGTTCCCAGTAATAATGGAAATTGGCATATACTGGATTAAAACTCCGAAGGGGTTTTACGGTTCCATACACACATGGTTCGGTCTCTTCTCGGAACGTGCCAAACATCCGATCAAAGATGATAAAGATTCCCCCATGGTTTTTGTCGATGTAGATCGGATTGATCGCATGGTGCACCCGGTGGTGGGACGGAGTGGAAAGGATGTATTCTCCAATCTTTCCGATTTTGCCAACGGCCTTGGTATGGACCCAAAATTGGTAAATCAAATTGATTTGTCCACTGGCAAGGTACATCCAAGGGTGAAACCCGATGAGTGCCAAAGGCACGTAAAAGATCCAAGAAACAAGTCCGCCAAGACCCGTTTGTCTAAGAGCAACCACTAAGTTGTACTCTTCGCTGTGGTGGTGGATGACGTGCCCTGCCCAAAGGAAATTCACTTCGTGAGCCAAACGGTGGGACCAGTAGTAACAAAAGTCCTGACCAACAATGCAAAGCACCCAAGCCCAAGGGTTCGTCATAGCGAATTCAAAAACACGAAAGTGTTCGTAGATATAAAAATAGGCGAAGAGTCCAATCCCTTTTTGGAAGAGGCCCCAGATCTGTGAGATGATCCCTGTACTTAGGTCAGCAATGGAATCATTCAACCGGTATAAGTCTTTGTTTTTTCGGTAACCAATGTATACCTCAATCCCAATCAATAAAAAGAAAACTGGTATGGCGAAGGTAACAATTTTGGGAGCTGTGAAATTCTCGAACATGGCGGTATAGATTTGACATCATTTTGACAAAATGTCAAGCAAATGTTGACCGAGATTCAGAAATTGTTCTTGGTTCAATTCTTCTGGTCGTTTGGTTGGAGGTATGGCAGACAGGGAGATCGCTTCCGCCAATGCCTCCCGAAATTTCGGGTCATCAGAAAACGGAGATTCTCGTAAACTGACTTGGATTTGCTTTCGTTTCCCCCAAAAAAGGGTTCGTAACATCCGAGACCAGATTGCCACTTCTTCCTCAGATTGCGGGGACCAATGGTTCTTGCTTTTTTCTGATTTGGGTGTGAGTAAAATCAAAGCGGAGTGGATTTTTGGAATCGGGAAAAAACAATTTTTGTGAACAGTTTTGAGGTATTTTACATCACAAAACGCAGATAAAAAAACAGATAAGGAGGATGTTTCTTTCGCGAGGCGTTCGGCAAATTCCTTTTGCACCATAAAAATTCCACCTTGGAACATCCGGCAGTGGATGAGAAGGGTACTGATGATTTCCGTTGTCAAGTGGTAGGGTAAATTTCCAAAAACAAATACTCGTTTGGGAAAGATATGGAATAAATTCTCTAAAGCATCTCCTGCATAAAGATGGGCATTTGGAAATTTTGGTAAAATTTCTTCCTTTGCCAGTTGGATGTATGCAAAATCAATTTCGAAGAGATCGGTTTCTTTTTGTAGGCTTAAGATAGGATAGGTTAATGTCCCAAGTCCAATTCCAATCTCTGCCAGTGTAATCTCTGGTTCAGTAAACAAAGGTTTTGCGATATTGACAATGTAATCCACAATGTTTTGGTCGATAAGGAAATTTTGACCAAATTTTTTTTGGGCACGGATTCCTTTTGATTCAAAGAAGGTTTGGATTTGTGAGATTGTGGAGTAAGGGGATTTCAAAATGATCCTCAACGATGAAGATTTCCCAGGCGTTAGAAATCCCAAGTAGTTTTTGGTAGGTGATCCATTCTTTCGCTTCCTTTTTTTTCCATGGAGGGAAATCCAAAACCAAGATTCCCTTCCAGTTTTCTTTCATATTTTTTCTTTTGATTTCGTGTAAAGAACGTAATAGGGATTGAATTTCCTTGGGATTGCCATCAAAGCGAAGCAGGCTAAGTTCACTTGTGATGGTGTGCCCAAGTGGGAGTGAAGATTGGATTTGGATTCCATCTTTTTCCAAAACTGGCTGAAACGGGGAAGTGAGTTTGTCATACCAAATGGTGTTTTGGATTCCATGTTTCTTTTTTAGCCTAAGGACAGTTTGTAAACAGGATTCGGATTCAAATAAAATTGTTTGAATTTTATCTTTGGTGTTTGGAAGTTCCAAACGTTTGTATGTAGAACAATTTCCGTATAAGAAAAATTGATCTCGTATCGTAATCGAAAAATAACCTTTCCCTTTTTGGATAAAAACTGGTAAATTTCCTGAATGCGGATAAAAATAAACCAAGGGAAAAAATGAAATGAGTAGGATGGGCAGAATCCACTTTACAATTGTTTTTTGGTGTAAATTGTATCGATATACGGACCATGTGAAAAAAATAAGAATCAAAGAATACAGAACAAACGAATCTGTAAACTCTTCCCAAAATCGAAAACCTCTCCCTCGAGTTGATAGGAATTGAAAGAATTGTAAAAATAAAGAGAGGAAATACGAAGTTGGTGTCCAAATCCAATCAGAAACGAATCCTTCCAATTGATCTGGAAGGATTGATTGGATAAAAATTGTCATATAAATACAAGGAAGTAAAATTCCAGCCAAAGGTACCAAACAAAAATTGATCCATATCCCTCCAAAAGAATAGGAATGGAAATAATAAACAAGGACGGGAAAGCTGCAAAGGGAACAAACGATTGTTAGTGTAAAATTTTCTTTAATGAATGAATGAGAATTTGGCATCAAAATTTGATCTAAACATGGTTTGAGATAAAAAATTCCAAATACAGCTCCAAACGAGAGTAAAAATCCTATACTTAAGAAATCTGAAAATAAATAAAAAGCAATTCCCGCCGATGAGATGATGAGTAAATCACTAACAGCGATTTTGCGATAGAAAATGGAGGACAATAAGGTAAAAAACGCAAAACAATATGCCCGGACAAAAGAAACGGGGAAATTTAAAAGATACAAATAATACCATCCGAGGGCCAAAGATAGGAGAATTGAAATCCATCTTCTTTTGGCAAAGATAAGATTTCCAAAAAATTGAATGCTACCAATAAAAATACCTAAGTGCAATCCAGAAGCGGCAAAGAGGTGAAGGATTCCTGATTCTTTGGCAATTTCTTTAAAGTCTTTCGGAATTTCTTTTGTGGAACCAGTTACTAAACCAATGACAATTCTCTGTTCTAACGGGGAAAGAGGGGACTGTTTGCAAGTATCGATGAGAATCGATCGAAACCATGGTTTGGGTTGTCTTGGCAAAGAAACTTGTCCCGTATCCGCAAATAAAATAAAAACAAACGAGGCAATGGCAAAGGAACGAATTCGCCTCTCCCATCTTTTGGGGAAAAGTGGAGGGAAAACAAAGATGATGGAAAGGCAGAGAACCGAAACTGAAAATGCGATGAGATAAAATCCAGGGATGAATGAACCAAATTTAAAAAGAGAAGCTGAGGCACAGATGCCAAAACAAAACCAACCAAACGAAGAACTCGGTAGAAGTTTTGCGTTCACTTTCACAAGTGAATGAGGTTGTAAATTTAAGTTTTGGTCTCTTAGAATTTAGAAAGGGTAGATGCCGAGTGTGTTACGCACTTCGTTTAATTTTTTTTCGGCTACTTCTTTTGCTTTTTCCTTTCCGGATTTCAAAACAGAATGCACATAATCTAAGTTTTGTGTGAGTTCTTCTCGTTTGGATCGGAAAGGGGCAAAATGTGAAAGGACCGATTCTAAAAGGTCTTTTTTTAGGTCCCCATATCCAATTCCACCGTTTGTGTATTTTAGTTTTTGGGATTCTTTTTCTGTCTCAGATAAAAACAAGGAATGGATTTGGAAGATCACTGATTCTAAGGGATTTTTTGGTTCTTCGATGGCCTTCGAATCACTCACAATCGACATCACTTTCTTTTTGATTTCTTTTTCTGTCCCAAAAAAGTCGATGGTATTGTTGTAAGACTTAGACATCTTAGCTCCATCCACTCCAGGAACCGTTGCAGTGTTTTCGTCAATATCAGGTTCTGGGATGGTTAAAACGGAACCGAATTGTGTATTGAACCTTTCGGCAATATCACGTGCAAATTCTAAATGTTGTTTTTGGTCTCTTCCCACAGGGATTTTTTCTGCCGAAAACAGTAAGATGTCACTTGCCATCAGGATGGGATACGTAAAAAGTCCAGCTCCCGGAACAAACCCTTTTGCCACTTTGTCTTTAAAGGAATGGGCAAGTTGTAATTGTGAGACAGTGATCGATTGAGATAAGTACCAGGTGAGTTCTGTGACTTGAGGCACATCACTTTGTACCCAAAACACAGTTTTGTTTGGATCAACACCAAGCGCCAGTAAGTCGATTGCACATCCTAAAGTGTATTCCTTTAATTCTTCTTTGGAACGAAAAGTAGTGAGAGCATGAAGGTTTGCTATAAAAAGGAATAACTCTTCTTTGGATTGGTAATCCAATATTTTTTTGATCGCTGAAAAATAATTTCCTAAATGTAATTTCCCAGAAGGTTGTAAACCAGTAAGGACTCTCATCATTCTCCTTTCGTATCAGAAAGATCAATAGGATCTGAAGTATTTTTATTTTCAACTGATTCGTCTTTTTTATCTTCTTCATTTCCCTCGCCATTAAAAGTAGAATAAGTTAGTCTCTCATATTCTTTGTTTAATTTGATGAGCTCTTGTTCTATTTTTCTATGAGCAGTGAGTTTGGATGTTGTGGTTGGATCTTTAAAGATCACAGCATAATTATACAAATACTTTGTAAATTGCATAAACACATCTTCCACTTTCATGCCATTGATTCGCTCTTTTGCAACTACTGCCTTGTCATAATGAGGAATGAATCGTTGTGCAATTTTTACTTCTTCAATGACTTTGTCTTTTGTAGAAGCGATTTTATCATTCGCCTTACCTTTAGATTCGGTGACTTTGGCCATCAAATGGTTTTCGATGATGATATTGAGTTTTCCAGCAAAACTTCCAAAAAATTCGGAAGCTTCTTGGAGAGCCTGCACGATGGGCCCAGCAATTTGGTCACTCGCAGCATTGCCAGTGCTATAATCCATTCCATATTGTTGGAAACTGTATTGGAAACTTGGGAATTTTTTGTTAAAATTATCAATGGTCCTAACGAGGGTATTGAGTTCGTCGATTTCATTGCGAAACAAACCCGGTTGGATGATGAGGAGTTCTTGGTTTTGGTTTTTATCACCTAACCGCACGTATCCTTCAATTAAATTCACATAAACTGTTTGTAAGTCACGGAGTAATAAATAAACAAGCCTGTGTGGTTGTGATTTATAACTATTTTTTACCGTTTGGCTTTTTGCCGATTCTGGCATGTGGTGTGCCATGTAGTCGTCAACCACTTGGTTTAAAAAATCAAAACTAATTTTACCTTTATCATCAATTGAAAAGTAACGTGATCTTAAGTTTTGCAGTTCTTCTTTTTTAAACGTTCTTGTATTGATGTCGTCAGAAATTTTTGCTACGGTGATTTCCACTTCCTTTTGGATTTCACGAGCTGCTTGGAACTTGTGTTCTTGGATGGGTGGAACACGTAAGTCTGTTACAATCTCAGGCCAAGTAAACATTTTCTTTTTGGCAACAATGTAAAACGCTGTAATTGCATCGGATAACTTTGGTTTGTTGTTTTCTAAACCTAGAGCATAGTTCACACCTTCCATGATTTTGTTTAGTTTTGGTGTGAGTTTATCATCCATTTTAACGATGTCTGGTAAATTGGATAAAATAATATCTTTCGCATCATCTCTCTGCAAAAAACGTACGTAAAACATCTGCATCTTAAGTGATCGTTCTAAAAAGATGTCTGCTGAAATTTTATCCAAGATAAGTGCATCGAGTGATGCAAATGCATTAAAGAATTTATTAAAATTATTGATGATATTGTAAACGAGTGGAGTCCAAATCCTCCAACCTTGTTGTTCTGAAACACGAAGGGCTTGGATGGTAGGTATGAGGACATCTTCTTTGAGCCCACGGAAAATCTTTTCTACATTATTAGAAATGGATGGATTACGACCGAACAATCCTATGTCAATGGTTCCGGTTTCTTTCGCAAATTTTGCAATCGAACTATTGGCATTGTTCCCTCCACCAAATAAACCAGCAAGAAGACCACCACCTTGTTTTTGTTCGTTGCCTTTTTTTCGTCCAGGATTTTGTTTTTGTTTGGCGCTGTCGATGGTAACGAGGTCACTCGAACGTTTGGGTTTTGGTTCGGGTGTAGAGGGCCTAGAGATCACTTCCCTTCGGGGTTGTTCCTTTTCTGGTAAACCTCGATCGCGGTTTTCTTCTTTTTTAGGTTTGTTTTTGTTTTCGTAGTCTTCGTCAACTTTACGAATGAGATCAATACGGATGAAGACATCATTCGATTTTAAGATCGCTTCATCGATGAGCTGTTGGTGTTCGGGTGTCCGGGTTTTACGGTACAAATCCGCAAACACGCGGTGGGCTTCTGTACGCGAGACTGGTGTCACAATCACTCCTTTTGGTTGAGAGGGTTCTCAACAATCTGTGAGCTTGTGGGTGGTTGGAAGTTAAAAAGTCCTGTTCCGAGACCAATATTGGTCGCTATGCCAGAAAAAGCAATTTCAGTGATTTCATCGTCGGAACGTTTCATTTTGAGTACACGAGGGAGGTCGTTATCTGAGACGACCAAAATGATTTCATTATAACGTTTGGTAGTCGATGTGAGGCGAAATGTTCTGCCACTCACCGTTACATTTTCATACCCGGAAAGGAGTCCACCAAGTCCCCCTGAAACACCTTTTAGGTCTTGTTTCCCTGCAATGGAGGAATCGGGATTGTAAAACCATAAAATACGGCCATTGGAAGAAATGATCCTTCCGTCGCTGAACCGAACATGGAGTTGGTTTGGGCTTTTGTAAGAAACGACACCGGTTAGGCCACCATTTAAGGTCACAGAAGCGCGAAAACTTTCAAGGGAGTTCATTCTGCCGATGACGGCGTTAAGACGGTCTCGTCCATCCTCTGCCCAAAGGGAAACCATTGGGGCAGAGAAAAGGAGAACAATCTGGATTTTGAGAAGGAAATTTCTCAAAGTAAGATGGTTCGTATTGGGAATTAACCCAATACTTTTTTGAATTCAGAAGTGAGTGCAGGCACTACTTCAAACAAATCAGCGACAACACCATAGGTTGCTACTTTAAAGATCGGAGCATCTCCATCTTTGTTGATCGCAACGATGTATTTGGAAGATCCCATACCCGCTAAGTGTTGGATGGCTCCGGAAATTCCGCAAGCGATGTAACAGTTAGGGGAGACAGTTTTACCTGTTTGGCCCACTTGGTGGGAGTGAGAAATCCATCCCGCATCTACTGTTGCACGAGAAGCACCGAGTGCTGCACCGAGAGTGTCTGCTAAGTCTTGGATGATAGGCCAGTTTTCTGGTCCTTTGATCCCACGACCACCAGATACGATGATGGAAGCATCCGCTAACTGCACTTTGTTTCCACCGGAAAGGTCTTTGGAAAGTGATTTTGTTCTCACTTCACCAGCAGAAGCTCCCGATTTTTCAACAGCACCAGCTCCGTCTTTTGGAGTTACTTCTTGTGAGTTTGCACGCACAGTGAACATTTGGATGTCAGAAGAAACTTTAAAGTTTGCGTAAGCTTTACCAGAGTAAATTGGTTTTTTTGCTACTACTTTTCCACCGTCTACAGAAAGAGCCACTGCATCCGCAACGATTCCCGCATTTGCTTTGATCGCCACTCTTGCAGAGTATTCTTTTCCTTGCGCGGAGTGTGGCATAAGGACCACTGCAGGTTTTTTCTCTTGGATTACGGCAAAAATTCCGTTTGCATAACCTTCTGGTGAAAATTCACCGAGGTTTGCACCAATCACTGCATCAGCACCAACTGCTTTCAAATCACCAGCAAACGCGTCAACGTTGTCAGTGATGATGAGAGTATGAACTTTACCACCGATTGCATCCGCAATTTTACGAGCTGCAGAAGTGAGTTCTTTTGAGATTTTTTTAAGTTCGCCGTTTTTTAATTCACCAACTACTAAAACATCAGCCATGTTCGTCTCCTTAGATGACCTTCGCTTCTTCGCGAAGAGCTTTTACAAGTTGAGATGCAAAACCTTGTGCATCTGCTGCTTCCAGTTTTCGACCAGCGATACGTGGAGGAGGTGGTTCGAGAGATACTACTTCGAGTTTGGAACCAGTAGCACCGAGTTCTTCTGGTTTTTTCACATCGACTGGTTTTTTCTTCGCAGACATGATTCCTTTTAAACTTGGGTATCTTGGTTCGTTCAAACCTTTTTGTGCAGTCACTGCAAGAGGAGCAGAAGTTTCAACAACTTCAGTTCCACCTTCGATTTCGCGAGTGGCAGTTACTTTTTTACCGTCAAACTCAAGTTTGAGGGCCATAGCTACGTGAGGGACATTCAATCTCTCTGCAATTTGAACCACAACTTGTGAGCTGTCAGTATCGATTGATTGACGACCACCAATGATTACATCTGCATTTTCTGCTTTGATGAAATTAGCAAGGAGTTCGGAAGTGTATGTAGAATCAAACGTTACATAGTCATCCACTTTTACATGAACGGCTCTGTCGACTCCCATAGCGTAGGCAGTGCGAAGTGCTTCTACGACACGGTCCGGACCGAGGGAGACAGCGATGACTTCTCCACCGCTTTTTTCACGAATTCTAATTCCCTCTTCGATAGCGAATTCATCATAAGGAGAGATGATCCATTTTACGCCAGCTTCGTTGATCGATTTGTCACCGACCTTGATATTGGTTTCCGTATCCGGAACCTGCTTTACTAGAACAACAATTTTCATTCCTTAACCCCGTTTTCGTGGATTACCTTAAGACCAGAAAACGAGAGGGAAGTCATAAGGGAAGTAATTTATTCTCGAAAGAAGCTGTATTTGGACCAATTATAAGCCCAAATGATGCCAACGATGACCACAAGGACGTTTGCATCGGACCTGAGGTAAAACTGAAACCCGACAGTGAGAGGGAGGAGTAAAAACAAGAGAAACGCGATGAGGAGGACTTGGTGGGGTGTTTTTTTCCAATCTTTACTGGCATTTTGAACTTCTAGGAGGAGATTCCCTTTTGGTCCCTCCGCAAGCGAACGAAACCGGAACCAGTAGAGCGAGCTAAAGAGTAGAAATAGGAAAAGATGCAAGAAAAGAAAGAACATAAACCCAAGCTTATTTTTTAGGGGAGTCCAGAGAAGAAAAAAATGATCTGAGGTAAAAACATCGGAAGGTAGGAAAGCTCGGCCAAGGATTTAAGGGTGGTGGTTTTGTATGGAAGGAAGGTCGTAACGAAAAGCCAAACATAAGAAGTACCCAGTGCCAATCCAAAGGGATATGAGATTGTCTTCGAGAATGCAGTGAAGCATAGGAAAAAAAATCCCAAGATGAGGCAAATCCGTAACAAAATGTTCATTCCGTTGTATGAGAGAAATCGGCTAAAAACCATTGTGTTTTGCCTTCGATCCAGGTCTCGGTCTAAGTTGTAAGTGAACAAAACATTGGCAAATACATGAAGGAAAAAGAGGAAGGTGATTTCTCTGTGGTTGTTTTCAAAGGGAAAGGGGAGGAGAATCCCCCAAGTATAAAAAAAGGAAACCAAGAGTTCCTTTGGGACCGGCGAAATTCCTTTCACAACCAAAAGGAGGATGGCTCCAAACGAAAGGAAAAACATTAGGTTTTCGAATACAAAATCCCTTACCCAGAAGATTCCAAGTGAACTCGAAACAAAAAATGAGATTCCAATCAACCACTCGATCTTTGTTTGGTGGCGCAGGAAAAACTTGGACCTTTCTCTGATTGGATCCATTTCTTTTTTGGCATCCCAAAGGTGGTCCAAAAGATACAACACCCATACCGAAACTAAATAATAAAGAAGCAGTGGAATCCGAAATGGGATTTGGTAGAGGGTAGAAAAAAAACAAAAGTTGGCAAAAACAGAACTGACCACATCCAATGATGCATATGAAATCAAAAGGAGAGAATGGGACGTTCCACTTGTTTGCCTTGATTGGAACATAGTTCATTTATCCTGTTTCGGAATCCTTTGGCAAAAAGAAAATTCCCTTGCCACAAAAACTTTTACAGTCTGAATTGTATGCCAATGTTCCGCTCCATTCGTAATGCCGTCCAATCTGTCTATTGTATCCGTGACCAATTTCCCAAATACATGTCGGAACTCCTTTTCGAAGAAGAGGCGATGGGCGCATTATTTGCAGTTCGGTTTCGCTATGTAATCGGATTTGCTCTGATTGCGAGTGCGATTGCGAATGTGAGTCATATTGAAACGATATGGGGTCATTTAGTCAACTTCATTGCAATTGCAGTATATTTTACCAATACATTTATACATTTGCATATTCTGAAAAAGAAACAAAGTAAATGGAAAACAAAATATGACTACATAAGTCTCCTTGTGGACAATGTATTGATTACCATGACTATTCTCAATTGGTATTGGATCAAGGGAGATGGAAATCCCAATTTTTTAGTGAAAACTCCACTCATGATCTTTTATTTATTACCTTTGTCTTTGTGTCTCTTTCAATACCGATTTTCACTCGTTGTGTTTTCTTTTGTTTGTTTTTTGATTAGTTATTATGGATTTATCGCCGCAGCATTACATGATCCTGATGCCATTGTCAGTTTGGATTGGCATAGTTATGTATTAGGTGATGAAATCATCCTTTTAGATGCCCTTGTTTCCAAACCTGTCATTTATTTGATCCTTGTGTTTGCGATCTCATATGCCATCTTCCGTTCCTTAAGGATGTTACTTAAATTTGCGGCCTCCGAGACACAGAAAACCACTCTATCTCGTTATTTTTCTCCTGATTTGGTGTCTGAAATTGTTTCGGACCCAGAGGTGTTAGGTAAAGGCAAACGACAAAAAGTGACAGTGCTCTTTAGTGATATCCGTGGTTTCACTCAGTTTTCAGAACTTCTTGATCCTGAAGAATTATCAATTTTTTTAACAGAGTTTCGAAGGCGTATGGTTCGTGTGATTTTCCAAAACAAAGGTAGTTTGGATAAATTCATTGGGGATGCTGTCATGGTGACATTTGGAACACCGCTGCCTTCAGAAATTTTAGGAGAAGATTCGCGAAATGCAGTGGTTGCCGCCAAGTCGATGTTAGAGGAACTTAAATCTTGGAATGAGGAACGAAAAACTTTAGGACAGGTGGAAATCAAAATTGGAATCGGTATCCATTCTGGTGAAGTGTTTTGCGGTAGCATTGGTTCTGAAGAAAGAATGGAATACACAGTGATTGGTGATACAGTGAACACTGCTTCACGAATTGAATCAGCTTGTAAAACCATAGGTTCTCCACTTTTAATTTCCGAGACTGTGTGGAATGAGATAGGAAAACCAAACGAGTGGGTAAAAAACGAAGGGATTTTGTTACCAGGAAGGGAACAAAAAATCAATTTGTATTCGGTTAAGAACCACCCATAATTAAGAATTGAGATTTAATTTATACACGGCTTCGTGTAAGGCGGGGTTTAACTCTGGATCAATCGTATAAATCACACGAGTGGTTCCTGCTTGTAAGGCTAAATCCATAATTGCTTTTCTTCGATCAATTTTGATACTCTTCAAATCGAAATCTGCAATTTTGAATTTGATCCCTTTTTGGAACACAGGATTGATGCTACAGATCCTTTGGAGTTTGGGTCTTGTTTGGTAACGACCCACATCAAGGACAAGGCAAATATCAAAATGGGCACGTCTCTCCGAGTCTACTGAAGCCGTGATCACAAAATCCCCAAAGTTGATGATGTTTTCATTATTTGTAAGGGAACTTCCAACATAATCGAGGAGGTGGCGGATATTTTTATTACTATAGGAGAAAAATGAATCGTTTAAAATCATTTTAAGAGCGGTTGATGATTTAAACGCAGGCCTCCAAGGTTGGTTTGACGTGAGGGATGCGTATTCACTTGCCAAAGACAAAATTGCAATATCTTCTTCGAAACTGGATGAAGTAACATTGTTTTCTTGTAAGTGCAATTGTAACTCGATGTCTTGTGTGATCCTTTCTTTTCCCACTTCACGATTGTATTTATCTCGAACTGACATGAGTTTGGTGAAGAGAGACCTTGGGTCTGGGAAATTATTATTCACCCCATTGCCACGATAAGGTCTGTGATGATTTAAGATGAGAGTTCTAACATGAGATTCCACTTCTGGCGCAGGGAGTGTCATTAAGTAACTGATGATCGGATGTTGTTGTACAACGGCGTATTCTTCTTTAGTGAGTTTCGGAGTTTGTTTGACTTCAAGTCTTGAGTAACCAACATCCATCAAATAACTTGCCATCATAAGACTTAGATGGTCTTTTTTGTTGGATTCTTCTTTACCTTCGTTAACGATCTTTCGTGTTCGCACTTTCATTCCCATTGCTACTACAGTTCGTTTTGTCATAAGTTCTGATTCTACAGAAACTCCAGCAACACTTAAGATTTCTAAGATATTAAAGATCCCAAGTTCAAAATCTGGGTTACTAGTAAAATCGGTTAGCAGTTCATTTACGGAGTTTTGTACAAAAACTGCCTGGTCAGAGGAAAAGGAAGTTTTTCGTAAATCTTCGATAAGCGCCTGAGATTGTTTGGCGAAACGAGCTGTTTTTTCTACATCAAATAATTTTGTAGTTCGTCCAGGTTCTAAGTACTGTTTTTCATTTCCGTTGGGTTTATTTTTTTTCAGTTCTGAGATGAGAAAGTAAACCCCTTGCATTTCAAATTTAAGGAGTTTACCGAAGTCTGCTTCGGTGGGATTTCTTTTTTTATGAATTAAAATTTGGCCGTCTTTATTGTACAAATCAAGAGGAATGTTTTGGTTTTTCCGAAAACTATTTAATGATTCTTCGGTTAACTCAAATTTGGCGAGCTTTTCTCTGGGTACTATATTTGTATCGTTTATGCTCATGATTCTACACTCATTCGACTGGAAAAAACTTTCTGAATGTTTAAGCGATATTGGTGTTTCTTCTTTAAATTGTAAATTCATTCCTAAATTTTTAATTTCATTTTTATGTTTTAGGGAATTGCCGTAGGTAGTAATCCTAAACTATAGTAGTAGATGTTTCCTTTCGTGAATGAAATGTAATATGTTTTGAAAAGATGTGTCAGGATCTAAATATCTACTAATATACGTTAGTTTATCTCCTAAAAAAAATGAGAGAGTGTCCATTGGATCAGAATGGTAGCGTTCGTTTTTGAAACAAAATGATGCCAACGAGTGCATTTCTCTCTGATTTTTTCGTTTACAGTTTCAGGAAAAGTACGAGAAAATCTTCCTCATGAGTATTGTTACGACCAAAAAATCCTCTTATGATTTATTCAATCCAACAGAAGACCACTTAAGCTTAAGACAATCCGTTGCTTCTTTTGCAGAACGTGAACTCGATGACCAAGCGAAAGAAAATGATGAAACAGAATCCTTTAATGAAATTTTATTCAAACGTTTGGGTTCGGAACTTGGAATTTTTGGTATCACTGTACCGGAAGAAGACGGTGGGCATGGACTCGATCCTCTTGCTTCAGTGATCATCCATGAGGAGATGAGTCGTTTTGATCCAGGTTTTACTTTATCTTATTTGGCTCACGAAGTTCTATTTGTGAATAATTTCTTTTATAGTTCCAATCCTTCACAGAGAAGTCGTTATCTAAGCAAAGTGATCACCGGTGAATGGATAGGTGGAATGGGGATGACAGAACCTGGAGCTGGGACTGATGTTTTGGGTATGGCGACCCACGCCGTGAAAAAAGGAGATCGATATATCATCAATGGAGTGAAACAATACATCACCAATGGTTCCGTTGGACAGGTATTTGTATTGTATACGAAATTAGAAAAAAACGCAAAGAAAATGACATCCTTTGTCATAGAGTCGTCTTACAAAGGTTTTTCGGTAGGGAAAAAAGAAGAAAAAATGGGAATGCGTTCCTCTCCGACAACACAACTTGTATTTGAAGATATGGAAGTCCCCGAAGAAAATTTGTTGGGCGAAGAAAATGGAGCCATCACACACATGATGCGGAATTTGGAGATTGAACGTGTAACACTTGCTGCACAATCACTTGGCATCGCACGCCGCTGTGTGGATATTATGTGTGATTATACTGTTCGCCATAGAGAAGCTTTTGGGAAAAAGCTAATGGAATTTGGCCAAATCCAAAGGTTGGTCGCAGAGTCGTATGCAGACTACCAAGCAGCGAGGGCACTGGTTTACCAAGTGGCAAGTGAACTCGGTCCTGATGTCCGCAATTCACTGGGTGCTGCTTCTGCAAAACTTGTTGCCACTCAAATGGCAGAACGAGTGTCTAGAAATGCCATACAGGTATTAGGTGGATATGGTTACTGCCGTGAGTATCCAGTGGAAAGGTTGCACAGGGATGCGATCCTTTTGAGCATAGGTGGAGGAACCAATGAAGCCATGCAAAAAAAACATCGCGAGTGATTTAAAAAAACTTTGGTCCGAGTGATTTTTACATAAACTCTTAACAAAACGTTTCCCATTCGATTTTCAATAACAGTCTACAGGTTACATGGAAAAAGAATGGGATGTAATTGTCCTTGGTTCGGGACTTGGGGGGCTAAGTGCCGCTCTTTCGTTTGCAAAAAAAGGCAAACGAGTATTAGTCCTGGAAAAAGGAATTTCACCTGGCGGGTCTGCCTCTAGTTTTCTAAAAAAGGGATTTGTGTTTGAATCAGGTGCCACCACCCTTGTGGGCTTTGAAAAAGGTTACCCAATGGATCGGCTTACAAAAGAATTTGAGGTCCAGTTTCCCATCCTTCCCATCAAACGTTCCATGATCGTCCACCTGAATGGTAAAACCATTGAAAGGTACAAAGATAGAGAGTTGTGGACAAGAGAAGCCTTACGCGTATTTGGTGGTGGAATTCGTATGGTTTTCTTTTGGAAAATCTGTTTTTTTATAGCGGATAAACTTTGGGATTTGTCAGGCCGATACAAATTTTTTCCTTTTCGTAATCTTCGAGATGTCTGGCAGGGTTTCAAAAATTTTCGTCCATCTGATATTCTTGTTTTTTGTTTTTCATTGGTATCTGTCCGTTTTGTGCAAAAGATTTTGTTTTTGCATCGAAATGAGGAATGGAATCGGTTTTTAGATGAACAACTTCTCATCACAAACCAAACTATTGCAAAGGAATCTCCTTTCGCCATGGCCGCGGCAGGTCTTACGTATCCAAACTTACAAAATTATATCGTTGTAGGTGGGATGGTGGAACTTTCAAATGTTCTAATTACCAGATTACGAGAGTTTGGTGGTGAGTTTTTAACGAAACAGGAAGTTAGTAAAATTACCAAAAAGGACCATACGAACAAAGTTGAATTTACCAACTCACAATCGATAGATGGGAATGGATATCAACTCTCAGTTGGATCTTCTCATTGGGAAGTGACTTCCAAAAATCGAGACAATTCTGTTTTCATCGCTCCCATCCTTGTATCAAACCTTCCGATTTGGAACCTTGTCGAACTTACAGATGCCTTACCACAACTGCAAACAAAAGCAAAATCTATGGAAGTGGGCATTTGGGGTGCATTTACAATGGGAATTGCCATCGAAGTGGAGATGGACCAAAGCACATGGAAGGATGGATGCCTCCACCACCAAATCCATTTGGAACAAGCACTCCCTTATGGTGGTGGTCATTCTGTGTTTGTCTCTCTGTCTCATCCCGAAGATTTGATTCGGACCAAGAACCGAACAAGGATCCTATCTATTTCGACTCATATTGCGAATCCTGAAACTTGGAAACGAGATACAAGTTACCCCAAACGTAAAAAAGATATTGAATCCATTATCATTTCTGCTTTGGAAAAAACCTTTCCTTGGTTTTTACGAGAAAAGATTGTTTTTACTCACTCTGCAACACCTGTTACGTGGCGGACATGGACAGGGCGAAAATGGGGGAGAGTGGGAGGTATCCCTTCCTCCTATTTTTTCAATCCTTTTCGGATGGTATCCAATCGTTCCGAAGATCCCAATCTTTTATTAACTGGTGACACCGTGTATCCAGGGCAAGGGATCCCTGCCGTTGTGCTTGGGGGTTTGCATGCAGTGGAACAATTCTATATGAGAAAGAGAGGTTGATTTTCGAACCGAATCTAAGAGCCTGGGCGAAACGATGGTTCGCCTACCTAAGATTCTCATCCAAGTTCCAGGAACATCCGCCAATTTAGGACCTGGTTTTGACCTAATGGGCCTTGCCCTTGGCATTCATAATGAATTTGAATTCCAATTTTCCAAAGAAATTACGGAAACCAAAACAGAAATGAAAAATGGTGATCTTCTGCCCTTCACCAAAAAAGAAAATTTAGTGGAAGAGGCATATCGTTCTTATTTTTCAAAATTTGCACCAAAATTGATTCCTCCACCTTATCATTGTAAAATGACACTTTCCTTACCTTTAAAAGGGGGACTTGGATCGAGTGCCTCAGCCATCGTGGCGGGTCTTTCTCTTGCGAGGGAAGTTCATAAACGAATGGAAAAAGAATCTTTGCCTTCGGAACAAGAGTTTACTCAATTTTTAGCTGAGTTTGAAGGCCATCCCGATAATACATTGCCTGCATACCTCGGTGGTTTTGTTTTTGCATATTCCACATTCGGTGAACCAATTCGTTACTTTCGTAAAAAATTCCCATCATCAGTTGCTATTTTTGTTCTCACACCGGAATTTGCAGTTTCAACAGAAGAGTCGAGAAAAACCCTCCCCAAGAATTATGTGACATCCGATGTAATTTTTAATTTATCTCGAATTGGGGCCTGGATGCATTTTTTAGACAAACGTAAGTTTGGTGATCTTTTGGTTGGGCTCGAAGATAAAATGCATACTCCTTACAGAATCCCAAATTCTTCACCACTGTTTCCCTTAGCAGACACTTTAAAACAAGAAGGGATTGGGTATTGTTTATCCGGATCGGGACCAAGTTTACTCATATTTTTAGAGAGAAAATCTTTAAAAACCAAATTAAACGAATTGGAAAAGAAGGTAGCGAGTGTTATGTTGGATGCTGGAATCAGTTACAAATTTCGTCGGGTGAAACCAGACGGACTTGGAGTTAGGATCCAAATTAAATAAAATTGGATATAAGGAACGAATGGAGTGAAAAGAAGTTTCCGCTTCGTTCAATCTTCATCAGCTCCTTCCTCTTTTCCAAATCCGTATACATCTCCGCGAAAGCGAACCTTTCGGTTGATCCCTGGTTGGATTTTTCCCACTTCAAATGTAAACTTCATCCTTTCCTTACCGGAACGATTGAAGTAAAAAGAAGAAGTAAGTGATATTTCGATAAAGTTTACCATACGATCTTTGGTAATTTTATCGGAAATTCGAAATTCAGCTGGATGGCCAATGATTTCATAAGAATCAAAACTTTCCTTTGATTCCATTTTACCATAATGTTCCATACGAGGAGGTTTGTAGAAACTTGGTCCATTTTTTAAAACTGTAATCGTATAATCTTCGCTATCTCTACTTTTTTTAAACTGAAAGATCAGATGGTCTTCGGTAATCGCATTGCAACGAGTCGCCAAATTTCCTGTTTTGCAACCTACATGAAAACTGGCAAATCGAGAGAGTTCATCGACTACTAAATCGTATTTATCACCTGTTTGTACTGGGATAAACCGATCCGATTCCTTTCTCATAAAAATGGGATGGATGAATTGGTTGTATACAACAAATCCCAGTCCAATCAGGGAGATGGTTAATACCCCACTTAGGACCAGGACAAAACTATCTAAGATGGCAATGCTTAAATACAAAATTACCTTTTTGTATCAACCTTATGGGATTTAGATTCCGGAAGAGGGGTCCTTGTCACAAGGGAAAGTAGGTCTTTCACTTCTTCGGGGGAAATGATTTGGTTTAGTTTTTCCTCCAAGGACGCAGGTGTTGGTTTTAAGACCAAATCCTCTGGTTTTACCTTTGGTTCCGATTTGAGTTTGGAAACTTGGTTTGTCACATCTTGGTTTGATTTGTGGGGGAGAGAATCCTTTCCATCCTCCGACTGTTTCCCTGTTTGGGTGGGCAAAGTGGGGGGAATCGATTGGTGGAAATTCCCTTGGGTATTGATTGTATTCATAATTCCCAAACCTCCGTGTTCAGGATCGATCTCTTGGGAAAAAACTTTCCTTTTCCCTCCTTCAGATTTTCGGTTTTTTCCTGGTTCGCTTTAGCGAAAATCGAAGAATTTTTTAGGATTTTTCCGTTTGATTGCCCGCTTTATGGGCGGGAAGCTGGCAGAGATGGAAAATTATTTTAAATCTTGGATGGCTCACCCCATCTCCAAAATCTTCATGGCAACCAATTTTATCTTTGCCGTGTTATTCATTGTCAGTGTACCTTCCTTCGTGAAAGAACACATCACTCAGGATGCAGTTAGCATCGGTGGTAAAAAATATGACTTAAGTGATGTCAAAGAGTCCTCTCCCATTGCGTATTCCAAATTCCAATCAGAATACAAATCCCTTCTCAAAAATACCTATGGAGAGTTTGCCCAAGACAAGTTATTCGAATTGGTTGCCAAAGAAAAGAATTTAAAACCATCTGAGGTATTAACACAAGGATTGGTGGTAAAAGAGCCATCAGAAGAAGATATAATCAATGTGTATATGGCAAACAAAGATCAGTTAGGTGGAAAATCACTTGCTGAAACCAGAGACAAAATTGTTGGATTTTTGAAAAACCAACAAGAACAAGAATTTAGCAGAAATCGATATAAAGAAATCATTACTAAATACCCAGTAGATTTTTTAATCAAAGAACCAGATATTGTTCGTGTGACAGTCGCAGAAAAAAACAATCCAAGTATTGGACCAAAAGATGCAAAAATCACAATCATTGAATTTTCAGATTTTGAATGTCCATTTTGTAAAAGAAGCCAAGATGTGAATCGGCAACTCCGTGAAAAATACAAAGGTCAAATCCGTTGGGTTTTCCGTGATTTCCCTCTTCCTTTCCACCAAGATGCTATGTATGCTCATATGGCGGCCAATTGTTCGATCGAAGAAGGAAAGTATTGGGATGTATTCAATGTATTATTTGAGAACACTGGAAACTTAAGTAAGTCCAATGTTGATTCATTAGTTTTGAATACTGGTGTTTCCAAAACCAAATACCAAAGTTGTATGAAAAACCAAAACAAACTCAAAGCCGAAATTGAATCCGATATCCAAGATGGTCAAAAAGTTGGGGTAAGTGGAACACCTGCCTTTTTTATCAATGGGATCTTCGTTTCAGGAGCATTGCCTTTTGAAAACTTTGATGAGATCATCCAAAAAGAACTTAAACAATAAAGATTTATAAATCAAAAAAGGAAAAATATTATGAGCAAAAAAGTAAAAGTTGCTGTCACAGGTGCTGCCGGACAAATCGGATACGCACTCCTATTTCGTATCGCTTCAGGACAAATGTTTGGACCTGACACAGCCGTAGAACTCCAATTATTGGAATTGGAACAAGCACTTCCAGCAGCAAAAGGTGTCATTATGGAATTGGACGACTGTGCATTTCCATTACTTGAAAAAGTAACTGTATCATCTAATATTGATGAAGCGTTTCGTGATATCAACTGGGCTCTGTTAGTTGGTTCTGTTCCAAGAAAGGCAGGAATGGAACGAGGAGACCTTTTAAAAATCAACGGTGGTATCTTCACAACACAAGGCAAGGCAATCGAAAAAAATGCAGCAAGTGATGTAAGAGTTTTAGTAGTTGGTAACCCTTGTAATACAAACGCTCTCATTGCAATGAACAATGCAAAAGGTGTTCCATCTGACAGATGGTTTGCGATGACAGGACTAGATGAAAATCGTGCCAAAACTCAGTTAGCACAAAAAGCTGGAGTTCTTGTAAAAGATGTATCCAACGTTGCAATTTGGGGAAATCACTCTGCAACCCAATACCCTGACTTTTTTAATGCAAAAATCAAAGGAAAACCTGCAACAGATGTGATCAGCGACCATGATTGGTTAAAAGGTGACTTTATCTCAACTGTGCAAAAACGTGGTGCAGCGATCATTGCTGCTAGAGGTGCATCTTCTGCTGCATCCGCTGCGAATGCTGTTGTGGATACAGTGCGTAACATTGTGACTCCAACGAAACCAGGGGATTGGTTCAGTGCTGCATGCCATTCTAATGGTGAGTATGGTGTGGACAAAGGACTTATCTTTGGTTACCCTCTTAAGTCCGATGGGAAAAAAGTAGAGATCGTAACAGGTCTTGAAATCAATGCATTCGGTAAGGAAAAATTTGACATCACTCATAATGAGTTAAAAGAAGAAAGAAACGAAGTCAAAGACATGTTAGGTTAAAAACAAAACATCTCCTCCTAAATCAGTTTAGGAGGTTTGGTATTTCTGCAAAAGCTCGTATCCATTTGGATTCGGGCTTTTTTCATGGGATTGCTGAAACGAATTCCTCGGGCCTTTCGTAAAATGGCAAATGCCCACAGTGGTCCATCACTCGTTTTTTCACACCAGGGAATCGTTGTAAGATGGGATCCCAAGTATAGTGGGGTGCCACTTGGAAGTCATACCTTCCTAACACCAATGTGATTGGACATTTGATTTCGGAAAGGTAGTCATCTACCTTGATATCGACAAACACTTTGCCAAACAAAAAATCGAATGCGAGTTTGTTGGTTTTCACACCTTCCCAAAGTGTGGTTGAATCAATCGACAAATCATAAAAACCTAAAGCGTCTTGGCTTACACAGTACAAATTGAAAAAATCCACCAATCCTTCGGGGTTTGATTGTATTTGCGTTTGGAATTTGGATTGGAGTAACCGGTGTTTTTCTTTCCTTTCAACACTTGCCAATGCTTCAAAATAAGATTCCCTCTCTTGCAAAGGCGCTCCGTGGCTTGGGCCGGTGGCAACGAGTAGAAGTTTTGTCACAAGATCTGGGTATTTTTTGGCATATGCTAATGCCATATAACCGTGCCCAGAATGGCCAAGGACGAGGCAGGGTGGAATTTCTAATAGGTTTTGGAAAAAGTGAAAATCATTGAGTACAGTTTCCAAATCATAAGTGGATTCACTTTCCGGAGTTGAGAGATTGCGTTTGGCAAACCCTCTATGGTCGACAATTGTCATCTTAAATTCTTTTGCCAATGTTTCGGGGATGACCCTTGGGTAATAAAGGGCACTGCCCAACCAAAATAGATGTGGTCCATCCGAATCGTTTTCTGCAATAAGGAAGGAAAATCCTTCCCTTTCGATTGTTTTGTATTTCCATTCCATACCATTCCCTCGTTTTTTATCTCTGTTTTTATATTTCAGATTAGGATTTAGTTGCAATATGCAACAATATGGTTGTATATTGCAACTAAAAAACTTGCCAAAAAAGAAACAAAATTTAAATTTGAAGGATGTTAGAGATCACATCACTGCTCGGAATCCATTTTAGCCAAACTTTACTCTTGATGAGGAGGTATCTTTCCAATCAATTCGAGATTCAAAAAATAGGGATGAAATTTGAGGAATGGATCCAACTCCTTCCCTTACAATCGAAAGAAAGTACCAACCAAAAACAATTAAGTGAATTGTTAGCAAAAGACAAAACCACCATATCGAGATTAGTGGATGGTTGGGTGAAAAAAGGTTGGGTGAAACGAATCCAAGTGGCAGAGGATAAACGAGTTTATGTTCTAAAACTTAGCACAAAAGGTAAAAACATCTGGGAAAAAGGTATTCCAGTCGTGATCGCCGCAGACAAAGTGTTTAAACAAAATTTGAATGAAGGAATGGAAAAGGAACTATTTCTGACTTTATTTAAGATTCAAACTGCGATTCAGTTTTCAGAAACAAAAAACGTTCTTTCATAGAGCTATCAAGAATTCGTTTCGCGGAAACAAATCCAAGTGATAAGGCCAAACTTTCTAATTCTTGGATATAACCTGGATGTGTTTCCATTAAAAACCAACCACCTGGTTTTAATCTTTGTTTGGCGGAAAAAAACAAAGCCTTATGGAATTCGAGGATATCTTCTACGAATAAAGCTAGATGAGGTTCGTAATCCAAAACATCTGGCATAATTTCTTTTTTTTCTGTCTCTGGGATATAAGGTGGGTTGGAGACAATGATTTCAAATTGTAAATCGGTTGGGAGTGAGTTGTCTAAATTGGAAACAAAAAAGGAAACATCTTGGAGTTGGTATTTCTCTGCATTCCGTTTGCTTATGTCGATTGCCTTTTCTGAAATGTCCGATAAAACTACTTTTTGGGGACTGAGTAATTGGGCAAGGCTTAGGCCAATACAACCGCTACCAGAACACAAATCCCAAATGTGAAATCCAGTTGGAAACTCTTTGGTGAGAGTATCTTTTTGTTTGAACAAATAATCAACTAACTCCTCCGTTTCTGGTCTTGGGATGAGCACATCTTCGGAAACAAAGTATTCAAATTGGTGAAACCCCTTTTTTCCGATGATGTAAGCAACTGGTTTTCGTTTGCTTCGCTCAACGATGCGTTCCCGGTACAAATCAATTTCCTTTGGAGAAAGAGGCATTTCAAATTGAGAGTAGAGTTTGATGCGAGGGAGATTTAAAAGATCGGAAAGGATCCACTCGGCGTCAACACGAGGGTTTGGAATTTCCTTTTTTTCCAGAAATTCTGTGGAACGTTTGAGATAAAAAAGTAAGGTTCCTGGTTGTTCCGCCATAATCTTTGCCCCCAACAGGATTCGAACCTGTGTCCCCAGTTTAGGAAACTAGTGCTCTATCCACCTGAGCTATGGGAGCTTTACGTAGGTTTACGTTTCTGATTCACTATCCTTTGGAAATCGGAGATATTGTGAATAACAATTTTATCTGGATAGAGGTCAAGTTTGCCTGTTTTTACATATTGCATCAGGACTTTTTGGACTTCACCCACTGGTTGGGCACACCAATTGGCAATGTCATCCACGGTGGCAGAAAGTATGATTTCATTATAAACATCATTATTATACTGTTTTTCGTATAACATCACAAAGACGTCACAGACCTTCCCAACGATATCATCCATTAGTAGGATCATAAGCCTTCTTTTTTGGTCATAAATCCGAAAGGAAAAAATATGGAGTAATTTCATCGCAAGTGCAGGGTTTTTCGTCATCAACATTTCAAAATTGGCACGATTGAAATTGAGGGCTTTGACTTCTGTAACGGCGATGGCTGTCGCAGATCTGGGTTGTTCTTCTAAGATTGCCATCTCACCTAAAATGTCTCCCGCTTCCAAAACATCTAATGTTTTGATACTGGTCCCAATTGTTTTTGTGATTTTGACTTTTCCTTCTTTGATGAGGTAAAAATCATTTCCAGGTTCGTATTCACAAAATAAAACTTCGTTTGGTTGGAATACCTTTCCAAACTTCCCAAACATTGCTTCTAACATTTGGTCGTTCACTATCTACCTCCTTTGAGTTTGGATTTGGCATCTTCGGAAATGCTGTCATCCATCGGAGGCATTTGGGTTACCTTTTGGAAGAGTTGTTTTGCTTTTTCCTTATCCCCTGAGGCTTCTGTCGCAAGGGCTAAATGGTAAAGGTTTTCTTTTAGTAACAAACCTTTTGGGTAACGTTTGATAAAATTGGAAAAATGAGAAATGGCACTTGGATAGTCTTTGGCCTTGAAACTCGATTTCCCCATATAGAAGAGTGAGTTTTCCACAAATTGTTCTTCTTCTTGGGTGACTGAGTCAGTACGGTCTGATACGGTTTTGAACATATCAATGGCTTCAGCATACTTTCCTGCATTCATGAGAGTTGATGCTTTGTCATACTGAGAAAGGATCGAATTCGGATCTACACTGGAAGTAGGGTTGGAAGCGGGCACTGCCATTGTTTTTAACATTTCTTGCAGTTTACCAGTTTGGGATCCAGGTTCTGGTTTATAAACTAACTCTTGTATGGTGAGAGGGAAAGGAGTTTTTTTACGAGCTAAATCAATGAGTTGTTTGGCACGGTCAATGTACATTCCGTCCGGATAATGTTGGATGTATTTTTCGAATGCATAGGCTGCATGTTCAAAGTTACCGTTTTTGTAAAATACTTCGGCAACATTCATCAGTTCAAATGCTGGGTTTTTTGCCTCGCCTTGTCCGAGGATTTCCCTAACCTGTCTGTGGACTTGCCGCAGTTGGCTTGAGAATACTTTTAACATTTTGATGATGAGATGGGTTTTGTCTGAGACAAATTTTTCAAATTCAGGGACTTTGAAGACAAGAACGGTTGCGGCACCAATGACTTGAGCCGTTTCTTCTCTGGGATAGCGACCAATGGCACTCTTTACACCAAAGAACTCACCAAGTTTGACATCCTCTTTGAGTTCTAAGCCGTTGATATTCGTGTAAGTTAGTACAACTCTTCCTTTTTGTAGTACAAAGATATCCTCTGCCTTATCTTTTTCGAAATAGACAATGGAACCACCTTTGTAATTGCGTACTATAGGACCTGACAACTCATGCCTCGCTTGGGCTTCATTTTCAAAAATTAGGTAAAAAAGCCAAACTCTTTTTGTAACCGACACTGTCAGAAACTTGTTTCATGAGTTTTTTTGGAGAACCGGCAACCAACATGTTTTTCCCTTCGATCGAAAATTCTTCTGTACCCAAACCAAACTCTTGGAAGAGTGACAAAAATTCACTCGATCCATAAATGGGATAACCATCGATTACAACCAAATCAATATGTTTCCAATGTAAATCTGATACATTTAGTTCGGAAGATTTTTTCCCATCATTTACAACAACAAAATCACATTTAAGTCCAGGCATCAGTGCATTTGGATTCCCCATTCGAAATGCCTTTCTTGGATTTTCTGTGATCATCTTAAGTATTGTTTCTTCTGGAAGTTCTTCTCCATACAATCCAAAATAAATGGATTTTGTTGTCCTAAGTTCTTCTAATAAATGATTGGAACCACTTGGAGATGAGTCTGTCCCCAAACAAACGTTAATTCCTCTTTCTAAAAAGAGTTTGATATTGGTAGTTTTTCCAAAGACATGTAAGTTGGAAGTAGGGCACCAAACGACTGAAGCTCCTTTTTCTGCAATTTTATCTGCTTCTTTTGGGCCAAATGGCAAACAATGGACAAGCACGGAATGTGGGCCTAGTGCATCCATTTTTTCTAAATAACGTAAGGATTGTTTGGAATCATCATCCAATCCTTCAGCTAAGTGTGTGACAAAAGGAAGGCCTGCATGTTCTGCCATTCGGTATTCTAGTGCTGGGCCTTCTCCCCAATCCAAACTATAATTACCAACGGAATGGGCTAAGGTATAATCCGAGATCAATTTGACAGGTAATATCCCACGGAATGGGTTTTGCACAAAATGTGGGATGTGATCAAAAACCGAGGTAACTCCCGCAAACAAATTTTTATATGCGCCAAGGTAATATAAAATTTCAGGATCAATTTGTTGGCGTTCTGCAAACACACCTGAACTTTTATACAAGTTATCATAAGACAGCCAAGATAAATGTTTTTCCCCGCCACCAACTTTTGGTAGGTAACTTGCGAGTAAATGATCGTGTGAATTGATAAAACCAGGATAGAGTTTTTTCCCTTGTAAGGAAATGGTAAACAAATCTTTGTTAGATGGAATGGTAGGTTCTATCTTTGCGATTTTTTCACCTGAAAAAAGAAGGTCCATGGTTTCCATTTTCCCATTATGAAAGAGAGACGCTGATTGTAATAGAATGGGTTTTGTCATTCGGCCCCTCTTTCTAAAATAAATTCTGGATTCAAAATGGTTTTGTTTTGGTTGATTTGAAAATACAATCCTTTGTCTTTTGCTAGGATTCCCAATCGGTCTTTTGCGTTCACTTGTTGCCCTTCTGTGACTTGGATCCGTTCCAAATTCCCATAAACCGAATACAGTCCGTTACTATGCTCTAAAATCACAAAATTTTCGTAACCATCCATATAATCCACATGTACGACCTTTCCCCCAGCACTTGCTCTCACCAGAGAAGAATTCCCCCGTTTGAATTGTACTCCCTTATAAGGATCGTAGGTGAGTTCCGAGAATTTTTTTTGGACTTTTTCCCTTTGTGTGAGTGGAAAGAGAAACCGTTCTGTTAACTTCGTTTCTTGTGTTAGGGATTTGCTTTCATTCCCATTGGGGATTCGTAATTTTTCGTTTTCGTATAAATTTTCGTGAATGGTGCGGCCATTCAACTTGGCCAAACTTTCTGGTGATACCTTCATTTTCCGCGCAATTCCATACCAAGAATCACCTTTGGTGACCCGGTATGTGGTGGTTTGGTTTTCTTTACCTTTGGGTTTGGGGTTTTGTTTCGAAAGGAGAGGGGAAAAAAGAAGGAAAAGTCCCAAAGAAAGGATGATACCATGATTTCGCATAAATTCCCTAAGGCAAGTATCGACCAGAAAAAGGGAGAGGGCAATAAAAAAGGCGGGAGAACCCGCCTTTTCCAAAATCAATCCGATGCAAACCGAAGTTTTAATCTTCTTCTTTGTTATTGACTTTGTATTTTTTCATCAATTCTTCTGCCACGTTTCTCGGAACGGGAGCATACTTGGAGAATTCCATCGCAAACTCTGCTTTTCCTTGTGTCGAAGAACGAAGCACAGTAGAGTATCCAAACATATCAGCAAGAGGGACTTCTGCTTCAATTTTTGCATATCCATTCTCTTCGGTTGTATTTAGGATCATACCACGTCTTTGGTTCACAGAAGCAAGGATGGCTCCTTGGAATTCGGTTGGTCCTTCTACTTCCACACGCATGATCGGCTCAAGGATGATCGGAGCTGCTTTCGCAAATCCTTGGCGGAATCCATAACGAGCACCAATTTGGAACGCCATATCGGATGAATCCACATCATGGTAAGCACCATCGTTGATCACACAACGAACTCCAATGATAGGGAATCCAATGAGGGATCCTCTTTCCAAACAAGAACGAAAACCCTTATCACAAGATCCGATGTATTCGCGAGGGATGGAACCACCCACGATTTTATCCACGAATTCGTAGTCTTTTCCTTCTTCTTGTGGGATTGGTTCAATGTATCCTGCCACACGAGAGAACTGACCTTGACCACCCGTTTGTTTTTTATGCGTGTAATCAAATTCTGCCGACTTGGTAATCGTTTCTCGGTAAGCTACCTGAGGTGCACCGGTTACAAGATCCACACCGTACTCTCGTTTCATACGTTCGATGTACACTTCGAGGTGGAGTTCTCCCATCCCTTTGATGATGGTTTGACCAGACTCTTTATCAATTTCTGTTTGGAAGGTTGGATCTTCTTTTGTGAATCGGTTAAGGGCCTTTGCAAGGTTTGGAAGTTGTTTTGATTCTTTACATTCAATTGTAAGCGAGATCACAGGGTTTGGAACAAACATAGACTCCATTGTGAGTTTTGTTTTTCCATCAGTAAACGTATCCCCTGATGCACAATCGATACCGAAAAGAGCAACAATGTCACCCGCTTCTGCTTTGGAAATATCTTCCATTTCGTTTGAGTGCATACGAACCAAACGTCCAATGTTATGGCGTTTGTTATTGGATGAGTTATAGATCGTCATCCCTTTTTCCAGTCTACCTTGGTAAACGCGAACGTATGTTAACTGGCCGTAACGACCGTCTTCCAGTTTGAAGGCAAGGCAAACGAGTGGTTTTTCAGGATCGGAATCCAAAACAAGTTCGTTTTCTTCGTTTCCAATTTCTTTTGCAGTGTTTTCAACGTCGTAAGGAGATGCGAGGTAATCAGCAACTCCATCAAGAAGTCTTTGCACTCCTTTGTTTTTGAACGCAGAACCCATAAACACAGGAACAAATTTAAGTGCAAGAACACCACGGCGAATTGCTTCTTTCACGCGAGCTTCCGATGGAGTTCCCTCTAACATCTCTTCTGTGAGTTCGTCACTGAAAAGGGAAACTGCATCAAGGAGTGCCTCACGTTTTTCGTTTGCTTGGTCTTTTAACTCATCTGGAATGTCAGTGATTTTGATGTCTTGTCCGTTTGGACCTTCAAAGTAATATGCCTTCATTTCCACAAGGTCAACAACCCCTTTCAGGTCGTTTTCAAGACCGATGGGTAGTTGCACTGCATGTGCATTGAGGTGGAGTTTTTCACGGAGTTGTTCGATCACTCTCCATGGGTTTGCTCCCGTTCTGTCGAGTTTGTTGATAAAGGCAACACGGGGAACGTTGTAACGTTTCATCTGACGGTCAACCGTGATGGACTGAGACTGAACTCCTGCCACACCACAGAGAACCATAATCGCAGAGTCAAGGACACGTAAGGAACGTTCTACTTCGATCGTGAAGTCAACGTGGCCCGGAGTATCGATGATATTGATGGTGATGTCTTTCCAAGTCGCGTAGGTAGCCGCTGATTGGATTGTGATCCCTCTTTCTCTTTCGAGGTCCATACTATCCATAGTGGCACCCACACCGTCTTTTCCACGTACTTCATGGATGGCATGGATTTTGTTCGTATAAAATAAAATACGTTCTGTAAGGGTAGTTTTCCCTGAGTCAATGTGTGCGGAAATCCCGATGTTACGGATTCTTTCCAATTTTGGATCACGTTTAGTTGCTTGCGTCGCAGAGGTCATATTTTCCTCAAAAATAAGGTTAAAGTTGAATTGATTCTACCAAAATCTGAAATGGACTGCGTTTGTAAAGTACTTGGGATTTTTGGTTAGAGGGAAAATCCTGGAGAAAGTAGAGAATCAGAAAATATGCCACTTGCTCGTTTCAAACGATTTTTTCGGACCCTGTCATTTGCCAGAGTGGTTTGCCTGGGGTTTTTTGCGGCAATTTTCCTTGGTTCCTTTGCCCTCTATATTTCGGAAAGTGGGGAACTGTCCTATGTGGATACCCTTTACCTCTCGGCTTCCTCGATCTGTGTCACAGGCCTTTCTCCGATCCCCCTTTCAGGACTCAGCCCAAGCACCCATTGGATCATGTTATTCCTCATCCAACTCGGGGGCCTTGGGATCATCAGTTTTACTGTGATTGTGGGATTTCTCATCACGAAAGGGATTTCTCGGAATGCTCGATTCAATGCCTTTGTGGGTGCCGCCATTGATACCCAAACCGAAACCGAATCGCTCGAAACAAGTGAGGTAAATCGCATTTTACTTTCGGTCATCAATATTTCCTTTTCCATTGAAATTTTGGGAGCGATTGGATTGTACCTCCATATGCCAGAGGGAGTGGAGGGAGAGAATACAAGATGGTTTTATTCCCTTTTTACTGCTGTCTCTTCTTTTAATAACGCTGGTTTTTCGATCACAGATGACCTAAGTGCCCTAAGGCTCGATCCGTTTTCTCTCTACATTGTTTCAGGCCTTGTGATCTTTGGTGGGATTGGATTTCCCGTGATCATCTTACTGGAAAAAGTTTTACTTACAGTTTTTGTTCGAATTGTTTATCGCATCGAGGTATTGGCGGAAACTCTGATGATGGAGAAGGCTTTAAAAACAGGAAATGTTCCTAGGTTTTTGTTATTACCAGCACAGTTTTCTGCCATTTTAGAAAATCGAATTGAAGAATATAATAAACACTTACGCGGAGAAACAACAAGGATCCAATCCAAACTTTTGGTGTACGGATCGTTCGCATTGTTACTTTTTGGTTTTGTTGGAATTTATTTTTTAGAACGCTCCAATCCCCATACCTTTCATAATTTAGAATTTGTAGATAAAATCTCAAATGCATTTTTTATGTCGGTCTGTTCGAGGACAGCTGGTTTTTCTACAATGGATCTCGGACATTTGAATGATGCCACTGTGATCATCATCACCGTACTCATGTTTATTGGTGGAGGTCCCCAAGGAACTGCCGGTGGTATCAAAATCACTACATTCGTTTTGTTACTCGCTTATTTAAAAAATGTAATCCAACCTGCGAAACCCGTAATGTTATTTGGGGAAACTGTATCTAAAAATTCCGTTGCTGTTGCCATTCGAGTTTACTTTTTAGCGACGGTTGCCCTTGCTTTTGTTTTCATTTTACTCGGTATTTTAGACCAAAACCAACATTCCCTCCATGTAATCTTCTTTGAATTGATATCCTCTTTTTCGACAGTTGGTTTCAGTTTGAACCTTACTTCTCAATTGGGTGATATTGAAAAAATATTATATGCCGCTGTGATGTATGTGGGTCGTGTGGGAATCTTTACAGTTCTCATCGCAGCAACAGGCCATTCCGGTGTTCCAAAAATGGGAACTGTAGACGATGGTGTAAAAATCCAAGTTGGTTAAAATGGATCAAAAAATCAGTTTTAGTAATTTTAGGTACAAGAAGGATTGGTAGTTGTGAATATGTCGTTCAAAGAAATATTGTTTTCGACTTGGAAATCCCCTAAAATAAGCGCAGAAGAATCTCAGTTTGAGGAAATCAAAAAAGAGAAAAAACAAAAATTAAACCAAATGGAATCTCGGTTGGAATCACTTGAGATTCTGATTTCCAATGACAAGTTAGAAGATGCCAATATTTTGATGAAATACCTAATTTATGATTTGGTGAATTTTTACCAATCACTCTCTGGAAACAAAACCATTCCCTTTGAAGGGGATTTGAGTTTGTTTTCCATCCCTGAATCCAAAACGAAGGCATTTCAATTCCTTTCCCAAGTTTCAAAAGAAGGGACAACCGATGAAACTAAGTTAAACGATCTATTTGAGTCTTGCCTCATTACGTATGATTTTTTATTAGGTGAATCCAAAAAACAATTTCGAACGAAGTGGTTCACAACGTTGGATCAGTTCAAAGCCATTCGTAAAATCAGGATCATCCTCATCACATCCATCCTATCCTTTTCAGTTTTTGGCGTTTTGTATTACCAATACAAATTCCCAGTGATGAAAGACCAGAACATCAAATTGTATAGTTTTGCCGACAGAGAACACCCACAAACATCTGAATCACAAATGGTGTCCATGCCTGTTTCCAAACAAAAGATTGGGGAATGGAATGAGTATGTTTTTGTCTTACCTGATTCGATGGCAAAATTTGGTGGTCTCAGAATTGATCCATTAGAACAAAGAGGGATTCATTTTGTATTGGATGAATTCCAAGTTTTGGATGGGAAAGGAAAACCTCTCTATTCCAAAAAAATCGTCGTAAGCCAAAACCTCCTCCCAGAAGATTACCAGGACTTCTTAAAAATCTCTGATATCAAAACTGCAGGCAAACAACTACCTGGTGAACTTGTGGAAATGGTGACAACAGGAAGAGACCCACAAATCCTTTTGGTTTTCCCACCAGTGGATGGAGCAAAAACAATTAAAATCAAAATGAAATACATCGAAGCACATAAGTTAAAGAAAAAATGATAAAACTATACTTAAAACTCATGCGGATCCCTCAGTGGATCAAAAACATCATTCTATTTGCGGGACTCATTTTTTCAAAACGAATCTTTGACCTTCCTTCATTTACAAAAGTATGTTTGGCGTTTTTGTTTTTTTCACTTGTTGCTAGCTGTCAGTATGTTTTCAACGACTTCCTTGACCAAAAAGAAGACGCTACCCATCCGGAAAAAAAACACAGACCGCTAGCGAGTGGTGATTTGGATTCGGGCATCGCACTAGCAATCACAGGTGTGATCTTACCAGTTGCGCTCATCGGATCTTATAAACTCTCACCTGTTTTCTTTTACCTAACAATCTTTTATCTTCTGTTCAATATGTTATACAGTAAGGTCTTAAAACACATTGTGATTTTAGATGTAATGAGTATTTCCATTGGGTTTGTACTACGAGCGATAGCAGGAGCTGTTGTCATTGGTGTTGAGTTTTCCCATTGGTTATTACTTTGTACGTTTATGTTGGCTCTCTTTTGGGGATTTTCCAAAAGAAGAGGGGAGATCAATATCCTCAAAACCGATGCAGGCAAACACCGTAAAATTTTGGAAGAATACTCAATCGAATTTCTTGATTTGATGATGGCTGTTGTTGCAACGTTAACGCTTGTTAGTTATGTGATGTATACAGTTAGCCCAGAAACAGCAAAAAGTTTAGGTACACCATATATGGTGTACACTGTGCCCATCGTTGTGTATGCGATTTTTCGGTCTCTTTACATCATCTACATCAAAAACATGGGCCATAATCCCACGCGGGCGATTCTCACGGATGTGAGTGTGCTTGTTTCCGGTTTCATTTGGTTATTACTCATCTTATTTTTAATGTTTGGGAACTTATCAGGCCAACCACCAGTCTACCAATAGAGATGATGAAATTCTGGAAACACTTGCCGTATGGTTGGAAGGTCGTTTTTGCCTTTGTTTTCTTTTTTTCAACGACCTTGGGCTTTGCCTATTTCAAAGCCCGAGATACAAATCCTGCGATCCCCATTGAGGCCCTGGCCACTACGCCAACCGAGGCCAATTCTTGGAAGGGACACCCCAAGGTTGTTTACTTCTGGGCAACTTGGTGCACCGTTTGTAAGGCGTACGCTCCCATCCTAGAGGCAAATTTGAAGTTTTTGCCAAAGGGAACCTTATTTTTGTCGGTTTTAGAATCCGAAGATTCAGAAGAAACGAAAGAGTTACTCGAAAGACAAACAAAAGAAAACCTTCGTCCCCTTTACACAGCAGACTATCGGATGTTAAAGGAATGGAGGGTTTCGGCCTATCCTACCACTTTATTTTTGAATGGAGAGGGGAAAGTGGTTTTTGCCGATTCAGGAATTGTCAGTCCCATTGGATTTTGGATCCGCACTTTTCTTTTGCGTTTTTTTTAAAATGTCGATAGTATAACATGGACTCGAGCTTCAAACCCAAACCGCTTTTGAATAAGTCGGAACTTCGCCAAATCAAACGAAGTAAAACAAGGGTGGAAGGGAAAAAAGTCATCACTGATGACGTAAAAAAACTAAAGTCCCTTAAAGTCACACCGGAACTCAGTTTCCAAGAATCGATCGATTACTACAAAGAACCGATTTGGATCGAATACTACATCCCCAAAGAATCCAGGTTTGCGTTTGAGACCAAATACCTATTCATTTACCTCGTGGATCCTATAATCACAGATGAAACTTGTGATCTAGCACGAAAAGAAGCAAAAGAAAAGGGCGAGATCGTTGACATCTTTGCTTACATGGAATCACACCCTGAATCCATACGCCTCATCGAAGATTCATACCATTCCACCATGTCCATGCATGAGACAATCCACCATATCTACCGCAATTATAAAGAAACTGGTGCGACAGAAGATTTAAAAACAGCTTGTTATTTGACAGAAGCCCTACTGAAATATGAACCCACCATTGCAGGGCTCACGTATTTCCGAGATTATAGTATCTATAATTTAAATTATTGGATCCGAACACTCAATCGTTTAAAAATTGATTTTGCATTAGAAGATGCCACTGTATCGCTTCTCATCAAACGTAGGAATGAAATTTGGGAATTGGAAAATAGGCAAGAAGATGAGGATTTTGATTTACTTGCGGCTTTATTTTTCGAACAAGCATTTCCGAATCGGGGAGCAGGAGAACTTTCGAGTGATGATATGTTGTTATTTGAATGAAGTGAAAACTATCATTTTTGCAACACAAAACAATCGTTAAGAATCAATTTGATACCGAGGATAACCAACGAAACAAATCAATACGATGGACATGGTCTTCTTGGATTGGATTTGCTTTTAGAATCGTTGTTTCCGTTTGTTTCATGGAAACAGGGATTCGTTTTTCTTGGAAACTAAAACTAAGTTTTGTAATGGCGTAGGATGATTCTTTCCATTGTTTTATTTCTGCAAACTCTTCGGAAAGTGGGAAACTTTCTAAAAAAATATTCCAAAACTCTTTCATTCCAACGAGCACTTCCGAAATTACGCTGATCCCCATCTTTAGATCTCGATACAAATGTTCTTTGTCAAAGTCTTTGATTCCAAGAGAAAGGAATGGTTTTTCCCTTTTGATTTTTTGTAAGGATGGGACAAGAGTTTTGGCATCCAAATTGTCCCAATCCAAAATTAAAAAATGACATGGACCAACTAACAATCTTTTGATTAGATATTCTGGATTGACTTCTATAAATACTTGGTACCCCAAAGATTTTAAAAATGTGGAAATGTTTTGGTCAAAGTTAGGATTTTTTGTACAAACAATCCAAGTTAATTTTTTTTCAGGTAATTTGTGGATGGGAAAGCTATTGATTTGGGAAAAGGGTTTGTCCCAAAGTAAAGATACTCCTGCACTTTGATAATACACTTTTTCTTCTTGAGAGAATTTTCCGCATAAGATTGGTTCGATGCTCCAATCTAATAGTTCTTTTGTAAGTTCAGGTGATGGTTTCGAAAACAATCGGATGGAATCGGGAAAGTCTTTCCAGTTTTTGTATGTACATTCTTTCACTACGGACCCATTTACTTGTAACCAAGAAATCAAAAGATTTTTTTCAAGATCTGGAAGTTGTGTCAAAACGGCACCGAATAGTGAGTCCATACGATTGTATTTTAGTTGACCCCCTAGGCTTGAAAGTCATTTTAAAAAGCATCTCCAATGAAGCTCCTCAAGCGATACGCAAACCGCAGGCTGTATGATCCGGAAACCAGCTCCACCATCACTCTAGAAGATGTGGCAAAGATGATCATCGGCGGTGAAGAGATCAAAGTCCAAGACAATCTTTCGGGAGAAGACATCACACCCAAAATTTTGGGGCAAACATTTTTGAAGGTGAGCCTTGGACAAAGGAACGAAGATTTTTCCAATTTTATGTTAACCTCCCTCATCCGGGAAACAGGCAGGGATGTCTCCGGCCTATTTGAACGATTGGTTTTGGGAGGAATCGGCGCCAACTACCTGACCCGCGAACGATTGGAAAAAATTGTCAATTCCATGGTCGAACTTGGGGAATTAAAAGAAGTGGATTTTAGCCTCTACCGAGAGGATTTACTCCGTAAAATGGCTTCTCGTGCGAGTGAAAAAAAGGAACAAATCCAAAAGGATTTGGAAAAATTCAGCCAATCCATTTTGGAAGAGGATAAGGCAACCCTCGGCGACCTTTCTGAAAAATTAAAAGAAGTCGCAGAAAAATTAAAAGAAAATTAAACAAAATCGGTTATGATGTCCTCCTATTTCAGGGGGAGTGAATGAAATTCCACTATGTTCTGTTACTCTTAATTTTGGGTAACATTGGATTGTTTTCCGAATCAGAAGAAGTCTTTTTTGAAACACAAAGAAAACGACTCAACTCGTCTGATATTTTTGAAATCAGGGATGCAATCGATCGACTAACATTTATTAAATCAAGTCGAGGTGTAAGAGACATCCTTACGGTTTTGGAGGGTAATCCCAATTTTCCTACGAGTGAAGCCAACGCCCCTGCTGTAAAATTTTATGCTAGTAAAGCGATGGCCAAAAAAGGGGACAAAATTGCAGTTCCTGTTCTCATCAAAACTTTCCAAAAAGAATCCGAGAAGTTAGTCGAACACAATCCACCCAAACAAAGAAAGATTAGCGATGGAGTCGCTGACAGGCATTCCAATTCCAGTCCCTATTTTTATGAAGATGGTGAAATTTCTATGGTTTTGGCATGTGGTGAAATCTTACGGGCATTAGGTTCTTTGCCATTTTCGGAGGCATCGGAGGGAACGATCAAACAAGCATTGGCACACCCTAATTTTTATATCCGCAGTTCGGCGGCAGATGCCATGTTTGAGTCGAAACGTAAGGAATTTTTGCCTTCACTCTCAGAAGCCCTCGGAAAAGAACAAATTCCTTACGCAAAAATTGCAATTTTGGCGGGGATTGTTGGGATCGAAAGACTTCCCAATCAAAATTTTAAATCTGTCACCGAGTTCCTTTCCGATAAGGATCCAGAGGTGCGAAAAAAAGCATCCGAGGCTTTACGTCGTTTGGACCTACGGATTGCAGCACCTTACTTAGAAAAGGCGATTCAAGTGGAAAACCATCCAATTGTTTTATCACAGATGAAAGAAGATCACTCTTACCTAATTTCATTTCGTAGCCCGTAGGGACTAGTGAATTCATTGTGGACAAATCTAGATTTTTTTTAAAAATGTGATCTAAACGGAGAAATTATGAAATTTAATAGTATTTTAGATGCCATTGGCAACACACCTCACGTAAAATTGTCTCGTTTGTTTGGAACCGATCATGAAGTTTATATGAAACTAGAAAGACAAAATCCAGGTGGGTCCATCAAGGATCGGATTGCTCTTGCTATGATCGAAGATGCAGAAAAATCAGGAAAACTTAAAAAAGACTCCATCATCGTGGAGCCAACCTCTGGGAATACAGGGATTGGACTTGCTATGGTTGCAGCTGTGAAAGGTTATGCGATCACTCTGGTGATGCCAGAACATATGTCTGTAGAAAGACGACGAATTATGGCAGCTTATGGTGCAAAATTTGAACTCACTCCGAGAGAAAAAGGAATGCCTGGTGCCATTGCCAAAGCACAAGAAATGGTAGCTGCCAATCCAAATGCTTGGATGCCACAACAGTTTGAAAATGAAGCAAACATCCAAGTCCATAGAGAGAAAACAGCAGAAGAAATTGCAAAAGATTTTCCGGATGGATTGGATTATATCATCACGGGAGTTGGTACTGGTGGGCATATCTCAGGTTGCGCTGAAAATTTGAAAAAACGTTTTCCAAAACTCAAAGTATTTGCCGTAGAACCAGAAGGTTCACCTGTTCTCAGCGGAGGAAAACCAGGCCCACACCCATTACAAGGGATAGGCGCAGGTTTCATTCCTAAAAACTGTAAAACAGAACTTTTAGACGGAATCATCACTGTAGGAAAAGAAGAATCTTTTACAATGGCTGTGCTTGCTGCTAAAAAAGAAGGTATTTTCATTGGAACTTCCTCAGGTGCAAGCCTAGCTGCTGTTTCCAAAAAATTAAAAGAAATCCCTGCTGGTTCCAAAGTGTTAACTTTCTGTTATGACACAGGAGAAAGATACTTATCAGTAGAAGGTCTATTCGTATAATTATTGTTTAGTGAGATTTTAAAATCACCAATCTATTAATTGTCGAATCCCCAACAAAAGCAGCTACCATCACTTCTTATTTAGGTAAGGATTGGGTGGTGGTTGCCACAAAAGGTCATATCAAAGACCTACCACCCAAATCCTATGGAGTGGACTTCTCCAATTCTTTTGAACCTGAATACGAATGGCTAAAAGGTAAAAAAAGTCTTTTTCAGTCAATCCACACAAAGGCAAAAAAATCAACGGCGATTTATATCGCAAGTGACCCAGATCGTGAAGGTGAAATAATCGCCAAACATTGTTTTGATGAACTTAAAAAGTTAAAAAAACCAATGTATCGATTGCGATTAAAAGAGATCACAAAAGTTGAATTAAAACTTCAATTACAAAAAAAAATGGGACTGGATTTGCAATCCATAGAATCTCAAATTGCAAGGCGTGTGGTAGACCGGATTTTTGGATTTGAAGTGTCTCCAGATTTATGGAGAAAATTAAAAATTCCAACCCTTTCTGCCGGTAGAGTTCAATCCACTGTATTACATTGGATATGCGAAAGAGAAAAAGAGATTCAACGATTTTCCAAAGAAACGTATTACCAACTAAAATTGATTGGGACTTTTTTAAATCAGAATATTGAACTCAAATACCATTCGAAAGATAAATTGAACTTTCAGGATACCAATCAAGTTTTAAAAGATCTACAAATTCTTCCAGAACCTTCCAAGTTAAAAGAATTGGTTTTAACTCACATCAAAACTAAAAAAATCAATCGGAATCCTCCGAAGGCCTTTTCCACAGCCAGTTTACTTGAATCTAGTTTTCGTAGTCTTAAATTTGATTCAAAAAAAACAATGAGGATAGCTCAAAGTTTATTTGAAGGTAAAAAATTACAATCAGGGGAAACAGTCGGTCTTATCACTTACATGCGAACTGACAGCACTCGTATATCTGACTCAAAACGTGAGTTAGGTGAAGTTTTTCTAAAAACAAATTACCCAAATCTTTTATTAGAAGGGAATCGTAAAAACCAGAAACAAAAAAAGTTTTCACAAGACGCCCATGAAGCAGTCGTACCGATTGATCCCAATCTGCGACCTGAATTGATTAGATCTTATTTAACTGCTGATGAATGGAAATTATACCAATTGATTTGGGAACGTTTTTTAATCTCCCTTATGAAACCCGAAATCGGTGAAGAGGTGATTTATGAATTTCCAATTGGGAAACATATGTTTTTGTATTCCTTTGAAACTATATTTGATTTTGGTTTTAAAAATTTTTATGGTACAAACGAAAAACGAGATCAAAAGAATCCGTTAGGAAAAGTTGGGGATCAATTTTTTTATCAATCGTATGCCATAGAAGAAAAAGAAACAGAACCACCGACTCGATACACCCAAGGCAAATTGATCCAAAAAATGGAAGACACGGGAGTGGGAAGGCCCTCCACCTATTCAAGTATTCTGGAAACTTTGTTAAAGAGAAAATACATTGTAGAATACCAAAAAAACATTGGGCCATCTGCTCTAGGTATGAAAGTGGACAACTATTTATCTTTGAACTTTCAGGAAATGATTGGAGAGTCATTTACAAAAGATTTAGAAACTAAACTCGATCAAATCACAGAAAAAAAAGAATCAAGAGTCCAATTGGTCTCATCTTTTTACCATCAACTGCAATCGATTTTAAAATCACCGAGAAAAAAGAACGATGAAGCCATTGGAAAAAGTCCAAACCAATCGGAAGATGAAAAAAAGAGTCAACCAAAGTCACATCAAAAATCAAATGATTCAATTCATACAAAGATTGAAAACAATAGGGCACCAAGTAAGTCCAAGTTAAGTCTAAATCAAGGAATGAGCCAAACTTGCCCAAATTGTTTGGAAGGTTTTGTGAAAACCAAACTCGGGAAAAATGGAAAAACCATTTATTTTTGCTCGCGATACCCACATTGTGACTACATCACTTATGACAAATAAAGAAGAGAAAACATTGATATTAGTAAACTTAGGTGGGCCTAGGTCATCTAGTGAAATTGAAATTTTTTTAAGAGATTTATTTTCTGATCCCTTTGTATTTGATTTGCCACTGCCTGAATTTTTAAGGATCAGACTTGCTCGTTTCATCGCCAAAAAAAGAGCTCCTAAGGTAAAAAAAACATACGAATCGATGGGTTTTGGTGGTGGTTCACCTCTTGTTACCGAAACAGAAAAACAAGCAAAGGTATTGGAGGGAATCTTAACCAAATGTTCTGGCACACCGTGGAAGGTAAAGGTGGCGATGGCATGTGGTTTTCCTAATATTAGAGATTCTGAATTTACAAAACCAAATCCCAATACATTGTATTTACCATTATACCCGCAGTTTTCACGATCAACGGTTTTATCCGCCCTTGCTATATTAGAAGAGAAGTTTGGTGAATGCCCAGTGGGAAGTGGAGGGTATGTACCTCATTTTGGATTAACGTCTAAATTCCACGAACTCACGGCTCAATTTATTTATGAATTTTTTACAGACCAACTTAAAAAATTTCAATTTCTACATTATCCTGAGGATAAACCGAATTGTGATTGGAAAGAATTGGATATCGTCTTTTCAGCTCATGGGGTTCCGATGCGACTCATACAAAAAGGTGATCGTTACATGGATGAAGTGGAAGTATCGGTAAATGGAATTGTAGCCGAACTTCGTAAATATGGTTTTAACGGATCAGTACATATCTCCTATCAAAGTAAAGTAGGGCCCGCAAAGTGGACAGAGCCAAGTACGATTCAAAAAATTTCAGAACTTGCAAGCAATGGCAAACACATCGCTGTGTATCCAATCAGTTTTGTGAGTGATCATTTGGAAACCTTAGAAGAAATTGGAGAACAATTCAAAGAACTAACTTTGGAAAAAGGTGGGAAGTCTTTTGTTCGAATCCCTGCGTTGGGAGTGTATGAACCATTTTTACAATTTTTAGCAGAACAGACATTAGCTGCTGATAATTCCTTGCAACATTGTATCTGTAAGGAAAGAGGAGGAGAATCCTTAAGGCATTGTCGTTTCAAAAATTGATCTAAGACCAATACCTCTTCTGTAATTACCTAAAAATTGAATGTCCAATCCATTTTTTTTCCAATTGGTTTCCATTTGATCGAATTTTTGGTTACATAAAAATAGATTTCGGTCGTAAGCGGGGAAAACACCTTCCCAAGTGGTTTTGTAAATTGCTTTTGCTTTTTCCTTTTTTTTGGTGATCATAGCTCTGTCTGATTCGAGAATGAATTCGATTTCTTTCTCTGAAGAAAAACCGTCTAACTTCGGATAAATCCAAGTTTCAGAATGGGAACTGTCTTTCACTCTTCCATCAAATATATCAGAATTACATAGAACTCCAAGTGCTCTTACCCCTTCTTCTTTTCCGAAAAGGACTCCAAAACATGGTTTTTTGGTTAGTCTTGTCTCACCAAACCTTGTGATGGTGGAAATTGTAAGTAAATTTGGTGTTTCTTCTGGGTTAAGTGAGTTTCCTAAGATTGGAACTAGATTTTTTAAAGAGATACAAATCCGAACTGAACCTTTTAGATTCTCCATCTGCGAAATACTCGAAAGAGAAACTCCTGTTTGGATCTTGATTTTTGGCTTTAGATAGGATACCAAATGTGAGACCAAGTCTCCCATTCCATTTGCAAAGGATACAGTCCCATACGATTTTTTTTTATTTTTAATGATTTCTTTGAAAATGGTACTCGTCCCACTCCCATCCCACTTAGAAAAAATAGTGTCTGCATGTAATTCGTTTAATCGTGTTCCGTAAATTCCACCTAATGCCGGTTCAATAATATTTTTCGTTACAGATATACCAAATGTATCATTACTCCATTCTTCAAAATTTAGATTGGGATTAAATTTTAGTTTTTTTAGGAAAATGGTGTATATTAGTTTGGTTCCATCTAAAATTGAAATTGGAAATTGAGATAATTTCTTATTGATAAAAAAATACCTACGTTTGGATGCTTTTTTAGGATATAAAGGAGTTAGGCCTATTTCATCTAACATAGATTTAATGTCGTTTGTGAGAAGGATTCCGTTGGCAGCCTGCTCTACCAAACCTTCCTTTACTGTTTTTGTTCCAATAACACCACCTAGTGTATTGTTTTCTTCATAGAGAGTGACCAGGTCACCACGTTTTACATGATGGTATGCTAAAAATAAACCAGTGATTCCTGCTCCAAAAATATGAATTTCTTCTTTCATATCGCTTTAGAGAATACTGGGCCTGTAGGTTTTGTATTTTGTAATTTTTCGTCGAAAGCCATTGCTACGATTCTTAGGTAAGGTTTACCAAGTTCCGTTACCGTTAACGTTCCATTTTGCCAAGTTACAAGTTGATCGTTTTCCATTTCGGATAAAAATTCTTTGGTATGAGTATGCAATTCGTTTGGAACCTTTACTTGCCATGTTGTCATCAGTTCTAAAATTAATTGTTTTCTCAATCGGTCAGAATGAGTGAGTTTGTGACCTCGGAAAATTGGTAAGTTGTTTTCTGTAAGTGACTTACGATATTTCATTTCAAGTTTGATGTTTTGGAAAAAGAGATTCGGTGTTTCTGAAATTGCAGAAGAACCTAATCCTAACATTACATCTGTTTTGGAATCGCTATATCCCATGAAATTACGGTGTAATCCTCTGTTATGGAAAGCCTTCCATAATTTATCATGAGGGAGAGCAAAATGATCCATTCCGATTTCTCGGTAACCTTCTTTTTCTAAAATGGACCTTCCCATTTCATATAACTCACGTTTGACTGTTGGTGCCGGTAAATCTTCTTCTGTGAAAAGTCGTTGGGATGCCTTAATCCACGGTAAATGGGCATAAGAATAAAACGCAATGCGATCTGGTTTTAGTTCCAAGGTTTTGTCCATCGTGTATTTCATCGAATCTAAGGATTGTTTGGGAAGGCCATAAATTAAATCAAAATTAACAGAATCAAAACCAAGACTCCTTGCTTCCAATGTGATATTCTCTGTGAGTTCGAAAGGTTGGATTCGATTAACGAGTCTTTGGACTTCAGGGTCAAAATCTTGCACGCCGAGGCTGATTCGTTTGAACCCTAATTGGTGTAAAAGTTTGAGTTGAGAGACTCTTGTCCTTCTTGGATCGACTTCAATGGAATACTGTGGTTCTTTGGATGAGGATAACTGATTTAAAATGAACTCAATTGTAGATTGAAGGTTGTAGTCAGATAAGTAGGTTGGGCTTCCTCCACCTAAATGAAGTTCACTTAACTCTTTACCTTTTAAATTGGGTACATTTTGGATGTACAATGTAAGTTCTTTTTGGATGGCACTCACATAGGGCTCTTCGACTGAATGATTTTTGGTGATTGATGTATTACACCCACAAAACGTACAAAGAGTCTCACAGAATGGAATGTGTAAATAAAGGGCAAGTTTCGATTCTTTTGGAGCAAGGAATGTGTTTAAGGATTCAATACAATCTTCTGTAGAAGGTGAGTCTGTCCAATAAGGGACAGTTGGGTAGCTGGTATACCTTGGTGCCGGTGTGTCATATTTTTCGAGTAAGTGTTTCATGTGCCAAACACCTTTCTTGTTGTTTCGATGAGTAAGTGAACGGATGTTTCTGGAGTGAATTGTAATACACCGTGACCAAGTCCCGCTACCCAACCCACTCGGTCTTCAGGATCCAAATCTTTCATCGGTGCAAGATACTCATTTATTTTTTGTTTTAAAGTGGAAGTGTCCGCAAATAATAGTTCTTGGTCAAAGTTCCCTTGTAGAAATCCCTTCCCTCCAAATTCCTTAAGCACTGTTTGCATGGAAAAGCGATGGTCCACACCAAACCCAACTAAATGAGGGATCGAATGGATTTGAGTCATTTGATTTTCTGTTGAATTTTTTGCATAATAACCAATTTGGTTTGGAAATGTTTTAGTGAGCTCCGTGATCGGATCTGTTACATAACGACGGAAATTATTTGGATCTAACATTCCTGCGGCTGTGTCAAATACCATCACAACTTCCGCGCCACCTTGCAATTGTAATTCGATGTTTTGTTTTAAAAGTGGTAACAGGATTTTGTAAAATTCATCTACAAAGTTTTGATTGGTTTTGATAAAGGATAAATTTCCATCATGTTTCCCGATACTTGCATACGTCATTAGCGTAAATGGCCCACCAACAAATCCAATAAGAGAAACATCTTTTGGTAAAACTTCTCTAGTTTGTTTTACCGCTTCTTTTTGGAAATACAATCCTTCAATTGCATCATCAACCGGTTTTAGTTTGTTTAAATCTGTAATTGACCTCAGTGAAAAGGATAATTTGGGACCAGGATCATATGTTAATCCCATACCGAGAGCTTCTAAAGGAAAGAGAAGATCTGAAAATAAAATACTTACATCAAATCCAAATTCTTTCACTGGACCCAATGCTACTTCTGCTGCTAGATCTGGATTTTTACATAATTCCATAAAACTGTAAGATTCTTTCAGTTTACGGTAATGAGAATGGTATCTTCCCGCTTGGCGCATAAACCAAATGGGAGGAATGTTTTGAGGCACTAAATTTATCGCGTTTGCAAATCGTTCGTTGTGGTATTTTGTTGAAATCAAGTGTTGGCCTCTAATGCTTTTTTTGTTTTTTCAAGTGTTAGATCGATGATGTCTTGGGTGTGAGCTGTTGATAGAAAGCCCACCTCATAACCGCTAGGTGCCAAGTATACACCTTGTTTGAGGAGTTTATGGAAAAGGATTGCAAAGTTAGATTTATGTGTCGCTGGAATTTCAGAAATGGTTCGTAAGGGTTTGTCTGTTTTTCCTTTCAGCCAAAATAAACTTCCAAAGTTGACAGCTTCCCAATGCGAATCTCCATATTGGGATAAAAGATTCAAAATTCCATCAGTTAAATGTTTGGTGGTTTTCTCTAAACTTGGATAAGGATTTTCCGTCCAAGCTTTGGTAAGGGTTTTCAGTCCCGCTCGCATCCCAATTGGATTCGCTGATAAAGTTCCTGCTTGGTAAACAGGTCCACTTGGAGCAACAAGATCCATGTACTCTCGTTTTCCAGCATAAGCTCCAACAGGGAATCCACCTCCAATGATTTTTCCATAACAGACTAAATCAGGTTCGATACCGGTGATACCAGCCATTCCTTGAAAGGAAACACGAAAACCAGAGATCACTTCATCAAATAATAATAACACTCCATACTTTGTTGTTAACTCGCGGCATTTTTTTAAAAATTCAATTCGTTGTGGTAGTAATCCATAATTTGCAGGTAATGGTTCAATCGCCAAACAAGCGATATTTGAACCTTCTCTTTGGAATAACTCTTCCATTTTTGTTTCATCGTCAAGTGGGAGGACAAGAGTGTTTTGGATGATTTCTGGACCGATTCCTTTACTATCACTTGAACTAAGTCCAGCAAGTCCAGATCCGGATTTTACTAAAAGTTGGTCGAGGTGACCATGGTAACAACCATCAAATTTTAAAATTTTATTTCGTCCTGTAGCGGCTCTTGCAACGCGAAGTGCACTCATCACCGCTTCTGTGCCAGAATTCACAAAACGAATTTTTTCTACCCATGGGATTCGTTCGGTGATAAATTCGGCAAGTTCTAAAGAGTAAGGTTCACAAGCACCAAAAGACCAAGCTTTTTTCACCGTATCTTCTACCACTTCTTGTATCTCTGGATGACGATGTCCAAATAATAAGGGACCAAAACTCAAACAATAATCTATGTAGTGATTTCCTTCAACTGACGTGAGATAGGCGCCGTTTGCTTCTTTGAAAAAAATAGGAGTGCCACCAACAGAAGAGAAGGAACGAACAGGGCTGTGCACTCCACCAGGTACAACTGATTTTGATCTTTGGAATAGATCTTCCGAATTCATGAATACATCCTTTGTGCAATCCTTGCACCATATGTGATGAGAAAAGAGGATCCAGCTCTACGAAACACATCCCATGTTTCTTTTAATCCATCTTCAAAATTTAAAAATCCTTCTTTGGCTAAGTACACTAAACTTGCATATTCACCACTCACTTGGTATGCTCCAGTGGGTAAGTTTGTTTTTTCTTTGATGGGCCCAATGAGATCAATCGCTGTCATACCTGGTTTTACCATTAACAAATCAGCACCTTCTTCTTTATCACGGATTGAAGTGTGAATGGCAGTGTCTCTATCTCTCACATCCAATTGGTATCCACTTCTATCACCAAACTGTGGTGAGGAATCCGCAGCACCTCGGAAAGGTCCATAAAAATTACTTTTGAATTTCGTTGAATAACTCATGATGGGAACATGAGAATGACTGTTTTCATCTAGGATCTTACGGTGTGATGCGACTCTGCCATCCATCATATCACTTGGTGCGATACCATCGGCTCCTGCATCTGCATAAATCAACGCAAGTTCTGAGAGACGACTTAAGGTTAATTGTAAATCAATGGTTCCTTGTGGATGGAAATGGCAACAATGCCCTGTAGTTGTGACTGAACAAATGCAAGTATCTAACCATAAAAACATTTCTGGAAATGCTTTTTTAATAGCACTGATATTGGTTTGGTAAAATTCTTTTGAGAAATTTGTATCTGACTTGGCACTCGGTACCATGAATAATAGAAATTGAGATACACCTGATTTTAAATCAGATTCAATCTGAGTGAATATGGATTTATTAGTTTCGCGATATACATCTGGTAAACCTTTAATTGGTTCTTTTTCTGTGAGTCCTTCCACAAGAAAAAGTGGTTGGATCATTTTGTTTGCATTTAAGGAACCAGACTCACTCAAATTACGAAGGAATTGATTGGAGCGTAAACGAAGTGTATGTTTTTTCATGGTTTGATGTACCTCTCCACCCAAGATTCAAAAGATAAAGAAACAAAAACTTTGTTTTTTGATCCTTCTTCACCTAGCGCATGTTTGATTTTTCTAAATGTCGAGCCAGGTCCTACAAAATGGATCACATTTAAAAGTTCTGGATATCTTTTGGTTACGATATCAAATTCCGACCCGCTCCTCCAGTATGCTGCTTTGATTTTGGATGGATCAAATGGGATTGGAATTTCAGGTGCGGATACAAAATAAGTAGGTACCACAGGATATACACTTGAATTTTTATCCGAATCCATATGAGTGAGTTTCACAAAATTTGGTTTTCGGCCAAGGATGGAGTCAATTTCAGGTGGTTCACTTTCTCCAAGTCCATCACAAGTTCCGTTCACCCAAAAACCACGAAGTGCTAAGTCCTTCCAAGTGGATAATCCCGCCGACCAAAGGATTTGGTTACTTGGGTTGACAGATAAATCCAATGGAAATGCGTAACCTCGAGATACAAATACATCTACGTCTTTTGGAATGGAATAGGTTAGTCTTTCTCGTTGCCTAGCAGCCATTTTAGCGTTAGGTGGCCATACTTCTTCTTTTGTAAAAGAAAGGTTTGGACTTCCCGAAAGTTCTTTTGTTTGTAAAACCTTTCCATCTTCAGTAATGCCACGAACAAATGTGATTTTGCCATAATCCCGTTCTAAAACAGTAACACCAATTTTTTGATGACAACCTCCGCCGTACTCTGACAAAATTTTTCTCTCTTCTGTAGCAGTGAAAACTGATTCCTCGTCGGATATTTCCCTTAATAAGGCTTCGAGGTGTATGTCTTCTTTCCTGATTTCAGCGCATAACGCTCCTTGTGCGGGAGCACTTGGAAAAATGGATGAAGGTAATACCATAAACAAAGATAAATTTAAAGTGTCACGGATGAGTTGTTTGATTTCCTTTAGTTCAGGTAATTGGTTTTCTTTGTCTTGAAAATTTAGAATTCGATCTAATGCGGCCTTTGCCACAAGGATTCCACCCGATTCATGGTCTAAATACTTTCGAAGTCTAGTTTGGATATTCCCACGAACAGATTCGATTTTGATTTCAAAATTACTGATAGGGGTTGGAAAATAATTTTTTAGAAATTCTTTGATATGATATTCTCTTCTAGGTGAAGATGTTAAGATTGTGATTTCGTTTGGTAAATTGATCCATTTGTTTTTTTTAAATAGTAATACGTCTCTTACATCTTCTCTTGGCAAAACTGGAATCAGAATTGTATCTTTTCTTTCCTTTAGATCCATATCTTTAAAGGAATGGATTACGATATCTACTTTATGATTCAGAAGGTCTTCTTGTAAATCTTTGGTAAAAATCCCTTGTCCCGCAAATTGCCAGAGTGGAGTCGTTAGATCCTTATCTCCTGATGATTCTCGAAAAAAAGGTTCAAATTGAAGGTTTTTGTTTTTTTCTTTTAAAGCATTGGTGACGGTATGAATTTGAATGCGAGAGAGTAGGGAGGACCTACCTCCTATTTTAATTGCTTCAGACAAGTAAGTCTTCCCATCCATTGATAATATGCAACTGTTCTTCCTCCCTTTCCCTTGTGAGTTCCGTAAGAAAGTATTGTAAGTCCATTTTTACTGACTGGATTTGTTCATCTGTTTCTTGAAGATCGTTTAAGATTTGGGACAGTGGAACGTAATGACTGTATCCATTATTTGTTCCCGAGTTTTCTCTAAAGTCGAGTATGATGGATGCTGATCGGATCATCTCATCCCAGTTAAAAGGTAAAAAGCTAGAGGCAATGACAATCGCTTCGTTTTTAGGTTGGTAATCTTCCCAATGGTAGGTAGTAATGTTTGGATAGAGTTGGTTAAGTTCCAATAACCGGTTTTGATTTCTACCAATGAGCTTAACTTGTTTTTGTTTGGAAACAAGGTATGGCAAAATGGAATCCACAAGTTTTCCAGTTCCGAGGAGCGTGACTTCTTTGTGATTTTGTAAATAGGACTCGGTGACACTGCCATAAGTTTGCCTTCCAATTCCTGTGAGGTATTTGGAGCGAATTTGTTTGGTCTGCTCTAAGATTTGGTCGCGAAGGCGGAGGAGGGAAAGTGCAAAGTTGGAACCATTTGTATTTTCTTCGCGAAAACGATCCCGAAATTGTGCTTGGATTTCAGATTCCCCAAAAAGTTTCGAACGTAAACCAGATACCACTTCCAACAAAAAGCGGTATGCATCATACCCTTGGTGTACTTCCCAACCATCAAAAAACCGTTCGTTTCCCTCTTCCATGGGAAAGATCCTCTTGTCCGTGAAGACAAGTGTTCTCTGGCATGTTTGCCAAACCTCAACGCGAGAATCGTCTAAGATTTGCGTTTTGGGATCAGTTGCATGGAGTAGAATCAGGTTTGACCACATAATTTTATTCTATCAAATACAATCTCGTAACTGTCACAAGATTGTCAGTTCCTAAAAAAATAAAATGCGATATTGATACTAAATCTCAATTACTTACAGGAGAATGAGGATGGAAAAACAAAATTGGAAAGAAACTCTCACACCATTACAATACCAAGTGACAAGGGAAAAGGGCACCGAACGTCCGTTCACTGGCGAATACTATGCACACAAAGAAAAGGGAACTTATCTTTGTGTTTGTTGTGGTGAAGCATTGTTTTCTTCTGATTCCAAATATGATTCTGGAAGTGGTTGGCCAAGTTATTATGAGCCAGTGAGATCGGATGTGATTGCCACCGAAACAGACCAATCTCATGGGATGGTACGAACCGAAATCATGTGCCAAAATTGTGGGGCTCATTTAGGCCATGTTTTCCCTGATGGACCGAAACCTACAGGACTACGTTACTGTGTGAATTCTGCTTCCCTTAAATTTCAAAAATCAGAATGAACCAAATGGAAAGAACGTTTCGGATCAGGAAATTTGATTCAAAGTGTAAAATTACAGATCATAAACAATTGGATTTTCTGTTCCCAAACATCTGAGGCCAATTTACAAATCATCCCCAAATCAGAATACCGAGGGTTCCATACTGATCCAAAAGAAAGGTCCACTCGGTTGTTCTTATCCACACACGGCAGAATGAAACCGGTTGTACTGGAATGCCACATTTTTGGATACCAAGTAGGATGTTCCCTACGATGAAAATTGACCCATGGTGTTTTTTTCCTGCAATGGAAATTTACATTGCGATGTGATTTTCCTACGATGGAAATTGTCCCGAAGTGTTTTTTTTCCTGTAATGGAAATTTACATTGGGATGCATTTTTCATTCAATGGAAAATGACACTACAGGAAACGTTTTCGTTATCCTTTTTTACGGATCAATCTCTCAATCTTGCAACCAAGAAACTTCTTCACAAGATTCCCATTTTCCAACACCAGCAGAACCTCCGCGGTTTTGAGAAATTTGTGTAAATTCTGAACGTAGGCTTACCTTTTTGACAATTTGTTTGGCTAAGGATGTGTAATGGAGGGCTTCACAACTATGGCCTAATTTTGTTTCCAGATTTGCCATTTGGAACAATAACTGGGCATTGCCTTCGGATTCTTTCATGCCAATGGATTGTTTGAGTAAAATTGCTTTTTTCAAATCCTCTCTTGCGCCGAGGAAGTCTCCTGATTCCACTTTTTTGTGGGAACGTTCTTCTAATTGAGAAATGACCGTTGGGATCCGGGATAAGCGAGTTTGGTCAAGGATTTCTGCCACTGATTGGTCCAAACTTGGTTCTGCCCACAAACCACTGGAAATGATTAAAAATAATGCAAAATAGGTAGTCTTCATACGTTGGATCCTTGCGGTTTTCAATTCACAGATGAAGATGCATAAATTGTGCCAATCTTTCGAAATACTCCTCGACGTTTCGAGATTCTAAGATTCCATGAAAGAGACTCTGGCCGAGCGATCGCCTTTCTTGTTCCCACTGGAAGAAGAGGGGAGGAAAGTCCGGACACTAGGGGACAATCGGACCAAGTAATGCTTGGGCTTTTCCTTGTTAGCAATGGCAAGGAAGGGACGGAAAGTGCAACAGAAAGGATACCGCCTACTGTGTGGGTAAGGGTGAAATGGTGGGGTAAGAGCCCACCGCTTTGTTTGTAAAAACAATGGCCGGTAAACCCTCCGATGTGCAATCTCAAGTAAACAACCGTTATGAGCTTGTCCCGCCAGGTTGTGGGTAGAGAGCATTAGATAAATGATCGCCTAAAACAGAATCCGGCTTACGGGCCAGAGTCACCTTTTTTTAAAATCCGTTGGATCACATCTTCTTCGTTGGGTGGGTAAAAAACACAGACCAGGCTTCTAATCTTTAGAATGGTTTCAGCCAATATCGTTTTGGTTTCCGTTAAGTTCCAGTTTTCAAATCCTATCAAAATCCCACATGTTTCTTCCATTCCTGCAAAATTTTCACAAGAGTAATGGCGCATTTGATTTTCTTCTAAAAATTGTTTTAATCCATTTTTTTGAATCGTTTCATCAGATTTGTACAATACAACAATTTCATCATTTTCGATCTCCAATACTTTTTTTGCATATCCATAACACCATCGAATTTGGTCTGTTAGGTCTTCATCAGATTTGATGAATTGGATGTCCGATAAATTGTTTTGCACAGATGATTCTGAAAAATCATTGAGTAAGGTATTTGCAAATGCAACAATCTCTGGAGAATTACGAATATTCCTTTTGATGTCCCAAATGTGGACAGGTAATGATTGTAAGTAGTTTAAAAATGGAGTGGGTGTATACTTCAACCTTCTCGAAACAAAAAGAATCCATTCTTTTCCCTCCCAAAATAGGGGAGAGAGATACAACGTAATTTCCGAAAGAACTGCTTCACAAAGAATTTCTTCGATTCCGTCAGCAATTAAAATATCGATATGATTATGATTGATTTCATTCAATTGGGAGATCAGTTGAATATTGTTTTTTTCAGGGATTTGAGAGAGTTCATCTTTCCAAATTTCATATAAGGCTTTCGCACCTTGCCATAATAAAACTTTTTTCCCTTTCCTTGCATATTGTAAGGCAAGTTCTCCACATAAAATTGATTTTCCTGAACCTGGACTTCCGTAAATTAAATTATGTGAATATTTGGTAATGCCTTGTACGAGGGAAAATTGTTCTTTTGTAAAAAACAATAAATTCTCTTCTTCTTTTTCTTTGTGAGAACGAAAGGTTTGGAAAAAGTTTAGATTTTTTTTGATGATTTCGTGTGCTTTGACAAGAACAGATTCTGGTAATGGTTCTCTTCCACTACGATAAAAGATAGATTCTAGAATATCGTTTAAACTTGTTTCATCTCCTACTTCTTTGCCGCCAAAAACATATAAGTTTTGGTCATTGGGTAGGTGGAATTCTTTTCGTTCATTTTTTAAAAAGAAAATTGCACTATCGTAATATTCTTTTGGAAACAGATCCACTAATTGGTTGTGGTTCTTGAAAAATTCCCTTATGATTTGTCTTTGTGTGGTGACTTGTTCAATTGGATTTTTATAAGACTTACCAGTAACAGGTTCCCAGTCTCTGGCCCGAACATTATAAAATTCCCATTCTCCTTTTTTTTGCCTCCACTTTCCATTTTTTAATTCAATGGTAATCACACCGTAAGGAGATACCACAAGGAAATCAATTTCTCGCATCGGTACATCGGGGGTGATGAGGGTGAGGGAGTAATAGATGTTACAGGGAAGTTGGATTTCTTTAGAAAAACGATGGTAATAATGGGATTCAAGGGAGATGTCTCTCGTTTTTCCGTGGAACTGTTTTGGATAAATCATTTTTTTGTTCTGTAAACTTCGCTTTGTATGATGTAATGGCGATATGAAACGGATACCACAAACCTTATTATTCTGCCTATTGTTTTGTGCCTGTGCAGGTGGGAATATCAAAATAAAGATCAAACCTGACCTATCAGGTGACTTGCTCATTTACCAAAAAACAATCACGAAGAAACCAAAAGGGAGTTTTTTGGGTTCAGGGATTAAGGATAAAGGTGAGGTTGTCATCACTTTAAAAGAAAGATCGTATCAATTTGGAAACTTTACCCAGATGTTGCCACCTGGATTTCGTTTCATTGAGTTCCGTGACGAAGAAAATAAAGAGATCCAACTTGCCATAGATACAAGTAAAAACTCTCCACTTTTAAAAGCCCTCGAAATCAACCCAGAAGAGATCAGTTCGATTTTGGCGGAAGCGAAATTACGCGATGACTTATTACGATTCAATACCCTCGTGGAATTCATTCAATTCGAAATCCAATTCCCTTATTCCATAAAAGAAGTAAAATTTTTTGAGCCAAGAACAGCGGGTGAGTGGACTGTGCGCCTTGATAGTAAGGACAAAATGGTTGTGAACATTCCTTTACATTCAATTTGGGCAGGTGAACATGCGTTAACGATTGTTCAAATTTATCCGGAATGATGTTTAAGGTTTGTGGAAGTATTCAGAATTTAATTTTTGGATGATACCTTTTAAGACCTTTCGTCTTTCTTCTTGGTTTGGGAGTAATTCCTTTAATTTCCTTCTCATGATAAAAATGGTTTCCAAAAGTTCGTGGTCTTCTTCTGGTAACACTTCTTCAAATAGTTTTCGAAGTGTTGAGGAAACACCAGCAAACATTCCATCGGTGGAAATTGCAAATTGGATGGGACCAACTGTCACCGTGGAAGAAGAATAAAAATCACAATTTTTGGGATCATCTACAGAATTCACCCAAATCCCTTTGTTTTTAGCTAAAGTCCGAAACCTTTTATTGGTTTCTGTATCACTTGTTGCTAAAAAAATAATGTCTCTATGATTTAAATCTTCCTCGATTACCGCGCGAGTTTCCCTTTTGATTTGTGGGTATCTTTCTAAAAATGAAATCACATCCTCACTATAGTCTAAAGAAATCAAATGGAGGTTCGCCCCTGTGTATTCCAATCCCATTAATTTTTCAAGGCATGCACTTCCCCCGCCCACGATTAGTATATTCCTTCCTTCTAAATTGAGAAAGATTGGGTATTTTTTGGGGTTCATAAAGATTCCAAAATAGAGGATGGTGACATGACTTTGTTTTGGATAACCCTTTCCCTATGTAAAAGGGAACGAAACACCTCACCAACATATAAAATGCCAGGTCCTTTCGATTCTTTTTTTAAACCGTTTAACACTGTAATTGCGAGAGTGGAAACCGTATAGCTGGCATTGATGTTCCCAGCATTTTCTAAAAGAACAATAGGTGTGTTTTCCGAAACTCCTTTCTGGATGAGTCTTGCGGCAAGTTCTTTTGTTTTTTCGCTTCCCATAAGGATAACGATTGTTCCGGGGAAATTTTCCATTCCCATCCAACTACGTTCATCTTCTAATATCGTATGGCCATCAAGGATGATGATTTGGCGAGCTAACCCTCGTACGGTGAGTGAAATTTTTAGGTTTGCAGCTCCCGCTGTCACCGAACTCACACCAGGAACAACTTCATAGGATATGCCAAAGGATTCTAAACTTTGGATTTCTTCGGATAACCGACCAAAGATGGAAGCATCGCCTCCTTTCAGTCTCACAACCCGTTTTCCTTGGGTCGCAAATTCTACGAGGAGAGAATTGATTTCGGACTGTGTCCGGTAGTGTTCTTTGGCACGTTTCCCCACATATAGGATTTGGGCAGACACAGGGAAGATGTCTAAAAAACTAGGATCCAAAAGGGCATCATACAAAATGACTTCGGCGGATTCGATTCGAGATTTTCCGCGGAGTGTCAATAGGTCAACGGGTCCTGGCCCACCACTCACGAAACTCACGAAGCCCTGTTCTGTCTTATTGGAGGACATATCTGCTATACCTTGCAATTCTGCTAGAAATAGTCAAGTGATTGGCTAATTATTTCTACAAAATCTCCAGTTTTTTAGTTTACTCGTCTCTAACCTTAGGAAAAGATTCAATTTATAAGACTTTTTGGATGTTTTACTGGAATCCAACACAAGCATAGGTTTTTATGTTATCCGATGAGAAACGCAATCGATTTTTACAATTACTAAAAGAATCCACAAAAGACGAATGGGTATGGATGTCGGGATACCTTTCTGCCCTCACACAGGCTAGTATTGGCGGTAGTGTGGATGTCTCCTTAAGCCCACCTGTTAGCATCTCTTCCAATGATCCTTCCCATGGAAACCTAAAAGCCGCACCCATCCAATGCAGTGTGGTGTATGGTACAGAAACGGGAAATTCTAAAAAACTAGGAACCGAACTGGTTAAAAAATTAAAAGAACTTGGTGTACAAGCCAAATTAAAAAGTACAGATACCTACAAAGCGAAAGATTTAAAAGAAGAAGAGTATTTATTTGTTGTTGTTTCCACTCATGGAGATGGAGAACCACCCCAAGCAGCAAAACCATTTATCCAAATTTTATCGGAATCTAAAGATTCATTATCAAAAGTAAAATTCGCCGTACTTGGATTAGGTGATACGAGTTACCCATTGTTTTGCCAAACTGGAATCGATGTGGACTCTATGCTTGAAAAACTGGGCGCAGAACGAATCCATGAACTTGGAAAATGTGATGTGGATTTTGAAATTGTCTCTAAACCGTGGATGACAGAACTCATTTCCAAATTAAACGCGATTTCAAAAACTGCTACCACACAAGTTTCTAAACAATCACAAACCACAACATCGAAACCGAGTTCTGGTGGAAAGGTTGTTTATGAAGGAACCATTGTCACCAACCTTGTGTTAAATGACATTGGAGCAACTAAGTCAACGAGGCATATTGAAATCAAATCCCCCATTCCTGTCGATTATTTGCCTGGAGATAGCGCTGGATTTCTCGCATACAACAGAGAAGATGAAGTAAATCGAATTTTAGGATTATTGGAAGCAGACCGAGAAACACGTGTTTCATACAAAGGGGAAACTTGGATGTTATATGATTTGCTCCAAAAAAAAGTTTCCATTCGGTTTTTACCAGATCGTGTGATCCAAAAGTATGTTGCACTCTCTAAAAAAGAAATTCCTTCAGGAAAATTGGATTTAGATGTGCTTTTAACGTTATACCCTGCGGATTCCAAATTAGAAGTACAATCCCTCATCGATATTTTAGAACCAATCGTTCCAAGGTATTATTCCATTGCTTCTAGTCCTTCGGCTCATGGGGAAGAGGAAGTCCACCTAACGGTAGCAGAGGTAGAAATTGAAACCTTTACAGGTTTAAAATCAGGTTTTTGTTCAGGTTACCTTGCAACACTAAAAGAAGGGGATAAAGTTCCATTTTTCATCCAACGAAACAATTCGTTTCGATTGCCAAGTCCCGATACTGATATCATTATGATTGGTCCAGGAACGGGTATTGCTCCATTCCGAAGTTTTTTATTTGAAAGAGAACAGTCTGGTGGGAATGGAAAAAATTGGTTATTCTTTGGGGAGCGAAACTTTGTTTCCGATTTCTATTACCAAACTGAGTTATTGGAACTCATGGATACTGGTGTATTACATAAATTGAATACAGCATTTTCTCGTGACACCAAACAGAAGGTATACGTCCAAGACCGTTTAGGTGAAAATGCTTTGGAACTTTTGAAATGGATTGAAAATGGTGCGGTCATTTACCTCTGTGGGTCAAAAGATCCAATGAGTAAGGACGTTGATCGCAAATTAATTGAAATTTTAGCGGAAAGAACTTTTGACACTGGAAAAGAGGCTTCTGAATATTTAAAAGAATTAGAAGAATCTGGCCGTTATATCAAGGACGTTTACTGAGGAAATCATGGCAGAAACTAAAAAAGAAACACTCGCTGAAAAAGTAAAAAGACTAAGCCGTGGCCTTCGTGGGACACTTGCAGATAGTTTAAAAGACGAACACACTGGTTCTTTACGATCCGATGACCAATTATTACTTAAATTCCACGGTATGTACCAACAAGATGATCGTGATAGAAGGGATGAACGAGCGTTAAAGAAACTAGAAAGATTATATTCCTTTATGATCCGCCTCCGAATACCTGGTGGTATGATTGGACCTGTCCATTGGGAAGCACTACATAATGTTGCTGGTGAGAATTCGACGGGAACGATCAAAATCACAACAAGACAAACTGTCCAACTCCACGGGATATTAAAATCCAAAATCAAACCTACGATTAAGGCCTTTGATTCTGTATTTTTAGATTCCATTGCTGCATGTGGTGATGTGAATCGAAACGTAACTTGTACATCAAATCCAGCGGCTAGTCCACTTCACAAGGAAGTGTTTGGTTATGCGGGGGAAATTAGTCGATCACTTCTTCCCAAAACGAGAGCTTATTATGAAATTTGGTTGGATGAAAATCTATTAGCTGAAAAAGAGGAACCAGAAGATCCCTTGTATAAGGACGTATATCTACCTCGTAAATTCAAAATTGCGATTGCAATCCCACCTTACAATGATGTGGATCTCTTTACCAATGATATAGGTCTCATTGCCATCATTGAAAACGGGCAACTATTAGGTTTTAATGTAGCAGTTGGGGGAGGACTCGGAACCACTCATGGGAATCCTGATACTTACCCGAGAGTCGGAACTGTTTTTGGTTTTATCCCTAAAAAAGACATTCTAAAAGTTGTGTATGAAATTGTAACTGTCCAAAGGGATTTTGGAAATCGTGAAGACCGAAAGTTGTCTCGTTTAAAATACACATTAGACCGGTTAGGTGTCGAGTTTTACAAACGAGAAGTGGAAAAACGAGCCGGAATTAGTTTTGAACCAGCAAAGGATTTCCAATTCACACAAAGGTCAGATGATTTTGGTTGGAAACAAGATGCTGTCGGTAACTGGCATTACACTGTCTTCGTTGAAAATGGAAGGGTTTGTGATGAACACGGATACAACCTAAAAACAGCCTTACTTGAAGTTTCAAAAACAAGACGAGCAACGTTCCGATTCACGTGTAACCAAAACTTGATTTTGTCTGATATCTTTCCTAAAGACAAAGACTTAATTGAATCCATTCTTGTGAAATTCGGTGTTCATAGAAAAACAGCAGAAGTATCTCCGATTAGAAAAAACTCGATCGCTTGTGTGGCATTAAACACTTGTTCGTTGGCACTTGCAGAGGCGCAGCGTTACCTACCAAGTTTAATCGATAAAATTGAACCCATTCTTACCAAACATGGTCTGGCTTCGGAACCGATATCCATACGTATGACAGGTTGTCCCAATGGATGTGCAAGGCCATACATTTCAGAAATAGGACTTGTAGGTACATCTTATGGAAAGTATAACCTCCATTTAGGAGCCGATGCGGAAGGTTACAGATTGAACAAAAAATTCAAAGAAGATTTGGATGAATCTGCTATCTTAAATGAGTTAGATGGACTTTTTGGTAAATTTTCCAAAGAAAGAAATGGAAAAGAATCTTTTGGAGATTATATCAATCGAATTGGGATACTGAATTAGGATCCCAATTTGGAAGTTTGATTCCAATATGTAGCAATAGCGGCACCTGCAAGTAGGTGCCATATTCCCCACCATGCGCAAATCATTGCCATTCCACCTAAACCATCAAAGAAACTAAAAACAATGGCAAGACCTAAACTAGAATTTTGAATTCCGGTTTCGATTGAGATTGTTTTCCGATCGCTCATCGGTAACTGAAATAATTTTGCTATGTAATATCCGATCGAAAGTCCTGCTAAATTCATAAGGAATACAAGTCCGAATAGCAGGTGGATGTATTCTTTGAAAAATTTCCAATTTGTAACCAAGGCACCGATGATAAAGAATGCAAGTAACAAAATGGATATTCTTTGCACTACACGTTTCACTGAATGAGTGAGTTTAGAAAATCGTATTTGAAAAAAAATTCCAAGTAGTAGGGGAACAACAAGCAGTATTGTAATGGAAACTAAAATCTCAATTGGACTGACAGAGATCGATTTAAGATAACTCCGAGTGATCGGAAGAATATTTCCCCAAAAGAAAAATCCGATAGGAGTCAATAGAAAGGCAAAGGTCGAAGAAAAAGTTGTAAGACTCACAGAAAGTGCCAAATTACCTTTCGCCAAATGTGTGAAAAAATTCGACATTTTCCCACCTGGGCAAGAGGCCACAAGGACCATTCCCAATGCATTGATAAGATAAACGGATTCTTTGTTAAAATTGAGTCGAACTCCATTGATATCCATTTAATCAGACCATCCTACTAAGATACGACGTGGTCCTGTGAAGGGAAGCCGTCCATGCGAAACGGAAAAATTATCAATGATGAGTACGTCACCTGTTTGCCAAGGGAAGGCAACCATATGTTTCCAAAACACATCTGAAATCGATTTCATTTCATTCACAGAAATTTCTTCTCCATTCCCGTAAGTCACATGTACATCATGTGATTTTTGACCTGCTAATCTTTTTAATATCGTCAGTAAAGTAAGTAGTATCGCAACACCGAGAGAACGAATCGTTTTTTGTCGTTTCACAATTTTCCATACCTCGCTAACAGCAGCTTGGTGGTGAAATGTTTGTGAATGGTTATGCCATGCTATGGTATTTGCTTGTGGATGGATTCGAAACCCTGATTGTTCATTGGTGATGGTTAACGAATCTTTGCCAAACCATTCCAATTGAAATCTATTTTGGTCAGCAATTTTTTTCACTTCCTCCAAGTTTGTGGTTCCAAACATTTCATCCCAACGTTTCGTTTTCCAAAGTGAAAATCTGGATTTTTTCGAAGGACCATCATAACGCCTTCGATATCGTATCCCAAATGTTTCAATTTTCTTTATGAGCTTGGGATCAATTTCTTTGTACACTTCGCGCAGGTCTGTGAGTGGGGTCTCTCCGCCAAATTCAGATGCTTTTTCCGCATAAAAAAATAATAATTTCGGTGGGTTGTCGAGAAAACTCATCTCCGCATGTTGCATGATTGGATAATGCGGAGGAAGTTCACTGGCTGTGAACACGTGTTTTACGACCTGGTCTCTCGGCGATGTCCCTAAGTAAAACTCTCCCAAATTTTTTTCTTCTGTTGCATACAGGATCGATTGGAAGTCGAGAGCTTCATGAACCGGGAAACCTCGCAATAAAATGGCGCCATGATTTTTTAAATCTTCACGCCATTCTTTTTGGTGGGTGCGAATCCAGTCGGTAAAGTTCTCAATTGGTTTCTCATGGACTGGTTCATAGACAATTGGTAGTTTTGTCCCAAAAAGGAAACGTTTGCTGATCCATTGGTTTTCGACAGTTGTTGATTGGCTCGCCATACTGCCAGGTTAACGAAATTGTTATCTATTATTCAAGCTAAATTTCTGCTATATTGAATAAAAAAATCACAATAACATACCTGCTGCAACGGTTTGGTTCGTACCTTCGTCCACCAAGACAAAACTCCCTGTGCCCCTGATTTTATTATATGGGTCGTATGCGACGGGTTTCGCCGTGCGAAGGGTGACTTTCCCAATTTCATTCAAAGCTAGATACGGTTGTTCTTTTTTTTCGTGGGTGCTTGTTTCCACTCTGTATTCCAGGGAACGAACAGAAACCTTCACTGCATTCGTGGTTTGACGAAGGAGGTATTTGGATCCTGGTGCCATTACCTTTTGGTCCATCCAACAAATATATGCTTCTAAATCTTGAGAGACAATAGGTTCTTTTCCAGTGACAACTAACATATCCCCACGGCTCACATCAATTTCATCCTGCAAGCGAATGGTCACAGACATAGGAGCATACGCTGTATTTAAAGGACCATCATAGGTATCAATGGCTTTGATTTTTGAGGTGAGACCACTTGGCAGAACCGTAATGGAATCTCCCACTGTGAAGTGACCACTTCTGATTTGTCCCGCATAACCTCTGTAATCATGGTATTCAGTCGTTTGAGGACGAATCACATTTTGAACTGGGAATCGTGGAGCAGGGGACTCCTCTTCTGTATGGATTTCGATTTCTTCTAAAAACTGGAGTAAAGATTTCCCATTCCACCATGGCATGGATGCAGATGGCTCAACAACATTATCTCCATTTAAAGCGGAGATCGGTAGGAAGTGGATGGATTTTAGGTCTAAGTCTTTTGCAAATTCTAAATACTGTTTTTGTATATTTAAAAATACTTCTTCCGAAAAATCCACTAAGTCCATTTTGTTCACACAAACGACGACATAGGGCAATCGTAACAAGGATACGATGTAAGAATGTCTGTAGGTTTGTTCGATCACACCTTTTCTTGCATCGATGAGAATGATGGCAAGGTCCGAGTTAGACGCACCCGTTACCATATTTCTGGTATATTGCACATGACCCGGTGCATCGGCGATGATGAATTTACGTTTTGGTGTGGAGAAGTATTTATATGCCACATCAATGGTTATTCCTTGTTCTCTTTCGGCTTTCAGTCCGTCTGTGAGAAGGGCTAAGTTGATTTGGCCATTTACTTGTCCTGCACGTTCTATAGCTTCGAGTTGGTCTTGAAAAATGGATTTACTATCGTATAACAAACGTCCAATGAGAGTTGATTTACCATCGTCCACACTTCCTGCTGTAATAAATCGTAAAATATCCATTAAAAATACCCACCCTTTTTTCTTTCTTCCATCGCCGCTTCGGAACGTTTGTCATCCAAACGCGAACCTCTTTCTGTGGTGCGTGAAACTTGGATTTCGCGAATGATATCGTCTACGGAATTTGCTTCTGATTCCACTGCTGCTGTGCAAGTCATATCACCAACTGTACGAAACCGAACGGTCCTTGTTTCCACTTTATCGGTATTGTCTAAACTAATAAATTTTGAAACCGGGAAAACCAGTTCCTCTCGCCAAACAATTTCTCTTTGGTGTGAGAAGTATAAAGAAGGAAGGTCAATCTTTTCTTTTCGAATGTATTCCCATACATCAAGTTCTGTCCAGTTGCTAATGGGAAACACTCGGACGTTTTCCCCTACATGGATTTTTCCATTATAAATATTCCAAAGTTCCGGACGTTGGAGTTTTGGATCCCAAGATCCAAACTCATCTCGAACAGAAAAAATTCGTTCCTTAGCTCTTGCTTTTTCTTCATCCCGACGAGCCCCACCGATACAGGCATCAAATTTAAATTCGGCGATTGTATCAAGTAACGTCACTGCTTGGATGGCATTGCGACTGGGGAACTTTCCTTTTTCTTCAACGGCCTTTCCTTGGTCGATGGAGTCTTGTACATAACGAACAATTAATTTTTCGCCAATTTTTTCAGCTAAGTTATCTCGGAATTTTAGCGCCTCATCAAAGTTATGCCCCGTGTCAATGTGAACGAGGGGAAAAGGAAATTTACCTGGACGAAATGCTTTGAGAGCAAGGTGAACCAAACAGATGGAATCCTTTCCACCAGAAAATAATAAAGCAGGCCTTTCAAATTGAGCTGCCACTTCACGTAAAATGTAAATGGCTTCTGATTCTAACTGGTCCAAATGTGAGAGACGATGAGTGCTATTCATACGATATTATCCTTTTTTTGGTGTGAGTTTTCCATCTACCCAATGTAACCCACATTCCTTTTTTGATTCTTGTTCCCACCACCACCTACCAGCTCGAAAATCTTCCCCTGGTTCAATGGCTCGAGTACAAGGGGCACAACCAATACTTGGAAACCCTTTGTCATGTAATACATTATAGGGTACATTGTGTTCGCGAATGTATTGCCACGTAGATTCAAAACTCCAATCTAAGAGGGGTTGGTATTTGATTAAATTCCTTCCGGGATCGGATTCAAATAAAGACATCTCGGTTCGGAAACCCGATTGCTCTTTTCGTAGTCCTGTCACCCAAACTTCCATGCCTTGTAAGATGGAATCAAGTGGAACTAGTTTGCGTATCCGACAACATTCCTTTCTTAAATCTTGTGAATCGTAAAAGGCGTTCGGACCATTTTCGTTGATAAAACTTTGGATCTCTTTGGCATTTGGAAAAAAAGTTTCGATTTTTGCCCCATAACGGATGTTTGTTTTTTGCCATACATCATAGGTTTCTTGGAAAAGTCGACCCGTATCCAAAGTAGCAATGCGGATCGGGATGGATTCGCTTAAAATGGCATGGGTAATGGCTTGGTCTTCGAGTCCAAAACTAGTGGTGAACACGACTTTACCCGGGAAATCGGCACTTAATTTTTTGAGGCCGTCGGCAATCGATAGATTGGCATAAGATTCTGTCAAAACTTCCAAATTTCCCATTTTTATCCCGTCCTAGCATCCAATGTTTTGTATATTGGACGATTTGTAAAGTATATTAGCGGAAATTATTAGATAGAGAAGTCTTCTACGTAAACTTTTGCTTTTTTGATCCGTAGGTAAACAGTCTCCCCTGGCAATAAATTGAGGTACTTATAGGTTTCCTGTTCGAGTACAGACTCAATGAGGGTCCCTGTATCCACTCGTTTCAGTTCCACACGCACATTCCTTCCTGTCGAATGGATGTATTGGATCTCTGCTGCTATCCCTTGGTCTTTTTCCCGAACGATTTCCACATCATAAGGCCGGACATAGGCAACAGCATCGGACTCCTTGACGTTTTGGTGTTCCGATGTTTCGAGAGCCAAATTCCCAATTTTGGTTTTTCCTTCTTCAATTCGGCCATGGAATAGATTCACATCACCTAAGAAGTGAAAGACAAATGGAGACTTTGGTTTGTTGTACACTTCATCCGGACTTCCTACTTGTTCCAATTGGCCTTGGTTTAGGATCACAATCCGATCACTCACCTCAAGTGCTTCTTCTTGGTCATGGGTGACAAAAACACTTGTGATATGGATCTCATCGTGAAGCCTTCGCAACCAATTGCGTAATTCCTTCCTTACTTTTGCATCAAGTGCTCCAAATGGTTCATCGAGCAGGAGAAACTTAGGTTCGATGGCAAGGGCTCGGGCAAGTGCCACCCTTTGCCTCTGTCCACCTGAAAGTTCGTGTGGGTAACGGTTGTGAAATTTTTCCAGTTGGATGAGTGTGAGGAGTTTTGCGATTTTTTCTTGGATTTCCTTTTTGGAGGGCCGAGTTTTTTTGGGACGCACTTCCAAACCAAATGCAATGTTTTCAGCGATTGTCATATGGCGAAAGAGGGCATAGTGTTGGAATACAAAACCAACTTCTCCATTTTGGATTTTGGAAGATGACAGCTGTTCGCCGACAAAATTGACAGAACCCGAAGAAGGTTCTTCGAGACCAGCAATGATCCTGAGTAAGGTGGTTTTTCCAGAACCTGAAGGACCAAGTAGTGCCACAAGTTCTCCATCCGGGATGGATAAGTTTACATCTTTTAAAGCAGTAAAGGATCCAAAGTTTTTATGTACATTTTGTATTTCGATTGGCATATTAGGATCTCTCGGTTCGTTTTTCCAAAATCAATTTGAAGATTAAAGTGAGTAGCGATAAAAACACAAGTAAGGTGGCACAAGCAAAAGCACCCACTGAATCAAATTCATTGTACAACATTTCTATATAAAGGGGAAGGGTGGTGGTTTTTCCTCTGATGTGTCCACTGAGTACGGACACAGCTCCAAATTCTCCCATGGCTCTTGCATTGCAGAGTATGATCCCATACAAAAGTCCCCATTTGATATTGGGTAAAATAATCCGACGAAACAATTGGCCAAAACTTGCACCAAGTAACATTCCAGCTTCTTCTTCTTCCCGGCCTTGGCTTTGCATGAGGGGGATGAGTTCTCTTGCCACAAATGGAAAGGTGATAAAAACTGTGGCCATGATGAGACCTGGTGTATTGAACACAATTTTGATATTGTGTTCTGCTAAAAAATCTCCAAATGCACCTTGCCTACCAAATAACAATAAGAAGATGAGACCTGAGACTACCGGGGAAACCGCAAAAGGAGAATCAATGATTGTAATGAGTAGGTTTTTTCCAGGAAAAGAAAACCTGGTGATGGTAAAGGCTGCCGTGATACCAAAAACGGTATTTAAAACCACAGATACAAATGATACTTTGATGGTTAGTCCTATGGCAAAAAGTGCATATTCACTTGTGATCGCAGTGTAGTATTTTTCCCAACCTTCAGAAAAAGCCTCAGTAAATACTGTATATATGGGCAAAATCAAAAGGATACCAAACAATGCATAAGCGATTAGAATTAAAAAAATGGGCAAAAGTTTCAATTTCATGTGAGTTTTTTTGATGCCCTTTCTTGGAAAAAATTGATGAGGAACATAAAGAAAAACGAAGTGAGTAACATCACGAGGGCGATGGAAGTTGCCTTTTCAAATTCGTATTGTTCGAGTTTGGTGACGATGAGGAGAGGTAAAATCTCAGTTTTCCCAGGTAGGTTACCTGAAATGAAAACCACAGATCCATATTCGCCGATGCTACGAGCAAACGCCATGCCAGTACCTGCAAGTAAAGAAGGCCAAAGCTCTGGTAATAAAACTTTTCGGAAAGTTTGGAAGGGGGTTGCTCCTAGGCAACGTGCACTTTCTTCTAACTCTTTCGGTAGTTCTTCAATGACTGGTTGCACGGTTCTCACAACAAAAGGAAACCCGATAAAAACAAGGGCAATCACGATACCAATGGGAGTGTAGGCAATTTTGATCCCCCATTTGTCAAAAAAAGATCCAATGATGCCTGTTTGCGAATAAATTGTAGTGAGTGCAATTCCTGCCACCGCTGTGGGAAGGGTAAACGGTAAATCAATTAAAGTATCAAAGAATTTTTTGAATGGGAACTGGTAACGAACGAGGACCCAAGCAAATAAAAATCCGATGAAGAGATTGATGATGGCAGAAATGAAGCCAACGCTAAAACTTAAAATGAGCGCACCTCGGATGCGCTCATCAGTGAATACTTCAAAAATTCCGGTAAAACCAATCCCAAGGGAATGATAAAATAACCCGAGTAGTGGTATGATCACCACTGCGGACGAATAAAAAACTGTGAATCCTAAACTGATTCCTAAATGGACTTTTTTATACGGCCGCGTTTCAATTTGCATCATTTATTTGGTTTTGTAGATGGCATCAAAGACCCCTCCATCTGCAAAATGTTTTTTCTGAGCAGTCTCCCAAGTTTCACCTAAATCGGATAGAGAAAATAATGTGAGTTTGGGAAATTCTTTGGCAGAGGATTTTGCTGTCGCAGGGTCAATCGGTCTAAAAAAATGTTTCGCAATGATGGCCTGACCTTCTTTGGTAAAAAGGAATTCCAAATAGGCATTTGCTTTTTCTAAATTGCCTTTTTCGGTGGCAGTTTTTGTCACAACAGCAACCGGAGTTTCTGCTTTGATGGACTCAGATGGGTAAACCACTTCTAAACTATTATTTCCTGAACGTTTCACTTCATCTAACGCTAGTTTTGCTTCGTTTTCCCAAGTGATGAGAACATCGCCAATTTTACGATTCACAAATGTAGTGGTTGAACCTCTCGCTCCCGTATCCAGAACAGAGGTATTTTGGAACAGGGCTTTGACAAATTCAGTGGCTTTTTCATCAGACTTAAATTTCCGTTTTGCATAACCGTAAGCCGCTAAATAATTCCATCGAGCCCCACCACTGGTTTTTGGGTTAGGAGTGATCACGGAAACACCAGGTTTGACAATATCATCCCAATTTTTGATTTTTTTGGGATTGGATTTACGGACAAGGAAAATGATTGTTGAGTAGTAAGGTGTACTTTTATTAGGGTGTTTTGTTTGCCAATCTACATCGATTAACTTTGATTTTGTGGCAATGCTATCAATGTCGTAAGAAAGTGCAAGGCTAACAACATCAGCATCCAACCCATCGATGACAGCGCGGGCTTGTTTTCCAGATCCACCGTGAGATTGTTGGATCGTAAATTCTGTACCTTTTTTCTCCTTCCATGATTTTAAGAAGGTTTTGTTGATTTCTTCATAGAGTTCCCGCGTTGGATCAAAGGAAACATGGAGAAAACTGGATTCGGCAAGGAGAGAGGGCATAATCCCAAATCCTAAAAAAATGAACAATATGGCAGAAAAACTGGGTTTAAATGGGAGAAATTTGGTAAATTTTTTCATTTTTTTGTCCTTTTGGCTAATAAAACAAACTCATCCTCCAATTTAGTGAATATTTGTCAATGGAAAAATCTTTCCATTTTTGGGTCCAAAACCCTTTCCCGACATAAACAAGGAAAGGAAGAAGATAATTCTCTCAAGGAAATCTGGGGAAGTTCGATCCTTAAGGGAGAAGGCACCCCAATGAATGTAAACGTTGACAAACAAAACTTAATTCCTTTTCCCCAAGCAGAATTGAGACCGGGCAAACGTGACGGTGCCGATAACAACTATTTTGCGGTGAAAGAAAGTTTTGGGGAGATTTTGGAACGTGAATTCCAAATCCATTCCGAAACTCCGAAGTCACATTCAGAGTGGAAACCACTCAGTGCTGAATCAAATTCATACGATGTGTCCTCTGACCGAGTCAGTCCTCGGGAAACAGAAACCAAAACAAATCCAAGTTTGGATGCAAACCAATCCTCTTACGAAACTCCTTCGCATACAAAAGTAAAAGAAGATGGCAGTGATGAATCAGCAGAGGAAGAAGATTTAGATCGTGATGCATTGGAATACAGCATTGGCATTTTATCCAATCATAACCTTTTTGAAAAAAGTTTCCTTCCTGCAAATGAAGGAAACGAATCCTTATTAAAAGAAAAATCAATTGCTTCAGCCTTACAAAAATCAGCTGAAAAAAATCCATTATACGCTAATAAGGAATCCAAAAGTTTTTTAGAAGAAACTAAAAAATTAGCAGAGAGTTTATTGAAAATGGGACAAACAGATCCCAAACTGCTTTCGCAAAACTCCAAAGCTTCTCTATCCGAAACCATAGGTTCTAACTTGGTGGTGTTTCCAAATGCCCCAAAAAAAATGCAAACGGAAGGAAAAGAGAAAGAAGTAAAACCAAGTTCTATTACGATTTCGAAGAATGTAGAGAACATGCCGAACGGGATGGCATTAGCAAATTCCTTGTTACAAAAAGAGAAAGGGGTTCGCGGACTTGAAAATGAAACCCAATCAGAACCAACAATGCGTAAATTGGAGCAAAAAAGTAAATTTTCCAAAAATCATAAAACAGAATCTAATTTTGTAGATTCATCCACTGAAAAAGAAAATGCCGTCATCACATCTGACAAAATGATCCGTTCCCTTGGTTTTAAAGATAAAGAATTCCAAAAACAAAATGAAAACAAAAACCAAGTCCAAAACGAAAAACTTAAATCGGACTCTTCGTTTGTGAATCAGATTGTAAATGTATCGTCCTCCAAAATGGGTGATGAAAATGGTAAGTCGAGTGATGACAAAGGTTCTTCCAAACAAGGATTTAACTTCCAATTGGTGGAAAACAAACTCCATTCCAAAACCGAGTCAGTCAGACAAACAGAGAGAACAGAAAAACCAAAAGAAGCCAATATAAAACAAAATTTGGATGAGCTCATCAAACAAGCGAAGTTTGACATCATTCAAAATGGAAAGTCAAGTGCTGAGATCATCATGAATCCAAAAGAATATGGACGCCTTACCTTAAAAGTGACTGTGGATGGAGAAAAGGTAGAGGGACGAATTTTGGTTGAATCAGAAGAATTACAAAAATCTCTTCAAAACGAAATCCAATCCATTAGAGATAACTTGAAAGAATCTGGTCTCGACTTACAGGCGCTTATCATTGATTTATGGGATGATGGAAGCCAACTTGCAGAAAGGCAAAACCAAAACGAACTTTACCAAACCCTAATGGAAACGGCAAAAAATCGCACAAAATTGCAATCTGAAGTGAAGGATGAAGGTTTAGACTTAGATGGAATCAGAGAAAGAGAAGATTCCAAAGTATTAGAATTTTTCGCATAAAGAAAGAAAATCCAAAGAAATCGAGGACAATATGCCAGACGGAATGTTAGATATTTCTACACAAAATTCAGCAAGAACCAAATATTTTGAAGGGGATAGAAGTTTTAATATCCGCAAACATTTGGACCAATTGGAAAAAGAAGAAAAAAGTGGTTTGAAAGGAATTGAAATTCGAGAAAAACAAAAAGAGTTAGGGAAAGATGATTTCCTAAAACTTCTGTTAACTCAACTTTCTCACCAAGATCCAACAAACCCAGTACAAGACAAAGACTTCATCGCACAGATGGCACAGTTTTCTTCATTGGAACAAATGAAAAACATTTCATCTGGAATCGCCAGAATGGAATCAAAACAAAGTTATTCGGTCGTAGGTAAAATAGTATCAGGACCAGATTTAGTGACTGGAGAAGATGTCACAGGTTTAGCAGGTGCTATTCTTTTTGATAACGAAGGGAAAACATATGTAAGGGTAAATGGTAGAATGCTCGATGTTTCTAAAATTAATTTAATCTCTGATCCAGAGTTATTAAAATCAGAAACACAATTCCAACGCCAACCAAACATTCCAGAGATTCCTAACAATACGTTAAAAAAACAAGAAGCTTATCAGGATTAATTGAAAAAGGTCGATAAAAAAAGAGAGGAAAGAACGTTATGATGAGATCACTTTACTCCGGTGTTTCCGGATTGAAAAACCACCAAGTTAGAATGGATGTTATTGGTAACAACATATCTAACGTGAATACACATGGATTTAAAACAGAACGTGTTACGTTCCAAGATATGATCTCACAAGAATTACAAGGTGCTTCTGAGCCAAATGAAAGGATTGGGGGAACAAACCCAAAACAAGTGGGTCTTGGATCACTCATTGCTGCCATAGATAAAATCATGACACAAGGTGCTTTACAAACAACTGGAAAAAATACAGACCTTGCCGTATCAGGAGAAGGATTTTTTGTCGTTAAAGATGGAGACAAACAATTTTATACTCGTGCTGGTGCTTTTAACGTAGATAAAAATGGTTTTTATGTAAATCCTGCGAACGGACTTAAAGTACAAGGTTGGAATTCCAGACTTGATGAATCAGGAAACAAATACATTAACTCTGCAGGATCTCTTGAAGACATCGTGATCCCTCTTTATTCCAAAGAACCTGCTCGTGCTACACAAAATGTTGACTTCCAATCAAACCTGAATGCAAGTGTTGCCGCCGTTCCTCCTGATGCAACAGAAGAAGACATCCAACGTTATATCAATGATCCAGATCCTCGACAAAGAAGAGGCCATCTAACATCCATTAATGTATATGATGAACTTGGAAACACTCGCCAAATGGGTGTTGAATTTTACAAAATGCGAGATAACGTTTGGAAAATGCGTTTTAAATTGGAAGACGCAAGCCAAGTTTCGGTTGATGTGAATGGAACGGGTGGGGAAAACACAAGTGTATCTGGGAATACAGAACTTGAAGTTTCCTTCACACCAGATGGTAAAATCATCAGTGTATCTGACGGAGTGGATTCACAAACCACTGGCAAACTAAAAGCGGATATTTCATTTAGAATTCCTGGCAATCCAACTGCTCAAAAATTTAGTTTGAACCTTGGAGAAGCTGGACTTGTTGGTGGGATCACTCAGTTCTCATCTGACTTCACAACAAAAGCTGTGAAACAAGATGGATACCCAATGGGTTATATGGAATCCTTTTCTATCGATAACACGGGAACTGTCACTGGAGTTTTCTCAAATGGTGTGCGCCAACCTCTTGCCCGCGTTGCCCTTGCCAACTTCACAAACCCAGCCGGTCTTAATAAAGAAGGGGATACAATGTATAGTTTCTCTCTCAACTCTGGAGAAGCAAACATTGGGGAAGCAGGAAGCCAAGGTCGTGGAAAGATCAATGCTGGCCTTCTCGAGATGTCAAACGTTGACCTTTCTGACCAATTCACCGATATGATTGTGACCCAAAGAGGTTTCCAAGCAAACTCAAGAACCATTGTGACATCTGACCAGATGATCCAAGAAGTACTCGGACTCAAACGATAAGAGTAGTTGGAGAACGGGGGTAACCCCGTTTTTTCCTTGAATTCTGCAAAATTCTAAGAAAACTAGGTCAAACCAAACCATTTAGAATTTTGTCCATTGTCACGTTTTCAAAAAAATACCCTTCTCGTTTTCACACTCCTTGCGGCGATCGCCTATGCGCCGTTATACTATTCTGTCAAACATCTCATTAAAAAAGAATCATTACCCATTACCTTAGAAACTCCGGAGACGGTAGTGTTTTTTAGTTTGGGAGAATTTGAAACAAAAGGGGATGGTTTCGACCTCAAAACCATTCAGGTATCCAAACTGATTTTGGATTACCAACTGCAAAAAACTTCGGACGGAGTGTACTTAGGCATTCAATCTGAGATTTCCCTTGCGAAACAAAATCGTTCCGAAATGATTTTGGGAGGTATATGGGAGTTTAAAGAAAAAGGAATTTCTTTTACACCAAAACTTCGTTATGTGGAATCAAAATCCACAGTAGAAGGAAAATCAGTTTTTGTCAATTATGAGGAGCGCGGCTCTTTATCAATTGAAATCCAAAATTCTCTTACGAATCTTGTCGAAGAAACGATTCGATTGAACCGACTTATCAAACGGATTCCCGATTGGAATTTTGTCACTCAGGAAGACATTCTTTCCGAATCTGAATTCGTAAAACTTTCCGAATGGGAACCAAGTAGAATTTGGGAAGAACGAAAGAGTTGGATTCAGTCTTTGCCATTTAAGAACGAATTTACCGAAGCATTGTATTACAAACTTCGTTTGGAAAAACAAACGGAAGAGAATTTAAAAGACATTTGGAAAGAAGTGGGATCGAATCCCCGCATTCCCTCTGACTTAAAATTCCAAATCGCAAAAAACATTGCCGAATATTACTTCGGAAAATCAGAATATCCAAAAGCTCTCGAATACGCGAATGCTGCCAAACGCGAAAAAGAAACGAACAAACTTGTTTTCCAAAGTGAATATGCGGATGTAATTTCTCTGATTGGAAAATGTTTAGTATTGGATGGAAAAAAAGAAGAAGCAATTTTCTATTTAACTTCAGCCAAAAAGATTTATGAAACTTTAGGATTGTCTTTTGATCCAATGGGAATCCTAAATTCTTACTTTTATGGTTTATTACTGCATGATTTGTCCCAACTTGAACTTTCGGCTTACGAACTCTCGGCAATTCAAGGAAAGTTAGGTGATGTTTATCAGTCCATCTATTTAGATTATAATTTAGCACTGATATTATATAAATTGGGTCGATACGAAGGTGCTATCTCACTACTAAAAGAACAAAGAAAGAAAATTTTTGAAACTTCAATTTCTAATTTTGATATTGCCTTACAATCTTTATTATTGTATGGAGCTTCCAAATACCAGGAAGGTAATTGGAGCGTAGCCAAATCCGTTTGGGAATCCATCTTAAACGCGAAAACTACTTATGCAATTGAAGACAAACCATATTACCGATATACAGTTTTTAATTTGAGTATTTTGTCTTTGCAAAGGAATAATGTAGAACAATCAGAACAATATTACAAACAATATGTGAAACTTTCTCCTTATGGCCAAATCCAACCACTACCTTCGAATGTAAGTTTTGAAATCGGTAGGGTAATTTATCCTTATACTTGGACCGATCCAACCTCCAGTTTATTTTCTGACTTAGAAGAAAAAACCATCCGTTCTTATACGGGTCGTTATTTGTTCCAAACCCAAGATGAAGAAATTCGAGCAAGAACCTATGAAAATCGGTTGGAAGATACCAACTTATTTTTAGATGATTTACTAAATCCAAAGGCATATTTATCCAAATCGATGATGATTCTTAGAAAATCATTATTTGGTGATCTTAAACTTTATGAACGAGGGAACCAAGTTGTCTTTTTGGATATCGGACCTGGTTTGAACCATCCTGAATCTCCTGGAGTTACTTCGCAAGCTGTTGCAAAACATTTTCCAAAAATGGAGGTTGTACTTTGGGAATTACCAGGTGAAGTAGATTTGTTTTTGAAAAAGGTAAAAACAGAACTAAAAGAGAAGTTATATGGATTTTCAAATATTCGTATTTTATCTGCCGATGGGGTTGGCGATTTTAATTCAGAATACAATGACCCAAATCACTGGATCCTTAGAAACAGACCAATTCCAAGTTTGAAACACAAAACTATTGTCATACGTGCGGCAAACTCAATTGATATTTACGAACCTTATACAAAAATCCAACCTCATTTTCAAAATATTGGTAAGGAATTAAAAGACAATCCTGTATTGTATTTTTTTAATCGAAGTATCCTTCTCAAACCTAAAGGAAAAGAGAAGTTCATCCTGATTGGAAACCAATCTATACGTGGGTTCCATCATAATTTCCAAAGCTTAGATCGAAATGGAGAACCACCATATTCCATCCTTTCGTATGCCATCAGTGATGAGGTGATGCCATGATTTCATTAGAAATAGACTTTATCTTCTTTTTTGCTTCTTTGTTTTTTTTCTACCACTGTATTCAATCTGTTTACCATTCAGAAAAAAAGAATTTGTTACTAATTTACTGGTTTTCCCTTTCTCTGTTTACTGTTTTAATCATCCTTGGTTTAGTTAGATGGGGGATTTCAATTCCTGGTTGGGAAACCAAGTCTATATTTCGAATCCTAACTCTTGGCAATTTGGTAATGTTTTTCACCTACACTGCGTTAGAGGATCGAATTTTTACTTTTGGTAAGGCAATTGGATTTTTCTTCTTTTTTGTGTTGTATGTATTTTTTTCTAGCTTCTTTTTTTGGACAAATTTATTCCAATCAATACTCCATGCAGATGACCAATCCTTAATCCTACCATTCTCAATTGGAATTGGGGCATTTGTATGGTCGCGGGAAATGTTTTGGACAAATCCAAACTCTCTTGAATCAAAGTTAGAGGGTGAAACGTCCCCACAGTTGACCTTTTTGTTTTTACCGAGTTTTCTTTTTATTTTGTCTCCTTTCACTACCGATTACGGATTTGTGGAAATTTTATCTTCTGCAGTTGTTTTAGGCATTTCTTCTTTTGTAGGTTTTAGTTTGATCTCCCAACTACAAAAGAAAGCCATCCCAAAAGAGGCAGAATTAGGAATGTGGGTGGGTTGCATCAGCTTTTCCTCCGTTTTAGGAGTGGATTTATTCGTAAGCCTTCCGATTTCCTTTTTTGTAGGGATGTTAGGTCGCGGACTGTATTCGTATTTAGAATCCCTTCAGTGGTCAGAGTCAGGGAAACGCGGAGTGGTGTCTTTTTTGTATCCTTCTCTTTTGGGAATATTTTTGCCATTTTTGATTCTGGAACCAAAAGATTGGAACCATGCACCCTATGTCATGTTAGGAGTCCAAGTCCTATATTTTTTAAGTTTTTATCTGGTTTCTAGTTTGGTTTTTGGAATTCTTTTACTCTTCAAACCAAAGACAGATTAAATTTTTCAAAAAACAATCGACAGTGAATTTTTTGCTGTCGATAGTATTTCTGTGAACCAATCTTTGGATTCGAAATACATCATTACGGATGACCCCTTTTTTGAAGGTAAAATTGCCGATTATTCTAAAAAACTCAAAACCAAGGTTCTCACTCTAGCCGAATTACTAACCACAGATTTTGATTCCCAAGGGAAAATCATAAAAGTATTGTTTTACATCTCACGTTACGAGTTGGAAAACAAACACGAACAAATCCACCAATTTTTAAAAGAACATCCAACAGTGATGTCCAATATCATAGTTCGAGCCCCTATCGACTACACTGGTTATATGGCATTGTCCATTGAAGAAGATTTGTTTTTTACCAATGTCCCTGATGATGCGCCATTGATTTTTCTTATCAAAAACCTGGTCAATGCCTTCACCAGCTTACAAATGATTGTTGATAAGTTTGAACTTCAAAAACGTATCAACGTTTCTACTAATGAAATTTCAAAATTGACTAAGATTGGGATTAGTCTTGCTAACGAAAAAGATTTCACTAAACTACTTCGTGATATTTTGAATTCTGCGCGGGAGATATCCAATTCCGATTCAGGTTCCTTGTATTTGGTGGAAAAAGATGAAAGGGGTAACCCTCGCAATTTGCGATTCAAAATATCAGCCTTAGATTTGAATAGTGATGAATTCATTTTACCTATCAATAAAAAAAGTATCGCAGGTTATGTAGCGTTTACAGGAAAACAACTCAACATACCGAATGTGTACGAGCTCTCAGGCAAAGAAGAGTACAAATTCAATAGCGACTTTGATCGCATGAGTAATTATTATTCAAAATCGATGTTGGTGGTTCCGATGAAGGACCATCATGATGAAGTCGTTGGAGTGATACAACTCATCAATCGCAAAAAAAATTTTCAAACCAAACTAACATTAGAGGAAATGAAAACCAATTCTGTTTTAGAATATGATAAATATTCTGAAGAACTTGTGATGGCGGTGGCAGGACAAGCGGCTGTAGCCATACAAAACAATAATTTGGTTCATGATATTGAAACTCTATTCGAAGGATTTGTCACTGCTAGTGTATCTGCTATTGAATCTAGGGATCCGACAACATCAGGTCATTCGTTTCGGGTCGCACAATATACTGTTGGTCTTGCTGAATCTGTCAACGGAGTGCAAGTTGGTCGTTTCAAAGATGTTAATTTCAACGAATCCCAAATCAAAGAAATACGTTATGCATCCTTGTTACATGATTTTGGCAAGGTTGGAGTTCGAGAAAAAGTATTAGTCAAAGCAAAAAAATTGGAAGACTATGAATTGGATCTCATTCGTTGGAGATTCCAATTTATTTTGAAAGATGTCGAAGCAAAACTTGCACAAAAGAAAATTGAATACCTAAAAAAACATGGTAACAATGGTTATCTGCAGTTTGAAAAATCAATTCAATTGGAATATGCACTTGAAAAAGAAAAGTTGGAAGAAATGGTGCGTGTTATTACCGACTCCAATGAACCCACAATTTTAGAAGAGGGGAATTCTAACTTTTTAGAAGAGATTTCTAAAATGAGTTATCATACAACGGACGGTAACCAATTAAGTTTACTACTTCCAAAAGAATTTAATTTTTTATCCATTCGTCGTGGTTCTTTAGATTTTGAAGAACGCCGAGAAATTGAATCTCACGTAGAACATACCTTTCAGTTTTTATCCAAAATTCCATGGACTAGGGAACTCAAAATGGTTCCAAGCATTGCCCATGGCCACCATGAAAAATTAAATGGTTCGGGGTACCCTCGTGGATTGTCAGCGGTTGAGATCCCGGTACAGGCGAAAATGATGGCAATTGCCGATATTTTCGATGCCTTAACCGATCAGGATAGGCCATACAAAAAGGCAGTTCCGCTTGAGAGGGCGTTTGATATTTTAAAAATGGAAGTCCGAGACCAACACATTGATGGAGACCTATTGGATCTTTTTATCGAGAGCCGGGCGTACGAAAAAATTCATCATAAACATTAGAAAAAACAGGAAAAAAAGTTCGTCTTTTAAGGCACCTCCGAAACTTCTGTGTCTAAGCATTAGGAGGAGACATGAACCAAACTTTAAAGGGTCGCACGGTGATCATCACTGGGATTACTGATGCGTCCTCTCTCGCACTCGTTATCGCAAAAGAATGTAAAGACCAAGGTGCCAAACTGATTTGCACCGGACTTGGAAAAACTCCATTTCATAAAAATTTATCAGAAAACAGTATTAATTTTTTAGACCGCACCTATTCTGATTTTCAAAATACCGTCAAAAAGGAGTTAGGTGACGATGTGATCACTTTCCCACTTGATGTAACAATCCAAGAAAGTATTGATTCTTTTGCAGATTTCCTTAAAGAAAAAAAGGAATCCGTCCATTCCCTTTTACATTCCATAGCGATGGACAAAACCATCCGCCAAGGGAAAGTAAAACCAATTATGTCAGTATCAAGAGAAGAGTTTATGGATGCGATGAATGTATCTTCTTTTTCCTTACTTGCCATTGTCCAAAGTCTTTACAACAGAGAACTTTTGGTGAAAGGCGCATCCATCGTTGCACTCAGTTATTTGGGTGCTGAAAAAGTTGTGGTTCATCCATATAAAAACATTGGTGTTGCCAAAGCTGCGCTTGAACGTCTTGTGAAAGAAATGGCGATGGAACTAGGAAAGGAAAAAGAAATCCAAGTGAATGCTATTCGATTTTCTCCTTACCGAGCAAGTAAAGCAGGTTCTGCGATTGAAGGTTTGGAAGAGGCAGAAATCCATTGCAATGAGTCTTCTCCTTTAGGAAACGCTAAAGCAAAAGATTTGGCAGAAGAAGTCTGTTATTTGTTTCGACCCTCAAATCGCATCACGGGGGAAATACGTCATGTGGATGGTGGTTACCACATTCGAGGATAAAACTTTTCACACCTGTTAACCAAAGTTAGCTTGTACCAAGTGAACAAAATGGTTTCCACGTTCCTCGAAATTTTTGTACAAATCAAAACTTGCCCCTGCTGGTGAAAAAATCACTGTCAGGGGTAAGTTTTGCGATTTTCTATCTCTTTCCACGATCCATTGGGTTACATCAATTTTGACTTTTTCCAAAACTGAAGGAAGGTCATCAAAATAAAAAACAGGCAAACCCACATGGTTTAACTCCTCTTTCCATACTTCTATTGCCTTTCCAAATACATACAAGGGACATTCCAATTCTTTCCAACGGTGAAGAAATGGTTCTAGTGGTTCTACTTTGGGGATGCCACCTAATATCAGGTAAAGTGGATTCCCTTTTTGGAATCCCGAAATACCAGATAACATGGAGTGAAGGTTAGTGGATTTTGAGTCGTTGATAAATCGAATGTGTTTGTACTTTGGATTTAAACTTTCGGTTGGAATGGATTGGAACCGATGTGGCAATCCTTGGAAAGTTTCCAGTTGGGACTCGATATCATCTTTATTCATTCCCACTGATTCGCAAAGGGCAATGGCAAAACATAAATTCATTAAATTATGTTTTCCTTTGAGTGGGAAATTTTTTGCATCATATACATTTGTTTTTGTAAGGATTTGATTTGGATTTTGGCTTATAAAATAAGATTCTCCTTCACCAATCAAATGTAATTGATCCGAGATTGGTTTCGGAAATGGTGTATAGTTAAAAAAGTTTGGATTTACAAAACAATTGTGATGGGTATCATCTAGATTTTGGATTTTCCATTTGGCAAGGGCATAATTTCCCATCGTTTTGTGTCTTTCTAAATGATCGGATGCTAAATTTAAAATTGCAGATGACGTCAATTTTAAGTTAGGTGAGTCCTCAAGTTGGTAACTTGATAATTCCAAAACCACAATTTCAATGTCCTCACGACAAAACGATGTGAAAGGAACTCCAATGTTTCCTCCCATTTTGGCATTTGGGAATTTTTTTTGTAAGAGGTGGAAAGTTAGTGCCGTTGTCGTTGATTTGCCATCGGTTCCTGTAATGCCAATGATCTTTCCTTTAAAAAAGATTCTACCTAAACTGATTTCACTTAAAATGGGAATCTGTTTATTCTTTGCCATTTCTAAGATGGGATGATTGGGAAGGATTCCTGGGCTTTTGATCAGGCAATCGATACCTTGTAAAGACTCATGTGGCACATTGTCTGACAAAACATTTGTGTACAATTCTCGATTGGCTTTTTCAGGGCTACGATCGGCGAGGTTTACTTTTTTACCGAGTGAGCGGAGAAGTTTTGCTGCGGAATCACCTGATGATCCACCCCCTAGAATCAGGAAAGAGTGAAGGTTTTGTAGGTCAGAAGGACTTGGAATGGAATCAGAAAACATTGATTGACACTCCGCTAAAATACGATGATTTTGTAAAATCATATCAGGTTGGGTAAATCGGTGCTGAAACACGAAGTGAAAGACGGAAAACTAGTCGTTTATTTGGAAGGTCGATTGGACGTTTCTGTGGCAAATGAAGTGGAAGAGGGACTTACAGAACTCATTGATTCTTTGGGTCATAGAAAGGTTCTCCTCAACATGAAAGACGTGGAGTATATGTCTTCTTCTGGGTTTCGCGCTTGTATCTCTACCTTACGTAAACTCAACTCCAAAGAGGGATCTCTCAAGATCTCCAATATCAAACCAGCTGTGAAACGGATTTTTGATGTCATTGAACTCACTTCTTTATTCGATATCCATGATACAGAAGAAGCTGCGTTAAAATCATTTTAACCAATCGATTTGAATCCTATTTTACATAAAATTGTAGAAACAAAACATTCTGAAATCCAAGGAAGTCGTGGGAAATCTTTGCCCACGAGATCGATTCCCATCCGAGATTGGAAATCTCACCTCAAAACAAGCTCTGTTTCCGTAATTGCCGAGTGCAAAAAAGGAAGTCCAAGTGCCGGAGTCTTAAGGCCCAATTATGACCCAGTGATGATTGCCAAAGATTATGAGGCAGCCGGAGCTCGTGCAATCTCTGTACTCACAGACCAATTGTATTTTTTTGGATCCTTGGGAGATTTAGAATCAGTTGCTAATTCTGTTTCGCTCCCGGTCATTCGAAAGGATTTTATTTTAGATCCCATCCAGATTGATGAAGCGTATGCTTATGGAGCTTCTGCAATTTTACTCATTGTTCGCATCCTAACACCGGATCAACTTCGATCCTTACTTGCACATGCAAATGGTTTAGGACTTTCTGTGCTTGTGGAAACTCATAACGAAAGGGAAGTGAACATTGCCCTCGATGCAGGTGCAACTACAATCGGAATCAATACAAGGGATTTAGATACATTTGAGATCCATAAAAATTTAATCGAAGAAATTGCCCCGAAACTAGATCCTTCCATCATTCGTGTGGCTGAATCTGGAATCGAATGTTATGAGGATTGGCAAAAATATAAAGGAATGATCGATTCGATGTTAGTTGGTACATTTTTCATGAAAAGCCAAAACATCAAACTAGATTTCCATAACTTATTGCATGGAACAAAATAAACTGTTCGGAACAGTATATTAAATTTTAAATTTATCATTCTTAAGAAATCAAAGATTTTAAGGTTGTATTTTCTTTTTTTTCCCAATTCATTTGGAAGTGGGTAGAGCCAATTATGCGTTGGAAGTCAATATTTCAGGCCATATTCCTATTTAGTATCTATATTGCCACGGCGAAATTAGGAATGTCTTATTTTGCCTTCCATCCAATGAATTTAGCTGTCCTATGGATTCCATCTGGCATTGGTCTCATCGGATGTTTGTTTTTTGGTTATAAATTCATTCCCGTTGTATGGCTTGCTAGTTTTCTTGCTAATAAAGATGGTCTCATCAGTAGCCAACATAATCTTACAAGTTTCCAATTGTATTTAAGTATTTGGTTAACATCTGCCGTTGACGCATTCCAATCCACACTTGCTTATTATTTTTGGAACAAAAAGATTCGCAAAAATCTCACATCATCGAAAGATAATTTTTATTTCATTGTATATGTTGCCTTTTTATCAAGTTTGATTTCAATCTTAATTATAGGTGTTATCTTAAATTCGTTTGGTTATTTTTATAAACTATCCGATTCTGAAATTTTTAGAACCTTACTAGTGATCACCTTTGGAGATACCATCGGAATTTTTATCACAGTCCCTTTGTTTATGGCTTGGAGGAAGGTTGTCTGGAAGGAAATTTCTCCAAAGCTAATTCTGTGGATAGTTGTTTTTGTATTCATTCAAGGAATCATTGTATTTCAATTTCCATTTTTATTCTTTTTATCATTTTTGATTTTGATTTACATTGGATATAAATTCCAAATCAAAGGAGTCACTCTCGGCGTTTTGTTTTTATACTTATCAAGTGTGATTATGACCAAGATGGGAGTTGGTCCCTTCATCCAACCGGGGACATTTGATTCTTATATTTATCTCATTTCATTTCTGATCCCATTTGCAATCCTTGCTGAATTTATTACCCTACAATACCAAAGGCTCCTTGCCAATCGGTTTGAACTCGAAAAAAAAGTTTTGGATCGTACCAAATTGTTAAGAGCTCAAGTCTACGAAAAAAACCAAGCCATCGACGCCTTACATAAATCAGAAACTTTGTTAAGTGAATCGAATCGTACAAAAGATATCTTTTTTTCTATCATTGCTCATGATTTACGAAATCCGCTTGGTTCCTTCAAACAAATTACTGAACTATTGTATTCAGAATTTGATACATATTCTAATTCCGAAAAAAAAGAAATTATATTTGAAATCCAAAATGCGGCCTCTCGGGTATATAGTCTTCTTGTTCAGCTGTTAGATTGGGCACGGACCCAAACAGGAAATATGCCCTTCCGACCCAAGGAAATTAATTTACGATCCATTGTATCCAAAATCACCGAGCAGATGTTAGCATCAGTTCAAAAAAAAGGAATTCGATTAGCAATTGAAATCCCTGAAAAGTTTTCATTTATTTATGCTGACTCTGAAATGATCCAAGCAGTGCTTCGGAACTTGATTTCGAATTCGATCAAGTTTACAAGTGAAAATGGTTTCATTCAAATTTCTGCTTCTGAAGAAGAAGATGGAGTGAGGATTGAATGTAAAGACAATGGAATTGGTATGGACAGTGCTGATTTGGAAAAATTATTCCGTTTGGACGCTCAATTGACAAGTATTGGTTTGGAAGGAGAAAAAGGCACAGGACTTGGTCTCATATTATGCCATGAATTTATCAAATTGCATGGGGGAGAGATTTGGGCTACCAGTGAAAAAGGGAAAGGAACAACTGTTAGTTTTCGATTACCAGATCCGAAATAAGTTTAATTTGCGCCATCATTAATGAAATTCGATTTATCAAGATATGGCAGATATACGATAAATTTTGTATTTCCTTTTTGCGATTTGACATCAATGATTCCTTTGTGTTTTTCGATGATTTGTTTTGAAATATACAAACCAAGTCCAGTGCCTTGTCCTATAGGTTTTGTGGTGAAAAAAGGATCAAAAATTTTATCCAAAATTTCTTTTGGAACTCCAGGACCTGAATCCTCAATACTCACATAGGCAAATTGATTATTTTTAAGAATGGTTTGGTTGATTTCAATTGTTAGTTTTCCTTTCCCATTCATGGATTGTATTGCATTTTGAATCATGTTAGTCCAAACTTGGTTGAGTTCATCCGGATAACAATCTATAGGTGGTATGTTAACAAAATTAGTTTTTAATTCTATACCGTGTTTAATCGAACCTTGCAGAATTGTCAAAATTTGTTGTAGGGAATCAGACAAATTGATGGTTTTGAGTTCAGCTTTTGGATCAAAATGTGTGAAGTTTTTTAAAGCTTGTGCAATTTTAATAGCACGGTTTGCGGAAGTTTGGATTGCATTGGTTCCTTGTAAAATGCTTACAATTTTTTCTGCCAACAGTACGAGAGAAATCGAATTATGTTTGCTTAAAATTTGAATCCATTCACTAGGAATTTCTTTGATTCCTACGTTTGTAAATAAGTCTGCATATTGGTCTCCATAAGAAATTTGTTTCTCTTGGAAAAGTTGCATGAACTCAGATTTTCGGTGACGGTATTCAGTTCCCGAGGGTAAATCATTTTCTAAAATTGCGTGTTCTACAAGTGATAAAATGAAAGGATAACTGTTTTTGGAAATAGACTCAAGGTTGGGAATTTGTCTAAAAAAATCGGTTATATTTTCTTTGATTGAGTCACTCGTTAAGATAACAGCACTGAGTGGTGAATTGATTTCGTGTGCAACACTCGTGACTGTCATTCCAATGGATGAAAGTTTTTCGGATTGGATCAATTGGAATAAAACATCTTTAAATTTGATTTCTGCAGAAACGATTTCTCCCGAAATATGTTTTGATAAAAAGAGGGATTGGAAAAAAACGAATAACAATAACCCGATATTTAAATACAAGGTCCCTTGTTTGTGGAGCAAAGTTAAAATGATATCATTGGTGGCGGCAATGATGAGTAAGATTACTGATAAACCTAGGTAGGTTGAACCTGATCGAATGTCTTTTATATAACGAAAGATCAAGTAAAAAAGGATCACGAGAGCAATTATAATCAAACATAATACATAAAAATGATAACTGCTGATGGATTGGATGCTTCCGAAAATTGTATTCAATATCGGGATTAGGATTACAAGTGAATACCCATAAATTATATTTTGGTGTATGTATTCCTTAGTCAAACAGTGGATGTACAT
>NZ_AOGX02000020.1 GCF_000332475.2 Leptospira yanagawae serovar Saopaulo str. Sao Paulo = ATCC 700523
ATAAATCAGGTCCAATTTTAAGAAATTTGTTAAAACAACATTGATTTTAAAACTTAAAACACTGCGCATAACTGACGCTAACCACTTCGCGGCGGGACTCCGCCCTTGCTCGGTCTGCGACACATAGGCTTTTGTCACTCCTCTTGCTTACGCAAGCCTCGTGCCAGTCCCTAACGTCCCGTTTCCGGGACTCAGGGTCACCCTACGTCGGTTAGCCTATTCGATAATTGCAATTGGTTGATCAATAGAATAAGACGCGCAAATTTTTTTGAATGTGAGTGATGTCGATTAAAGCGGGAGAAAATACATGGCTGTGTTACTCCATTTACGTCTGTTACAGGATTATTGCTTTTTTAAGAGAAAAGTGAAAAATTTGCGCTTGATTGGATATTACTAACGACCCCAATTCTTTTGTATTCGTAACCAACTGCAATTATCATCCGCTAACCACTTCGCTTCGGGACTAGCCCTCGCTTGGGCGGCGCCACATAGGCTTCTGGCACTCCACTTGCTTACGCAAGCGTCGTTCCAGCCCCTAACGCCTCTTCGAGGCTCAGGGTCAGCCTACGTTGGTTAGCTAGTTCGTTATACGCCATGCCTCGAGAGTAAATAAACTGCTGAACTATGGTCAAGAAAAGTAAGATTATGATATTTTTTGATCTAAATTGAGTGTTGCAGAATTTCAGAAGGATAGTATTATGTCCTATTATGGAAGTTTTTCAGTCTGATGGTCATAAAATTATCCAAGGGGATGCAATTATTGCTCTCGATTCATATATTGAAGATAATTCTATCGATTTAATCTTTGCTGATCCACCATATAATATTGGAAAAAATTTCAATGGATTAAGAGATAAATGGGACTCTGATAATGAATATTTAACTTGGTGTTACCAGTGGTTGGATTTATGTATAAAAAAATTAAAACCAACAGGATCTTTCTACGTAATGACATCTACCCAATTTATGCCCTATTTCGACATTTATTTACGCGAAAAAATTAACATCTTGTCTAGGATAATTTGGAGCTATGATAGTTCGGGTGTCCAAGCTAAAAAATTTTATGGATCAATGTATGAACCAATCTTATTTTGTGTAAAAGATAAAGAAAATTATACCTTTAACGCAAATGATATTCTCGTAGAGGCGAAAACAGGATCTAAACGAAAATTAATTGATTATAGAAAAAAAATTCCGACTGTCTATAGTTCTGAAAAGGTTCCAGGTAATGTATGGGAATTTTCTAGAGTACGATACCGAATGGATGAATATGAAAATCATCCAACTCAAAAACCAATAGCTTTATTAGATAGGATAGTAAAAGCAAGTTCTAATTCTAATGATACGATTTTGGATCCTTTCTCCGGCACATTTACTACATCATTCGTGGCAAAATCTTTAAATCGGAAAAGTATAGGCATAGAAATTAACAGAGAATACGCAAAAATTGGATTAAGAAGACTGAATATTATACAGGAACTTGATGGAATTCAATTGGAAAAAGAGAAAAGAAGTTTCGAAAATAAGAAATTAGAACCAACATTGCCTTCATTATTTAATCAATGACCACTGAACCACAATTTTCAGAAAAGATTCAAGAAATTCTTGATAAATATTTCAATGATGACGCGCAAACAATATTTAACTCAAGCGATTTACTTAAATACATAACCAACAAGACAAAATCTGCTAACAGCGGATCTAAATCAAGATCTAGTTTTGGTAATTTATATGCTATTTATGTGCTACTGGAAGATTATAAATTAAAAGGATTTATTGAAAATCCCAATTATTCTAAATACGAAGGAGCAACTTTTGGTGATCTTTTCTCAAGACAAAGGGAACTCCCGTTTGGTTCTAAACTTCAAAATCATGCTTTAAATCATCGCTTAAATGAAGAATTCAGGAAATTTTTTCCCACCACCGAATATATCCCTATCGTTAGAGATCTTAAAAAAAATCGCTATTGGTTTAACGAAAATTTAATCATTGTAAAGGTTAAAAAGAAAAATTTCAATCTTTGCGAAGCAATTTTAGAAATCATAGAAGAATATATAAAATCTAAAAAAGATTCTTTCGATAAATTTATAGAAGCTTGCGAAACATTAAAAACGATTATTGATCACGATAAGGAATCTGCACAAACATTTATACTCTCTTTACTTTCCCCTAATTCTGACGCACGATTATTTGAAATTGTAAGTTATTCTATTCTAAAATATTTTTATCTAGATCAAAAACTATATTGGGGATTTGATACCACTTCATTAAACGAAGACTACTTAAAATTATACAAAACGGGGAGAACAAATGCAAATGATGGTGGAATAGATTTTGTAATGAAACCGTTGGGAAGGTTCTTTCAAGTAACTGAAACAGTTGAGGTTACAAAATATTTTTTAGATATTGATAAAATAGAGCGCTATCCTATAACGTTTGTGATAAAATCCATGGAAAGTTCTGAATTACTACGTAATAAGCTGGAACTTGATGCACATAAAAAATATGGCATTGATGTGGTTGTTCATAGCTATATGATGTGCATTGAAGAAATAATCAATATTCCAAATTTAATTAAAATATTTGATTCTTCCACCAGAGCAGGCCATCTAAATTCTATTTTAGATGAAATAATAATCCAATCAAAAGTCGAATTCAACTATGATACAGAAAATTAGAATCTAGTACTGAGGCACGGCGTATAACAGCGCCTTAACGCTTCGCTTCGGGTCTTCGCCCTCGCTCGGTCTGCGACACATAGGCTTCTGGCACTCCCCTTGCTTACGCAAGTGTCGTTCCAGTCCCTAACGTCCCGTTCGGGACTCAGGGCCAGCCTACGTCGTTAAGGCTATTTCGTTATACGCAATATCCAAAAAGTGAATAAGATATACTTTTCAAGTAATCGCGTTTATGCTCTATTTTTAAAGTTTATCTTTGCATTAGAAAAGTTCTATCGCAGTTCCGTTGAGTAAACAGAATCTCTTAATCCAAATTTTCATCTTAAGAAATATGAGAAAAAATGAACTGAAGAAAGAAATGAAGAGTTCTTGGTTTTATCTTAAATAAGAATTTATTTTTGGACGGCGACTATATTTTTACATAATGTAATTACGATTCTGTTTTATAATTTATAAAAGATTCGAAAACATAGACTTTAGGAAGAAAAAATGAAAGAATACGAAATTTGGCTAAATTCTTTTTTAATTACTTTATTCTTTCACACTGGATACTGCGTATAACAGCGGCTAACCACATCGCTTCGGGACAAGCCCTCGCTCGGCCTACGGCACATAGGCTTTCTGGCACTCGTTTGCATACGCAAACTACGCGCCAGTCCCTAACGTCCCGCTTCCGGGACTCAGGGTCAGCCTACGTCGGTTAGCCTATTCGTTATACGCAATTTAAGAAATTCAATTCAAGAATTAATATGCTAAAAGAGTTAAGATACTTACTATTCTTTCTTATTTCCATTAATTGCAGTAAACCAATAGAAAATAATGATAAAGCTTACAGTGGATTCAAAGAGGTTCCCTTTATTCATGAACATTGGACTAAACATGATTTTGCCTTATTAAAAAATAAGACTGAAATTTTTGAACATTTAGAAGATAAAATTCCTATAGATTTTTGTCCAAAAGATACAATAAGCAGAATCGAAAAGTTTTCCTCATTCTTTTATTCAAATAAATATCAACAAATTCGATTAGATCGAATTCTTATCACCTGCGGTGCAGTATCCGGATGGGTAAATCTAAAAAGTGGTAACTTGATTTTAGGAAATGAAAAAGTTCTTAAAAATATCATTGGAAATACGCTTTCTATTGATAGATTTAAAAGTAGGATGACTGGAATTACGACTATAAGTTATTTCAGAATTTCTATGACTCCAGAGCAATCAGTTTATTTTGGTTTCAAAGATTCTAAAAGAACTATAAAAGAAATTTTCCCAATATTCTATGAACGGAATGAAAATGAATGGATATTAGAAAATGAAAATACTAAATTGCAAATTGAAAAAAATCTTAAATATTATAAATTTAAAGTCCTAAAAGATAAACATAAGATTTTTAATTTTTTGAATAATAAAGAATTTATTTTAGAACTTGATGAAATCTAATAATCTTAAACTGCGCATAACAGCGACTTACCGCTACGCTTCGGGACAAGCCCTCGCTCGGCCTACGGCAAATTCCCCTTCTGGCATTCGCCTTGCGTTCGCAAGCTACATGCCAGTCCCTACCGTCCCATTCGGGACTCAGGGTCGGGGAACTTCGGTAAGCCTATTTCGTTATGCGAAATTTTAGGTAAACTTTCAAAATATATAAAATAGGAAAAATAAATTAAAGTCGTTAAATCATGAAATTAAAAAATAAATTTACCAAACGCACTGAATTTTTCATTTTTGAAAATGAATCAATTGTTTTTTATACTCTTACTGACCTGCCCCCATTTTCAGTACCAATGGATAAGTTAGTTTTCTCTAAACATTTCAACCATAAGATCGCTTAAACTCTGAAGGAGTCAAGTAATTCAATGAAGAGTGAAGACGCTCGTCGTTGTATTCCTTTTGGAAAATTCGCAAAGCATCGGTTAACTCTCTTTGATTTTTAAAGTAGTGTAGATTCAAACACTCATCTCTAAGTTTACCATTGAAACTTTCTATAAATGCATTTTGTGTTGGTTTTCCTTTTTCAATAAAGTGAATTTCTATCCCCTTATCTTCTGCCCATTTCTGGAAGTCTTTGGATGTAAATTCTGTTCCATTATCCAAAACAAATGCTCTTGGAAGTCTTTCGAGGGTGTTTAAATATCTGATCAACTTTTCTGACGAAAAAGTAAACTCTGCCTGAAGTATGGTATTCTCTCTTGTTAAATGATCAATACCTGTTAAAATTCTTTGCTTTCTTCCATCAATCGTCCGTTCGAAAACAAAGTCCATTGACCAAACTTCGTTTGAATTCTTAGGCAATGGTAGTTGCTGTGATGATGCATTTCTTTTCTTTCGCTTCGGTTTTGTCCTTATTTTAAGCCCTTCTAAGCAATATAGTCGATATACTTTCTTATGATTGATTGTCCTACCCGACCTTCTTAACCTTCGGTAAATTCGTCGATAGCCTTCCCGTTTCCATCGAAAAGCAAGTCTTCGAATTTCGTTCATTGTCTCTTCATCAATAGCTTTCGGCTGATAATAATAACTTGATTTAGGAAGAAGAACAACATCTAGGCTTCTGTTTAGAGAAAGTCCCTCTTCAACTAGCAGATCAACTGCTCTCTCCTTCGTTGATCTGCTCAAAACTTTTTTCCCAAAACATTCTTAATTGCTTGGATTTCGAGAGCCATGTCAGCTACCAATCTTTTGAGATTTGAATTTTCCTGCTCGAGTGCCTTCATCTTCTTGATTTCGCTAAGCTCCATTCCTCCATACTTGTTACGCCAGCGATAAAATGTTTGTTCAGTGATTCCGTATTTTCGTGAAAGTTCCTTGATTGGAATACCTGTTTCTGCTTCCTTTAATATCCGAAAAATCTCGCTTTCTTCTATCTTCTTTCTTGCCATAATGCTCTCTCCTTAATATCGGAGAAAACTAACTTAAATATCGGTGCAGTTTTTGGGGAGCAGGTCATTACTGATATCAATGATCCAATCATTAGAAATTACCCTTACCTAGAAATGTTAAATAAAAATCCATCAACAAATTACAAATGGTCTATATCTGATTTTGATGAACTTGGAATACTTATTAATTCGATACGATCTGAAAGAAATAACTTAATAAATAAGTTTCTCCGACCAAAAGTAATTGTCCTATTTCCTGAAGATATCTTTGAATCGGAAAGAGTATTTTTAAGAACCTTATTTGAAGAATTTGCGAAGGAAATTTATAACATAGAATTTTTCCATATTTGCCAATTGAGCATCTTTTCTATCGAAAATTTGGTAGGTAAAAGAATACTATCTATGGGAGATAGAATAAACCAAACATTCACTCTAATTGAAAATTCTAAAACCTATGACTCTAAAATCTTTAATATTAATGATATAAAAATTCAAGAAATGGATTTTGATCTAATTATCAGTCATAAATCTGAAGAAAATTCTAAAATGAAAAGCAACTTTTTTCTAAAAAGCGAAGAATTAAGATACCATTTAATCTCAGGTTCAAAGATATATATTGATTATATTAATTCAATTTAAAATAAATTTTCAAATCTTATCCTTTATATCCTTTCTTTTTAAAAATATTTAATGAATTTAAATAAATTTCACAAACCTAAAACTTCGCATAACAGCGACTTACCGCTACGCTTCGGCACAAGGCCTCGCTCGGCCTCCGGCAAATTCCCTTTCTGTCACTCGCTCGCATGCGCAAGCTACGTGCCAGTCCCTAACGTCCCTTCGGGACTCAGGGTCAGGGAACTTCGGTAAGTCTAGTTCGTTATACGAAATGGCACAATCAGATACACATTAAATTAGAAAAATAAAAATGAAAGTCAAACTTATAATCTTCCTTACATATTCTATTATCTTTTCTTTCATTAGTTATTGTGATACTCCGTCAGAAACTGATAAATCTTTTGAAAAATGCAGTAATGTTAAAAGTGATATTAAAGTAAAATATACGGGCGTATATAAATATGTTTACGAAGATGGAGGAGGACTAGACGAAAATCATCATATAATTCTCGAAGACAATAATGGGAAGATTAGAGGTTTCTATTTTGGAACAAGCGATGATTTTGATCAAGCAAGAGAAGGCTATTTACCAGGGTACTTTGCTAAAGAAATGGAGAATATTTGCCTAGATTCAGAATTGTTTACTTTTACTATCAAAATTACCGAATCAGATTTATTTGATAAACCTATACCTTTATCATTTAAATTTAATCCTCAAAATATAAAAGCAAAATTCAAGAAATGGGGAATAAATCCTATACTTCGGGAAAGAAATTATAAGGGTAATATCAAAACTAATAAAATAATATTGTCTTTCGATAAAAACGATCCAATTGGATTAGAAAAAAGAGAGTTTTCTAAAATTATAGAATAAGTCATATAATCAGTGATTATAAACTCAGTGCCACTTCGTATAACAGCGACTTACCGCTTCGCTTCGGGACTTCGCCCTCGCTCGGCCTTCGGCAAATTGTCCTCCTGTCACTCGCCTTGCTTACGCAAGCTGCGTGCCAGTCCCTAACGTCCCGTTTCCGGGACTCAGGGTCGGACAACTTCGGTAAGTCTAGTTCGTTATACGCAATATCCAAAAAGTGATTAAGAGACTCTTGGTAAGTATTTAAGCCTTTACTTTTGAATTAACGCTCTTTCTCTCTTGAGATTCGTTCTATCGCAGTTCTGTTTTTTAAAGTGCAATTTGGGATATTAAATCCTATTGGAAGAGAAGAATAAGAAGTTCTTAAGAAAGAAACAGAGGAAGAGTTCTTGGCCATTTTTTCCGACAGAAAAATAATCTTCTGACTATTATTCTCTTTTTTACCTGTTGAAGGAAATAATTTTTTTTTTTCAGAACCGATCTGTTAAATGAAGGATCAATTTGATTTTTAAAAAAATAGATGAAGAATGAAAAGAAAAAGGAATTTCGACTTTAATGTTTTCAAAATACTTTTATCTCTCACATTGGATACTGCGTATAACAGCGGCTAACCGCATCGCTTCGGGACTAGCCCTCGCTCGGCCTACGGCACATAGGCTTTCTGGCACTCGTTTGCATACGCAAACTCCGTGCCAGTCCCTAACGTCCCGCTTCCGGGACTCAGGGTCAGCCTACGTCGGTTAGCCTATTCGTTATACGCAATATCCAAAAAGTGTTACTCTCTTAGTAAATATTTAAGCTATATATTAGAACTAACGCATTTTTATTCATGAGATTCGTTCTATCGCAATTCTGCTGATTAACTAGAAAGTTTTAATGAAAATTTTCAACTTAAGAATTAAGAGAAAAGATGAACTAAAGAAAGAAATGAAGAGTTCTTGGTTTTATCTTAAATAAGAAATTATTTTTAGATGGCGACTCTATTTTTACATAA
>NZ_AOGX02000019.1 GCF_000332475.2 Leptospira yanagawae serovar Saopaulo str. Sao Paulo = ATCC 700523
TTCTAAAAATGAAGTCAAAGTTAATTTAATAATTCTTATCCCAATTTAACTCGTTGCGCATAACGAATAGACTTACCGAAGTTCCCCGACCCTGAGTCCCGGAGGGACGTTAGGGACTGGCACGTAGTTTGCGGATGCAGACGAGTGACAGAAGGGGAATTTGCCGCAGGCCGAGCGAGGCCTTGTGCCGAAGCGAAGCGGTAAGTCGCTGTTATGCGACGTGAGCTTTGTCTTGTTTGATTTCCTTTTCAATAGCTTTTTGAACTAATTGATTTAAAGAAATTCCTTCTATCAAAGATTTTCGGTAAGCTTTTCTATGAAGGTCAGTTGGGATTCTGACATTGAAAGAACCTTTAAAAGATTTTTCTGGATATTCTTTTTTAACTTTACTAGAGGCGTGGAGATAATCATCAACAGATTCAATGAATGCTTTTTTTATTTCATTAACAGATTTTCCTTCAAAAGAAATTAAATCTTCTATTCCTTCAATTTTTCCGTAGAAAATTTCATCTTCTGAATCAAAATGAACAGAACCAAGATATCCTTTATATTCCATTAAATCTTTCATTCTAAATACCCTTCCGATTTTAATTCATCAATAATTTGATTTATTTGGTATGATTTTAAAATATTACCAGGATGAGGCTTGTGTAACCTAATCACATGTTTTCCTTTTTCATGAATCCATGCAACTCTTGATCCAGAAGATTTTCCTGAATTGTCTTCTGTATAATCGAATCCATTCAAAAGCTTCCTGAGTTCATCGTAAGTAAAATCCTTTGGTTTAGATAATATTCTAGCTAAAAGTTTATCTTTTTTGGACACTAAATATTGAAATAACTCGAAAGCGAAAATAATGCAACTAAAAAATAGTTACATTTTTCATATTCTTCCAACTTTCGATATTGTTTTAAAAAAACATTTTTTAGCTTATGTCGCATAACGAACTAGGCTACTCGACGTTTCCCGACCCTGAGTCCCGGACGGGACGTTAGGGACTGGCATGTAGCTTGCGTATGCAGGCGAATGCCAGAAGGGAAATGTGTCGCAGACCAAGCGAGGCCGTAGTGCCGAAGCGCAGTGAGTAGCCGCTGTTATGCGCAGTTTTGTGTCTTTGGATATGAAAAAAGTATTTTCAAAAAAAATTCAAATTCTTAAATTGTTTAATTACCAAATTCTTTTCAAGCGAGTTAGCTTTCCATCGAAAGTTTTATCGTTATCAATTGATTTTAACTCAATTTCGTTTTTGTTAATTTTTATAATTTCCTTTTTATTTATTTTTTTCTTACCATCGAACGATAGGTAATTCTCAATCAATAAATAGTTTTCTTCAATTTCCCATCCAGATTCAAAGCGGTTACCTAAAATTGTTGGTTTAGCAGGAAAATAGAAATATGTCATATTTTCACCAAAATAATATCTTCCTCCGTTCAGTGTTTCATCATTGGTTATTTCCCATAATCCAATCAAAAAATCAAAATTTTCATTAACTTTCTCAGATAGTATGATCCTTTGAAAGGAGTTTTTAAATTCTGAAAAACAGTATTTTCTGATAAATTCGTCAGTAGATAAATCCTCATCTTTTGCAGCAATGTCCAATTCTTCCTGAAGATCCTTGTCTTTTATATTTAAATTTGTAAATTTTAAATTTAATTCATTTTTGAAATTATTAATTATTAAATCATATTCTATACTTCTCTTTTTGAATTCAAATTCTGAGCATACATGAAAGGTTATTTTTTGGGGTTTATTGAATTTGAATTCTTCAGAAGGTGAAAAATAGTATACAGATTTTTTTTTGTTCGTCCTCGTTTTCATCCAGTCAGAAATTTTCGTTTCCCATTCAGTCTCTTTAAGTTGGTAATTAATAGAATAAGTTAATAGATTTTCCGATGTTTTGCAACTCATTAATAAAAAGATTGTAATCGTGGTTAATAAAATGTTTTTCTTCATTTTAACTCCTGTTATTTTTTGAATTTATGGATGATTTTTATACTAAGAAAAGTCAATTGTTTTATTTTGGGAATATTTATATATGAAAAATATTTAGGGATATTTTACAAAATTGCGCATAACGAATAGACTTACCGAAGTTCCCCGACCCTGAGCCTCGAAGAGGCGTTAGGGACTGGCATGTAGCTTGCGAAGGCAAGGCGAATGCCAGAAGGGGAATTTGCCGTAGGCCGAGCGAGGGCGAAGTCCCGAAGCGAAGCGGTAAGTCGCTGTTATACGCAGTTGCGTATGAATTCATGAAAATTGACTTTTGTTTGGAAAAAAAATATTTAGTATATAGATTATATTTTAGTAGGAGTTCGATTAGAGGCGT
>NZ_AOGX02000018.1 GCF_000332475.2 Leptospira yanagawae serovar Saopaulo str. Sao Paulo = ATCC 700523
GGCTTCTGGCACTCCACTTGCCTTCGCAAGTGTCGTTCCAGCCCCTAACGCCTCTTCGAGGCTCAGGGTCAGCCTACGTTGGTTAGCTTTTTCGTTAATTGCAATTGGTTGATCAATAGAATAAGACGCGCAAATTTTTTTGAATGTGAGTGATGTCGATTAAAGCAGAATGAAATACATGGCTGTGTTACTCCATTTACGTCTATAAAATGATTTCAGCTCTTTTAAGAGATAAGAGAAAAATTTGCGCTTGATTGGATATTACTAACGACTTAAATTCTTTTGTATTCGTAACCAACTGCAATTATCATCCGCTAACCACTTCGCTTCGGGACTTCGCCCTCGCTTGGGCTGTGCCACATAGGCTTCTGGCACTCCACTTGCCGACGCAAGTGTCGTTCCAGCCCCTAACGCCTCTTCGAGGCTCAGGGTCAGCCTACGTTGGTTAGCTAGTTCGTTATGCGAAACTACTAAAAAATTACTAAATATTATGATCGAAGAAATAAAAAAAATATTAATAAATGCAAAAATATCGAATGTCTATGTTGGTTGGGCTGGCTCATTAAATATTGGCATTGGAAATATTTTAAATCCAGAAGAAAAAAATAGATTTGATATACTCACTGACTGGTATCTTAATTCTGAATCTGCTTCCTGGAGAATTATTAATAAAGAAGTTGTTTTATCTGGATCTTATAACCAAGATAAATCAGATTCTGAAATATTTCCTTCAACACTTTATTCGAAAATTTTAGATGTTCAGATTAACCATTTGAAAGATTTAACTCTTTTTTTGGAAAACCAAACTAAAATAGATTTTAGAAATTTAAACGGAATTGAAAAGGATCATTGCCTTTATAATATTTCAAATCGAAATGGAATCGGATTCTCACTTTTCATAAATGGTGATTGGGTTTCATGGACCGACTTAGATTACCTTAATAAAAATGAAATCGTTGAAAATAATGAAAAAATACAAGAAATAGCAAAAACTTTTTCTTTAAAAATTGAAAAATCAGATTCTACCGTTAAGACAAATAATTGTGATAATTGTATTTATTTTAGAGCAATTAATGGTCCTTATGAGTTTTGGGATTTCGGATTATGTTCTTCGGAAGAATCAATATATTTTGGAAAAGCAAAGTTTAAAAAACATTCATGCAATGCCTTCGAATCCTATTAAACTTAACAAATTATTTTGTTTAAAATAGTAGCTTCGCATAACAGCGACTTACCGCTACGCTTCGGCACAAGGCCTCGCTCGGGCTGCGCCAAATTCCCCTTCTGGCATTCGCCTTGCTTACGCAAGCTACATGCCAGTCCCTAACGTCCCGTTCCGGGACTCAGGGTCGGGGAACTTCGGTAAGTCTATTCGTTAGCCGCAATATTGTTAAATCCGTAAAAAAAACACTAGGTGAATAATACTATATGACGCTTAAAAACCTTTTAGAATGGATAGAAAATAAGATGTCTATGTCAGAAATCTATCAACCATTGATTATTGAACATCTATTGGAAAATAATGGAAAGGCTACCAAAAGGGATTTAGCAATTTTGTTATCAATAAGCGATAGCTCGCTAATAGAATACTATAGCAAAGTATTAATGAACTGGCCTTATAAAACTCTTTCAAAACATAAAATTATAAATTATGACAAAAAGAAGCAGGAATTTACTCTTAACACACATTTAAATGATTCATTACTTATTAATATCATTCGTTCAAAATGTAAAAGCAAAATAAAGGAATGGTTAAGTAACAAGAAGAAAGAATTAAAACAATCTCAATCAATCAGATATGAAGTTCTATCTGAATCTAATCAAAAATGTGCTCTCTGCGGAATTGATTCGAGTATTTCAAATATAGACATTGATCATATAGTACCGAAGAGTAGAGCTGATAAAAACGGGAATATTATCAAAGATGGAATAAAAATGAATGTAAATGATAAAAGGAATTTGCAGGCTTTATGTTACGTATGCAATAGAGGAAAAAGAAATTTAGATGATCAAGATTTTCGCAAGTCATCCAAAAAATTAGTAAGAGATAAAGTTCCTGAATTAATTTTGCAAACAGTGACCTGCCCCCATTTTCAGTACCAATGGATAAGTTAGTTTTCTCTAAACATTTCAACCATAAGATCGCTTAAACTCTGAAGGAGTCAAGTAATTCAATGAAGAGTGAAGACGCTCGTCGTTGTATTCCTTTTGGAAAATTCGCAAAGCATCGGTTAACTCTCTTTGATTTTTAAAGTAGTGTAGATTCAAACACTCATCTCTAAGTTTACCATTGAAACTTTCTATAAATGCATTTTGTGTTGGTTTTCCTTT
>NZ_AOGX02000017.1 GCF_000332475.2 Leptospira yanagawae serovar Saopaulo str. Sao Paulo = ATCC 700523
CTAATGCAAAGGTAAACTTTAAAAATAGAACATAAACGCGATAACTTGAGAAGTATCTCTTAATCACTTTTTGGATATTGCGTATAACGAATAGGCTAACCGACGTAGGCTGACCCTGAGTCCCGGAAGCGGGACGTTAGGGACTGGCGCGTAGTTTGCATAAGCAAACGAGTGCCAGAAAGCCTATGTGCCGTAGGCCGAGCGAGGGCTTGTCCCGAAGCGAAGTGGTTAGCCGCTGTTATACGCAGTATCCAATGTGAGAGAATAAAGTGATTAGAAAACAATTTAATCAGCATTTCTTTTCTTCCATTTTTATTTCTTAAAGTTAATTTTTTCAAATCTTTTTAGAATTAGAAAAAAGAATCCTAATCACATTATGTAAAAATAGATTCGCCGTCCAAAGTTAATTTTTTATTTAAGATAAAACCAAGAACTCTTCATTTCTTTCTTTAGTTCATCTTTTTTCTTAATTCTTATTTCTTAAAGTGAAAATTTTCATTAAAATTTTCTACTTAATCAACGGAGCTGCGATAGAACGAATCTCATAAATAAAAATGCGTTAATTCAAAAATATTAGCGTGAATACTTACTAATAGTCTCTTAATCACTTTTTGGATATTGCGTATAACGAATAGACTTACCGAAGTTCCCCGACCCTGAGTCCCAACGGGACGTTAGGGACTGGCATGTAGCTTGCGGAAGCAAGGCGAATGCCAGAAGGGGAATTTGCCGGAGGCCGAGCGAGGCCTCGTGCCGAAGCGTAGCGGTAAGTCGCTGTTATACGATGTTCCCGATTTATTGATTATAAGTGAATATCTCTTATGCGAATTTTGTTTATTGATAATACAACAAATTTCCCGTTTAATTCTATACTATTTCTATTAAGGAGAATATTCAAAGAGTTGAAAATTTCCTTAAAATCTTTTGGGTGATATCGTAGAAAGATGATACCGTTTGAATATTCCTTGTGAGCAAAAACCCATTCACCAAAATCTTTGTCTAAGGTAAGAATGATTGCATCATTTTTCTTTGCCAGCTCAATGACTTGTAAATCTGTAATACCTTTACTCTCTTCAAAAACAGATAGAACTCTATGCCCTTCATTTCTAAGAAGTTTTATAAGTCGATAGTCGACGTTTTCGTCAGCGAGTATATTAACTTGCAAGCAAGCTTTCTCTGCTTATTACATGGCTTGAATAGGAGATACAAGCAAGGATATCGTCTTTTTCGATTCCTGGTGAAGCTTCGAGGATTTCCTCGATAGACATTCCATCGCCTAATCTTTCGAGAATTAGATCGACTGCTATCCTTGTATTTTTAATAACCGGTTTACCGAGTAAAACGTCAGGTGAGGAGGAAAGTCTAGATTTATAATCCATAGTGATATTCTAACAGTGATCCTTAAAAAAAGTCAAGTTTTGTTAGAGCGGAATTAAATGGAATTTATCACTTATTCTGGCTTTTCTTCATTACTCTAATGTCATTTTAAAAGTAGATGTTTAGGGAATATCGTATAACGAATAGACTTACCGAAGTTGTCCGACCCTGAGTCCCGGAACGGGACGTTAGGGACTGGCATGTAGCTTGCGAACGCAAGGCGAATGCCAGAAGGACAATTTGCCGTAGGCCGAGCGAGGGCGAAGTCCCGAAGCGTAGCGGTAAGTCGCTGTTATGCGCCGTACCTTTGATATTGTTTATGCATTTGGATAAAATGCAATTATAGCTGTAATTATGTGGGCTATAATTAGTGGCCATATGTTTTTAATTTTGTTATAGAAAATAGAAAAAAGTAATCCGTATAAAAAAGTATCGATTATGTTTATAATTCCGCCTTCCCAGTGATTCACGGAGAAGAGAATCGATGAAATTAGAATGTAATTAATATTAAATTTATTGTCTATTTGAAAAAGTTGAGCTAAAATTCCACGATAGTAAATTTCTTCAACGATTCCAGCAGTAAAGGAATAATATATTGTTAATAAAATGCCAGTTTCAAAATTATTTGGAATTGTAGATTGGAATTCAAAATTATGGAAATAATTAGTCGTAAAAAATTTAGAAAGTATTGAGTGAGTAATAAAGTAAAATTTTTGTACAAAAAAGCTAAAAATTAGAGAGAAAATAATTACAAAATAATAACTTTCCTTTTTAAATAATTTGGAATGAAAGCCCAAGTCGGAGAATGAAAAAACTTTTAAATAAAAAATAAAGTATGTGACAGTGAATATAGGAAGAAGTATCCAGAAGACAATTTCCATTATAGAGAAAAAGAAAAGATTCTTTGAAAGATAAGGATTGAAAAAACCATTTAGAAAGCAAAATGTCCAAAATATAAAAAAATAGAATAAGATGGATGATTTTGTTTCTTCGTTCATTGATTAAGTTTTACTTTTTATAAAGCCAGTTAAGGTATGGCGCATAACGAATAGGCTAACCGACGTAGGCTGACCCTGAGTCCCGGTCGGGACGTTAGGGACTGGAACGACACTTGCGCAGGCAAGGGGAGTGCCAGAAAGCCTATGTGCCGTAGGCCGAGCGAGGGCTTGTCCCGAAGCGATGTGGTTAGCGGCTGTTATACGCAGTATCCAATGTGAAAGAATAAAGTAATTAAAAAAAATTTAGCCAAATTTCGTATTCTTTCTTTTTTTTTCCTAAAGTCTATGTTTTCGAATCTTTTATAAATTATAAAACAGAATCGTAATTACATTATGTAAAAATAGAGTCGCCGTCCAAAAATAAATTCTTATTTAAGATAAAACCAAGAACTCTTCATTTCTTTCTTCAGTTCATCTTTTCTCTTAATTCTTATTTCTTAAGGTGAAAATTTTGATTAAGGGATTATAATTACTCAACGGAACTGCGATAGAAGTTTTCTAATGCAAAGGTAAACTTTAAAAATAGACGCCTCTAGTGATTACTTGAGAAGTATCTCTTAGTCACTTTACGCCTATTGCGTATAACGAATAGACTTACCGAAGTTCCCCGACCCTGAGTCCCGGTGACGGGACGGTAGGGACTGGCATGCAGCTTGCTTAAGCAAGGCGAATGCCAGAAGGGGAATTTGCCGTAGGCCGAGCGAGGCCTTGTGCCGAAGCGTAGCGGTAAGTCGCTGTTATGCGTAGTGGCTTTATCCCCAAATGACCAAATCATCTTCTGCTATAAAATCGCACTTATCGCAGTGAGGTTTTTTGGGTGAAATTTTCCCGCT
>NZ_AOGX02000016.1 GCF_000332475.2 Leptospira yanagawae serovar Saopaulo str. Sao Paulo = ATCC 700523
ACGCCTCTAGTAAATGTTCTTCTATTGTTTTGTTTCCTGGAACAGGAATGATTGAAGGGTTTTTTTGATGGATATAGCCCATATTAAGCACCTGGAAATTTTAAAGAAAACTTATGTTTAAGAAGGTCTTCCGTATATGTCCATAAATTCCTTCTTGCCGTTTTATCATAAGAAACGGGAGAACTTTTTGATTCTTTCTTTTTTACAAAATACTTTCCTGAGGTAGAAGAAAGACTTGGATCTGTTGCAAGGAAAATCGAAGTTTCAGCACCCTTGTCTTCTGAAATTGCAAAAATGTTCTGTGCAATGGTTAAAAGAATTTTGGCTAAACCTTCATTGTTTTGGCCAAACTTTGTTTTCACAAAACCAGGGTGTAAACAATTTACTGTAATCTTTGTTTGGTTCAATCTCTCTGCTAGTTCATAACTAAAATAAATATTCATCAATTTAGATCTTTGGTATTGTTTCCAACCAGAGTATTGATTTTCCGCTAAAAGGTCTTTGAAGTCCAATTCCACACCTTCGTGCGCTCTTGAAGCAACATTGATAATACGACCTTGCTCTGCTGCCTTTAACGAAGGCAATAAACCGAGTGACAAAATAAAATAATTTAAATGGTTTAAAGCAAATGTTGATTCTAATCCTTCGTTTGTGACAGTTCGTTTATCAAAGTAGGCACCAGCATTATTCAATAGAACATCAATTTTTGGATGGTTGTTGCGAATGATTTCTGCTAAAGCAAACGTATCTTTGACAAGGGAAAGATCCGTAACATAGGAATGTACGGTTATTCCATGAACTTGCAAACTATAAGCCAAAGCTGAAAGTTTATCTTTGTTCCTTCCTACTAATATCAATTCATGTTTGGATTTTGCAAAAGAATGGGCACAGACTCTTCCGATTCCATCAGTAGCTCCAGTTACTAAAATGACTTGGCTCATACAAATACTTCCTCTTTTTGTTTTTTTGGCAGACTAAATTGAAATAAAGAACCGTTTACACCATCACTATCACCTGTTAACGTTCCTCCATTCACTGATACAAACTCGGAACACAATAACAATCCAATCCCGTTCCCGGTTTCTCCTTGCGTTCCAACCGATTTAATCACTTCCCCGGCTTTAAATAATTTATTCATTGTAGATTTAGACATCCCAACACCAAAATCTTTTACAGAAACTAACCAGTGTAACCCAGTATCAATGGCTTGGATTTCAATTTTGCTATTTTGGTGGCTAAATTTAAGGGCATTGGAAATTAAATTTCTCATGACAGTAATGATCATCCTGTCATCACAGTACACCATAGCATGATTCGGAATATTTAATTCAAATTGAATCCCTTTGTTTTTTGCATTTAAGGCAAACAATTCAATACATTCCAATACAATAGCATCTAACCGGTAGTAATTGGGACGAAACTCTTCTTGGCCTCTTTGTAGTTTAGACCATTCCAGTAAGTTTTCTAATAATGAAAAAACAGATTCCGTTGCATCAACAAGTGATTGGGTCATTCCAGCCAATGCATCCTCTTTTTTTTTCATATCTTCATTTAAAACTTTGAGTAACATTTTGATCCCAGCGAGGGGACCACGTAAATCGTGGGAAATAATGGATAAAAAACGATCTTTTGTTGCATTGGCCAAAAGAAGTTCACGATTCACATTTGCCATTTGTTTTTCTAAATTACGTTGTTCTGTAATGTCTCGAAATACTAAAACCATCCCAATTTTTTTACGATTGGCATCTCGTACTTGTTTTGCGGTAACTTCCCAGTATTTTTGATTTTTTTCCCAAATCCATTTTGTAATGGTCCGTTTTTCAGACAAAAGATCCAATTTGGAAATCAACTCGGGAGTATTTTGGAAAAAAATTTGATGAGGCAACAAGGCAACATTTTTGGTTTTAATCGAAAATAAATTTTCTGCGGTACTATTCCAATCCACAACCCTATGATTAAAATCTAAAATTACTACCGCTTCATCCAATTCGTCTACAATTTCACCTCTCACGAGAGGAACCAAATCGAACATCCGGTAATATCCAATCGCAAAGAAAATAAGTATCACTTGGATTGTGCTCATAACGGAAGTTACATTAAGTCCAGGCAGTGGCCTAATTCCTATTTTGTGCAAAATGGCTGTAACCCATATGAAGAGATAAGAAATTAATATCAATAAATACCGATTTCTCTCTGTCTGATTTGATTTGATAATTCCACGTAATAACAAAATCGCGACAAAGATTGACCAAAAAAACGAAATGAAATAGGATACAATGAAACCACCAACATTCGTTTCTTGGATCCATTGAATTCTACCGTTGATATTGATTAGGTAAGTATCTAATGTTAATGTTTTGAAAATCGGATCCAAAACACAAACAGCCAAAGTTAAAAGTGGTTGGACTGATAACAATACCCAAAATCGTTTGGTTAACAAATGCCTATTGTTTGTAAACTCAATGGATACAAGGACCATCCCCATATTCGCAATCGCAACACCCATATATAAAATACTAATGAATGTTCTATGTAGGCTTGTGCTTATATAAATGAAATCAATTGCATAGAATCCGGTCCAAACCATGGATCCAAAAACTAAAATCAATAAATATTTAACTAAGTTGAGTCGGAAGGATTTGATGACAAATAGCCCCAATCCAAGATTGAAGCTAAATGCTAGAAGTAAAAGTACGCTATATGGATGGAATTGCCACAAACTAAGTCTCGTCGCTGCTTAACATTTCGCAGTTACCATCGAAAATAACACCATCAGCGATTTGTAATTTTGCAGTTCGAATGTTGCCTTGGACCTTGCCAGTGGATAACATTTCTAATCTTTGAGTTGCCGTTACATTACCAATGATCGTTCCACCAACAACAACGGTTCCTGCTTTGATGTTTGCTTTGACTCTAGCGCCTTCACTGATTACCAAATATCCATCTGATATAATTTCACCAGTGAAATCTCCTGAGATTTGAAGTGGTTTTTTAAACGCTAAGGTTCCACTAAAGGCAGTTTCTTTTCCAAGGATGGTGGCGATTACACCATGTTCTGTGATAGTTGGTTGCATTTCTTTTTTTGACATAGTCCCTATTTAGTTTTCATGTTGTATACCCCGTCCCAGTCTTCTGGAGGGGGATCTGCGATGTAATCATCACAACGTTCAATATAAAGTTTGGACGGGCCGTCTTCTGGATGGATTGCCAATGCTTTTTTGAATTCTTCTTTTGCTTCTGCAAATTTACGCGATTTGTACAATGTAAGGCCTTGGTTGTAATGGACCAAAACTGACTTCATTTTATCACTAACGATCATTGGAGCTCCTTATAGAATACGACCACAGCAGTAGAATAGTGGTCCGCATGGCTTATGGACACTGAACTACCTTTAAATCCTTTCTCTCGGAAAAACTTCTCAGTTTTCCCATGGATGACTAGCGTTTTTTTCCCGAAATTGGTGCCAGCAAGTTCAATCTCGCGCATATCAGCAACTTCCCCAGGTTCCAAATTCAGAGCCTTGATGACAGCTTCTTTGCAGGCAAATCGACCCGCTAAAAATGGAACGGGGTCTTTGTGTTTATGGCAATATTCCACTTCGTCATCCGTGAAAACTCGTTTCAAAAACCTGTCGCCATGTTTTTGTAATAAATCTCGAATTCGTTCATTTTCGACGATGTCGTTCCCGACTGATATCATATCTGAATTTATTTACGCCGAAGTTCTGTGAGTCGAGCAAATAATCGGTTGTTTTCCTTGTGGTAAGGTCTCCGTAGTTTAACTCGTTCTGAATAGTCAAAAGCGGCACTGTAGTCACCATTCGCAAACAAGGCCTCTGCGATATAAAATAGTGTCAAACTATCCGAAGGATTTTTTTGTACATAAGAAACTGCAAACTGAAGTGGGAAAGCTTTGACACGATGTTCCGTATACAAATAGATTTTTTGAAAGGACAATGGTGCAGAAGTGATGTCCGAAAAATGTGACGAAATCATTTTTTCAACTTCAACCCATTGTTTTTGTTTGTATAAAGTTAGTGCTCTTAAATATACAATGTGTTTTGGATGGGATTTGGGGATGATGATCTCAGACCCAATTCCTGTATATTCCACTCGGATCAGGGAAAGATCATCGATGAGATCTCCATGTTTTTTGATTGCATCTCGAATTAAATTTAAATCACCCATTCCTTCTAATGATGTTTTTAAAAACAATTCATCATCTTCATTCACTTCCATTTCTTCTTCGGATCCAATCAAAATATCATCTCGCCCGTCAGATCCTATTAAAAGGACATCACCTTTTTCCATTTGGAAGGTATTAATTTGTAAATTTTTTTTGGAAGCAAGTAACCCTAACTTCGCACAAACGTAGTTATGTGGAAGAAAAAATGTTTTTCCATCTCGATAGATGACAGGCCTTGGATGTTCAGCGTTTAAAAAATAAAAAAATCCAGTTTCATCATCGATCAAACAAAGGAACATCGATATCAACATCGAACCATCAAATGTAACCAATGTATTATGCAATTCAGAATAAGCATTACTCACCCATTTTTCTGGTGTGATATCTCTCACCTCTTCTGATTGTCCATTCCGTTTGATGATGGCCTCAAAAACGGAACCAATCACAAGCGCTCCACTTGCTCCTTGCATGGATTTACCCATGGCATCACCATTCAACACTACAATGTATTTTTTATTTTGTAACTGAATGGAAGATGATACACATAAATCTCCACCAATTTCGGAGTTCCAATGTTTATATGTGAATTTCTTTTTTTGTTCTGTAAGGAACTGGATATTCATGTTGGATGAGATTGCATGATTTTGTGTGAGTGGCTCTATGAGTAATGATGCTAAAAAATAATCACCATCCTGTTGTTCTTTTAGCCCTTTCACTTCCGCAAGAGCTGAATTCAACTCTTTGGTTCGTTCATCAACTTTTTGTTCCAAATTACTATACAATAAAGAGTTTTCGATGGAAACAGCAATTTGGGATGATAATATTTTGAGAATTTCGACTCTACCTGGTGTAAATGCATCGGTAGTCAAATTGTTTTCCAAATAAACAATTCCGACAACTGTTCCATGACTAAAAATAGGGTAACATAATAATGACTTAGGACAAAAAGATTTCACATAAGGATCGTTTTTAAACTCACCTTCTTTTGCTGCATCTCCACAAATCACTACAACTCCAGTTCTTACCACATAACTAATGATTTGCGAAGGAATCTTCCCTTGGTTAATGGATGCAATTGGTTGCGTAAAATCCAATTCAAACGGTGATTCCGAATAAACAGAAACTGTTTCTGTTTCTAAATTTGATTCCGCGATCACCTGCCATTTGGATTCCAAATTGAGAATGAAATATCCTCGTTCTGCTCCTGCATTCTCTAAAATGATTTTCATCATTTTTTCTAATAATCGATTGAGTTGGATTTCTCCGGATATGGTTTGTGATGCCTTGATGACAGTATTGATGTCAAGAGTTGATCCTACGTCACCAAAAATGTCTTTTGTAGTACTAAACAGAGATAGGTTATCTGTGGAATCCGTTCTAAAATTCCGACCAATGTATTTTTTGAGAGAGATATGATTGGCTTCTAATTGTTTGACTTTAGCAATAAAACCATACTTTCCATATCGGTAGTGTGCTTCTACAAGGTGTAAATTGCTATACTGATCGAATCCAGTTTCTTTCCACATCCGTACCAAAATTTCATTTGCAATCGCCTCTTCCAATATATAACCAGACTCTCTAGCAGATGTGATGGCCGCCTTACACGTGACAACGGCTTCTGACTTGCTGTTGTTTAAGTAAAGTTGGATTGCGGAAATGATTTCAAATTTGTGTCCAAAATTATCTGGCGAACTTTTAGCCCATACTTTCAAACGATTTGAAAATGTTTTTAATCTTTTTTCTAATCGTTTTTTTGAATATGAATTCGGTTGTATTTGATTGTTCAATAATTCATACACAACCAAGGCTCCAAAAAAAACATGTTCGGGTACAAACATCATCCCAAACATAGCACCTTCCAAGGAATCTAGTTTGATGGAAGCTTCAAATGCCTTTTCAATATCTCCTAAAAAGTATTGTAACCGGAGTGTACACAAATAATAATCGAATAATGCATTGGCATTACCCGTGACTTGCCATTCTTTTACTATCTCAGATTCCGAAAAATACCTACCATCTAAACTCAATGGATTTGCAGATTCACTCCGCATATTTTCTACCATTTGCATATTCAATCGATGAACTTGGTATGCGTGGTGTTGTCGAAGACTCAAAAGAGAAGAATCATAACGAAGTTGGCTTTTATACAAATCGTCTAAATTTTCCCGATACAACAATCCTTGGAAATGTATATTATTTAAAGAATAGGAAGCATATTGTAAATCACCCGTTTCCATTCCTGCAAGAAAACTATCCCAAAATATCGCTTTACCTTCCTTTGCGTGTTTTTTCCAAGGAGAGATCATACAAGCATACATAAATAGAGTTCTACATTTGAATGTTGTTGCATTTAATACATCAATTAACTTAACACCTAACGAACCAAAATTTAATCCTAATTCATAATTCCCTAAACCGGAACCTTGGATAATTCCCATGGCACAAAATCCAAAGGCACTATGCTCACATAATCCATGAACCAAACTGTAATTTACCATTTTTAAAACAATCACAGGGAACAAATTTGGTTCTGCTAAAAAAGATGGTGCAATACATGCGTTCAATAATCGCATGATAGCCAAATACTTAAGGTCAGTTGCAATCGGTAAATGTTCCAATTCCTCAATTGATCTGCGCCCTATCTTTAACTTAAATTTAAAGATTTCTCGTAAAGGAGAAAGGGTAGTTGCATTTTTTGGTAACCTAACACCTAAAAGTCGCAAGGCTTGCTTTAGTGTAACAAGGACCTCTTTCATTTTATTTTGAGTGACAAGCATCGAAGATTGTAACTCATACACCAAAATTTTATCTAAATCAGTTCTAACATGTTTTAAAATGTAGTTAAAACTTGTTTCAGCAGTTTCGAAATTTTTAGATAAATAAGCAGATCTTGCATGTGCCAAATGGAGGCGTAATGTATTTTCATACTGAGTATTCCACTCAGAATCATCCATTTGTCGAACCATACGTTCAAAAAAACTAAAAGCCGCATCATAAGCAGATGAGTTTAATGCTTTAAAACCTGCTTTTTCATTTAATGTTCTGAGTTGAACCAACTCTTGGTCAACTTTGATTTCGGAAGCTCCCAAATTGAGTTGGTTAACAATCGTAAACAGATGGTCTTCAAGTTTGTATTTATAAAGAATAGATAAGTATGTTTTTCCAATTTTGTAATGTAATTTGGATTTTTCTTCAGGAGAAATGATTTTATAAATTGCCTCACGTATTTTATCATGAGTGAAATTTGCATCTTCCAATCCAAGAATCAAAAATTCTTCGTTCGCCAATGCTACTAAATCGAGCGAAGCCAAGTGAAACGGTCGTTCTGCAATCGTTGCATAAATATCATGCCGAAACCAGTTCCCGATACAAGCGGTTAATTTTAAAGTCTCAATCAGATTGGCAGGTAATGAGTTGATTTTATCAACAATCAAATCGATCACATTTTCTGAAATGTTGACGGTATTGATTTTTTCTTTATCCCAAACCCATCGATTTTCAGAAAAACGAATATAGGACCTTTCATAGAGATTTTTAAACATCTCGTTCACATGAAAAGGATTTCCTTTTGTTTTTTTCCAAATGATTTCGGCGATGTTTGCAATTTCGGTTTCAGGCAATGACAAAGTTTCGGAAACTAATACTGAGATATCTTTTTCACTGAGAGGTTCTAATTTAATTTCAGTGATTGCGGTTTTTGATTCTCTTAGCTCTTCCAAAAGTCGAAAAAATGGATCTGTTGGATAAACTTCATTATCCCGGTAAGATAAAATAATAAAAAAATATGATATTTCTGGGTCCGTGATCACTTCCTTCAAAAGTAGGATGCTTGAGGAATCAGCCCATTGCAAATCATCCAAAAACATAACAACCGGATGTTCCTTCGTACAAATCGTACGCAAAAACTTTCTAAACACGATATGAAATCGATTTTCTGTTTCTTGGGTATCCAGTTCAGGAGGTTGTGTCACCTCACCTAAAAGTTGAGACAATTCTGGGACAACATCCACAATTAACTTTGCATTTGCGCCAAGTGTTTCGATTAAAGTTTTTTTCCAATTTGTAACAGCAGTTTCATTTTCAGCTAATAGTTGTTTTACCAAACTTTGTAATGCCAAGTTGATAGCACGGTAAGGAATTGACTTTTTGTATAAATCATATTTCCCTGAAGTAAAATAGGCTCTTTCGATAGTGACAGGTTTTTGAATTTCATTGATAAGAGCAGACTTTCCAATTCCAGATCGACCTGAAATTAAAAACGTTTCAATTTTTCCTTCAGTTGAATTTAAAAACTTTTCTTGGAAAGTTTGTAACTGAGACTCCCTTCCATATAATTTTTTTGGAATCTGGAAACGTGATGATTTATCATTTTTTGCAAGTTCCATCTGGAACGTGTCCAATTCCTCTTTTCCACTTTCCAAAAATATAGATTGAATTGTAATAAGGTCGGATAATAATCCTGATGCAGTTTGGTAACGATCTTCTGGATTTTTTTCCAAAAGTTTCATAATCAAGTCAGATATGATTTTAGGAGCCATACTCCTTTCTTTTGGAGGCAAAGGAGTCCGAGCTAAATGTGCATGTACCATCTCCAAACTATCGGTATACAAAAATGGTAATTCACCGGTGATGAGTTGGTATAACGTAACACCTAACGAATAAAAGTCGGTTCGGTAATCCACAGTTCGGTTCATACGACCTGTTTGTTCAGGTGAAATGTGCGCGAGTGTACCGGTTAAATTTTGGTTTAATGGTAGATAAAAACTTCTATGTGTAAGAAGGGTCGCCGACCCAAAATCAATAATTTTGATTTTGCCAGATTCTGGTTGGTAAATCACATTTTGTGCTTTGATATCGTTGTGAACGATTTTGGCTTTATGGATGTCAACAAGCGCTTTACAAATTTCGATCGAGATACTTAAAAAACTCTGCAAACTCCCATACTTACCACTCAATTGGAGTTTGGCGAGATCGGTATAATTTACATAAGGAAAAACAATAGCTACTGTATTTTGATATGATTCAAAACTTATCGGTTTTAAAGTATAAGTGGAATCTAAAGATTTTAATATTTCGTATTCGTTCTTAAATCTTGTGATCTCATGGTTGTCTGGATAATCCCGGTTTAATAATTTCACCACAATCGGATTTTCTTTTTCATCAGATCCGATGTATACAGAACTTCTTTTACCTAAATGAAGTTCTTTTGTGACGTTATATTTTCCGATCTTAAACAAATGAAATCCTTATTTAGCCGTTTTCCCGCCGTCAACAGGAATCACTGCACCTGTAATAAAAGCAGCACCTTCACCGCATAACCAAACACATGTTTTTGCGACTTCTTCAGGAGTTGCCATCCTTCCCAGTGCATACGATTTCATTCTTTCCTTTTTTACTTCTTCAGGATTTGGAACATTTGCATAAAAAACATCATCCATATCTGTTTGAATTCCACCCGGGCAAAGTGCAATCACTCGAATTCCATTTGATCCATATTCCAATGCAGCTGATTTCGTAAGCCCTATGATCCCATGTTTTGTCATGGAGTAAGGACCTGCTTTTTCTTTTCCTCGAAGTCCTAAAGCAGAAGAAACGTTGATGATAGCACCACCATTCCCTTGTTTTAAAAATTGTTTTAATTCAAATTGCATCGAAAGAAAAGTTCCTTTTAAATTTACATCCATTACAGAATCAAAAATATCTAATGGATATTCTGCTGTGGTTTTTAGAACACCTGAGATGCCTGCATTGTTTACAGCGACATCTATTTTTCCATACTCTCCCACAACTGCTTCAACAAAATTACGAACCGCTTCCGATTGTGTGACATCACATTTAATAAAGAGTCCCTTACCACCTTGTTTTTGAAGAAGGGAAAGTGTATCTTCTCCCTCTTGTTTACGGCGTCCACAAAACCCTACCACATAACCTGCGTTAGCAAATTCCAAAACGATAGATCGCCCTAATCCCGATGTTCCTCCAGTGACTATTGCTACTTTATTCTCTTTCATTGGATTTCCCTATCTTCTATCAATCGACCATAACGATTGATGGCTTCCTTCACATTTGCTTTGTCCAAATCCGAAATTTCATCAAATCGGAATCCGGCGAAGAAGGTATCCTCATTATTATCGTCTTCTTTTATCCATAATAAAGTACAAGTTCCATGTACGAAACCAACAATATCAAAATGCATAAAAAATTCTAAACGTTGCGCTGCAAAAATACTGCCCGGATGAGCCCCTGAGCAGCGCACCATAAACCCAGAATTGGATATATTTTCTATGGTTGAAACGATGTTCCGGCCATTTTCACGTATGGAGATATTATTCTTAAACCGATCCAAAATTCGAAATCTGGGATCAATTTCATAAATTTCTTCCTGAGTACTCTTGAGGCGTTTGTACACTTTGAGAGGGAGGATACTTGCTGCCATTTCGATCCGAGTGATTTCTTGGTTTTCTTGGTATGCAGTGATTTCTAATTTTGAGTAGTTCCAATACCCTGCTTTGCTGAATTTCACTTCTTTCGCTTTTGCTCGGAGTTTAATTGGCATATTCATTTTTGCGTACTGCAAAAACTCAGAGTTTAGGTATAATAATAAAAAAGTAACATCTTCAAATGGAACTTTCCCATACATATGATTGCATGCGATTCCAAATTGTCTGGAAGCTTCCACAATTTGCATTCCAGAAATATGTTTTAAGTTGGGAGGTGAATAATACTTATGATTCGGAGGGATGTACAAATTGGCAAAAAATGTATCCTTTTTTGGTATCTCAGGAAAACGTTCAAAGATTGCTGAGATCATAGATTTTTCCACATTGCCAATATAATAATCTCTACGTTTGATCATTTGCAATATGCGGATTTCGTCTGCCTCTGTCACTGCATCCTTTAAAACAAATTGTTCGATCTCTTCATCATAATGATAGAACTGACTTAAAAATTCTCTACCAGCAATACCAATATTGGCTTCACTTAAAATTCGTTCCGCAGATTCTTTGCGTATTCGATATGGTATGGTTTTAAGTTGGAAATAATTTCCAGTCGTGTCGTTTCTCTCTCGGTAGTATTGGAGGAGAAAGTCTTTGTCTTTTTGATTTAGGTTCGATAATACAGAATGATTAAAAACATCAGCCTCAATCATTCTAGGCAATGCCCTTCTGATATTGGCAACAAAACTATCGTCTTGAAAATATGTTCTTGTGAATCGTTTATCGAGAGGTAAACTTTCGGGGATCTCTTCTTTTTCGGAAACCTTCATTTTGTATCAACCAGGAATCTACTCTAGGATTAGTCCGTAGATTCCAATGGGATACATTTCAGTGCAAGTAATTTAACATCGATTTGACAAAATTAAGCCAATTTCACCTAACAACCGTTACTGAGCATGGTGCATAATGCACAACACGATCGGAGACACTTCCCATGATGAATCGGCCTAAGATTCCGTGGCCGCGGCTACCAATCACAATCAAATCTGCTTTTTCTTTTTCGGCCAATTTGCATATTTCTTCAGCAGGATAACCTTCCAATACAACTCGGTTCCACTTCACAGATGTCTCATCTAAGATAGGGTGGATTTTTTCGAATCTTTGCTCAGAGATCCATTTCACTCGGTCTTTTCCAGGTGGCGCTGCATCATAGTAACCTGGTAAAGGTCCAAAATCTTCGATGACTTCTACAACGTAACAAACGGCATTACTGGCTTTGGCAATTGCGAGCCCAAATTCTAAAGCTTTGGCAGAACTGGGGGAACCATCAATAGGGATGATGAGTTTTTGAATCAATTTTTCCATGTATCGATTCTACCATATCCGAAACAGATGGGAAAGTGAATTTCCTTTGATAATTATCAAACGAATCCTATTGCGGTTCTCCTTCTGTGCTGGTAAATGAAAACAAATCAACTTTTTGTTCCAAGTGAAGTTAAGGGTTCGATTTAAGTAGTCCTTTATTTCTTTCGACCATCGTCTTCTTTTGTGAGGTAATATGCCACAAGGATGGGTATGGTTGTCACAAGGATCACAAATACTGCAACCACATTTGTCACAGGCCTTTGTCTTGGTCGAATGAACTCTGTTAACATCCAAATTGGAACCGTAGATTGTTGGCCCGCCGTAAATGTTGTGACAATCACTTCATCGAACGACAAAGCAAAAGACAACATTCCACCAGCTAACAATGCTGTGGCGATATTTGGCAAAATGACAAAACGAAATGTTTGCCAAGGATTGGCTCCCAAATCCATAGAAGCTTCCACCATGGAATGGGAACTCCTTCGTAACCTAGCAAGGACGTTATTGTAAACGGTTACAATACAAAAAGTAGCGTGTGCAATTACGATGGTCCATGTGCTAAAAGGAATTCCGAATAATGACATGGCCGAGCGAAGTGAAATCCCTGTCACAATCCCTGGAAGGGCAATCGGTAAAATGACGAGAAAGGAAATGATTTCTTTTCCAAAAAATTGACTTCTGTATACAGCAAGACAGGCAAGTGTCCCAAGAAAAATAGCGATGAAGGTCGATACCAATGCAACCTGTGAAGACAATATGATTGCTTCCCAAATATCATTCCTTTCCAAAGCCACACCAAACCATTTGGTTGTAAAACCTGGTAGTGGGAATTGGAACGTTTTTTCGTCAGTCGAAAACGCATACATGATGATGATCAGGATGGGAATGTGGATGAATAAAAATCCGAGTAATGTCGCCGTTTTTAATCCAATTGATCCTAAGTTCCATTTAGAGTGCATCGAAAGCTCCTAATCGTTTCGCAATCGACAGATATACCATCATGATGATGATGGGAACTACTGAAAATGCTGCGGCAAGTGGAATGTTTCCTGCTGTACCTTGGTGGGTGTAAACAGCCATTCCGATAAAATAACTCGAGTTTCCTATGATGGTAGGAATGATATAATCACCAAGTGTTAGGGAAAATGTAAAAATCGAACCTGCCACAACACCAGGGAAAGCCAAAGGTAATATCACCTTACGAAAGGTTTGCGATGGCCCCCCACCTAAATCGGAAGATGCTTCCAATAGGGATTTTGGAATCCTTTCCAATGATGCCTGAATTGGTAAAATCATATAAGGAAGCCAAATGTATACGAAAACAAGAAACATCCCAATGTAAGAAAAGGACAAGGAACTCCCACCAATCACAGGAATTGCTAGGATGACATCCAACACATGCAAAAGTCCGAGTCTTTCCAAACACCAAGTGAGGATTCCTTCTTTTGCCATGATCAATTTCCAAGAATACACTTTGACTAGGTAACTGGACCAAAGTGGTAACATCACACCTAAATACAAAATAGGCTTTAACTTAGGGCCTGCGTTCATCGCCATATAATAGGCAATGGGAAAGGCAATGATTGCACTGACAACAGTGACTGTAAATGCCATCGTCGTTGTGCGGATGATGATATCCCAGTTTGTGCTTTGGCGGAATAAATCGTAATAAGATTCGAATGTAAACTCACGTTTGATCACCCCTGAAAAGGAGTCAATGGAGAAAAAACTTTGGATGAGTAACGTAAACAAAGAACCTAAATAAACCACACCAAGCCAAATCAGAAGTGGTGCCAATAGCAAAAAAAGCGCTAAACTTTTTCTGTAAAACAAAAAGGTAAAAAACTTATCAAAGGTACTGGTCATAGGGATTCCCTTATAACAAGTGTACGTCGGAATCTTTCCAACCTACAAGAACTTCTGATCCAACGGCAATATGATCTTCTGAAATTTTTAAATTTTGAGTGGATGCAATGATACGAGAACCATTTGGTGTTTCGAAATGCATTTTGGAAGTTGCACCTGAATACACTTGGCTTTTCAAAATGGCTTTGAAGGTTCTATATCCTGTGGAATGGTTGTCTTCTTTGGCATTGGCGAATACATGTACCCTTTCTGGACGAACCATTAGTTTGCCATCACGACCAGTAAGGCGTTTGGTTTCTTCAGTGCTTAAAATATTGGAAGTTCCAACAAAATTGGCGACAAACTCTGTTTTGGGCCGGTTGTACAATTCTTCTGGCGTTGCAATTTGTTCTACCTTTCCTTTATTAAACACCGCAATACGATCGGACATCGATAAGGCTTCTTCTTGGTCATGGGTTACAAAAATAAATGTGATCCCTACTTCTTTTTGGATGGCCTTAAGTTCGAGTTGCATTTCTTCCCTAAGTTTTAAATCAAGTGCACCCAATGGCTCATCTAACAGAAGAACGCCGGGACGGTTAATAAGAGCCCTTGCAAGAGCAATCCTTTGCCTTTGCCCACCTGACAATTCTGATGGTTTTCTGTTCCCCACATCAGGGAGTCGAACCATTGAAAGCATTTCAGAAACACGTTTGTCGATCTCATGTTTCGAATGTTTTTTTATTTTTAATCCATAACCCACGTTTTCTGCAACAGACATATGAGGGAATAAGGCATAATCTTGGAATACTGTGTTTACATTTCTTTTGTAAGGAGGAATGCCCGTGACATCAACTCCTTCCAAAAGAACCCTTCCTGAACTTGTATCTTGGAAACCTGCTACCATACGGAGGCAGGTAGTTTTACCAGACCCGGAAGGGCCTAACATCGAAAAGAACTCACCTTTTTTTATCCCAAAGGAGACATCATCCACCGCTATAAATTGGTCGAATTTCCTTATAACATTTTGAAATTCAACATCGTAAATTTGGTCCATTCAATCTCCTTTAGAACTCTTATGATGTAAGGATTTTATTTACTTCCAATAATGGAAATATAATCTTCTGCCCATTTTTTGTAAGGCACACATTTTCTTCCACCGGAACAATCTTCTTTTGGTGTTCTCCAGAAAGAGATTTTTTCAAAGTTGTTGAATCCGTTTACAGCACAACCAGTGTCGCCAAGTAAAGCATTCCCTTTACAAGCAGCAGGAACAGAAGGAACTGATCCAAACCAAGATGCTAGGTCACCTTGCACTTTTGGAGAAAGAGAGTGTTCCATCCATTTGTAAGCACAGTTCACGTGTTTAGAATCTTTGTGTAACATCGTACTATCCGCCCAACCAGTCGCTCCTTCCACAGGAACAATGGAAGCCACAGGTTGTTTTTCGCTCACAAGTAAGTTTACTTGGAAAGGCCAAGTAGAAGAAGCAACTAAACCTTCTTTTTTAAAGTCGTCAACCTGTACCATCGCATCATGCCAGTATTTTGGAACAAGTTGTCTTTGTTTCTTTAATACTTCGATTACAGCATTGTATTGTTTTTCATCTAGTTCGTATGGATCTTGGATCCCTAACTCAGGTTTTGCGACTTTAAGATACAAAGCAGCATCGGCAATGTAAATTGGTCCGTCAAACGCTTGTACTCTTCCTTTGTTTGATTTTCCATCTGGGAGTACTTGTTCTTCAAATACAACATTCCAACTCGTTGGTGCTTTTTTGAAAACTTTTGTGTTGTACATAAGTACGTTTGGACCCCATTGGTAAGGAACACCGTAATGTTTACCATCCACTGTATGCCAAGGAGCATTTTGCAAACGGGAGTCTACGTTTTTCCAACTTGGGATTAGATCAGTATTGATCTCTTGGACTTTACCACCCGCAACCAATCGAAGGGAAGCATCACCTGAAGCAGTGACAAGGTCAAAGCCACCTTCGTTCATAAGTGCTACCATCTCATCTGATGTAGCGGCAGTTTTTACATTTACTTTACAACCTGTATTTTTTTCAAATTCAGTGACCCAGTCATATCCTTTGTCTGTTTCACCACGTTCAATGTAACCTGGCCAAGCAACGATGGATACTTCTCCCTCGCCTTGTCCAATTTCGGAAACCTTTGTTTCTTTTTTACCGCAGGCAACCGCGAATGCGATTGAGGCTACTGCTGTAAAAAACACCACTCGTTTGTATGAATCGAATTTCATAAACCTATGTGCTCCTGGTTTTACTTATGTCAGGCATTAGATACCAAAAATTTAAAATTAAGCAACCAATTCTGGTGTTTTTAAAAAAAAGGTAGGAATTTTTATGAGGCAAGGTTTCAGTGAAAGCACAGGTTTGGTATGAAATACATCAAAGACAAAGACCTTTTTCGCCAGGAAAATTTCATTGGTGGGGTTTGGTGCCCTGCAGAAAACAAAAAAGAAATTTTAGTACAAAACCCTGCCACCGGGGAAACAATTGGGAACATTCCCCACTCCACTGAAAAAGATACATTGATCGCAATTCGTTCAGCAAAAGCGGCAATGGCTGATTGGAAAAATCGTCCTGCCAAAGAACGAGCAGGAATCCTTCGCAAATGGTTCCAACTCATGATGGAAAACCAAGAAGACTTGGCCCTCATCATGACACAAGAACAAGGAAAGCCACTAACAGAAGCTAGGGGAGAGATCGCATATGCCGCATCTTATATTGAATGGTTTGGAGAAGAAGCCAAACGCCATTACGGAGATATCATCCCTTCCCATAGAAACGATACTCGGATCCTTGTTTTAAAAGAACCTGTTGGAGTTGTAGGAACCATCACTCCTTGGAATTTTCCAGCAGCCATGCTTGCCAGAAAAGTGGCACCGGCACTTGCCGCAGGTTGCACTGTGGTTTCTAAACCCGCAGAACTCACTCCGTATTCAGCGCTAGCCATGGCAGTTCTTGCAGAACGTGCAGGGCTTCCCAAAGGCGTATGGAATGTGTTAGTTGGTGACCCAATTTCGATTGGGAAAGCAATTTTGGAAAGTAAAGATGTTCGTAAGCTCAGTTTCACTGGTTCTACAAAAACAGGGATGTATTTGATGGAAAAATCAGCTCCCACGCTTAAAAAACTCTCACTGGAACTTGGTGGCAATGCACCTTTCATTGTATTTGAAGATGCAGATTTAGACGAAGCCGTCAAAGGTGCCATGTTATCGAAATACAGAAACACAGGGCAAACTTGTGTCTGTGTGAACCGATTCCTAGTGCACACATCTGTGGCAGAGTCTTTTGCCAAAAAACTCGCAGAAAAAACAAAGGAACTCGTAGTTGCCAATGGAATGGAACCAAATGCCAGCCAAGGCCCTCTCATCAACGAAGCTGCAGTAGAAAAAGTAAAATCCCATATCCAAGATGCTGTTGGGAAAGGAGCCAAGGTGTTAATCGGTGGCAACACACACCAATTAGGTGGGAATTTCTTTGAACCAACAGTTTTGTATCCAGTGAATTCATCTATGATCGTAACCAAGGAAGAAACATTTGGTCCTGTATCTTGCATCCAAACCTTCCAAACAGAAGAGGAAGCCATTAAACTTGCCAATGATACCGATTTTGGACTTGCTTCCTATTTTTACACGAAGGATATGGCTCGTATTTTTAGAGTCGCCGAACAGCTAGAATATGGGATGGTAGGCATTAACGAAGGGATTATTTCTTCCGAACAAGTCCCTTTTGGTGGAGTCAAATTTTCAGGAATGGGAAGAGAGGGCTCAAAATACGGTCTCGATGATTATACGGTAACCAAATATCTCTGCCTCGGAGGAATCAAATGACGGGCAACCAAAAACAAACCAACAAAACTCTATGGGAAAGAAGATTAAAAAATGTTCCAAGAGGAGTAACAACCGCCTACCCTGTGTTTGCTGAAAAAGCAACCAATGCAGAGATTTGGGACATCGAAGGAAAACGTTTCATCGATTTTGGAGGTGGGATCGGAGTTCAAAACACAGGCCACTGCCATCCGAAAGTAGTCGCTGCCATCCACAAACAAGTGGACAAGGTGCTCCATACTGCATTCCAAATCATGCCATACGAACCATACATTGATCTCTGCGAAAAATTAAATGCCAAAGCACCCATTGATGGGGAAGCCAAAACCATTTTATTTTCTTCTGGGGCAGAAGCACTTGAGAATGCAGTGAAAATTGCAAGGGCAGCGACAGGAAGGCCAGGGATCATTAGTTTCCTTGGTGGATTCCATGGTCGTACGATGATGGCACTTGCCTTAACGGGGAAAGTCATTCCTTATAAAAAAGGATTTGGGCCATTTTCCAGTGATGTCTACCACATCCCTTTCCCGATGGAGTACCATGGGGTAACAGAAGAAGATTCTTTAAAAGCGCTGAATAACTTATTCAAAGCAGATATCGATCCAACGCGTGTGGCAGCAATCGCCATCGAACCCGTGCAAGGTGAAGGTGGATTCTATATCGCTTCCCCAAGTTTCTTAATAAAACTAAGAGCCATTTGTGATGAACATGGAATTTTACTCATTGCCGATGAAGTACAATCCGGATTTGCAAGGACTGGAAAACTTTTTGCGATTGAACACTCTGGAGTGAAACCAGACCTCATCACTACAGCAAAATCACTTGCTGCGGGAATGCCTCTATCTGCTGTGATTGGAAAAACATCCATCATGGATTCTGTGGAACCAGGTGGACTTGGAGGAACCTATGCAGGAAACCCAGTGGCCTGTGCAGCAGGAATTGCGGTGATGGACCTTATCGAAGAGGAAGGGATCCTTCAAAAATCAGTAAACTTAGGAAAACTTCTCATCCAAGAATTGAACGAAATCAAAAAAACCAACTTTCATATCGGCGAAATACGTGGGTTAGGTGGAATGGTAGCCTTTGAACTCGTAGAAAATGGGGACCCTCATAAACCTTCTGCTGACATGGCAAAAAAATTAACAACAAAAGCATTAGAACATGGACTTGTTTTACTCTCTTGTGGTGTGTATGGTAACGTGATTCGAATCCTCGTTCCCATCACCGCCGAGGAATCCATTGTAAAAGAAGGTCTAAACATCATAGCAAAATCATTAAAGGAAATCTAACGCAAGTATGAAACAGTATAAACTTTGGATTGATGGGAAATGGACAAATACTTCCGGCGGAAAAACGATGGGCATCGAAGACCCAGCCACAGGCAAACAAATTGCAAAGGTTATTGATGCTAGTGCCGCCGATGTGGACAAAGCAGCCAAAGCGGCACACAAAGCCTTTTATGATGGTAGATGGTCGGGACTCACACCAAGCGAACGATCCAAAGCCATTTGGAAATTGGCAGACCTAATCGAAGAAAAATCAAAAGAATTTGCAAAATGGGAATCTCTCAATGCGGGAAAACCATACAAAAACTTAAGTTTGGCGGGAGACATTCCGTTTGCAATCGATAACATTCGGTTTTTTGCAACAGCCGCACGTGATGTTCATGGAAGCCGTGCCAACGAATACCAACCAGGGTACACTTCTATCTTACGAAGAGAACCTGTTGGTGTTGTTGGACAAATTGCCCCTTGGAACTACCCTCTACTTATGGCAGTTTGGAAATTTGGACCTGCTCTTGCTGCAGGTTGCACCATCATCCTAAAACCAGCACCTGGGACTCCTATCACCACACTTATGTTAGCTGATCTCACGAAAAAAGCAGGTATCCCTGATGGAGTGATCAATATTGTCACTGGTGGTAATGCCACAGGACAAGCCATTGTAGACCATCCACTGGTTCGAATGGTATCCCTCACGGGTTCCACGGGCACTGGAAAAAACATCATGAAATCTGCATCGGATTCTTTGAAACGAGTGCATTTAGAATTAGGTGGGAAGGCACCACTTGTGGTTTTTGATGATGTTGATATCAACTTGTTTGCCACAAAAGCGGCGTTTGGTGCCACTTGTAATTCGGGTCAGGACTGTACCGCAGCAACAAGGATCCTCGTACCAAAGTCTTTACAAAAAAAGATCACCGATGTTGTGGTGGACGCCATGAAAGCAGTCAAAGTGGGAGATCCTTTTAACGACAAAACTGAAATGGGACCACTCATCTCGCAAATTCACAGAGAACGAGTGATTGGTTTTATGGACCGAGCCAAAAAACAAGGTGCTAAAATCCTAACAGGTGGTGGCATTCCAAAAGGATTCGATAAAGGGTATTTTTTTGAACCAACGGTTGTAACGGATGTCAAACAAAACTTCGACATTGTGCAAAACGAAATTTTTGGTCCCGTTCTTACCATCCAATCTTATGATAAAGAAGAAGAAGCAGTAAAACTTGCTAATGATGTGAATTATGGACTTGCCTCTTCTATTTGGACAAAGGATGTAGCACGCGCTATGCGAGTTGCAAAACGATTAGAGTTTGGCACCGTTTGGGTAAATGACCACCTTCCGCTGGCATCAGAAACGCCACATGGTGGATTCAAACAATCTGGATTTGGAAAGGATCTATCGATTGAATCCGTAGGTGATTACCTCATCACAAAACATGTGATGGTCGGAGGGGTTTAAAATCTCATTTACATTTTAGAATTCTTTGGATGTCTAATACTTCATGGCATCCAAAGAAAATTCTATCGTCTCTTTTTTCCAATGGTTAACCCCACGTTTCCACTTACTCGATGATTTAGACAAACCAGGTACCATTGAATCGGTTCAAAAAGGCGGGGAACTGGTTGGTTCCAATCTTTGGACTCTGATCTTTGCCATCTTCATCGCAAGCATTGGCCTCAATGTCAACTCCACTGCCGTCATCATTGGAGCCATGCTCATCTCTCCCCTCATGGGTCCCATCGTTGGGGTTGGTTTTGCGGCCGCAACCAATGACTTTGACCAACTCAAACGTTTTTTACGAACACTTTCTGTGGCAACGATTGTGAGTATCATCACATCGTTTGTTTATTTTTCACTCTCACCGATTAGTGAAGCCCAATCCGAACTCTTAGCACGCACAACACCTACCATTTATGATGCTCTGATTGCTCTTTTTGGTGGGGCAACTGGGATCATTGCCAATACGAGAAAAGAAAAAGGAACAGCAATTGCAGGCGTTGCCATTGCGACAGCCCTTATGCCTCCCCTTTGCACCGCAGGTTTTGGACTTTCCCAAGGGAACTTACAATACTTTTTTGGTGCGATTTATTTATACCTAATTAACTCCATCTTTATCGCAATTGCCACTTTCATTTTTGTGCGTTATATGGACTTCCCGAAAGTGGATTGGGGTCTTTACAAAGAAAAAGAAACCAAGGTAAAACTGTATTTATCTATTTTTGCCTTTATAGTCATCATCCCTTCCGTATTTACAGCCTATCAAATTGTACGTTCCTCTTTTTATAAAGGGAAAGCAGAAGAGTTCATTCGAAAAGAAATCGTCACTGAAGGTAGGAGGGTTTTAGAAAAAAACATTGTATACGGTACTAAACCAAAAGTAGAAATCACTCTTCTTGGTTCCAAAATTGATCCCATTCAGGAAGAAGAATTAAAAAATAAATTGAAATACTATTCGATGGAAGGAACCGAACTGGTGTTACACCAAGACTTATCCACAACAGGTCTTGACAAATTAAAATTTGAAATCCTTTCCGAAATTTACCAAAACCAAATGGATATGGTGAAATGGAATACCGAGATGATCGCCAAAGAATTGAAGATATTTTTTCCAAACTTGGTATCTGCAAGTTTTGCCAAAACAAAAAAGTTTGATATGAATGAAAATCATTATAAGGATACCAATTTATTTGATTCCGAATGGAAAAAACTTCCGACAAAAGACGAGATGGAAAAATTGGAAGCATACATCCAATTGAGGTCTGGTGAAACAGAAATTGAACTGATCACAAGGCTCGAGGCAAATCCAAAACTTTAACCCCGTGAATGGTTGGGAAACGAAATCCACATCTCAAAAAAAAGAAAATCTGTTGGTTACGTGAGGGATGCTTGTTTCAAAAACTCTTTGAAGGTATCAATTTCTTTGGTGAAAAAAACTGGTTTTGGTGATTTCAGATCCTTTAACAAAAACACAATGCCTTGGTTGTGGAGGACCACTTGTTCGAGTTCATCCGGAGTATATGTGTAGGTTACATTCCCTGAATGGAACAAAAACCTACCATTGTCTTCCTTTAATGTTCCGCTGCCAACACGTTTGAAATTACGTAGTCCATCTTCCAAAAGGTCTAAATCCTCTGAACCTTCACCAAACGGCAGTTTCCCGCCATGGTCCAAATACAAGGTTCCATCTATCGTAAAATGACTTTCTTTGGGGGGTACTGGCTCTAATTCCAAATTCCCAGATTCTGTTGGCCTTAGCACTTCTGACTTTTGAACGACAGACGGAGTCTGTTCTTCTGGGTAAGAATAGGAAAGGTGGCGGTCATCGGGTATCGAACGTTCCCTCCGAATCCTTTCATCCAACTGCGGGGAAATGGGAGGCGTTTGGGGCATCCGGAATGGGCTTTGTGACTGCGGTTTTCGGGATTGATAGGCTGTTTGTTTTGGCTTCTGCGGGGAAAGTGCTACGTAAATGAAGCATAAAACTCCCACGAGGATCATTGCGAATGCGGCAAACAACATACTACCTATATTATCTGGACAAAGTACAAATCCCTTGATTACATTTTTTCTTTACAAGGGGTTTGGAAACGGAAACCTTTCCTTTATGTTCGAAGATGAACCCTCTACCCTCAAAGAAAAAATTTATCGTACCATCATTGCTCTCTTTTTATTCATATTGGTAGGAACCTTAATCATTACCTTTTTGCCAGGAGACGCAGAACAAAGTCTCATCGGTGCCATCACAGGTCAGAATTCCACAAAAGCAGGTTCCGTTGCCGGAAGGAGTATCCCAGTGGATTACTTCAATGCAGCCAAACGTGATTGTTATTATGCATACCAACAATATGGTCGTGATGCCGCACAAAACCCAGAGGTTTTGAACTCTTGCGCTTACTCCGCTGTACGCGAGTTGTACATCGCCAATGACATTGCTTCTTCTGTTGGTTTCCAAGTTTCGGAAATCAGCATCAAACGGGAGATGTCAAAACAAGCTCGCGAAATCCACAAGGAATCCGTAAGCCAAGCTGGGTACGGAGAAGAAGATTCTAGGTCCCTTTCGGAAATTTACCAACAAATTTACCGTTCTGCCCCAATGAATTACCGGATTGATTCAGCGACAAGGTATGCTCTTTTCCCTAATTTTATCGAACAAAACTTCAAACCAACAGATAACGAAGTTGAATTGGAAAGTGAAGCCAAACGTGCTAAAATTTCTTTCCGTTTGGTCGCCATCTCGGAAGTCAATTTACTCAATGCAGTGGAAGCCAAAATCAATATCACTGATGCAGAATTACAAAAAGAATATGATAAGGAAAAACAAGAAGGCACTCTCTCCAAAGACCCTGCAGGGAACTTTGTCAGTTTTGAAGTGAGAAAACCTCTCCTCCTATCCAAACTCAAATTTGACCGAAAACGAAAAGAAGTAGAAGTTTGGAAAGGGCGCATCAGTCAAAAAATTTCAGAACCAAATGCCTTGGATGCCATTGCCAAAGAATCAGGCCAACCCATTGAAACTGTTTCTGGTGTCTCACTTTCTGATCTCAAACTTGTGACGTCCAATAAAGGGAATAGTTACCGATTGGCCAATTCGAGCCAATTCTGGGAATCCCTTGCAAACGATCCGTTTAGCAAAAAAACAGTTGTGGGTCCTTTCTCAGACAATGACAAACAAGTTTATGTTGAATTTGGGGAATTGACTTACGGACAACCCACAGCGTCAAAACCGCAAGACCAAGCTGCAGATTTTTTGAAACAAAGACAACTTTACAGCTTTTTTCTTGAAATAAACCAGTCCTTGGCAGCAGAATACAACGTAGAGAAAAAAGGCCTTCTCTCTTTAGAATAATGCAAATCAAAGCCGACTTCATCAACCCATTCCTGGAAGCAGCCACCATCGTTTTTCGCGATGTATTACAACAGGACTTAATCCGCGGGAAAATTGGGATCAAAGATTCACCGGCTCCAAGCCATGAGATTGCCATCGTGATTGGAGTTGTGGGATCTTTTAGTGGTGAAGTTGTTTATAGTATGAACTACGATGCTGCGTATAAAATTTCGCGTAAACTAGTTCCAGGTTTGTCTGATGAAGATGTGAAAAATGAATACAAAGACATCTTAGGTGAGATTGCCAACATGACGACGGGTAATGCGATGAATATCTTCACATCGGCAGGCCAGTCAGTGGAAATCACCACACCAAACATCCAAGAAACGCAAAGCACATCGGTTCGATTCAACAAAAAGCCAACTCTTTCCATCAACTTATACTCTAAGTTTGGAAGGATTGAAGTGAACGTCGCCATCGCGTGATGGCATTTCTCTTTAGATTGCAGAACCAAGAACCCGCAATCGTTCCCGTGTTTCCTTTCGGAAATCAAGTCCCGGTTTTGGATTTTTCCCTTCGATCCCATTGAGATAGAGTTGGTAGTATTTAAGCGAACGTTCTAAATCACGTTCGTCCCAACTGCTTTCATAAATTTTTCCCATATAATAATGTGCGGGTAAAAACTCTTCTGATTCTTTAAAGTTTTTTATGATATTCACTAGTTGGTGTGCTGCCGATCGGTATTCTTTTTTACGAATGAGGAGAGTAGCCATCGCATAATGTGATCTAGGTGTGAGTTCTGGGTGTTTTGGAAATTCAGTTACTAATTTTAAATATTCTCTGTAAGCCTTTTCTTCGGACTCTGGATTTCCAATCCGATCCAATGACCTTGCGAGTTCAAATTGAGATTTGATTTTTAGCTCTGCATCTTCTTGTTTTTCAATAAGTCCAGATGACTCCTTCTCTTTTCCATCCAATCCAAATAAATTTGTATTTTCAACGCGAGAGAATTTGGCCGCATCTCCTTCTTTTGCATACGAGGAAGCAAACTCTTGTTCTGCGGACTTTTTCTGATCCCTTGATAAATACGCTTTTCCCTTTTGGAAAGATGCGTTAGAAGGATCGATCACTTCTTTCTTTTTTTTCTTTTTGGAATCAGATTTTGAACTATTTGTTAAACTACCTGATTTCGATTGAATTCCATTGGCAGAAACCAAATCTTCTTTCGGTGTTGTTGGATTCGAATTGCCTACAAACGAAGAATTAGAAGGATTTATGTTTTTGGAATCTGAATCAATTGTACTTTGTTTTGCACCATTTTGGATCAATTTGGAGCGGTTTGTATCAAGTGGCTCTTTTTCTTTTGTTTCATTCCATGTTTCAGGAAAAGGTAAATAGATTTCTGTCGTTTCAGCACCTAACCGAGTGTAAGAGGGAAATAGAGTAGAACATACAATCAGCCCAAAAGACAACCATTGTTTGGAAAACATGGGAAATCCGCGAAAAAATGAAATCATCTTTGTTCTTTTGGAATCCGTTCCAAACTTCTTGGTTTTCCAACCGCTTCTTTGGATTCAGGAGGTTTTGGTAATTTTAAAGTTTCCAAATTTTTTTCTTCGTTCTTTTCCTTCACCTTTTTCTCTAATTCTGAAACACGTGTTAACATCCGTTGCATCCGAAGTTCGTCATCTGAGGCATTGGAAGGTTCAATCGATTCTTTCGGAGCAAGGGGTTGCACATCAATAGGAGCAGGGATTAGACCATCACCTGACGGAGTATAGATGGGAGGAACAGAAGTATCTTCCGTTTTACGATTACGAAAATCATATTCTTTTCCCAAAAACTCTTGTTCTTCGGGAATGGTATCATGAGAATAACCATTGGATTCACGTTCACTTAAGAAATCAAATTGCATACGTCGATTGGATTCATATTTCAAATCTTCAGGATCTGACATTCGGACGTCTTTTCGTTTCCGATTGTAATCCCTTTCAATCTCTGTAATAAACAAACTGCGAGTGTCTTGTGCCAATTGTTGACCCTGTGGTTTTGCATTTTCCCATCCATGAGACCAACCGATGTAAATCGCCATGATAAGAAAAAAAACAAAAAGAGCGATGGCTATTTTTTTGAGTAAATCTTGGACTTGAGGGGGGATTTTATCCACAAGGCCATCCACTGCCCCCATCATTTTTTGAGTGTCTACATTGACTTTGGGTATATTGATATTTTTGATATCCACAGTTTTACTCTTCCAAAATTTTAAAAACTACCCGTCGGTTTACGGCACGACCTTCATCCGATCCATTGTCAGCGATCGGAATCGTTGGCCCAAGCCCCACAACCGAAATCCTTGTATCTTCTATTTTATGTTTAGACTTCAAATACAATGCAACCGAATTTGCACGTTCCAAGGATAACTTTTGATTGGCCGACTTTGTACCAACATTATCCGTATGCCCTTCAATGAGTACCTTTAAATTCCCAGTTTTTTTTAAGATTCCTGCCAATCTGTCAAGTTCTGGCTCCGATTCTTTCGCAAACTCAGATGAGCGGAAAGCAAAAAACAAATTGTTCATCACAATTTGGTTTCCTTTTTTTAATTTGGGTAACACAAGTAGGACAGTTTTTTCTTTGTCTTCTTTTTCTTTTCCCACCAAATTGAGGTTTTGTGAAACAGGAAGGTATCCTTCTTTTTCTCCATAAAATCCATAATTCTCTTCATAGGGCAAAATGATACTAAACTCACCAGTTGTGGGATCACTGATGGTGGAACCAATAGTTTTTTTCTTTTGGAGTGATTCGTATTGTACGAAGGCAGAAAGCGCTTTTCCTTCCTCATCCACAACTTTCCCTTTGATCACAACAACGGGATCTGGTTGGAATTGGTTGGGAATTGCTGCCATATAAAGTTCTCCATCCCGGGAAACATATGCCCAATGCCCAACCGCAGGAATGCTAAAAAAGTTAACTCCTCTTAGGTTTGGAGATAACTCTTGGGGTTCAGACCAAGTGGTCCAGGAATCTCCATTCCTTCTTGAGATGAAAATGGAAATTCCCTCTTTGCGTCCGGAAGATGAAAAATACAACGTGCGGTCATCGGGAGCGAGGAAAGGTGCCATCTCTTCTTCTCCCGTATTCAATGTATTTCCCAAATTAATGCCTTCCTCAAAAATACCAGACTCATTTTGCAAACTCACATACAAATCGAGTTTTCCGAAATTTTTCTTTTGTTGGGCAGAGTACAATAAAGTGCGACCACTAGAAGAAAGTGCAGAACCACCAAATACTTGTTGGTTGGGATTATCTGCTTTTTTGTACCAGTTGTAAAAACTTGGGAATAAAATAGGACTTGGTAAGGACCAACCAGTTTCGGTTTTCCTTGTTTTGTAAAGTGGGGCTCTGTTTTGGATTTTTTCAGATCGTTCTTTATATTCGTTTTCTAATTTTGTAAGAACAATGTGGAACTCTTTTGCATTGGCAGCTTCACGTGTTGCCAATTGCGATTTTTGTGTCATCTCTCGTTTGAGATTGTCGAGTAATTCTTCCTCTCCAAAGTTTCCAAAAACAAAAAGTTCATTCCCACCGGGTAAAGCAGAGATCACAGCAGATGGATAACGATTGTTTAATGGCGTTGGCAATTGTTCCCCAGCCATCCAAAATCCATATTGGTCTCGTTTGGAAGCCCAAATTTTTTGTGTGGAACGCCCCCCTTCACGTACAAGGGCAGTCCAAAATAGTACCTTCCCATCTGGTGTACACTGGGGATTAAAGGAAAAGTATCCTTGTGTTACATATCTAGGGATTTTTTTTAAAGTCCAGTCAGGCGTTTTACCTGTTTCAAACGGTTCTAATTCATAACGAATTGGAGAACAAACTTCTCCCTGCACATCGCATAACAAACGTAATTTTTTTCCACTCAAATAGGCAAGTTCTTCTTGTAAAACTGTACTCGAAATGCGAAACACTTGTTTCTCAGTACGAAACAAATGGCCCGTGTTCAGAAGGTCTCCCTCCAAAACCTGGATTCCATTTTTAACACTTTGCGAACTCGTGAGTCCGCTCCCAAAATGGAAGAGAATGATGATGAGAATCCGTGCCATACCATACGAAATGTCGGTTGAAACCTCCGATTCCCTTAGAAAATTGACCTATGATCCAAGCTAGCGGCATTACAGTCTCCTTCGGGAAAAAACCCCTTTTCGAAAACGTCTCCATCAAGTTCAAACCGGAGTGCCGTTATGGGCTGATTGGGGCCAATGGTTCAGGAAAATCGACCTTTATGAAGGTCCTTGCAGGCATTTTACAGCCCACTGCGGGCTCTGTGGTCCTCGACAAGGACATCAAGGTTGGGTATTTGAAGCAGGACCACTACGAATACGAAAACGAAACCGTTCTCGGCACCGTCTTACGGGGGAATCCTGAACTTTGGAGCCTGATGGCAGAACGGGATGCCATTTATGCCAAAGAAGACATGACCGATGAGGAAGGAATCCGAATCTCAGAAATCGAAGAGCAGTTTGCCGATATGGGTGGGTATGAAGCCGAATCCGTAGCTGGAGAACTTTTAGAGGGACTTGGGATCCCCACGACAGCCCATAGCCGACCCCTTAATTTTTTAACAGGTGGGTTTAAATTAAGGGTCCTACTTGCCCAAGTATTATTTTTAAAACCAGATGTCCTCCTCCTCGACGAACCAACAAACCATTTGGATATCAAAACCATTCACTGGTTGGAAGAACTTCTCACCAATTACGAAGGTGTGGTCATCGTGATCTCCCACGACCGTCACTTTATCAATTCTGTGGCCACCCATATTGCCGATCTCGATTATAATACCATTCGTGTGTTCCCGGGGAACTACGACGACTTTATGATCGCGGCAGAACAAACTCGTGAACAACTAGTGAATGATAGCAAACGCGCCAAGGAGAAAATTGCCGACTTACAAGAGTTTGTTTCCAGATTTTCCGCCAACGCAAGTAAATCCAAACAAGCCACTTCTCGTCAAAAGATGATCGAAAAAATCAAAGCAGACATGGTAGAAGTGAAACCCTCTTCCAGAGTGGCACCATACATTCGTTTCAAAGCAAAACGTGTTTTGGGAAAAGATGTATTCGAAGCAGTTAATATTTCAAAATCTTATGACGGGAAACCTGTCATCAAAGACTTTAGTATCTCTATCACAAAAGGTGAAAAAGTAGGAATTGTAGGAACAAACGGAGTTGGTAAAACTACACTACTCAAAATGTTACTTAAAAAACTCGAACCTGATTCTGGCCAGGTGAAATGGGGAGACTCAGTCGAAACTTCTTTTTTTCCACAAGACCATAGAGAAGCGATGGAACCAGATGCAGATACTCTTGTTGAATGGTTACTCCGCAATTCGCCGCAAGGAACTGAAGTGCAAGAGATTCGTGCCATCCTTGGAAGGATGTTATTTTCAGGTGATATGGCAAATAAATCCACAACTGTTTTATCGGGTGGCGAAAAATCTAGAATGATCATTGGGAAAATGATTCTCGCTTGTGACAATGTCATCGCACTCGATGAACCAACAAACCACTTAGACCTAGAAACCATTGAAGCGCTAAACTACGCTTTATCTTTGTTTGATGGGACAGTGGTTTTAGTTTCTCATGATAGGGAGTTCATTTCCTCACTTTGTACGAGAATCATAGAAGTGACTCCGGAAGGGATCAAAGATTTCAAAGGAAACTACGAAGAATTTTTGGAACGAGAAGGAAACGATTTTTACAAACGCCTTACTGGTGGAGCCATTCTCGCAACTTAAAATTGATAGTTCAGGGAGAGATTTGCAGACTGCATCTCTCTTCCTGCCATAAATTCCGTTGTTACATTTACTTTCCCAATTCCAAAACGAAATCCCAAACTCCCATATCCAAAACTCGATCTTTGGTCGTATCGAGTCGCAAGTCGAATGCCGATGACACTTGGTAAAGAAGCAAAATCATCGGGATTGGTCTCTGTACTAATAAAAGCATAACGACTTACTTGAATGGCAGTATAACCATGATTATAACTCAAACCAATACCTGGTGTGATGGATAAAAATCCCAATGTCCAATTGTATTTCAGATCAGCTGAAATTGAAGTGATTCTCGATTGGTAATACAAATCGTTGATCCCAAGCCACCGTCTTTTATCGCCGTCAATACGAAACTGTGTGGGGCGTCTGTCATAGGAACTTAAATATAAATCTTGATTGGTTTGAAACGCACCAAGTCCAAACGAAAAACCAGAGGATTCAGGAAAATAACGAAACATAATTCCGTAATTGGCAATCTTTCCTCTTACCTCCGTATTTCGAATTTTCACAAAAGGGATATTGGCTTCGTTAAATTCATACGGAAAAAAATGAGTGGTAACATTCCACCTCTTTGCAGATTCATTCGAAAACCACTCACTCAAATTGGCTGTCATACTAACAGCAGGTGAAGCGGCGGCACCTTGTTTAGGAAGAGTTCGGAGTTCTGAATTTTCATAATAAAAGTCACGAGCCTTTTCTTGCCCTTGCGAAACGGTGTATCCCAATCCCACCCGATAGGAAGATACGTTTTGTCCCCCTGATTGGTTGGAATTGATATTTTGTAACACAGCATTTTCACCCATGGAACGTAAAAAACCATTTGTATAAATACGACCGAGAACAGGTTCCGCAAAATTTCCGAGTAACTGGTATTCTGTGGGGATATTGGAACACTCTCCACCCGAACACAACACTTGTGCATTTAACTCAATTCCCTTTGGAAAAAAAAGGGGGATAAAAATTTGAAATAGAAAAATAAGGGAATAAAATAGAGGGGATTTGTATAGGGAAAAAAATTTCATTTTGGCGAAGTGTAGTTTCATCAAGTTTTATCTCTCGTTGGAATCTTTACAAAAACCAGTTTCATTGTATCCTTGTGAAACATTTAGTTTCAATTCCCAACATTGGAATTTTGTATACAGGTTCTATGAAAATAAGAGTAACTTTCGTTATTGGATCGTTTGGAACCAATCCAAAAACTCCGTCATCGCCTTTTTGCGGTGGGAAACTTTGTTTTTTTCTTCTTCAGGAACTTGAGAAAATCGTTTTCCAAAAGCAGGATAATAAAATACCGGATCGTAACCAAAACCATACGGCCCAATCTCATCATAATCCAATGTAATTTGCCCTTCTACAGTTCCTTCAAACGATTTTTGGAAATTGGCATCCACATAGGTCACAACACAACTGTAATGTGCATTTCGATTGGAAGAATCACCAAGTTTTGTCAGTAAATAGAGTGCACGTTCTTTATCCGTAAGCCCAGGCCCACCAAACCTTGCCGAATACACCCCCGGTTCCCCACCAAGAGCATCAACAGAAATCCCAGAATCATCTGCAAAAGAAGGTAAACCAGTGATCCGATAGAGTTCTTTCGATTTAATATAGGAATTTCCGAGAAAAGTGGATTCTGTTTCTTCCGGTTGGAAGTTGATCCCTAGGATATTTGGTGTGACCACCTCAACCCCGAAAGGTGAAAGTAACATTTGCATTTCTTTGCGTTTGTGTTCACTACCAGATGCAAATGCTAATGTTTTTTTGGTCAGCGGGAATCTTCCTCATCCAATTGAAATCCTTCCATGGCAGACGAAAGGTCTGGAAAAATTTCAAATACTTTATCTAACATCGTAATTTCAAAGAGTTGGATCAAATCTTCATCCACAACGATTACTTTGATATCACCATTCATTGGTTTTAACTTACGTTTGGTGGCTACAAAAATCCCGAGAGCAGTTGAACAAATATGATGAACTTTGGTTAAGTCTAAAATAATTTTTTTAACGGATCCTTGGGTGAGTTTTGATAGTTCTTTTTCAATTTCATCAGAATCCACTTTTAAAATGGCTCCGGAAAATTTGATAATTCTTATGTCATCCTTGACTTGAACATCCATTCGATTCAATCACCCCACTTAACAAACAAACTACGCAAGTTACTTTCCGAACCCCTCTCAGTTTGTACAACCGAGCAATTTCGTTCAAAGAAGCACCTGTCGTAAATATATCATCTACGAGTAGAACATGAAGTCCTTCTATGATTCTATCACTTTTTGTGAATCCAAACGCCTTTTTTGCATGAAAAAATCGATCCTCAAAACGTTTCTCTGACTGTTTGTCCTTTGAAATCTTACGTAGACTCGTATCTTCCCGCATGTTTTGCCCATTTTTCAGGCGGTCATGGAATGCCCAGGCAGCATGGTAGGGCTTTGGACCGACCTTGGCGCGAGAAGGAACCAATACAAAACAGTCAGGAGGATCGGCTTTCCACAGGTTCAGAAGTCGTTTCCAACCCAAAATAAAGAAACGACCCAATAGTTTTTCATTTTGAAATTTTAAAGAAAGAAAAAGATCCCTAGAAACGAAATCCCTCGTCTGTAAGGCGTAAGCGGTTTCATAAAATAAAAATCGATCTTTCGGACTTGGAATCAGATAAGGCCGGTTGGCTTTCCTTCGTTTGGAAACTCCAATACGTGTGCAGGTTTTACACAAAGCCAGTTGTTCCGAAAACAAATCATGTTTCCCGCAAGTGATGCAGTATTTGGGAAATAGAAAAGACAATAAGGCAAAAAAAACCCCTCTCATAATGAAAGGGGTTTTTTCGTAAGGGTTTGGTCTTACTTTTTACTTTGCAGGTGTTGTTGGTTGTGTGGCTGGTGCCGCTTCCACTTTTGGTTCTTCAGTGGATTTTTGGATCGTAGATGTAGGAGGTGTTAAGTCTACAGAAAGTTTTACTTCCACCACATCTGATTGGTTTCCCACATTATCAACAGCCATTGCTTTGATTACGTGATCACCTTGTGTTTCAATTGCAATCGCTTCTACATAAGGTTTGAATTCTTCTTCGTCAATTTTCACTAAGATTTTTTTCACACCAGATTCTTTGTCCGTTGCATTCACATAAAAAACATTACCTTTTCTTTGGAAGTTTTTCCCATTGATTTCCACAAGGGGATAAGAAGGAACAATTTCAATCGTAGGTTTTACATCATCTACTGTGATGATCATGGAAGACTCAGCAGAAGAGTTTCCAGATTTATCAGTTGCTGAATACTTGATTACGTTTGCACCACCCACTTCTAATTTGATTGGGTCAGCATATGTTTTTGCAGGTTCTTGGTTGATGCTAAATTGAACTTTTTCAACACCTGTTTGGTGGTCTTCCGCAACAATGGTGTATGTATTGTTTTTAGATGCAAAAGGAACACCATCTAACACGAAAAGTTGTTCTTGTGGAACAAGGCTCACTCTCGGAGCAGTGTTGTCTACGTTTACAACTAGGATTTTTGGAGTTTCCGCGTTTCCTGCTTTGTCTACAGATCGGTAGTAAATTTCAGTGAGACCTTCTTCAGAAATACGAATTGGTTGAGTGAACCTTCTGTACTCTCCGTTTTTTGGTTTCCATTCAATGAAATCGATCATAGATGAATCATCTTTTGCGTCTAAAGAAAAGGAAGTTTTACTTGTGATGAAAAGAGCTGGTGCGTCAGTTGTCGAAGAACCTGCTTCTTTTTTGTCACCCAAAAGGTCTTTTACAGTTGTCTCTGCTTTATCGACACCGTCTTTGGCTTTTGTAGAGGTAGATTCTGTTTTTTGAATCGCCTGGTCTTTTGTGGAAGTAGTGGCTTTTGGGTCAGCAACCTGTGCTGAGATTTGGCCTGCGAAAAAAATGGTTAAGATGGCCAAAAGGTATTTGTGCGCCTGCATTAGTATATGTCTCCTTTTTACAGATAAAACATATATATCCTCTTTCTAAGGAAATATTGTCAACATGATTGCTTTCAGAAACTCAATAATCCTGATACTTTTTCTATTTTCGTCCTTTGGGACAGAAATCGTGGCTGAGAGTGGTATTTGGAGGGAAATCTTACTCGAAAATTTTGAACTTTCGAATTTTGATGCAAACAATTTGCGTACGAAATTAGAAAAAGGTACAAAACTTCCGGAAATTTCTCTCTCTTCGAATTTCACTGCTCCTATCCCTGGTTCAAAACAAGCACTTGTATTACGAATTCCAAAAGAAGCAAATTTTCCATTTTCCTTATACTTTCCAAAACCAATTGAAGTGAATGCCTTTATCAAAGAAATCACCATTCCTATTTATTCTTCAAGGTCTAGTGGGAACCTAACACTCATCATAGAAACACAAGATGCAGAAGTAAAACAATTGAACCTTACCTCACTTAATTTTCGCGGATGGAATACAATAACTGTTTCTATCTCAAAAAATTTCGATCAAAACGATCGAGTATTTTTACAAAAGAGCTCCATTCGTATTTTAGGATTCTTTTATTTGCCTTATGAAAATAATGATCCCAACCAAGAAGTGTTAATTGCAATTGATGATATAACTGCCATTGTACGGGACAAATACAGACCCCTACGCAACAAAGAAATCCTACTGGAAGATTGAAAATTTATGGTGTTTCCCGAGGTTTTCTCCTCGGAAGGTTCTGAAAAAAACTCTTTTCTTCCCAACCTCATGGCCAAACCTGATCCTAAATGGAAATGGAACTCTCCTTAGAACAATACGAAACCCTACTCAAATTAGTATATATGGGGGATTGGGTCATTTCCACATTACAAGCCAAGGATAGGTCAGAAGACGAACCAGACTCTGACTCCAGATATGCCGATGTTGTCCGCCATGTATTCTCCCAAGCAGAACATGCAGGCCTCGGCAATATTGTTCAAATTGACCAAAACAATGGGGAACCCTACCTCACACGCGAGTTTGAGGAAGAAAGTGGTCTTGTGGATATTTTGGAAGACTACGAAGACGAAGTGTTTTGGCAAGCCCTCATCGAACGATTGGCACACCGTGATTTCCTACGCCATTTCGGCGAAACAGCAATCTCCCAAATGGCTATCGAAGAAAGGATCGAAAAAGAAACTCCCTTTCACGACAAATGGGCCACAGAATTCCATGAAAATGGATTAGAAAATATCAAAACCTAACATAGATTATTTATTTTTTGGCCAAAGTAATCGATCTTCTCTTTGTTTTTTCTTAGTCATAACATCTTCCAATCGAGTTCGTAGAATGTATTCAATTTGATTTTTAGTTTGTTCTGACAAATTGGAGACATCAACAGGATCTCCTGCCTCACGTAACAGAAGTTCAATGGAATCAAATGCGTGTTGGTTTAAAAAATCTCCATTTTTGGGAACTTTGGGGATCTTATAAAAAAACTTAAGTGCATCCGACTGCAATTTTGGATCTTGTTTCCATTGCCCATACTCCCAAAGTAGTTTTGCCTTTTCGAAAAGACCGTCTCTTTCTCGGTAATGGTTAGGTGTATTTTTGATGAGTGTGTCCAAGATATCGATTCGTTTTTTGACATATGCGTCTTCTGCTTCTATTACATTTGATATCTTCTTTTCTTGCAGAAGTTTTTTGTATTTCGCTTCTACTTGTCGAAGGGTCTCATATCGTATTGTCTGTTTTTGTTCAGGTGTGCTAGACTTTAAATATTCTCTAACACGGAAGTATTGTTCGAGAGCTTTTCCTTGTATGTAATAGATATTCTCAATCGTAAACAAAATTTCCGTTCCCGTATTGGTTCCTAACTGGGATGAAAGTGTCGCCATCATTTGGCGTAAAAAATCTTCTTTGTTTAAATTTTCTTGGAAGTAATCAATCGCAAAGTAACTCATATCGTTACTAAATGGATATGCCAATCGTTGCAAGTTTTCGTAATACAAATCCCTTACAAATAAATTTAGATCTCCTTTGTTTGGGTCATAACCCATAAACTTTGAAATGAATTCATCCAATTGTTTTTCTTTTTTTTGTTTTAAGGTGCGATCTAGGTATTTTGTTCGGTCTTCTTTTGGCATCGAGAGTGGAGAACGTGGAGGTAAGTCCCCTTCTTTCGATAACTTCATTGTGATGGGTTGGCTCGATTCTTCCCCTTTTCTAAATTCTTCAATGATACGATTTCGTTCCTTGTGCAGAAATAAATTGTCTTCTGCAGATTCAATATCCACTTTAAATGGATCTCTAATATTTTTTAAAGTGGGAAGGACGTCTTTGATGATGATATCTTCAAAATCTCTATGTCGTTTGATATAAGAGTCAGCCACCCCAGAGTTTTCATTGATCTGGTCGTAATCATTCCGAAATTGTTTTCTTAAATTGGATGTACTTTCTAAATTTTGGACGAGGTCTTCCCACTGACTTCCTTTGTATTTTCCTTTTGAGAACCCTTCTTTCCCCTCACCTTCTCCTTCCTCGTCTCCTTCATTTGGATCTTCCGTAGTAGAATTGGTACCGGATTCTCCATTATTTTTGCCCAAACTCATCTCAAAGGAAAGTTGTTTTTCATCCTCTAAAGCGTAAATCCATGCAGGCCCACATAGAACCCGATGGTAAATAGAATCCGAATGATTGAAAGAGTATATAATAAATGTTATGTGAAACATAACAGAAAAATAGAATGCGAAGTAAAATCGATTCTCAAATAATATGTTACGTATTCCTTTTAACATAAACAAAAAACGAAATCCCTACTATACCCATAAATAAATAAGATAATAAATTTCCATACAATCGATAGAAAGTCATTTCTCCAGGGATCACAGATACTTTTTTGCGAATGGTGGCAGTTGTTTCAATAGGCGTGAAATCATTATCGATATTTCTACCCAAATGATCTGTAAAAACAGATGTACCTGAATTTGTGGAACGAACAATCCACTTTCGGAATTCAATGGCACGTAATCTACCAAGTGTATGGTGTTGGTAAGATTCTACCGAATTCCCATACCATTTATCATTTGTTACATTGACAATAAAATCGGGATCCCCGTCGAATTTTCGAACAAATTCAGAAATGATCACTTCATAACAAATCAATGGCAAAAAACTACCTATCATTTTTTCTTCGATTCTGTTTCCTTTGTAATGGTCTCTAACAGAATTTGGACTCATAACAAATGTATCTTCCCAATGTAAGTCTTTTGGGACTGTTGTTTGACTGGTAGATTTTCGAGTTTCATAATAAGGAATTAAATCCAATTTTGTACCCGGTGCAAACTGACCTGTTTGACCCGACAAAGCATACATCCATTCAAATGGCATGTACTCTCCAAAAATTAATAAAAATACCTTTTGGTAACTGTTTTTTCGTTCCCCATTAGGACTCATTAACACAGAAGAATTGTATGTCCGGATATCACTTCTCACAATACGTTCGGAAAATTTATCCCCAGGGATGTCTGCATCCAATTCATTAAAATACAAATTCGCCCCGTGGCGTAAACTGATGATGGCCATAAGCGATTCAAACTGGTGCCAATAAATTCGCATTGCCCGAGTGATTTCAGAATCGTGTGTTGTGAAAAATGGAATGCCTGATTCAGGCAGAACCACCAAATCCACTGGATTGTCTTTCAGTTCTCGTTCTACCATTTGGTCGATACGAGTCATTAATTTTCGGATTTCTTCTATGGGATTCCGACCATCACGAAACTCTAGAGGAGCATCAGGTTGGACAATGAGAACTTCTCTCTCTGCGATTGGTTTTATGTTTTCCCATTTCTGAAAGAGGTAATAACCATTCCCAAAGAACAAAACTAGTATAAAAATCACAAGTGCCAAACCACTAACGATTCGTTTGGTGGTATTTTTGTGTTTTGATAGAATGGAAGGTAAGAATCGCAAAATCTGTTTCGGTTTTCTTAGATAAAAAAGATAATATGAGACAAAAAATAAAAATGCAGATAGTCCGTAAGCACTCGTATACTCAGCATTTTGCGCTAATATCTGATTTTCAGCGACTACGTTTCCGAAATACCAAGGAAACACTTGCGGTGTAAAAAATTCTGCAAACAAAATTGCAAACGAAGCGATGAGTGGGAAAAATCTTTTTACCCTGATCGATAAAAAGGAAAATATCAGTAAATATACAGGAAATTTAAAATTCAGTAGAATTGCAGATACTATAAATATTGGAACAGCTAAATACCAATCGAATCCCCCAAAAACAGTTGTCATGTGGTAAACCCAATGGAAAGACACGATATAAAATAGGATCGCAAACCCAAATCCATGGTAGATCAGTTTTTTCCATTCGCCACGATTTCTTTTTTCAATGATAAAAAGTCCAAATGGCGCAAACCAAACAAAAAACGGTAAATTTATGGGAGCAAAGGATAAAAAAGAAAATACGGCCGTGACCGTATAACAAAGAACGGATATGAACCCTTCACGTGAAATTAAAAAACGAGCCAGTTTCATATCCGTTAGACTACTAAATTAGAATTACGATTTGTTGTAGTTATTGTTACCGTTTTGTACTTTTGTGAAGATCATCTTCCCTGCAGCAGTTTGGATGATACTTGTCACAACCACTCGCACATCTTTGCCAACCAAATGTCCGCCGTTTTCGATCACAACCATTGTTCCGTCTTCGAGGTAACCAATCCCTTGGTTTTCGTCCTTTCCTTCTTTGATCACAGAAATTTGAAACTCTTCGCCAGGAAGAACCACTGGTTTCAATGCATTGGCAAGATTATTCAAATTCAATACACGGACACCTTGTAGTTCCGCCACTTTGTTGAGGTTGAAGTCATTGGTAACAACCGCGCCACCAGTATCACGAGCAAGTTTCACTAATTTTGCATCCACTTCTCTTGTGTCTGAATAATCTGTATAAGTGATTTTGACTTCGATGGAACCTTTTCTTTGTAATTTGTTCAGCATCTCAAGACCACGACGTCCACGTGCCCGTTTGATTGGGTCGGAAGAATCGGAAATCAATTGGATTTCGCGTAACACAAAATTAGGAAGGATGAGTGGACCATCGAGGAAATGTGTATCCGCAATGTCTAAAATACGACCATCGATCACAACCGAAGTGTCCAAAATTTTGTCTTTGATTTGGGAATTCCCTGCTTCTAAACCTGGAATGGAAAAACTAGAACCAGGTGCTCCACTTCCTCCACCAAAAATGGACAATCCAGGTTTTTTGGAAAACGCCACTCCCATTTTGATCCCAGTTAGAAAAAAGAGAACCGCTATGAAAATGGAAACTGATTTGTATCCATAATCGTTTAGTAAACTCACTGGGAATGCAGAAATCGAAAGTCCCAAAAGGGCACCAACGCTTGCACATAGAACAACATCCGCTTTGATTTCTGGGAATAGTTTTCTCTCACCGAGAATCAACACCAAAGAATAAAGCAAAACGACACCGGCAAGAATCCCCGCCAAAACGATGTTTTGCGATTCGGAATGTATAAAGAAAAACGATACCGAAGCGACGAGAATCGTCCCTAAGGTTGAAAGTAAGTGTTTCATAACTCAATCCTTATAAAAGAGTTTGAGCAAAAACGGAAGTTTATTCTAAATCTAGATCATCATCCAGGTCTTTTGGAGGTGGTGGAGGTGTTATGCCTTGCACTGAAGCTGCTAACACATCTGAAACGATGTTTCCTGCTTCTTCTTGGGGTACACCCTTGCTCAGTGCAATTTCCATCTTTACTAAATTATAGGCGCTTTCATAGAGCTTTCTCTCCATAATAGAGAGTTCTTTGCCATAGGCACGTCTGTAAAGATTACGGCAAACATCAGCCACTTCGAAAATAGAACCAGATTTGATCTTGTTCATATTGTTCTGGTAACGGACTTTCCAGTCCTCTTCCGTGTCGACCTCATCCTTTTTTAGGAGAGTGAGAACTTTTTTGATCTCTTTTTTATCAATGATCGACCGGATACCCACATCAATTGCTCGGTCCACTGGGATCGAGACCTTCATTTTGGAACCTTGAATTTCCAAGCTGTAACAGTCTTTTTTCTTTCCCAGAATGAGTTTCTTTGCAACTTCTGTGACTTCACCTACTCCATGGATCGGGTATACAACGTAGTCCCCCACCTTGAATTTAGGCTCTTTAGTTTTTTCGTTTAGTTTTTTTGTAGCCAAGTAAGTATAATAACTTCCGTAAATACTCTTGCCCTTCAGTATACCTGAAAAATGGCCAATGTCAAGGAAGTTGGCAAAAATAGTTCAGAATCGAATGGTTTTTACTTGGGCATCACTCAAATTAGGGAGTTTGCTCTTCACGGAGTCCAAAGTTTCCTTCGCATCTTCTAAGCGGTAATAATACCCAGCAAATAATTTCCCTGTGGATGTCCGAAAGATCCGTCCTCGCAATTGGGGATGAGACTCAAGCAATTGTTTGCCGACGGAAACAGCTTCTTCCGGTGAAAAATCTCCAATTTGGACCATGTAGTTGATTTGGTCATTTTTTGGCGGAAATTTCAGAGTTGCTGGGAATGGAGAAGGATCCTGGGTTTGGGGACTTGTGCTCGCTTCCAAGGGTCTCGACTCTTCCGTCCGCGGTGTTTCTGTTAATTTTGCATGGGATTCTGATTTTGTCCCAACATTGGAAAAGGAAGTTTCAGCATTTTCTTTGAACTTACTTTCCTTTTGTCCCAATTGGATGCCCACGACCAAACCAGAAGTAAAGAGAAGGATTCCACCGATGAGAAGGATGAATGCAGATTTAGGTTTGGCAGTGCTACCCAAAGTTGGAGATGGATTGGATGCATAGGAATAGGTGGGAACCTCACCGTCAAAGGGTCGGCCTGACCTTAGCTTTCTGGAATAATCTATATTTTGCATGGGCGTTCCGATTTCTATCTTACTACAATTGTCGGAGTGGAACTGCAAAAAATAGACTGGTTTTTTTAAAGGGAACAAAGGGATCTCTTGGTGAACTTACAAAAAGAAAACGAAATGGGATTACGTGGAGATTTGTCACTTGTAACTGCAGTCTTTTTCCCATATATTGAAAATCTCCAATGAATTGTCCTCTTTGTGACAGTACTTCGATACCCTTTTACCAAAATCGATTTCGATCCTATTTGGTATGCCAAAGTTGTGATGCCATTTTTATGGACCAACAATTTTGGCCGACCCCTGAATGTGAGAAAAAACGCTACTTAGAACATAACAATGATATATACGATACCGGTTACCAAAACTTCCTTAAACCCATCGTCGAAAAAATTTTACAAAACCAAACCATCGGTGATAAGGGATTGGATTTTGGAGCAGGACCCGGTCCCGTTGTCCAATACCTTTTAAAGCAAAATGGTCATTCAATTTCATTGTACGATCCTTATTTCCATCCTTACCAAGAACTCTTAAAAGAAACATACGATTATATCGTGCTCACTGAAGTTGTGGAACACTTCCATTCACCAAAAAAAGAATTCCAAGTGTTGTCCTCAATGTTACAACCAAAAGGTAGGTTGTATATACTAACCCATCCTTATGATGACAGCATCAATTTTGAAAAGTGGTATTATAAAAATGACCAAACACATACTTTTTTTTATACAAAAAAATCCTTTGTTTGGATTAAAGAAACCTATGGGTTTCAAAATCTGATGATAGAAAATCGGATGATTATTTTAGAGAAATAAACTGCATTGAATCTTTATCAAATTCCGAACCCAACACGTTGAAAAAATGATTCATTAAAATTATAAGTTAATTGTTTAGAGTTTAGAAATGTTATGAAATTAACATTATCAGTTCTTTTATTTTTTTGTGTTCAGGGTTTGCCAACTTAATCTGTTGTACTAAATATTGAGCTCTTTCTTTATCCCCCAATAATCGACAAACATCTGCCAAATGTATCAAATTGCGAATGTTGTTTGGCTGACGTAACCTTACCCTTTCACTTAATTCCTGTGATTCCTCCAAAAAAGAAGGGGATTTAAAAATCGAATACAATCGTTTGTACAAAACAGAGGTATGGAACATCCAACTTGTATCGGAAGGGAAATTTTCTAAAGCCAAACTCGCATATTCCATCGCCTTTAAAAGATTCTCTTCTTTTTCATAGAGTTTCGTGATGTATTTTAATTCAGTGATGGAAACATCCAAAAGTGAATCATAGGATAATAATAAATCCAATGCCCTGGAGTATTCCTTCTTTCGGATCAACTTTTTCGCTTCCTTCCAATGTTGGCCTGGTTTGGAATCGGGACTCAAGTTGTATTCAAGTGAGATTAAACTCAAATCATCTGAATACTTTCCTTTTGATTCTAATACGTTTATTAAAGTTTTGAAATTACCATCTGATTCTTCTATGCATTCTAAAATCAAGTTTTGGTTTTCATTGATGTCGCGATACTTTCCTGAATCGGAGATCACCAAGTCATCCTTTCCATCAGAACCACAAAAAATTTTATCACCTTGTTTCATTTGGAAAACAGAGATAAAACGATTCATTGGGACTTCCATCACACCCAATTTATAATAATGGATGTCTTCTTCAATGAAACTTGCTCTTCCATCCCTATACAGTACCAACCATGGGTGTTCTAAATTGATGAAATACAGAGTTCCTGTTGATTCTTCGAGTAACCCAATGACCGCCGAAACAAGCATTGCCCCATCAAAGGTTTCAAAAATTTTTTGTAGGTCTAAATACGAATCGTGTAACCATCTTTCTGGAGATCGATTTGAAGAAACAGGATCCATTTTGGAACGGATGATGATTGAGTTATAAACGGCACCAAGTACGATTGCTCCCCCTGCTCCCTGGATTGATTTTCCCATAGCATCCCCATTGATGAATGCCTTGTAACGTTTTCCTTGTAAAATCAGATTGTAAACGGAAAGGTAATCCCCACCTAACTGATATTCCTTGTTTCTAAAATGAAACTTTTTATATTGGTTTAAAATTGTTTCAATGGTGACAGCATTTCCATCCACTTCTTTACCCAAAAGTGGTTCAAAAAGAAGTGAAGTAAGAAAATAATCTCCGTCTTGTTGGGTTTTCAAAACCTGAATTTCTTCTGCTGTCTTTGTGATTTCTTCATTTTTTTTAATCACTCGTAAATGATTCAGAAAGGAATGGAAACGATACCTTTCTATGATTAACCCACTAAAAATTCCAAGTAAATAACTTAGGATTAAATTTTGCATGGAATAAGAAGCAGAAGGTGTATCGAGGTTTGGTTTATAAATCAATACTGATAAAACAAAAATGAGAATTGAGATAGGATAATAAATGAATAAGGTTTTCCTTGGCAGTGGCAAAAAGGACAAAACAACCACAACCATTTGGTAACCAGAAACATATGGTGCGTCGTCAGCAATCCTACCTGTATAATAAGCTGCTGTGAAAAGCAGGTATCCATACACAACATAACCCCAGACCAATCCTTCCAGTTTTGACTTTGTTTGTTTTGAATGATTGATGAGGATGAAAAAAATATAACTGATACAAAGAAGGGAAAAACCAATTCGATAGTAAAAAAGTTCCGGGAATTCAGGATGCAGTTTTGCATCCGTATCAAATGCAAAACCAAGTAAGGCTACGCTCCCAATCAAACTGCCTGGAAATTGGATGATGCGAGCATGCCGATCCAGTTCTTGGCAATATTCAGATTGGTAGAGTTTACGTTCCGGGATTAAATCTAAAAACTTGGATAAAATGGCCCGAAAGTTCTGAAACACGATAGTGCATTAGACGAAAAAACCCGCTCGAAGGCGGGTTCTTTCATTCACTCCTTTCTAATATTTCTTAGAAAAAAGTTTTTACCGGTGTGTCAGATGTTGGCGCAATCCGTGAGATGATATCTCCGAACGAAAATGCAAACAGAAGTGCAAGGAATGCAAATGCCGAGAGGAAAATCACTCGGTTTAGCATATTGTCATACTTCAAATGCATAAAGTAAGCCAATACAAAAAATGCCTTTCCAGTTGCAACGGCCATGGCCACAATCATATTCCATTTCCCAAGATCGTATTGAGCAACCCAAACTGTGACAAAGGTTCCAAAGAATAGTGCAAGTAACACAAACACGTAAGTTTTAATAGAAATTACATGGTGTTCGTGCTCTTCTTCTTCTTCCCCGTCTTCCACCCACATAGAAGCAGAAGCGTGGTCCTCTTTATGGTCTTCATCACCCAATACAAATTTTAACAGTTTATTGTCTTTGTTTTCAGATGTGAATTTAGCAAATCGATTTGTTTGGAAAAATTGACCAAACCAGTTTACAATAAATCCTACTATGGTTGCTGTTGCAATCCCAGGAGCAAAGATTCCAAACCCTAAAACAGGTGTAAAAACAGCTACGAGTGCAATGAAGTATAGTCCGTAATTGATTACGTATTCCATTTTAAATTCCCTTTTATCCTACCAAGTATAGAAGTGGGAAGAGGTAAATCCATACCAAGTCCACTACGTGCCAAAATAGACCCACACCTTCTACAGGAGTGTAGTATTCAGGTCCTACTTTTCTTCTTAATGTTTTGATGAAAATCCAGAAGATGAGAAGTGCACCGGCCACAACGTGGATCCCGTGAAGTCCTGTCATTACAAAGTAAAAACCATAAAACATTTCCCATTTTGGTTGGGAAATCACAGCTTTCAGGCGAGTGACTTCCTCTGCACTTACATGGTTTTTCTCAAGTTCAGCAGGGTTTTTGAGGAGAGAAGCAATTTTTGATTCACATTCTGCTCGTTTCCCACCAGCGCCACAAGAAGGGTCAACTAACGAGAATTTGCCTGGAACTGTTCCAACGTGGAACTTGTGGCTGTATTCGAAGTATTTGATGACCATAAAGGCCCCGGCACAAGCGATTGTGAGTGCAAGCATAATAGCTGCAATTTTATGGAGACCACGTTGCACATAATTGATGGCAGCAGCCATTGTGAAGGAACTGACAAGGAGCACCACTGTGTTCACAGCACCCATCTTCCAATCCAAAGTTTCAGAACCGTTTTTGAAAACAGTTGGATACAAAGAATGGTAGATGAGGTAACCTACGAATAGGCCACCGAACATCAGGATCTCAGTGCAAAGGAATAACCAAATTCCTTGTTTGGAAGAGGCATACTGGTGTTCTGCACTCTTAAAATGGTGTTGGTGTTGAAATTCACTTGAAGAACTAACGGAAGTCATATGGCCCTGCAGTTACTGTTGGAGTATTGATAAAGTTTTCGTGAGGAGGAGGCGAAGATGTTTGCCATTCGAGTGTTTTTGCACCCCAAGGGTTGTCAGTAGCCTTTTCCCCTTTAAAAATCCCATGGATGATGGTGATAAGTCCTACTAAGAAACCAAGTCCAATGAGCCAAGACCCAACGGTTGAAATTTGGTTTAAGTTTGTGTATTCAGGAAGGTAATCGAAGTAACGTCTAGGCATTCCCATCGCACCGAGTACGAATTGTGGGAAAAAAGTTACGTTAAAACCAGTGAAGATGAGAACCCAAGAAATACGTCCACCTAGGTCAGAAGTCATCCTTCCAAACATCTTAGGGAACCAGTAAAGGATTCCACCCATAAGAGCCATAAGTGTTCCCCCTACCATTACGTAGTGGAAGTGAGCTACAACAAAGTATGTGTCATGGAAGTGAACGTCCATACCAGTGGATGCAAGGAATACTCCTGTCAAACCACCTATCGTAAAGAGGAACATAAAACCAAGTGCGAAGAGCATAGGCGCTTCGAAACTGACTGTTCCGCGGTACATAGTGGAGATCCAGTTGAAGAGTTTGATGGCAGTTGGAACCCCAACAAACATGGTGATGATGGAGAAAACAATCCCAGCGATTGTAGATTGTCCAGAAACAAACATATGGTGTCCCCAAACAAGAAAGGAAACTGCCGCAATCGCTACTGATGAATAAGCAATCGCACGGTAACCAAAAATTGTTTTTTTGGAGAACGCAGTGATGAGTTCAGAAATCACACCCATTGCAGGGAGAATCATGATGTAAACAGCAGGGTGAGAGTAGAACCAGAAGAAGTGTTGGAAAAGGACTGGGTCTCCGCCGAGGTCTGGATCAAAAATTCCTACACCTAGAGTTTTTTCAGCTCCAATGAGGAGGAGAGTGATCGCAAGGATTGGTGTGGCAAGGATTTGGATGATGGAAGTGGAATAAAGAGCCCAAATCATCAGTGGGATCCTGTCCATTGTCATTCCCGGTGCTCGTAGTTTATGGGTGGTGACGATGAAGTTTAGTCCCGTTAAGATGGAAGAAAAACCCATAGTGAAGGCACCCAAAACAAGTAAAATCACCCCATTGGATGTTTTTGCTGTCGAGTAAGGAGTGTAAAAAGTCCATCCTGTGTCAACTTGGTTGAAAATCATGGAAGAAGCAGCAATCGCAGCTCCTGCAATGAAGATGTAGTAGGACGCAAGGTTCAGCCTAGGGAAGGCAACGTCTTTTGCTCCGAGTTGGATCGGAAGGACAAAGTTTCCAAGGAAAGCAGGAATTCCAGGAATGATCACCATGAATACCATGATGGCACCATGGAAGGTCATAAACTTGTTGTAAGTATCTGGATCAAGTAATGGTTCTGCACCAAATTTCGCTAAGTGCAGACGGATTCCCAATGCAAAGAAACCACCAATCAAGAAAAGGGTAGCAACCGTTGCAAAGTACATAAGTCCAATGCGTTTGTGGTCTAGAGTGGTCATCCAAGACCAGATTCCAGATCCGTGGTTCAGATAGTTATGGTCTGTGTGACCATGTTCGGTTTTTGTATGTGCTGAACTCATCTCTCTTCCTTATTTAATGGATTTGATATATTCAATTAGGTTGGCAACGTCTTCATCAGACAATTGGCCTTGGAATAACGGCATGGCAGGTGGATAGGTTTCCACAATTTTTGCAGTCGAAACAAGGATAGACTCACGCAGATAATTTTCATCTGCTTTTGCTTTGGTTCCATCCGCAAATTTACGTTCTGATCCAAAAAGACCTTTCATCGTAGGTCCAACAACTCTTGATCCATCGATGGAGTGGCAAGAAGCACAGGCTTTTTGCGCAAACAAAGTTTTTCCCAAATCAGCAGGGGTATCCGCACCTTTTTTCTCAGCATGGTACCAAGCCGCATATTCTTCAGAAGGAATCGCTTTGATTTTGATCATCATGCCAGAGTGTTTGGTTCCACAGTATTCTGTACAGAAAACGATGTATTCCCCTGGTTGTTTTGGCTCAAACCAAAGTTGTGTGAGTTTGCCTGGAACCGCATCTTGTTTGGTTCTAAACGCTGGCACATAAAAACTATGGATGACATCTTTTGAAGTCAGAATGAGTTTTGTTGCTTTTCCAGCAGGAACGATCATAGGATCGTTTCCAGAACTATAAAACTCTTTTCCGTTCGCATAACGGTACGTCCATGCCCACTGTTCTGCAGTGACATGAATTTCTGCCGCAATGTCTTCCGGTGGGGTTCTCAGTTTTTCAAAAATGACCATACCCCAATAAAAAATTCCCATCATGATGACGAGAGGGATAAAGGACCAAAGGAACTCTGCAAAATTATTGTGAGTAATGTATGCGGATTTCTGGTCTATACTTGTACGTTTGAACTTGATGAGGAACCATGTCATTCCACCTATCAAGATGACAAACGAAACAAGGCTTGCTATGATCAGAAACGCATAGAGAAGATCGACTTCTTTTGCAATTTCAGTGGCCTGAATAGGCATGAACGAGGTCGCTGGAATGAGACTGCTCCAAGACATCTATGTGACTCCTTGACGGTTGTTATTTGTTATTTTTCGCCAGTTTATGTATAAAAACGCACCGAGAAGGAGTAAGGTGACCGCCCCCCCGAATTGCATCATCCTGTATGCGTATATCGTATATTTATTTTTTCTTGGATCAAATTGAAAGCAAAATAAAGCAAACTTGTCCACAAAACTCCCAATCTTACCAGAAGATGCCTCAAGGAAGGCAAATTTTAAATCCCTTGGTTCGAGTTGGATGCCTTGGAAGATCCGAGACACTCTTCCATCTGGAGTCAAAACATAAACACCACTTGCGTGGATGTATTGTTTCGCTTCACCGTCCCAAGCATATCGAAAATCCAATTGTTTGGTGAGGGTATCAATGGATTCCTGTGAGCCTGTCAGCAAATGCAGACCCTTATCCGCACCTTCTCTTCCGTAATCCTTTAAATACGCACCTTTTTTGGGGAATGATATGGATTCGTTTTCTTTCGGGTCAATGGATACCGCAATGTATTGGTATTCTTTGCCAAGTGACCAATCCATATCCTTTAAACTTTTGAAAACACCATTGAGGTGAAAGTTACAAAGGGTGGGGCATTTGAAGTAAACAGGAGAAAGCAGGACTGGTTTCCCTTGGGAGAGGTAATCAGAAAAGAGAACTTCTTTGCCAAATTCATCTCGGAAGGGGATGCCTAGTTGCAGTGTTTTGCCAGTGACATCCGAAAATCCAATGTTTTCCAATTCTTTTGGTAGTTTGTTTTCCCTAGTGAGATTGGAATGAGGGTCATACGCAGACAAAGACTCCAATGCCAACACGAAACAGAAACAAGTGAAAATGCGGATGTTCACGTAATTTGGTTGTTACCCTATTTGGACTGAACGCTTTTGTTTTCCATTCCTGGGTTTTCCGGTGTGCCCGGATGAACGAAGGAAATGTACGCGAAGAAAAGAATGTTGAGTGCAAGTGTGACAAGGAAAGTCCAATAGCCACCCTTATTGTAAAGGTCTGTGTTTTGCATAATCTTACCTGATATAGTCTATACGAAAAACTGCTCTTTTTATCCAACAATTTTTAAAAGATGCAAGATTAATTTTATTTTCCCCAAACTCAGATCACAAAACCTGGAGGAAACAGATAGACGTATGACACTCAAACGTTTTTACACCATCCTTTCCGCTATGATCCTCCTCAACCTTCTGTATGGCCCACTTGTTCGAGCCACAGATTCAGGACTCGCATGCCCTGATTGGCCTTTGTGTCATGGGAAGTTTGTGCCAGAGTTCACCTTCCAGATCTTTATGGAAGTAGGACATCGGTATTACTCAGGGATTTTAGGAATCCTTGTGGGAATTGGTTTTGTTTGGATTTTAAAAAATCCAGAGACTCGAAAATCGTTAGGAATTCCGGCGTCCCTATCCCTAGTTTTTCTCATCTCTCAAGTCATCCTCGGTGGTTTGACAGTGACAAAACTTCTCCACCCAACGACTGTTAACTTACACTTACTCAATGCTGTATTGTTATTATCTACTTGTGTCACCATTCGTTTGTCACTGGCAGAAGACTCAATCGGTACAAATTTCGAATGGAAGCGTGTTGGTAAGTATTATTTTGTTATCGTTCTTATTGCCGTATTGTACCAATTATTTTTGGGAGGGAAGGTAAGTTCCCATTACGCTGGCCTTGCATGTCCCGATTTTCCCACATGCCATGGTGAATGGTTTCCAGAAATGGTTGGGACCATCCGATTCCATATGGAACATAGACTTTTTGGTTATCTCACTGCCCTACTTGTCTTGTCTTTATCAGCATATGCAATCCTTACCTTACAAAACAAAAAGGTAAAACAATACTTAAAAATTGCTGCCTACTTAATTTCCTTCCAAATCTTTTTGGGAGCGATGAATGTATTGTACCACTTACCAAAACTCATTACCGGCCTACATACCTTAAATGGAGTATTGGTATTTTTATTTTGTTACATGGCTGCTTTTTATCATTTTCGAACAAACAAAAAAGAGGCCCTTTAATGTTCCGATTGTGGAACCAACTTACCAAACCTAGGGTCACAGTACTCGTACTTGCAACTGTTTTGCCAGGGATGTATCTGGGAACGACTGGATACCCCAGTTTGTATGCGATCTCCATCACTTTGTTTGGAACGTACCTAATGAGTTCCGCATCTTTTATCCTCAACCAATACATTGAGAGAGAAAGAGATGCCGTGATGTATAGAACCAAACAAAGGCCAATCCCTGCCGGAGAAATTTCACCTACAAAAGCACTGGTACTTGGAATTGTTGTTACGATTCTTGCCTTCGTAATCTTAACTTATTTTATCAACCTATTAACGGCTGTTTGTGCCTTATCCGCACTGCTCCTCTATGTATTTTTATACACCATTTGGTTAAAACCTAGAACCGAACAAAATATTGTGATTGGTGGAATCTCTGGTTGCATCGGTCCCCTCATTGGGTATGCAGCCATGGCCAATACACTTCCCGTTCAGGCTTGGATCATGTTCCTAATGATTTTCCTTTGGACACCTGCCCATTTCTGGGCCCTTGCCATTTTCTTAAAGGATGATTATGAATTTGCAGGAATTCCAATGATGCCTGTGGTTTCTGGAATCCAAAAAACCGTGAACCAAATATTTCTGTATGCCTTCGCTTATTCATTGTCTGTGATTGGATTTTATTTTGTAGATGACCGGATGGGGTATTTGTTTTTACTTTCTGCCATTGTATTAACAATTCTCATCCTTACCTTTGCTTACCGATTAAAACTGTCTATGGACAAGGTGCTTGCGAAACGGTTTTTCTTTTTTAGTATTTTACACTTATTCCTCGTGAGTATCGCCATCGTCATTGATTCTAAAATTTAGGTTTTTTGATTGATTTGGGTGGAAGGATCTGTTTTCCTTTTGCCCATGAGTGTACTAACGCGATATTTCTCCCCATCTGATTTAGAAGAAATCAAATCTGCTGTCGGTGAAGCAGAGTCCAAAACAGCAGCAGAAATTGTCCCCTTTTTTGCAGAGTCTTCCCACCATTATCGGGAATGGGCTTGGTTTGGTGCTTTTTTAATGGGAGGCCTAACAGGCATTAGTTTCTATACTGCCCAAAAAACATATGGATTGGTCTGGGGAAATGAATCCATGTTTGCCGTGCTCTCTGTTTGGGCAGGAGCTGTAGTTGGATTGGGATTATTTTTTTTGTTTCCAAAATTACGAATCCTACTCGTTCCCAAAAACTCTAAACAGTACTTTGTTGAGTTACGAGCGAAAGAAGCCTTTTTAGATGAAGAAGTCTTTCGCACCAAAAATCGTACGGGTATCTTAATTTATATCTCTCTCTTCGAACATTTTGTTCGTGTTTACCCTGACAAAGAAATTGCAAGGGTTGTACCCAAATCAGAATGGAATGAAGCAGTGAGGTTAATCATTGAAGGAATGAAATCGGGTAAAAAAAAGCAAGGGATCGTTGCAAGTATCCTTTTCTGTGGAGACCTTCTGAAAAAGTACAATATCCACGCTGAAAAGGATGATAAAAATGAAATCTCAAATGAAATTCGTGATGGTGGGAAATTGATGTGATGGAATCCAAATCGCCAAAACAAGTTTCAAAATTTTTGCGAACCTTTTCGATCCTGAGCTTTCTTTTGGTGTCCTTTACCAGTGTACAGGTTTCTATTTTTGGTTATCCCGTACCTAAATTAGATCGAAGGGTGATGGACCATGCAGGAATTTTATCCCCAAATACAGTCAACCAAATCGAAACAAACCTAAAACAATTTGAAGCAGAAACGAGCAATCAAATTGCCGTGTATACCACTCCTAGTTTGCATGACGAAGTGATTGAAGACGTGGCAATTGAAATCTTCGACGAATGGAAGTTAGGTCAAAAATCCAAAAACAATGGTGTTTTACTCATTATCGCACCTGCCGAACGGAAAATGAGAATCCTTGTGGGTCGAGGACTCGAAGGTGCTTTGACGGATGTGCAAGCAAAACAAATCATCAGAAATGAACTCACCCCCCGTTTTAAAGAGAAAGATTATGATGGAGGGGTGACGGCAGGTGTGAATGCCATTATGGCCACAATACGCGGAGAATATGCTCCTTCAGAAGACGATGTTCAAACCTCAGGTCGTGATAGTGCGGGAGATGTGATCCCTTCTGGAATTGTTGGTGGGATCTTCACATTGATTTCTCTATTCATTCCTTCTTTTGGTGGAGTGATCTTTACCATCATAGGACTCCTTGTCATTTTACCACTTTTGACCTTTCTCTTTGGTGGCACAATGGGACTCATCGCGGCCATCATCCTCTTTGTCCTTATCATGTTCCTCAGAAGGAAATTAGGTCATGGACTTGGCGGTGGAGGTGGATCCGATAGCGGCGGTGGGTATTATGGAGGGTGGTCTTCCGGCAGTGACTCTTGGTCTTCGAGTGATTCCAGTGATAGCTGGTCAGGTGGTGGGGGGGACTCTGCTGGAGGTGGTGCCTCAGGAGACTGGTAACACCCGCTAGGTGATTGTGGGGATCGCTTGGTAAAGAGTCAATCGATTCCCAAGCGGCAGTTGGTCAATTCTTTTGGAAATGGATGAACGAATCAATTCCAAAGAATGAACTTGTTCAAAAGAGAATTTGATATCCAATCGGTTAGATCAAACCACTTCAATCAATAAAAGAGTTGAATCATCCTTCCAAACAGTTTTATTCATTTTTTGGTATAACATAGATTGGATGGAAGGGATGACTTCATCAAAGGGCAAACCGTTTGTGCTCTGGATGGTGCGGAGTAATTCATCCCAAGCTTGCATTCCATCCGCTTCATTTAACTCCTCGAAGAGTCCATCTGTAAATAAAAAGATCCTATCTCCAGATACAACTTTTGTTTCAAAAATACCATACCGATAATGTTCTAAAATTCCTATGATGGGACCAGTATTTTCTAAAATCATTGGTTCCGAATTTTTTTTCAAGATGATTTGGTTTTGTACGCCACCCCCCGCATAACGTAGGATACTTTGGTGGAAATCAAAATCCATCACAAGTGCAGGAAAATAAATTTGCAGATCTGCATTTTTATCATAAAAATGTTGGTTCATGTAAAACAATAAATCGTTTGGACGCATAGCCACTGCCGACACCCTTTCAAATTCTGATTGGATCATCATGGAATACAAAGCTGCTTGTAATCCATGCCCCGTGGCATCTCCCAAAAAGAAGCGATAGTAAAAATCTTGGATCCTTTTGACAAAAAAGATATCACCACCCACATCAGCTGTTGGTTTGTACAAAATGTCCACTTTCAGATACGGTTCCATCTCTGGAACCTTTGTGACACTGTGGATGATGGACTTGGCGAGTTTCATGTCCTTGGTGATTTGATCTAATTTACTTTGTAATTCGATTGTTTTTTCTTTGACCCTTGTCTCCAATCTTTCATTTAGAATTGTAATTTGGTTTTGAACCTTTTGAAGGGTTTGATTTTTTTCGGAAAGTTCAATGGCGAGGTTCTCTGCTTCCACAAATCCTTTTGAAAAATTCCGAGCAATATAGATGGATTGCACGAAAAACATCATAAAAATTCCAAAATGGATGGTGAGAGGTGAATTGATGAGTAAGTTATTCACCAAGATATCGTTTACAAAACTTGCCACAAACACGAGGAAACTAAATAAGAAGATAACAGAACCTGGTAATTTGTCGCGAATGGCTCTCGTCAAAACGATTACCGCATACAAGGCTCCAAATAAGGTAAATATTTGGAAGGGGATCATCAAATAGGTGTAAAACGATGATCTTGTTACAAACACGATAAAACAAAACGAAAACCCTACATACTTTAAAAGTTCATACACCCTTCTTGAAAAATAGGGTTTAAACAAAAGATATACATACCGCGCAAAAATAGGTGTGATAAAGAAAAAACTTAAATAACTGAGTTTTAGGTGAATTTCCCAAGGTAAATCTGGAACCAATTGCACAAGGTATTTATTCCCCGTAATGAACACCCGTAAGGCGACAAGGATACAAGTGAGTGCAAACCAATAGGTAAATGGATCTTTTTTACGATTCCAATATAGAAAAATATGATACATTCCCATAAACAGAATACTTCCCACAAGTAACATATCACGTAGGATTTCAAATTCGTATTGTTTATGGATCTGTGAAGTACGACCTAAGGTAATGACCTGGGCAGGCCCGCCTTTTCGATGGTGGTAATTGGAAATTTGTAATAAAAATGATGTTTGGTTTTCATTTGGAATAAAATCAATGATTTGAGGTCGGTATTCTGGAATTCCAGTTTGGTAAGAAGTAGAAACAGTTCCATTAGAAACTAATTTTTCTCCATCAACAAACAAATTATAGGCGGTTTCCATTTCAGGAACTTTAATGGAAAGCGGAATCCCTTTTAGTCCATGCACGAATTCTAAATGAAAAGTTGCATACCCATCACCTGCTAAAAAACCTTTTTCCAAAAAGGAATTTGTCCAAACTCCTGGAACTGTAAAATAATGTGGTTCGCGAATGGATTTGATTTCGGGAAGATCTTTTGGTAAAAACAAAAGACCCGGATAATATTCCCAATCTCCAACCAATTGGATGGTATTTTTAGAATTTTTTAAATATAGATCGGCCGTTAGGTGGCCTTTTTTAGCAACGGGTGGTACTTCTGTCACAGAACATGACAAAAGTACCAAACTCCAAAGGAAACAAGTCCAACGGAGATACAGTTTCACAGATTCCCGTTTTCCTCTAGAGACGGTTGGCGATCGGAATGTACTTTCTTTGGTTTTCGCCCACATATATTTGTTTTGGACGAACTTTTGAGAAATCTCCCTTCATCCTTTGTTCTCTCCAATGGGCAAGCCAACCTGGAAGCCTTCCGATCACTTGCATGACAGAGAACATATTTTTGGGAATTCCCAATGTATGGAAGACCAAACCGGAGTAGTATTCTAAGTTTGGATAAAGAAGATTTTCCATAAAATAAGAATCATTCCAAACTACTTCATCAATTTGCAACGCAATGTCTTCGACAGCACTGAGTTTTCGGCCTTTGTAAAATTCTTTGATGATCTCACGTGCCACCTGTGCTCTTGGACTTACCACATCATATGCCTTTTGTCCAAATCCATTGGTTCTGATGGTGAGTCCTCCTCGTTTGAATCTTTCAAAATAATCTTTCACAGGAGTTTTTGTTTTGATGATGTCTTCGATAAGACCAATCGCAGCTGTTGGCCTTCCCCCTTCCCTTGCCCCCCATTGTGCCATGATCCCGGCTGAAATGGATGCAAATAAATTTGCTTGGGTTGAGCCAACCACTTGTACGGCAGTATTGGATACATTTTGTTCGTGATCTGCATGTAAGATCCACATTTGGTTTAGGATACGATCAAATTCCTCTGGAACATTGTAATTGTCCGCAGGCAGTTTGTGCATCATGTATAAAAAGTTCGTACAATATGGATTTTTATCGAGTGGGTAAACAAAGGGATGACCCACAGCGTGTTTGTAAGTGAACGCAGCGATGGTGCGAATTTTTGCGAGTAATCTCGCAATTAGGTCAACACCCATATCTAACTTTTCTTCATACTCTTCTAAATAATAACTAGATAATGATGTTACCATCACTGATAGAACTGCAAGGGGATTTGCCACACCAGGGAAACCATCAAAAAGATTTAACATATCTTCGTGGATCATGGAGTGTTTTGAGAGGCGACCTGAAAAATCACTTAACTCTTGTTTTGTGGGAAGATTACCATAAATTAATAAAAAAGAAGTTTCAACAAAAGTAGATTGGTATGCAAGTTCTTTAAGATCGTATCCACGATACGTAAGTTCTCCTTTTTCAGGATCACGTCTGGAAACTTTTGATAAACCAAGGGCAGTATTAAACAGTCCAGGGTCAACAGTGACAAGCCCTGTTTTTCGATAAAAATCAGTAAGGTCGATACCTTCCTTTCCATCAGTACCAGTGATTACTGGAAGTTTGTATGTTTTGCCTTTGATGTGGATTTCCACTTCACTCATGAAAAGACCTCTCTCCCTCCTATCTTATCAAACGTAAGTTAGGAATCTAGAAGAATTTACACTTGGGCGAGCGCAGAATGAAGAGAATCGTGGATGAGAACAAAATCAGTAAGACCCACAATGTCCATCACCTTGCGGAAGTGGGTATTGAGTCCGGCAAATTCAATTTTGCCTTGGTTCTCAGAGGATTTTGTGATGAGGCTGATGAGAGTAGCAATGCCTGCTGAGTTGATGTACGAGGTTTCCGAAAAATTGAGGATCACACGTGAGCGTTTGTCCTGAGGGATCGATTCGTAGGACTCCACAATTTCTTCTTCCGCTTCGGATGTGATTTCACCAGAAATATGGATCACAGGGAGGTTTCCCCCGTTTTCAAATCCCAATCGAATCTTAAACTCTTCCATCATTAGCCTCCAGGGAATTCCACTGAGAACGCGGGTCAACAAAAATTAGGTTTTCGATTTTCTTTCTTCTTTTGTCATCCTACCAAAGGGTTGTTTGCACTTACGGCAAACAAAATAAACATCGGTTGGTGTAGCAGATATCCCGACAAGGCCCATGGCAATCATCCCCCATGTAGAATACTTCACAACCTTACGAGCGTTCTCATCTTCCCGAGTGGTTCCACAATCACAAGTGGGTCGGTCAGCTTTTTTAATGATTTGGTTCATAAAGGAAGGGTTTCGGTTCCGCCAAAAAAACGGAACCGAAAATAGGCAATTTAATTTTTAGAAAGGTACTCTACGTATTTTGCAAGGATGCTGATGTTTTCATCACCTAAATGGCCATACGCTACCATTGGAGATCCTTTGATCCCTTGTTTCAAAGTTTTAGTGATACCAGCAACTGTGTTTCCATTTTTCCATTCGGAAGCAGGAGATTTATAGTTTCTAGGTTTTGGATTGAGAGCAGCTGCAGCAGCACCGTCACCAGCTCCTTTTTCGCCGTGGCAAGAAGAACAATTTTGAAGGTACAATTCTTCCCCTTTTGCAATGTCAGGATCGGCACTAGAACTAGATTCCTGAACAGCAGGTGTTTCTTCTTTTGGTTTGGAGTCGCCACAAGCCACCATCACAAATGCGAAGGAGACAGCGAGTAGAGAGACTAATACTTTTTTTGAGTTCATTTCTTACTCCGAGATAAGGATGGCTCCAGTCTCCTACCCTTCTCATCTTTTGAAAAGAAGAAATCAGTTTTTTTCCAAAAGATTTAAGAGAGCCTTTTCTAAATTTTGAAACTGAAACTCATAACCTGATTGTAACAGTTTTTCTGGGACAACATATTGCCCTTTTGTCACAACAACACTGCCTTCGCCAAATAACGCTTGTATAGCGAAACTAGGCACCTTAAACAAATTGGGACGTTTTAATGTTTTTGCCAATTGTTTGGAAAACTCGGCATTACTTGTTGGATTTGGGGAAACCAAATTAAAAGCACCTTTGGCAGTAACGAGTGTCATCAAATGTAAGGTAGCATGAATGAAATCAGAAATATGAATCCAACTCATCCCTTGGTTTCCAGATGCGATGGCACCACCGACTCCCATAAGAAAAGGTGGGATCATTTTTTCTAAAGCACCACCTTTTGGTGAAAGCACAATCCCTGTTCGGAGTAGAATCGTTCTAATTCCTAAGTTTTCCAAAGGTTTGGTTTGGTTTTCCCAATCCACACAGAGTTTTGCTAAAAAATCATCTCCAGGTGGTGACAACTCAGTAAAGGATGGATGAACTGATTCAGACATACCATAATAACCAACAGCACTTGCATTTAGAAACACTTTGGGTGGTGTTTTTAAGTCTTGGATCCGAGCGACAAGTCCTCTTGTGAATTCAATCCTCGAGGTACTTATCAATTGTTTTCGTTCTTCTGTCCACCTAACGCCCGCAATCGGTTCACCAACTAAATTGAGAATAGCATCAAGTCCTTCCAAGTCGGAAGATTGAGGCAAAAGGCAACTGACAAATTCCAAATCTGGAACTTTGGATAACGATTTTGGTATGGACTTCCTGCGAGAGAAAACTCGAAAACGATGGCCATTTTTGACAGCAGTTTCAATGAAAGATATACCGATAAGGCCTGTTCCACCTAAAATTCCAATTTTCATAACGACTCCAATGGATGGTGTAAATAAAAAAAGAAGTAGCCCTTTTTCGCATTCAACATAAGTTTTTCTTTCTATGAGACCTGTGATTGTTTTTCCGATTCTTTTTTGTGTCGTTTGTATCCTCTTTGGAAACTACTTTCTGTATTCTGGAACCAACAAAAAGATCAACCGTTACAAAGAGAATCCACCGTTTCGCATCGAAGATGTAACTGCATCCACTGGGCTTTCGTTTCTATTAGACAAAAATCCGTCCACAGTTTGGAGAAAGATTCGTAACTCACCAGTCGATTTTGATTTTTTCTTAGAATTGCATCTCTCACATGTTTGGGATGGAAATGCATTCCAACCTAGAAAATTTGAATCCCTTATGGTTGAAGCATGCCCAAATGACTTTATCCCTCCCTTCACACTACGTTTTTTGTTACGAGAAAGCATCAATGTAGACAAAGAACTCCGAATGCCAAAGGACATAGTTTCGTTTGTGTATTCGTTCCAAGAAAAAGGGAAACATCAAATTTTCATTCCACTAAACAAACTCCCGAAATTTCAAATCGAAAGTGAATATCCCAAAAATATTTATATTTTAACACCAGAATTCAAATTAGATGCGGAAACTGGATGTTTGGCTGAAGTGAGTTTGAAAGAGGTTTTATGACAACCACTCCCAATAAACTTTCGGCTTCTCCCACAATACCACCAAACAAGGGTAAGGAAAGAAAATTTGACATTTCACATATTTTAGAAGAAGGTCCTCTCCCTTTAAAAATAGGAGACACTCAAAATTTAAATTTGGACGAAAAATTAAGGAAAGCCTATTTTTGGATTACTAATTTTGCAATCATCAATCCATTTTACGACATCGAATACAATGATACTCCACCATTAAAGTTTTCGATTGGAGATTCCAAATCTACCATCACACTTCCAACAGCTCAAAGTTATTCGAGTTTTGTTTTACTCCCTTTAATCTCACTCATCGTAAAAGGAAAATGTTTGTTAGTTGGTGGACCAGGACGTGGGAAAACAGCATCGGCCATCCTAATGGGAATCCTGGCAGGATATTCCATCAAAGAAATCAAAAGGTCCATCCAACATGGCCAACCACAAATGACCATCACTGACTTATTAGGAAACCCATTGCCAAGTGATATGATGCAGGCCAAATCCATGGATGAAATCAAAATTGCTTGGCGCAAATGGCTTGGGATGCAAGTGAAAATCATTGATGAATACAATCGTATCCCCACTAGAACTCAATCGGCACTTCTCACCATCATGGGAGATAATTATGCAGAAATTTATGACCAAATATATGAATGCCCAGAGGCCGCTTGGTATCTAACCGCCAATGATGATGCAGGTGGTGGGACTTACCAAGTCATCGAAGCCCTTCGTGATCGAATCGACGTAGTAGTTAAGGCACCACACTTTAACACACGTTTTATTAAAGACTTAATCCAAAGAGTGGAAGAAGGTTACAAACCAGAATCACTAGTTCCCAAAGAGATCATTTTTACTGAAGAGGAAATGAAATCAGTCACAGAACAAATCAAACAAGTGCAATTCCCGGCCGGACTTAGACGGAGGATGGAATTTTTTGCATCACAGTTTGAATTTATGGAGTATGCCGGTGAACAATTAGAATATAAAACCAAAGATACAGCAAAACTCAGTGCTTCTGATTTTAGTCGATTGTCATCTCTTGAAACTGGAAAAGACAAAATCAAAGACATAGGTTCTCAAACAAAAAACGGACTAAGTGTCAGGGCTATTTTTACTTGTATCAATTATGCAAAAGCACTCGCATACTTTCGAGGACTTAACGAAGTTACATTAGATGACTTAAGCCATGTTTTGCCATTTGTACTCCATGACAAACTGGTGCAAAACATCGACTCTCCTTTCTTTGAAGAAGCTGAAAATCAAATTTACAGAAGTGACCGCGTAAGTTGGATTCGCAAACTATTTACCCTGTCCTTAAGTGAATACGAACGACTTGGACTTGATAAAAATGATAAGATAACAAAATTCACTGAAATATTTGAGTTAGGATTAGAGGGTTTGTCAGCGAAAGACACAAAACAGAGGCTTGTGGAAATTGAAAAAGAAATTGAATCCATTTCCAAACAACGTAAATTATACGGCCACATGTTTGACGATTTATTAAATTTAAAATACCTCCACCAACGGTATACGAATTATTTGAAATGGGTGGAATCAAATGTATGAGTTCCATTTACTGGAAATCCATCCTACTCAAACACAAAGATGTTTGTAACCAAATTGTCCGTTCCGTAAAACGGACTAACCTTCAATTCCCTGAGGAGGATTTGGCCCATCATCTAAAACTATTTTTTGGTTCTATACTCAAAAATTTAGAAAACGAAATGGATGATGAAACAATCGTTACTCTATTCGAAACCTTGGTCACTTTGATCTCTAAACATGTTTTGCCCATCCAAAACCAATCTGCTTTAGAATTTTATCAAATCATTTCAGAAATTCATCCCGATGTAAAAAAAGCTCCAGTATTATTCTTTTCTTATTTTGCCAACGTTTTTTCCAAACTGGAAACAGACAAAAAAGATTTATTTCTCAAGCGAATCCATTCTGTATTACCCAAAATCCAAACAATGGAGGAAGTAAAACTAGTATTAGGTTTATTATTTTGGGCCAGTGGTAAACCAGAATATAGAGAAAGTTTACTATCTCTTTTTCAGAACCTTAACCAAACATTGAAAACAGAAATCAAAAATCTGTTTGGAATTGATGAAACTTCCATCCAATCTCCTTTTTTAGTTCCAAAAGAAAACCAATCAGAAAAACCAAACTTTCATTTTCGTTCCATACCCGGTTACACCATGTTTGGTGGCAATTTTCAAAAAATACCGATTCTTTATTTCGATTCGGAAAGGTTACTCATATCTTCCGGAGAAACTTGGTTCCAACTCTTTGTAGATGAATTTGGAACAAGCCTTTATTCAATAGAAAAACCTATTTCCGTTACGAAAGTGAGTGATAAGCCCTCAAACTTCTGGAAACAAATGATCAAACAAAAACTTGATCCTAACTTCGTTACATCTTCAATCGAAAAGGATTCCTATGCAATCATCACATTAAGCAATTCTTACCAATTGTATTTGTTTTATAAAGGGAGAACGTAGGTGGATTTTGTCCAGGTTTGGGAATCGAAATGGGATGAAGCCCTCAAACTATGGAGTGACTACGTTAAACTAACTCCTGCTAAGTTTTTGTTTTCAGAATCCGAAGAGAAAGTGGAAGGATTAACTACATCGTTTGCAGCCATTCGCCTAAAAGACCACCGCGTCCTATTGTCTGTGAGACAAATCCAACACTACAAACTCGAAGATTTTGCATTGGAAATTTTAGGCCACGAAATTGGACACCATGTCTACTGTCCCGGGGATTTGGCCGACCAAGCAAAATTGGTTTACATCACAAACTTAGCAATGCCTCGTTATAATCACCTAACACCTATGATCGTAAATGTTTACGAAGATTTGTTTATCAATGATCATCTTAAAAGACAAAACAATCTGAGAATGGAAGAGGTGTATAAAAAATTAGGAAAACAAAAGGACTTATTCTGGAATTTCTATATGAGAACCTATGAATTATTATGGGTTCTTCCTTCTGGAACTCTCACCGAAGGCACGTTAAGTGACCAAATCCAATCGGATGCGGCTCTTGTCTCTCGAATGATTCGAAACTATCCTAATGATTGGGCAAAAGCTATGTTTGATTTTGCAAGTATCTGTTTTCCCTATTTTTTTGAAACAAATCAAGAATCGGAATCCAAACTCATCAAATCATTATTAGATACATTAGAAGCTGGGAAAGGGATGACCCCTCCCTCCGGAATCACAGAGGTGGAAATCTCATCAGAACTTTTTCCTATGGAGGGAATCACTGGTTCAAAACACTCTCTTACACCTTCTGAATATTCAACCATTTGTAAGAGTATGGGAATTGATGCTGATATTTCTGAAATCACATACCGATACTACAAAGATAAGGCCTTACCATATCTTGTTCCTTTCCCTGAGTTAATCACACCTGGTGCAAAGGAAGAAATTTTAGAAGGGAATGATTTATGGGATCCTGGTTCTCCGATTGATAAAATCAATTGGCTTGAGTCCACTATCAAAAGCCCTGTAATCATTCCAGGTTATACTACTGTAGAAGATGTGTATGGCGAAACTACATCCAATGAAATCAAATTAAACCCTATCGACTTAGACTTGTTTGTTGACTGTTCTGGTTCCATGCCGAATCCACAAACGGATTTATCCTACTTAACTTTAGCAGGTGCCATCATCGCATTATCTGCATTAAAAACTGGTAGTAGTGTTCGAGTGACCTTATGGTCTGGAGAAAAAGAATTTTTAGTTACAAATGGTTTTATTAAAAATGAAAAGGAAATCTTAAAAGTACTCACAGGTTACTTTGGCGGAGGGACATGTTTTCCCTTAGAACTTTTGGAAGATGATTACAACGAAAAACCAAAACGAAAACGACACATCCTTGTGATTTCCGATGACGGGATTGATACCATGTTCACTCAAAATTACCCTCGTGACCAACGTTCCATTGTGAAAAACGCTTTAGAAAAGGCAGGTGGTGGAGGGTCAATGGTCTTACAACTTTACCAACCAAATAACAATCCAGTTGTGAATGAATTACAACATAGTGGTTGGGAGATTTATCCGATCAAAACTTGGACTGACTTGATTCAGTTTAGTAAGGACTTCGTAGAAAGGAATTATGTTAGAAATCAGACATTACGTTAAAAAAGTTCTAAACACAGCCTTCCATGTGGTGGATTTGCCTTCCGTATCATTAGATGCTTTGTGGTTTGACGTTTTTTTCTTACGCACAGGCCAAGGAAAAACAACTGTTTTCCCAAAATCCTTTGATTCTATCACCAATCAAAATCTAAAAGCACTTCACATCATCTTAGCCAATCTTTTGTATGACAAAGAATCACAAATTCCAGATTTTTCCAAAGATTCCTTATTTGAATACTTAACAAACACCTTACAAATATTATGTGAACTTGTCCCCAATTACAATACTTGGACAACCGATGCAGAACGTGCCGAGGAATTGATTCGAAGTTTATTCCATTCACTTGGTTTTCTTCCAGAGAATGAAACAAAAGAATATTTTAGGGACCGTTATCTTTCCATTGATTCACGAGAGCGTATCCGCATTTTAGACGAAACAAAAAAAGCACAAGAAAGAGCCAAAGAAATCTTAAGGCAAATGAAATTAAAAGAAGAGGAAGAAGCTGCCTCAAAGTATAACCGTGAGTAAAACTTTGGATTTAACAACAACTCCTCTCTTACGTGAAGGATGGGAAGAGGAATTAAATAAAATGATCCTTTCCCATTACGCACCAAAATGGAATGCAAAAATTGGTGACAAGATTACTGAAGGAGATTACCAATTTGTGAAATCCTTCGAAAAAGAATTGATTCATGCAAAAAAGAATGGCTACTACCAAACCAAACAATCCATTCTTTCATACATTGAAGATTACCGCATACAATCAGAGTTTTTTCGCTCTCGTTTGTATGGACTTAAAATTAAAGATGAATTTGAATCGATTCCACTGACAACAAGAGATGATTTACAATCACACATCACAGAAATCATACCTTCGGACATAGATTTATCCAAGATGGTCATCAATCCTACTTCGGGAACAACAGGAAAACCTATTCTTGCACCAAACCATCCAAAAGCGATCGGGTGTTATGTACCTCTGATTGAATACAGTGTAGAAAAATTTGGAGTGAAACCCATCCATTCACCGAAGTCCAGTTTTGCCATCCAACTCTGTTACCAGGAAAAAACCATCGAATATGCCACTTGTCATAGTTTGGCGGGAGGAGCCAAATTTGCTAAAATCAACATCCACCCTAACTCCTGGAGAAGGACTTCGGATATACAAAACTTCCTCAAAGAATCATCTCCTCAAATCCTAACTGGCGATCCTTATGCATTTGAATCCGCAATGAAAATGGGGATTCAATATAGACCTGAAGCCATCCATTCCACAGCTTTAGAGTTAACTCCTGCTTTACGAGAAAAATTAACTGAATTCTTCCAATGCCCCGTGATCAACTTTTATTCGTTAAACGAAACTGGACCGATCGCATATTCTTGCCCCATCCATCCAAATTGGATGCACCTTCTCCCCCATGATTTATATCTGGAAGTTTTATCGGAAGAGTCTGGATTCCCAGTCCCCACTGGCAACATTGGAGAGTTTGTGATTACTGGTGGCAGGAATCCTTATTTACCACTCCTTCGTTATAAAACAGGTGATTTTGGTGAAATTGAATTTGGCCCCTGTCTTTGCGGAGACCATTTTCCACGTTTACGTCTGTTATCTGGTAGAAAACCCGTTTACTTTCAAAAAACAAATGGGGATACCATCAATCCAATTGATGTTGGAAGGATCCTTAGAAAAAAACCATTCATATTCCAATTCCAAGTGGAACAAACCAAAAGACAGGAATGGGAATGCCGAATCTCTTTAGAATCGGAAATCAAAAATGATGAAATTTATTGGGAGATCGAAAAAAATAAATTACAAAAAGAATTAGAAGCACTCTTTGGTGAAAATTCCAATGTTTTGATTTCCACCAATTTTCCGTTAGATGGGAAAAAGCAATTGGCATATATCAATTCGTATCAAATCCAAACTGAGGCCAACGGATGATCCACGGACTTGTTCTTGGTAAATTTTACCCACCTCACAAAGGCCACCTTCATCTCATAAAAGAAGCCAAAAAACAATGTGATGTACTAACAGTCCTTATTTGTTCTTTACAACGCGAGATCATACCTGGAGAACTCCGCTTCGAATGGATGAAAGCATTAATCCCAGATCCAAATATAAAATTAGTTTGGGTGAAGGATGAAAACCCACAATACCCAGAAGATCATCCCAATTTTTGGGAAATTTGGAAACAAACAATTGTATCCCATTCCGATCAACCCATCGATATTGTGTTCACTTCAGAATTGTATGGCGACCCACTAGCATCCGTTCTAGGGTGTAAACATATACCGATTGACATTGGCAGATTAGAATTCCCGATCTCTGCAACAGAAATTCGAGAATCACCATTACAAAACTGGGTCTACATTCCTGAACCAATCCGACCTTATTTTGTCAAACGAATCGTACTCACCGGGAGTGAGTCCGTTGGGAAAACCACATTAGCAAAAAAGCTTGCCGATCATTTTGAAACCAATTGGATCCCAGAGTTTGCAAGAGAATATTTAGAACAAAAACCAACTCCTATGGACGAAACCGATTTTTTGCCGATTGCAAAAGGACATCTTTTGTCAGAGATAGAAGCCTCAAAAACATCGAATGGCATTCTGTTTTTAGATACGGATTTGCTTACAACAAAAGTATATTTAGAAAGGTATTACCGATCAGAAATTCCTTGGCTCACCAAACGGGCACTTGGTTTGCAGTATGATGCGTCTTTATTTTTAGACATCGACATTCCTTGGGAAAAGGACAAATTACGAGACTTAGGTGAAGAAAGAGAGGAAATGAAAGCTCGATTTCTGGAGGCGATGGAAGAAGCGAAACGAGATTTTTATATGATAAAGGGGGATTTTTTAGAAAGGGAAAAACTTGCAATCGAATATGTAAACCAAATCAAAGAATGGCCGATCGTTCCCAATTCATTTACGAAAGCCCAGATTGATTTACGAAAGATTCAATGACCTCAGTCGGTAAAACCTCCCCGGTCACCAATTGTTTCATTTCATAAAGAGTGGTCCCTTTCGATCCATTATCAATATTTTTAGGACCTATCTTATTTTTTATATGTTCTCCGATCACTAAACGTACTTCCAAACTAAAACGAGAATGCCCTTGTGTGTTATCATTTGTTCCATGTAAGTGGTGGGATGCAAAAATAAAATAATCACCAAAATCTCCTGCTACTGAAAGAGGATTGGGATCTGAAACTGGTTTGCTAGGTTTTGGAAATATTTTTTCACCAATTTTTGGATGATGATAACTCGTTTGGAAACCACCTGTTTCCATCCAATGCCGATAATCAAAGGAATGGGAATTATTTTCTATCGGATTCTTAAAATAAAAAGGATACAAGGAAAACCCAGAACCTAACTCCACTTTTGTGATCGGAAGCCAAAGGTTGATTTGGTTTTCGGGATTGGCATACCAAGGGTCACGGTGGATGTACTGAACTGATTCTGCTCCCTCCAATTGATGGAATCCATTGGGAACACATCGAAGGCGCAACAAATCCAAATACACATCATTTGGATCAAGATTCCATTCATCGAGGATAGGAAACAGGAATTTTGAAATGGAATGATTTTCATAAATCTTACTGCGAATCTTTGCCATTCCCTTCTGCAATTGGGGATACGGGATTTGGGAGGTGAGTAAACAAGGGTCCCCTGATGGGAACTCGTCTTGGATGTATTTGTGAATTGGAGTGAGATACGATTTTGATTCTTTGCTTAGTTTACCGAAATGTGTTTTTCCTTCGTAAAGGGAATTGATTTCCATTTTTTAACCTTTCCGTTGGTTCTCAATCTCCATTTCCTTTAGACTGTTTTTTGATTTCTTCTTTTAATTCAAGGATGCTCATGTACAAATTGGCAAAGGTGGTGAGTTGGTTCATCGCATCTTGTAACCCAGCTTTGAACAAAAGGCCGTTGTCCATATGTTCGCGAAAGATGGTGAGTGGATTTTCACTTTCCATACCATTCACGGTGTTTTGGTAGGATTCCAAAAGTTCCTTTTTTTCTTCTAAGGATTCTGGAACTTTCCAACCATTGGACAATCGGCTCATAAAAAAATTATCGTCCTTCGACTTCCAGAAGTTTGGTGGTCTTGACTATTAGTCTTGTCACAATATAAAATATAAGTCCGAATCCAAAAAACCAAGTATGAAAAGGTTTCCAAATTCCTGTGATGTCTACCACACGAAGGTTTGGTTCTTGGAAGTAAATTTGGATGAGATCAAAGACTGTAAACACAACAATGATTCCAAATAAACTTGGGTATTCTCGTTTCCAGATATTTCGGAAGGAAAAATCTAAATTTGGTTTTTGATAGCCCGACAAACGTGGGATAAATGCAGGAGTTTTGTCCGCCCACTTCAAATATGCATCTTTGAACTTTCCACGGAGGAAATATTCTTCTGCGAATATAATTCTTTCATAGTAGAGGTAAAAGAACATGATATAAACCAATGCGAATGCGAAGTCGCGAAGGATCAGTACTGGTCCAAGGTACATCAAAAAGTTTCCAACATAGAGAGGGTGGCGAACAAGAGAATAAATCCCTGATTGGTTGACCACATCGGCTACTTGTTGTTTGGTATTGCGTCCCGATGTATTTTTGGGAGTGTAACCGATGGTGAAACATCGCACAAATAATCCCGCTAAACTAACTACAAATGCACCAGTAAGCCAATATAAATTGGACATATAGTTCCCTTGGAAAAAAGGAACATAGGGTAAATACAGTAAGGAAAGGAACAAAATGACTCCAGGAATGTAGGAGCGCCATCGGAAAAGAAAATTGCCTTGTTGGTTGAGTTCTTCTATAAGTGCCATGTTAAATCGTACTTGCTTCCTTTGATTAAGCTGTCAGCATTCGTCTTATGTCAATCAAATCCTTTATTCCTGCAAAGTTCAATCTCCCTGCTCTATGGTTTACCGATCTGACACTGCCTCTGCTCAATAAATTGGTACATAATATCGATTCGATTGAAATCTCAAAAAATGACGAAAAAACATTAAAATCATTTCAAAAAGAACGCCTTCTTTATATTTCCAATCATCCCACAACCAAGGAACCAGGAATCGCCTTCCATGCCGCGAACATCATGGGTTCTCGTTTTCATTATATGGCCGCAAGAGAAGTTTTTGAATGGGGGTATGGATTTGTAGGTGATTTTATCCAATCCATTGGTGCATACTCCGTGTTAGCTGGTGCTCCTGACAGGGAATCACTCAAAGCTTCACGAAATATATTAGCAAATCCTGAAGGAAAACTGGCATTATTTCCGGAAGGGGAACCAACGAGTGGGATGAATGATACCTTACTCCCCTTCCAACCAGGTGTGGCACAACTAGGGATTTGGGGGTTAGAAGATGCTCTAAAAAAAGATCCAAATGCTACCATTTGGGTATTGCCAACGTTCATCAAATACCGAATGACCAATTCCATCCAATCCATGCAAAAAGACATCGACGAGAGCCTTACAAAAATGGAGGGGAGACTCGGAATCTCCAAATCTGGAAAAGACATCGTGCACCGATTTTTATCAGTTGGGAAACGGATGATGGAACGAGAAGAAAAAGAATATGGAGTACCCGTTGACGAAAGCAAAGCAGATGACTTTGATTATCGTTTGGGTCGTATGCGCCACGCCATGTTAGATAATATTGCAAGGAAAGCCAAAATTCCAAAGTGGGATGGTGATGCCAATGCCATTGAAAAACTCAGAAAGATTCTAAGTGTTCTTGAAATGGTTTCGGTAGGGATCCCAGATCCAAATGGTGAGTTACCAAGTTTGGAGATGGCAAGGTGGGCAAGGAATGCGGCGACAAAAGCATACGATTTTATTTCCATCCAAACTGCATATATCAAAGAATTGCCAAGTGCAGAACGACTGTATGAATTTTTATACCGATACGAAAACGAAATCTTTGGTGAAACCAAACAAAGGCCCCACAAAGCGATCGTTAGACTAGGAAAACCATTTACGATCAATGAATACCTTGGTTCGTATAAGGAAGACAAAAAGAAAACACTTGATACAATTACAGAACGTCTAAGAGATGAGTTACAAACGATGCTTGTGGAAGAAAAATCCAAATCGAACGCACTGTTTCCGAGCCAATATATTTTTTAAATGGAACAATTGTTGTCATCTCAGATTGAGGACTGGTTAAAAACACCAGGCCCATTGGAATTTACAACCTTTGGTGCCTCCAAAAATTTAGATGAAAATTTAGTCCAGTTACTTGATTCCCTCGCCATTCAATACAAAATTGAAAACTTATCAGCCATTCTTTTCACCATTGTCAAAGACCTGATTTTAAATGGATTTAAAGCCAATTTCAAACGTTTGTTTTTCCAGGAAAACCAATTGGACATCCAATCCCCAGCCGACTACGAGTTAGGTGTCAGAATGTACAAAAGCCTCATTTTGTCTGGAAGGGGGAATGCATTTGAACCACTTGCACGCGAAAAAAATTTATATGTCCGTGTCAAAATCGAACATGGCGACACACAAATCAAATTTGATATCCGCAACAACTCGATGTTAGTACGTGGGGAAATGCAAAAAATCAGGAACTCGCTTTTACACGCACAAAACTACAATGACATTATGGAATACTATATCGAGAGAGGTGACAACTCGGAAGGAGAAGGCATTGGAATCGCCCTTTGTATCATCCTTTTGAAAGGTGAGGGACTTCCCACAGACCAATTTCGCATTTACCACGAAGATGGAGAAACCATCGCCCAACTGAACATTCCTCTAAAGAAAGGCTAGCAGAGAATCTTAGGTTTTCCAACTTGGATGTATGGGCATTCCAACTCTCACTTCCAATGAATCCATCCCTCAGGTTTTAAAAGCGATTGTATCCAACAACACAAACCATGCCCTATGGCTGAATACACTCTCCCTACTCGAACACATTGGTTCCCGAAAGATCCTCCTCACCCAATCAAGCGAAGATACATCCGAAATGATTTTACGCCATGCCACAGAAGAAGCAAGGCATGCTCTTTTTTTTAAAAAGGCCGCAAGGACCATACAACCAGAGTTTCGTTCTGGGTACCAAAATTCCTCACTTGTACGAGGGACAGCGGCAAGAATTTATTTCGCAAAACTAGACAGCCTCGTCCGTAAAAACCTTCGTTCCGCTTTCCCTGATGAAAAAACCTTCACCTACCTTGCCTATTTGTACACCACAACCGTGATCGAAAAAAGAGCCATGGTCGTTTACAATGCGTACGATGAAATTTTGGACGCTTCGGGCTCTCCCATCCGCCTAACCAACCTCATTCTGGAAGAAGAAGGCCATCTGTCCGAAATGAGTGCCGAAATGTTCCGCTTGGATCCAAAGGCTACGGAAAGGTTAGCCCATTTGGAAGCCGAAGAAGCCAAAATTTTTACCCGTTTTTGGCGCCAAATCGGTGAATTCTCTCTAAATTAAAAAAGGCTTGCGAAAAAAATCTCAACTTGGTTTCCTTCAACCATCTTCATGCGACATAATACTATTATTGGATCTTTGAGAAAATGGGATTAGAAGTCTTTTTATTGCCTTTTTTGGCGAGTGTAGCCGTGACCATCGGACTCCGTCGTTTGGACAAATCCAATACCAAATTGTCCCAACTGAAACGTTACGCCTCAAAACTCACTGAAGAAATGCAAGGAGTCGCCCTGCAAAAGATCCAAATGGTAAAGGATGCAGGGATTGATCTCGACATCCTTGTCAAACAATCCCGAAAAGTTGCAGAAGATATCCAATCGTTAAGTGCCGAATCCAGAGACCTATTCGAAAAAATCAGAGCGAGTAAGGATTACCTTTCTTCCCTCTCGGGAGAAATGGAACAAATCCAAGATTTGAGTAACCAAGTCCGCCGAGAAAAACAATACATGGAAGAAGGACTCTCACAAATCAACTCCCACAAACGTGAGTTACGTGAAGTATCGGAAGATATGGAAGCGCTACATAACGAATCCATTTCGATGCTCGATACTTTCCAAAACAAATTGAACTTACGAAGTGATGAAATTTTACAATCTGTTGCCCAAAAGATGGTGGAACTCGAAAGCCTACTCGAAACCAAATCTGAATTCCTCGATCAATCATTATCCAAAATTGCAGAAACTGCGAGAGAAAAATTATTAACCCATGCCGATGTGATGGTGAACGAAACTGCAGGCCGACTTGACCACGCGCGAAAAGAAATGGATTTGTTACTTGAATCCATGAAATATGCGCAAGGTGACTTGGATGTTCGCCTAACAAAATTTGAAGACACATCATCTTTACTTTCTGATAAAGTGGATAAATTTGATGAAAGGTTGGAAGAAAAATACCAAAGAGCTTCTACCAAAGTGGAAGAAAAAGTTTCTTTACTTGAGAAAAAAATCCAAGAACGTTTTGAATCCATCGTTGACCAAGTAAGCCATACCAAAGATTCCTTTATGAAGGGTCTTAACCAAGAAACAGATGCCATCAAACGTGAAATTGAAGACTTGTCATTGGAAACACTTTCCAAACGTGATGACATCATCAATGAAACAAGAAGACAAGCAGATGGAATCAACCAAACCATCATCCAATTCCAAGAAAAATACTTAGAAGCAGAGAATAAACTCCTGCGCCAAGCAGACATCCGCAAACAAGAACTCATCCGTGAAATCGAAGCATTTTCAGAAGAATTCCACCGCATTTCTGAAGAACTGAGAGAAGAAGCAACCACTCTCAAAAAGAGCGCATTACAAGAGTTAAAGGAATTTGACCGTGAACTAGAAACGGTTCGTTCGGGCCAAGAAATGGTCATCAAAACTTCACTTTTTGAACTCAAAAAAGAATTAGAAGAAAGGATGCATTCTGATTTCAAAATCCAAAAACAGGATATGGAATCAGACCTTGGGTCCATCCAGTCCCAAGTGAAAGAATTGAATGAAACCATCACTGCACAAACAAAAGATGTGGATGAATATGTAGAAGAATTGAAGTCCGCACTCCGTGAATCGGCTCATGAAATTTTAGAAACCGCAGAAGAAAAAGCCAAAGAATCCGAAGAAATTGTGACTGAGAAAATCCGCATCGCCAATGCCAACTTAGAACAATTTGTGAGCAAATGGGAAGACGAACTCGGAAAGATGCGAGAAGACCAAAACTACAGCATCGAAAAACTCCAAGACCGCTTAAAAGAAATCCATGTGGAAGGTGCAGACCTTCTTGGTGAATTCCAAAACCAATTCCAAAAAGCAAAATCCAATTTGGAAACGGTAGCAGAATCGAAAACAAAAGAAAGTATTTCTCGTTTGGAAGACGAAGCAAAACTAGCACGTAGCGAAGTGGAACGAATCCTCAAACACTTAGAAGAATCGGGTGAATCTTTCTTCAACCTACAAGAAGAAAAAATGGATCGTTTGAATGAAACGATTGATTCCAAAATCTCGCACCAATTGACAAAACTCCTCGATAAAGGCAATCTCCAACTTGGCCAATTGGAAGAAAAAATATCAAACCACCTAAACACAGTTCGTCGCAACTTAGAAGAAAGTATCAAACGTTCCAAAGACGAGTCGAAAAAACAAATTGAGACCTACCAAAGGGATTACGAAAAATCATTCAAAGAAATCGCAAAAGAAAGCCAAGATTTCTTAAAAGACAGTTTGAACCGGTTCCATGATCTCAAATTTGAAATCCAAAATGGTTTGGAATCACTCACCGAAACCAAAGAAGAAACATTGTCTGGTTTCCAAAACGAACTCGAGAACCTCAAAGAAGAAATTCTCACACTCTCAAGTGAACTGGAAACCGTGAAGGAACATTCAGACCTATTCGCTTCCGCCAAACAGATTGCAGACGAATCAAACAAGGCAGTGGAAGAAATCTCAGAAGCACTCCGTTCCCTTGAAAAAGGCAAACCAGACTTGGAACTAGTGCAATCCGCAATTTCTGAGTTCAGTGAGTTGAGATCTAAAATTGCAAATGAATTGGAAACTTTAAAAGAAGCGCAGTTCCAATCAGAAGACATTGACAAACAAATCCAAATCCTTGCCTCCAATTTGGTCCATGTAACAGAAACCATGGAAGGGTTCGAACAAAGCCTAACAGAAGTAACATCCATCGAAACCCGAGTGGCAAATCTTTCGAAAGAACAGGCAAAAATTGAATCCTTTTTATCCTCACTCCAAGAGTCACAAGATTCTGTTTTCCATTTGGTAGAAAACTTGGAAGGCCAAAAACACAATGCACGGGAACTGCAAGCCCGTCTCGACATCCTCGACCGTGAAATCGATGTGGTGGAAGCACGGGAAAAAGAACTCACAGAAACCATCCGCCAAGCAGAGAACCGCACTTCCTTCCTTGTGGAACGAGAGGCTCAGATTGATTCCGTTGAACGTAAATTTGACAAAATTGAAGAACTGCTCGGGGATCTTTCTGACCGCCACCGCCAAATCCTTACCCTCCAAAAACGTTTGGAAGACCTCAAGGAATCCACACGGGATACCAAAGACGATCTGGAATCCCTCCTCGGCGAAGCAGACGAAACCTTCGAAAAACTCTCCCAATTTTTGGACATTGTGCAAGGAGCGATGCAAAACCCAAGCGCCGCACCCAAAATGGACCGCAGAAATTCGGGAAATCCCTTAGTTGAGCGAAAAAGAGCGACCATCCAGAGCCTCCACGACAACTACCAGTGGTCTTCTGAGGCAATTAGCGAAAAATTAAATATTGAAAAATCCCTTGTGGATACCATCCTCGGAGTTAGAAAGAAATAACCGAGGTATCCATGTCCGAAGAACAAACAGAAACAACGTCAAAAGAATCCCTTATTGTCACTTCCAAAGTGAAAGCATACATCAAAAGTAAGGGTTTTATGACTTCCGGGGATGCCATCGATGGTATCAACGAAGAAATTTACCGTTTGATCGACAAAGCTCTCGAAAGAACTTCTGCCAATAAAAGAACAACGGTTCGGTCGACTGATTTCTAATCCGTGATTTATATCAAAAACAAATCAGAAATTGAAAAGATGAGGAAGGCGGGAAAATTTGCCGCCGAACTCCTTGTTTATTTGGAACCCTTCGTCAAAGCGGGTGTTTCCACTTTGGAACTGAATGACATTGCGGAATCATTTACCAAAAAAAATGGACACCGCTATGCCCCTCTCGGTTACAAAGGATTCCCAAAATCGATTTGCACTTCCATCAACCAAGTGGTTTGCCACGGAATTCCGAAAAAAGAAGACGTGCTTGCAGACGGAGACATTGTCAACTTAGATGTTTCGCCCATTGTGGATGGTTACATTGGAGACACTTCCAAAACCTTCATCGTAGGTGGAAAAACCACTCCTGAAGCTGAGAAACTTGTTGCAGACACTGAAAAAGCGATGTTGGTTGGGATTGAACAAATCAAACCAGGGAACCGCATTGACGACATCGGGAATGCCATTGATGATTTTCTAACCCCACTTGGGTATGGGATTGTGCGAGACCTGATGGGCCACGGAGTGGGACGAAATTTCCACGAAGAACCACAAGTGCCCCATTTTCGCTCCCCTCGTAAATTGGCCAAAATGGAAGCCGGTATGATCTTTACCGTAGAACCAATGGTGAATTTGGGAACTTGGGAAGTGAATTTTGATCGTTCTGACAAATGGACCGTCCGCACAAAAGATGGGAAATTATCTGCCCAATTCGAACATACCATCCTTGTCACCGACAAAGGGTATGAAATTCTAACAAAAGTTTGAAGAAAAGGTTCTTGCATTCGCAAGGGATCTATCGTCTAATTTGAAGAGAGGTTATCTTATGAAGATTGCTGTTGCTATCCTTAGCGTATTTTTGTTCACTACATCGATGTTTGCCATTTGCCCAGGAAAGGAAAAACGTTCCTGCCCAGGCCATGACAAATTGATTGAGTGCCCTCACGACGGAAAATAATTTCGATGAACCGTGCCATCCTCTTTGTCGATGACGAACAAATCATTTTGATGAGTTTGAAGTCTCAATTGAAAAAACATTTTGGGAACGAGTACCGTTATGAAACTGCCCAAAATACGGAAGAGGCATGGTCCATCATTGAAGAATTGGCCGAAGAAGGCATCAACATCCTCATCATCATTTCGGATTGGCTTATGCCAAACCAACGTGGTGATGAGTTCTTACGCGAAGTCCACAAAACCTACCCCGACATTAAAAAAATCATTATTTCCGGACACATTGATGAACATTCCCTCAACCAATTGAAAGGGGAAGTAAACCTACATAGTTTTTTAAACAAACCATGGTCTGAATCGGATTTAATCAAAAAAGTAGAAGACGCGATAACGAAGATTGCCTAGGTTCTCCTAGGAAACCTCCGTATGTCCCAAAACATTTTAAAAAATACCATCGAAGATTTAGAACTTTTGCGTTCGAAAGTCCCTTTAGTTCATAATATTACCAATTACGTTGTGATGAATAACACAGCAAACGCCCTTCTTGCTCTCGGTGCCTCTCCCATTATGGCACATGCCATCGAAGAAGTGGAAGAAATGGTTACAATCTGTTCGGCAACTGTCATCAATATTGGAACTTTGTCCGAACCTTGGATCCAAAGTATGGAAAAAGCAGCCAAAAAAGCTGTTTCACTAGGAAAACCATTGGTTCTCGACCCTGTGGGAGCAGGTGCAAGTAACATTCGTAATGCGGCAATCCGAAGGATCTTAGATGCGGGAAACCCAAGCATCGTCCGTGGGAATGCCTCCGAAATCCTATCTACTCTTTCATCATCAGGAAAAACCAAAGGAGTGGATGCAACAGACTCATCTGAGTCCGCAGTCGAAACAGGGAAATCCTTATCCAAGGTCACAGGTGGAGTGGTTGTGATCAGTGGTGCCACCGATTATATCTTAAAAGGTACAGATTCTGCCCAAATCTCCAATGGTGATGTTCTCATGACAAAGGTCACGGGCCTTGGTTGTACCGCCTCTGCTCTTTGTGGTGCGTTCGCTGCAGTCCAAAAAGACCAGTTCCGCGCCGCAACTTCTGCGATGGCGGTGATGGGAATTGCGGGAGAGTTGGCGAAATCCAAAACCTCGAGCCCAGGCAGTTTCCAAGTGGCATTCCTTGACGCCCTCTACGAACTGAATGCAGATACCATCAAACAAAGATTAAATGCAAAGTAAATTCCGCGGGGTGTATCTGGTAACAGATAGACCCCTTTGCCTCCACCACCAGTTAGAAGAAGTGGTACGATTGTCCGCTTCTGGTGGAGTTTCCCTTGTCCAACTGAGGGAAAAAGAAACCTCTTCCCGAGAATTTTTGACACTTGCCATCCATTTAAAAAAAATCCTCACACCCTTCCAAGTCCCCCTCCTCATCAATGATCGAGTGGACATCTGTTTGGCATCTGGGGCCGATGGGGTGCATCTAGGCCAATCCGATTTACCTTGGTTAGACGCAAGAAAACTTCTAGGCAAAAATGCGATCATTGGTCTTTCGATCGAAACAAATGAGGACTGGGAAAATTTACAGAAAGAAAACCCAAACCCAAGTTTGGATTATTTGGCAGTTTCACCGGTATTTGATACACCCACAAAAACCAATACCAAAGAGGCCCTAGGTTTAGCAGGCGTTCGCTGGCTAAGAGAAAATACAAAACTACCTGTTGTGGCCATTGGAGGCATCAACATTGGCAATGCAAAAGATATGATCCAAGCGGGGGCCGATATGATTGCCGTTGTTAGTGCGATTTGTTCGGCAAAGGACCCAAAAGAAGCAACGACTGCCTTACAAAAATTATTTTAAAGCCTTTCACTAAACGAAATCGTTTGGAAAAACAGGATTACTACAAACACGTAAACGTTCTTCACCGAAGTTTTTTAAAAAGGTTACATCATTTTTTTACACGTGAAGAGATGATCCATCTTTAAGAATCCTTTTTTTCCACTTGGTTTCGATTCCAAATGGAGACACCAATCCGTTCGATGGGAGTTTTCTCAAAGTATCCTTTAAATTCTTCCTCTGATAAAAACTCTTTGGATAAAAAAGAGGGATCGTTCCAAAACTCTCTCGGCAAAAAACTGGGTTCATTTGTTTCGACTTGGTTCCGTTTGGCGATCCCTTCATTCCAAGGACAAACTTCTTGGCATAAGTCACAACCATAAACCCAACCCTTTCTGTCCCACTCCAAAAATGATTCGGTCACTTCATTTTCCATTCTATCTTCAATGGTAAGGTAGGAAATGCATTTGGAAGCATCCAATTGGTATGGCTCCAATGCATTTGTAGGACAGACATCCAAACATCGCCGGCAACTCCCACAATGGTCGGTGGTAGTCTCTTCAATTGGTGTTTCACCTAACTCTAAATCGGTGAGGATGATGGAGAGAAAAAAATAGGACCCTAACTTTGGATGGATGAGATTGGTGTGTTTCCCTTGCCAAACAACACCCGATTCCCTAGTCAGGATTTTTTCAGCGATAGGCAAACTATCAACCGATTGGCGGAATTGATTTGTTGGAAAAATTTTTCTTAATTCCTTTATGATCCGATTCCCTTTGTTTCTTAATACAATATGGTAATCAGTTCCGAGTGCGTACCTAGAAACCTTTCGCTCCATTTGGGAAAGCAGAGTTTCACCTTCACTGGAACGATAGACAAACCCCAAACAAATTGCAGATCTGGGAACAAATCCCAAATTCTCAAATCGGTTGCGAATGGCAATGGCATGTTCTTTGGCAAACCAGTCCATATTCCCGAACTTCTTTTCCGAAATCCATGTTTCTAAAAAGGAAAGGTCTTTTTCAGGGAGCATTGCCCTTGTAAACCCCACAAAGGAAAATCCTTCTTTCGTACAGAGGGATTTGATTTGAGATTGGTATGGGGAGTGAGTGGTCATGGCAGAAAAAGAGAATGAACTGTACCTTACAACGATCCAAAGCCAATTGCCAAGCCATTTGTTGGCCCAGTTGCCAAAACTGATCCCACATTTCCAAAAACTGGAAGCACTGGTTCCTTTACCAAATGATTTACCTGAACTCTTAAAAAAAGGGATCTACTTTGCTTTGATCCAATCCGTTTTACGACTCCTCAACCGAGAAACTGACCCCCTCTTGCCAGAAATCCTCCCCGAATACAAAGAACTGATTCGCACGATATCAGAAACCTATGCCACCCTAAAACCAGAGCCCCAATCGAATTGGTTAGACGAATGCATTCAATTTGGAGATAAATCCGCTTACCATTGGGAATGGAAACATTTTGATTCTAAAGAATTGTTTTAGATTCATCCCATTTCCTTTTCTAAACAAATTCTGAATTCATTTGGGATTGGTAATTTGGTTTGGGCACGGTAATCAAAATACACCTGCACTGTTTTGGCTTTGACATACAAAACATCTGTTTTTTGGTTTTTGATTTCGTAAGAAAATTCCCAAGAACTGGTCCCAATTTTGGAAACCCAAGTGTGGATGTAAATGGAATCCCCAGGCAAAACAGATGCAACCAAATCCATTTCCACACGAGCCATCACAAACGGAATGTCTTCTAGTTCCTGAACAGATAAATATCGATTACAAAAATCGAGTCGTGCCAATTCTAAATATGCCGAATAACTGGCGTTATTTACCCTTCGCATAGGGTCCATATCATTAAATCGAATTTGGATTTCAGTTCGGATCATCTCTCAGACAAATTCCCAAATCGATCAAATTTGTCACGCCGAACCGAATCCCTTCCATTGGATGACAACGGAACGAAATTGTTCTCTTTCCTTTGGACTTCGCCCTTGGATGGGCTCAAGGTATTGGCAAAAAATGATTTCTGAATTCACACCCCAATCGATGAGACATTTGCGAATGCCTTGCACCCGTTCTTTCACAAGCCTTCGATTTTTTGCCAAATTCCCAGTCGTATCGGCTGACCCAATCAAGGTGACAGAATCTAACGTTTGTGATAAATAAACCAAAACTGAATCTTTCCATTTTTGTATTTGGTGTGGTGCCAATTCGGAACTACCTGCATCGAAGTAGACTACTGTTTCTACTGAAAACGGTTTGGATGAATCCTGTTTCAGTTTGGACAATTTGTACGATTTAGATCCAGATTGTCCCATTCTTCTTCCGTTTTTTGGCCAAAGCCAATAAAAAACAAAAGGCAAACTAACTAAGATTAGGGAAATCAAAAACATACAACGATTAGACTCTGCAAATACCGGTAATTATTTTACAAACCGCTAGACAATTTTCCTTACATTTGGTAAAATTATTTCCATGTCTTGGTTTCGTACGACACTCATAACCTACTGTTTGTTTAGCGGAATTCTATTCCAATGCAAACCACCAGAACTTTCGAATGCCTGTGATGCCAAAACAGATGCCTTTCTATTAGGAAGTATCATACGTTATGTGACAGGGGATCGTTCTCCCTCATGCCTTCCATCCTTTGATTTCCAAGACCTTTGGGGTGTGTTCCGTGGGACTTCCGGTTTCCAATCTGCCAATGCCATCACAAGTTATAATGAACAGATCATCATTGGTGGGAATTTCCAGTACCTTGGACCATCGACTGGCAATGTTGTGTATTTAGAATCTGCCAATGGAAATATTTTGCCAAATCGTTATTGCCCATACCTAAAAGTATCCGGCGCAACTTACACAGCGATTTCCGATGGAAGTGGAGGTTTTTACATTGGAGGTGCTTTTTACAGCGTCCAAGGGGAAGATAGGTCAAGCATTGCCCATATCCTTCCTGGTTGCCAATTGGATCGGAACTTTAAAACTCCCATAGATGATACAAGAGAAGTGAGGGCCTTTCTCCTAAGAGGGGACTCTATGTATGTGGGAGGAAACTTTACAAATTGGGATGGGAATACAAATTACAGACATCTAATCCGTTTGAATCGATACACGGGAGCTTTGGAACCAGACTTCAATCTCCAGGTGGATGATGCTGTATTTGATTTGGAATCCGACCTAGATGCCATGTACATCTGTGGAAGTTTCGGAAACATTAGCGGACTCAGTCGAAGGAATTTAGCAAAGTATCATTTTGCATCGGGTTCGGTTCTGTCTTCCTTTAACCCTGGTGTTGATGGTGGGTTTTGCCTTGACATTCATTACGGTACTGACGTCGCAGGGAGCCCCAATATTTACGCAGTGGGTGATAGTTTATCCATTTCACCTCGGGTCAATGCGTTCTCGGTGTACCCAGATGGAACAGTCACCGTTTGGACTCCCAATGTAAATTCGAATGTCCGCTCCGTGCAACAGTATGGGAATACCATTTACCTAGGAGGTCAGTTTACGACAGTGAACGGTGCTACTCCTGCCACAAATTTAGTTTCCGTAAACAATAACACTGGTACGGCGATCGCCACCAATTATGCTGTGAATGGAGAGGTAGCCTCTCTCCAGATAATAGAGAATACATTGTATATCAGTGGGAGTTTCACTTCCATCAAATCAGTTCCAAGGAATTATGTAGCGGCCTTGGATTTGCCAAGTGAAGAAGTGAATGCGTTTGATCCCAAGTATGATAATACCATCAGTAATCCCGGTTCACGTTTCGTACCTGCTGGCAATGGAGTGGTCCTTGTTACCTCTGACCGTTCCACCGTCAATGTGACAGCCCGCAGTAATTTTGCTGTGATCGACGAATACACAGGAAAACCGATTGAAGGGACACCTTACTTTGATATGCCGATCAAATCCCTGCTTCGCATTGACAATTCATTGTTTGTGGGAGGTTCCTTTACGAATGTGCAAGGCCAATCAAAAAATGCATTTGTTGTTTTAGATTTACCGCATTACACAATCAATGCGAGAAGCCCCACTGTGGCTGGGGGAACCATGGAGGTTCGGTCTATCACAAATGATGAAACCCAAATTTATGCCGTTGGAAATGCAATCACAACTGTGAATGGAGCCTCAAGGAATAATGCCTTTAGCTTCAATATAAGTGATCTATCTTTAACGAATTGGAATCCCAATTTAAATGGAGCTGGAAATTCTGTATTATCTGTAAATGATTTGGTTTTCATTGGTGGGGCTTTTCTTGGTATTAATGGAGATGGAACAACCTTTCGTTACCAAGCTGTGGATAAATCGAGTGGAACCAAAAGACAGGTCCCATCAGGTAGCGTTTTTCCAAATGCAGCTGTCAACACACAAACATTAGTGGGTGACAAAATCTTTTTGGGAGGTGAATTTATATCCATTGGTACGGGTTATAGTTATTTGGCCATTTACAACCTAACAACGCAAAGTTTCGAATCCCCTTCACTTTTGTCCGCGGATAATATTGTCAAATACATTGCTTCCTACCCTGATGGGAATGTTTTCATCGGAGGGGATTTTACGGTGCTCAATGGTTCCGCAAATGATAATAAATTTGGAGTGTACAATGCGAACTTAAATGCCTTTTCTCCTTGGAATGCGGGAATGAATGATGCAGTGCTTTCCTCCCATTTTAAAAATGGAAAGTATTATTTGGGTGGATTATTTCAGAATGCCTTCAAACGCAATTTTGGAGGTCTCGTTCGTTCCAGTTTAAATGAATGAAAGGGAATTCGTTTGCAAATGCACAACTTGTCCTAGATAGTATGACAGAAAAGAGATAAGCAAACACTCGACAGAAAACATAGCCTTTTAGAATGGAAGACATGCGTCGTATGGCAAAGATTTCTTTTTCCTGCTTTTCCCTGATCCTCCTCCTAACAACATTCACACAGTGCAAACCTGCCGATTTGGAAAGTACCTGCGATGTAAAATCGGAATCCTTTTTATTGGCCTCCCTTGTAAGACTTGTCACAGGAGACCGGTCACCCTCTTGTTTGCCAGCCTTTAGCTTTTTAGAGGAATGGGGGGTATATGATTCGACTTCCATTCCAAAAGTTCGTTCCATCCTATCCTACCGCAATCATATCTTGATGGGAGGAGATTTCAGAAAGGTTGGTCTTTCCACAGGGAGTGTGGCTGTCCTCGACAAAAATTCAGGGACAGCGATCCCAAGTCGGTTCTGTCCTTTCCTCAAAGTGAAGGGTGATACTTATGCGGCAGTTCCCGACGGGAGCGGAGGATTTTACATCGGAGGATATTTCACCCATGTACAAGGGATCAAAAGGAGCCAAGTTGCTCATATACTGCCTGGTTGCCAGTTGGATCCAAATTTTATTGTTACGGAAGATGCATCGAGGAATGTCAATGCACTACACATATTAGGTGACAATCTTTATATAGGTGGTTTATTTACCTCTTGGGGATCTAGCCCTCAAGTCAATCTTGCATCTGTCAACCGTTATACGGGAGAATTGAATACCAGTTTTTATATTGGGACTATTAATGGCAATGTTTCTAACATTGTTTCGTTTGGTAATTCTCTTTTTATTGGCGGGGATTTCCAAGACATAAATGTATTTTCAAGAGATGGATTAGCAAAACTGAATGCGACCACGGGTGCAGTTGATACCGGTTTTACAAACCAATTGGACCCTGGTGCGACAGTAGATGATTTATTTTTAGGTACAGACCCACAAGGCAGTCCGGTCATTTATGTAGGAGGAACATTTAGTACGCCAAGATCCAATGCGGCTGCCTTTTACCCAGACGGAACACTCACTTCTTGGGCTCCGAACCCAAATGCGAATGTCGAAGCCATCCAACAATATGAAAATACAGTCTACTTAGGAGGGAGTTTCACTTCTGTCCTTGGTGCACCAACGGCCAATTTTTTAGTAGGAGTAGACAATGGGACGGGCACTGCAGTCAAAAATGATTTTGCCCTTGACCTTACTGTCACATCTCTCCACCTCATTGGAAACCAATTGTATGCCTTAGGCGAATTTACGATAGCGAAAGGAATCACAAGGTATCATGCGGCGGCGTTTGAAGTTCCGAGTGGGGCACTTAGCAATTGGGATCCATCACTTGACGGATCATTGTCGATTCCTGACGGAGCTGTAATTCCCTTTGGAAATGATGTGGTGCTTGCCTCCAATCAATCGGGTGTGAACCTCATTCCGAAAAAACATTTCGTGGTGTTTGATGAAGCAACTGGATATCCATTAGACAACACTCCTGAATTCGACTTCGGAATTGTTACGATGCATTTGAAAGGGGATCGATTGTTTCTAGGTGGGAGTTTTCGAACCATCAATGGAATCAGTCGGAATGCTTTTGCAGCATTAGATTTACCTCACTACCAATTGAATCCAATGGACGTACAAATACCGGGAATATCGGGTGATATCCGAGCCATCACCAGTGGGAATGGTCAGATTTTTTTTGGTGGAAGTGATTTTACTACGGTTAGTGGGCAAACTCGAAATAGAGTCGCGGCCATATCGGAAGAAACACTGGCACTTACCAATTGGAATCCCAATGTTGAATTGGCTGGCCTTGTAAGCTCACTGCTTTTCGTAGGAGATGCTGTTTTCATCGGAGGATTGTATACAAGTCTCAATGGAAACAATACAATCCAATATTACCGAGCCGTCGATACGGTCTCTGGAACGGCAATTTCATTGCCTTCCACAACCAATTATCCTCAAAGTGATGTCAGTGTTCAAACTATCTATGAAGGGAAAATTTACCTAGGTGGAATTTTCACTACCATCCTCGGCCTCGGGGCATTTACCAATTTTGCAATTTTTGATTTAGAAACAAATTCCTATCTAAGCCCAAATCCCATCTACGCCAATGGATATGTGAATGCCATCACACCTGCTCCCGATGGCAGATTCCTCGTAGGAGGTTCCTTTACTGGCCTCAATGGATCTACCACCAAACCAAATGCAAGTGCCTTCCAAACCGGTTCCTACAATGTCTTAGACTGGGCACCTAACCCAGATAGTACAGTGTATACTAGTTTGTACCATAATGGAAAATGGTATGTGGGCGGTGAATTTAAAGATGCCTTTAACAAAGCATACGGAGGTTTTTTTCGCACTGACCTAAGTGAACCACCTAGCAACTAACGATATCCCATCCAAAACTTTTTTTATTTTTTATCGATAGAGATATATTTTTGGACTCGATTTATGTTTTGGACTTTGGTTTTCGTTTCCGCTTCAAAATAAACTGGATCGCTTCTTCTCCTTTTTTGGCACCGAGGTAAGCGGTTTGGTACAGTTTGGTGCGAATCGTGGTGGTGAGTTTCACAGGGAGTGGTTTATCAGGAGCTACGGTGATGATCTTCACTCCTTTCGGAGGTTTTACCACAATTTCACGAGCTAAATTGAAATGGAAGTGGTGGAACTTTCGCATCATACGGCGGATCGTTCTGTGTTTGGGAAACGCAAGCAGACTGGTAAGTCTTGTGAGTGGTCCTGAGATGTGACGAATTGGTGAATTCATGACTACAACAATTTCCTTATAACCAGCTTCAATGATATCTTGGATGGGCAAAGGATTGAGAATCGCTGCATCCGAATACAATTTCCCATCTAACTTATGTTTTCCGCGAGTGGCAATGGGCAATGAAGTAGCTGCTTTTAATAAATCAAAAACATTAGTTGATGTGGCTTTGATGTATTCAACGGAATGAGTGTGTAAATTACTCACAGCAATCACAAAATGAGGGAGTTTTTTGGAATCGAGAGTTTCGGATTCCAAACGGACTTTTTTCCGAAAAATAAAATCAATGAGGTATTCTTGGTTGAGAAGGGTTTTCCCTTGGAAGGGATGGAAAAACGAAATGAGTTTTCTCCCAGATAAATCTCTGTACCAAACAGCGAGAGCTTTTTCACTTTTGATCGGTTCTTCCTTTGGCATCGACACATAATAGGCAGCAGCACAAGCCCCAGACGAAACACCCACCACCAAATCAAAGTAATTTGGCCGTAAGAACCGATTCCATGCGTACAAAACCCCACTTGAAAAGGCTCCTTTCATTCCGCCTCCTTCCACAAGTAGGGCGCGTTTGGTTCCCTTTGCTTTTGGAATTTTGGGTGGGTGGTTTGGAACGACCTGTATTTGACTCATCTCACTGTCAGAGTCTCTCTCCCTAGTTTTCGTTGCAAAAAGGATTAAAAAAAAATCACAAGAGGACAATAAAATTCGCTACGTAAGCAATTGATTTGTATGCTCGGAGTTCGTACAATTGAAATTGAAGTGGAAGGAATCCCTGTGAAAGGCACCTTACAATGGTCCACGCAGTCCCTTTACCAATTGGAATTGTATGCGCCCTATTCTGGCCCCGTTTATACCTTTTCTTTTCCGAAACTTTTCCCTCCCTTCCAAGAAGAGACACTTTCCGAAATCGAACAAAATGCGAAGAGCCATCTTCGTACTTTATTTTACAAATGTGAAAGTTTAAAAAAGGAAATCCCTAAGTTTGAAACGGCGATCAAAGAGTTTTGGTTGGATCTGCAATCAATCCCCGTACTTTCCCCAAGTGAATGGAAAGAAAAAAATGAATTTTTAAAACAGGCCTTACAAGAAGGTTATATGGACCACGACATATACGAAAAAACAATTTTTGATCTAACAACTGTCATGGAAAAAAAACAAAATGAACGTGAGAAACGTTGTGAATCGTTTTTATCTCAGTACCTTCCCGAGTTTTCTCACTTACAAAATCATTTTTCATGGATTCGTTTTTGTTATGAATTCACTGAAAAAAAGCACTTACTGCTTCTTTAAAAAATCGTTTTTCTTGCCAAAGAGATGCATGTGAACTTTACTTTCCTATAGATGGGAAATTTATTTCCCATTTGAACTCAATCAAACTGGAAATTAGCTATGCGACCAATGGACCAAATCACAGGCAAGGAACAAAAACACCATGTGATCTCACACTACCTTATGAACCAAGAAATGAAGGCCAATTGGAATGGTCAGGTGCAAACCATGACTGTTTTACAAGAAGTGCCTGGTGGTGAAGAGATCATTGTACAATGGATGGAAGCTTGGGTACTTGCTGAAGGTTCGACAATTGTTCTTTCCAAATTACTGGCACGATACTTAGAACTCCATTGCACGTTTGTCAAACAACTAGCACCACATAAAGTCCAACTCCGCGTAGAAAAAGTCCTTATCGCAAAAAAAGAAAGATTAAACCCAAGGTTTACCATCACGGAAGAAGGGATGGTGAATGTGACAAACATTGTCAGTTCCAAAACCATCATTGAAGCCAATATGTTCAATATCCCTACACTCGTTCGTGTTAATTTTGAGGACTATCGCAAACGAATGATGGTTCGTTCTGGTGAAGCTGGAACCATGGATATTTTTAAATCTGGTATGGAAAGAAAGTTTGATGTAGTCAAATCCACACAAAAAATCCTCTACATCAAAGATGCAACAAACCCAGAAAGTTACAAAATGGACGACGAAGGATTTATTAATTACGAAGATGACATCGAAGACAATGTCGACAAACTAGCGTTTGCTGCTCGTGACAAAAAAATTAAGTCCGAACTTATCCTTCCAATTTTATACAAAAATGAATTAGAAGAAATCATTCCGATTGGGTATTACTTTTTACAAACAAAAGATAAATCCATTACCGAGGATGATCTTAAATTTTACCAAACCCAAATTGCCGAGATGATCGAAAGGATCAAAGATGCAAACTTAATGACAACAGTGGAAAAATTCCCAGTCATTGACCTTTCTACAACTGGTCTCAAACTCAGAGTGAATAACAGCAATTTGGTGGAAACACTACCAAAACAAAAAGGTATTTTACTAGAACTTGTATTTAAACTCCAAACTCCATTCCGCTTTTTTGGGAAGATCGCTTGGGCCCATAAAGAAGAAACCGGAGATTTACTTGTGGGGATAGAATTTTCTGGGAAACGAACGTATGCAGAAAAAGTTCGTTTTGAAGAAAACATCGAAATCATCAAAAACAATGGTAGGACTGCGGCGTAAAGGTTTACCTGATTTCCAATTTTATTGTTTTTGTAAATTTGGGAATTTCATACACACAAACGTAGTATAACATCTTTAAGTCGATGTAGTCGTAGGCACGGGCCAAATCCTTTTGCCACATCGTATCCATTTTATCCCAAGGCAGATTTGGATATTTTTGTTTTTCGGAATTAGGAATTTTTAAGGATTCTGTTTGGATGGTTTTTAACATTTCTTCTGCAAAAAAACTATCATGTTCTCCTTCCAAAAACTCTTGGATTTGATTTCTGAGGATAAACGATTCCAGTTCCTTACAATAAAAAACGAGTTCGTGAAACATAGTTTCACCATATTTTTGGAAGTTCCTTCGGCTAGTTTTTTTCATTGGCAAAGTTTTTGGTTTTTCCTACCCTTTCGATTAGCATGAAGTCTTTCCGTTCCCTCACAGTTTTCCTATTCGTTCTTCTCACTGTTCCCATTGTTCCCGCAGAAAAGGATTTCCAAATCATTGATCTCGTTGTTGGGAAAGGAGATGAAGCATTTTCGGGTTCGTACGTAACCGTTCATTATGTGGGCCGATTGACCAATGGGACCAAATTTGATAGTTCAAGAGACAGAAACCGCCCCTTTGAATTCAACCTGGGTGCAGGTGAAGTCGTAAAAGGTTGGGACAAAGGTGTGAAAGGAATGCGTGTCGGTGGCAAACGAAAACTCATCATCCCACCGGAACTTGGGTATGGAAGCAAACAAGTGGGGAATATCCCACCCAATTCCACTTTGATTTTTGAAGTGGAACTTTTGAAAATTTATTAACGAACATTTTGCACGATTCTTTATATAAGGGATTTCTTATAGGGGAAATTCCTTGACAATCCCTAGATTCATTCTACGTTGAATCCCTTATGGAAAGGAAACAAATTCTAGCGGCCTCAATTTCAATCGTACTATTCGTACTTTCACTAACCAATTGTAAAACCAAATCAGACTCGGACGAAGAGAACTTACTCTTGTTAGCTGCCGTGGCCAGCCAACGAGTTTGTGCCAATTCTACATTTACCGGGACCACGGTAGTCAACTCCACTGCCACCTTAGATACCAATACAGATTGCATCACAGGCATGACATCCTCCATGTCCTCTGACCTCCCTGCCTGGATCCGAAACAATTTTAAATGTGCAGTTGGTTCTGTTTCTGGCAGTAATTATGTGTTCCGTTCACAAAATATTCCAAATAACAAAAGTTATTATTTTGGTAGCAATTCACCGATGTATGAAGCATTGGGTGCGGGTCAAAAATCAGCGGGAAATAACCAAATCTCATCTCAGTGTTTAGTGTATTCTATCCCAAGTTCCCCTTCAGAGAAACTAACCAACAAAACAGGGACACAAAGTGGCTACGTTTCGGTTGGGATCACAGTGAACGGACTTGCGATTTTTAATAATGCAGCTGCTCCAGGCGATACACTTGCTTCAGAAGTACAAACTTTTGATCAGAAAAATGGGCATCCACAAAGTTCTGGGGTATACCACCACCACTCCCAACCAAAAAATGTTTCGGAAGATGATTCAAAACTCATTGGAGTACTTTTAGATGGATTTCCTGTTTATGGACTAAAATGTGACAACAATACTTCTACAACTGCTGACGATGACGCACCGGGAGTAGTCGGACCTTCCCTTGATTCCAACCATGGTCATATAGCAAATACACTCTTATTCCCTGGCGGTATTTACCATTACCATTATGCAAGTGATGTTACTGCTGGTACCAATACCCTCATTGGCTCACAATTCCATGGCACTCCTGGGACTGTTTCCAACTAAAACTCGTTTGGAACGTTTCTCTTTCTCAGTATTCTTTTTTGGCCTTCTCCTTTGTTTGTCTTGTGCCAAACAAAGGGTAGAAGTGGGAAACAAAGATTTATCCGAAGATCAAAACCACTTCCTCCTCTACAAGGGAGAACGGTTTACTGGGATTTTGGTCGCTGAAAATGCAATTCTTTCCGAGACGTACGAAACCGAATATTACAAAGGGGCACCTCATGGAGATTATACGGTAAAATCCTACAATGGAACGATTTTAGAATCTCGTTATATACGGTATGGGCAAAAACATGGAAAACACAAACTGTATTTTCCCAATGGAACACTCAGACAAAGTTCTGAATTTGAGAATGGAATTCCAGTTGGCGAACACATCGAATACTTCGACAACGGGCAGATGTCTACCTACCAAACCTTTTTTCCCGGTGGCAAACCCAAACAGGTGAAAAAATGGAACAAACGTGGACAAATTTATTTAAACCATGTATTTTTAGAATCGGGGGAAAGTTTTGGAAGGCCAGGCAGTAAACTCTGTGAACCCATCCCATACGATGGTTTGATTCAAACGAAAACTGACGATTTTTATCCCACCACCAAACAAACACCAGTCGAAAATCGGTAAACTAAATCATGTTTCCAAAAATCCAAACTTCAGTCATCAAATTGTTTTTGCCATTGGAAAAGAAAAAAATCCTCATTTGCTTCCTTGGAATTGGTTTGGTCTTTGTTTCATGCCAAAAGGAAAATTCACTTCCAAACACCCATGTTTTGCCTTATTTTTCGGGAAAAGATTTTGATCCAGTTTGGCCCAAAGATCCAAATGAAAATTCTGATTTGAAACAAATCCCAAATGCATTCACACTCACAAACCATTTGGGGAAATCGATTGTACTAAATGAAATTTCACCAAATCCGAGTTTGGTTGTCTTTTTTTATGCCACTTGCCGCGGGATTTGCCCCCTCATCACAAAAAATATGATCCAAATCCAACCAACTTTGGCAGAGTTCCCTAAATTAGAAATCCATTCCATCTCGATCAATCCTAAAGAAGACAGTACTGAAGTACTATCGAATTATAGAAAACTGTATAAAATCCAAAATCCCAATTGGTCTTTTTTCACAGGTGATGCAAATTCCATTGAATCATTTGCGAAAGACACATGTGGTGCAGAAGTGGAAGGATTTTCATTAGAAAAAAACAAATATGAATTTGTTCATACGGAAAATATCTTTTTGTTTGATGAAAAAAAATACTTACGTGGGATTTACAGAGCCAAAGGTACTGGTGACATACAACGATTAGTCTCTGACCTTAGGATCCTCACCAAAAAATAGTTTAGGTTTAGATTTTACATGAATGGCAATAACATAATTTTAGCCAAATTTTCATATCTAATTCATTAGAATGATGTAAATTCCCACTGAGTGTTAACCCAAATGGGAAATTCGTAGTGTTCTACTTAGTTTTTGATTTTGTATCCTGTGCGAAAGATAAGCCAAGTCACAAACAAACAAAGTGACAAAAATACCAAAATCATTGTGATACTCACAGACAAAGCAACATCTGCTCGTTCAAAGAAGCTATACCGAAATCCACTCACTAAATAAAGCACGGGATTGAACATACTGATTTTTTGCCAAAAACTTGGTAACATTTGGATGGAATAAAAACTCCCCCCAAGAAAAACAAGAGGAGTGATCACAAGCATGGGGATCATTTGTAATTTTTCGAAACTATCTGCCCAAATCCCAATCACAAATCCAAACAAACTAAAACTAATGCATGTTAATACAAGAAAAAATACCATTAAAAACGGATGATCGATTCGAATGGGAACAAAAAAAGATGCAGTGATGAGCATTAGTACCCCAAGCATCAAAGATTTTGTGGCCGCTGCTCCCACATACCCGATCACAACTTCCCACATGGTCACAGGGGCCGAAAGGATTTCATAAATGGTTCCATTAAATTTAGGAAAATAAATTCCAAAGGATGCATTGGAGATACTTTCCGTGAGTAGTGACAACATCACAAGTCCTGGAACAATGAAACTTCCATAATGTATGCCATCGATTTCTTGGATACGAGAACCAATGGCAGAACCAAAAACAATGAAATACAATGATGTAGAAAGTACAGGAGAAGCAATACTTTGCAAGAGAGTACGAAATGTACGAGCCATTTCAAATCGGTAAATCGCTTGGATTGCAAAAAAATTCATACTGACTCCTGTAATAATTGAACAAAAATTTCTTCTAAACTACTTTGTTTTGTACTCAAATCACTGAATTGGATTTTTTCTTTTTTAAGATCATCAAGTAGTTTTGTGATCACACTGCTATCATCCGAACGATCATAAGTAAATACAAAGGCAGTATTGTTATCAGTAAGTTCTAATTTGTATTTAGATAACGATTTAGGGAGTGATTTGATCGATTTTTTTAACTCAATCCGCAGTTGTTTGGTTCCCAATTGTTTCATCAGTTTGTCTTTGTTTTCGGTAAGGAAAATTTCTCCTTTTCGGATCACAGAGATTCGATCCGCAATGGATTCTGCCTCTTCAATGTAATGTGTGGTTAAGATAATTGTGACACCCTCTTTACGAAGGGACTCCACAATTTTCCACATATCTTTTCTGAGTTCTACGTCCACACCGGCACTTGGCTCATCCAAAAACAAAATTCTTGGCTCGTGTGACAATGCTTTGGCGATGAGAACTCTACGTTTCATTCCACCAGACAAAGTCATGATCCGTTGGTCTTTTTTGTCCCAAAGGGAAAGGGATTTTAATACTTCTTCTATATAACTTGGATTTGCTGGTTTTCCATACAAACCTCTTGTAAAACTTACACTCGCCCAAACCGTTTCAAATGCATGGACGCTGAGCTCTTGGGGCACAAGGCCAATGAGGGATCTTGTTTTTTTGAAATCATGAATGATATCATATCCATCCACATTCACCTCACCAGAACTCGGTGAGACAATCCCACAAATCAAATTGATAAGCGTTGTTTTCCCGGCACCATTTGGTCCAAGAAGGGCATGGATTTCCCCTTCTTTCACTTCCCAATTCACTTGGTTTAGGGCTTGGAATCCATTCTCATAAGACTTAGAAACTTGTTTTACAGTTAGGATTGGTTTCAAACGGTTTCATCCTTCCAGCCAATGTCTGAGAGGAAGTCGTCATAACCACCATCGTAGACAAAAACTCGGTCATCATCGAATACTATTAGTTTTGTCGCCACAGCGCGCAAGTGCATTTCGTTGTGGGTGACCATAATGACAGAACCATCGAAGTTATCAATCGCCTCGATGAGTGAGTCACAGGACTGCATATCCAAGTGGTTTGTCGGTTCGTCTAAGTAAAGTAAGTGGCAAGGTGTTACTAAAATTTTACCAAGTAAAACTCTACTTTTTTCTCCCCCTGATAGGACTTTGATTTTTTTTAAGGCCAAGTCTTCCGAAAACATCAAACCACCCGCAATGTTACGAGCCTTACCTTCGGAACAATTGGGATCGGCGCTCATAATTTCCTGAACGACAGTGTTTGCTTCTGTCATATTCAGTTTGTTTGTTTGTCCAAAATACCCTTCTTTTAGGATGGGGTGTTTCTTCACCTCACCAGTAACGGGATTTAGTTCTCCCGCAATGAGTTTGAGTAATGTAGATTTTCCTTTTCCGTTTTTCCCAATGATACAAATCCGATCTTCCGGACCCACACTGATGGAAAAATTTTCAAATAAAAAGGGAGACTTTCCATCATACGAAAATGAAACGTCTTCTACACTTAACATCTGGTTGGCGGAGAATGGAGCACTGTTAAAATACAATTCCATATCTTCAATCGTATCAAGTGCTTTCATTTCACCCTGTTTTTCTAATTTTTTAACACGGGATTGGGTCCGGCTTGCAAAACTTGCTTTTGCTTTGAACTTGGCGATGAACATTTCTTCTTGTTTTCGTTTTTTCGCTTCGTTTAACCTAGTTTTTTCGTAAATTTCTTCCGCTTGGTTGATTTGGGTGTATAACTTTTCTGTATCACCTTGTACTTTGATGGCTTTTGTACGATGGATGGCAACAGTATGTGTCACAACACTATCCATAAAACTTCTATCGTGTGTGATGAGGATGATTTCCCCTTCCCATTCGCGAAGGAACTCCTCTAACCAACGTATGGTGACAATATCCAAATAGTTGTTTGGTTCATCTAAGATGAGCATGTCAGGGGCAGATACAAGGAGTTTTGCCAGGTTCATTCGGATTTGGTAACCACCAGAAAATTCATTAGGGCTTCGTTCCATATCCCCTTCCGAAAATCCAAGTCCAAACAATATCCGTTCTACCTTCCAAGTTTCATATTCATCCCCTTCTGGCAATCCAAGAGCACATTCTTCTAACACGGTTGGTTTTGTGAAGACCAAGTGTTGTTCCAAGTGTCCAATGCGGTATCCTTTGGGGATGGTGATATTACCAGAGTCAGGTTCTGTTTTTCCTAAAATGATTTGAACGAGTGTTGATTTCCCGTGACCGTTACGGCCCACGAGGCCCACTCTTTCTCCACGATTAACACTGAATTGTAAGTCATCGAATAAAACTTTGCCGTTGAATTGTTTGTTTAAGCCAGATATTTTGATCATATAATTTCCGAAGGGAGAGTCGAGATACAACCAAGATGCAAATAGGTTCCGAAAGGACGAGTAGAAAGAATTGAAACCAAACAGGTTTTTGAAGGAATTCTGATGAAAATTTTGACATAATTTGATAAGAGATGAAGTGCGCTGATTATGAACTTTTTTTCGACCCCTTCGAAACCGAAACTGTACTGTGCGAACTTTTCTTTTTTATGTTTTAGGAGGCCTTTGTTTATTTTGGGGGAGCCGTACACATTCCAATGGTAATTTGCAGGTTGCTTTCGGTGCAGAAGAAAATTACCTCCTTGTTCGTTCCCTAGACTCTAGTATCATCCATTTAGGAACCGCAGAAGAAAAACTAGAATATAGAGACATCATTGATGAATACCTAAAATTCAAAAGTTTACACATCCAAGGAAAATATGGAGATGCTTACTTAGCCGTACGTTCCACACAATTCAAACTCATCCAACTTTACGACAAAATCCTTACAAAAAACATAACACTAGTTCGTAGTGAACTCGAGTTACTCGGTAGAAAATCAAGAGACAAAGAAAAAACACAAACCAAAGCTTTTTTGCGATTAGCGCTGCGAGATGTGAGCGAAGCGGAACAAAAATTAGTGATGGCGAGAAATATGCGTCCTTACTTGTATCTTTTGAAACTAAGGGAAATGTTATTTGCTCTTAAAATTTTAAAACATGCAGGGAAATTCGTGATCTTTCTCAATTTGTTACATGATGGCCAATTCATGGATTCTATCGAGTTTTATGATTTTGATACAATTGAATCGGAACTCATCCGTGGGTTTGGGAAAAATTCCAAACTACTTGCATTGCATTATGACAATGCATTTTTACCTTTTGGTGAAGAAAGCATTTACGAAGACAAAATGACAAATTTTAAAATCCAAACCATCAAACAAAAAGATAACCTCAGATAAAAGTTTCCCATTGCGATTTGAGAATTCATTTGATTTGGATTCTATTTATCCATCAAGATTTTAATTGGATCAAATCACGACCACGATTGGCTTTTTCTTTTGCTTCTTCGATTGTTTTCCCTAATGCCAAACTAACACCCATTCGTCGTTTTCCTTCTATTTCTGGTTTCCCAAAAATTCGAATGTCAACGCCCGAAGTAGACAATGCTTCCTTTAATCCTACATACACAGGAGATTTCGTATTCCCTTCGAGTAAAATGGCAGAACTTGCAGCTGGAGTTTGAAAAATAAGTTCGGGGATCGGAAGTCCAAGCAAAGCACGGACATGTAGTGAAAACTCAGATACATTTTGAGAGATAAGAGTCACAAGTCCCGTATCATGTGGCCTTGGAGATACTTCACTAAAGTACACTTCGTCCGATTTCACAAATAGTTCCACACCAAAAATACCAAACCCACCAAGTCCTGTTGTCACCTTTTCTGCAATTTGTTTCGCTTTCTCCAAGGCAGCTTCTGACATCGGTTGTGGCATCCAAGATTCCACATAATCTCCGTTCACTTGTCTATGCCCAATAGGAGGTAAAAAACTAGTACCACCAGTGTGGCGGATGGTAAGCAGGGTGATTTCAAAATCAAAAGGGATGAACTCTTCAATGATCATCTTTCCTTTACCTGTGCGCCCACCTGTTTGTCCGTATTCCCAAGCCTTCTTGGTATCAGCTTCCGTTTTGACTAAACTTTGTCCTTTTCCAGAAGAACTCATAATCGGTTTCACTACACAAGGAAAACCAATTGTATGGACTGCCTTTCTGAAATCTTCTTCGGTATCGGCAAAAAGGTACTTAGATGTTTTAAGACCCAATTCTTTTGCCACAAAGTTACGAATGCCTTCACGGTTCATGGTGAGATTCACTGCTTTGGCGCTGGGTATGATCTTAAATCCATTTTGTTCTAAAGATACAAGAGTCTCAGTATGGATGGCTTCAATTTCGGGAACAACAAAATCAGGTTTTAACTCGCGTATGGTGGCTTCGAGTTCTTTTGGGTCGAGCATGTTGATGACACGGGATTCTTGTGCCACGAGCATGGCAGGCGCATTGGGATATCTGTCCACAGCAATGACGTGAACACCCAAACGATTGGCTTCAATCGCCACCTCTTTTCCGAGTTCGCCAGAACCTAAAAGTAAAAGTTTTGTCGCATGTTTTGTAAAGGGTGTTCCTATCATATTCGCAAAGATGGAGACACCACAATCTACGACAAGAAAGAATCCTTACATCAAATATCGTTTTCCCAGTTTGTCTCTTTGGTAAACATTGGCACCCATCCGAATGAGTAAATCGGAAACCTCACCAAGTCCATCAAAACTATTGGCGATATGTAAGGCTGTGACTCCATTTGGATCTGTTGCATTAGGATTCGCACCTGCGTAAAGTAAAATCTCCACTGCTTCGATATTTCCAACTTCTGTTGCTTTATGTAAAGGATACAAACCCATGTTATCTGGCTCATCAGGATTTAACCCGATGGCAATCAATCGTTTTAAAAAATAGATATCTGTTGATTCCACAATCGCAAGGCCGAGTAATAGGGCTGATTCTGTTAAACAAACTTTTTTTAGTTCCAAATCTGAAATTAACAAATCGAAACTATCTTTGTCACCTCGGGTGATGGCAGAACATAGACTGCGAAGTCTGATATTGGATTTTGATTTCCCTACGAAATCGATTATGTTTTGGATCATGCCCATATCCTATCACTCCTCCTTGGTCTTTCGCTTGTAAAAATGAGACATTTTTTCATATTCTGCAAACCAATCTTTTGGCATACTCCCCGAATTTCGTTTGAAATCGTTTGAAAAATGGGACTGATCAGCGTATTCAAAATGATAGGCAAGGTCTGTTAAACGTAAGTGTGGATTGTTTGTTTGGTAATGATCTGGATTTCGTACAAGATCCAAAACACGATGAACAGAACGATATTCGGATGGGTTCAGGCCAACGATTTCATGGAATTTACGTTCCAATTGTTTTCGAGTGATTCCCAGTTTTTTCGTAAGTGCGGTGATACTGGTTTTGGGATTTGTGAGTTCAATGAACGCAAAACGAACATAAGCTGGAATTTCAGCTGGTTTGCCAGGAAAGGAAGATAGAAATTCTGATAGGATTCTCATCACAACTTCTTCCTTCATTTTAGAATTTCGTAATTCAGCAATCAAACCTTCATTCCATGGAATTTCAATAAATCGGTTTTTTAAATCCGCCCCTGGTCTCGAAAACAAAGCATACATACCTGCTACATAAAAACGGATAGAAACCAAATTCAAATCAGATTGAGAGAGCACTCGCCATCTCCTTGTCTGAGGTCCAACCAAATGGATTTTGGGTAACGAAAAGATTTCACCTGATTCAGTTTCTACTTCTGGTGGATCTCCTAAATGGAATACCATCTCACATTCGTAAGACGGTAAAATCCAAGGTAAATCGTTTGCCTTCACCTCCGTCCAAGTCCAAAACTCTTTTACAAAAGATTCGAAATGGGAAGGAGGTTTGAAAAACAAAATGTCCAAAGATAGTTTCCTAATCTGTATTTTCTTTTTTTATTTCCATCGACTCATCCGTAGTGCATTGAACACCACAGAAATTGAACTGAATGCCATGGCAGCTCCACTCACCCAAGGAGCAAGTAGCCCCGATGCTGCGATGGGAATTCCCAGTAAATTGTATCCAAGTGCCCAACCAAAATTTTGTCTAATGTTTAACACTGTATCTTTTCCAATACGGATCAGGTCTACAATCCTTTGGATATCCCCATTCACGAGTACAACGTCTGCTGTGCTAATGGCAATGTCTGATCCACCACCCATCGCAATCCCTACATCGGCCGATGCAAGGGCAGGAGCATCGTTAATTCCATCACCCACCATCGCTGTATGAACATTGGCAACTTTTAGTTGTTTCATGATCTTGGCTTTTTCTTCAGGCAACAATCCAGAATAAACAGAACTGATTCCCACTAGTTTGGCAACCTTGTTTGCGGCAATCGAATTGTCTCCTGTGAGTAAAATTGGTTCAACTCCAATGTGTTTTAGTTCTTGGATTGCTTTTTGGGATGTTTCTCGGATTTGGTCTTCGATCCGAAACACAATCATTCCTTCCAGTTTTCCACGAATTCCAACAAACACCAAACTCACACCTTCTTTAATCCAACCTTCAACAGCACTTCGAATGGTCTCAGGAATAGTGAATCCATTCTCTTCGACAAATGATTGTTTACCGGCGAAGTAAATATTTCCATTTAGTTTTGTTTGGATTCCACCCCCTGGAGACGTGATCGTTTTGACCATGCCAACGTTACCTGAGTTGTAATTTTTTTCCTTTCCAAAAGACAGGATGGCTTTGGCCAAAGGGTGATCGGATGTTTCTTCCATTGCCAATACATGTCCAAACACAATGGCTCTCTTTTCATCTGAGATACCAGTCGCCAGAACATCAGTTACCTTCGGTTTCCCTTCTGTTAAAGTCCCTGTTTTATCAAAGAAAATCATATTGATTTTAGAAACAGATTCTAAGGCTTCTGCACTACGAAAGAGCACGCCACGTTTTGCTGCCCTTCCTGTACCCACAAGGAGAGAAATGGGTGTGGCAAGGCCAAGGGCACATGGACAAGCAATCACTAGGATAGCGATACTTGTTTCGATGGCGGCATTCACCTCACCTGGTGCTAACAAAAAATACCAAACAAAAAAATCCAAAACACTGATGGCTATGACAACTGGCACAAAGTAAGCAGAAATTTGGTCAGCGATCCTTTGGATTGGCGCTTTTGTTCCCAGTGATTCTTCAACGGATTTGATGATGTGAGATAAGGTTGTATCATTTCCCACTTTCATCGCTTTCACAACAAGAGATCCGTTTCCATTCACTGTTCCACCTAGAATTTTATCTCCTAACTTTTTTTCCACAGGCATGCTCTCACCAGTTAACATGGATTCATCGGCGAAACTCTCTCCTTCGGTGACAATTCCATCCATTGGGAACCGCTCCAAGGCTTTCACGAGAACCAAATCTCCTTGTTTTAGGTATTCGTTGGGAACTTCTGTCCAAACCCCATTGGATTGTACGGTCGCAGTTTCAGGACGAAGTGTAAGCAGGGCTTTGATACCATCACTACTTTTCCCTTTTGCCATATGTTCAATCCACTTACCACCTAAGATGAAAGTGATGAGGACTGCTGATGTTTCAAAATACAAATCTTTCCCAAAGATACTGTATCCATAGGCCGCTGTTGTTCCGATCACCACAAGTACATCCATATTGGCAGTTCCATTGCGAAGGGCTCGGTAAGCCGATTGGTAAAACGGAAATCCAATGATAAATTGAACAGGTGTTGCAAGGATCATCTGAATCCATCGATCCATCAGAATGTGTGGCATGGGCAGAAAGGATAAAAATTGGAAATGTGTTACCATTCCATAAAATAAAGGAAGAGAAAATAAGGCAGAAAGGATAAATCGAATTTTTAATACTCGAATGTGATCTTTCTGTTTTTTTTCGGTTTCCGATTGTTTGTTAGGATCATGTTCGGTTGCACTATAACCAAGTGACTCAACAGTTTTTAACAAGGAATCAACTGTCACTGATTCATCAGATCGTAAAAACACTGACTCTCTTGCAAAATTTACCCTCACTTCAGAGACACCTGCTAATTTGGAAAGGCCCTTCTCTATCCGAAGGGCACAATTGGCACATGTCATTCCAAAAAGATCTAACGTGCGTTCTGTTAGTTTATTTGACGTTTCCAAGGGTATATCCATCCTCACTCAAACGATTCCTAAGTGTATCTAACTCTTCGTCCGTTAAAGTTTCGTTCACACTCACCATTTCTGCATCAACATCGGCAATTGCTTGTTTGCCATTCTCTGCAAAAATTTTCTCCACTGTTTTTTTACAATGATTACAAGTCATTCCTTCGATTTCGTAATTAACCATGATGATGCTCCTTTTTTTCTTCTTTCATCTCGCCTAACGGCAATTTATATTTTACTTCTGCGCCTTTTTGGCCTTTCCAAACGGGGTTCAAAAGTAAATCTCCAGTTTCTAAAGATGCCCCTTTCGGCAATTCACAATAAAAATGGTCTGGATGGCCAGAACAGTTTAGCCTAACTTCTTTGCCAGCATTCACAATGGTAGCACTGACATTCGAATTTTTGGAAGTAGGATTTTCAAAGTTGATATCCAAAAGATACACCTTAAATCCTTGGTTTTTGTAAGCCAACACTTCCGTATGAAATGCTCCTGGCATTCGGATCACTCCCCCATTGGGTCCAGGTTTGTGTTCCCCATGTGCCAGCATTGGTTGCATGCTGAAAAGAACCGAAAAAACTACGATTCCTATTGAATTTTTCATTGTTTTCTATTAACTCCTTTGTTAATCTAAAAACCAGTCTAAACCTTCCAATCATTGGAATGTCAATAGGCGATTTCGTTTTTTTTACCTTTTTTTATGTTTTTTTTTAAAAAATTTTTTGGAGGCAAAGATTTGAACATTGGAGAACTTTCGAAGTCTTCTGGAGTCAATGCAAAGCTCATTCGTCATTATGAAAGCATTGGTCTCATTCCTGAAACAAGGAGGAATGAAAATGGATATCGTATGTATTCTGAAGATGATGTACACTATGTACGCTTTATCAAACGATCAAGGGAACTTGGATTTTCATTGGAGGACATCAAAAGTTTGATCGGACTTTGGAAAAATAAATCAAGAAGTAGCAAACAAGTAAAACAACTTGCGGAAAAACACTTAGAAGAACTCAATTTAAAATTAAAACAAATCAAAGATATGGCAGATACGTTAAAACATCTGGTCCACCATTGCCATGGAGACCATAGACCAGACTGCCCTATCTTAAAACAATTAGAAACAAACTGAAAATATGGATTCAATCCAAGTTCATGTATTTTGATGGGAAGTTGGTATCAATTATAAAGATTTTTTAATCGTATCGGCAATGAGCCGATTTGCTTTTTCATTAAAATGTATGTCTTCTGGTTGCAAGAGGTCTTTCTCTTTGCGAAAGGTTTTGCGTAAATCAATGATTGGAACATCCAATTGGGTAGCCAATTGATTTAATTCCGATACCAATTCCGAGTCCCCTGTAAGCCAATTCGGATCCATTGGGAATCCAATTTCTTTGTAGATTTCAAATCGATTGGAATCAAACTCAACATCTAACGGGATGTAGATGATTGTTAACTGTATCTGTTTTTTTGTAACTTCTTCCATCAACCGAAACAATACCTGTTTCCAACGATTAAAATTATGATTAGAAACAGTATTTACATTGAGTGATTCATAAAAGTAATTGGGGCTGATCGAATATAAGGTTTTAAAAGAAGTATAATTTGGAGGAATTTTTTGTCCAATGTTTGTTTGAGGGACGTTTTTTGATGATGGGATTTCTTTTGTCGAAATCCGCTTCAATTCTTCTGCCATTCTCACTTGAATGGTTTGGAAGTATGCACGTTTCCAAAGAGACCGCGTGTATTCAGGCAAGAGAAAGGCGAGAAGTTCCCAATACCACTTTTGCCTTTTGGTAAAATGAAGGTAATCTGGTGTATCACCAGTTTCATATACATCGTTTCCATACACCACCAAATATAGTTTTTGGAAGGAAAGATTACCTTCGATTTTTTTGTACATCGAAAATTCATTTTCCAAAGTATAACCTGGCACACTTACGTTGAACCACTGGCATTCGGTTTCGGCATTGAGAATTTCTGAAAACCGATCTTTTAAAAAGATTCCTGAACCAAACGTTTGTGAATCACCTAATAGTAAATAATGGCATGAGGTAGTTTTTTCGAACTTTGTTTCGCGGATTCCAAATTGGTTGGTGATTCCCATTTCGACTTCTCCATTTCGAAAAAAAGGAAGGTTACTTTCCGGTGGATAGTGAAAGCTACCATATTGTAACGACGGAACCAAAATCCATCTGTCAATGGATCGAAAACAAAGGAAGATAGTGATCGAAAGGGCGAGGATTAAAAAAAGAGAACGTACTGTCTTTCCACTCCATTTTAAATTCACTTTTTTCATTGTAGAACCGAGGAACTCTTACACCATGTACCTGTTTCGATTTGTTATGAACCATTCAAAAAAAGCAATAGGATTCTTTTTCATATTCGGTTTTTTCATCCTATGTTATTTTCTAACAAAACTGGATTCCATCAAATCGTTTTCTGATTTTTCCTTATTTGAATGGCAAACCTTATTAGTGACCCAAGGCAAATTCCATCTTCCTTATGCATTTTCCCATATGGATCCAAATTACCGATTTTTTCCAATTCCAGATCTTTTTTTTCACCTAACAAATAACGTTTCTTATTCTACTTTTCCGAATTTATATTCTATTTTTGTTGCTCCAATGTATTTTCTATTTGGAACAAGGGGAATTCAGCTCACACAATTTTTGATGTTTATCACAAGTGTTTGGTTGTTTTATCTCATAACAAAAAATGAAGTATTGGCTTTTTTATTGTTATTTGGTTCTTCCATATTTTTATATATTTTTTTGATTCATGACACCATTTTTGTATTTTTTTTGGAAATGGTAACCTTCTATTTTTATGCAAAAAAGTATTATAGATTATCTGCTTTACTCAGTGTATTCATCATATGGTTAAGACCAGAGTTAGGAATTGTATTTTGTTTTCTGCCGTTTCTATTTCCCAATACCAATCGCTGGAAACAATATTTGATCACATGTAGTCTATTTTTGATACTTGCTTCAATCGTAAATTTTGGATTCTATGAAACGTTTTTACCCATACGAATGATCAAAAACAAAGATTCAATTGGGAACTGGGAAGTAGGATATTATTTATTGAGGTTGGTTTTGGAACAAATCCCCCTGTTTATCCTACTTCTTTTGTTCCTTATTTGGGAATGGATTCGGAAAAAGAAAAATGCATTGTCTGTTTTGATAACCTTTGCCACAATTTTTATTTGTTTTGTATCACCAAACACTGGTGGGCATGATACACCTAGATACCTATATGGCTTCATTCCTGTTTACCTACTTTCCATCCACTTACGGTATGAAAATCAAAACTTACCTAACAAACTGATATACCTCCTCATCACCTTTTTTTTGTTTTATTCCACATACCAAATAAACAATCAGCTTAAAACTTTAAGTAAAATTTCCAAATACCAGACAAACCTTTTATCCGCAATGGAAACAATCAAACCAAAGACCATCGTCTTTGATAATTCAGATTTGTCTTTTATTGCCTTACCACTTTTAGAAAAAAATAAAAATATTTTCCTACTCAGAGAAGATGGTTCTCAATCTGGATTTTCCAATTTTTTGGTAAAAAACCAAATAGATGAATTTGTATTTTTAGAACTTCCTCCGAGTCCATACCCTCTGCCCAATTCCCTATCAATTCAAAACTGCATAAAAAATTGTGAATACCGAAAAGTAGACACACATTCCCTTCCCCATGCAAATTTACCAATAACTTACAGCCACTTCCTCCGCAGTTTCGATTAGAAAGAAATTTCCGACTTGATTTCTATTCTATATTTACTTAAACTCTCCATGGAAAATAGATTATGAGTTCAAACCAATGTCCTAGTTGTGGCAGCACCAATGTATACCGAGAATCAGCAAATGTATATCGTTGTGGGGACTGTTTCGACAAACTACCGTCAGCTTCCCTATACAATGCTCCTCCTCCTAAAGTTTATGGAACCAATCAAAAAACCGAAAGTTTTTCATTTACTAAATATAAATACATTCTAATTGCCATTGTTGTAGGTTGGATGTTTCTCGGAACCATCATCACAACTGTTTTCCAATGGGTGCAATCAACCACTTCTGTCATTCAAGAGGAAGAGACACAAGAAATTGCAATCGATCCTAGTTTGAATTCAGTAGATATCATACCAGAAGGAGAGTTTTCGCTTTTAGGAGAATTTCCTGATTCCATTGGTAACGTTTATTTTGTGGGTAAGTTCACAAATCGGTCCGAAACATCTCTACTCATGCCTAAATTTGTCATCAGTCTGTTTTCCGAAGACGGCAGTAGTTTGAACACATGTGAAGGTTATGGTGAAAAAAATTTGGTACTCCAAAATGAATCAGTAAGCTTTGAAGTGTTGTGCAACCAAGCTCCCAAATTTCACCATTATGAAGTCTCTGTCACTGCCACAAGTTATGTAGGAGATCTTTCTCGCCCAGAACTTTCGCTTACAAATATTAACTTAAAAAAAGTGAAAAACAAAGGAACGGTTCTTTCAGGAAAAATACAAAATACGGGAACTTCCATCGCAAATTTTACTAGGATAAAATGTATGTTAGTTGGTTCCAATGGAAAAACGATAGACTATGGAACGTATACTTTGGAAGAAGAAGATTTTTTGCCGAAAGCCACCCAAAAGTTTTCCCTTGAACTATTTCGCACTAAAGAAGTTCCAGATTCTTATTATTGTGAAACAGATTCTGTAGGAAAAGAAACAAATTGAATGAAAAAACTAAAACCAATTGAAGTGATGTGAGCACTGAAATATTTATTTGTCCCACTGAGCATGCAGAACTTGGTAAAAATTTTCAATTGACTTATCAAGATTGTGAGACCTCCAATATGGATTGGACTCAAGTGCAATTTGTACGTTTTTCACTACACTCCTGATAAAATTTGTGCGATCGATTTTAGAACCCTTTTCCAATTTTTCAAAACTAGTATTTCTACTCGATAATTCTCTTTTCAACGCAGATGAAATCACAATCACCGCATCTTCGCTTGTTAGTCGGTGCTCCATCACCAATAATTCTGCGGCTTCTTTGATGAGTTTGAGTTGTCGATCGCTAACTGTCATAGTAAGGAAGTTTATTTCACAAGATAGGTCTCTAAAAAACAAGACAGAAATCGATTTTTGTAGCGAAAAATTCTTTCAAATTTTCCAATACAGAAAAAAAAGAGAGAACTTTGGCAGTCTCGATCAAAATCAAAAATGAAGACATTTCATTCGATGGTCTGAGTGGATTTCGAGAAAGGATTATGTCTATCATCCAAAATTCCAAGGAAGACATCGAATTGGATTTCACTGAGATCACCATGTCTCTTGACAGCGCCACAATTGGCGAATTGATGAAGTACCATTCTGCTTTAGAATCTCAAAATCTTGAATTGAGGCTAAAGGGTGTGAACAAATTGATTCGCACTGTTTTCCGTCTCAACAAACTTGATACCATCTTACACCTCGCTGATTAACTTAGGATAAGTACGCACCGTACCAACGACTGCCTTTCTCTTTTTCGTACGATGTGATTGATTTCAAATTTCGTCCGTCGTATGAGTGTATGAAATATGGTATTGTTTTCACTTTATCCTTGACTCTATTCCTATCTGGCTGTGAAAAAAAAGACAAAGACTCATACCTTTGGCTGTTTGCTTTACTCAATTCCTCTCCTTCAGAATTGAATTCTTTACCTCCTGAAGACCCAACACCAAACCCAGAAAATAATACACCAACCAAAATCCATATATCAATCATAACTGCATCAGAATCAAAAGAACTCTGTCCTAATTATGGTGGAATCTTCATCCAATACAAAAAAGGGTCCGATACAACTTGTCCTGTAAATAATTGGGCACCTTCGTGTGTTTCCTATTTGTATCATCCAGACGGTGTTATCAAATTGATTGATGCACGGAGTTTTGTTGGATTAAGTTTTCCAGATGACTTGGAAATGCCATCTATTCTTTTTCCATCCAATCATTTATCAAATATGATTTGTTTCAAGCAAATGATTCCACCTGACAATAATCATGTGAACCTTTACAGTTTCCAAGTTCAGGCGATTAAAAAAAATCAATTTGTTTGTGAAGGAAGATGGAACGAAACCCAGTGCATTGATTCCTTCCCTATTTTTGGTAATGCGGAATTTCTTATGCCTAAAGAATTTCCAATCTTAAGTTCAGATGGAGACGGTCATGCAGGCTCTCAAACTCTAAAATTAAAATATATTTCCGAAGATAATCTCTATACTAATTGTACTTATTTTGGTAACGAACATCGAAAAATAGAAGGATTTACATGGAACGCATACATTGCAGGGAACGGAAACTTGGGTGAAGGACTTGGATCTTGTAGCCAATGCAGTTCCAATTATTGTGAATTCATTGATCCAACTTCAGGACAGGAAATCAAACAAGATCCAGAAAGAATGTTTCCCATCCCATATGGCAGTATTGTTTCGGTTAAAAAAGAAATTGTCTTACATGTCAACAAGGGACAGGGACCAGGAAAACATAGCGTATTCTGGAACCTGCAAGGATTCCAACAATGGTCAAACCAATCCAAATTACTGCTATTGTTTTCGAATAGCAATGTCTTATTTATATTTATCCTTCCAGCTTTGATCACATTCCTAATGTTTATGAAACAATACTGGAAACGAAAGATGAAACTCAAAAGATGAATCCATTAGATTCTATTTTCGGATTGGGTAAAATGATTCTAATTAGCGTTTAGTTTTTTTCTACGAAAGTATTTCAATATTTCTGAATACAATAATAAAACAAGCGTTCCGTGGAAGGCAAAACCGTAAACATGAAATGGGACAGGGGCAAAAAAATAAATAGAACTAAGTTCTGTATAAAAAAATAGGTAACAAAGAAGGATGGAAAATCCAATGCCCATCCATATGATTGGATTGGAAAATAAATTCATCGTGAAAATGGATTCTGTATGAGAACGTTTGCTTAGTACATTCGCGATTTGTACAGTAATCGTTGGAAAAAAGAAGGCTGTAAGAGATTGCAAATACTCTTGGCTTGCTTTTGTCATATTGAGACCTTCTGGCGAAAGAGGCATCACTCCACCACATTCTGTGTAAACAAAATAGTAATACGTACTAAGGCAAGCACCTAACAAAATCATCCCTTCCATACAATACGATTTGAGAATAAATCCGATGGAAATGAGTTTTTGATTGGGATTCCTAGGGTTTCTCTTCATGATTCCCTTTTCAGGTGGCTCCGAACCAAGCCCCATCGCTGGGATCAAATCCGTTCCCACATCTACGGCAAGGACTCCCATCACTGTCATCAGTAATGGAAATCCTGGAATCATTGCCCAAAGGAGAAAAGGAATCAATTCTTGTGGATTTGAATTCAATACATACGCTGAGAATTTCCGAATATTTTCAAATACCCCTCTTCCTTCCTCAATCGCAGAAACGATTGTTGCAAAATCATCGTCAACGATGATCATCCGAGCTGCTTCTTTTGCAACTTCAGTACCTCTTTTGCCCATTGCAATTCCGATATCTGCTTTTTTTAATGCAGGACCATCATTCACTCCGTCACCTGTAACTGCGACAATTTCACCTAACTCTTGTAAAATAGAAACGATTCTTAATTTTTGAGAAGGGGAAACTCTCGCAAAAATTGGTTCCCCTTTTTTTACCCATTCACGCAGGCTCACATCATTCATTTGGTCCAATTGAACCCCGGTGATCACAACAGGAGTTTCACCACCAATTCCAATTGATTTTCCAACGGATTCGGCAGTTAGAGGGTGGTCTCCTGTGATCATCAGGATTCTGATGCCTGCAGTGTGGCATTTTTTGATTGCGTCTGGAACTTTGGGCCTAATAGGATCTGCAAGACATGCATGGCCTAAATAAATCATATTTGATTCGATTTGTTTTTCAGAAAATTCATCTTTTGAATCTGCCTTACCATCTAACGTTTGATAGGCAAAGGCTAAAACACGATTTCCTTTTCTAGCGGATTCATCGGAGGCTTGTTTTAACTTCTCACGTTTCTTTGCATCAAGTGGCAATACAGAACCATTTTCATACACAAAAGAACAAATTGATAAGATCTCTTGTGGTCCACCTTTTGCAAATGAAGTAGTAAATTCATTATTCTGAACTACAACACTCATTCGTTTACGAATTGAGTCAAATCCATTGGTGAAAATTCTTTGATTGTTAGTATTCTGAATCCGTCCAGAAGCCAAATACAATAAAGCAAGTTCAGTGGGATCACCCATTGGATTTGGTTCTAATACAGCGTTGTTACAATAGTATCCACATTCTAATAACAACTGACTCCCTTCCTTCAAAGAAAACGCATCCGGAGATAGAAATTGAAAATCAAAATGTAATTCCACAACACGCATTTGATTTTGGGTGAGAGTTCCGGTTTTATCCGAACATATGACTGTTGTACAACCCAAGGTTTCTACACTTGACAGATCTTTTAAGATAGCATTCCGTTTTGCCATCCTAGAAACACCTAACGCAAGTGATAAGGTTACAGTGGGGAGAAGACCTTCAGGAACATTTGCTACGAAGATTCCAATAAAAAACAAAAAGGCTTGTACAAAACTAAGCCCTGCAACAAAATACCCAACAATCAAAAAAACTACACCAATTGTAAATGCGAATAATGAGATGGAGATAACAGTTTGTCTAAGTTGTTTTTGTAATGGGCTTTCTTCTCTTTTGATTTGCGAAGTTAACCCTGCGATTTGACCGATTTCAGTGTTCTGACCTGTTCCAAATACAATTGCTTTTGTTTTCCCTTTGATGAGAGAACTTCCGGCAAACAAAATGTTTGGCATTTCCAGCCAAAGGAATTTACCTTCTAACACGATTTGATTTTCGGATTTATAACGACGTGCTGATGTGGATTCACCGGTTAACGATGAGTTATCAACTTCAACATCTTCTGACTCGATGATGCGGCAATCTGCTGGGACTATATCACCTTCAGATAAAACGATAAGGTCCCCCGGCACAATATCATCAGCTTGGATGATCCCAAGTTCCCCATCCCGAATCACCGGACATTCATTCGCTAATAAATTTCGTAAAGCTTCTACTGCATGGTCAGATTTAGATTCTTGGAAAAAGGAAAAAATTCCATTAATCAACACTACTATAAAGATTGCAATGCCTAACTCAGGCATATCCACTCCAGGCACAAAACAAAGACCAGTCGCTACCCAAAGTAAAATCGCAAATAAATTAAAAAAACTTTTTAAAAACTTCCAAATAATAGGAGTTGATTTCTCCTTTTCGATTACGTTTTTACCAAATGTTTTTAATCTAGAGTTTGCTTCTTTTTTTGTGAGTCCGTTTTGTAAATCCGTTTGTAATTCAAATGCAATTTGTGATTGGTTTAAATTCTTATAACTTGGCTTCATTTCTTTTTCACCAAGTTGGACGACACTGAGTACATCCACTGCTTGATTACACAACATCAATTTTTCAAAGATCTGAGGGAGCAATGAAGATAGACCATGTAACAAACGCAAATGCAACGATGGGAGTTGTTCAGGAATCATCTGAAACAAAACCAATTGTATTTTTTTTTCACCTACCTTTATGCCTTCAGGTAAAATGAATAAAAACAATTCAGGAGTTTTGATGTTTGCAGACCGAAAATGAGGGATTAAAATCTGGTCACCGATCGTTTCAAATGTATGGTTTGGGATGGAATGGAATCGATACTGGATCTCTTTTTGTATCTCCAGTTCGGGTATTTTTTTCATTAAGGCAATTTGTATGTCACCCCAATGTTTCACATCTTTCAATATTTGGATGGAATCAACATTTAAATATTCGAGTAACATACCGTATGCTCCGCCCCTATGAGACGAAGATTGATTTCAGTTTCAAACCAAACCTATTGCCAAGGTTCTAAAAAAACTATTTTATTAGTTTTTGTCAGATGATTCTAAAAAGATTTCTTTGGCAGCTTTTGGATACCTCAACTGGATCCCATCCCACCAAACATCTGTACTAAAAGCGGCTGATTCGGCAATTTGCCATTTGCCATTCACTTTTTTGTATAATGCTTCCACATGACAACAATCGTAAGGGAGGTCTTCTGCTAATTCAATCTCCTTACCATCCTTTCTTTTTGTTACACCTCGAAACCAAGCGTAGTCACCTGAGAGTTTGAAGTGTTCTACAACGAATACAAATTCTTGTTTAAATTCCTTCGCTAACTTGGCTCTTAATAAATCCAATAAATAAGTTCTTTCAACTTCATTCGTTTTATTTTTGGTTTTGTAATCTAAAACATTTGATTGTGAATGTATGGCAAAACTAAACGTTACTAATAACAAAATATAAAAAATTTTATCTTTCAATTGGATCTCCTTGTTTAGCGAACCTTCGCTTTTTGAATCATTTTAAAAAATAATGAAGGAAAAAATGTTTGTAAAAACAAACCAAATTTTTCTTTGAATCCAGCAATCACAACTTCCCTTTGTTTGTTAGCGACTGCATGTAAAATACGATGAGCACAAAGTTGTACAGGTAAACCCGATTCAATCACAGCATCCATTTTTCCTGTGGACGATCCGTCACCTTGAAGTGCATTTTTGGAAATATTGGTTTGGATGAATCCAGGGTAAACCATCGTCACAAAAACTCCAGATTTTTCTTCTTCTGCACGTAAAGCATGAAAAAAACCAACCAAAGCAAATTTTGAGGCTGAATAAGCCGAACGAAGTGGGCTACCCAATTTCCCAGCTACACTTGATATCACAGCAAAATGAATTTCTTTTTTTCCTAAAACTTCAGGCAACATAGCACGCGTTAGCTCCGCTGCGCCATAAAAGTTGGTATTGATAATTTTTTCAATCGTTGTCAAATTAGTTTCTTTTGTGAGGGAACGTTGACTGATACCTCCATTATGGATCACCACCTTGGGGATTCCATATTTTTTCAAACAACGTTTCGCAAATTCAGAAACATCGTGGTATTTTTCTAAATCTAGTTTTTCAACAGCATATTTTCCCTTTGCCAAACCCAACTCCTTTGCAATGGATTCCAAATCTTTTGGTTTGCGTGATGCAAGTAACACATTGGCTTTTTGGTTGTATGCTTGTTTGACTAATTCTTTTCCAATCCCAGAAGAAGCACCTGTGATCCAAACCCATTCCCCTTGGTAAAACTTGTTCATAGATTCCCCTTCACTTTCTAAATCATCAGATTAGAGAAAATTTGAATGGTTGGTGATTTTTTTACAACTTGTTTTCTATTGAATGGAGAATTCTAGAAAAGGATTCGAATCTACAAACTTTATGGATTGTCGGAGGAAAAAGGAACAAACCATAAAGTTGTAACATTACCTGGTTACGGAGAAAATGGGGCATTCAATTCGATAGGGATTTTTTGTACCTAGGGAATTTAGATACAAGCCTTCATGCACCAGACGGTATTCTCCATTTGGAACAAACTCCTTCATTTCCCAAATTAAATCCATTTTGCCAAGACCAGAAGCAAAAAGACCTGGGTTATGAAATTGGAATTTGGTATCGTAATCAGCGTCGGATCGGTATTGTTTCCAACTGTTTCCTTCTTTTTTTTCTACATAAAGATAGGATTTTACATTTGGATAACCAACATTGGGATTTGCTGCATCCACTTGGCAATGGACGGAATTTCCAAATTGTATCTCTTTGCCATTCTCCTTTAACACTCGTTTTGGTTCTTTTGAGATGATTTTAGAATTTGGAATTGTTAATGGGTTAACTTTATCAGAAAGGTCAAGTGGCATTAGAACTGATTTTGTATTTTGGGAAAATTCTTTTCCCTTTAATAATTCTGTAGCCATAAACGAAAATTCTTGGCGAAGTGCATTCAAACTTTGTTGTCCATGTAAGGTATGCCCTCCTTCATAATTTTGAGTTGCATATTCTTCTGGAGTTGAGATATATCCAGAAAAATCATTGGTAAGTCCAGACAAAACAATTTCAGAAATTTTATCTTGTAATACATCTCTCACTTGTTTCTTCAAACGCCGACTTGACATCGTTGTCACTTCATGTGGTAAAACCAAAATGGAAAGATCACCAATGAGAACAAGTCCATAGGGAAGGATTTGAGGTAAACTTGGAATTGGTTTAGTTTCACCCATCGGAAATAATACAGCTTTCGGTTTTTGGCATTCTCGTAAGGAATCAGAGGGTGACTGTAACATAAATTTGGCGATCCAATCAATGTAAAATCTTCGATTACTTTCGGTCATACCTTCATGGAATAACCAATGGCCACCTCCTTCTTCAGTTGATCCTGCGGCAAATGCATATCCATAGGCAGAAGGACATGTATACTCTGTTTTCCCTGTTCCTGAAAATTCACTTCGAACAGGATAACGGCTCATATCAATGAATGTATGAGAAAAACTTAGTCCTAACTTAAGTGGTTTTCCTTGAGATAATAATATCTCTTGACTTGCCAAAAATTGACGTTTACCAATAATAAAACTGCTATCGTAAATGTCTTTTCCAGGACCTGTATTATTTAAATTCAAATTGGGTGAAACATCCCCTTCATTTGCTTGTGCAAATATCGCAACAAAAGAAACATTCCCTTTTTTAGATTCGTTTTCCTCTGCTAATAATGAAGCAATTCCTTTGTTATCAGAAGAAATCAATCGATTATCAAATGTTATATTGGTTGGATGAACTCCATACCAATTAACAAAGCCAATTGCATTTCCATCTACAAACACATTCAGTTGAAGCATCTCGCGATCAATATTATCTTCATACAATATTCTTTCCGCTTCAGGGTTTGCCAAATACGCAGACAAACTTCGATTAATACCTGCTTCACGAACGATGGTCTTTCCGATTTTTAATTCAGCTTGTTTTCTAGATTGGTATGCTTCTTTAATGGCTTCAAAAATGCCATCTCTTAAGACCGCATAAGAGAGGCCGTAAAACTGAGTAGAATAAAAAGATATTTCAGAATAGTGAAAATGACCAGCAGGTCCACTGTGTGTATGCGATGCATTGAGTAAAACATTTCCAAAGTGAAATTTCGGATCTACTTCCTTTTGGAGCCGAGCCACTACCTCTCTTTGGATTTCAAACGGGATACCTCCAACTTCGGCAGTAACATAAGCCAAAAATTTTTTTTCACTTGGCTCTTCTATCACTAAGGCTCTAGCGAATTGGCGAGTTTGGATTCCAAGTCCAGTTTGGTCTTCTCTTGCATAGCCCCAGAACATAACACCCACAGGTGGACCAGTGATGTCTTTTTTCGCCATACCAGCGAGATAAGATTTTGGAGTTTCTGCGAGAAGCGAAACGGAAAAGAAAAAAAGAACAGAAAATAGGAAACGTTGCTTCATCCTACTGGTTTTCCTGTAACGCAGAAAACTTGTCAATCCCGAACAAGTGTCGACTAATTTTTCGCATTTTGGAACGAATCCTGCAGGCTGACCCACAAAAAACCAACAAAAACAATCCTGAAGAAAGTAAGGACGAAAATGGAAAGGGTTTTGATTCTGGAAAAAGGAACGATAAGGTAATTCTATGTTTTCACTTTTGCAAACGAAATTAGGTCGATTTCGCATTTTAGCGTTTTTTGAGGGAATTTCTTTTTTAACAATTCTCTTTGTCACGATGCCCTTAAAGTATTTATACAAAAATCCAGAACCAAATAAAATAGTCGGATTGGTACATGGATTATTATTCCTCTTGTACTTGGTGGAACTCTTCCAAGTGAAAGTAGAATACCAATGGAAACTCAAAAAAACCTTTTATGCTGCTTTGGCTTCGGTGATCCCATTCGGAACCTTCTTGGCAGAAAAGTATTTATACTTACAACCCGACGATGAAGAGTTGGGAAACCTGAAATAAACTATGAAATCAAAATTTCTTTTCTGTCTCATTTTCACCAAATTACTGTTAGCAAGTAGTATCATAGCACAAACGAAAACTAATAAAAAAACCACACCGATCAAACCTGTAGTCGAAACACCTGTCGAAATTGAGAGGACTGTAAAAGAAACTCCAGACCAATACCAGGTCAGACTGATTATGGAAAATGATGCATTCGGTGGATTTTCTGATCGTTATTATACAAATGGGTCAAGATTAGAATTTCATATGTCAGCTGGAGAATCCAATCCAACGAGAAAAGTATTTAGTTATTGGAATGATTTTTTTGTGACTCCGACAGAAACCACAAAATACCTACAAGGATTTGCAGTAGCACAAGAATTTTATACACCTACAAACATAACAAAAGCGGACGTTTCGTACGGTGATCGACCTTATTCAAGCCGAGGGTATTTTAGTAACTCTTTAACAACTGCATCAGAAGATACAAGTGTCACAACAGAACTTGAACTTGGTATGATTGGACCATCCGTTGGTGGTAAATCTGCTCAAATGAATTTTCATAATTTGATCAACTCTCCAACACCACAAGGTTGGGACACACAAATCCCTGATTCATATTCAGTCGCTTTACGCACTGACATTCGAAAATATTACCATCGTTTTTTTGGAACACAATACAATCTCAACCTAGGGAATATCAATACAGATGTATCATTTGGATTGATATTTCGGTTTGGAAATGTGGATAAAACACCTGGACCTGGCAGTTCTGCTTTGCAACCTGGCCCACCAATCTTATATAATGAAGGAAACGGATATTGGTATTTTTATATCAATCCCGGAGGAACCTTACAAGCATACAATGCAACGATCCAAGGCCAAATGGGAACTGATAAGGCATATAAATCGCAAAACAGAAGTTCAGCGTTTAGCAATTGGGATAGTTTTTTAAATAATCCGACTCCAGATGTAGGTGAAAGGGAATTACAATACCGAGCATTAACAGAAGACAATGGAAAAAACACTTTACAAAGATATCTTTTGTTTAACGAATTTTTAGTAAAGGGAACCAATAATCCTTATAATATAGGATTAAACTATTTAGTTTTTAATAATATTTTTAATGGTGCAGAAGATATTGAATTCACAACACGTTTGTTTTTATTAAAAAATTTATCCGACCAATGGGAGCAAATTCCAGACAACGCTAAAGCTTTGGCCATTTATTCGATTTTCCGTCCAGAAGGTGGAAAACTCCCTCCAATCGTTCGTTTTTATTCCTATGAAATTTTATCCCAATTCATTTTGGATCCCAAACAGAGAGAGACCTTATTGCAGCTCTTACGAGAAGAAATTGAATATCGCGAAGACAAAACGTACATAGCAGATCTAAAACGAGCTGTAGGATTTGTCCGAGCTGGATTTGTTTCCGTTTCCAACTCTGGTTTTATGTTCGGATTACATTATAATTTCCAAACAATCGATTTTCAATCGGCAAAGGGTTTACCACAACAACACCAATGGCTTGGGTTTCAATTAGGTAAGGTATTTTAACAAATTCCCCAAACTGAATGGGTTTCAAACTTTTGAACTAAATTCAAAAATTAGGCTCGCCAACCAAAGTTGATTCGCAGAAAACTGTGCGATCATGCAGAATCATAGTTTGAGCAAACGTCTTTGGTTTGTATTAATTTTATTTGGTCTTGTCGGTCAAATAGCTTGGTCAGTCGAAAATATTTACTTCAATTTATTCATTTATAATACCATCTCAAAAAGCACTTCGTCCGTCACTCTTATGGTGCAACTTAGCGGTATTGTGGCAACAGTTACAACCTTGTTTGCGGGCATTTTGTCCGATAAACTAGGGAATCGTAAGTATTTTGTCTCCGTCGGTTATCTCTGCTGGGGATTGCTAACATTATCCTTTGCATTTGTAACAAAAGAAAATACACAAATCTGGTTTGGATTAACGGAAGAATTAGAAATTATCCAACTAACAATTGCAATTGTGATTACATTAGATTGTATTATGACGGCATTTGGTTCAACAGCAAATGATGCTGCATTTAACGCCTATGTTACTGACAATACAGGTAATGCTAGAAGTTTAGCAGAGGGAGTATTGTCGGCAATGCCCCTGATAGCTATGTTAATTGTAGCTGGTGGCTTTGGAATCATTGTCACAACTTTGGGATATCCAGGTTTGTTTGTCGGTGTTGGAACACTCATGTCCCTTTCTGGAATCATTGGTCTTTGGTTGATTAATGACAACCCTAATCTCAAAAAATCAAACTCGGATTTTATTTCGGATTTACTGTATGGATTTCGTGTTTCGGTCATCAAAAAAAACAGACAACTATATTTATATTTTTTAGCTATGGGAATATACGGAATCGCTAGCCAAATTTATATGCCTTATCTCATTATTTTTATGCAAGAATATTTACACTTTGATGCCATCCAATACTCAGTTGTTTTCGCATGTGTAATTTTAGGAGCAAGTGTAATCGCAATCTTTTTAGGCAATCGATTTGATGGAAAAAACAAAGATCGTTTATTAATGTTATTCTCTATTATTTATATTGTAGGAATGTTATCACTATACATTACAGCAAAAACTACTGCTGGGATCAACATAAACTTGGTTATGGTACTTGTTGGAATTACAAGTTTAATCTTAATGACTGGATTTGTACAAATACTGGCACTACTCGGTGCACAAATCAGAGACTACACTCCGGCAGAAAATATTGGTAAATTACAAGGAATTCGCATGATTTTTTTTGTATTAATCCCTATGTTCATTGGACCCATGATAGGACAAAAGATCAACGAAACAACTAACTTAACTTATGTTGATCCAATTAATGGTTCTCTTGCTCATGTTCCGTCTCCAGAGATTTTTCTAACAAGTGGAATCTTTTGTGTATTTATTTTTTATCCTTTAATACTACTAAAAAGGAAATAAGCCATTGAAATTAGATATTCCCTTTCCAGAATACCCAAGACCACAATTAAAAAGAGACAGTTATATAAATTTAAATGGTGAATGGTTTTTAGGCCATGCCAAACAAGGAGAACCTATCGAATACCAACATAAAATTTTGGTTCCTTATTCTCCTGAAACTAAGGCAAGTGGCTTAGGAAATTTTATCCTCCAACCAAACGAAGTTTTGTTTTACAAAAGGGAATTTGAAATCACTTCAGATTTTATCAAAGACATCACTTTTTTGCATTTTGGTGCAGTGGATTACTCTTGCATTTGTTATGTGAACGGAAAAGAAGTTGGATTTCACCAAGGTGGTTTTTTACCATTTACATTCAATATTACCAAAGAAATCAAAATTGGTAAAAACGAAATACGACTCACTGTAACGGACCCAACCGATACAGGAACTCAGAGTCGTGGAAAACAAAAACTAAAACGAGGTGGAATTTGGTATACACCTCAATCTGGAATTTGGCAAACAGTGTGGTTGGAAAGTGTAACAAATGATTATGTAAAAAAAATTAAAATCACACCTAACATAGACACCAAATCAGTAGAAATCGAAGTAGACACGGAATCTCATTCGATACTCGTTCAAATTTTAAGTAACTCCGAAGTCATTGCAGAAAGCACTAAAAGGATATCGGTTATGAACATACCCGATATGGAACTTTGGTCTCCCGAAAATCCAAAATTATACGATGTAATAGTCCAAACTAAATCAGATAAAATTGAATCTTATTTTGGAATGAGAAAATTTTCCATTGGATATGATGGTCAATACAAACGATTGTATTTGAATAACAAGCCTTATTTTCATAATGGACTATTAGACCAAGGTTACTGGTCGGAAAGTTTATTAACTCCACCCGACGACGAATCAATGATCAAAGAAATTTCTTTGATAAAAGAAATGGGTTTTAATACTTTAAGAAAACATATCAAAATAGAACCGTTACGCTGGTACTACCATTGTGATCGAATAGGCTTATTAGTATGGCAAGATTTTGTTTGTGGAGGGGGCCCATTCGAAACTTGGAAAGTCGCCTATTTGCCGTTCATCGGATGGAAAACAGATGATACCAAATATAAATTTCTCAATCGCACCGATGAAAATGGTAAAAGGGAATTTATAAAGGAAATCGAAGAAACGATTTCATTATTATACAATTCAGTATCGCTAAGCATTTGGGTTTTATTCAACGAAGGATGGGGACAATTTGATAGTGTTTCCCTCACAAAGAAAGTAAAGGGTTTGGATAACACAAGAATCGTTGATAGTGTTAGTGGGTGGTATGACCAAGGAAAAAATAGTAGTGAACTAAAAAGTTTACACCTCTATTTCCAAAAACTGAAAGTTCCAAAAAAAGAACCAAGAGTCATTGTATTATCCGAATTTGGTGGTTATTCTCTAAAAACAGAAGGTCACGTTTATGATGAAAAAAAAATTTTTGGATATAAAGTTCTACCTACAAAGGAAACTTTACAATGGGAGTACAAAAAACTGATCGAAACAGAACTTTTACCATTAATCAAACAAGGACTTAGTGCTTCCATTTATACCCAAGTCAGTGATGTTGAAGAAGAAATCAACGGGCTTGTTACATATGATCGTAAAGTAATTAAATTTGACATTCCCTTTCTAAAAGAATTGAATGCAAAATTAAAGTATCATTGAAAATTTGCCTATGCCATTCGGTAATATCATTTTGATTTTCTTGGGACTTGGTTTTATTGGGTTTTTCTTTTATTATATCCTTAACGTAATCGAAACCCCTGTCCTGAGATTCCATGAATCTGAATTTTCAACTCAAATCATTTCTAAAACAAAAAGACTCACAAAAAAATATTATCCGACAATCTGGTGTTTTAACCAACACCTTATGTTACTTTTGCTGATGTTACGTGAATCAAAATCAAAATTATATCATTATGATAAAATAGAACATTTGGAAATGAAGGATGGAGGTACAACTGGACTTGCTTGGACAGGTCTATCGACAGCCAACCAAAAGGATGATTCACCCATTATCGTTCTTTTCCATACAATTAGTGGCGATGAACAAGATGTAAAAGATACTGTCTCTTATTTGAGGAAAACATATAATTGGATAGTAGTGGTTTGTATTCGAAGAGGTCATGGAAACCTTCCACTCACTAAACCTATTATCAATACAATGGGATCCACTTCTGACTTAAAAGAACAATTAACATATATAAAGCACAAGTTTCCCAATAAACCTTTGTTTGGTGTCGGAATTTCAGCAGGTTCAGGACTACTTGCTCGTTACTTAGGTGAGTCTGGATTCAAAAGTATGTTTGATGCGGCCGTCGCCGTCTCTCCTGCCTATGATATTGAAAAAGCATTTCACCGAGTACATCCTGTTTATAGCAAAATTATGGGACAAAGGATGATCAATTATTTTCTAAAACGGCACTATGAGAGTTTTTCAAGAGTGAAAGGGAGCGAAGAGCTATTTCATGTAAAAACTTTAGGAGAGTTTCAAGACAAACTTCATACCATCTCAGGGTATAAAGACAAATCTTCGTATTATCAAAATTCAAATCCCATTTTGGTAGCAGATAAAATCAAAACACCCCTACTCATACTAAATGCAGCAGATGACCCTATCTGTGTGAATCAAAATGTATTAGAAAATTTACATTGGTTAGAAACCTTAAAGAATACCATCCATGTACATACGAAAAGAGGAAGCCACATAGCTTTTTTTGAGGGATTATTTGCATCCTCTTGGTCTGACCGATTGATCGGCGAATACTTTCAATCGATCTTAAAATTTAATGAACTGAATCAAAAACTATCAAAAAGTTTTTAGGTGAATTCTGTTAACCAAACTCTAATCCCTTTCCAATACAAAAAAGAAAGGTTGTTTCATTCCCTTAAAGTCCATACATCCTAATAATGTATTTTGATTTACTTTTTTAAATACATCATGGATGGGTAAGTTGTCATAAATCATTGCTGCTGTGACTTGGCCCCTAAACTCAATTTGTCGAACCCGCGCTTTTGATTTATTTGTTTGAAATAAAAATCGAACCAAAAGAAACAAATACTTAAGTGGCCATAAATGAGTCGAAGGAATGATGGTAGCGAGCCTTACAGGCATTAACGAAGGATTCACTTTAAACAAACATTTTCTTAATGATTGAAAAACCAATGGATGCACATTTTCAGAATCCACAAATTCCTTTCCATACCAATTGAATGTTTCTAACGCTCCATCCATAGTGTGTCCTGTATGAAAGCCAGATCCATGCCACTTACCGATCATTTCCTGGATGGAAACTACTTCTAAAGCATCAAACAATGCAAAAGAATCTTCCGTGGAATTGTTCATTTTAGAACGCATTTCATTAAATTTGGACTCGAGGGATTTATTTTTCATAAAAAATTACTTTGACCTGTTTTCACAAATGTCTGGATTTATGAAATATTTTTCCAAAACAATTTTACATTTTAAATGAATCATTCGAGAACAGTTGCCATTTGTTTTCGTTCTTCTTTGATCCGTTCAATGGCTAGTTTCACTTTATTTTCATACTCAATTGGACTAGACAAAGTAATTACTTCATTTTTAAAATCAGTGAGTCCGAGTGATTTGGATGTCATTGTTGCAATATATACTTGAAACACTTCACCACTTTCTTTCAAAAACCACATGGAAGCTGTTCTTGAAGATTTAGCAAAATCTCCTAAAAACAAGGTCATCTGATTGAATTCGGCAGTGGATGCAATTCGGTCTACTTCATCAACCAATTCCTCCACTTCTCTTTGTTTTTCCCATCGAAACTGCTTTTTCCTATGTTCATTGGTGGACAATGCCAATAAATGCTCAGAAATGGCGAGTAATGTATCTAAATAAACAATCGTTTGGTGGATTAAAAACTTTTGTTTTTGGAATGTAGTTTGTATTGGTTGAATTAGGTGTAATCTTTCCAATGCTGTGGCAGTAATTGAGATAAACTTTAACCGTGAATCAATCGAGTGGTAGGTTTCTTTTTCTAACTTTGTTTGTAAAAGACCACCTCTTCGAATACTTGTTAATACATTCAATTTTACTTTTTTTGAATCTTTCGATCTTTTACCTGCAAAATATTTTCTAATGAGAGAACGTGCCTTAAGAATGTGTTTTCCAAATAATGATTCCCTTTTTGAACCAAAAATAAGATTTGGATCATATTTGATTTTCATAATGTATCCTGTGTAAATAATTTCTTTCGTTCTTCCTTTAAATAGAGGATTCCTTCCTCCAAGTTTTTAAAGGTTTCCATGGCCGACATTCCAGTGGACACAGAAATGATCCCTCCATATGAGTTTTCCAATTTTAGAATTCTAAACAAGTTTTTGTCGCCCCCCGTACTTTTACCCAGGTCTTTCAACATCAAAACAAGTGATGAAACAACCATCTGTTGTGATTGCCGATCCAAATAATGGTATATCCCACTTTGCATATGAAACGCTCGGTTTTGAATCGTTTTGATTGCTGATTCAAAACCATAAGAACGAATTAGATTTTGGTAAACAATAGGATTTGATGTGACCAGCTTATACTTTTTTTGTACAAAGGCCATATAATAGAATCGGACTGCATATTGGTGCCACCTAGCACGGATTCTATCGATTTGATATTGTAAATTTTTTGTATGTTGGAAAAACTCAATCGAAATAAAAGAGAATTCAGATTGATTAGAATTTTTTATTTGTTTCAGATCTAAGTCAAAAATTTGCTCCAGATTCATTTTATTTGAGATTATTTTCTCTGATTTGATTCCACCAAACCAAGGCAAACGGAGAATCATTTCCGATTGGTCCCACCATTTTCCTTTGGATCTTAGATCTGAAATGATTGGGATCTTAAAATTATTCATTTTTTTCCCAAATCCGATCATCGAAGTTTTAATTGATTTAGAATCTGTTTTGAAATCCTCTATTTGATAACCATACAATCCGATTTGGATGCATAGATTTTGCCAAATGCCAATGAGTACGCTCGTGAGTTCACATACAATCTCAATTTTTACAGAATAAGAATACAATTCGTTGTAGGATGAGATTTTGTTTTTTTGTTTCAAAGGGAAACGTAATTCGAGTTCTTTTGCAAATGAGTCCAAAAATAAATTTAATTCAATTTCTCCCGTAGACAACTTTGAAAGGATAGAGGAAATGATTTCGGAAGTTCGTTCGATGGGATAGTATGGGATTTCAAACTGCAAATCGTTTAGGTTCGATTTTTCCTTAGTTTTTTTTGCTTCTAAATTCTGCCGAATTCCGGAAACCAAAAGAGCAGTGAGAGAAATCCGACTTAAAAATTCACTTCTTTGCATTTTGTTTCCATAGTTTGATAAATTTGAATTTCAAATCAACTCACAGCGACCAATTCATTTTCATGAATCGATACAAAAGGCAATCATATTTTTTAAATTAAGGAATGAATCGTCTTGTCATTTATCAAATTAAAAACTTTTACTTGTAGGCTCAAAAGAATCATGATATCCTTTTTTTTATGAATGTTCCAGATTCAGAAATCAAAACATTGTTAGAGTCTTATAAAACAATTACTGTATATGGCTTAAGTAATGACAAAACGAAACCTAGTCACTATGTTCCAGTTTTCATGCGTGATAAAGGTTGGCGTATCATTGGAACCTATCCCAAGGAACATGACGTAGGTGGATTTTCAATATTCAAAAACCTAGTCGAAATTCCAAAAGAAGATCGCAAATTTATCGATGTCTTTCGTAGTTCTGACAAAATTCCAGAAGTAGTTGACGAAATACTAAAGTTAGGTGGCACGGAAGTCTTGTGGTTACAGTTGGGCATTTCTCATCCAGAAGCAGAAAAAAAGGCCGAGCAGGCGGGAATCAAAGTAGTTTCCAACCGTTGCCTGATCATCGAATACAACCAATATTTTTAAACTTTTTTGGTTCGCTTAATAAAGCAAAACTCCAAGAAAACTTTCAGAAAACTCGCAATCTGAATTGATGCGAACTCTTTCAATCTCGCCCCGCCTTCCTATGATCTAGGAATCCTTTACCATCTAGAGATTCCCCAAACGTAAGGACTCCCAATCGGCCCTTCTTTGTCTGGTTGCCGGTTTCCTGAGAATATGAATTTGAGTCTACTTCTCATTTATTCTTGCCAAACCACAGCCTACGGAAAAAATGCCCATATGCAACAGTTAATTGAGAATTACTCTCATTTAATACCCTGGCTTGTATCAAATCAAGCCAGAAACGAAAAGAAGCCATGGTCGGCAAATCACCCTCGGTTTGCCACTTTCAGCCTCAGCATCCTTCTACTTTTCCCAACCATTCCACTCCTACCGCAAACCATAACTCCAAACCGAAAGTGGGAAGGAACTGATTCCGATTCTAGCGCGGGGACAAACAAACAAGAGAATGGGATCCGAGTCACTGGCAAAAAAGACCAACGAGATAGAGAGATATTAAAAACACCAAATAGCATCAGCAGATTGAATGAACAAGAGATCCAGGACGCTGGCATCAATCGAACGAATGATATCGATAAACAAGTACCTAATTTTTCGATCATAGATTCTGGTTCACGTAATTTTACATATTTTAACATTCGAGGGATGCGCAGTATCGCGTTTAGTGAACCGGCAGTTGGATTAATTTTAGATGGCATTCCACTCAATGATAATGTTGCCCTCAATACTGAACTTTATGGATTAGAAAGTATAGAAGTTTATAGAGGTAGCCAAGCGACTTTGTTTGGAAAAAATTTTCAAGGCGGAGTCGTTGAGATTAAAACAAAAAAACCAACGAATTTACCAGAAGGAAAAATCAGTTTAGATTTCGGGAATTATAAAAAACAGGAAACATCAGTATATTATAATGCTCCAATTGTATATGATAAACTTTATTTTGGTGTTGCAGGAAAAACAACCGAAAGAGAAGGATATTTATCCAATGTAACTGGATTTTATTATCCAAATAATAGACCTTATGAACTTCCTGTTGAAATTTATAAAACTCATCCCGATGGGAGAAAAGGAAGAGCAGGTAGATTTAGATTATACTTCACACCTAACGAAATTTTTGAGGCTGATCTACAAATTAGTGCTGAAAGTTTTGATGATGGATCCCTTAACTTAGTAAACTATTTAGGAGCAAAATCTGAGAGAGAAAAGGCTCTTTTACAAGGCTGCGTTGCTGCACCTTCCAATTGTTCAAAACTATATGGAACGTATATAAATCGTGTAAATGGTGATAGAAAAGTATATTGGGATTACGAAGGCAAAAGTAATGTAACAGGAAATACTTATTCCCTGGCAACAACAACTAAGTTACCTTATACAAATTTAAAAACTGCTACAGCCCTACGAAAAATGGACATTGATCCTATCACGGCGGACTCCGACTTTTCAAAAGTAGATCAAAATCGCTCCATATACATTGAAAAATCAACTACCGTACTGAACGATATTTACTTTGAATCGAAAGACAAACATGACCCGCTTCAGTTCAAACTAGGAATCTATTCTTCAAATAAAATATCAAATATTGACCAAGCAAGAGAACATAGAGTACAATTATATGTTGTAAACGATTTTCCTGGTTTGAGTGCTCCGACGCAGGAGAAAAATTTATCGAGACTACATGACAGGAATGTAAGTTTTTACACTCATAATAGTTATACTTTTTTTGAAAAATTCACAATAACATTAGGTGCAAGATTAGAAAGACAAGAAAGTCGATTATCACATTCAGAACTTGCTACCGGTGTATCTGGCAATAATCCTATTGGTGGAACTATTCTACTTTCAGATCCATACACAATTAACAATCGTTATAACTATAATGTTTCCAGAGTCATTTTTGACTATAAGCCTATTGAAAATTTAATGTTTTTTATCGGAGCAAGTAGAGGTTATAAAAATGCTGGTTACAGCACTGTTGTCAATGTCCCTTCTCGAGCAAGTTTTAAACCCGAAATCAATGATACGATTGAAGCCGGAGTCAAATCAGAATTCTTTAAAGGAAAATTTGGATTAAAATATACACAATTCTACACAGAAACCCAAGACTTTCATGTGATACGAGCAATCAATCTTTCTCAATATGTAAACCTAAATGCTGAATTGGTAACGATTAGAGGATATGAATTAGAAACTTTTGTAAAACCACATAAAGATACCAAACTAGGTTTATCCGCAGGGTATACAGAAGGCATTTTTAACCGCTTTCAAGATACAGTTCTCAATCGTAATTTCAATGGGAAGTGGGTACATTTTATACCCAAGTATGACATCGTAAGTTACCTTCAATATAGAAATGATTTTGGCATTTTCTTAAGAGGAGAATTTCAAGCAGTAGGTCAGATGTATTTTGCTGCAGATAACACTGTTTATAGCGACCCGTATTATGTGTTAAACGCAAGAATTGGTTATGAAACCGATAAACTTTCGGCATACCTTTATATGAATAATATCACTGATCGATATTACTTTACATCTTACATAGATGGTACTTTCCAAGCAGTACCTGGTGCACCACAAACTTACGGATTTATGTTAACTTATAAAATTTAATTTTCTGGAGAACAATATGAAAATAAAACTCAAATTCTTAGTTCCAATCTTATTGATTGGTATGATGGTTTCCCAATGTGACCTTTTTGACCCAAAGTCAAAGATTACAAACAATGAACTTGTCGAAATTTTGACATTACAACAATTGAATGCAAATAGCATGAGTGAAGGCCAAAAATTAGGCCTTACGATTGCATATAGCCACCGTTTCAGTGTAAAAAACGGTCCTCAATTATTTTGCCGTGAATATTCGACAGCATATTTAGAAAAACAAGCAGAATGGGAATTGAATATTGAACAAACTTATGCCACAATTGGAAATGCAATAGGAATTGATATAGTAGTGGAAAGAATCAATGGTCCCTGCGCAATCAACAATAAAATCAGTGCTTGCCATTACGACGGAGTTGATGGAATCAACGACTTAATCCCTTATGCTTATTCTACAGAAGGAGAACATCAATATTTAATTCCAGCATATATTTATTATGGAATCACAAATCTTAAAAATGCTAAAGAAGCCTGCGAAGGTTATAACGGAACTTATGTTTGTTATGATCCAAGTAAGTGTTGGCAATAAACATTAAGATTGTTTATCGAATATTGGAACCTAATGAAAAAGATTGGGTTCTAGTATTTATACTCTTAATTTTGTTTTGCCTTTTTTTATAAAATATCAAAAATCCACTAATCGAAAGTATTGCAGGTGTCAGGCCTCCCATTACCCATAAAATTTTACTGAAATGATTTGCGAAAGTTCCAAAATGTAACGGTCTAAATGCATCTAAAACTTGAGTGAGCAGTGATACTTTCGAAATATCAACTTTACGTACAATGTCCTCGGTATTGGGAATGAACAATACATAGGATCCATATCGGCTCTCCCAAGCAGATGATTGGAATCGATTTCCATATAAACCGATAGGTTCGTCTTCTGAATGGTGTGGAAAAGAAATGTAACCTAGTTGGAATCCTGGGATTTGAATTTTAGATTTTTTTAATAATGATTCAATTGATTTTGATTCCGACCATAGTCCATGAACAATTTTTTCCTCAGGATGATTACGAATCAAAGTATCACGAATACTCCACCAACCACCTGTTATTGCTAATATGAGATGAAACCAAACTGCATTAATACCAACAAATTTATGTAAGTCGGAAAATAGGATTTGAAAACTTTCTTTAAATCGCAACCGAAATAAACTATTCCAAAATCGTTTGTAAAGTTTAATCCCAGTGAATACTAATAATAAATAGATAATCGCAAAACAACCTGTGATAAAATAACCGATTCCTCCCATAAATAAACTATAATGCAAAACTAATAGAAACCCATAGAAACTATCTCTGCGATCGTCCTTTAACGAACCGATCACATTCCCTTGGAAAGGATCTAAAAGATAAACGAATTCTTGATTTGGATTTTCCTTATGATGGTACCAAATTTGATCTGGTTGGTCCACGATATCTGAGACGAGCCATCCTGCAATACTGCCATCAGGAACCTGTTTTTGGAATTGGTGGTAAAGTGTATCAAATCCCAATCGTTTTTCACTACCTCCTATCTCCATAGGCGTCAAAAAGGATTGAATTTCTTTTCCATATACGAGCAAAGAACCAGTAATCCCGAGAATCAGTAAAAATAGAGAACCAAAAAGTCCTAAGACCAGATGGAGTTTGTACCAATGTTTTGCTTTCAATTTTCTTTCCTAAGGCTCATTTTTTCCATTCAAACGAGAATAGGTCTCATTTTCAAGTCAATTTGATTGCTATGCTTAGGGTTTCAAATTCCGACCCAAAACAATGGTTTTGAGTGTGAACCGGAATTCGTCTTTTGGAATCAATGACTCGAGAGACATCTCTTTATGATCTGACTCACTTCTGGTCGGCAACTACCACAGCCGGTTCCAGCTCCCGTTTTTTCCATCACTTCGTTTAAATCTTTTGCACCAAATTGGATTACGTCCTCGATATTTCCCTGTCCTACTCCATTACAAGAACACACTAATACACCTTTCGGAGGTTTGGCGGTGGATATACTGGACAAAAGTTGTTGCCGTTTATCACCTAACTCTAATCCAGAAGCAATTAAATTTTTATATTCAACAAACTCTGATTTGTCTCCAACAAGTATGGCTCCCACCAACTTGTCACCTTTCACAATACATTTTTTGTATTTGCGTCTTTTACGATCCATAAAGACAATTTCTTCATATTCATCCGATAAGTCTTCAAACTGGATTCCAGGTAAACGTAAGGAAACTAATTCCAATCCTGGGATTTTTAATAAATTTGAATGTAAAGATCCTTTATAAGTTTGAAAACGGTATCCATAAATATGATTTGCAGCAACTTTTGCTTGTTCTTCGGCAGCAAGGACTGTTCCATAAACTCCAGATGTATGTTCGGCAACCTCCCCGATTGCATAAATATCAGGATCTGATGTTTGCAAAAATTCATTTACCTTAATTCCTTCACCAATTTCAATACCCATTTCTTTTGCTAACGATAAATTTGGACTTGTACCCATCGCATAAACGATACCATCTGGATATATTTTTTTTCCGTCCTTTAATTCCACGTACGTCACACGATCATATCCGTGAACTTTGGAAATTTCTGAATTGAATGATACTTCAATTCCACGGCTTTCAATCTCTTCTCTTAAAATTTCACAAGCAATTGAATCAAGTTGTTTAGACATCAATCGATTGGTGCGAACTAAAACGGTAACCTTTACACCAAGAGATTTGAGTGCTGATGCAAGCTCCAAACCTAATAAACCACCACCAACAATCAATGCATGAGAATCTGGAACAAAAAATCCTTTGATTTTATCAGCATCAGTTTTGGCTCGTAAACTAAATACACCTACCATGTTTGGAGAGATGGATTTTGGAATTTGAGGAGAACTTCCTGTTGCAATGATTAATTTATGATATGAATATGAGTTCCCAAGCGAATCTTTTACAATTTTTGCCTCGGGCAAAATAGTAGTGACCGATGTTGAAGTATGAAGTTGGATGTCCCAAGATTTTACTTCATCGGCACTCACACTTGTCAATTCAGTAAACAACTTCTCACCGCTGATAAAATCAGGAAGTAGGATTCGATTGTACAATGGATTTTCTTCCTTACATAAAACGGTAATTTCGTCATCTGGGCAAAGTTCTTTGTAATGTTTGATGAAGGCAGACGTACTATTCCCACCACCAATGATTAAAATTTTTTCTTTTTCCTTTTGGAAGGTACGAATTTGTACAGCCGATATTTTGAAGCCTGGTTGTTTGGAAAAAGGATCAAATTCTTTATTTGTTAAGTTGTTGGCACGGAACTCATCATTCTGATTTTTTTTCCCCCAATGCATGGGTAAAAAAACAGTCCCTTGTTTAATCGAATCTGTTACCTTTGCCTTTACACGCACGAGCCCTCTTTCATTGAAAACTTCGACAAGTGTTTCATCTTCAATTCCAATAGATGCAGAATCCTTTGGATGGATTTCCAAATAGGGCTCACTTTTATGTTCCATGAGTTTACGAACCTTTCCAGTACGGGTCATGGTATGCCATTGGTCCCTGATGCGACCTGTAGTAAGAATGAATGGATACCTTTCTGAAGTTTTTTCAGAAACATCATCAGGTTTGACATCAAAGATTTTAGCCTTTCCATTCGGTCGGTAAAATTTATGATCGGTAAATAACCTTGGAGTTCCTTCCTTGCTATTTTCAGGAAAAGGCCATTGGACTGATCTCTTTTCTTGTAAAATCGAATAATCTAATCCACTAATGTCAATGTTTGTCCCTTTTGTTAACGCTGCATGTTCCAAAAATACATCTTCCTCTGATTGATACGCAAAGGAAGAACCATAACCCATTTTCTCTGCAAATTTTTGGATGATGAAGGTGTCTGAGATTGCCTCACCTGGTGGATCGATGATTTTGGATAGATAGGTCACTCTTCGATCCGAGTTTGTCATAGTGCCTTGTTTTTCAGCCCATCCTGCGGCCGGTAACACATAGTCCGCGTATGGGATGGATGCATTACTCATGGAAATGTCTTGAACAACAACTAGTTCTGCTTCACGTAATCCTTGTTCAACTGTTCTTGCATCAGGTAAACTCGTTGTTGGGTTTGTGCATACAATCCATACTGCCTTCATTTTACCGCTTTTTAGATTTTCAAACATTTCTACTGCAGTAAATCCAGGTTTGTCTTTGATTTTTCCTTCACTCACTCCCCAAAACAATTCAACTTCTCTGCGATGATCTGCTTGGTTCAAATCTCGATGTGCAGGTAATAAATTACAAAGTCCACCGACTTCCCGCCCTCCCATAGCATTGGGTTGACCAGTAAGTGAAAATGGTCCAGACCCTGGTTTCCCAATTTTCCCAGTGATGAGAGATAAATTAATTAATGCTAAATTTTTGTTCACTCCAATCACACTTTGGTTTAGACCCATTGCCCATAATGATAAAAATCCTTTGGCTTCGTGGATGTATTTTGCTGCAAGTGCAATGTCTTCCAAAGGTACACCGCAAATGTTTGCAGCTTTTTGCAAATCGAAGCCTAGAAGAAATGTTTTTAATTCATCAAATCCTTCTGTGTGAGATGTGAGAAAGTTATGATCAATCCAATCGTGATCGATCAATACTTTAGCGATGGCATGAAAAAGATAAATATCGGTACCTGGATGGATTTGAAGGTGAAGGTCAGCTTCTTCGCATGTGTCGGTTTTTCTAGGATCTACTACTATGAGTTTCGTATTCGGAAAATTTTTCTTTTGTGCTTCAATCCTTCGGAATATAATAGGATGGCACCAAGCAGGATTGGCACCTGCAATGAGAAAACAATCTGCAAGTTCAATATCTTCATAAGATACTGGAACACTATCCTCACCTAAAGCCATTTTGTAACCAACGACGGCGGAACTCATACAAAGCCTTGAGTTAGTATCGATATTATTACTACCGATAAATCCCTTAATTAACTTATTTATAATATAGTACTCTTCAGTTAATAATTGACCCGATACATAAAATCCAACTGAATCCGGGCCGTATGTATCCAATAGATTTTTAAATTTTTCGCTGATCGAATCGAGTGCTTGGTTCCATGTAATTCGTTTTAAATTGGAAGTCCTTGTTGCCCGATGTAATGGATACAATATCCGATCACTTCTGTCCATCACTGTGTAGTGCAAATTCCTTCCTTTCGAACACAACAATCCCAAATTGGCAGGATGGTCTTTATCGCCTTCCACACGAATTTCATGATTTCCTAATTTTTGAATCGTGACACCGCAACCAACACCACAATAGGAACAAGTAGAGGGATATGTTTCTTTGTTTTGCACAGATCAAAATTAGCAATTATTATGCCAAATGCTGAATATTTCACAAAAATGCTTACTCCTATGGAAAAAATTAGATATTAAAGTCGGTATGCCATTCTTGTTTTCTAATATTCTACATATTTGAATGCATAATGTACACATCGTAGGCATTTTGCCTTCTTAACTCCAATTTGGTTCCGAATAATCCTTTCCCGATGAAAGCGAAACTAGTTTAGAAAATTCAATTTTTGCGATTTTATAGACAGAGCAACAGGTGATTCCTTCCAATAAACGGACATTCTGTACAAATTGATTACGGATCATTGCTAATTTCGACCTTTTATTCATCTAGATGCCTTTCTTTGGTACAATTCGTGCATAAAAAGTATGGAAAGGGAGCCTTCGAGGTTCCTTTAATTTGTGCCTTGGGTTAGGTAAAGAGATGATCAAGCGGAAGTTAGTTGTCATAGGTAATGGAATGGTTGGCCACAGGTTCTGCGAAAAGTTGGTAGAATTCGGTGGGATTGACAAATTTGAAATCACAGTTCTTGGAGAAGAACCTAGGCGTGCTTATGACAGAGTTCACCTCTCTGAATATTTTGCGAATCGCTCCGCTGAAGACCTTTATCTATGTAGCCCAGATTGGTATAGAACCAATGGTATAAAATTGTTATTATCTGAGCGAGCAATCTCACTCGATACAGTAAAAAGGAAATTGGTAACAAGTTTAGGAACCGAATTAGAATTTGATGAATTGATATTTGCAACTGGCTCTTCTCCATTCATTCCACCACTTGATGGATTAAACAAAGAAGGTGTTTTTGTTTATCGTACGATTGAAGATTTAGAAGAAACATTAGAATATAGTAAAAAAATTAAAAAAGCTGCCGTATTAGGTGGAGGTTTGCTCGGTCTCGAAGCAGCAAAAGCCCTTGTCGACTTAGGAAAAGAGACACATGTGATTGAATTTGCTCCAAGACTTATGCCACGCCAACTCGATGAAGGTGGAGCTTCAATTTTAAAATCAAAAATTGAGGAAATTGGAGTAGAAATCCACTTAAACAAACAAACCGAAACAGTTTTAGGAGATAAAAAAATTGAAGGATTTACCTTCAAAGATGGAGAAACCTTAGAATTTGATATGTTGGTTGTCTCAGCTGGTATACGTCCTAGAGATGAATTAGCGAAAGAAGCAGGCATTAGTGTAGGAGAACGTGGTGGTATCATCGTTGATGATGGAATGGGTACTAATGTTTATGGAATTTATGCAATCGGGGAAGTTGCGTTACACAGGAATTTTATTTACGGTTTGGTTGCACCTGGATACGAAATGGCTGAAACACTTGCCTTCAATCTATGTAGTCCCGGAAGTAAACCAAAAGTTTATGTTGGATCAGACCTTTCTACAAAACTTAAATTAATTGGAGTTGAAGTAGCTTCTTTTGGTGATGCCTTAGGACAAAGTGAACATATTCCTATCGTATTCAAAAATCCAAGGAGTGGTGTTTATAAAAAACTCGTAATTTCGCCTGATGGAAAATATTTACTTGGAGGAATCCTAGTCGGGGATGCGAAAGCATATGGAAATCTCTTATCTTTTTATCTTAATAAGATGGAATTACCAGAAGAACCAGAGACATTAATTGTTGGTTCAGTATCTTCGGAAAATTTATTTGGTGCAGATTCTTTGCCAGATGAAGCAAAAATATGTTCGTGTAATAATGTTTCAAAAGGAGATATCTTAAACGCAATTCGTGACAAAGATTGTTTTGATATCACAAGTTTAAAAAATTGTTCTAAAGCGGGTAGTGGTTGTGGTGGTTGTTTACCACAAGTGAATTCGATTCTAAAAGCTGAATTAAAAGTTCAGGGAAAAGTTGTCACAGAGCACTTATGTGAACATTTTAAATATTCAAGAAAGGAACTTTTCCAAGTCATTAAAGTAAAATCTTTAAAAACATTCCCTGATGTTTTAAAAGAAGTCGGTAAAGGCCACGGCTGTGAAATTTGTAAACCTGCTGTTGCCTCAATCCTTGCAAGTATCTGGAATGAACCTATTTTAAAACATAGAGAAATCCAAGATACCAATGATAAATACTTAGCCAATATCCAAAGAGGAGGAACTTATTCTGTAGTTCCAAGAATCCCAGGAGGAGAAATCACACCTGATAAACTAATTGTCATAGGTGCAATCGCCAAAAAGTACAATTTATACTGCAAAATTACAGGTGGTCAACGTATTGATTTGTTAGGTGCAAAATTAAACGAACTTCCTGCCATTTGGAAAGATTTAGTAGATAACGGATTCGAAAGTGGACATGCCTATGGTAAATCTATGCGAACCGTAAAAAGTTGTGTTGGTTCAACTTGGTGTCGATTTGGTGTGCAGGATAGTACATCTTTTGCGATCAGATTGGAAGAACGTTACAAGGGAATCCGTGCTCCTCATAAATTAAAATGTGGTGTATCAGGATGTATACGCGAGTGTGCAGAAGCACGTGGAAAAGATTTTGGAATCATCGCAACTGAAAAAGGATGGAATTTATACATCGGCGGAAACGGCGGTGTAAACCCAAAACATGCAATTTTATTTGCTGAAGATTTGGATGAAGACACATGTATAAAATATATCGACCGTTATATGATGTTTTACATCCGAACAGCTGACAAATTAATGAGAACTTCAACATGGTTGGAACAATTGGAAGGTGGGATCGAATACCTAAAAGATGTTGTGATCAATGATAGGTTGGGTATAAATTCACAGTTAGATGAAGAAATGAAACACTTAGTGAATACTTACCATTGTGAATGGAAAGACGTTGTAGAAGACGTTGAAAAACAAAAAAAATTCAAACACTTTGTTAATAGCGACGAAACAGATCCAAACATTCAGTTTATAGAAGAACGTGGACAAATCCGACCAATCGATTGGTCACAAAATGATTTAGTTAAAACTTAAATAAGGATATTTTTATGCAAACGAATCAAAATACAAAAGAAAAAGTATTCATAGGTCCAGTTACCGATTTTGAAAAAGAAGGTGGAGTCAGTGCAAAAATTGGGTCAAAACAGATAGCCATTTTTTATTTTGAATCAAAAGATGAATGGTATGCATGTGATAATGCATGCCCTCACACTGGTGATATGGTTTTATCAAGAGGTTTGTTAGGTGATTCTAATGGTGAACCAAAAGTTGTTTGCCCACTTCACAAACGAAATTTTTCCTTGCAAACAGGTGAATGTTTGAGTGATGAAAATTACAAAGTGAATCTTTATCAAGTTATCGTTGAAAATGGATCTGTTTACATAGAAGTTGATCCTTCTCTTCTACAATCTCCAGGTTTATTATCATGACGATTCCATCCGATCGATTCAATAGAGGTAAAATTTATTTGGTTGGTGCAGGGCCTGGAGACCCTGAACTACTCACAATCAAAGCATTAAAAATCCTAAGAAAAGCCGATATTGTATTTTATGATGACTTGGTTTCACCAAGGATTCTTGGGGTTTGTCGTAAACGAATCCAAATGGTGTACGTGGGAAAACGTTTGGGTGTTCATAGTTGTTTGCAAAACGAAATCAATGATAAACTGATCCAAGCAAGTTTAGAACACAAAACCATCGTTCGATTAAAAGGGGGAGATCCTTCCATCTTCGGAAGGGTAGGTGAAGAATATGCTTCCATTTTACAAGAAGGCATTTCTTGTGAAATCATTGCAGGGATTACTACCGCATCAGGAGTGGCATCGTCTTTAGGTTTCCCTCTAACACATAGAGATTATGCGCGGGAAATTTTATTTTTATCGGGTCATAAAAAGGACGGAGTGAATACCGATGCATTTCAAAATTTAAATTGTATCGGAAAAACCATCATCATCTATATGGGATTGAATTCATTGGGTCTCATAATCTCTGAACTCATTCGATCGGGAAATGACTCATCAACTAAAATAGCCATAATCCAAAATGCAACCTTAGAGACGGAACGAGTTTTTACTGGGAATTTGAAAACTATAGAATCCATTGTTACAAAAAATGAAGTCAAATCACCTGCTATCCTAGTCATTGGTGAAATCGTCCGTTTTTATGAAGAGATGAAAATTTTGAAAAATGGCTGTGCTTCCATTCTATCTCCAGTATAAGGGATAGGAATGAATGATATTACTGGAAAAAGAACTACCCTACGTTTTGCAGAAGCAGAAGGGTTTGTTTATTGTCAAAAAGAAACCATCGAGAGAATCAAAGCCAATACTCTCCCCAAAGGAGATTTGTTTGGGGTAGCAAAAGCCTCTGCTTTATTAGGTGCTAAAAAAACTTCCGACCTCATCCCTCATTGCCATCCTGTCATTATTGATTCGTTTTCCATCCAGTTTGAAATTTTAGAAGAAAAAAATGCCGTTCGGATCTTAACGCAAGCTAAATCAATCGGCAAAACAGGAATCGAAATGGAAGCCCTGACAGGGGTAACCGTTGCAGCTTTAGTAATTTATGACTTATTAAAACCAATTGATAAAACACTTGAAATATCTTCTGTTCGGCTATTGGAAAAAAAAGGCGGAAAAACTGACAAACAGATCGCAAAATTCGCGTTTGGTTCTACTGCAAAAATTTTAGTTTGTTCCGATTCTTGTTTTGCTGGAAAAAAGGAAGACGGCTCTGGAAAAATCATCGCTGAACTATTAAAAGAAGAAGGTGTTGAAGTTTTAGAAATCAAAATTGTTCCAGATGAACCGAATAAAATCAGAGAAACAATTGCGAAATGGACAAAAGAAAATATTGATTTAATTGTTACTACAGGTGGGACAGGGTTAGGGCCAAGAGATAACACAACTGATACCATCAAACCAATGTTAGAAAAAGAAATTCCAGGGATTGCAGAAGTGATGCGTTCGTTTGGCCAAGACAGAACTCCATTTGCAATGTTATCCCGATCCATTGCTGGGAGTATAGGAAAATCCATCATTATTGCGGTACCTGGAAGCAGCAATGGAGCAAAAGAAAGTATGACCGCAATTTTACCGGCAATCTTTCATTCCAAAAAGATGATGAGAGGGGAAGGACATTGATTTCTTTCGAAAAAGCAATTGGATTGATCAACCAAGAAGCGAAGACTTTTGGGACGGAATCCATTCCATTACAAGAGACATATGGACGCATTGTAGCGGAATCTGTGTTAGCTGATCGTGACTATCCTCCATTCAATCGTTCTGCAATGGATGGATTTGCAATTGTTACGAAAGCATTTATACCAAACAAACAGTACCCTTATACAAGAGAACTACATGCAGGATCCACTCTCACGAAACTAACTGAGGAAACTGTAATTCGTATCATGACGGGTGCCCCTGTTCCCGAGGGATTTGACGCAGTGATCAAAATAGAGGATGCGTTACTAACCGAAGAACAGAATCAAAAAATGGTTATGTTTCCTATAGAAAATATCTCTCAGTGGCAAAATATCGCCAAACGAGGAGAAGATGCCCTTAAATCTGATCCATTACTTCCTGTTGGAACCTACCTCAATCTTTCTGAAGTTTCCTTATTGGCAAGTTTAGGAAAAACAACTGTATCTGTATTTTCACCTCCAAATGTAAAAATCATTTCAACTGGCAATGAAGTTGTCCCTTTCGGTATCACACCCCTTCCCCACCAAATCAGAGATTCAAATTCTGTTACCATTTCTACATTTCTAAAAAAATGGAATATCAACCCAAGTCAGATTTCTATAGTCCCAGACGATGAAAGTATGATGAAAAATGCAATCAAACAATCGCTTGATTGTGACATCCTGATCCTATCGGGGGGAGTATCTATGGGAGAAAAAGATTTAGTCCCCTCTCTTCTAATGGATTTAGGAGTAGAAACCATTTTTCACAAAACAGCCATTAAACCAGGAAAACCAATTTGGTTCGGTAAAAAAAACAGAACCGTTGTTTTCGGATTACCTGGTAATCCCTTTAGTGTCCAAACTTGTCTCCGATTATTTATAGATCCATTTTTAAGATGTTGTTTTTCCCAACAAAAAGAAATGTATCTCAGATTTCCTCTCTCCCAACCGAAAAAGAAAAAACATTCATTGACTGAGTTTTTCCCTGTTCGATTCGTAACGAAAGAGAAAACTCGATTAGAAGCGATTCCTTTTAATGGAAGTGGTGATATCAAAGCAGGAATTTTTTCGGATGGCCTTGCTTTATTTCCCAGTGAATCAAAACAAATCGAAGCAGAAGAAGGAATCCAATTTTTGCCTTGGTAGATACCATTTAAACAGATTGTACGTTCCGTACACAGATGATTCGAATTTTCTACAATTCTAATTCAAGACACACACCCTCTCAATTTGTACTGCAAAATCGACCAAAAACCCCGTATTTTAAGCCTTTTTTGGGTGCATTGGATGAGATCATTTGGTACAATTTTTGCAATTAGATTCTCTATAAGGAGAATCATTCCCGTGACGATTACACCTCATGCGAAAGCAACTAAAATCGATTTATTCAGTTTCAAAACTCCCCAAATGAGAACCTTCCATCTCACTTGGATTGCCTTCTTTTTGTGTTTTTTTGGATGGTTTGGCATTGCGCCACTGATGGTATATGTAAGAGAAGAATTATCTCTTACGAAAGCACAAATCGGTAACATCATCATAGCTTCTGTTGCAATCACAATATTTATGCGTCTATTCATTGGTTGGTTGTGTGACAAAATTGGTCCGAGGATTGCATACACATTTTTGTTAATCTTTGGATCAATTCCAGTCATGTGTATTGGTTTAGCCGACAGTTACCTTACTTTTTTATTATTACGTTTGGCCATTGGAGCAATTGGAGCTTCCTTTGTGATCACACAGTACCATACGTCTGTTATGTTTGCACCGAATATTATAGGAACCGCAAATGCCACTACGGCAGGTTGGGGAAACTTAGGAGGGGGCGTAACGCAGATGGTAATGCCTCTGATTTTCGGATTTTTTGTTGCATTTGGTTTTACAACCGGGGTTTCTTGGAGACTTGCCATGGTAGTTCCAGGTGTTGCCCTTTTTCTTATGGGTATCATCTATTATTTTGGAACACAAGATACACCTGGTGGAAATTTTAAAGACATCAAGGATACGTATCCAACCTTTCAAGGTGGTAAAAAAAATTCACTTGCTAACTTTCTTTTGGTGATTAAGGATTCTAGAGTTTGGCTCTTGTTTTTAGCCTATGGTGCCTGCTTTGGAATTGAATTAACCATTAACAATATTGCAGCTCTTTATTATGTTGATCAATTCAAACTAACACCTCCAACTGCTGGACTCATCGCTGGTTTATTTGGTTTGATGAATCTATTTGCAAGAACATTAGGTGGTGTTTTCGGAGATAAATTCGGAATCAAATGGGGGTTACGCGGTCGTGTGGTATGGTTATCAGCGGCACTTGCTGGTGAGGGGATTTGTTTGATTTTATTTTCGCAAATGACTTCACTTATACTAGCCATTTCATCCATGATTGTTTTCAGTTTATTTGTTCAAATGTCAGAAGGAGCAACCTTCTCTGTAGTTCCTTTTGTTAACAAAAAAGCGATTGGTGCTGTATCAGGGATTGTTGGAGCAGGTGGAAATGTTGGAGCTGTTTCAGCAGGATTTTTATTCCGAGGTGAATTGACATACCAAAACGCCTTACTAATGATAGGTGTTTTTGTCACTGTTTCCGCATTTTTTGCCCTATTAGTTCGTTTTTCAATGGAAGAAGAAAAAGAAGTAGGAGACGAGATGAGTCAAATTGTTCCTCCAGGTGAGAAAAAAACTGACTTGTTAACAGCAACTTGATTTAAAATAACGATACAAATTTCTTTTGAGAGGCAATTTTCCACTTGTCTCTCAAAAATTCCATTTTAAAATTTTCCTCCTGGGAGAGACAAATGGAATTCACTCATTACCGATCTTGTAATTTATGTGAGGCCATGTGTGGACTCCAAATCGAAGTTAAAAATGGTTCAATCCTAGGTTTTAAGGGAGATCAAAAGGACAGTTTTAGTCGTGGACATATCTGTCCAAAGGGTCCAGAATTAAAAAGTTTATACGAAGATCCTGATCGTATTAAGTTTCCTCTTAAAAAAACAGAATCTGGATGGGAGGAAGTATCTTGGGTTGGTGCTCTTTCTGAGATCGCCACAAAAATCGTGAACATCCAAACAAAATATGGTAACGACTCAGTTGGGATTTATAATGGAAATCCTACAGTTCATAATTATGGTTCTATGTTGTTTGGCCAAAGATTTGTCAGTCGGATCAAAACCAAAAACAATTTTTCAGCAACCTCTGTTGATCAACTCCCCCACCAATTGCTATCGTATTTGATGTTTGGTCACCAGTTACTGATCCCTATTCCCGATATTGATCGAACTCAGTTCTTTTTAATTTTAGGAGGGAATCCTTTTGCATCTAATGGAAGTTTAATGAGCGTTCCCGATGTGAAAAAAAGACTAAAATCGATTCAGGATAGAGGTGGAAAATACGTTGTTGTTGACCCAAGGAAAACAGAAACGGCAGAACATGCCAATGAACATATTTTCATCAAACCGGGAACAGATGTATTTTTTCTTTTATCCATTGTTCATGTTATATTTAAAGAGAACCTCTCAAAACCAAATCCATTGACTAAGGAATCAGATTTAAAATCGATCCAGAGTTTGGTCAGTGAATTTGATCCAGAAACTGTTTCCAAAATTACAGGAGTTCCCAACGAAACCATACACCGCATTGCATTGGAATTTGCAAATGCACCGTCTGCAGTTTGTTATGGGAGAGTTGGTGTATCTACCCAAGAGTTTGGTGCACTTTGCCAATGGCTCATCAATGTCATCAACACCATCACTGGAAATTTAGACAAAGAGGGTGGTGCCATGTTCACTTTGCCAGCAGTGGATTTAGTGGGCGAAGGATCAGTCATTCGATCCTCGCAAGGAAGTTTTAATACTTACCAATCAAGAGTTAGAAAATTACCTGAATTCAATGATGAATTGCCGGTTTCTGCCCTGGCCGAGGAAATACTTACAGAAGGTGAAGGACAAATTCGATGTTTGGTGACATCTGCAGGAAATCCTGTTTTGTCAACACCTAACGGGAAAAAACTAGAAAAGGCCCTGTCTTCGTTAGAGCTTATGATCAGTTTTGATTTTTATATCAATGAAACTACCAAACATGCTCACTACATTTTACCACCAACTTCTGCATTAGAACATGATCACTATGATTTAATTTTTAATGTATTTGCAATAAGAAACACAACGAGATACAACGAGCCACTTTTCCCACCTAAAGAAGGGATGTTACATGATTGGGAAATTTTTACAGATCTAACCAAACGAATTGAATTAAAACGATCTGGTAAAGAATTACCAAATGAAATAATCCGAACCAAATTAACACCTGCAAATATCATTGATCACGCCTTAAAATCAGGACCCTATGGAGCAAAACAAAACCCAGATTTGCAAATGAGTTTAGAGTTACTTAAAAATAGTCCTCACGGCGTAGACTTGGGTCCTTTGAAACAATCTTTCCCTGAAAGATTGTATACTGAAGACAAAATGATTCAATTATTCCCAAGTCATTTAAAAAATGACATACCAAGACTCATGGCAAAATTCAAAGAGTATCTTGTCACCAATCAATCGTTATATCCTTTTCTTCTAATTGGAAGGAGGCATTTACGAAATAACAATTCCTGGATGCATAATCTTCCAAAACTTATGTCTGGAAAACCTAGATGTACAATGATGATCCATCCCGATGATGCAAATCAACTCGGGATCAAAAATGAAGAAGAAGTCATTGTAACATCAAAAGTAGGCCAACTTACGATTCCAATTGAAATTACAGAGGAATTAATGAAAGGAGTGGTAAGCATTCCTCATGGCTTTGGTCATAGCAGATCGGGAACTAAACAAATGATAGCAAGCCAATTTTCAGGTGTGAGCATTAATGACCTAACGGATGATCAAAATTTAGATGAATTTTCTGGGAATGCTGCTTTTAGTGGGATCCAAGTAAAAATAATGAAACTCAATCCTTAATTCGTTTCCATTTTTTGATTTGCTTGCATATAAAATTTTCTTCCTCCTAAAAAGGAATACCTTTCTGAATGATGAGGAAAAAAAGACAGTGCTAAATTTGATCGAATCCCCGATTCACAGATACAAACGATGATTTGGTTGTCTTCGATATCAGGAAGATTTCCCTTTTTCATTTCTGATAAAGGGAAATGTAAGACACCTTTAATCGGGTACTGTTCAACTTCTTCCCTTTCTCTTACGTCGAGTAAAACTACTGATCCTTTGTTTTTGAGTAAATTGTATCCTTCAAAATCGACTTCCATTTTTTTTGTGATAGGTTTCGTTACTCTAATATCTGTATTATCACAAATACAATTTATATTAGGATCTAATTTTGATTCATAAAATGTAATTGGATTCCACTCGATAAAATAAACAGAATTGGAATCAAACTGATTTGGATTTAAAAGGTATTGTAATGCCAAAGAAGCTTGATAATTGCCTGCAATGGATGCCTGTAAACCTAGAACTCCCCCTTCATTACAACTCAAAGTATCTCCTTCACTCAGGTCTGGAAACAAACAACGATAACATGGTTTTCCTTTTCCAGAGAATAACGCAAATTGGGCACTTGTCCGAAATACCGAAGCTGTTACCAAAGGAATTCCAAATTTTAAACAAATATCATTGATTGCATACTTGGAAGCGATAGTATCTGTACAATCTAAAACAATATCCCAAGTTTGAAAGATATTTGGATTTGATTCTGAATGGACGAACTCTGAATAAATTTCAATTTGTATCCATGGAACATGTTCCTTTATTACTTCAGCAGCAACTTCATTTTTTTTACGTCCGATATGTTTCCATGTAAACAAGGTTTGTCGGTGTAAATTTGAAACTTCAACAACATCAAAATCAATAAGACCGATCCTACCAATTCCAGAAACTGCTAATTGTAAAGCAGAAGGACAACCTAAACCACCTAGCCCAATAATCAACACTGACGATTCAGCCCATTTCTTTTGCCCAAATTCACCGATTTCTGGGACCAAACTTTGCCTTTGAAAAAATTTATTTTTATCTATATTCATAATTTCGATTGTATAAAAAACGATTCAAAAAAGGATCTTAATGTCGATTTTTCCGATAGAACCCATTGAAAAAAATCAATTTTAGTTTCCAACTTAGAATTCCTGTATAAATTCGTTTATAACGATGACACTGGATACTCGAAAATTTGAAGTTTTGCGAATTAGTATCCTATCCCATTGCAATTTCGCATGTGTTTATTGTGCACCCAAAGAAAAAGAAAATTTTTCTCCACAGCTAACCCATTCACATTCTTTAAGCCCGGATCAATTAGATAAAAATTTGAACTTACTGAAACCCCATTTAAAAATTAAGGAAGTACATTTGACAGGAGGAGAACCAACACTTCATAAAAATTTAATTGAATTGATCCAAATCGTAAAATATCATTCCATCCAGGAAATAGCCCTCACTTCAAATGGTCATTTTAACCCGGATTTATTGGAAGAAATGGTTTCATCTGGACTAACAAGAATTAACTTTTCCTTAGATAGCATTACACAATCGATTTTCGAACGTTTAAGCGATCGGAAAATACCAGTTTCCCATGTATTAAACCAAATCAAAAAAGCAAAACAAATTGGCCTTAAAGTAAAAATAAATACTACTGTTTTACGTGGATTGAATGACCATGAAGTATTGAACATACTTACTTGGTGCGGCGAAGAGGGAATTCCTATTCGTTTTTTAGAATTTATGAAAATGGGTCCACTACAGAAAGAACACCCTTCCTATTTTTATTCCGCTGAAGAAATTCGAAACCAAATTCGTTTGAAATATCATTTTCAAGATTATCCTACACCACAAGATTCTACTGCTCAATATTATATAACAAATGAAGGTTATATTTTTGGTATGATTGCCAATCATACCGAACCATTCTGCGAAGGTTGTAACCGATTGCGCATGGATAGCAAGGGACGTATTTATGGATGCCTAAGCGATGAAACTTCTTTTGTGATACCTGAATCATTTGATGAAATTCAATCCACTTTACATCAAGCAATGCTGACGAAAAAGAATAAATTCACTGGTTCTGAATTATCGATGAAGTATATTGGAGGTTAAATGGAAGTTGAAATTTTATATTTTGCAGCTCTAAAAGATTATTTTCCAAATAAACAACAAAGGGAGATCGAAGGAGATACAAGTGTTTCAACACTAATTGAAATTTTAATAAAAGAGAATCCAGATGCTGCTAAAATATTAAAAGTTTGTAGAGTTTCCATTAACCAAAAAATGGCCAAGGAATCAGATACAATTCCTAAAAATGCAAGCATTGCAATCTTACCGCCCTCGAGTGGAGGATAGCTGATTTTAATGAAACATATCACTGAAAACAAACTAGAAATCCAAGAGATTATACCGACATTACCGAAGATGGGTGGATTTGTATTGTTTACTGGAATCGTCAGAGATACAAATGAAGGGAAAACAGTCACGCATTTGGAGTATGAAGCGTATTCTGAGTTGGCCAACCAAATGATCGAGGATATCATTAATGATGCGAAGACAAAATGGGAACTAGAATATGCAGACTGCATCCACCGTTTAGGAAAATTGGTTGTTGGTGAGATAGCAGTGATAGTATCCACAGGATCTGTGCATAGAGATGAAGCATACCAGGCAAATCGATATATCATTGATCGCGTGAAACACGAAGTCCCTATTTGGAAAAAAGAAACCTATATTGATGGAAGTTCCGATTGGTCAAAAGGCTGTGTTCATGAGACACACGAAAAATGACATCATATTTATATTGTTAGCTGGTGGACAAAGTATCCGAATGGGAAAAGACAAAGCATTCCTTCCCATTGGGGACAAATCAACATTTATCACAAAAATCATCCAAAAAATTAAATATTTCAATGAAGAATTATACCTATCCCTTCGCTCCGAGCAGGTTAAAGATTATAGTTCGTTATTTTCTGAAGATGAAATCATAATGGACCAAAACATCCCCGTTTATGGACCATTACTTGGTTTACTTTCCACTCATCTCACCTTAAATAAAACAAATCCAGATTATAATGCTATTTTCGTATTACCAATCGATATCCCCTATATCAAATTAAAAACAATTGATAGAATACTTAGACATTATCATATAAACTCAAATTCATCAGGCATATTTTACCAATCAAGTAATGGCCTGGAACCACTTTGTAGCATATACAACCACCAAACACTCGATTTATGGTTAAAGGAAATTGAATCGAATAACAAAATTGAATTTTCTCTTCAAAAAAAAATTGAATCTTTAGATCCGCAACCGATTTTCCTACCACTTCCAAAAGTAGAGGAAAGGTATTTTCGTAATATCAACACTGAAAAAGATTTGGATTTTTTTAAAAAATGAAATTACTCAATCGAAAGAAATTCTGGATTTTTGACATGGATGGAACACTCACTGTAGCCCAACATGATTTTTTGGCAATCAAACAAGAATTGGGAATTTCATTGGAACAAGACATACTCACTTCTCTATCCAATTTACCAAAAGAAGAGAAATTGCAAAAAGAGATTCAATTAAACGAAATCGAGCTAAAAATCGCAAAACTGGCGATCGCAATGGAAGGTTCCACAAATCTTCTTACCGAATTGAATGTAATAAACCACAAAATCGGAATCCTGACTAGAAATAGTTATGACAACGCAATCGAAACTTTAAAGGCTGCGAAAATCGATTCATTTTTTAAATCGAATAACATTATTTGCCGTGATAAGGCATTACCAAAACCGAATCCAGATGGTATTTTTTATTTGATGCGAGAATGGGAAGCAAAGCCAGAAGATACGATTATGGTAGGCGATTATCTTTATGACATGTTAGCTGGTAAACAAGCAGGAGTGGAAACTATTTATATAGATCCAAGCGGCGCTTTCCCATTTTTGAAAGATGCAACCTATGCTGTAAAAAATTTAAATGAAATATTTTATTTATGATTAGATTTGAATAGGATTTGCATTCACCAAAGGGAATCTAATTTCCGCCGTCATACCATGATCACTATCAAATATAATTTTACCTTTGATTTGTTTCACTAAACTTTTAACAAGCATGATCCCAATCCCTTTTGCTTCCATAAGTTCTCCTTCTGAACCGAGTCCATTGTCTTTAATTATCAACACGAACTCATCATTCAATTTACCCAAACTTACTTCAATTATCCCTTTATCCTCTTTTTTGAAAGCATGACGGAATGAATTGGATACCAATTCATTTAAAATGAGCCCAATTGGTATAGCTCGATCCAAATCCATTTCCAGTCCTTCCTCAATCAATTCCCGAAGCTCGATGTTTTGATTTTCTTTGAGATAAGTAAGTTTTAGATTCAATAAGATTGAACTAAAAATTTGGTTAAGGTTTACAAATAAAAGATTTGGTGAGCCATAAATGATCTTATGGACGGAAGCAATCGCATTGATGCGGTTTTGAATTAAGTTTAGCGATGTTGTCAGTTTTTCATCATTTTCGGATTCTATCTGCAAAGCCATAAGGCCAGAAATAATTTGCAAATTATTGTTCACACGATGATGAATTTCGGTAAGTAATTTGGATTTTAATTTAAGATCTGATTTGATTTGAGATTGGTGTTGGATAATCGTATTCTGCTCTTTTTTAATGGTATGAATATAAAAATAGATAAGTAAGAACATTGCATACAAATCCTTAAAAAAACCTTCGTAATCATCAAAATAGTCTATGGAAAATCCATGTTCAAAAATATTTGAAATGTTCACATAACATGGAATGAGTGCTAGAACTAAAACCATTGTTCCTTCTCCGCGAAACACTGGTTTTCTGATCAAAACAACAATGATTTGAAATAATGCAATTAGATATATGATAAAGGATAATAGATTTAATAAAACGATTGCATTCATATCAATGTGCTGATACCAAAATTTCTTTTTTGAGACTAACAAAAAAGAAAACGGAGGAGAAAAAATAAAAGGAATGTTCTGACCTGCCCCCATTTTCAGTACCAATGGATAAGTTAGTTTTCTCTAAACATTTCAACCATAAGATCGCTTAAACTCTGAAGGAGTCAAGTAATTCAATGAAGAGTGAAGACGCTCGTCGTTGTATTCCTTTTGGAAAATTCGCAAAGCATCGGTTAACTCTCTTTGATTTTTAAAGTAGTGTAGATTCAAACACTCATCTCTAAGTTTACCATTGAAACTTTCTATAAATGCATTTTGTGTTGGTTTTCCTTTTTCAATAAAGTGAATTTCTATCCCCTTATCTTCTGCCCATTTCTGGAAGTCTTTGGATGTAAATTCTGTTCCATTATCCAAAACAAATGCTCTTGGAAGTCTTTCGAGGGTGTTTAAATATCTGATCAACTTTTCTGACGAAAAAGTAAACTCTGCCTGAAGTATGGTATTCTCTCTTGTTAAATGATCAATACCTGTTAAAATTCTTTGCTTTCTTCCATCAATCGTCCGTTCGAAAACAAAGTCCATTGACCAAACTTCGTTTGAATTCTTAGGCAATGGTAGTTGCTGTGATGATGCATTTCTTTTCTTTCGCTTCGGTTTTGTCCTTATTTTAAGCCCTTCTAAGCAATATAGTCGATATACTTTCTTATGATTGATTGTCCTACCCGACCTTCTTAACCTTCGGTAAATTCGTCGATAGCCTTCCCGTTTCCATCGAAAAGCAAGTCTTCGAATTTCGTTCATTGTCTCTTCATCAATAGCTTTCGGCTGATAATAATAACTTGATTTAGGAAGAAGAACAACATCTAGGCTTCTGTTTAGAGAAAGTCCCTCTTCAACTAGCAGATCAACTGCTCTCTCCTTCGTTGATCTGCTCAAAACTTTTTTCCCAAAACATTCTTAATTGCTTGGATTTCGAGAGCCATGTCAGCTACCAATCTTTTGAGATTTGAATTTTCCTGCTCGAGTGCCTTCATCTTCTTGATTTCGCTAAGCTCCATTCCTCCATACTTGTTACGCCAGCGATAAAATGTTTGTTCAGTGATTCCGTATTTTCGTGAAAGTTCCTTGATTGGAATACCTGTTTCTGCTTCCTTTAATATCCGAAAAATCTCGCTTTCTTCTATCTTCTTTCTTGCCATAATGCTCTCTCCTTAATATCGGAGAAAACTAACTTAAATATCGGTGCAGTTTTTGGGGAGCAGGTCAGTTCTAATAAATTAAAAATATCAGGAAAATAAAATCCTTCTACGACAGTAAAGATATTACTAAACCAAATCGAAAGGAAACCGAGTAATAAATATTTATATTTGGGAATAAGTCCAAGCCAAAACAATCGAATCAAAATCAATAAACCAATACTATCAAATATAAGATTTAATACTTCGCTCAATTGGTACATAATGATTGTCTTTGGAACTAATTTTTCCCAGGAAAAAAAGAGTAACAGAGAATAGGGAAAGGTAAAGAGAATATTTAAAAAAAATTCTAAAAAATTGGATTTTTAGACCAAATCATCAACTTTTTGTTTTGCCAATCGCATAACATCTGATAAGAATTTTCGATGACTGATGATCGATTTTTGTTTGGATTCACGCGCTGGGTTAAAAATTCCACGTTTACGGAAAATTTTCCACGGGTCAATTTTAATATCAGACCAAGTTCCCATTTCTAGTGTAAGTGGCAAAAACCTCGAATTCTGCGCATTTGTCTTTGAATTTGCCCTTTCAAGGAACAAATCATAAAGTCGATCCCAAAGATCGCCATGAGTTGTATACGTTTCACTTTGTGGTCCAAATCGATATAAATAATGATTTAAGGAATTGGTAAAATGATTCGCCATTTTTTGAAACAAAGGCTCATCAGCACAAGGTCTATGAATGCTCGCATATGGCCACCAAACATGGTCTATAGTGCCAAATCCAGAATGAATGTCTACGACAGGTATCATCTCATTTTCGGCATTCAAGAGATACTCATAAAAAAATCGATCTAATACTCTCGATTCCGATTGTAAGACATTTCCCCGATAATAAGGAAAAAAATTGGAATACTTATGCCCTCCAAAGAAAAAAGGGGCCTTCACTGCTTCTACTCCCGAGTTCCGCATCAAATCAACGCCACGTGGATTGGAACGTCGTTTCATCGCAACACCACCGGGATTCAAAATAGGAATGCATACGATTCCCAATTCTCCATTTTTGATTTCATTGTATAAAACAGATGTTTTGTGGGTTAATAAATGATCTAAAAAATCCAAAAGCACGCGGATTCCAATCGTTTCCAATCCATGTACTCCGGCAACTAAAGCGGATACGTTTTTTTTAATTGCTTTTGGTTTTCCAATTTCCAAAACATAAATTGGAAATCGAAACCCTTCTTCCGTTTTACTTGAAAACCCATATTGTTTCAAACGAACTAATTTGCCACCGAGTTTCACTATCCTTAAGATTCTATTTTCATAACGATTGAGTCGCTTCATTCCACGTAACATTGTTTCAATCCCATTCCAATATCATTTTGAACCTTAATTATTTAATTTAGGTAGTGAATCTCATGATTTTAATAGGCCTCCATTTCATAAATGCGAATAATTGATTTCTTGTTACATTTTGATTACAAATCGTAAAGATTGAATTTCTCATACAAATCGGACTTGTAAAAGAATGGATTGCATTCATGACTATGTGTTTCAACTTGATGGAAACGTTTTTAATTTTTCTTAGACGGTTCCATCCATTTCGCTATGATCAAATCTAAAAAAAACTCAAATCCATCAGTATCAAAAAATCGCGAAGAACGAATCTTGATCAACGGAATCAAACTGAATGTATGTATTTGGCCTGGTAAAAAAACTCCCATCATCTGCCTTCACGGATTGTCGGGTAACCTACATTCGATGGAGAGTATCATCAAAGTTTTACATAAAGAAGGCCACAAAGTCATCTCTTACGATTTACGAGGACGAGGTCATTCCGACAAACCTTTAACTGGTTATGGTTTTGAAAATCATATCAAAGACCTACAAGAAATCATCCTATATTATAAACTAAAAAATCCAATCGTTCTTGGACATTCATTTGGATGTATGATTGCCCTTCGACATGCGTTACGTTACCAAAACCAACTTAAATCAATGATACTGTTGGATGGAGGTGGACTCTTATCCGTAAAGAAAAGAATTCAAATTTTAAAAGTTCTAAAACAATCGTTTGATCGATTGGATGTTGTTTTTCCGAATCCGGAATCGTATTTACAATTGGTAAAAAACTCCCCCTTAATCCCACATTGGACAAAGGAAATTCAAAACTATTTTATCAATGAGTTACATAAATCAAACAATGGATATGTTTGCCATATGCCAAAATTTGTAATGGAAGAAGAATTGAAGGAAATGGGAGGGTCAATCCATATATATAAGGTACTCATTTTGTTTCTCCTTCGACCCTTGTATATGATTCAAAAAATAAAAAAGAATAAACACCTTGATTTTGAATCCATTCAAATACCCACTCTCATCATGAGAGGGACTAAAATGAATTTATATCCCAACGATGATCTATTGCCATCTGATGCTTATTTGTCGATGTTGAATCGTATTCCGAATGCAAAGGGATTGGAAATCGAAACAAACCATTATGGAATCCTCTTTGAACGAATTAAGAAGAGGGACAAAGCCATCCTTGAGTTCATTAAGCGATCTTAAAAATGAACCAAACTCAAACCGATTCTATCAAGATTGAATTTGATTCTTATTTTTGATATTTGACGAGCAGTTATGGATGCCCTTTTCCCTTACACTTTCCTCCCTTTACGGTTGAATCCCAATAACAATCTGGATTTTTTAGGCATTTAACACTATCTGGTTTTTTTGTACAAAGCTTATGAGTTTTATCATCCACTTTATCTGGATTTAGAGCTGGTTCATTTTCAGCAGTTTCCACTTTCCCTTGCATTTGGCATGCTAAATCATTTTCTTCGCATTCATTTGCGGAAAGATTAAAAGTGATTAAACTTATCATTACTAAAGATAATAAGAGTATTTTCTTAAACATAGTTTCTCTTCCTGACCTGCTCCCCAAAAACTGCACCGATATTTAAGTTAGTTTTCTCCGATATTAAGGAGAGAGCATTATGGCAAGAAAGAAGATAGAAGAAAGCGAGATTTTTCGGATATTAAAGGAAGCAGAAACAGGTATTCCAATCAAGGAACTTTCACGAAAATACGGAATCACTGAACAAACATTTTATCGCTGGCGTAACAAGTATGGAGGAATGGAGCTTAGCGAAATCAAGAAGATGAAGGCACTCGAGCAGGAAAATTCAAATCTCAAAAGATTGGTAGCTGACATGGCTCTCGAAATCCAAGCAATTAAGAATGTTTTGGGAAAAAAGTTTTGAGCAGATCAACGAAGGAGAGAGCAGTTGATCTGCTAGTTGAAGAGGGACTTTCTCTAAACAGAAGCCTAGATGTTGTTCTTCTTCCTAAATCAAGTTATTATTATCAGCCGAAAGCTATTGATGAAGAGACAATGAACGAAATTCGAAGACTTGCTTTTCGATGGAAACGGGAAGGCTATCGACGAATTTACCGAAGGTTAAGAAGGTCGGGTAGGACAATCAATCATAAGAAAGTATATCGACTATATTGCTTAGAAGGGCTTAAAATAAGGACAAAACCGAAGCGAAAGAAAAGAAATGCATCATCACAGCAACTACCATTGCCTAAGAATTCAAACGAAGTTTGGTCAATGGACTTTGTTTTCGAACGGACGATTGATGGAAGAAAGCAAAGAATTTTAACAGGTATTGATCATTTAACAAGAGAGAATACCATACTTCAGGCAGAGTTTACTTTTTCGTCAGAAAAGTTGATCAGATATTTAAACACCCTCGAAAGACTTCCAAGAGCATTTGTTTTGGATAATGGAACAGAATTTACATCCAAAGACTTCCAGAAATGGGCAGAAGATAAGGGGATAGAAATTCACTTTATTGAAAAAGGAAAACCAACACAAAATGCATTTATAGAAAGTTTCAATGGTAAACTTAGAGATGAGTGTTTGAATCTACACTACTTTAAAAATCAAAGAGAGTTAACCGATGCTTTGCGAATTTTCCAAAAGGAATACAACGACGAGCGTCTTCACTCTTCATTGAATTACTTGACTCCTTCAGAGTTTAAGCGATCTTATGGTTGAAATGTTTAGAGAAAACTAACTTATCCATTGGTACTGAAAATGGGGGCAGGTCATTCCTTCTAAAATTCTCAATCTGCCGAATCTTAGTGAGGTGAATTTTGTTAGCAATCCATTATTTTGAATTGGAATCGATGTTCAGGTATCCGAAATCCGAGCCAGAACCTTACTCTTGACAGAAAGGAAGCAGAAAATAAGCTGAAAGTTTTACACAAATGAAACTTGGAGATGAAACATGAATACGAAGAAAAAAATTTTAGTGACTCATTTTGATTACATTCGACTGAAACAAATGGCTTTAGAATTCGCTAAGCAGGATAAAACCAATCAAAATATCGAAGATTTACTCGGAGAAATTGAAAGAGCTCAAAAAGTAGATGCAAAAGAAATTCCTGCGAATGTAGTAACGATGAATTCTCAGATTGAAATCAAAAACCACAATGAAATCAATTTTGAAGTATTTAAATTAGTGTTTCCTGAAGAAGCAAACTCAGAAGAAAATAAAATTTCGATATTAGCCCCTATCGCCACTGCTTGTCTTGGATATAAAGTCGGAGACAATTTACATTGGAGATTGCCAAACGGAATATTTCAATTCCAAATCACAGGGATTCATTACCAACCAGAGGCAAACGGCGACTACCACTTGTGATACAAAAACGAAATCGCTGAATTCGTCATGATACAACTACTTTTGGTATAAAGAAAATAGAAAAGACGAAGGTAGTTGTATCAGATTACCAATTTTCAGAAAGAAATTTAGTAGTGTTTGTTTATAGATACCATTTTTAATAAACCGATGCGCGGATGTCATTGCCCTAAAAGGTAATAGAATGGGTTTACTTTGTTTCAATAAATTTTGACTTAACTCTGTGTCTTCAAACAAATAACGAGGACTTAAATCTTTTTTCCAAAGATTTCTATGAAAGAAAATGCAATGATCAAAATAAACAATACCTTTTCTACGAACTCTCACTTCATTGGAATACCAAGAAATCCAATTTAAAAAAAAATGTTTTTTGTCAAAGGAATGGAGAAAACCACCCCACTCCCATTCGATGAATTGTGTTTTGCTTTTGCCTATGAGAAAGTTGATCGCATCTTTGGGAAGTTTTGTGCGTGGGTGATGCAGTAAAATTAGCTCACCATTTGACCGATGGAAACCTACATTGATTCTTTCCGCCCTCGTAAAAGCTTGTTTCTGCGGAATTAAGATAATTTCTACATCCTTATGTTTTTGAAACGGCAAAAGTGATTCTTTGTAATAAATGTTCTCGTCTATATCTGTGGGAACAATGATGCTTAGCATAATCAAACTTCATTCTGTTCTTTTCGAACATTCCTTGGTTGATCCATTCAGTTTCGTTCCCAAAATAAAGGTTTATTCTTTGACTAGAAAAATGGATATCGCAGATTGATTCTCTTCTTGTTTATCCAAACTAGTTTTATTCTCTCTTTCGGCCATCAAAGGAAAAATCCGATCTTCTGAAATCGATTCTGAAACCAATACTTGTCGAATCTCATCAAACCGACGTTTTACGAGTCTAGTTTGGTAGGCAATATCACCGGAAGTATGAGACTTACCAACCAAAACAATTTTAAAATTTGTTTCCGATTTGAGTAAATCTCTTGTCAGTTGGATTAATTTTTCCTTCGTTTCTTCCGTTAATTTATAATCGTCAGGTGGAAAAGAAATGGATTGGATGGGAGATGGACTTCCACTTGCCTGCCAAAAAGGGAACTTGGAAACCATCGTTTGGCCTGGAGCCTGTTTGCCCAATGATTCAAGGACAACTTGTTTGGGGCAGACAACACTAATTTCAGACGATGAAGTAACAGAAAACAAAAACCCTAATGTTGTGACAACGATGTCCCAAGGTTTTGCATACGCTTTTGTTTCCACAACAAAAGCATCGTTAGGGTTGAGATTGGATTCCGTCCCAATGTCACGTGTGAAAACTGGGAGTAAAAATAAAATTCGATAGGTTCTTGTTTCCAAATTTGGTTCACAACTGGAGGGAACAGATATCGGGATATGTTTTTTCTTCTCCAAAGGAATTCCATTCCAAGAACAAGCCATTCCCAATATTGCAATACATAAACTACCTAATGTTTGTTTCCAATTCGCTTTTAAAGTTTTTTCCATCATACGGAAAGTTTTGCGATCCTTGCCAAAGATGAAAACCATTTTCCGATCCATTTTTCCCGAGTTACGAAAATTATAACCACATTTCAATTCGGGATGGGGATCAGTTCACAAACTCGTTTATCCAATCCTAAGCCAAACAAATGTTACTGTATTTGTAAACCATACGAGAAAGAACCATTCTCAATAAGAGGCCTTCTTTAAGAACTCACAAACAAAGTCTTTCTCCCGGTCTTCTGGAACCCTATTTTCATTGAATGATTCTAAGTTTAAATGAAGTCGAGATGGTTTTTAAATCAATTTGATGAAAAGATTTGGATTGATTCGTCATATAGAATACCCTGTATTGTATATGGAGGATTTTTAATGAAATCTATTTTAGTTTTGGGTAGTAATTTTGCTGGAGTCACTGCAGCCATTTCCACAAAAAGAAAATTAGGAAATGAAGTAGAAGTAACAGTAGTATCACCAACATCTCAATTTTTATATGTTCCCTCCCTTATTTGGGTTCCGTTTGGATCCAGAAAAGTAAAAGATATTACCTTTCCCGTAGAACCAATGTTAAATAAAAAAGGTGTTAAGTTTATCCAAGACCGTGGGATCAAAGTTTTACCAGATAAAAACATAGTGATCACAGAAAAAAACGGTGAAATGAGTTATGATTATCTCATTATTGCAACAGGGGCTTCTCTCAATTTTGATATCTTACCCAATCTGAATCCAAAAGAGAATATGATCCAATGCATTGTCACACCCGAACTTGCAGAAAAAGCAGCCATTGCATTTGAGGAGATTGTTAAAAATCCAGGACCAGTTGTAGTAGCGGCAACTCAAGGTGCAAGTTGTATGGGTGCCGCATATGAATACCTATTCAATTTGGACAAATACCTCAGAAAACGTGGAGTTCGTAACCAAGTAAAAATCGCTTGGGTGACACCTGAACCGTTTTTAGGTCATTTTGGGATAGGAGGAATTCTAGGTGGCCAATCGATGTTAGAACTTTTTATGAAACTTTATGATATCAATTGGCATACGAATGCTACGATTCAAAAAATTGAAAAAAACAAAATCACCTTAGGTGACCAAACAGAAATACCGTACAAAATGTCCATGATGATCCCTCCTTTTTTGGGAGCCGATGTGATGAAAAATTCTCCAGAACTCATAGATGATAAAGGCTTTGTTGTCACAAACGATGGTTACCAACACATTCATTATAAAAATGTTTATGCAGCTGGACTTGCAGTGGAAGTCATTGCACCTTTCAAAAAATCGGCAGCTCCTTTCGGTGTTCCCAAAACTGGTTTTCCTTCCGATGTGATGGGTAAAATTGTCGCTGAAAATATTCGTAACGATATCAAAGGGACTAGGAAATTCAAAACAATGCCGTTTGGAAAGATCCCTGGCATTTGTATCATGGACGCTGGCAAAAAGGAAGTTTGGATCCTTACAAACCATCTGTTTAAGCCAAGACAATTTGAATTGATGATCCCCAATCTTTTGTACAATTTTGGTAAAATCATTTTAGAAAAATACATGTTATGGAAAAACAAAAAAGGATTCGTCCATCTCCCCTAAGGATTGGATTGTTTCCATTGGGATCCCATTGGTTTGAGCGTCTTTAGACCATACACTTTCCCAATGGGACACTCCGAATCGAAGGCAAATGGATTTCCCTTGATAATTTCTTGATTATTTTCCAAGGGCCATGATCCTTTCCTTTATTGGGGAGAAACCAAATGAAAAGATCTACTTTGCTACTGGTTTGTCTTTTCTCCACGGCCTGTTCCTTTCCTAAACTTTCCCGTAGCTCACTTGATTTTTTTGCATTCCTTCGGATATTTACTAGCACTCAGTTTACAGGACAAACCCTTGGCGGAGTTGTTTCTGGTCTTATCGCCAATACTTCAGTCACTTTAACAAATGGAAGTGATACCATTACAGTCTCAGCTGATGGGAATTTTACATTTCCCCGAAGATTAAATACGGGAGATGGTTATAATGTTAACCTAACAACAAATGGAGTTGGACTCAGTTGTACAATTGCAAATGCACAAGGTATCGTTCAAAATTCACCGATCACAAATATAAATGTTACCTGTGGGCTTGGAGTTGGATTTTATGAAGTAGGTGTTAACGTAACAGGCATTACTGGTTCTATTGATGTTCAAAATAATGGTGCCGATACAATCAATTTTTCAGCGAATGGATTTCAAAAATTTTCAATCGTCCAACCAAGTGGTTCTAATTATGCCGTTACCATTTCATCGCAACCGGTAGGTACAGTTTGTTCTTTTGACAACCCTTCTCTTTCAGTGGGAACCATTGGTGTTGCCAATGTCACAGTGTTTATCACTTGTGTATCTGGTTATAATGTTGGTGGTAATTTATTTTCTGTCTCCTCAACTGATATCGGATCCAGTTTAATCAACCAAAAGGCATATTTGAGAACGTTCGCAGGTTCTTTCCCAACAAACAATGGAGGTTTGGGACCCGCTCCTGGAGTTGCCGTAACAAGCACTACCAGTACATTAGCACGCTTTAATACGCCAAGTATGATGGCTGCTGATGCAAATTACTTATATGTTGCAGATACGGCAAATGGAGTGATTCGAAGAATCGACAAAGTGAATGGAAACACGACGATTTTAGCAGGTGGAAATTCAGGTGGAGGGACTCCTTGTCCAGGCACTTTGATCACCAATTGTTTGGATGGTGTCGGACCAGCTGCACAATTCAATGGTCCCGTGGGACTGACAACAAATGGTAATAATTTGTTTGTCTTAGAAAGTAACGGAAATCGAATTCGGATCATCAACCTAACAACAACTTCCGTATCCACTTTGGCTGGTTCTGGAAATGCTGGCTCATCGGACAATACTTCAGGTATCCTTGCTTCATTTTCAAATCCGTCTTGGATGACTTTACATAACGGAATCTTTTATATCGTTGATCGGAATAATTGTACAATTCGTACGTTAAATCCCACAACGACTGCAGTCGCAACGATTGCTGGTGGTGTTGGTCTCTGTTCGTTTGCCAACAGCCCAGTTGGCACGAGTGCTCGTTTTGTTTCACCGATCGCCATTGTTGGTATTGGTAATTATTTATATGTATCAGATGTGGGTGCCGGTGGTGGTTATAAAATTCGAAGGATCTCACTTGCGGGAACCAATGCAGTTGATACCATTGCTGGTGATGGTGTACAAGCTTCCACTGACGGGATTGGAACATCTGCGCAATTCAATGACCCACACGGTTTGACAACGGATGGAACCAATTTATTCATTTCAGAATGGTTAGGGCATCGGATCAGACATTTAAACCTAACCACAAATCGAGTAACAACTCTTGTTGGAAGTGTACCCGGATATGCGGACAATGCAACTGGAAATGGTTTACTCAATTTTCCAGGTTATATCGCAACCGATGGGCAAACCATTTACATTGCGGACCGCGGAAATCATTCCATCAGGTATTTACAACCAGCCGAATTGTTACATTATACCTTTGATGGAAATACAAATGATTCGGTTGGTACAAACGATGGGAATTTGGTTGGAGCACCTAACACTACGAGGGATGAAAATGGATTGTCCAATGGAGCCTTTGAACTTGATGGAACTACTCAATACATAGAAAGTTCTTCCATTGTATCACAAATCACAGACAATTTAACCATCTCAGCTTGGATACATACATCGGGAAAAATAACGAATCAATTTATATTTTACAATGGATTGGCAGACACTGATGGATATGGTCTCGTAATCGAAAGTTCTGGTTCTCTTAGAATTGCGAATGGTAACTTGTTTAGTCCAGCTTCATTTATGCAAGTTTCTCCAAATCAATGGACGCATGTGGCTATGCGACGATTTGCTGGTAATTGGCAAATTTACATCAATGGAAAGGCCGATTTTATAGGTTATGCAACAAACCCATTAATACCAACTAACACTTTTAAGGTCGGTGATAATGGAAGTGGATTTCATTTCAGAGGGAAAATTTCAAATGTTCAATTTTTTAATGGTGCATTGGATGATGATGCCATTCAAAAATTAGCAATTCAGGTTCCATCAGGTTTAATTTCTTATTACCCATTCAATGGAAATGGAAAAGACTACGGAAATTATGCAAACGATCTCACATCCTTTGGAATTGTAGCCACTGCAACGGATCGGAATGGTTTCCCAAGTTCAGCATACTATTTTAATGGGACTAGTTATTTTGAAAAATCAAATCCAAACGGTTTGCCTATCGGTGGAAGCAGTCGATCTATTTGTGCATGGTTCAAATCATCTAGTACAGCTGCCCAATACATTATCAGTTTTGGTACGGCTCTTGATTCGACGGCTAGCGGTCTTGTTTTACTACAACCAGAAGTTGGGATGTTGGGATGGAATGATGAAGCAAAAGTCATACAAGAAGATTTTTTAAATCAGTGGATCCATCTTTGTGGTGTATACGATGGAACCACAGCCTTCGTGTATGAAAACGGGACTCTTCGCCATTCTGAAGGAAAAAGTTCTTGGAGTACAGGCGTCAGCTCTACTCTCAATATTGGTCGTTTGATCACACCAACTGGATATTTTTCTGGCGATATCGATGATGTTAGAATTTATGACCGTACTTTATCCGTATCAGAGATTAGAGCAATTTCAGGATACTACCCTACACAGGTTACCGCGTGGAACCAAACAATCGCTAGTAGTAGCCTAAAGTTTTTTTTATTACCTGAGAGTGCCAGTTTTGGTGCAGGGGCCTGTAATGGAGGAGCTAACTGTGTTTATGCGTGGAATGATCGTAGTCGAAACAATCTAAACCTGACGCAAGCCACGCCTAGTTCCCAGCCAATTTTCAACGCAAATATTTTGAATGGATCACCTGGTATTCGTTTTATCGGAACTGACGCCACTTATCTTTCAACGGCGTGTTCGGCCTCTTTACTTTCTTCATCTAATACAATTTTTGCCATTTACAATGATACGGAGATGTCAGGCAGTGATGGTATTTTCCAAAATGGTGCAAAACTTCTGTATTTACCTGATGGAACTCCTACAAATAAACTTGTTAGTTTATTTGACTTACAACTTGGCAATCCACCAAAAGTCATCACTTCTTCTCCATTCAGTAGCTCACTTGGTGAAATCATTCTATTGACACTCGAGCACAATGGAACAACGGGAAACATTTATAAGTTTGGATCCAGTGTGGCGGTAACACCTTCTTCAGGTACTGCCTACAATTGTGCTTTAGGTGATTTGAGTATGGGGCGATATTTTTGGAATTCGGGAGTTTATCCAGCTAACGGTGATTATCTGAATGGAAGCATTGGCGATTTTCTTTACTTCGACCAAGTATTAACCCAAAATGATAGAGAACTTGTGGAATGTTATTTATCTAGTAAATACAAATTAAAATTAGGACATACCTGTCCATAACGAAGAATCGTTTATTAAAAAAAGGAAGTTACAATTAAAGGGATTTTAATATCAAAGTTTGATATAGAAGAAATCAAACTCACTTAGGTAGTCCAATGGAATTTCCATCCATACCTAAGTGAATCCATTGGAATGATTAGTTCCAGTTGTTTGTTTTTGGTTTTGCAATATTCACTTTCATTTCACGATTGAGAATATTTTTTCCGTTTAAATCGCTGATCGCTTTATCTGCTTCATTACGATCTTTCATTTCGATAAAACCAAATCCTTTTGAACCGCCAGTGTATTGGTCAGTAATGATTTTTGCTGATGAAACAGAGCCATGAACTGAAAATAGTTCGTTAAGTTTAGTTTCGGTCATTTCGTAAGAGAGGTTACCTACATAGATGTTAGTTGACATGTGATGTCCTTAATAGTTTAATTTGACTCGGAAATTTTAGAGGATTAGAAACAACTTTCCAGTGAAGAAATCAGGTAAAAACACAACGAAAATGCAGGGGAAAACTTAAGAAAAGCGATCAGAATGCAAGAAAGTGAGGAATACTTAGTAGTTAAAAAAACGATAATATTTTGAATCTGTTACCATAATAAATATAGAACATATTAATAGCAAACAAATTTATTAAATTTTTCATTTAACATACGTTTTTTGTGAAAATCCAATTATTGTCTTATTTTTCAAAAGGAATTGGCTTTGGCTATCATCATATCTTTTCTGAGGGAAATGTTCCAAATCGAAGCTTTTAGAAATGAATACTTCGATCTTCAGGAAAATAAATCCTCAACTCATAAATTCCAGCTTCTATCTGAACATGCAACCTTCCTTTGAGTTGCACCAATCTTTGTTTGATACTTTTTAATTCAGGATTTACCTTTTCGATCAGTTCAGAATTTCGTATCAGATTCTTTTGATGTATCAAAAATTCTCCGTTTGAATAATGAAGATTCCAAATTGATTCCCCTTTTCCATACTTTATATCATTCGTACAAACTTCATATAACATATAAAAAATATTCAGAAAATGACTTTGATTTTTACCTGTTATTCTGATTTGAGAAAAATAACTGACAAATTCATCCGAAGGAACAAATTCAAATTCTCGCCCAACATCAGAATAGCGTCTAAGCAATGTTAACTGAATTCCTGTTACAAAATTCTCAAAAATCAAATTTAAATCTTCGATATATAGGAGTTGATTTCTGAGGGACTGTATGATTGAAACAACTCGTTGGTTAATGTTTTCCAAGCCGAATGTCTCATTTAATGATTTATTTAAACCAGAAATTAGCCTTTCCACATATACTTTCAAATCTGTCAAATTGGCACCTAATTGGTCATGAACCATCAACTGCATCTCAGCCCTTTGTTTCGATAATGCATTTAAAGATTCTTTGTGAAGTCTCATTTCGATATTTGCTCTCGACTCGATGGCAAAAGCAAAATATTGGCTAAGGGAGGCACTCTGAAACACAACATAAAATAGATAACCTATGATTAAGTACAATCCACCCTGTACACCGTAGTAGTTCAGAGAGATCGCTAAAAAACAAAATACAGCGAGGGAAAAAAGTCCCATGGCCATAAAATAAAATCCTTGCGCCTCATTTCGATATTTGATTAATAAAAAAATTGAAAATATCAAAAACAAAACAAGGTATACAATGATATAAATCAAATTTAAATAATGTTGAATCGAAACAGGTGTTAATGGTGTGAAACAAGCAAAAAAAGCGCCAATATAAAAAGTATATCTCACATACGGATAATTGTAAGGCTTAAACAATTCACTTAAAAAAGAAATTGAAAAAAGGAATGTGGCAATGTTTACAAAATGCAACAAATTGGTCTGAAAATCAAAACTCAAAACAGGAAAAAACAATTCATATGATTTCGAATTGAGAAAAGGGATTCGAATTAAAAATGTAATACAAACAAATGCAAAAAACAAAAAACTTCTTTGTTTTCTGTTGATAAAATAAAAAAACAAATGATACAGAGCTGAACCAAATATCAAACCAAAAACAAAAATTTCCACTAACAAACTTTTACTTTTAAATAATAACATTTGTTTTGGTGATGCAATTAAAAATTCGCTTCTAGGCCCACCATGATAAAAAGACATGTTCGCAATTTGTAATACAATTTCTAATTCTTCTTGGTTGGATTCAATATGAATTGAAGTATTGGTTCTATCTGGATCAATTTGAGATTCATCCAACGATACTTTCCCTTTTTCCACTTCCAATTTCCCGTTGATGTATACCTTTGAGGCAGTGTATAAGTGAGAAAAATAAAGCTCTAAGTGGATTGGATCTGACTTTTTTTGGACTTTCACTTTTTTGCGATAGGTAGCAAAACCTTTAGCAGGGAATTTTTCTTTTGTGATTTCAAGATTGGTCCATGGACGAAAATCCACAACAGGAACACTTACTAAAGACAGAGTTTGGAAATCAGAAGGTTCCAATAATTCATTCCAATAAAATTCCCAGTTCGAAGATAAATTGATAGGAACATCCGATTCCCATTCTACATTCGATAAATCTAATATCGATTCCTTCTGATTTTTTGGAGTTAAATTCCGATAACAATGCAATGGAACAATAGAAAGAATTAAAATTAAAAAAAATTTGGAATAAAAATTCATTACAATATGGAATACTCATGTACTTTAAGTGCAAGTTCAGAACGATTGTGCACTTGCAATTTTCGATAAATGGATTTTACATACCCTTGTACAGTATGTTCACTCAGGTCTAAGAATTTTGAGACCAAAGGAATGGTTTTCCCTTTTACCAATAATTCCAAAATTTGCTTCTCTCTATCTGTTAAATAAACCTTAGGTTTATCAATAGGTTTTCGAAAACTAGAAAATACCCTAAGTGCAATGGTAGGAGTAATATATGCACCGCCACCTAATACTACGTCTACTATACTTTTAATTTGACCAAGTTCGGATTTTAATAGATAACCAAGTGCCCCGTTTTTAATTGAATTAAAAATCATTTCATCGGAATTCATGTTGGTTAACATAATCACTTTGATATTTTCGTTTTTCTCAGATAATACTTTTACAACTTCTATACCACTCATTCCTGGCAACATAATATCTAAAAATAAAATATCTAATGATTTGTGACGAGGATCACGTAATAATATTTCACCGGTCTCCCATGAAAGTATTTCCGATACATTCGTAAGTTCTGAAATACGATTTTTTAATTCTTCCAAAAAGAACTCATCGTTCTCCAAGATACCAACTTTAATTTGACTTAGTTCCATTTTATTTTCAGAATTAGGCGACATGTTCTCTTGTTCCTGCCATAGTTTCATAATATTTCCAAAAACGTTCGTTTGGTGTTCGTGTATCTTCCGAAAGGGAATATTCTTTTTTTAATCCTAACACGTAAAACATTTCCACTTCCCCTTTGTTTTTGGCATTTACCTTTCCTCGGTATTCACAATCAAAAATATCCTTTATCATATCATAGGTTGTTCCGCTGATATTAATTTTTCCTGGAGTTCCGGAGGATTCCATTCTTGAAGCTGTATTTACCGTATCTCCCCAAACGTCGTATGCAAATTTCTTTTCTCCAATGACACCTGCTACTAGAGGGCCCGAATGGATGCCCAAACGTAATTCCCAAAAAGGTAGGCCCTGGTCTGCTTTGATTTGTTTCATCAAGTTCATAAATGATTGGATTTCCAATGCCGCAAGAATGGAATCGATTGCATGTGTATGGTTTCGTTTTGGAATTCCACCTGCACACATATAACTATCTCCTATGGTTTTCAGTTTCTCAAGTTTGTAATGTTCTGTGATTTTATCAAACTGAACAAAACATGCATCTAAATCACGAATCAGTTCTTGTGGGGACAAAACTTCGGCTATTTGAGTGAATCCTTTAAAGTCAGTAAACATTACACTGACATTTTCATATAAGATAGGTTCAGTGGCACCTTTTTCTTTTAACTCTTGCGCGATGTCAACCGGAAGGATATTGAGTAATAATTTTTCGTTTTTATTCCTTTCTTCTTCCGCAATATTTCGAGAAATCTCAAGCTCTTTAAAAAGAGTTGAACCGTATATAATACCAGCGAGTTGCTCTGCAAGAATCGAAAGATTGGAAATATCTTCATCCGTTAAGTCCAATTTACTTTCGGAATTTGATAAATCCAAAATTCCAACTACTTCTCCATTTAATATCATTGGAATAAAAATAAAAGATCGGATACTACAAACTTCTTGTACCCATTTATCGTCATCGGATAACCATCTTTCAAAACTTCCAATTCGATCCGGTATATAAATCGGTTTTTTTCTACGCAAAGATAATTCATGTGCTCCTTTTGAGCCTTTGATTGGAATTTTCATATCATAGATTCGTTTTTTCTGAAACTCTGTAACGTTTTCAGGCACTTCCATATCGACGAATCGTAAAAATTTTTTTTCGCTGTCTGCAACAAGTAACGAATAATACATGATATTGAAATTTTCTTTCACATACCGATGTACCTTTTTCATAATCAAATGGATGTCCATTTTCTCATTTAGATTTTTGATTAGATCATTCAGAGCAAGGATATCTTTTTTTTGTTTTTCGGTTTGTTTGAGTAGATGAACCCTCTGGATGACACCTGAAACCTGTGCGCAAAGCCTTTCAATGGACCTTGATTCCGTTTTTGAAATGTCTAAACGTTTATCAAAATTTGAAAACATAATGATCCCAATTGTTTCATTGTTTAAAACCAAAGGGACATGCAAAAATGAAGTTGCACCAACACCTTCACTAATTCTTTTATCAATTTCAGAATTAAATTTTTTCACAAACGAAAGTAACATACTTTTTTTTCTTTTCCAAACTAAATAGGCAATTCCTCCGGTTTCATCTAGAGGGATACGTAAATTATTTACAAATGTTCTTTGTTCATTTGTTGCTTCCACAAAGGTTTCAGCATAGACACTTCTGATCTCTTCTTTGTTTTCATCCAACAGAAATAACCAAGTGGCAAGAATTCCGTATTTTTGGTTTACATAGTTTGCAATGGCGTTAATGATTTTTGCTAATTCGGATTCAGAGTTGATTAAATTTGTAAGTTGGATGATGGCCTCAATTTCTTTTTTTGCTCCTTCCGATTCAATCAGAGCTTGGTCAGTCCTGATTTTTTCATCTGCCAATGCTAACATCGTTTGGTCCAACTTCACAGCTGTGGATCGCAAAAACACAAACGAAACTAAGTAAAATGCAAGAGCAATGGGAGAGGCAACAAAGATGGCGTGATAGATCGCCACACTTACTGGAAATGAATTGATAAGATTTAATACATAAAAGGACATTGTAATCGGTATAAAAAATAAAATCATAAGTGATACTCGATTTCCAATTAAAGTAGCTTGTCCTGAAATTGGGATGGCACCCAATTTAATGATGAAGATGGAAATAAAAAGCGCTGGAAGTAACTGCAATTCACCTAATGTGTAAATTGGTATACCCATGGTAGCTGGCAAATTGAGTAATATTAAAAAGTCTCCCATAAATAAAAAGAGTACAATCAAATTTGCCAATCGATTCTTGTATTCTTTTCTAAACTCGATCCAATCTTTTAAAAAAAATACAATCCCAATAAAGCCTAAAATTCCAAAAGCATTGAGGCCAATTCCACCAGCTGAAATTTTACCAAAATTATATTCAAAAAAACCACTAAAAAAATACGGAGTCCAAAGTAAACCTGACAAAACGAACGAAAAAAAATCGAAAATTCGCATTTGTTTAGGTGACTTCTTCTCATATAACGCATAACAAAATCGAAGATGGATTCCTGGCGTAAAAACAAACAAGGTGTAAAAAATTTGTTCTATCCTTCTCGTAACAATCAGTGGTATATCAAATTTTAAAATGACCATCACGATCGTGAATGCTCCTGCCAAAAAAAAGGAAATAGATGCTAACATATTCAATTTTTTGTCGGGGTTACTGCCAGCAATGAAAATTGCCAAAGCAAAAACGACTATACTAGAAAGGAGTGGCACCAAAAAATACGGACGTAAGTATGCTGTTAGTTGCAGATTAGGATGAAGGTAGAACGAAACAATAAAGGCTATTACAAGTAAGATGGTAGTTATAAATCCTGATAAAAAATAAAACAAACCTCTTTGTTTGAATAATAAATCATTTAAATTCAGAAAATCTGATCGAAAGATCCCATAACCTAAAATGGATAAAGGAATAAAAGCAAAACTACTTAAAGGGAATACAGGATAACCGACCAAACTCGGCAAGTTTGTAATTGCAAGTATTCCGCAAATATGTAATCCTAAAAATAATGTTTTGTTGGATTCAAATTCAGATTTATGTTTGCTCAAAAAATGTATTGATGTTGGACCAAAAACAAACAAATAATTAACTGCTGAAAATAGTCCCCACAATTTTATTGGAAAATCTGCAACTGGATATTTTCCAAATTCATAATGAAACCATTTACCATTAAAATCAAATTGAGTGCATATTCCGTATAAGGCGATCGAAACTGTAACCAGTGCAATTAAACCTGTAAACTTTAAGATACTATATTTCTTTTTAGTTAGATAATATGTTAAAAAAGATGCCGATGGTGATAATAAAATGACACCAAGATAACCGATACGATTCCAAAACAGTATGGTTGATTGGTCCTGTAAAACTGCGCGGGTAGCTAAAACAAATCCTAATGAGGTAAAAGAAAACGCAAAACAGATAAAGGAAAATAACAAAGGACGATCATTTGTTCTTTTAATGGCAAGAATTCCTAATGCCATGATCGCCAAACCTACAAAGATAGTAAGAAAGTTTGGAATGGCCCAAGGAAGTTTGTGCCAAAAGTATTCAATCGCTGTTGGATGGATTGAAAGTTCAGGAATTGATACCATGAAATCCTCTTTTGTTTTTACGGTTTTCTCCGCAAAGTCATCAAACCTTTGCTAAGAATTCGTTTGAACCTTTCAGAAATCCTCATTTTGGAAATAAATATTTCACTAGAAGTCACCCCCAGTTTAGGGGGTTTTTGTAAGAATTTTAAGAAACTGCTTTTCTAAAATCAATGGTGAGATAAAATTTTGGTCTCATGAAACTACGATTTATCCTTTGTCTCATCTTAACATTTTGTTTAGGTTCTCTGTCTCAGACGATTCCCAAATCGAATCTCCTGGATACTTCTGAATCGTTAAATGAAAAAGGATTGGAGTCACAAGAAAAAACCATCCAAGTTTTAGGTGAATCGAAAACCATTCGGGTATTGTACAAACCAGAGGGAATAAAAAGTCAGTTTGCAAAACTAGTGTTGGAAACTTCAGCAGCTTATATACCTAAGGTGGCGGAATATTTAAACGTTGCTCCAAAAGGCAAGGTTTTAACCATTAAAGACCTAACTGACGGCACAACTGCAAGGAATGAAGGTGCAATCATTTACCTTCCTTTCGCTTTCCCTGATCCAGAACTTCCCATCCAAGCACCATTACTCTATCATGAAATTGGTCATTGGTGGTTTGGCCAAGACCCAAGATGGATATCGGAAGGGGTTAGTAGTTTTTTACCAATCGCTATGGCAATGGGCGGAAATTTAGATTTAAATCAATTAGAAATTCATAAAATCAAGTCATGGTGGGGATTTTTCAATCCATTGCCGAAAAACGATTCTCCGTTAGGAGACAAAGCGAAAGGAATAGAAAATATCATAACAAACTTTCCTTTATATTATGAAAAATCGTTTAAAATCCAATATTTACTTTTTTTAGAATTGGGCACCGAAGGGTATCGAAACTTTTTGGTTTCGCTAATGAATCCAAATCATGAGACTTGGCATGATTACTTTATCGCCCCTTCTCAAGCCATATTGGATCATCAATCCAAAGGAGTTTTCACTTTATTAAAAATTCAAAAAGACTTCAAATGGGAAAATTTCCTTTCTGGTTGGGTTTTACAATCAGGTTACCAAATGGATACTAGGTCCATCTTAAAAGATAGTGACGGTGATTCTCTCGTTGATTTTGAAGAATTCAAAATAGGAACGAATCCAAAAGAATGGGATAGCGACAAAGACGGATTAGGTGATTACGCAGAGTTGACATTAGGCACAAGTCCAATCGAGGCAAACGATCGTGATTATCTGCAGAGTAAAATTCGCAACCATGGAATCATCTTTGACGGCTTAAAAGATGATTGGGATTTTATAGAAACAAAACCCATTTTGTTGCGAAATCATAAAAATCAAAAGGTCTTGGATGTAGAATTTCGTTTTTTCCAAAAAGACAAAATATTATATGGGATGTTGGCCTCCGCAAAACCATTTATGGAAATTTTCCTCGAAGAAAAAGATCTCTATTTCTTTTTTGCGGACAATTCCAAACAGAAAGAGCGGATTGGATTTGGATTTAAAATGAATCCGAACGATGCCTATGGTTGGGAATTTGAAAGAACAAAAGGAAAAAAACGTTATGTTTTTGGAAAAGTGGGTACTGTGTTCGAATTCCAAATCGATGCCAGTGGGCACCCCGATCCCGAATTGGTTCTCATTCCCCTCATCAATGGGAAAACTGGACCGTCTGTCTGGCATTGGGACTACGATCATCCCATTCTCATTCCGTTAGAGCATTAGGCTGGTCAATCGGGAAATTTAGCGTCCAATCCCCTCTCCGCTCTCTCATTCCTTCTTTTTAGCAGCATCCATACGAGTTTTCTACCCGGTGCTTCCCAGGGAAGAAGGCATTTTTTCTCAAAAAAAACACAAATTTAATGTTTGACTTATTTTTGACTTATTCTATTTATAACGAACGTGCGATATAAATTGAAGAAGAGGGCTAAAGCCGGTTTCCTGCCAAGTGAACCATCGCGATGGAAAGAAAGGAGTTGGATATGTTCCTAACAGATCGAACAAGCAGTGTGAAAGCGAAAGATTCGGTAAAACAAGACACAGAAAAATTGACGAACCAAGTAAAAATCAATGGCACATCGATTCAAGTGCGTCCAGAGGAAAACATACTGAGCGCTGCCCTACGCCACGGCATCGATTTCCCCCATAGCTGTCGAGTGGGAGGTTGTGCCACATGCAAATGCCAACTCGTTGAAGGCAAAGTAAAAGAACTCACAGAAACTGGGTATCTACTTTCAGATGAAGAATTAGACAATCGATATATCTTAGCCTGCCAAAGCATTCCTCAAACAGATGTTAGTATTAAAGTTGAAAATAAAGAAACCATTTATGGGAAAGTATTCCAACAAAAGATCTTAACTGATGAAATCTGCGAAATCTCCATCCAACTAGATACCAAACTTAATTTCAAGGCAGGCCAATATGTATCACTTTCCATCGAAGGAATGGAGGCAGAAAGGAATTACTCCATTGCCAATGCGCCAAACGAGAAAGGTATAGTTCGATTCATCATTCGAAAAGTTCCCAATGGAAAATTATCCAATTATATTTTTAATGAGTCATTGGTTGGCAAAAAAGCAAAAGTCAAAGGTGCATTTGGAAATTTTTATTTAAGAGAAAACAAAAATCCAATTCTTATGGTCGCTGGTGGAAGTGGTCTTGCTCCTATCCTTGCCATACTAGAACAAGGAATTTTAAACGGCACCAAACGGCCGCTCACATTGCTTTTTGGAGCTCGAAAGAAAGAAGATTTATACAAAACCAATGAAATCCAAAAAATTGAGAAAATATGGAAAGGAAAATTCACCTTTGTTCCTATATTATCCGAAGAACCAAAAAACAGTTCTTGGAAAGGTGAAAGAGGACTTGTCACATCAAAGATCAAAGATCACCTAACAAAAGATTCAGAAGCATATTTATGTGGCCCCCCACCAATGGTGGATGCTGCGACAAAAGAACTTCTCCAATCTGGAATTGATAAACAATCAATTTTTGCCGATCGATTCACAACCATCGACCACAGTCTCAGCTTACAAATCGATGATAAAAAATCGAGAAACAAAGCCAATTTCTTTGATTACCTAAAATTCTTTTTATTCCATGCGGTTGGTCTCACTTCTGTTGTCAGTTTATTAATGGGAGGAACTTACACGACAATTGGATTTTTTTCCTTACTCTTCTTCTACATTGTTGGGGATGCCGTCTCTGGTGATGATAAAAGTACTCCAAGTTATTCCAAACCAGAAGTATTAACATTACAATTATGGATGGCGTTACCAATTCTAAGCCTTATCTTTTTTTGTTCTACCTGGACAGTTAGTCCGACTGATACATTGGGATTTGGATCATGGCTTACAGATTTATTTGAATATGATTTCAATTTAGCAAAAGCAAACACTCCAACAATAGTTCATTTTTATGCGGTGATTTTGACGGGCCTTATGATTGGGCTTGTTGGCACTATTACCGCCCATGAATTGACTCACAGAACTTGGGATCCCATTTCCATGTTTATCGGTAGATGGTTACTTGCGTTTAGTTTTGATACAATTTTTTCCATTGAACATGTGTATGGTCACCATCGTTATGTTTCTACAACAGAAGACCCTGCCACTGCACCCCGAGGAAGGAATGTGTATTACCATATACTCGCTTCTACGATCAAAGGGAATATCAGCGCATGGAAAATCGAAGTAAAACGATTAAAGAGAAAGAATTTATCAACTATCTCCTACCACAATGCTTTCCTTCGTGGCCATTTGATGAGCCTATGTTTAGTTGGTTTAGCGTATTTGATTGGTGGAATATCTGGAATGTTCTTTTTTATCGCTGCCGGATTGTTCGGAAAAACATTACTCGAAATCGTAAATTACATGGAACACTATGGTATGGTCCGATTACCAGAAGAACCTGTTCAACCTAGACATTCCTGGAATACAAACAAACGAATTAGTTCGTGGACGATGTTTAATCTAACAAGACATTCACACCACCATGCACAAGGTGAAGTAGCTTACCAAGACCTAAGACCTTATCCTAATGCGCCTATGATGATCAGTGGGTATTTGACAACCATAGTGGTCGCTCTCATTCCTCCGCTTTGGCATTATCTTATGATTCCAAAAGTAATGGAATGGGATAAAAAATTTGCAAGTCCGGAAGAATTGGAATTAGCAAAAATTGCAAATGAAAAAAGTGGAATTGAAAAGTTAATTGCATCTAACAAGGAATAGTTGAATAAGATGGGCTGGCAGAATTGGATACGATGGGGGATAGTGATTGGGATTTCAATCTTCCAACTCAATTGCAAAAATGAGAAACCTAGTTCTGCAAGCTCCGAATCAGTAACTGTATTATCATCGGGTACAAGAGCTGATGGCATTGGTCAAACTCCAATTGACCCACCTAACAATACACCTACATTGCCAACACCTTCAGGATTTGGAAGTTCTGGTCCTGAGGTCCGATTTTTGTTTTTACCAAACAGTGTCGATCGATACAAACCTCTCGAACTTCAATTTTCAGAAGCGATGGATCCAACTTCGGTCTCCAATGCAATTACCATTCGAAATCTAACGATGGGAACTACTGTCTCAAATTATAGTTTAAGATGGACAAGTCCAATCAACCTATCCATTCGAATGGGTGAAGAACTGAATTCAAATCAAAATTATGAAGTAGAATTGAACCAAATTGCTAAATCGACTAATCAAAATATTTCCTTAATACCTTTCCGACAGTCTTTTCAAACTGATAAAAACATACAGATAACAAGGAGTTTGTTAGTGAATGAGTCCATCACTTACCCTGTTTCCACGGACAAAGGAATTGTGATAGACAAAAACCAAACAACGAATTTGCGCCTCGAATTAGGAATCAATTTTCCAGAGGAAACAAAAGAAATTTTTCTGTGTAAACTTGGTCAAACTCATTCTGTGGATCCACTCTCTGTCATTTGTTCGTCCATAGTTGCAGTAGGTGTTAGGATCTGTAATCAAAATTGCCAAGCTCATAGGAGTTATGACCTATTCAATTCAACCGTAATTCCACCAAATATTGGGACCAATTTATATTTTGTGAGAGTAGAATCGATTTCAGGTCATTTTAGTTATTTTGGTGTAAATTTTTTATATGGAGAACTTGCAACTAACACTGATACGAAATTATCAAATGTGGCAAATTTGTTAGTTGGTCAAAACCAAGGAATCAATGCGATAGCTGAACTGATTACTAAGTATGCCAAAGGGAATTTTACTTTATTTGACACAATTACCCAGTCAGACAAATCCTTAAACCAATTCATCCATAAGAAATCGAATGTTTTCCCAGGTGGCAATTGTCTTCCTTGGCCAACAGCAAAATTAACTCACGCCCCTACTCCTAATCATATAGACTACCTCTCAACCATAGGTCCTTTTTGTGGGATTGAAGTGGAAGGAAGTATTTTTGAAAGTGTTACGTATCCTAATGTCGATTACAAAGCAAAAGCTGATATTTATATCACCAATTTGATTGTCGATGAAACTAGTTTTCCTTCTGGAGATACAAATCTCAATTTCCAATTTGATATTCAAAATGGGATTTTTGACATCAATGTCTTTGGAAAAAAATTAAGAGGGAAATTTGCAATCGTTATAAAGGTAGAAGAAATTGAATTTTTTGATTATCTTTTGGCCAATACTCTCGTTTATTATGGAGAGTCTATCCAAGGAACAGATGGAGATGAAGTTGCTTTTGCATTTAATGAAGATCCACCAGTTGAAATCTCTCGCAGAGCCTTTGTAAGGTCCAATTTACAAGTAAATGCATTTGGAAAAATCACTTTACAAGTGAATCCAAATAACTTCCCTACAAATTTCCAACCAAACATTGATTGTTTGGATTTACCAAACGTTATTACTCCAAATGCAATTTTACCTTGCAATCCATTTGTGACCCATTGGGCAAATCACATAAAAGTAAACCAAGTCACAGGTACGGGTGCTGTTGCGGCCATAGTTGCCGATGTGATCAACCAAGAGATTCCACGATTAAAAAACAAAATTGTACAAAATGTACTTAAGGATGTAACCGAGCGAGTTACACCTGAAATTTTAAATAACCTTCTGGGCCAATTAGAAAGTGGTATACTGATTAGCCTTCCCGATTATCTTCCAAGTCCCCTAAATAAAGTTACTTTGAAACTCAATGCCAAATTAAAAACAGATACATCACCTAAATTTTCCTCACCCAATTTTGGAATTGAAGGTAGTCTGGACGTTTCATTACTAACCTGTGTGAAAGACAATGCAAATCGTTGTCCATGGAATATTGGTTATATACGTTCAACATACCCAATACTTCCATATGGAACTAATTCTTTTATCCAAACAAAGTCTATCTTGCCATTGCCTTCCAATCTACAAAACGCAAACGAATATCCAGGTGTTTTATTAAAAATCCATAACGATCTTCTTAACCAAGCTATGTATCATTTATGGTGGAATGGGGGATTTAATTTTGAGGTAAACCAAACTTTTATTGAAAATATCAATCAATTTGCTGGTACGTCTTCTTTGCTTAGACTCACTACATCTTTACTAAAAGCAGACCCCATAGTTACAATATTTGCACCAGGACAAAACAATTTAAAAACAAGTAATGGCGCGATATATCCAAATGATGATATCATTCTAACCCTTAACCCAATCCAACCGATCTATCTTGGATTTAGTTCCTTATCGGGTACTACAGATTTAGAAATTCCAAAACTGCAAATCAGCTTTGCAGATTTAGAAATTACAATTAAAGGTAAAAAAACAGACCCATCTCGTACTTTATGCCCTTCTATCGATTGTAAAGATGGAAGTATTTATACCATTTCGAAAGTTCGTTTGAGTTTAACTTCCAAATCAAGTTTAAGTTTTGGAACGTATAGTCTGCCGAATTGCACGGGAACTTGCACATTTTCTAACTCTGTATTGGCATCAATTGGTAATCCAAGTTTAAAACTCATCACGAGCAAAGAAATTGGTGACCTATACTATTTGATTGAACCACTTGAAGGTCCGATACACAATCCACTTGCACTTCGTCCATCAGGGATAAAAGAGATTGTCAATCCATTAGTCAAATCATTGATCATTCCTCTTATCAACAATATAACACGCGATATACCTCTTCCTAAATTACGTGCTTGTGGACTGGATTTATATGATTTAGAAACATTGCCAATTCCAGGAAATACAAATGAATCATTTCTAATTTTACATACAAAAGTACAAAATATACTTTTCACAGGAAGTTGCCGGTTATGAAAAAGATCATTTTTATTTGTATTCTTTTCGTAATTTCATGTGTTGGTGGCCAAAAGGAAAAAAATTCATTTCAAAATTTATTGGAATCATTTTTTACAAACAATTCGACTCAAAATTCAAATGTAGGCCAAACCTCTGATTTTAATAACATTACACCTCCAAATCCAAGTGATGTAGTGATTGGTTCAAATATAGGTCAAATTCCCAACTTGCCACCTAACTTGGATTTAAGTTTTGTATCCGCACCAGGTGGAAGTCAAACTTTATTAAGAACATTAAAACTAGAAATTGATGGAAATGAATATTCCAATGCATCCATATTTCACTTTGCTGAAAAACAAATAGGAACTTCTGAAAATAAATTAGTTAAATTAAAAAATGTGGGCAATGATTCAGTTACCATTGTATCAACAGAAATTACTTCTCAAACAAATCAATTTCAATTGATTAGTTTAGGTTCTTATAACGGTTCACAAAGTTTGATCCTTTCTCCCAATCAATTTGTCGAGTTTGAAATAAAATTTGAACCCACAAATTCAGGCAGTAAATCAGGAAGTTTACGGATTGTTTCAGATGATCCTAATCAACCAGAAAAACTTCTGGAACTCCGCGGGATTGGATCTTCAAACGCCAGTGCAATCGTAATGAAACCCTATTCGGTAGTTTCTAGATCTGATTCCATTACAATTGAATTTTCTCATTCAATGGATAAAGATACAATTTGCCATAATCACCCAAGTGAAAATGGGTTTCCTGGAACAAATCCTTATGGAGGGAGTTTACTCAAAATTACAAAAAATCCAAATGATGAAAATCAATCTATCATTGGTAATTGTTATTGGAATTCACACCGACAATTAGTTTTGGATCCATTAGAAGTTTTAGAACCAAATACCCGTTATTATATCGTATTGCCAGACGCAAGATTATTTGGATCTAATCATACAATCCAATGTGTGAGGAGAATCGATGAAAGTAATTGTTTAGGTCAAAAACTAATTACAGAATTTTTCACAGAACCAGCTTTTTACTTTCAAGCAACGTTACAGAATGGATTACCCATTCATCCAACACCTAACTTTAAATCTGCGATTATAAACAAAGCACTTATTCCAGAAATCACCATCCAAACTACTATATCAGAATTTTTGGAAGCGGACGAAATTAAAATCAAAAAATTGAATCATCCACCTACTTCTTCCTTTATACCTTGGCAAACCAATCTCAATCTATCAACACTTTCCGACTTGAGTCTTAGGCCAACCGATGGAGCCAATACATACTATGTAGAAATCAAAAAAGGAGCAAAACTGTATTATCGTGTCTTTGGTTTTCATTATGGAACTACATCACCAAATCCGAATGAACCCAATCCTTCCACTGCACGAGTCAATATGGGAACAGGAAATTTTGGAATCTCGGTATTAGGAAGATTATTAGAAAGACTATTTAAATCCAATGGTAATTTTACTTCACTATCGGATAACTTCCGCATCGGAGGTAAAATATTCAGTGATCCAATCCAAGAATTTTTAGGTACAACTGAAAACAATTGTGCAAGGTTAAAGCCAAATAGTTTATCTGGAATCAAAGAAGGACAAATTCTCCGCGGTGTATCTTTGGCACCCAATACATTTGTTAAATCCATCGTTACGAATGGATCCATTCCTTCTGGTGATGGATGTCCAAATTCAAGTACATTCACAAGCGCTCCATTACTGATACTCAGTCGGGCAGCCAATGATGGATTTGGTGAAACAAATTCGAATCTAAAAATAACAGCGGGACCTGATATCGGTAAGGTGGTAAATTTAACAAATGGTTCGAACCAAATTATATTCGATAATTCAAATGATTTGTATCCTGGAATCTATATCAACCATCCGAGTTTACAAGCAGGCACAACTCTTTTAAATCAAGTAACTGGAAATACTTGGACACTCTCAAACACAAGTTCTGCGACCGTTTTGGCAACCACTGTAAACATTGGCAGAACATTCATGCAAAATCCGAAAAGAACTGGAACAGTATTAACTGGAGTGGATGCACTTGGTCAAACATGTTTATCAAATCCAAATGATTTTGGAACTAACAAAGAGTTAAATCATTTATTATCCATTGGACCTTTTTGCAGGATCAATTGGTCTTGGGGTGGTTTTTTAGCCAATGGAAAATCTGATGTTTATGTAACGAACATGACAATTGAAAATACAACGAACACGATACCCAATGATAACTTACTTGTCCAACTCATTCCTTCGGCCGGAGCCACACAAAATGGACAATTGAATATCAATCTTAATGGAAAAAGACTTAAAGGAACCTTACGATTGTTTATGCACTCAGGTGGTGGACTTGCTGGTGGTCTTGCAAACGGAGCCGTTTACGATGTAGATTTTTTAATGAGCCCAAGTGGTGGGTGTAATGCAAGTGCAGATTTTTTAAATTATGATCCTAATATCAATTTCCATTTAGCCCAGGCATTAGCTAGTTTTAATGTACCAAGTGCAAACGGCGCTATAGACCTAACTATTTTAAACCAACCAGGTTGGGTCAACAATCCGAATGCAACAGAGTTTAAAGTTGCAGCATGGAATTCTGCAATTTGTGCTCATAATGTACGAACCATCAAACCAGGCACATTCGATAGTATCATACAAGCGGTATTAGAATCTGTGATACCTGGGATTCAATGGAGAGTTGTCCAAGGTGTGATCCGTGACACAATCCAGTCTGTCACTCCAAATATCTTGAATGCTTTGTTTTACCAAATGAGAAAAGATACCAATGCAAATGGAATCGATATCAACTTACCCAGTTACCTACCCACGCCATTCAATAAAACTTTAATTAATATTGGTGTTAATCTCAAACAAGATAGTACGAATCGAATCCATGCAGATGGAATTGACTTAACTGCTGCTACTTCCGTCAATGTATGCCAAAAACCAGATCCAAATTCTAATGTTTGTATGAATCGAAATGATTTAAACGATAAACCTGAAATGCCACATTTAGGTTCCGGATTTGAAAATAGTTTTTTAAACTACAATAGCGGAACTCCACCAAGATCCCAACTTGGCCGTTCCATCGTAAATGGATACCAAGGGACAGGAAAAATCAATGATTCAGAAGGTTCCGGAGTTCTAGTGGGCGTTCACTCTGACACAATCAACCAAACCTTATATCATTTTTGGTGGAACGGTATTCTTAATTTAAAACTAAACCAAAGTTTTGCAGATCAAATCAAAACCTTTCGAGGAGACGGTGATCGTTTATTTCAAATATTTCAAATCTTACTGAAAGCCGAATCCATTTTAAAAGTTTTGGCACCTGGTCGCAATTCAATTCAATTTAAAAATTCTCAAGGACAGATTAAAACCATCCAAAAAACCGATGACATCTTTTTTAAAGTGGAACCATTGTTACCACCTAATGTTCGTTTTTCAAATGCAAATCAATCGATGACGGTGAATGGATCAAAGTCTCCTCTGATGGATTTTGAATGGACAGATCTAATTTTTAGAATTTATGGAAAACAAGGAAATGACGAGTATCTATTAACAACATTAAAGGTTGGCATATCCACAAAACTGCTATTTGGCGCTAGTAAATTTACATCTGGCGTAGGTTGCCCTGGTTTAAACCCATCCAACTGCAATGGAACTGAAAATGATTATTATCAAGTATCTTCTGTTCAATTCAATTTATGTGATGATAATAATCAAATTGATATTCCAAACTCCAACCTTGCGATCGGATCAAGAAAAATCGACTGTGATGCGGCAAGAATTGGATTCAACGATGGAAATCCAAACAACGATTTAGATTTGTTTTATAGTTTAGAAGTAATAGATACTAATAATGACAATCCAAGTGGATTGAATCCTGACGGAATCAAGGAAGTATTCCAACCAACCATACAAAAATTAATTATCCCAGTTATCAATTATGTATTAGAATACGTCCCTTTAGAGAAAAAAAATGCTTCACTGCCTAAAGACAATCTTTATGGAACTCCAAACTATACATATACAAACGGAACAAAAGAAGATCCAAATGCTCCTGGAAATAAAATTGCAGCAAACTGTGGAATTAGGATCAACGATCTTGTTACATTACCTTATCCAAACCAATTTTCAACTGCAAGTGGTTCGGTGGTAGAAACAAATCCTTACCTTCTAATCAACTTAAAATTATCAAATTATACCTTTTGGGGAAATTGTAATTTATAATTCTATGAAAGCTAAAATTTTGTTATTAATCCTTTGTTTCCAATTCCTTCCATTTTGCAAGTCTGAGGAGATCAATTACCAAGATAAAAATCTTTTTTGGGATGGAATATTCGGGCAATCCGGGATCCAACTTTTTACCTTATTTGACGCATTTCCAGCTTTAAAAAGTGGACTTACCAAATTAGAAGCATTAGAATTTAACATTCGACTGAACTCTTCCTTAGAACCAATTCGGCGTAATTTACCTAACATACTTTTGAATCTTGGATATGTATTCAATGATGATAGAAATGCCATTAAACAAACATTACGTTTCGTATCGGATGAGTTCCAATTCTTAAGAGAAAACAAAACAAATTTATTTCGTTCCGTTTCAACAAGTTTCGATAAAATCAGAAGATCACAATTAGATTTGTTACCAAATCTAATTCCAGTATCCAATCAAACCTTTCAAGAATTACTACGCACCAAATCAGAATCTGATGTCACTCTTTCCATTCAAAGGATCAATGATAATTTGAAAGATGCAGACTTCATCTCATTTATCAAAAAAACGGAACTTATACTTGGAAAATTATTGATTCAAAATGAAGAAACAAGAACTGGACTAACAAATGTTATGTCAGGTATTTTTCAGTTTAAAAGTCCCGAATTTTATTCTTCATTATCGAAAATGATTGGAGGTATCGGAGAAGGTTTTTTCTATCAGGCAGGCATCGGTTCAGGTTTCAAAAGCAGTGGCACAAGTTTAAAAGAGTTATTCATAAATTTTGAAGATTATTATACCCCACAAGGTACCAAATACAGTTCCATCTACTCCAATCCCAGCCACTCAGGCCAAATCCGTAATTTTCTAAGTGACTTTATCATTAACCTTCGCCAAATCATTGTCACACCTGCAAATTTAATCAAAAACCAAAATCAATCATACATTGCAAACATTGCGGAGTCCTACCACAAACTCCAATTCACTTCATCACTAAACAAAGCAAATGATTCCTTATACCAAATGTTATGTTTAGATTTGTTTGGAAGAAATCGCACATTGGATGTATCAGGAGAATCAATTTCATTATTAGAACATTTGCTTTTTACCATTGGAGTGACAAACGATTTCGGTTACTACTGGTCCAATGACCCTTCTGAACCACAAATTGAATCATCATCTGGTGGGGTAATAACGTTAGGTGATTCCCTTTTCAGTTTATCATCAAAATTAAAATCAGTGGGAATCGTAGTTCGTAATGCGACAGCCAACAGTGCATCACAAGTTCTCAGTTTGCCAAATTCAGATTTAGCCATACAGAATGGAGATACTGTTTTCGGAATAGGGATTCCAATCGGAACCATAGTCACTTCAGTTAATGCTACATCTGTTCAATTATCAAATCCCATATCCTCATCTCTCAATAATTCACCGGTGACATTCAAACGTAGTACTTCTATCTCTAACCTCGGAATCTCAGCGGCAATCTGGAACTCAGCAATCTCTGGACGAGTGAAAAAAAACGGACAAGTAGAAAACGTAAACCTCAATACAGCCGTTTTATCGCGTATAGAAAACGATGTCATCTTATCAAACGCAAATGATCCTATTTATTCAAAAACCTTACCATGGATACTAGCAAGTTTGAGTTCAATATTGTATTCAGGCCAAGGTCCATATTTTAATCAAAACAGAAAAAATTCATTTGGTCAGATAGAAACTATAGATGGTCGTATTTATAAAGATTCCTTTGGAAATGATTTAATTTATCAAAAAGAATGGAATACTTCAAAATATAAAATTGGAGTACGTAATTCCGAAAATGGAGATGTACAAGGAGTTGGACTTGGTGGCTTTGAATATCCAGAATCTGATTTGAGTAATGGAAGCCACTATCACATAACCGAAATAAATATTCCCGAAAACGAAAGGGCAGTTGGATCAGACGAAGAAGCTTTTTACAAAAACTTTTATTGGTTAATGTACCAAAAACGTTATGTGATTATTGTGCCAGTAGCTTTGGAAGCTTTGGGTGATACAATCCAAGATGCTGTTTATATTGTTATCATTGCCAACGGTTTAAAAGGCCTCATTGATGTAAAACCTTACTGTAACGAAACGCAATGCAGTGAGTTTGATTCGGGAAGGTGGTTACATGCAAATACATTCATCAAAAATGATATCAAATCACAGGGAAACTTACAAAACTTTTCTAGTATAGCAGGTGATTCCTGTTTTTTGGTTGAAGTTTGGGGTTATGGAATCAGCGCAAGTGCAAACAGCAACTTAGGATTTGTAGACGATACGACTTTTCAACAAGTGTATCGACTTTTGTTTTCAAAATTCAATTCTCCTTCAGAATTTTATGGACCAATCCCGCCGGTCATATCAGCAGGATTTCCCAGTTTTGAAAGATTAGGATTTTTTTCTGAAGAAAACATTCGAGAAAAATCATTTGCTTACCTTTGGGAAAAAAGAAATCATCTTTTGCCAATTGTTGCTTCCATCGCCCATACATCTGTACTAACATCGGATTCATCGCAAAATAAAAATTCATTTATATTGTTAACAAATCTGATCCAAGTTTTAAACCGACCATTTCTTTTTGAAAGTTTGGATCCAACTGCGGCAAGCGATATGGAGGACACTGCATCACCTAATCGAAATATTACGATTAGACAATACCGGATTCGAGGCAATTCAGGTGTTTTTGGTATCCGTTCCCCGAATATGCCAAACCTGGCGTTATATTATCCGAATGCGCAACTTCGATCCTATTTATCCTTTCTAATTGAAAACCAAAGGAAATGGAATGATGGGATCCTTAATTCAATGAGTAAAGGTCATTTATTAGAATCAATCCTAGAGACTGTCTATTATTTTGGGGATCCAAAACATTCTGATAGTCGGAACTTAACTATCATTGGGTTACAACAATTATTTTATGAGTTTAAACTGGATGTAGAAAATCCTGATAGTTCTCAATTTTCCATAAATCAATTTTCTTATGAGATCGAAAACTACATTAGTAGTTTGGTTTTAGAACGTGGGAAAAATCCGAACCATTCCGCCTACTCATTCTTAGATGATGTTGAATGTTTTTTATCTACTCTACTCAATGCAAAGTCACCATATTCATACTCAAATCAAATCAAACCTGTTCTCATAATATTATCTGATGCGGATTTAACTTCTGGTGAGATTTATGGATTTTTAGAATGGTTAGGGCAAATTTTTATCTATGAAAATGGAAACCCAAGGTATCGAATCAGTTTTTTCCTTTCAGAAACCTTACCAAATCTCCTGGAAGATATTTCAGGAAAATCCATTCCGGTATTTCAGATCTTGGAGTCTTTAACTGGTGAGTCTTCGTTTTTAGAATATTTTTACAAACGAACCATTAGTGAATATTCGTTTTCTGAAATCTGGTTGGACTTAGAAAATTTTTGTAAAAGTTCGATGATCCAAAATCCATCAAAAGATAAAAAAGATTTATTTTATAACTTAAGCCAAACCTTTCAACTTTTTTCCCAACTCTTAAGTTCCCAAACAAGGCCAATGCAAACTGATTATTGGTTTGTGGACCAAGTCAATCGGAATAACGAACTTAGTGTTTTCGATCATTTCAATTTTATATTTTCTAAAAAATAATGAAAACTATCTATTGCATAATCTTATTATTTAGCGGGCATTATGTGTATGCCGGTTCCTACGGTGATGTATACGGTGGATATGCCAAACAAGCAGGGATGGCAGGTGCAGTATCATCTTTTGTCAACCATTCATCGGCCCCACTTTATAATATTGCAGGACTTGCAAGAAAAAATGAACAGGAAATCATCCGCGAAAATTCCACTCTAAATCCAAAGGAAGAACGGCTTAATTTTCACGAAGTGAGTTTTTCTTACCATCACGTTGATCCAAAAATTAATACTAACTTACAAAGAAAAGAAAGTCTTTCGAACACAAAAGACCATCATCTCACGTTTGGACTTACGTTTAGTTTAAATGAAATTTACAATATGAACAATAAACTTAGGTTTGGACTCCATATCGTAAGTCCTGCCACTGGTAATATTGTAACCATCAACGATCAAAATCCTAATGTTCCAAGACCTATCCAATCAGGTTCTGCCAATGAAAGGCCAAACATCATGGGTGGGCTTGCTTATGAAGTTTGGAAAGATCATATGTTTATTGGTATTGGCTTTAATGCATTTGTAAAAGGTGGTGGTTCAATTTTATTAAAAAATGTTCCCATTGCGAAAGAAGAATCCACGCCTGACCAACAAGTCATCTTACAAATGAAACCAATCATCAATCCCATCTATGGAATACAATTTCATTGGAACCAATTTGATTTTGGATTATCTTACCGAAGGGAAAGTTTTTTATCCGTAGACCCAGTGACAACGAGGGCACAAACAACATTACTCGGTATCCAATTGGATTTAGATCTAGCATTACTTGATTTATACCAACCAAAAGTGTATACAACAGGAATCTCATATCTTCTAAAAGATCGTTACCGTTTTGCTTTTGATGTGAACTTGGAAAAGTGGAGTGAATACAAGTTATCTAGAACGAAGTCTACTTACAATCAAAACCCAGAAGTAAAAGATACCACAAATTTAAGATTGGGTTTTGAATATCTCTTTAGGCCTGATACGAGTTTCAGAATGGGTTATGCAAGAAGGCCGAGTGCGATCGGTGATGTAAGTGGAAGAGCAAATTTACTGGATTTTGATCGAAACATTTATACTTTAGGAATGAGTTATACAATCACAGACCAATCATCTTCTTATCTGACTGGGCTAAAAAAAGCAGTTCTATTAGATTTGGTCATAGACTACCAGTCTTGGAGTTCAAGAGAAATTGTAAAACGTGAGCCATCATCAGAAAACCCAAACTTTAGTTATGGTGGTAAAGCCCTCCACATTGGATTTGGAATCACTACATTTTTATAATTTATAACGATACCAAAACCAACTGCAAAAACCCCACAAAAGCACCTAATGCAGCTCCTATTAGTATCAAAAGTAATTCATCTTCTTGGAATGCCGAACGTAATATCGATTCAAAATCTTTTAAAGACATTCCATTCATTTTAGTTGTGATGATTGTTTCCAAAGCCATACAAGACTGTAGATAATCATCTAATCCTTTGGCTTGTAGAATGGTAGCGTCTGTAATCGTCTTCGAAATTTCAAGTTTCGATGTTTCATAAGTAGACCATTTACCCGTTACCGCAATCAGAGGTTTTGCAAACGTTGTGATTCTATCAATTTGAATTAATATTTCTTTTTGGATGTCCAAAAGTAAAATCTCTGCAGCTTTTCCAGACAACAATTCTTCTAAAATATTTTTTGAGCTAAGAATTTGTTCTGAAACAATTTTAGCGAAAGCTAATGAAACAGATTCTTTTCGTTTCAAAAATAAACCTTGGTATTCGAAAATACCGAAATACTTTTTTGGTTCAAGAGGACGAAAGATCATTTGAATTGCCAAAAAATTTGTCACATACCCAACAAGAACTCCTTGCAGAGGCAAAGTCCATGCAACGGGAAAATGAATCCAAATCAATAACTGGATGAAACCTAATATAAATCCAAAATAAAGTCCTGATCTTTCGATGAATTTAAATTCCGGTCCACCTACACTTTGGAACATATCGACAATCGTTTTTGTATTTTCACCAGTCAGTTTTTCAAATACAAGATTTTTAATATCCAATTTTGAATGATTGTCTTCTTGAATTTCTCGTGTGATTTTTTTTATGATCACTCCACTTTCTTTTTTAATTTTATTTATGATGTCAATTTGTAGATTTTTCGGAATTTTGTTCCATAACTCAGGATCAATAGAATTTGCAAATTCGATTGTGGCCTTGTGAATCGTTGGCTCGAGTGCATCTGATAATTTTTTTTCAACGGTTGCATCATCTATTTTTTTTGCAATTTCCTTTACATCCAATAATTTCTCAGTGATCACCTCGACAAAGTTTTGTGCTATTTTATTTGCTTTTCTTGGAATTATCCCCTGCCAACCAAGATACGGGGGATAACCAATAAATTGAATTGGATAAAAAGTCATTTTTAATGCCAACCAATTTGTGACCCATCCAATCAGAGCATATGTAAATGGTATAGTAGCAAAAAGGATCCAATGCGATGGGAACATAAGTGTTACGAATATATATGCATTTTACAAATTTGATGAAGCTGAATTCTTACCACTATCAGAGAAAAGATCTCCAAGGTATTTCAAACCTTCAAACAATTCGATCCAAGAAGTATCTTCATCCCCTTTGGACTTCAAAAACAACACTCCGACAAAAAAAGATAAAAATGCCTTACCTCCTTTGCCATCGGTTTCCTTTGGAAAAAATCGGTTTAAAGCAGATTCATATGCTGAAAAAGATTCATCAACAAGTTGGATTAATTCCGTTGAATCGGAAAGTTGTCGTTTCACATCCACAGCGAGTAACATCAAATTCAAAAAATGACCTTCTTTCCCCGCCACAAAATTCATAATGTCAATGATACTTGTACTTTCTTCAGAGAGTTTCAGTATCGCTTCGGCATCAGAGGAGACTAAGTGTTTGACCATAGAAGTAAATAATGCTTCTTTTGTAGGGAAGTAATGATAAAGTGTTCCAGTGGAAACACCCAATTCTTTTGAAAGTTCTCGCATGGAAACAGAAGCCACACCTTTTGAAACAAAAATGGGTAGCGATTTAGATAATAACTCAACTCGATACTGCTGATGATCTACAATCTTAGGCATAAAAACCACCAAGTCTAAAATGATGTTTTAAATTCGGTTGTTATTTTTTGTTTTCATAACAAACCTAAATCAAAAACATACAACTAGGTTATTTTTATAAAAGGGCAAGGAACTTCAAGCTAGAATCTTTTTTAAGTCCTTTGGATTGGATTACCTTTAGGATACATAATCAAAAACGAGAATTTAGTTTTAGGAGAGAAATTTGATGATCGGAGAATTGCAAATTCCAATATTATTAAGTTTTGCGGCACTAGTCTCTAATCTCTCTGTATTCATTTCATCTGCAAAAATCAAATATCCGATTTTCGTTTCTTTACGGTGGATATCAATTACTTTGATCTTAGGAAACTTATTTTTAATCGGAGTCTTCAAATCTGAAACTGAAAAAGAAGCGTATTTGGCTTTTCACTTGTTTCGATGTGTTATCTTTTGTATTCCCTATTTATTTCTCAAAATGAGTCATAAACTTTCCGGAAGAAGTCAGTCCACAATACTGATCAAAGTAACACTTATCATTACTCTCATTTATCTTCTTCTCATCAATATCGATTATATTTTGGACCAATCTTTTCTCATTGTAGGTTGGATTCATTATGATTGGGGTTATTGGCCAATTTTACAGCTTCGAGCAAAAATATTAATTGGTATAGGTTTCTTCTTACCATTTTTCATTTCACTTTATTTATTAGTTCGCCCTATAGAGGTAATTGAAAAAGATTTCTCGATTTTCTCATATTTACTCCTTGTTTGGTGGATTGGATTCGCTTTTAATTTTTTAGCATTGTATGGTGTTGCCATTTTTCCATTTGGTATGGCGATTGATACAATCATCAGTACAATTTTTTCTATTTTATTAACGAAAAACTGGAATCAACATAAGTTCCATTATTTTACAGAATTTTTATCCATGTTTGGTACCACCATTTTATGTTTCATTTTCCTCCAATGGACATTGAATTCCAATCCATCAATCCAGTATTTCATTTCATTTATCATTGGAATGGTGTTTTTTTATTTTTTGTTTCAATTGATCCAAAAATTCAATTCTAAATCAATTGGTTTTGATTTTAAAAGTCATGAAGGATTGATTGGAGGAAATGCATTTCAAGAAAATACGAATGCCTCTCAAATTATATCCAAACTGAATTCATACCAACTGACAAAAAAAGAAATTGAAATAGCCCAAATGATGATCAGAGGATTTTCGAAAAAACAGATTCGTTTTTATTTAGATATTTCAGATGGTACATTTAGAAACCACCTAAGTAGTATGTATTCTAAAACGATTGACAGTGAATCACCAAACACAACTGGAGATAAGTTCCAAAGGTTTCTTTATTTTTTGTCTAAAACAATCTCAAATTCTTAAATTCATGACATTTGTCATGTGAATTCATACAAACCATGACAAGTCGCATATTCCTAAAATATTGGAATACGATAGACTTATGTTTATGAATACAATCACAATCCACATTCCATGTTTTAACCAATTGATCACAATTGTTTCTTCCCTTTTCCTTTACCTATTCATCACTTGGATAGGATTCAGAAATGGCAAAAATCAATTCCCAAATGAGATGAATGAAATCAAAAAGATTTGGATAAAAATTACATTCTATTTTGTATTTTGTTTGTTCCTTTCCTATATTGGATTTTTAGAAACTTTTAAGTTCCCACCTAGAATGCCTCTACTTAGCTTCTCTATTACTCTAATTAGCCTTTATATGATCCTACGGTCTCCTCTTTATGAATTAATCAAATATTTTGGAAAAGAAAACCTGGTCTTATTCCAAGTTTGGCGTTTCATACCAGAATCAATCATCTTCATCAACGTATTTACTGGAATTCAACCTTCAATTATGACATTCACAGGAAACAATTTTGATATCCTTGTTCCCATCTCAGCTCCAATGATTTATTTATTATTCCGATATAAATTCATCAATGCAAATTGGATTTTGGTTTGGAATGTTGTTGCTTTACTTGGATTAATACACACATTGAGTGTCGGTGTTTTATCAGCACCTTACCCATTCCAATTGTATGATGTTTATCCATCCAATGCAATCGTTGGTTATTTTCCAATGACTTTGATCCCATTATTTTTTGTACCGTTGGCAATCATCAGCCATGTCCTTGGAATTTTACTCTCTATCAAAAACGAAACAACAGAAAGTAAATAATGTATTGAATCCAAGATTTCCATTTGTTTCCAATGGCGATGGAAATCGGGGGAAAAATAAAAAAAAATTTATACCCAAAATGATTCCACTGGGTCTAATATACGAATTAAAATTCACGTATTATTCTACATACCAGGAGTCGAAAATGCTAACAAAAACATTGGAAAATCCAAACCAATTGAATACGGACGAGAAAGATGATGTCGTTGTCACCCTTATCGAAGGAGATGGAATTGGGCCAGAGATCATTGGTCAAACAATTCGTATTTTAGATTATGCAAAGTCAGGCATTCAATTTGAAAAAATTGAAGCTGGTTCTTCCGTTTATTTATCCGGAATACTTTCTGGCATTGGTGAAAATGCTTGGGATACCATTCGCCAATATCCAACCATTCTCAAAGGTCCAATCACAACACCAAGAGGTAAAGGTTACAAAAGTTTAAACGTTACCATTCGAAAAACTTTAGGATTGTATGCAAACGTTAGGCCAGCAAAAACATATGATCCTTTCATAAAAACAAATCATTCTGGTACAGATATTGTCATCATACGTGAAAACGAAGAAGACACATATGCCGGGATTGAACACCGCCAAACAAGAGAAGTCACTCAATGTTTAAAATTGATTACGGTGCCAGGGACTGAAAAAATTGTTCGTTATGCGTTTGAATTTGCTAGGTCCAATGGAAGAAAAAAGATCACTTGTATGGTGAAAGATAATATCATGAAAATTACTGATGGAATGTTTGCTAATATTTTTTTGACCATCGCAAAAGAATACCCGGAGATTGAAGCGGAAAGTATGATCATTGATATTGGTGCAGCATTACTTGCAAATCGACCACAAAAATTTGATGTAATCCTTGCTCCCAATCTTTATGGCGATATTCTTTCGGATATTGCTGCAGAAGTCACTGGTTCTGTAGGGATGTGTGGATCAGCTAACATTGGGGATATGGTCTCAATGTTTGAAGCAGTTCATGGAAGTGCTCCTGATATCGCTGGGAAAAACATTGCCAATCCAACTGCAGTGATCAAAGCAACCGTGATGATGTTAACCCACTTAGGAAAACCAGGAAAAGCAAAATTGATTCGGAATGCCGTATTAAAAACGTTAGAAGACGGATACCGGACAACCGATATCTATCAAAATGAGAAAAATACAATTCTAGTAGGAACCAAAGAATATGCGGATGCCATCATTGATCGACTCGGCAAAGATCCAAATGTTTTAACTGCAAGTGAACTCGTGAAACCTAAGTCATTTCAATTAAGTTTATCCAATCAAAAGGAAAAAAAGGAACTTGTGGGTGTGGATGTCTTTTTAGATATTCCAAATAATCGAAACCCAGATGTATTAGGTAAAAACATAGAATCAATTGCAGAACAATTTTTACATTTAAAAATGATCACTAACCGTGGAGTAAAAGTTTATCCCAAAGGTCAAAAGGAAACATTTTTAACAGACCATTTCCGATGCCGGTTTGTATCTCCAACTGGTGGAAAAATCCAACACAAAGACATTACAGCAGTGCTTACAATTTTAGAAGCAAAAGGTTATGACTTCATCAAAACAGAAAATTTATATGAGTTCGATGGAGTTCCAGGTTATTCGTTGGGCCAAGGAGAGTGATAAAACGAATTCCAACAACATTCCACTGTTCGAATCAAAAATCGGACAGTGGAGTATGATCATTCCCTAATTTGTTTAAAAAAGTGATTCCAAAGGTGCGAATACCTCACGACTCACTTCTATTGGCATAAAAAAATCTATATGATCTACAAAATTTGACGATCCTCCATAAACTTCAATTGCGACAGATGTTTTGGCTGACGATTCTGAAAGAGTTTTTTGAAATTTCGGATATACCTTTGTTGGAGCAATGAAATAGGATAAAAAGTTTTTAAACGGAAAGGTGGCAGTGATACACTTCATCTCAGGGATCAGAAATGTTTTTAGTTTTGATTTGATCGATTTGATTTGAACATCGGAGAGTCCATCCATGCGACATCCCAAAACAGATCTCAATTTATCTTCTGGAGTCTCTGGTCCATCCAAATAAATCGCAAGACTATTACACTCAGTTAGGCCTATGGATTCCCATTCTTTTTGAAATTGATCCCAACTTTCATTTAAATTTTTGTAAGGGCCTTTGTGAGTGTAGATAAAAATTTCGACTGTTCCAAAGTTTGTTTCCTTCACTTCGACTTCACGGAATCCACCCATATAGGCATAAAAGGATACCCCAAACACACCAATGACAACGACGAATAAAATAATTTTTTTGATCAGTTTCATTTTGTCCTCAAAACAGATTTGATTTCCTTTCAAAAGGATGGCAATGGAATTTTACTTTTGCAATTATAAATCTTTTCTAAGGATTGTCACACCATTTTCATCCTGATAAATACGAATCATTAACTCAGGTTTATTTTTGGAAGGAGCTGTGAATGCATTGGATTCATCTAATGTGAAAGTATTTCCCGTAAATTCTTTACAAAGTTTTCCAATCAAATACATTTCTTCCATTGAAATCTCAGGAAAATATAAATCAAATGTATCCCCACCTTCTGTCATGTACAAGATTGATTGTTTGTAGCGATAGGCAGACTTACCTTCGTAATCACCCATAGAAATCGTTTCGAGTTTACTTGATCCGTACGTTTTAGTGAGGTAATCTTTTAAACTTTTACATGGTTTGGGAGGGGAAGGAAGGCGACTCAAGAAACCATCAAAAACATAACCTTTTGATTTTTGAAAACTCACTTCGATCCAATATCCTTTGATTCCTTCGATGGTTTCTGTTTTCGTTTCTTTTTTTGAAAGGACTTTCACTTGCGCACTTAATGGAATTTGTGTTACTTTTTTTCCATTCGTCGAAGGTTTGTCTCTCAAATTCAAACCCTTTTCTGCCATCACAGTTAAGGTTTCGCCATTGTCATAATAGGAGATCGCTCCCAATGATCCATAAAAAAGGAAAATCGGAATCAAAATTAATATCTTAACATGTGTTTGTTGTATCTGTTTCATCTAATCTAAAACCTTTGGAAATGACTTTTGATTTTCCAAAAAATCCCATAAATTGTCAATAAATTTAGATGTGAACACTCGGATTTTGGTCTAACGAATGGAATTGTCCAAATCGTTTATGTATTTAGAAATCCATTGAAAGTCACCTTCCCTACAGACCTCAAATCCATCGAAGTTAGATTGCATTCAGTCAATCCCATCCTTTATGGAAGTTCTCGTAATTACATCGATGGTGCAGTTTCGTTACTGTCACCTTATATTGCGCGTGGATTTATTTCTACAAAACAGGTGTTTGATTTTGTTTCCAACTTAGGTTTCAAACCGTACCAAATTACAAAATTTGTACAAGAACTCACTTGGAGAGATTATTTTCAGGAAGTGTGGAGAAACAAAGGAGATCTGTTATTTCAAGATTTAAAACACCCTCAGCCCAATGTGCTACACAGAAAAACCCCAAAAGCCATATTAAAAAGTTCACTAGGGACGGGAATCCCTGGGATCGACAGAGAATTATTGGATTTTTATGAAAATGGATATTTACACAACCATGTGCGGATGTACATCGCTTCCATAGTTTGTAATTTTGGTGGTGCCTATTGGAAACAACCTTCTCAGTGGATGTATTACCATTTGTTAGATGCCGACTTGGCGAGTAATACTTGTAGTTGGCAATGGGTTTCTGGTTCCTTTAGTTCTAAAAAATACATTGCCAACCAAGAAAACATCAATCGGTATCTCAAAACAGACGATCACAATACTTTTTTAGATCATAGTTATGAAGATCTGATGAATACAAAAGAAATTCCAAAAGAATTATTGGAGCTTTCAGATTTTGACCTTTCATTAGCATTTCAATCCACAAAACAATGGTTTTATGAGAAGAAAAAACAGTTTGAAGACAAAAAAATCGAAACTATATTTACTGATACATATGAAGGATTGGGATTAGATCAAAATCTACCAATTTGCATATATGACTTTTACCAATTGGACCCACATTGGAAAAAAGATCTTAATTGCAATCGGATATTTCTCATGCGACCTCATTTCTACCAAGAATTTCCTTCTTCACCAAAAACATTAGAGTTTATTTATGAACTCTCTAAAAATATACCAAGTATAAAATTTTTATGGGGTGAATGGGATACAATTTTTAAATATGTAAAGGATCAAAATCCAAAAATCTTCTTCAAAGAACATCCAACAAACAAAGAATATGTGGGGTTCCAAGAAGAGAGGGATTGGATTTTTCCGGAAGCGAAAGGGTATTTTCCTTCTTTTTTTATGTATTGGAAAAAATGCGAAAAGTTTTGGATAAGAAAAGGGGTACCAAACCAACCTACTTTATTTGATCATCTACTTTAATTTTCAGAATGAATTCAATTCAAAACATTAATCCATTTCGGTTGGGATGGATTTTGTTGCATTTTTCTCAAACTGTAACATCCGTTCTTTGGTGATACCGATCAAATTATGGGTCAGATTCAAATGGTCTCCCAAATAATCAGATGACAATCGGATCTCCACCACACGATACCATGTTTCTTTGGGCGGAACAGAAAATGCATGGTTCACACATAAACATTTGAATTTAAAACCAAAACTATGTTCTACAGGCAACGCAGAATGTGGTGCGGCAAAAAAATAAACTGGATCGTTAGTAGGATTTTTCATCACAAGTACAAATTGTTTTTTTGAACCTGGTTTTAAAACAATTTGGCTATCTGGGATAAGCTCTCCAAATGGAGTGCGTTTGCCTTCGGGGATAGAACCAGTAGTCCATAAAGTTAAACTTTGGGCACCACTTGGTTCTCGTATTTCCATTGTAAGTGGTAAGGAAGTATATTCCCACTTCACTACCACCTTTACCTGGTTACTTGGTTTCGGATTTGTTGCAGAATTAACAACATGATGGTTGGTCGCGGTTTCCTTTTCTCCACAAAAAAGGAAACTGAAACAAATGAAAAAAGAGAAAATGGGAAGAATTCGATACAGTTGGTTCTCGTTTCTCAATTTTCATCACTCCAAATTCAATTCTAATGTAGAAAAATCTAAATTTTGAGTTTTTTTGGAATTGAGTAAGTAAAACTGTTTCCCTTTGACTTGTAAGGTGACAAACTCTTGGAAAATTTTTTCTGTATTGTTTGGATCGGGATTTTTCACTATATTACAGTCCCTACCACAGCCATTACAATCTCCTCCGCCATAATCCAAAAAGTTTGTAAAGGTTTGTTTTCTTAAAAATCCAAAGATCCGAAGATGGATTTTTCCAGGTTCAATTTTTTTCACTTCGTAATTGCCTAATCCGTAAAATCGATTCGAACTTTCTTCACCCACATCGTAATTGGTTCTAGAAGTTGAGCCTTCTAAAAATAATGTTCCATCCGAACGCAAACGAATGGTCCAATCAGAATAACTTGGTGCATCCATGTTTTCCTCTATGGGAACTTGGTTTTCCGATCCAGCAGGCTCATCGGAAATGGGTTCGTCTCCACTCACGGCAAATACTTCCCTACCTGTCAAACCTCGGTTTAATACCATACGCAAAGAAGCTTTTGTAAACGATTCAAAGTTTTTTTGTGCCGTATCTTTTGATTTGGGAAGTGTATCCATCACAATCCAATCACCATCATGACCAAAACGTAACTCCGATAAGACGATCCCTTCCTCCTGGTAACCAGGATAGATTTCCTCTACCTTCATGGATAAATTTTTTCCTTTGAATGGTGTGGGTAGAGAGATCTCTTGGGCACCCATTGTATCTTCTACTTTGATTTTAGCAGAGTAGCCGTCATCTCCGGTGATTAAAAACGATTTCACCCTTCCATTTTTGATGCAATGGACATCCGATCTTTGGTATCCATTCCAAATTTTAAGCACTGAAATTTTTTGTGTATCTTCAAAAGCAAAATTTAATGTGACACCAACTCCTCCTTTCACTGAGGAATATCCATTTTCATATTTAGAATCGAACAAGTTCATCACAGAATACGTTGGTTCCGGTGATGCAGTTTCGGAAGCAGTCACCTTACCTGAAATGATTTCAGGTCCAAACGTTCTATATGCCTTTTTTTTCTCATCGTAAAACTTCACCGATTTCAGGCAAATGTTTTGATTCCTTTGGAAATTCAAGGTGACGGATCTTGCTTGGACAACAGGATCAAAACTGATCTCAGAATTGGATTTTTCGACATCCGTACTCGCATACACTTCATCAAAGTTGACATAAGCGGCGATTCGATCCTTAAATTTTCCATCACAAGATTCAATGGAAACTTGCGTTAAAGGAAAAGCGCTGTCGGCATAAAAATGCAATTTAACAAATTCAGCACCAGGTTCTGCTTTCCATTCCTTTCCGTATAACAAAAGAAAGGGGAGCCCATTTTCCATCGAGGTAGATGTCACCATTGAAAAATGGAGTTTTTTCCCACAATTGACAGAGAATCCTGCCATAAGGATCAAAAGGTACAAAAAGTTTGATTTCGTTTTCATAAAGAGTCCTTTAGAAAATGGTGGTATCAAAGAACAGTTTGTTCATAAAAAGGCAAGAAATTTTTTATAGACTCGTCTCTTTTAAAACTCGTTCCCATGACTCTGCATTGAGGGCTCCTACCACCCAACGCCCGTTGACCCAAAACGTTGGAACGGAATGAATTCCAAATTTCTTTGCTTCTTTCCAATCAGACTTCACTCTGTTTAAGTAACGTGTATGAGTCGATAGTCTTTCGCATTCAGAAACATAGTTCCAATTTTCAAAATTCATATTTTCACCTTTCACCAATTGATTCGCATGAGAATACAAGAATTCCATATGGTCCAGAAACCGATTGGGATCTTTTTCCCAAAGGCAATGGGATACGGAAAGGGGTAACAAACTTTGATCAGTTTCCCCATCTAAAGGAAAATCTTTGTGAATGTAATGGATTTGGGATTTGTATTTGGTTAAAAGTTGTTTTGTATGGGGGAAGGTTTTGCGACAAAACCCACAAAGGTAATCACTCCATTCCACAATCACCCATTTTGCTTTTTGATCACCAAACTTAGGTGAGAATTCCACATTTAATTTGGAGAGGAAAGTATCTCTGGATAGGGGAATCGGTTTTGGTTTTAACTGGATTCCTGTTTGGTGGAACATCCGACTCCACACAATTCTAATTCGAATCGAATCACGTAAGCGGTCAATGGCATCGGTATCTTGGATCGGAGCAAATAATTTCTTTTTTTCAATGGGCCAATACACATTGATGTCTTTCTCCGTCACGAATGATCTTTCGGATTCCTTCCATTCTTCTAAAGATTGATGTTTCGATTTTGCTTTTTCATGTAACAGAGCTAATTGGGAATCGGAAGATAAAGTTTCTTTAATTGCTTCTTCAGTTGGTAAAATTTCTGGTAAATAATACACTTCGTTGGGAGAACCACCACAGGTGTAAAGCAAAAGTAGTAGGAAGATCACTGGCACAAATAAAGGATACCGAAAAAATCTGGTTCTCACAAGTAATTTTAAATCTGGGAATTATTTTTTTGATTGAAAGAAGTAAATTCCAAACACTCATAATGAGTCCTTAATGAAAATCAAAATTGTTTCTCGCCTTTTACAGTTGTTTGCTGTTTATCTATTTGTTTCTGCAAGTTTAATCATCATAGACAAAGTCATCACCATTCAGACTGGAAAAAAAACATTCGGGAAAGTTGTTTCTTCCTATAAAGAATTTCAATCCACCAACCAAACGAGTGGAAAACGGTATGGAACAAGTAAATACATCCAAAGGCCCATCATCCATTACCAAGTGGATGGTGAGATTCATGAAATCCATGGGCGAATTTTTGGTGAAGTGGGAGACGAATACTCGATTGGCCAATCCGTTCCCTTGTACTATTCGCCTACACAACCTGAATTTGCAATGATCAATACCTTTTCTGAAATTTGGGTAAACCCGATCCAAAAACTTTTATTTAGCTTCATTGTGTTTATTTTAGGTACTTTTTTATCACAAATCATTTTGTCGATCAAAGCGAAAGTAAAATCCCTCTTTCAACCAATGTTTTAAGATGATTAGGAAGGAAAGAAAATATTTCTATCTTTGGGGTAGAAAAATTAAACAAACATTTGTTATATTACTCCTATTTTCTTTTCCCCAATTGTTAATGGGTCAGAGCAAAGATATGATTAAATTAGAATGGTACCATTATATTATCTTATCGCCAGTGCTTATACTGGACGCCGTGCGAAACGGATATAAAGAAATTAAAAATGGAATGGCCCAATACAGTGAACATAACTCCTTACCTGAATTGCATAAAGCCGTTTTAAGTTCTGATTTAGATTTAGTAAAAAAACTCACATCCCAATCTGTGAACTTGGAATCCAAAGACAAAAAAGGTGAAACGGCTCTTTTTTATGCTGTCGACCAAAACAAAATTAATATCGCGAAGTTTCTCATCCAAAATAAAGCGGATGTAAATATTTGGAATGCCAATGGAAAACCCCTCGTACATTCTGCCATTGCCAATAACCAATCGGACTTAATCCAATTGATGATAACTTACGGATTGGATGTCAAATCAACGAAACAAGGTACTTCATTTCTTATTTTAACATGTAACCTCCAACCAAACAACCTCAAACTCATCCAACTGTTTATCAACCATGGTGCAAACATCAATGCAACAGACAAATACCAATACACTGCCTTAATGCATTTGGCAACCAAAGACAATCCCAATTTGGATAACATACGTTACCTCATCAAAAATGGTGCGAATGTAAATGCAAAAGACCTTTCAGGAAAATCAATTTTAAGAATACTAATAGAGCAAAGGACACTTAACTTGGAATTGGTGAAAACTTTGGTTCTGAACGGAGCCGATATCAATACAAAAGACAATGATGGAATTTCAATTTTCGATTTTATCAATACCTATTACGACTACCCTGAGACAAATGAAATTGTCACTTACCTAAAAAATGCTAAGAAAAATCGATAGTTCCCTTTCAAAATGGCAAACCGATTGGTCGCAAAGAAGAACACTCAAAATTGAAGTTCACAATTCAGTATCGATTTATATCAGAATTGGAAAAATTTTCTCGCATAATTAATATCATATGCTCTTGTTAGCTCGAGGTATTTTATGAAAATGATTTTTTCGAATATAAAATGGATCATGTTAGTCTCTGGTATCATTACTTGTTCCATGATCCTTTCCGCACTCCATCCAACACTTGGCCTTACTTTGACTTTTGGTGATTCAATCGATGGAAATCTTGCAAATATTATCGTTAGAAACTGGGGTCTCCTCATTGCATTAGTGGGTGGCATGATGATTTACGGAGCTTATAATGAAGTGAATCGGAATTTAGTGTTAGTTGTTGCATCCATCAGCAAAACTACATTTGTTGTTTTGAATTTAATTTATGGACAATCTTATCTTACAAAATCAGGTCCAGCATTAGTATTTGATTCCATCCTTGTGATCATCTTTGTATTCTATTTATTTTCCAAATCGTCCAAAAAGTAAATAACACTCAATTTGGTTCCTTTTCCTTCTATCGATCAAAAGGAGCCATTCCATTCCATACAAATGCAATTAGATCAAATCCAGGAGAAATGCCTCTATTTTACCAAGACCTTTTGCTTCAATCCAATTGGGAACAAAGTTTTGTTTCTCGGAAATCAAATCATAGGTAAACTTAGAGATTTGAATGCAATTGACCTGCCCCCATTTTCAGTACCAATGGATAAGTTAGTTTTCTCTAAACATTTCAACCATAAGATCGCTTAAACTCTGAAGGAGTCAAGTAATTCAATGAAGAGTGAAGACGCTCGTCGTTGTATTCCTTTTGGAAAATTCGCAAAGCATCGGTTAACTCTCTTTGATTTTTAAAGTAGTGTAGATTCAAACACTCATCTCTAAGTTTACCATTGAAACTTTCTATAAATGCATTTTGTGTTGGTTTTCCTTTTTCAATAAAGTGAATTTCTATCCCCTTATCTTCTGCCCATTTCTGGAAGTCTTTGGATGTAAATTCTGTTCCATTATCCAAAACAAATGCTCTTGGAAGTCTTTCGAGGGTGTTTAAATATCTGATCAACTTTTCTGACGAAAAAGTAAACTCTGCCTGAAGTATGGTATTCTCTCTTGTTAAATGATCAATACCTGTTAAAATTCTTTGCTTTCTTCCATCAATCGTCCGTTCGAAAACAAAGTCCATTGACCAAACTTCGTTTGAATTCTTAGGCAATGGTAGTTGCTGTGATGATGCATTTCTTTTCTTTCGCTTCGGTTTTGTCCTTATTTTAAGCCCTTCTAAGCAATATAGTCGATATACTTTCTTATGATTGATTGTCCTACCCGACCTTCTTAACCTTCGGTAAATTCGTCGATAGCCTTCCCGTTTCCATCGAAAAGCAAGTCTTCGAATTTCGTTCATTGTCTCTTCATCAATAGCTTTCGGCTGATAATAATAACTTGATTTAGGAAGAAGAACAACATCTAGGCTTCTGTTTAGAGAAAGTCCCTCTTCAACTAGCAGATCAACTGCTCTCTCCTTCGTTGATCTGCTCAAAACTTTTTTCCCAAAACATTCTTAATTGCTTGGATTTCGAGAGCCATGTCAGCTACCAATCTTTTGAGATTTGAATTTTCCTGCTCGAGTGCCTTCATCTTCTTGATTTCGCTAAGCTCCATTCCTCCATACTTGTTACGCCAGCGATAAAATGTTTGTTCAGTGATTCCGTATTTTCGTGAAAGTTCCTTGATTGGAATACCTGTTTCTGCTTCCTTTAATATCCGAAAAATCTCGCTTTCTTCTATCTTCTTTCTTGCCATAATGCTCTCTCCTTAATATCGGAGAAAACTAACTTAAATATCGGTGCAGTTTTTGGGGAGCAGGTCACAATTAGGAAATCCATTGGCTTCCATTCTCTGTGCTACATTGACAGTATCGCCCCAAAGATCATAAGTGAATTTATGTTTACCAATCACACCAGCTGTCACTTCACCAGAATTGATACCAATCCTTATTTTTAAAGGAAGGTTTTCTTTTTTTGAAAATTCTTTCATAAAGGATATCATTTCTTTTCCTAATTGAATGCATCTATCCGCATGATCAAACAAATGATTTGGCACACCAGATGCAACCATATAGGCATCACCGATGGTTTTGATTTTTTCAACTCCATATTTCAGTGTTAGGTCATCAAAACTTGTAAATATTTGATTTAAAATGGTTACAAGTTTTTCTGGATCTATCTTTGAAGCAAAACTTGTAAATCCAACTAGGTCAGCAAATAAAACTGAGGCAGAAGGAACTCTTTCTGAAATATTCACTTCACCTGATCTTAACCTTGATGCCGTTTCTTTTGGTAAAATATTTAACAATAACTTACTGGACTTAACTTCCTCCTGTTCCAAATCATCAGAAGTCAATCTCAAAAAATGACCAAGGATTCGTTTATCTCTACGCAATTGATCAATCTCTCGTTTCATCTCTTCCATTGTTAATACTTCTGTTGTAGGTTCGAATTGGATCGTCCTTGGATCTTCCTCTATTAACTCATTATTTTTTCTATTACTATCTTCTACGTTACGAATCGCAACAATTGATATCACAGTATTATGAAGTCCACATTTGCTGTGCAAAGAATTCCCTATTTCACCCCAAGAACTAAAACCAATCACATTTCTGTTCCAAAGTTTATGAATGGCATTTAATTCCATATTCATGTACGGTCCTAGAGACCTTGAACGAACCGCACAATTGAACATCAAAATAAAATCGGGATACAATTCTTGCAAATCAGATCGAAAGGAAAACATTTCTTGGTAGGAATGTTGGATGGTTTCCATTGTATTCGGTGAACAAAATCGAACAAGGGATCCTTCTGGTATATCACCTCCGTATGATACGGATTTTTCTTTTGAATCCATTTGTATGGCAACTCGTAACACTTCCGATCCATCTTCTTTGCGAATTAATAGCGGAAACTCGCTTGCTGCCAAGAGATCAGGATCGATATGATTTTTCCGAATCCCTAAGTTTTCTGTATTAAATCCAAAATACTTTGCATAAAAATCTGTCGCGGGTTCCCCTTCAATTTCATATACCTTTCGACCAATTGATTTTGTTACTTTTTTTGGTGTTCCAAGTTCTTGCCAGCCGCTAACAGCCAAACCATGAATTTGAATTTTTTCTTCATCAAAAGTTAATACACAAACTCCATGTGTTTCTAATCCATACTTTGTATAAAATGGCGGATTTTCTACATTCCCAAAACTACTTGCGATCCCTCCAAATATCTTTAATCCAGAATCAAAATCCAAAATCCCCTCAATCATCTTTTCAGGTTCAAAACTCAAATCCTTAAATGCAACTAACATAAGTAAGGCAGGTTTTAGGAATTGATTTTTTGCATCTTTGGCAATCTGTTTACCCAATGAAAAGGAATCCGAATCAGCTGGGTAATGAACCAAGGAAAAATAGGATCTTGGAATCGCAAGGACAAGTGCAACCAAAGCAAATTCGGATTTCGAATCATTATAAATGACCTCGGCGGAACACGTAGCGAATACCTCGACAGCTTCCTCATAAAACGGTGCCACTAAATCAAAGGACAATGATTTATCGATTACAAAGATGAATGCGAGAGTTGGGAAAAAAGAAGATTGTTTCAATTCTTCTAAAAACTGAATGACTTCTTCTTTTCCATTGGCTTTTAGGATTCTTTGGTTCATTTTGATCCGATTCTAATTTTGAATTCGATGGAGCAACTCACTTTATTTTGAAAAGGTAATAAATAATTTCTGAACCAAATTCATAAATCGCTATTTTCACATCTCTTCCCCAAGGAATCCATGAAAACACTTGTATGATTTCTCTGAAAGAAGAACCTAGTGCAAAACGATAACAGAGGTTTCTAGATGAAGTTAATCCACTTCTTACTTTTATTTTTAATTACCTTCGCATCTTGTATCACAACTTACAGGGATTACCCACAGATCGAAGCGACATCAAAACCTACTGGAGTTTCCAAAAACAAATTATACTACCACCTAACTCCGTTTCCAATCCTTGAATTTGGTGGATATGCTGCTCTCAAAACATATTTCAAAAATACGGCAAGCTCCAATTTCAGTGAAGCCGAAGAGATTACGGATCCAAAAATCATTCCTCCCAAAGGAATCTATTGTAAGGTGACAACCCAATGGGCTCCTGTTTCCGCACCTGCCTTAATTTTTGGATACATCTCCATCGCAACGGTCACATTCCTACCTGCTTGGAGCCACAATGATGGGTATGATGTTACGTACACTTTGTACAAAGATGGACAAAAAATCAAAGACTTCAATTATTCTCCAAGAAGATCTGTATTTTTGTGGATGTTTGCTTTACCAGTCATTTGGGTAAACCTCTTCACTTCCTCTGAAGAAGAAGTATTCAATGCTATATCTACTCAATTTATGGAAGATGCAAAACCATATTTAAATCAGTAAACCATTCAATTCAAAAAAGGGAAAAGGCATTGAGATACTCGATGATTTTGTATCCTTTTCTTTTTCCTTTTTTTCCAACTTGTTTCAGAATTACACCAATTCTAAACTTCATGGAGCATTTATGATGCAATCAATGATTCACAACTAACGAATTTGATTTCAATATGCCAAATCTCCAAAACATCTTTTCCTTCCAACAAAGGATCCAATGGCAAACTGTTTCCACGATTTGGAAATCCCTTCACAAAAAGGAAGTTCTCCCATTTCTATTTCGTTTCCTCTTGGAACGAATTCGCCAAAGTCGCTCTCCGTTTTGGAACGATTGGAAACGAAACCACAAGGGTCAAAGAGGGTTCATTTCTCCTTTGTCATTGGTTGCATTTTACATTGCGTATAAGGATACAACAAGTTCCGAACGGGCCCTTTTCCTTTTGCTCAAAATTCTCAAACAACAATCTTCTGAAGTATTTTTTGAAGCGATCGGACTCTTTCGTCAGTTCGGAATCGATCTTCGGTAATCCTCAGAAGCCAACAAATTTCACGATCACCGCGGGATATGAGATAAGATTTTTTCCTTTTTTGCCATTTTGACTCAAAAATAGATTCGCCATTTCTAAGCCCCATGGTTTATGATAAGCCGTCTGCCGCCAATGGAACGAATCTTTGAACATTTTAAATATTTAATATTCTCAATTGTATTGATTCTAACATTCAATACTACAATTGGTGCCGAGAAACTTTCACCCGAACTCTGGCGAACCGAATACCACATACTCAAAACTAGGGAATCAAATTATCTTTCCAACCTACATTCCATGGAATGGAAACCGTTCCATGGATCATTGGCATTGGGATTCGAACACCAAAACGTTTTGGTGCGGGTAAGCTACCTCGGCGAAACAAATATGTGGGAACAGAATGCACTTTACTTAGAAAACCCGGTAGCTTATGTGGATTCCATCACTGTCTTCCAATGGGAAGGAGGAAAACTCATTGGCATGCAAGATGGAGACATCCATCCAAAACGAAAATCCATCTTCAGCCAACATCCATATCCCTTATTTTCATTAAACGTAAACTCTATCAAACAAAACAAAGAATTTTTTATCTTATACAACTCTCTCTCCAATCTCTTTATATCTCCAGAAATCTATGATGAAGAAACCATCCTATCTGAAGTATTTGGAGTGAGGGATTTATTTTTCATTTACTTTGGAATCATCCTAATCGTTTTCATCCTCAATGCTGTCCTCTTTGGATTAACTCGTAATTCGAGTTTTTTATACTATATGCTTTATGTATTCACTTCCTTTTTGTACCAATTGTCCTTCACTGGGTATGCAAAAATTTTCCTATGGCCAAACGCTGGAAAATGGAATGACCAATCCATGGTTTTTTTTGGATCCATTGCGCTCGTCAGTGTGGCCCTATTTTCAATTCGATTTTTGGTACTACAAAAAAGAATTCCTGTTGTTTACCAATGGATTCGGATTTTAATTTATTTGATCCTTACCAACGCTGTTTTCAGTTTATTCATTCGTTCGATTTGGAACGATCCCATTGTACATATCCTTGGGATCATCACTTCCCTCACGTTATTCGGTTCAGGGATTTATCTTTTACTCAAAAAACTCGAGATCGCACGTTTTTATGTTTTGGCTTGGACCATATTGTTAATTTCAATTTTGTGTTTTAATTTTTATGCGTTAGGAATCTTATCTGATTCGATCATTTTTCGACATGCCATCCAACTGGGAACAATGGCAGAAATGTTATTATTCCAATTTGCAATCGTGGATAGGTTGATGAAACCAAAAGAAGAATCCATAGTCAAAGTTGAAAGAGAATCCAAACAAAATAGCCGAAACCAAAGGATTGCAAGCCTCAACCAAGAAGATTTGATTTACCAAATCAACCACATCCTCTCTGAAGAAAAATTATTTTGTGATGAGGATTTGAATGTAAACCGGCTGTCCACAATCCTCGGCATTCGCTCTGACCAAACATCTGCTTTACTCAACGAAAAACTTGGTGTGAGTTTTACCCAACTGTTAAGCAAATACCGAATTGAGGAAGCCTGCAAAATCCTAAAAGAAGACCCATCCAAAAACATCCTCACAGTTGCTTTTGCCGTTGGCTTCAATACCAAGTCTGCGTTCTACGAATCCTTCCAAAAAATTGTCGGAAAAACTCCCACTGAATACAAAAAGAGTCTGAATTCCTGATTCCAGACGATTATTTTGTGTTCACCTTGTATCCTATCCTTCCCAAAACTATTTAGGAAATAAATTTATGAATGCCAAAACCCAACCAACCAATCGATTCAAACACCAAACGAAACTACTTTGTCTCGTTTCCTTTCTCGTCGCCACCACCTACAACTGTGCTAGCAGTTTGTATCCGGTAAAAGCATCGATCGAAAAAAAAGAACCTGTTGCAGTCTTTGTCAACCTTGTCGAATCAAAACCTGTTCTCAATTACAAAGGAAACATGAATAAATCATCAAAAAACATTACAGAGTTTGATGAACTATTCACAAACTTCAAACAGTTGGCCCAGAAAGAACTTCCATCAGTTAAAATTGTGGAACCTAAATCAACCCCACAAGAAATCTTAGGAACCACAATTTACACATATGATTTTGGTAAAACAGGAGCAAAGATCGGTATCGAATTCATTACTGCAACAAACATTAACCTAAGTAACGAACAAGAATTTACTTCAGAAAATCTGAAACAACAATCCTGGACGCAAACAACAAAGGTAACCGTTCGTTTCCGAGAAGTAAACGGCGATCGACTTGGAAACTATTTAGGGAGCAGAACGGGGTACGAATTAGGATCAGTTGTTCAGAAAGGATCTTGTCCAGTTGAGTGCTCCAAAAATGCAAATACCATGATCGAAGTCACAGCACCAGGGAAACAAGCAGCAGCTCTCAAATCGCAACTCCCTGAGAACATCAAAAAAGTGATCCAAGAAATCATGGCGAGTAAACTTGAAGATTAACCTTCGCTAAAATCGTACAAAAGTTGTAAGGGATTCCCTTACGGGCGTTCCCAATTCTTTCGTTGAAAACAAGTTTTGACAAAGGGTCGGGCTACTCCGGGGTGCGCTTAACGCTCCCGTCCCCCGCCATCTAACGATGGCAGGTGACCAAGCCCTCCTTATCCCTAACGCGGACCAATTGTTTACCATAACGACTCAAAACTTACACACAAAGTTCCAAAATAGAGTCGCCTTCTAATCAACTCACATCTTATCATGACGGATAGATTCCGGACTTTTTAAAAAATCAAATCGTCATTTTTAAATATTCATTCGGAATCCCAACTTTAATTTTTAATGGTTTGATACATGAAACTTTCATTAGTTGATGAAATCTTAATTGCAAGGGAGATGAAAAACGAAAAAACAGTCGCTTTTGTTCGATTTGCATTATTCTCTGTCACTTCCACATTAGATAGTTTGTCCTATTTTGGATGGTTCCAATATACAATTGTCCCAACAAGTTTGATCACTGTTGGACTGGATATTTTATTTTTAATTTTTGCCACTCTTGTTTTAGTTTTTTTATTTTATTTTCCTTATAAGCCGTATTTAAAATTTTTCACGATCACCTTAGACTATTTCATCATTGGGCTTATGATTTTTCTTGACCCAACGATTCTGAAAGGGAATGGACTCATCTATTTTATCGCAATGACAAGTGCTATGTTTGTTTTCCAATTCAATCTTTTGAGACATTCAAAAGCCGGAACAATTTACGGAGCTATTTTGGCATTCGTTTATTTCCTTGTGGTTTCTATTGGATTAGAAGATGGTTATCCGTTTGATTTGATTCCCATGATGTTTGGACTAGCCATGATGCTTGGTATGGGGTATCTGACAACAGTTTCCAATATCGAGATGGTTAAGGAAGCGAATGCAAAACAAATGATGGAACGGTATCTCCCCTCTCAACTTGTTAGTGAGTTTTACAAGAATAAAGCACAACTAGAACCAGGTGGAGAAAACAAAGAAGTTACCATCCTTTTTTCTGATATTCGATCATTTACAAAATTTTCAGAACAAAGGTCTGCAGAGGAAGTTGTCCATTTTTTAAACCATTATTTGTCTCGCATGACGGAAGTGATCTTTAAATTCAATGGAACCATCGATAAATTTATCGGTGATGCAATCATGACTATTTTTGGTGCACCATTCAAACGTGATGACGATGCGCTTCGTGCTGTTAAATCAGCTGTTGCTATGATTCGTGAAATAGAATCAATAAACGAAGTTATGGCAAATCCTGAAGACAAACTACAAGTAGGAATTGGGATTCATACAGGAGAAGCCATTGTTGGCAATATAGGTTCCGACCGAAGGTTGGATTATACTGTCATCGGAGATAATGTGAACTTAGCTTCCAGAATCGAAGGTCTAACCAAACATTACCAATGCTCCATCTTAATTTCAGAAGCCACATTCAAACAGTTAGAGGGTAAATTTTCGGATGAGGACGGCTTCCTCATTCGAGAGATTGACCAAGTCATCGTCAAAGGAAAATCAAAGCCAATTACCGTGTATGAAGTTGTTTGTCTGTAAATTTTGGATTTGGAGAAGAATGGATCAGTATACCGCAACGATTAGAATGAGCACTATCGGGATATTCCTTTTAGCACACTCATTTTCTTGTCTGAAAATCAAATTTTCTTACAAGAAAATGAATCAACAGAACAGAGAGTAGTTTTACTCGGCACCAAATTTAAAAAGGTGGTTGCTATATTTTAATTTATCGTTTTGATCGAAGAAAGTGTTCTTATTATTTAAAGTATACCAATTGGTTCATTATTTCGAAGCTGATTTTGGAAATATTGAATCCGAAGGAATTCCATATGAATGTATATGAAAACAAAAAGACTATTTTCGATTTTTTTAGATTCCTGAATGAACGAAAATTGAAGGAAGCATTCGAATTATTAGACGATGACCTGCATTGGTGGATAGTTGGGAGCATACCCGTTTCCGGTGATTACGACTTTAAAAAAATAACCTTTGGATTTAAGATGATCTTTAGAGCATTTGAAAACTTCCAGTTCACTCTTAAGGAAATGACAGGAGAAGACGAACGAGTTAGCCTCGTTGCCGAATCACATGGAATACGAAAGTCTACCGGGAAACATTATAACAACCAATATCATTTTCTATTTACTTTACACCAAGGTAAGATACATAATGTAAAAGAATATTTTGATACTGTCCATGCATTGTGGGTAGAAAGTCCAGAAAGCAAAGAAATCTGAGAAGTGAATGGTTATACAATGTTTTGATTACAGTATGAAAAGAGATATACCTCACTCGACTTCTTCTTGCCATCTTCATTATCCATAGGTATAAAAAAAGCCCTACATCTTTCGATGTAAGGCCTTTGGAATGCGGCAAAAAGAAAATTATTTTTTCTTCGCTGCTGCTTTTTCGACTACTGGAGTTCCTTCGACATAAACGCAGTTCAAAAAGATATAAACACCATGTTTTCCAGTGATCGTAACATCTTTTAATCCAGTCGCACCGGGAGCTTTACGTAATGCATCACGAGATGCTTCCGCAATACTTTGGTTATACCAAGTATTATTGAATGGAGCAAACCCACATTCACTTCCTTCCACTGTTCCAGATCCAACAACCTCTAAATTGGAAGGGGCATCTAAAGAAAATTCTTTAAAATTACCAACTTTATAAGAGCAATTCACCAAAAATGCAATTGCAAATAATGACAACCATTTCATATTCATATATTTCCTTTTATTTCAACTTTCTAATTTGGGCACAAGCGGATGCAAAATCAGAATTCCATTGTAAACCAACGTTTTGATTTTTAACATTACCTTTTGCTCTAGCATCACTCACTACATCATCATAGATACCTAAGATAATTGTTCCACATTTCTCAGCCAATACTGTGTCCGACAATTCTGCTGAATCGTTTTCTGCTGGAACTACGTATCCAACCTTTCCTGCAGTGACACAATTTGACAGAAAAACGATAATTCCAAGAAGGAATATTTTTTTCATTTTTGTTCTCCTAATTCGAATAAGGGGATTTTATTTATTTTCTCTGTAAATAAAATAAAAAAATAGAACCCATAAATTTTGAAATTATATTCTCTTAATAAAGGTGAGTTTTCTCAAATTCATTGCACATTGCACCATATAACTATGGTTCTATATCTAGCCACTAAACCTACTTAATAGAATTCCTTACTAACGACTGCCAGCTGGACAAAGCGTTCAGTCTGGCATTTTGCTTCACGCACTAGGTACTATCCGAATTGAATCTAAAGATAGAATTCTTGATATAAGTTCGGGATCATACGGATCAATTTCAATTCTTCGTGTTCATAAAACCTCAAGAACGCAAGTAAACCCCCGCAAAAGAGTTGTTTTGAAAAGTCGTTTGATTCTACTAGGACAGATTTTGAATGAAAAAGGTTGAACACATGAAAAGAATCAATATCTATTATTGGATCGCCACTGGGCTTGTCTTATTTTTTTTATTACCAGGATCTGTGATGAATATAATGCAAACCAAGGATTGGCTTGAAGTATTCGAACAGCTAGGTTACCCCTCTTACTTGTTGCCTTTTTTGGGTGCGGCTAAGATTGCAGGATGTATTGGTATCGTTTTGCCTAACCTGAGACGACTAAAGGAATGGGCCTATGCCGGTCTTGTTTTCGATATCGTCGGCGCCATTTATTCCGCACTCATGGCAGGTCCTTTCGATCCGAGACTTCTATTTATGATCCTCCCCTTATCTGCGATTTTTGCCTCCTATTTTTTATGGCATAAAAAAATCAGCTGAGCAGCAGAATGCTTTCCTGACTCCTGCCAGCTGAACCTCCTGTTCAGACTGGCGAGCTCCGCAATCCTGCTCCGCCTCCTTCAGAAACGCATTCTGACTTGGGTTACTGATTGAATTTACTGATTTTGTTCCATACATAAAAAAAGCCCCAAACTTTCGTTCAGAGCTTCTCCCAACATTTGTATACGACATGTAAGTTAACAAACAACGCTTCAATTTCTACATACACGTTAACACGTGTATATTGTAATATGGTCAAGCCGATCGAGCGATTAGTATCACTTGGCTGAATCCATTACTGAACTTACACCTGTGACCTATCAACCAGGTCGTCTGCCTGGACTCTTCAGGGAGATCTTATCTTCAGGTGGGCTTCCCACTTATATGCTTTCAGCGGTTATCCCGACCGAACGTAGCTACTAGAGGCGT